>CAWJGB010000001.1:0-266269 GCA_963842375.1 uncultured Solirubrobacterales bacterium
GTGCGATTTCACTTTGGACAATTATATCCGCACCATGAATTCTAATGAATCATCAGTTGATCTCGATCGAAGAAACTCTTCCACATTCTCCTTGATTTCTAAAAATTGTTCCTTACTTGAAAAATGGTTGAACACATGGACAATTGGGAGTCATATCGCAAGAGGACTAGAATTTATGCACACACGAAATCATGTTCACAGAGATTTGAAACCAGGAAATAGTATGGACCGTTTTATAAGTTTCACAAACACTGACATATGTTCTAGTTCTTTATTGTCGTCGAGATAATCTTTGGAAACTTACCGACTTCGGGATCACGAGTGAGGCCACGTCAAAGAGAGCCATCACAACTCATTATTCCCGAGGAACCTCAAGGATATCGAGCTCCAGAACTGCTCTCTGATGATCCAAAGTTCACGAAGAAGGTTGATATATGGGCACTCGGCTGCATTCTCTACGAATTAGTTACCGGGAGAAAAGCGTTCCATAACGATCATGTTGTCTCCAGGGAGACTCGAATCTCAATCAAAACTGAACATTCCGGCGTCACTTCTACCAAAGGCATTCACTTCACACTTCGATGAATGCCTGCATGAAATGCTGAACAATGATTCTCAGCAACGACCTACAGTATCTGTGTTACGGAGTTTGTTTGAATCTTATTGCTTAATATTATATCCATCAGTATCGGAGACTTCGGATGATGTTGAAAGTATTCCCCCATATGATACATGGAAAGAGTGGATTAGAGAAGATATTCAAGACCGTCAAAGTGTTCTCGCCGATGTGATTAACTGGTACAAATTAAACCGAGGAACTGAATCCGTTCTTCGACTACTGGAAGTATTCATTAAAATTCACTAATCGACTAATGTTATAGGAATGGCTGAAGAGATGGCATGAAAAGATGGAAAACTGGAATGTGGCTATTGAAATGTGTGAGAAAATTGTGGATAAGAGTCCGTCCGAGGAAAGATTATGGCGAAGACTGCGTGAGGAGAGAAAAGAGTGGAATAACCGACTGATTGACGCAGCGAAACGAAATCAAGTAGACACTGTGCAGCGGTTGTTGGACGCCAAGGCCGACGTCGCCGCGAAGGACAATTGATGGAAGGACGGCGTTACATCGGGCGGCGGAGGGAGGGCACAAGGACGTGGTCGCGATGCTCTTGGAAAAGATGGAGGGCGCCGACGTCGCCGCGAAGGACGGAGATGGAAGGACGGCGTTACATTGGGCGGCGATGAATGGGCACAAGGACGTGGTCGCGCTGCTGTTGGACAGGATGGAAGGCGTCGACGTCGCCGCGAAGGACGAATATGGACGGACGGCGTTACATTGCGCGGCGAGGGAAGGGCACAAGGACGTGGTCGCGCTGCTGTTGGAAAAGAGAGACCACGATCACAGGAAATGCAAATGACGATCTTTAATCATGACAAATGTTCGTCCTTTTATATTCATACTTTAAATGTTATGTATGTCTCTATATGTTAAAATTATCTCTCATGTTACTCCCTCGAACCCGCCAATGTCCCACCTACCATCCCCCGACGCCTCGACTTTATTATATAGCCGGACGACCGAATATTCCAGAAGAACGTGATTTGTAATACCGATGCATCGTCTGAAATTTCCGTCAGGATAGCGACCAATGACAAGAAGATCGCTAAGATTGGCCGGTGGCAAGATGGGTCAGAAAAGCGAAATAGCGACGGCTATGTCTGCTGAGAGTTATAAAATTAATAATACAACAGTATCCTGCCATCTTCGAATTTTATCTAGAGAAATAATTACATGACATCGGTAGAAGACTACTTATAATAAAAGGCCTTCCAGGAATGCACCGTATTTTCTGGGATGTTTAAACTTTTGATGGCGTCCTCCTAGCTTTACTTTCCGGCCCTTATGGAAAATGTTGTGAAAGACAGAATTGGGCTGGAACCCCGACAAAATGCCAGTTCCAACCAAATCGGGTAATCGACCACATGACCATACCCCCACGCAGAGTCGGCCAACGTGTGCCCTTGATTTTTCATGGTGCGAAATGTCCGCCAATCACGATAAGAGACGTCAGGAATAATGCTCGTCAATAATCAGGTTAGATCACAATCCACCAATATCTCCGTGAATGTCAACGGGATCGAAATAAAAAGTAATTCATTGAAACCAGCGTGAAAATTTTGTTATAAACACCGTAAATCATAATCCCAATCCTATCCCATTCTTACCAACATGACAATATAATTAGGAAGGCTGTTGCTTTTTTTAATTTGTGGCTTATTTTTCGCTGCATATGATGATATTCGTCGATTATTTATAGATTGGGATTAGAATCTCCGAATGTGGACTATCGTTGCTCGTGAATAAATATCGAATTTTAATGCGAAGAGCAATTGAAGATGCAATGTCAACACTCGCTCAGAATTTTGGGCAGGTGCCGACAATTTAGCCGATTTATTAAGGATAACACGGGACCGAGTTTCCCACATGCCTTTTAGCAATGAACCCTGGGCTCCGTACGACAATATTGTGCCTATAGCTTTGCAGCTAATGCAAAACACTACGCCCGAATGCCTAAATGAAGCATTTCGATAATAAAAGTAACTGGAGCCTGAGCCAGCGATGGGAAACTAAATATATCTCGGGTGTGCGTTACATGTGGACCTTCCAATAAATTGGATCAGCCCCGTCCTCCACAAGTCGTTATTTTCTTCGATCGAATATGCCTCCACCAAATGTCAATGGGTCTCTTCCTAATAGTCCATCTCTTGCTCTCAAAGGCCCAACAGTGATGATCGGAAATGAGAATATTACGGCAACTTCCCCAAAGTCGCTAAAATTACGAAGTCCGTTTTCGGAAACCAAGTTTACATGATTGCTTGCTGTTGTAACAGCAGTGTGGCTTGCTTTTACGCTCGTTTATGGTTTTGCGACTTCGTCCGTATCTCATCCCTTGGCATTTGCGACCGACGCAACACATGCTACAAGAAATTTACGAATATTATCCGAAGGTGTAACAATCTTGCTCACTACATTGATTGCCGCTTCAGCTGGTATTGTCATATGGGCTGCTGTAAGTTCAGAGCGTGGTATCTCATTATCGACATGGCTTGCAATGAGCACAAATACCGGACCTCAAGGTCTATTGTTACTTTTTGGATGGAAAAAAAATGGTAAAGATACACGAGATTGGCATCGGCCCTGGATCATCGTGAGGTAATGAACTTCAATATTGTCTCACAATGTAGGTTGTTATTTTTCGTTTTGCTCCCGGTCATGTCTATTCTCTTAACGAGTGCATTCAAATTTTTCAGAAAGTATTAATTGTGCTAGGTTTTGTTACGAGCATAACAATTTACGATCCTTTGTTCACATATGCTGCTACGGCAGGCGTGGCGTCCTACAACACCTCGCTAACCCAACCCGATGTTAATATTCCCTCCACCGTTGCGAGTGCGGTTAGTCAAAGCTTGAAATAGGTACAGACACCGATTTCGGGTATGCATTCCCTTTAGCCTCGTGTCCAAAGAACACGATTGGGTGCGGATCTCATTTTTTTATGGGCGGAATCGCCTACATTGAACCACTGCCAGCCTATTTTAGCAATGTCTCCGGTACAAACGTTATATTCGTACACCAGTGCCAAGGACTACAGGTCGACACTTTCGTCCTCGCTTCTGGTGAGGTGCAGGCCAGCGATTGCAAAATCTGGGGCTCCAACTCAATCGCAATGCAAATATGCATCGCCAACTCGACAACCACCCCAAATGCCTTAGTAGCCGGTAAAGGGTCCTTGCACAGTGATTTTGATAACTAGGAGCGAGTGTCTGTGGGAATGGAACGGATTGTGTTCAGAATTTGACCTGGACAGAAACAGGCCCTTACTTCTTGCAGATCACATTTTCGCTTCGCAAGGCCGATGTTGTCATTTCTTTCGACAACTCTACAATTCTATCTGTCACAAATTTAACGACCCCGTCGGTCCAAAAGATAACACCAACCGACTTGTTTTTGGGCCTTGAGAATTTTTTCGGCGGCGACATCTCGACATCCCCCCAGCCGAATTCCGACTCCGCAAATGCTGCATTGTTGGAATTTGGTTCTGAATTGTTCGCGGTTGAGGAAACCATTCCCTCCGGCGGAGTACTTGAAATAATTCCGTTAGGACATGCATACCAATCATTTGGGCGATTCTCACTCTACCTCTGTTATTGTTTCAGGCAAATTGGTTGGATCCGTATTATCTGAACACCGGCACAACTTAAACCTAATTTCCCACGCGAGCTCTACGTTTCGGTTGACTTTCGCTAGCTACGGTTCGCGCTGTTATTCCTCAATGGACAGTCATTCTCTATCTCATTGCGTCGTTGGCTGTTTATTTCTGGTGCGTCGGAGGAATGTATTTCGCTCTTCACGTTCAAGGGCCGCCTTCCACCCCATTCGAGGTGATCGATTTCGCGTCGAGAATTGTGTCCAATCAGGGCAATAATTCGTTCTCCAAGTTACTCGGCGAAACTTGGGATGGAAATAGTAATACGATTCGCCAGAAATTGGAGGACAAGAATCTGTTCCTCAGAAATGTCGGATCTTCAGAGAATGGTGAAGAAATAGAGGGTCATGGGACTGGCGCGAAGATTGGATTTGCATCTAGTAATAAAGATATGGTTAGATTGGACAAAAGGCTGGTTCTTCAATAAGATATATATAGTAGCATTAAACTAGGAAGGTATGATATATTACAAGATAATTAATGACACAAATTCCGATACGATCTCTCTTAGCCATAAACAGTGGATGACGGACCTCGACGGTGGCTCCTACGTATCAGAGGTTTCTATGAACATTCTAAAATAGCTCATTTCCCTTTCTGATGACGGCAAATTTAGCATATGAAAACATGTCAGAATTAATATTGAACTATTAAATAGCGTGTTTACTTCTTTTTTGTTCTAAATGAATACGGTAAAAGTTCCTGCCACAGCTGCGAGAAATGTAATAAATGCGAGTAAACCTCCTCCGAAAACTTGTCCAACTCCAGCCCGTGCGCCAGATATAGATCTACTCATGGAAGCGCCATTGCCGGTTGGCACTCCGAATATTACTGTCCCCGATTTGGATGTGGTCGAATTGGCGGTCGCCAGTGGTGTAAATCCCAGAACTTGACAAGCTGTCGATGCTGAGAAGATATTATTCGCAACAGTGGTATCCACCGTTTCCCAGCACGCTTGACATGTTGCTCCCTCCGCCAAGAATACCGGACAGTTACATGTCACGTTCGATATACAATCATTGGAGAGGGCATTGATGAGGGCGCATTGTGAGGCGCAGTATGTAGGTAATGGATAAAAGGTTGTTCCGGTTAACGTCGGTCCCTCTGTTAGTGTTGGGAACTCGGATAGGCAGCTGGTGATGGCCGCTGGGAGTGCACTTGCTTCCGGAGTATTGATCACCTGCCAACATTGAAGACATGCTGGCCCTGCGGTGGCAAAAGGCGGGCAAGACATGCAAGTAAGTCACGACGTGTATGGCACAGCTTGAACAATTGTTGACATTGAGTGAGGTCGACGCACTGATTGTTGAGATAGTCAAAAGAAGTCGGAGTTGGAGCGAGTGATGTTCCATTCAAGGAGGCGACTGCGAGTAGATGTTCCATTCAACGAGACGACCGCGGCGGAAGCAGGAAGTACATTCGAGAGAAGCACCGCAAGAGTAATTCTAGGTATTAGTCAGTGAAAAGGGGAGTGTAGATGCCAAGAACTTCATGTATAGTGTAACCTGATGCGAAGACTGATGTGCGATAGTACCGAGATGCAGGCAACTCCATATTTGTACGTTTCTGAAATTTCCCACTTCAGAGAAAGTGTTGCGGGATGTAAATATCATCCGTTTTTGTAAAAGCCAGGGCTGAGCTTGAATCTTGCGTCCGAGAGACTGGATTAGGTCAGAAAACCTTCTCGGCGGCGGTCTCCCAGCCCGAGCGGTCCCTTTTCGTATAGCGCCTTGGCGGCGTCTGCCTCGGTCTGAAGTTCGGTGTCGGTCATTCGCCGCCAGACGCTTCTCGCCCGCCTAGCGATAGACATCTTGAGCCAGGCCGGGTTTCACGGAGACTCTGTGGAACCTAGTCCGGTTCAACGAACCGATCTTAGCTTAGTTGACTGGGGTCAAGGCTCGGACGGCGGGAGGTCTGCTCCACCTGGGCCCGACTGACTTGACCGCGTCACGCCCTTGCCGGGAGGATGCCCGCCTATGCCCTTCTGGCGCCAGAAGCGCCCCGCACTGCCGCGGAGTGGCTATCTAACCGTCACCTAGGTCATCCTCGGCGAGGACACCCGCGTCGAGGAGTTGGTGCAGGTCGCCGGTGAGTCCTTCTACCAGGATGCGATCTCCTCCGTGTGCGGACGCCAAGGAGTAGAGGCGGTCGCCTTCGATTGCATCGCCGAGTTGGTCGCGGGGACCTATTGAGTGACGGCAATGATGGACTTCGGCAATCCGGCCATGCGCTCGGCCAATATCTCAGAACGCGGGAAAAGCCATTGAAGCTCGGTACGCGACAACAACTCTATTGACAACGCGCAAGTCTGCGCATAGTGGCGTGCGACAGAGCGTAGCGGCTGGGGAGCACCTGAGACTGGGTAATCGCTGCGTCCCAATGCCGTCTGCGGAGATTCAACGCTGGCGTAGGTGGTATGTACAGTCCCGAAAGGCCAGTAGCGCAGCACCTCTGCTCGCATCCATAAAGGCATGAACTGAAAGAATGGAGCCATAATATGGGGCTCTATTGGGGTATAACGGTCCGGGGTCTGTACCCAATGGTGAGGGGCGAAACGCTGGATCGTCTCGGCGAGTGCTATCCGCCGTTCGTGTCCACCGACATGCTCGATCACGCTGTTGCAGTAGACGAGGTCGAAACTCTCGACTTTAAGGCTCGCGGGAGGAGAACAGCCATCTCCACGAGGCGTGTCGCCCACGGCGCATCCTCCTCGCTAGCGACAGCCTTGCCGGTATTGAGCATCACTACTTGCTTCGGAGTGACGGGACACTCCTTCCAGCCCCGTATGACACCGCCGATGTCCAACACACGCATCTCGGCGAGGTCCGGGAAGGTGCCGAGAAGCATCTTCCAGCGCTTCGCACGTGTGTGGCCCTCGACCCTTCGTATGAGGAGATTGTTGAGTTGCACAGCGTGGCGACACTAACAGCCCCTAGCGAGTTTCGCTATGAGTTTCGCTAGCCCCTCCTGGTTGGGCCGGTGGTAGGAGAGGGGCGAGTTATTGAGCCGAGCCTGGCATGCAAGCAGCTCAACGAACGCCCTAGAGCGCCCGAGGTCCTGCTCAAGGTTTCGGCTGGGGAGTCGATCCGCGAAGTCCTAGAAGTCCCCGGACGGGGAATGCCTTGCGACCAGGAGAGCCGATGCTCAGATGCGATCGTTGTGGAAGCGGTTTCAGCGGAAGGCATCTGGTGGCGCTGGAGTACTGCCCCCGCTGCCTGGGCAGAAAAAAGGCAGCTTCACCTCTTGCCTTCCCCCTGCGCAGCTCCCGAGCGGTTGGCGGCGCTGAGGCAAAAAGCCACCCGATCCCGCTCGGAGAGGCCGCCAGATGAACGACCAAACAGCGGATCGATGCATGAGCTGTCGGCGCCCGAACCCCGCGCTTGAAGGCGGCTCTCTGCCTGAGAACTGGGGGATGTCCACCGATGAGGCGGGCGGCATCCTCGGTGTGATCTGCCCCAGCTGCATCTCCGGAGAGATCCTCCTGCTGGCGCTGGAAGGCGATTCCTCCAGCTATGGCGAGATGAGCCGCTTGCCGACCCGCGGCGTGCGGTAAGGCGAAAGCGGCACTCGGGAAGTCTGGTCGGGCCGGTGCTGGACATAGCCGACGCCGTGGAACCGCCCTGCGTGGGGGAACGCCGGGGATCGCGATTTCGTCGGCCCTGTGCGGGTTCGGCGTGGCCAAGGGAGCAGGTTGAATTTAGGAGGAATCGTTGGGCAGAACGTGGAAATCCTGGCGCTGCTGAGGTAGGGCTTAGCGGCGAGACGTGAAGGTGGCACTTGGACATTCGAGGTTCGCTTTGGAGTCAAAATTTGAGGCGGGTGTACGGGCGGCATGCCGACACTACGTTTGCAGCCGCTAGGCATGGGGTCTCGTCAGATTCGATCCGCTGTAACCGTCGCAGTCGGCGACTTCGGCATGGGGGCGCTTTGCGGAGCGTTCAAGCAGGACTCGGCGAGCCTCGCGCGTTCGCTCACGCAGGCCATCCGCTACTACCTTGCAGACCAGGAGGCGGGGCGCCCCGGCTGGGCATACCCTCGCTTTCATCGTGACGACGAGCCTCGCCCAACGGTCAAGGTGCCGATCGAAATCGACCAGGTGACCTGGGAGGCGCTGGCAGCGGAGGCCGATCGGCAGGAAGTCTCAACGGATCAGCTACTTCAGCACGCCGTCCTTTACTTCGTCGCGGATCGAGACAGCGGGCGCGTCGCCCGGCGCATCGTCGAAGGCCTGAGTGGTCGGGAGCCCTGATCAGGGCGCCACGACGGGCACGGCGTCAAGCTCCACGAGGACCGACTGAAGGGACAGTCGGCCGCGATGATGAAGTCCGTGGATAGAGCTCTCGGTCTTGCCAAGGGCATCGGCAATCTCGATCGGTGAGAGGCCCACGATGTGCCTGAGGATCAAGACTTCGCGTTGCTCCTCGGGCAGCCGCTCCAGCGCCTCACGCAGATCGCGGCCCCGTTCGTGGTCGACCTGGGCATCATCGATGTCTGAGACGCGAATGTCTTCAGAGGGCATCGTTCGCCGCCCGCGCAGGTGGTCCAACGCTGCGTTTCGGGTGACTCGCAGAATCCAGGCTGCAAAGGGAACGTCTCGCGGCTCGTATTGCCGGATAGCTGCGATCAGCTTGACGAAGACGTTCTGCATGATGTCCTCGGCTTGATGGTGATCCTGAACAAGGCTCCTGGCATAGCGAAGGACATCGTCTGCATAGCGGACATAGAGGAAGTGAATCGCCTCGATGTCCCCGCCCTGGGCACGAGCGATTGCCGCCCTGACGATCCGGCTGTCGCCATTCCCAGCCTGAGACTGCACGCCGGTCTCCGGTATCGGCCGCGCCAAGCTCGGAATTGCCGCTGGTCAAGATCCCGCTATTCCCGCGTAGTTCTGATCTGCCGTCGATTCCTGGGGGCCGGAAAAGCTCCCAAAATGCCGGAACCTGAGAACGCAACCCAGCGCTCCCTTTGATAACGGGTGCGAGACTTATCGAAATGGCAGGGATTGTCAAGCGCGAATCTTGAAGCGGGAGGGTTTGTCAAGCGCGAACATTCGTCCAAAATTCGTCCGTGAGCTCAAGCAGCAGCGCGTTGACTCGCTCGGCCCGAAGGGGAGATCACCCAGCGATCTCGTCGGCAGCGGCAGTCCACGGTCGTGGCGATGCCTGCCTTGTCGCCTTGCGCCATCCGAATTGCGAAAGGAGAGCGGCGCTCGGGCCCGGTGCTCCGGGAGGGCAAAAGCGGCCGGCGGGACCGACGCGGCGCGGGGGTGGGCCACATCATGGCGGCGGAGACCCGGCTGATCACACCGCCGGGCGAGCCTGCCGCGCGTAGCGAGGCGGTTCCCCTCCGCGCTTGACGGGGAAGGCGCGGGCTGCTCGAATCCACGCATGCGCCCGCGTGCCATCGTCCTGTCGGCCCTGCTCGCCGTCCTCGCCGCGGCGCCCGCGCCGGCGAGCGCGACCACGTTCGGGGCGAACCTGAACCGCGAACCGAACAGCCAGACGACGTGCCTCAGCGCCCAGCGTCTACGTCGTCGCCAGCACCTGCTCGGCCTCATCGATCGACCTGAGCACCGGCGAGTCGAACTTCCCGCCCGCCGGCGAAGGCGTCGTCACGCGCGTGCGGGTGCGGGTCGGCCCGCTCACCGGTGCGATGCAGATCGTCGAGGAAGAAGCGCTGCGGGCGGAAAACCCGGCCGAACCCGGCCACCCGACCTACGCCTGCTGCAAGGCGGTCAACGCGAGCGGCGTCTTCACGCCGAGCGCCAACGCGATCACCACCGTGCCCGTCGATCTCCGCGTCAAGCAGGATCTCTCACCGGAGCCCAGCGGCTACTACGTCGATCAGCACCTCTCCCTCTCGGTGCTCGATCCGAGCGTCCCGATCCCGGCCAGCATCGACCCCAACGCCAGCGACGGTCTCTGGTTTCCGGCCTGGCAGGTGGGCGAAGAGCGGGCCGGGATCTACGGTACGGCGGGCGCGATGGTCCTCTTCAACGCCGACTGGGAACCGGCGGGTGGAGGGGGAGGCGGAGGAGGTGGGGGAGGGGGAGGCGGAGGAGGGGGGGTGGTGGTGAAGAGGCGCCGCTCACCCTCACCAACCCGACCGCCCCGATCCGGGGCGGAGACGCGCTGCTCGAACTCCTCTGCAACCAGGCTGCGGCTTGCGGCGGCCAGGCGCAGCTACAGAATCAGGAGACGGTGCCGGCCAGGCTGCTCGCCTTCGCTCGGGCCAAGCTGAGGCCACTCACCTACGCGAGCGCCACGTTCACGATCCCCGCCGGCAAGAAGAGGACCGTCAAGGCGCCGCTCAACGGAGCCGGCAAGCGGCTCCTTAAGCACCACGGCAAGGCCAAGGTGTGGCTGAACGTCACCCTCAAGGGCTCAAGTGCGAGCGTGCCCTCGGTCAAGATCACGTTGAGGAAGTAGGCAGCGCGCCACCGGGTGGGGGGCTGGATTTGCTCCTCGCCCGCCCTCGGCGGCTTCACAACGTGGCGCTATTCGCTACCTGAGCCGAGGTGTGCCACCTCATTGTCGCAACGAATAGGTTGCGCCCTTCTCCAGGGTCGCGTGGAGCTCTCGCGGACGGCGTTGTCGGCAGTCCCCGATCGGCCCTCGATCTGGACCTTCCCCGTCTCGGTGTTGGGCGCACAACGAACTGGAGGAACTTGACAAGCGATGAACACAACAGTAATGTTGTGTCGTGATCCCGCCCTTCGACGAGAGGGGGAACTTGCCACCCGGTACCCACAAGGCAGGCTGGAAGGAGTTGGAGGCCTCATTCGGTGGCTCGCCCCGGCGAGTCTCGTTGCTCGCCGGCCTGAGAGAGGCGCTCGCTCTGCTGCGCGGGGCAGGTTGTCGCACCGCCTGCCTACCTTGATGGCAGCTTCGTGACGGCAAAAGAGGAGCCCGGCGATTTCGACGCCTGCTGGGATGCGGTCGGCGTCGACCCCGATGCTCTGGACCCCATCCTGCTTGATTTCTCCGAAGGGCGAAGGGCCCAGAAGGAGCGCTTCGGTGGCGAGCTGTTTCCGGCGGACGTTACAGAGGCAGGGGCGGGAGTGCGGTTTCTCGACTACTTCCAACGCGACCGCGAGACGGGCGATCCAAAGGGGATCGTCGAAATCGATCTGGAGGCCCTAGCGTGATTACCAACGAGCGCCAATACCGCATCGCCAAAGCCGAGCTTTGCCGCTTCGAGAAGGCGATTGAGGCTCAACAAAGAGACGCGCCAAGCGAGGGCGTCGCCCCGCGCATCTATGAAGCGATGGGCGCCTCGCTGCGAAGCGAGGCCGAGCAGCTTCGCGCTCAGATCAAGCGCTACGAGGACCTTCGCGACGGCCGCGTCAACCAGCGTGAGCTCGAGGGGTTGCGCGATATCCCAACCGCCCTCATAGAGGCGAGGATCGCCGCCGGCTTCACCCAGAAGGCGCTGGCCGAGCGACTCGAGCTTCTCCGAGCAGCAGATCCAGCGCTGGGAGGCCAACCTCTATTCAGGCGTGGGGGTGGCGCGCCTTCAGGAGGTCGTCGACGCGCTCGGCGTAGACGTGTATGAGACCGTCAGCTACCCCGCCCCGGGCTGATCGCAAACAGCGCGCCGCGGCGGTCGCCAAGACGATTCCGCCGGAGCGCAGTGACAGTTCTCATGCCGACCGTCACCATTTTGTACCGAGCGCGTCGATGATCGGGACGCCAGACGCCGGAGGCCCGGACGGGGGGACGGTCAGGCACGTCTTCACTTCCTGATCGCGGCGATGGGGGCTGGATTTGTTCCTTGCCCGCCCTCGGAGGCTTCGCTACGCGGCGCTATTCGATACCTGAGCCGAGTTGTGCCACCTCATTGTCGCAACGAATAGGTTGCGCGAAACCGACGTCGATGCCGGTCTCGACCGCAGAGAAGATCTCCGCGCTCAGCCTTGACTTGGGTTCGCAACGGCGCCTGGCCGAGCTGCTGGACGTCAGCCCGGCGCAGATCACCCGTTGGCGCAGCGGCGGCGGCATCGACCTCGCCAACGCCGAGCGGGTGGACCTTCTCGAGCTGGTCCTCGCGAGTCTCCTGCGCCTCTATCCGGCGGAGGCCGCCGAGCAATGGCTGCAGGGGCTCAATCCCCACCTCGGCGATCGCCGCCCGATCGACCTGATTCGCGCCGGCAGGGCGCAGGAGCTGCTCGGTGCCATCGCGGCCGAGCGCTCCGGCGGCTTTGCGTGAGGCTCTTGGGGGGCGCTCCCGCTCGATCAGCGCGCGAGGGCCGAGGAGCCCGGCGGCGCACTGTGGTTCCCCCGTGAGCAGCAAGGCGCCGGCAGGCACGACAACCCCGAACTCTACGGCTGCCTGTACGTCTCCGAGGAGCCGGTCTCCGCGATCGCAGAGCAGCTCGCTTCGTTTCGGGGCACGGGCACCCTTTTGCCCTCGATGCTCGTCCGCTTCGGCCTGCCGCTGGCGCTTGCGTCGTTGGATCTGTCAGATAAGACGACGGTCGTCGATCTCGATGACCCCGCCGCCTTGGGTGCCGAGGGCCTGCGCCCATCGCAGGTCGCGACGCGCCGGCGCAGTGTCACCCAAAGCCAGGCCGCCGAGATCCACAACTCTCATCCCGACGCGATCGCGATCCGCTGGTGGTCGACCCTGGAGGCGAGCTGGATCAACTGGACGCTGTTCGAACGTGTCGCCGGGAAGCTCAAGCTGGAGATCTGGCCGAGTTGAGGGTCGGCGATCCGGTCGTGCTGGAGGCGGCAGAGCTCCTTGGTCTGTCGGCGGGCTGAGGGTTGCCGATCTCCGGACAGGCAAACCCGCTTCTCGGTCCGAAACCCCGGTTCGGATCCCGGCAGCGGTACGGCTCTCGCAAGGGGCATCTAGCCCGATGAGCCGGTGTCGTCGGCTGGCTTGCCTGGTCTCCGGTGCGCTTGCGCTCCCCGCGGCGCGTCGTTCCTCGCTGAGTACCTGGACTGGCTCGCCTGTGGTCGGGCCTCAGGCTGGAGGTGCGGTTGCCCGAGCTGGGGGGCGTGCAATCAGCTCAACGAACCTATAGCGGGCGACGAGTTGCATCTCGGGAGTCCGATCTCGGCCTCGACGGCGCACGCGTGACCAGCCGCCACCGGCTGGAGGACGGAGACCGGCTGTGCCTCGGCGCGACGGTGCTGATCTACCACGACCCTGGAAGGGTGACTCGCAGTCCACTTCGCGCGATTCCCCAGAGCCGGGCTCGGTGCCGCTTTCTCCGACGCAGCGCAAGGTCTTGATCGCCCTTTGCCGACCTCTGTGTGACTCGCACTCGGCCACGCCGGCGACCAATCGGCAGATAGCTGATGAGGTCTTCTTGAGCGTCGACGCGGTCAAGGCCCATCTACGCGTTCTGTTCGAGAGGTTCGGCCTTCACGAGCTTCCCCAGAACGAGAAGCGCGCTCGTCTGGCGGTCACCGTCCTGACCCGCGGGGCGCTGTTGCCCCGCGACTTCTGAACCTGCGCGTCCGGTCACCGCGACTAACTACGCTTTCGGTTTGTCGATCGCGCATTTATAGCGCCAGCCTTACGTGGCCTTTTGCTCTCCCGGCGCTTTCGGCGTAGGGGCCCGCTACTTACCCAGCAGCTTGTTGCAAGCCCGCCATACGCTGCCCGCGCCACTCAAATGGTTGTTGACGCATGTAAAGAACTGGTCCGGCTGTTGCTGCAGCGACGTTTGAGGGTGTTGGACCACCACCCCATGCTCGCTCGATGCAACATAGTTGCCATGTCCTCCCGGCGCTCGCATGACGAATGGCGGCTCAGGTCGACGTCCACGACGAGGGGCACGTTCGTCCCTTTCTCTACTCAGGTACGCGAGAGCAGCTCGAGGGCGCCCAGCATCTCATTGGCGCACTGGCACACCAGCACGGGTGGGTCGTCACCGTCGACCTCAAGCGCTGGCACCCCGCAGCGGAGGATTGGGAGGACCCGAAGGGCCGCTTCTCGACTGTGACGCCCAGATCGCCGAGCACGAAACTGCAACGCCGTCCAGCCCGTGACCAGCGGCTCCGAGCGCTTGGTGAAGCGGTTTTGACACCGACTCGGCGTCACCGGCAGACGCTGGAATCGGCTGGGCCTTGGCCGAGATGGAGAGCCCGACTCGGGTTGAACCAAAGTTGCTTCATTGAGTCGGTGCCAAAGCCCCTTGACGGAGAGAATCTGCCGGAGGGATTTTTAGTGAGCGAAGCCTGGGCAGACGAAGAGTCCGTCCGCCCAGCTTGCCCGGCCGTCGCGGTAATGGAAGTTGTAGAACGACACCAGAAGAAATCCGTTATCCAACATGAACGCAAGGACCTCATCGACGCGGGGTAGTTCCTCATAGGAATCGTTGAGGTTGACCTCGATGAACACAAGGTGGATGCGCCGGTCGGCGAGAAGGCCGCTGGCTCCCTTTAAGACTTCTAGGTCGTAACCCTGGGTGTCGGACTTCAGGAGACCGATATGCTCGATCGAGCGCTCATCGCAGTACCCGTCGAGTGTCCTGACCTCCACCGGGGTCTTGGCTCGGACATCCCCCCATCCATCCTTGCCGATCTCGAGGAATGAACTCATGTCGGAATGAGTGTTTTCATTCAGATCCAGCGTTCCGGGCTCGCTCCCGAGGGCGCAGTTGGTGAGATAGAGATCAGGTATACCCGCAGTCCGCCGTTGCAGTTCGGCAAACGTGGAGGGACCGGGCTCGAAGGCATGGATTACAGGATCGTCTAGGGACGCTCGCAGCCGATGGATGGTCTGCCCGACGTTTGCGCCAACATCCATTGCCACCAATCCGGCGTGCCGGCCCGAAAGTGCGTCTATGTCGAGGAAGGCGTTTTGCCCGAGGTCGCCCGAAATCTTGCGAACGTCATATCCAAAAGAGTTGAACCAGCGCCGCGCCGCAGACCTCAAATCCACCGGCTAGCCCCCTTTGCCTTAGTTTTCAAGGTGATTCCCTTTCGCTCGAACCTTGCCACTGCAACCTCCCGCAAGCGGACAATATGACTCAGTTGTGAGGCCGTGGGGACACGGCTGCCCGTCGATCGCGGTTCGGGACGCGCGCTCAAGCGTACGAGGGAGCCGCGCGAGCTTGAACGTACCCCGGCAAGCGGATCCTCAGGCGTCCGCCGGGGAGCTCGTGGTGCGCCGGATGGTCACGGTCGTCCAGGCGCCGAGATGTATGCGGTCTCCATCGGTAAGTGGCACAGGCGTGTTGGGCGCGATCGGGTTGGGTCGTCGTTGAGCGTGGTGCCGTTGATCGAGCCGGGGTCAAGGAGCGGGTATGACCCATTGTCTTGACGAACCAGGATCGCGTGGAGGTGAGAGATGGCCAGGTTTTCCGGCGCTCCCGACAGATCGATCCCCGGCCGTATGCCGCGGGATGAGCTGTGGCGGCCTGAGCACAGCCTGCTGCGCGGCAGTAGAGACCCGATAACGAGATGTATCGGATCGGCCGTTGGTAGGGGGCGACAGCGGGAGGACTCAACCGCATAGACTATTGTGCATGGTTCGTCGATTGGCCATCGCTTTCGCCGTGACCGTTGCCTGCCTTGGGGCAGCAGCCATCACAACCGCAAGCCGCCCGCCCGCGGATGCCAAGCTCGTCGAGACGGCCTCAGCATCACTCCTACCTCAGGTCGTTTGTGCGATCACCTACGGACCGATTGGGCAGGCCAAGTTCGCGTACCGCACGCGGCCCGGCGCGTGTCTCTTCCATAAGCCTGGCACGCCCGTCGATGAAGCAGACCTTGTTGCCGGGAGCAAGCTCAACTGGCTGCGCTGGGACGACACGGTCGCGATCGGCAAGGGCAAGTCTGCCCAGAACATGGTGGGGCTTGTCCCAATGGATGTCCGGTTGACCCATCCCTTGACGGCTTGCGGCCATACAGTCTTCTCCAAGGCCCAATTCAAGTTCCCGAAGTCAAAGGCCGGTTACGGCCACCCGGTCGCCTTGGATCGCTCGCTGGGCAACTGCTGAATCTCGCCGATGACGTAAAGGATCGATCGCTTCTTTACACCTTGGCACGACCTATGCCGCTGTCCTAGCGGCTGTGGAGAAGCTCGACATTCGTCCAGTAGGGGCGATTTTCGGCCCCTGGCTCTCATTAGCGCTACATTCGCTGATATGCGCGTGCGTTGGCTGGCAATCATCTGCATGTGCGGTGCCTTGGTGGGAGTGGTGCCGGCGTTCGCCAGCGACCAAGCGAGCAGCGGAAGGGCGACCGGCACCGGCATGGCCGCGAGTAGCACCGTCGGTACCGCCATTGTGATCAGAGGCGGATCTGGCCCGCGGTCGGTGTGCGGATCGGCTCCACCCTCCGCTGCCACAGGGAAGAATGCGGCCAAGCCATTCAAGGCTCAACGACGCCACCGCCACGCGTCAAAGCGCAATCGGCGGGGCACTCTGCATGGCACCAAAATCAGACGGACGGACGGGACTCCGGGGAAGTCGTTGCCGTGCGTGCCGCCCTGTCCATCGCCGCCACCGCGGTGTCCGCCCGGTGCGTCCTGCCCGGCGGTTGCCTGCCCGCCGCCCTGCGTCGCTAGCGCCACCGCCTCGGGCACACAGCCGCAGCCCGCTTGTCCACCTCCCTGCGCGGACGGCACGACGGGGAGCGCCACACCCGCCTGCCCGCCGCCCTGTGTCGCTAGCGCCACCGCCTCAGGCACACAGCCGCAGCCCGTTTGTCCACCTCCCTGTTCGACCGGCACGACGGGGAGCGCCACACCCGCCTGCCCGCCGCCCTGCGTCGCCAGCGCCACCGCCTCGGGCACACAGCCGCAACCCGTTTGTCCACCTCCCTGTTCGACCGGCACGACTGGGAGCGCCACACCCGCCTGCCCGCCGCCCTGTGTCGCCAGCGCCACCTCGACCACCTGCCCACCGCCCTGCCCACCTCCTTGCCCGGTCGGCCATGCCTGCCCGATGATCGTCTGCCCGGGCGGCCCGCCGTCCCCTCCCTGCCCAACCTGCAGCGGTAACAGCCCCTGCTACCCGTGTCGCGAGTCGCCGGACAACGGCTAGCGACTTACCGCATAGGTCGGAGGCTGTCGCACAAACTCAAAGTGAGCCCCTGAGAACCCGTGTCAGGCCTCTTTAGAAACGGGTCGACCGTCGCTTCATCTGGTGCCTGCGCCTGGCCCTGGTCGATGTCTAGCCTGCCGCTGACGGCGCATCAGCGTGGGTAGGGGTACCTCTCGCCCGCAGCCTTTGTGCGACAGCCTCGACGAAATGCGACCGCCCGTCGGCTCCAAACTCACTCTCGCATCCCCCGCAAGGGGAGAGCGGGGTGCGCTTCCCATCGTCCCCACCGTCCGCTCCCGGCGACAGCATCTAGTGGATGACTGTGCCCTTCGCTGTCGACTGGCCGACGATTGCCTCATTGGCAACCGCGGGCGGCACGCTCGTGCTCGCCGTTGCGACGTTTTCCTCAGTGCGCTTTGGGCAGCGCTCGACGCGTATTGCGGAGCGCTCGACGGCGATTGCCGAGCGGGCGTTGCTGCTCGGCCTGCGGCCGGTGCTCGCTCCCTCGCGCCTGACAGATCCACCCGAGATGGTCCGCTTCGGAGAGGGGCGGATGGTGAGCATCGAGGGCGGCGCGGCCGCTGTCGAGCGCGACGGAGAGAACTACTTCTTCGTGATCCCACTTCGCAACGTCGGCAACGGCCTGGCGGTTCTCCAAGCCTGGCGCTTCATGGCGCGGCGCCCGGAGATCGACACCCCGCACGCCGAGCCATCGGAGCACCGCCCGCAGACACGTGATCTGTATGTGCCCGCTGGCGACACGGGTTTCTGGCAGGGGGCGATACGTGAACCCGGCGATCCCTTCCGCGAGGGTCTCAGCGAGGCGTTTGCGGCCGGTGGAGTCCTGACCGTCGATCTGCTCTACGGTGACCATGAGGGTGGCCAGCTGACGATCAGCCGCTTCATCCTGACCCGCGAGGAGGATGGCCATTGGCTCCCCGGCGTGGTTCGCCACTGGCCGCTCGAAGGCATCGACCCACGCGGACGCCAGCAGCATGCGCAACTGACCATCTAGGCTCTGTTCGATCGATGCCCCCCTGCACCCATCTGGATCAGGTTCGGATAACCAGACTCCCTGCGTCTGTTGAGGGCTGTGAGGAGTGCCTGGCGACGGGAGATCCCTGGCTACATCTGCGGATCTGCTTGAGTTGCGGAGAGGTCGGGTGCTGCGACGACTCTCCCAACCGCCATTCCAGCGCGCACGCTCATGGCAGCGGCCACCCGCTGATCCGCTCGCTTGAGCCCGGTGAGACGTGGTCCTGGTGCTTTGTGGATGAACTTGCCCTGGTGATCCCGAACGTGCAGGGAGAAACACAAATCCCGCCATCCCCGTTGGGTTAATCGAGTGGCTAAGCCTGTCAGTCGATCACTCTCGACCTCCCAACTCGCAACGCTCGCGGAGCACGGCGAGGAGCGGACCGCCGAGCTTGGAGAGAGGCTGTTTGAGGTCGGCGACGAGAGCTATCCGTTCATCGCAATCTACGAAGGCGAGGTCGCCGTGATCGACTCCACCGGTCAAGAGATCGTCCGCCATGGCCCCTCGGGCTTCCTCGGAGAGATGAACCTGCTCTCTGGCCAAACGGTCTTCCTCACCGCAGTCGTGACCAAGCCGATGCGCTACATCGCGGTCGATCGCGAAGTGCTTAGGCGGCTGCTCTTCGACGACGGCTCGCTCTCCGACCTGCTCCTCTCCGCGTTCGTCGAGCGGCGCGAGCTGCTCCAGCAGCGCGAGGGGATCGGAATCGAGATCATCGGCCCGCGCGAGTCGAGCGAAACGCGCCGGCTGGTGGAGTTCGCCAGACGCATGCGGCTTCCCCATTCCTGGCTCGTCCCCGAGGACGATCCGCAGGCGGCGGCTCTGATCGAGCCGCTCGACACAGCCGATATCCCGCTCGTTCGCCTTCCCGGCGGCGCCGAGCTGCGACGGCCGAGCAACGGCGAGCTCTCGCGGGCACTGGGGATCGGCCTCGAGCTAGGGCAACGCGAGGAAGTCGACCTGCTCATCATCGGCGGTGGGCCCGCGGGCCTGGGCGCGGCGGTCTACGGCGCCTCAGAGGGCCTTGACACGCTCGTCATCGAGAGGACCGTCCTCGGCGGCCAGGCCGGTGCCTCGCGTCGGATCGAGAACTACCTCGGCTTTCCCGCCGGCATCAGCGGCACCGAGCTCGCCAGCCGCGCGATCACCCAGGCGCGGAAGTTCGGCGCCCGGACCGCGACCCCGTACCGTGCCCACTCGCTTGAGCCGGACGGCGACCGCCACGTCGTCAGGCTGGAGGACGGCAATGAGGTGACCGCGCGGGCGGTGCTGCTCGCAACCGGCGCCGAATACCGGCGCCCGCCGGTGGCCGACCTCGACCTGTACGAGGGGATCAGCGTCTTCTACGCGGCCGGCCCGCCGGAGGCCCAGCTCTGCGCCGCGCAACGGGTTGGGGTGATCGGCGGCGGCAACTCGGCGGCGCAGGCCGCGGTCTGGCTCGCGCGCGGCGGCGCCCTGGTCACCCTTCTGCACCGTCGCGCAAGCCTGAGCGAGACGATGTCGCAGTACCTGATCGATGAGCTCGAGCGCTACGGCGTCGCAGTCCGCGACCAAAGTGAAGTCCGTGCCGTACACGGCGAGGAGGGGCGGCTTGAGTCGGTGACTCTCACTGACGGCTGCGAGTTGCAGCTCTCGTTCCTCTTCCTCTTCCTCGGTGCCTCTCCCTGCACCGACTGGCTCGACGAAGTGGTCGCACGAGATTCCAACGGATTCATCTTCACCGGACCCGGCGCAGGGGCCGAGGGCCTCCTCGAAACCAGCGTGCCGGGCATTTACGCTGCCGGCGACGTACGCGCAGGGTCGATCAAGCGCTGCGCGACCGCGGTCGGAGAAGGCGCGATGGTCGTGCGATTCGTCCACGATCAGCTGTCGCCCGCCGCTACCTCGCGTCGCTAGCGCGGGTTGCGCCCCTGACGGTCACCGTGCTTGGAGCGGTGCCGTCGTGGCGAGGTCGGACCGGGCGATGTGTTTTCGATCGCGCCAGGTTAAAACGCCTGGACGGTCGCGATCAGGCCTGTGTCAACGTCGACTTCGGCCAAATCGAACGCTATGCCCAAGACACGCTGACGAGGACGGTCCGTCACGGTCGCCGACTATCGCTCTGCGCGGTGGGTGTCGCACAAAGGGTCGCTCTGAGGAGGATCACTCCGGACGCACAGACGGGCGCTGCGCTGCACAACAGCCCGACTGACAGAGCGAGCGCCGAGTCGTCAGGGCTCACCTCGGCCCGATTGTTAACGGGGGTCTACATCGGCTCTCAGGAGGTCGTCAGGGGACTGTTTGTGCGACAGCCTCGACGAGGAGCAGCCGCGTCGCGCATCGTGCTCTCGCTTTGGGCAGCCTCAACGCGGGTCGCCTGTCTGCATCACGATGCTATGATGCTTTTATGTCGAAGACACGCACGACCGTCACCCTCGATGAGGATGTCTTCAGGGCCGTCAAGGTCAAGGCGGCTCGCACCGGCAAGCGGGACTCACAGGTGATCGAGGAGTCGCTGCGACGCGACCTCGGCCTCGACGACCTGGAGGAGATCTGGGCGCGGGTGCGGCCCGCGCCGCAGGGGGAGGGGATGGCGCTCGCCGAGGCCGAGCTCGACGCCATCCGCAAGGAGAGGCGTGCGGCGGGTCGTCCCTGACCCCAGCGTCCTCGTCTCCGCCCTGATCACCCCCACGGGCACCCCCGCGAAGCTGCTGCAGGAGGCGCAGGCCGGCGGCCTGGAGCTGGTTGTCTCGCCGCTGCTCCTGGAGGAGCTTGAGGACGTTCTAAAGCGCGAGAAGTTCCGCCGCTACGTTGACCTCGATGCCGTCCGCGACTACCTCGCTCTGCTGCGCGGTGAGGTCCTCCTCGCCGCTGACCCCGAGGGCCCGCCGCCCCTGCGCTCCGCCGACCCCGACGACGACTACCTGATTGCCCTCGCGCACGAGCAGAGCGCCGTCCTCGTCTCCGGCGACACCCACCTCCTCGACCTTGCCGATCGCGCCCCGATCCTCTCCCCGGCCAACTTTATCGCCCAACAGGCCACTCCTGGCCCCATTGCCCCCGACGAATCGTGAGGTCGGCGCCGGGCGACGAAGATCGTTCCGCTTGAGCGATAGCGAGGCTGGGGAGACATGCCAATGGTGCTTGCTGCTCGTCGAGGAGCGGAACTATGCAGCACTAACGTCGCTCCCGCTCTGCGCGGAAAAGCGGGTGCTCAAGGCGGGGCGGTCTCGTGGCGACCTGGGTTGTGTGGCGTCTCAGATGCTGAAGCTGCGCCGACCCGGTGTGTGCAGCCCTTGCGGATCTGCAGTGGACGGGTCGCGGGCCGGATGGGACTCCGCGACGCGTGCAGTGACATGCGCGTCTTTCCCAGTAAAGACCGTTGCACCTCCGATTGCGGAGCTGACGGCGCCTGAGCTTGATCGTGGACAACCAACAGCGAGCGTAACGCGCGAGTATCAGCTCTCAAGGCAACCGCGAGGCTCGCCCGCGACCTCATGCGGGAATTGGACCTCATGTAGATCCCTGTATTGGTCGATAGATCCGGTGTCGTGGAAGAGGCCCCATGACATCGACGCCGCCACCGGGCTAGGACCAACGGTCGAGTGGCAACTGGTCCTGGGTTGCTCCGGATCGGGAGCCTCCGGAACCCCCGCTCGACCGCCTGCCCCGACATCTTGTACAGATCGCCGCTGTGCTTTCGATGCTCCTGATCGTGATCGTCGTAGGTGCATGGCTGCACGGTGGTGCCAAGAATCCCGCTCAATCCGATTGCCGAGGCGGCCGAGCGGACCGAACGCTCCGCGGGCGCCCGTTTGGCCTTTGAAGCGATTTACTCCTCACCAACGACGACTCAGCCCGTTGTGACGAACGGACACGGCGTCTACAACGGCCAGACGGGACGGAGTCAAATCACGATGACCGTTCCGGCGCAGTCGGTGGAAATGGAAGCCGTCGGTGATCGGAGCAGCGTTTACATTCGCTCGAGCCTGATCTCGGGCGAGTTGCCCCCAGGGAAAGAATGGATGAGCATCAAGCCCTTGCAGGGCCAAACTACAGAAACGGCGTTCGGCGGAAGCAGCAACCCGAAAAACCAGCTAGAAATGCTGAAGTCGGTCGGCGGTGATGTCGAACCCGTCGGACACCAGGACGTCCAGGGCGTGCCGACCACCCAGTATCGAGGTAGCTTCGGTCTCCAAGGCTTCGCAGACCTCCTCGATCGAGAAGGAAAGACGCAAGCGGCTCAAGAGTACGAACAGCTGGCGAAGGAGATGCCGTCGGAGATCGGTGTGGAAGCCTGGGTCGACGCCAAGGGGCTGCTGCGGAAGGCGAGAATAGCCATGACCCTACCGACAAGCCCCGGCCAACCCGCGGGATCCATGGAAATGCGATTCGATTACTTCGACTTTGGCATCACACCCACCATCCGCCTCCCCAGCTCGACCGAAGTATTTGACGCCACGCCCTGAAGCGCCCATGACTGCGCCTGCTCGACGGTTCTTCGGCCTTTCCGCCGGGCTTTCTTCTTTCGAGTGACAACACACTCGCTTGTGCTGACGTTTCCGCCCTCGCTCCTGCTTTGAGCGAGGACGATCTCGCCGATCCCCGTCCGCTAGTGAACGATCTTCAGCTGGCGAAGGAGCGCACGTCAGGGACCAAGACACCCGCTGCTGATCCAGTGCAAAATCTGTCATTGAGAAGTCACGCGTTCGGCAAAACTGGCCCAGGGTTATTTCGGTTGGCCCGAAATCGCCTCGGTTCCCCGAGTAAGCGTAAATGACGGCCGTCCGCTTGAAAACGCTTTCTGGCCTTTGCCAGTGCGGTCATACCGATGGAGTCGATGAAATCGAGTTGGCTCAGGTCGATAACGGTCTCCACGGCGCTGGAGTCCTCCATCCGAGTGATCTCCGCGGCGAAACTCTCGACGTTTTCGAAATCCAGCTCGCCGCTCAACGTCATGCGATAGGCAGATCCGGCATAAGAGCTGCGTAGCGTAAGCAGGCCATCCAGTCGCTCCTCCATAAAGGTCCGATCTCATGTCTCTCCGGGGGGTGCTGTTCAGCGTCCGCAGGGAGGAGAGATATGGAGAGGACCCGACGTATGGCTGAGCATCGAGCTTACTCCCTTTGGCACTAGCTCCCCTCATGTTCCCCCGCGGCGCTGCCGCGTCAACGGCGTCGGATGGTTCGGCGCCTTGAGCAGCTCCCGGGCCAACCGCTCCGCATAGGGCCCGACCGCCTCCCGCAAGGCAGGGGGACGATCGCCCCTCATGTGATGTGGCCGGTGCGATCCGCGGAGAAGCCAGCGGTTGGTTGAGCGTTATGCGGAGGCGGGAGCCCCGAGGTCCTACTCCGTGCTAGTTCGGTGGCCCACCACTGACGGGGGTTGGGCGGCGACGCAGCCGGTCGCTGAGACGCTCCGCCGCCATGCCGGCGATCGCCCACAAGGGCGCGTAGTCCAGGCGCGTTGCGCCACCGCCGAGCACGAATCGCCCATGCCCGGTGTAGTCCCATGGGATGACACCCACCGTCCGCTTGAGCAGCCGTCCCGACGCATACTCCAGCGCGATGGTGCCGGCGGCGTAGGCGACAGCCCGGACAGGAACCGGCCGGCGCCGCAGGCTGTCACGGACCGGCTCGTAGACGTAGGCGGTCAGCGCGCCGTACAGCGGCAACATCCAGACGTAGCTGTGACCCTGCAGTTTCCAGTTTGCGCGGTCGCGGTGGAACGCCTGCGCCACGCCGGTGAACACAACCTCCATGGCGACACCGCCGGTGCCGTATACGAGCACGCGTTGGGCGCGGGTCAATGACCGACCCTGGTCGGGCTGCGGCGCGGAAGAGTCGTTGCTTGAGTCCAAGCTGAGAACCATACGCCTGAATCGGAGGCTTTCGACACACGCGCGGATGCCGAAACTGTCTGCTCCGCTTAGTGCTCGGGCTCGTAAGTTCGCACATATGTGATAGATCGACACACTCGCTACCCAACGGAAAGCAGTCGCGAGCTCGGTGGCGGCGCGGACGACCGCGTCACGTCCCGAGCGAGAGTAAATTGGGCGCTTGAGAAACGCCCGCATTGAGTTCGAGGTGCGAGCTTGTCAACTCACGACCGGCTCACGCTCGCTTCTCGTCTGAGCGAGAGCAGGCTGGGCGCTTGAGGAGACGCCCACATTTGAGATCGTTGCGAAAGACGACGTTACCCATGTGGCGGGCGAAGATAGGCTAGACGGTTGATTCCACGCTGAGGCCGTGTGACCGTAGGAAGGCGACCTGAGTATTTCCCTCAGCCACGGCCCCAGCGCGGGCTCCAGTAGACATCGAAGTGATCGAGGCCCGGGTAGCGCCGGGTTTCCCCACCGTGGGCAGCGCCGTCGGGCGCTAATCCCGCAACTCAACTACGAGCGGGACCCCGGTGTCGAACCAGTAGCGGTGGAGCTCCTTGATCTTCGCCTGCGTCGGCAGCCCGTGCAGATGAAGGTCGCACTCGCCGTAGTCGAACAGATTGACGGTCTCACACAGCGCCTCCCTGGCCTGCGCCAGCTCTGCGGGCTCTTTCAGCTCTCGCGCGACGCCTGTGAATGTCCGGCCGCCGATCCGCAGGCGAACGCTCGGGTTGGCCCGGATGTTCCAGACCCAGGCTGCGACGGCTGACGGGCGGCTCATCGCCAGCTCGGGGGGGCGAAGGTTGACGAGGTAGGCCTTGTTCCCTCTGCGGATCACGCGGATGCATTTGCGTCGCGACTTCCCGGTCTTGCGCCCGGTCGTCGTGATCACCCCGTATCCCGATGGTGGCCTGACCGCGAAGAACGGGAGCATCAGTGCGCTTAGAACGCGACCGTCCCTTGCCGAGCGGAGGAGGCGCGCGTGCTTCGACGCCTCCTTGGCGGCGGCCTCACGCACCTCCTCGGCTTGCGCCCCGTCGTCCCCGTCTTGTCGTTTCGGGCGGGCGCCCGTCACTTCACTCATCTCAACTCGCCTCCTGGGTGCTTGGGTGTCTCGGCATACTGTGCTTCTTGAGTGGAAGAAGGATATAGTTTAGAATTCTATCATAGTTTTGCTATGATATTCACTATGCTTACCCCAACAGGTTCCGTCTCCCCACCTGCCACCACGCGTACCGAGCGCCGCAAGGCGCGCACCGCGGCGGCGATCCTCGACGCCGGCGAGCGCCTCTTCTTGAGCCGCGGTTTTGCAGCGACGACGATCGAGGACCTCTCCGAGCAGGCTGACGTGGCGGTCGGCTCGATCTACGCGCACTTCGGCAGCAAGGACGGCGTCTACGCGGCGCTGATCGATCGCGCCCTGGAGCTCGACAAGCGCTACAGCGACGAAGGCTTTGACGTCGGCGACTCGCCCTTGGAACGGCTGGTCGGTCTGGCGGAGGGATACCTGCGCTTCGCCCGCGAGCACCCCGGCCACTTCCGACTCTTTCGCTTCCCCCCGTCCGACCGTCCCGATGCGGATGCCGCTCCCCAACCCGCGGCTCGTGTCGCGCAGCGGATCCGTGAGGAAACCACGCGCATGGCCGAGCTGCTAAGCGAGGCGATCGCCGAAGGGGTCGTGCGGAAGGTCGACCCCGAGGCCACGGCCAGGTTCCTCTGGGCCGCCTGGGATGGGGTCATCGCCTCCCACCTGGGGCCGGCCAACATGAACCTCACCGACGCGGAGTTTGAGGCGGTGCTGGGCCGCGCCCGCGAAACCATCGTCCTCGGTCTCCTCGAGCCCGCTGCGATGAAACAGGGCTCGTGATCACCCCGGCGGCTGAAACCTCACCCGATCGTCAACCACAGAAGGAGTCGGCGATGAAGTCGCCGGGCCCTATGAATCTCCCGACGGCAGTTGGTAATTCGCGCTCAGAGGCGTGCAAAGGACGGGATTCGGACGATATTGGCTGCCCGTCCGACCCAGAGTCGATAGTCGCATTCATGGCCTACGGCGAACGGATCATCCCGCATCGGATCGAGCGCGCGGCGCTCGAAACCGACCGGCAGCTGATAGTCGGCGACGTAGCCCTGCCGCCGGAGGGCTATAACAGCCGCTTCTCAGACCTCCTCAATCGCAGCGACCTCGATTTCATCCGGCTGACCAACGTCGAGATCACCTCGCTGGAGACGGGCAGGTTGACCGAGTCGCCGTTCCTCGCCGTCGACAAGGCCCATCTTCGGATCGCCTTTACCGTTTAGCTAGAGCCCGCGCCGCTCAAGCTTTAACCAGGGGCGCCCGAATCAAGAGTTAGCGGCGAACTAGTGGTGTGTCGCTTAGATAGTGATCTGTCGTAGTGTGGGTGGGATGGCGGCTGCGGCTGGGGCTTTGGAGATGACGGGTGGGCAGCGGGCTGAGCTGGAGGGGCTTGCTCGTTCGCACACCGCGCCGGTAGCAAGCCCGATGGCTACCTTCTCGGCTCGTACCGCATCGCCACTGCCCCCGAGCCGAACTCCAGCCGGCTCACGAGCTTCAAGTCGACATGCTTCGATAGGCCCGCGAACAACGTCGGCCCATGGCCCGCGATTCTGGGATGCACCACGAACTCGTACTCATCGATCAATCCCAGCTCCGTCAACGCAAGTGGGAGTTTCACACCTCCCACGGACAGTCCCTTGCCCGACTCCCGCTTGAGTTGCTGAACGGCCTTGCCCAGATCCCCGCGCACGAGTTCCGCGTTCCAATCGACCTGCTCCAGGGTGCTCGACACGACGTACTTCTTTGCCGCGTTGATCGTCTGGGCGAAGGGTTCCGTCCAATCAGGTCTCGCTCCCGTCGGCGCCGGCGGCCGCCACGCTGATTCCATCATTTCGTAAGTCACCCGGCCAAAGAGAAGGGCATCGGCCTGGTTGAGGTTCTCGACCGCGTGACGATGCAAGTCTTCGTCCGCGGGAATTGCACGATGATCGCAGCACCCGTCCAATGTGACGTTGATGGAGTACCGAAGGGGTCGCATTTCGCAATAGTACCGCCGATGGGGTACACCGGCGATGTGTCGCTTAGATAGTGATCTGTCGTAGTGTGGGTGGAATGGTGGCTGCGGCTGGGGCTTTGGAGATGACGGGTGGGCAGCGGGTTGAGCTGGAGGGGCTTGCTCGTTCGCACACCGCGCCGGGCTCGGGAGGTGCGCCAGGCCAAGGCGTTGTTGTGGGCCACGGACGGTGTTTCGAACGCCGAGATCGCTCGTCGGTGTCCGTGACTGGCTGGCCCACAAGAAACGTCGCCGCTGGCACCTGCACTTCACCCCGACCAGCTCGTCATGGCTCAACCTCGTCGAGTGCTGGTTCTCCGTGCTCAGCCGCAAAGCCTTGACCAACACCAGCTTCACCTCCGTCGCCGAACTCGAAACGCGGATCGACTGCTGGGTCTCCCACTGGAACGACAACCCCGAGCCCTTCGTCTGGACCAAACCCGCCGACGAGATCCTCGACAAAGTCGCCCGCGGACAAGCCACCCTCGACCGGATCACCAAATCCGCAACAGACCACTAGTGTAGTGTCTCTAAAATAGCTTGACATAGTGGAGCAGCTGTTATAGCGTCGGAGCGTGGCAGCGGCCGCACCAGCTGAGATCTCCGAGGAGCAACGAGCGCAACTGGAGCGCTGGGCAAAAGCACACGGCACACCACAGAGCATCGCCACGCGGGCGCGGGTCGTGTTGATGGCCGCCGAGGGTGCTTCAAACAGTGCGATCGCCCGCACCCTGGGGGTGAGTCGCCCGACCGTGATCATGTGGCGCAGGCGCTTCTCAGAGGGTGGCCCGCAGGCGCTGACGGAGGTGATGCAGGGACGCGGGCGAAAGCGCACGATCTCCGCGGCGAAGGTGAAGGAGATCGTGGTGGCGACGACCCAGACCACGCCTCCCGGGCAGACGCACTGGAGCTGTCGCTCGATGGCAAAGGCCCAGGGCGTAAGCCCGGCGAGCGTGCAGCGCATCTGGGACGCCCACGGCCTGGCGCCGCACCGGATGCGGACCTTCAAGCTCTCCACCGATCCCCGCTTCACCGAGAAGCTGACCGACGTCGTCGGCCTATACCTGAATCCGCCCGAGAAGGCGCTGGTCCTGTGCGTGGATGAGAAGAGCCAGATCCAGGCGCTCGATCGCACCCAGCCGAGCCTGCCGATGAAGCGCGGACGGGCCGGCACGATGACCCACGACTTCAAGCGCAACGGGACGACCACCCTGTTCGCGGCGCTCAACACTCTCGATGGCAGCGTGATCGGGCAGTGCCTGCCCCGCCACCGCCACCAGGAGTTCCTCAAGTTCCTGCGCCGCCTCGACCGTGAGCTCCCTGAAGAGCTGGAGTTGCACCTGATCCTCGACAACTACGCCACCCACATGCACGCCAACGTGGACGCCTGGCTGGAGCGCCACCCGCGTTTTCACCTGCACTTCACGCCGACCTCGAGCTCGTGGTTGAACCTCATCGAGCGCTGGTTCAGAGAGCTCACCGAGAAGGCGATCCGCCGTGGTGTCTTCTACAGCGTCCCCGACCTGATCGCCGCGATCGAGGATTACCTCAAGGCCCACAACGAGGACCCCAAGCCGTTTGTGTGGACCGCTTCGATCGACTCGATTCTCCAGAAGGTCGGGCGGTGTAAAGCCGTTTTAGAGACGGTGCACTAGCTCGGCCCCCCAACGCATCTCGTTGAGTGTTCTGGCGCGCCTCGGCGCCTCGCTTCGTGGAGGCCAATCGCGACTGCAGCGCCCAGCCCACTTCTGCACTGCCCAACGCGATCACCCACAGAATGCTCTGTCAGATGCGTTGGGGGCTCGGCCTATCGGAGCAATGGGCCGGGGGGTCGCGTCGCACTTCGAGGCCCCACCAGTTCTTCGAGGTTCAACCGAGCATCGTGAGGTCCGACGCGTCGCCTCCGGCCTCATGTATCGCCTCGCGGGCGCGCTCAAGTGCCCCGTCGAGGTTGGCGGACTCGATTTTCAGATGATGGCGGCGGCGTTTAGATTCTGGTTGGGTGACGGAGCCTGCGAACCAGTAGACGCCCTGAGCGTCGAGCTTGCCGATCACTCCCTCGTCGAACACGGCTCGGCAGGTGATCTCGAATTGCGGCATGCCCGAAGCCTACGTCTCGTGGCAAGCGCTCAGGCGCCTACTTTCGTCCCCAAGCGAGAAGGAGCGGCGGTTGGCACCGATTCTCGCGACGATCGAGGATGTGGGCGGCTGCGGGCTCGATCCGCCGCGCGTCCGTGCCGGGAGCGCCACGACTGTTGCTCCTCCTTTTCTAGGAGTCAGCGCCCCAACCGATCCCAATGGTCGGCTACTCGCCGCACGAGCCCAGGAGCCCTCCGGTTCGCCCCGGCCCAGATCCGATCGGAGCGCCTCTGCTCGCGCGTGTCTGGCACGAGCCGACTGCCGAGCGACGCCTCGACCTGGTCGACGGCGAACAGGCGCCACTCGCCGGGCACGCCCTTGAGCTCGCGGGCGCCGCGGTCGCTGAACGAGATGCCCGAGCCTACGACGAGGTCCTTTACGGTGCTTGAGACGATCACCTCGTCGGCGCCGGCGAGCGCGCCGATCCGTGCGCCGATGTTGACCGCGAGCCCGCCTATGTCGTCGCCGATGAGCTCGCACTCGCCGGTGTGCAGGCCGGCTCGCAGCTGGATATCCAGAGGTCGCACCTTCTCCGCGATCGCCCGGGCACAGCGAATCCCGCGCGCGGGGCCGTCGAAGGTGGCCAGAAAGCCGTCGCCCATCGTCTTGACCTCGCGGCCCCGGTGGCGCTCGAGCTCGGCGCGCATGAGCTCGTCGTGGCGAGCCACCAGCTCGCGCCAGCGCGCGTCGCCGAGCGCCGCGGCGCGCTCCGTGGAGGCGACGATGTCGGTGAACATCACGGTCGTGAGAATGCGATCGGATGGCGGTGCGTGGCGGGCGCCGGTCAGGAACTCCTCGATCTCCTCGGCGTAGCCGTCGGCGTCGCCGTAGAAGGGAATGTGGTCCATCCCGGGCAGCACGACCAGCCGCGCGCCGGGGATGCGCTCGGCCATGTAGCGCGCGCCCTCGACGGGCATGAACTCCTCGGCCCGGTGCAGCACCAGCGTCGGCACGCGGATGCTCGGCAGGAGAGCCCGGACGTCGGTGTCGATGACCATGTCCAACAGGGTTTGCGCCATGTGTGGACTTGCCGCCGAGCGTTCCATGATGCCGCGCCCGATGCGGTCGCGATTGCTGTCGGCGCTCGGGGCCATGATCTCGAGCGTGTCTCCGTCGCCCCAGTTCTCGGCCGCAGCGCGCACGCGCTGGTATGTGTCGACCCAGCGCTGCCCAGCGGGGTTCTGGTCTGCATCGAGTATTCCCGTGGGGTAGGTGCCGCAGAGGATCAGGGCGCGCGTGCGGTCGGGATAGGTGGTCGCGAACAGGACGCTCATCGGCCCGCCCTCCGACAGTCCGAACAGCGCGGCGCGCTCCGAGCCGGCGGCGTCCATCACGGCGCGCACGTCGTCCATTCGGTCCTCCAGCGGCGCCGGCGCAGCGACAGGGTCAGAAAGCCCCGTGCCGCGCTTGTCGAACATGATCAGCCGCGAGAACGATGCGAGCTTCTCGAGGAAGCGCGCGATCCGCGGCTCCGCCCATTGCAGGTCCAGGTGCGAGATGAAGCCCGGCACGAAGACGAGGTCGAACGGACCGTCGCCGACGACCTGGTAGGCGATGTTGACCTCGCCGCTCCGCGCGTAGCGTGTCTGCGGGGGCACCGGATGCGAAGGCTACACCGATGCTCCCGCGTAGGCCCACCCACAACTGCCCGATTCGGGGGCCGACACGCAGACAGGTCGCTCTGCGCCAAAAGCGGTCGTCTCGCTTGACGCTGAGCGGGTGCCCGCTTCGGACGAAAACGAAGTCAACTGCTCGCCCCCAGCGACCCTCTGCCACGCTCGCGCTCGAACCGGCCAGATCCGTGGGCCCCTGCCCACCGCCCTGCGTCGCCAGCGCCACCGCCTCGGGCACTCAACCGCAGCTCGCTTGTCCACCTCCCTGTTCGACCGGCACGACGACGAGCGCCACACCTGCCTGCCCGCCGCCCTGTGTCGCTAGCGCCACCTCGACCACTTGCCCACCGCCCTGCCCAGTCGGCCATGCCTGCCCGATGATCGTCTGCCCGGGCGGCCCGCCGTCCCCTTCCTGCCCAACCTGCAGCGGTGACAGGCCTTGCTACCCGTGTCGCGAGTCGCCGGACAACGGCTAGCGATTTGCTTGAATGACCGCTGCTCAGGGCAGACGATCACTGGTGTGTGTGGCGCCAGGATTAGTCACGTGCTGCAGCCCTGAAGCGAACAATCACGAGACCTAATCGCGATGCGGCGTGATCCTGTGTCCACGTCTGAAGCGATGCCGAATAAGCCCCAGGGATGGCTAGCCCATTCTGCTGAGATAATGATCATGCATACTCTGATAAATGCGTGACGTCGCGATAATCGCTAGCGGGGGCGTACCGGTGAAGGTGTTCTCGGTCTGCTTGGTCGCGATCGTGGGTGTAGTGCTGTACCGAGTCGCCTTTCCGCGCGTTGTCGAAGAGGAAGACGCTCCAGCTGATCTTCAACCCAGTCCTGAAGGTGTAGCGGAAGTCCCCGGAGCGCTTGCCCCTCCAACCCGGCAAGCCCCACTATCCCCAATGGGGCCACTGATCGACACCAGACCGCGGATGAGGTGCCCCCATTGTTCGGAGCTCATCCTGGTCGAAGCCCGATTATGCAGGTTCTGCGGCTTTCGCTTTGCCGAGAAGCTTAAAACGAGCGCCGAATAGACATGATCAGCGATATGCGTCAGGATGGGGATCCGGGCCGTGCTAGCCGCTGAAGCGGTAGCCGCAGTAGGGACAAACGTAGTGCGGGACTACGAACTCGGCGCATTCCGGACAACTGATGAGATCCTGCTCCGATCCGGGAAGCGGATCTGCGCCACCTTCTGGGCTTGCGGAGGCACTCGGCGTCACCATCGATATGTGCCCGGCGACCGGGCTTCGCTCTGCCGAGGCGGTAATGCGCCGGAGCGATTCAAACCTATCGGTTGTCTTTCGAACGACTATCACCCCGAGGGTCGCCGCGGCGACAAGGACAGCGCAGTCGACAATATCGATCACCAATCCGGTTCTTATCTTGGCGAGATCAGGCCCGCTGTCGAGTCCGAAAGGGATGGCCTGGACCAAACCCCTATATCCACTCGCCACAATCCCACCGCCAATATAGCTCGTGAATCCACCAAGTAAAAACAAGCCCCACCACCAGTGAATGATCGGCGTAACCTGACCGAATTGCCACCGATTCGAACTGACTTCTATGTCGGGCTCGCTCCCTCGCCAGATGTCATTCGCAATCTGCTTGGGTCGAAAGAGGTTGAGGATCGGCACGAACCACGCGCCTACCGCCCAGCCGTTTGACCATCGCAGGTTCTTGACGCCAAGCCGCCCAAGGTTCGCGTAGGCCATCCCAAACCAGGAGATGAACACGATGGCCGCGAGGCCATAGCCCAGCAGGCTGAATGCCTGCCAGCGGACAAAGGTGCGATGGAGTTTAAGGAACTCCGACAGGTCGCCGATGTGCGCGGGTTCGGTTCCTCCATACAAGGCCACCGCCGTGCCTAGCTCGATCAATTTGATTACGCCAATGAGCATGAGTCCGCCGAGCGCGAACCATGATGCCGTATTGAGTGCTCGAGGTCGCTTCGCCGGATCAGTAATTCGATGAAATCGTGACCAGTGCCCGGGGGGAGGCCCGCCGTCCACGCCGTCCACGGCGAACTGCCCCGAATCTTCGACTGCAAGTAGACGGTAGTACAGAATTGCCTCTATCAGTGGCCAGACCGGAGCAATGACTGCCGAACCGACGACACTAAGAGCGATATAGCTCAGGGAACGATGCGGGAGAACGAAAAGATGAGAGCCGGAGTGGTGAATCGTGGGAAGAGAAACGACGATAATTGGTAGAAAGACGACGGACGTAATTAGCACTCCCAGCATGATCACGCCGAAGACCGGCCACCCACTGCCACGGACGAGTTCCCGTGAGCGACCAAAAGCCTCGAAAACGCCAGCGCCCTCGATGACGATGGCTGGTACCACTACGGCCCAAATCGTGATTAGGATCAGACCGGGAACGATCAAAAGGAGAAATCCGACAGCGATACCCAACTCCCACAGAAGGCCGGCACCGATTAGCGGCAGGACAACCGCTAGCGCTGCCCTGATCAAGTCGGGTATCCAGAAATCGGACTGACCTTCCTTGAGGTCGCACACCAGCCCAACGACAATTCCTTGATAGAGCGCAATGACGACGATGCTGACCGCAAAGGAGACCAGGGATATCGCGGGATTCCCCTGTGCGAAGAGGTTGACGATGTCGACAGCTAGATAGAGTCCGAGCGCGATTGGCAGCAAGATGCGCGCCTGATCGCGGTAAGTCGAGAGGACCTCGCGAATGACGTTGCCGACTTTTAGCGTTGGATGCATAGGGCCTAGCCGTCAGACTTAGTATTCGACGAGCTTTTCGGAAAACTTGAGATCGCACGCTGGCGCTCATCGAAGATGATCAGAAACTTCACGTTCAAGGTTCGCCCTTTGGCTGTATGGCGTTAGCCGACGCAGCTGGCCCGGGCCGAGTCGGTGAGGGGATCCCGGGTGTAGAGGTGAGGGCAGGGGCGGGCCTACCAGCGACGAACTAGCCGTTGCCGTAAGGGCAGGTGGCAGGATGATGGCTAGGCGGGACACCCAAGGGCTTCCAAACTTCGGGCCTTGTGCCGCCCGCTGAACCGCATAGAGCCGTGCGTCTAGCTCCGCCCGTTGTGGGCGTGGGCTGCTGGAAATTGCGGCCGGCTTCCCTCGCCTTGGCATCGATCGGAGGCAGGTGGGCTCGAACCCGCAGACGCAGATGGCGGATTCTGCTACGTTCATGTACATGAGCGAGTCGGTGGGGATCGCGGAGCTGCGCCAGAACCTCAGCGTCTACCTTCGGCGGGTCAGCCGGGGCGAGCGTCTGGTGGTCACCGATCGCAACCGGCCGGTCGCCGAACTCGGCCCGCCTCCGGCTACCGGTCCGGCTCTGGACCGGCTGATCGCCGAGGGCCGCGTCTCGCGTCCGGCGCGGGCAGGGCTGCCCGAGCCGCTCGAGTTGACGGGCGATCCGGGCACTCTGGGCCGCGCTCTGGACGAGATCCGCGGCGATCGCTGAAGTCGTGGCGATCTTCTACGCGGATGCCTCCGCGCTGGTCAAGCTCATCCGCGATGAGCCGGAGTCTGAGGCGCTGCGCACCTTCCTCGCCGACGGGAACATCGTCACCAGTGAGCTGGTCCTCACCGAGATCCCGCGCGCGGTTCGCCGCGCGGCCGCCCATGACCCCGAGCTCCCTCTCGACCTGCTGATCGAACGTGCGGGAATCCTGCTCGACGCGGTCGCGCTGCGGCCGCTCGATCGCCCGCTGCTCGCCGCCGCCGGAGCGTTCGCCGAGCCCGCCCTGCGAGCCCTCGACGCGATTCACGTCGTCTCCGCCGTCGATCTGGACCCGATCGACGCCTTCCTCACATACGACGAGCGCCAAGCCGCCGCCGCACGCCTTGCCGGTCTGCGAACGGTGGCACCGGGAACATGAGCGATCCGGGCCGGTGTGACAATGGGCGTCAGCGAGCGCACTCGTACCCCCGCGCACGCCCTTTGTGCGGCAGGGTCGGTTAAAGGAGCAGCCGGCCAACGTGCGAGCACCGCCTTTCGCTGGTCGTCTGGACCGGGCGTCTGGAGTGAAGCTCAGACGATGCTCGCAAGTCGTCCGTGGCGAGTGCGCACGATACCCCGAGCGCGCTTTTGCGCCCAACGCAAAGCGAGCATGAGGGCGCTCTCGCCGATCACTCAGCCGTTCGCTACTGAACGAACTTCAGCTTGCGAAAGTGCGTTCTTGTGGGGCCCTTCTCGGCGACCGTCTCGTTGACCAAGATCTTTTCGCCGAGGCGAGCTTCGCGGCAAAGCGGGACTTTGGTTTTAAGGGGTGAACGACCGGATTCGAACCGGCGACCGCCTGGACCACACCCAGGCCAGAGAAACTCGCACCGACGCTCTCAGGCACGAGCAACGAGAAGGCACGAGCATCGAGTCCTCGCTCTGGCTTCCGTTAATCGCGCACCCCTTGCTTCGGGCTACCCGATTCGTATTAAACCCATCGACAGAGAATGTCGATGGGTCTCCTAGGGGAGGCACTATGGCCACCACCGATCTCACCGTTTCACGGAATGAAGGTGTTCCACCAGGCACGCGCGACGCAGGCGGCGCAACGCCCCCTGAGCGCTCAGTGATGGCCCGAGCCGAGCAACTCGCCCAAATCGGTAGTTGGGATTGGAACCTCGAAGCCAACCTGCTCCTGTGGTCGGACAACATGTACCGGCTCTTCGGCCTAGAACCAGGTGCGATCACTCCCACGCCGGAGTACGTGATCGGACGAATACATCCAGATGACAGCGAGCACGTCGTTCAGGAGATGGATTTAGCCAGAGATACAGGCACCCTGCCTGACATCACATATCGAATCATCCGTCCCGACGGCACGCTCCGCACCCTCCGAGCTTTTTCCGCCGTGACAGAGGAGCACAACGGCCGCCCCTCCCGGATTGTTGGCTCCGTCCAAGACATCACAGAGCTCGCCGAGTCCCAGCGCGCCACGAGGGAGTCGCTGACCCTGCTTGAGACACTGCAGTCGGCCGCACCGGTGGGCTTTGCATTCGTTGACCGCGAGTTCCGCATCGTCCGGATCAATCGGACCCTCGCCGAAGTAAACGGGGCTCCGGCAGAGGAGCAGATCGGTCGCACTGTCGCCGAGGTGGTCCCGGATCTCTGGGCTCAGATGGGCTCCGTTTACCGCAAAGTCCTGGAGACCGGCGAGGCGGTGGTCAACCAGGAGGTCCAGCGCGAGGGGCCCAATGAGCAGGATCGCCGTCACTGGCTTGCGAGCTTCTACCCGGTCAGCATCGACGAAGAGTTGATCGGGGTCGGTGTTGTCGCCGTCGACGTAACCGGGCGCGAGAAGGCAGAGCGCCTTCGATCTGCCGTGATGGACACCATGCTGGAGGGGGTCAGCGTCCTTGACGGCGAGGGCCGGTTGACGTTCATGAACTCCGCAGCTTCAAAGCTCCTCGGCTGGAGCGAAGAGGAGCTGCGCGGGAAGTCGATGCACGCTGCCATCCATTTCCAACACGCCGATGGATCGCCGCACCCGGAGAAGGAGTGCGAGTTGATGAAAGTGAGGTCCGAAGGGCGATGCGTCCAGATGGCCCATGAGTCCTTTACGCGCAAGGACGGCACGATCTGTCCGGTCTCCTACTCGGCGGCGCCACTGATGAGCGGGTCCAGCGTTAGCGGTGTCGTCGTCGTGTTTCGCGATACCAGCGCGGAGCAGGCGGAGGAGGATCAAGTCAAGCGGGAGTTGGACACACTCGCATGGGTCGGTCGCATCCGTGACGCACTCGATCAAGACAGGTTGACGTTGTACTCCCAGGCGATCGTCCCCTTGAGCGATGGACAACCGAGCCAGGAGTTGTTGTTGCGAATGGTCGGGACGGGCGGTGAGATCATCGCTCCCGGGAGCTTTCTTCCCACAGCCGAGCGCTATGGGCTGATCGGTGAGATCGATCGCTGGGTCATCGGTGAGGTTATCCGTTTGGCCGCGAGCGGCCAGCGCTTTGCAGCCAACCTCTCGGCGGAGTCGATCAGCCACCTCGACTTGCTTTCCCTGATCGAGCAGAAGCTGGGCGATGCGCAGACCGAGCCGTCAAACGTCATCTTCGAGATAACCGAGACAGCCTTAGTCGCAAACATCGAAGCGGCAACGGCATTCGCGGACGGGTTGATCGAGATCGGCTGCCAGGTAGCCCTCGATGACTTCGGCACCGGGTTCGGCAGCTTCACCTACCTCAAGAACCTACCGATCACATATATGAAGATCGACATCAATTTCGTGCTGGACCTTGCCACCAATGAGGCCAACCAGCACATAGTCAAGGCGATCGTGGGGCTAGCCCATGACTTCGGCTATCAGACTGTTGCCGAGGGCGTCGAGGACGCCGAGACCCTGACCCTGCTCGAAGACTACGGGGTCGACTACGCGCAAGGCTTCCACCTCGGGCGTCCAAGCGAAGTTGTATAGGTGAGCTGTCGACCCGGCGGGCATTGGGATGACGTGACTCATTCCCGCCTGAACTCGATCAGCGCAGCCAACTTCAGGGCTTTTGTAAAGCTGACTTGCGAGCAGCACTTAATTCAGGTCAGCGACGGGCGCGGCACTAGTCTCCGTCGCTCCCCCGATTCAAACTGACCTCTACCCGGCCTCCGCTAAGACTGCTGCTCTCTTCGTCCTCAGCCCAATGCCGTTGACTTAGGGACTCAAGGACGCTTCCGCTCTCGGTTCAAATTAGTAGCCAGCCAACGTGTAACCTTGGCTTTCGCCATTCGTCCGAAGCAGGCACGTCGAGTGGCCTGCTGTGGTGCTCGCTTATCGTGTGATTGCGGGCGCCTCCGTGGGTACTCAGAGCGCAATCGGATTGGACGATCGAGAGGCGGGGGGAGGCTGGCCGGACGGCGCATGCCTGCACCACCCGGGAAGCGAAAACTAGCCGCCCACGCGCGTGAGCTGACCTCCGTCGACCGGCAGCACGGCGCCGGTGATGAACCCCGCCTCGCTGGAGTGGAGGAAGAGGCTCGCGTAGGCTACGTCCCAGCCGGTGCCCATCTTGGCGCGGAGCGGGACCAGCGCGTCGCGCTGGGCGCGAATATCCTCCCGCGGAATATTCAGCTTCGCCGCCCATGTATCGATCGCCATCGGAGTGTCGAGTAGACCGGGCATGATTGTGTTCACGCGGACGCCGTGCGCGGCGTTTTCGATCGCCAGCGACTGGCTGAGCGCGTTGATGCCCGCCTTCGAGATCTTGTAGGCAGTGATCGGGACGGTCGCGAGCGCGGCTATCGAGGAGATATTCACGATCGATCCAGAGCCTTGCTCCAGCATCACCGGCACCACCGCCTGACATGAGAGCAGGCAGCCCTTGAGGTTGACCGCGATGATCCGATCGAAGGCGTCCTCGGTGAGCTGGAGGGCGGCAGCGTCGTCAGTACCGATGCCGACGTTGTTCTGGAGGAAGTCGATCCGGCCCCAGGTGTCTACACAGGCCGCGGCGAATGCCTTGCAGTCAGCCGCCTGCGTCCAATCCGCGGCCACGCACTCGGCGACGCCGCCCTCGCCGGCGATGATCTCGGCCGTCTCGCGCGCCGAGTCCAGATCGCGATCGGCGAGCAGCACCTTGGCTCCCTCGCGCGCAAAGACGATCGCTGCGGCTCGGCCGGTGCCGACCGTCTCACCGGGCGACTGGCCCGCGCCGACCACAATGCCGACCTTCCCTTCGAGCCTCATCGAGCCCCTCTCCGGTCGCTCGGCCGTCCGGGTCATCGAGTCCGGCGTGCGCCCCTTGAGCAGCGGCTCGTCCTCGACCTCGACCCTGGTCGACTCGAGAAAGCGGCTGACCATGTTGTAGTAGCTGACCAGCAGAATCAACTCGGTCGATTCGCGCGGCCCATAACGGTCGATGATCAGCTTGAGCGCTTCGTCCGAGAGCCGCACGTCCCGGGTAACCTCGTCGGCCACGCGGCAGATCAGGTTGCACTCCTCGTCGAGGCTGGTGACGGGCTCCTCCTCGCCGATCGCGCCGATCTCCGCATCGGTTACCCCGACGTTCCTGGCGAGCTGCTCATGCTGGGCCCACTCGTATGGGGCACGGGTCGCGTGCGCGACCCTCAACACCGCGATCTCCCGCCGCCGGGCGTCGAGTGCCGTGGACAGCACCGCACCCCCGAGCTCCAAGAACGGCCGCACGGCGCGGGGCGCACCGGCGACCATACGAAAGACGTTCAGCGGTGGAAGGTTGGCGAGCATCTCGCGGTGCTCGGGCTCGAGGTCATCGTCAGTGGGGAGCGGGATCTTCGGGGACACCAGGGGTCTCATTGCGGTGGGGGCCTGACAGTATGGCTTAGCCCGCGAGACTTACATCGAGCCAGCCCATGCTCAAGCCATCGGCCCAAGCATCCGCTTGATTGACACGCATGGCACTCGTGCTTTCACGACGAGCGCCCAACGCTACCGCCCTTGGAGTGCGATGAAGGAGGGTGCCGGTCTGTCCGTCCTGATCCTGACGTCGACGCTTCGCTTTCCTGACGGGCATGAAGAAGGACCAGCCGCACGACCTCGAGCTGGTCCATCTGAGGTGACTAAGCTGCACCCTTCCGACCAGCGACGATGGGAGCGGGCAACGATGAAAGGCGAGACGGTCGACATCAGTACCCAGGACGGCGTGGCGGACGCCTACCTCTCGCGGCCCCCCGGGCAGGACGGGAGCCACCCGGGTGTGCTGTTCATCATGGACGCCTTCGGCTTGCGCCCCCGGATCGAGGAGATGGTCGACCGCATCGCAGCGCGGGGGTTCGTCGTACTCGCCCCGAACGTCCTCTATCGCGCCGGCCGGGCGTCAAACATGGAGATGCCCGATCTGGAGGACCCCGCACAGCGGGATCCGTTCTTCGCACGGCTGAGGCCTGCCATGGCGGAGCTGACGCCCGAGCGGATCGCCAGCGACGGGGCGGCCTACCTCGACTACCTCGGCGAGGTCGCAAGCCCGCCGTTCGCCATCACCGGCTATTGCATGGGTGGGCGCGTCGGCTGGCGGATCGCCGCCGCCTACCCGGAGCGCGTCGCGGCGCTCGCCGCCTTCCACACCGGGGGACTCGTGAGCGACGACGAGGACAGTCCGCACCTGAGCGCCGGCGCGATCTCCGCCGAGCTCTACCTCGGTTACGCCGACAACGACCAGAGCATGACCCCGGAGCACGTAGCGGCACTCGAGCAAGCCCTCGAGGAGGCCGGGGTGCGATACCGCTCAGAGCTCTACGAGGGGGCCGCCCACGGCTACACGATGAGCGACACCGCCGCCTACGATGAGGCGGCGGCCGAGCGACACTTCACCGAGCTGTTCGCGCTGCTGGATAGGACGATCGGCGGCTGACGGCGACCCAGCGCTGCAGGCCGGATGGCGGGCACGCGAGACAGACAATAGGTCAGGCGATCTCGCGCGGCGTTGCGCGGTGTGTGGCCACTGCCCCTAATGGTTCACGCTCCACCAGATCGGATGGCGTAGTCGGAGCGTCCGATGGGGGGCGCCAGAGATGCACCCACTCCCTTCCGGAGCTCCATCTGGGGTATCAGCCAGGACGCGAGGAACGCGATAAAGCCGATTGGCACGGCGATCATGAACACCGTTTGGATGGACTCCGCGTAGGCGGCGGCAACGCCGTGATGGACTACCTGTGGAAGCTTGTCCAGGATGGCCGGTGTGATGCTCGAGCTCGACAGCCCAGTTGGCAGCTTCGAAGTGCCGAGGTGACTCACCAGGTTGCCGACAAGAACGTTCGAAAAGATGGCACCGAAGATCGCAGCACCGAAGCATCCCCCGATTGACCGAAAGAAGGTCGCGCCCGAGGTGGCGACTCCGAGCTCCGAGTAGGGAACCGCGTTCTGCGCGATGAGCACGAGCACCTGCATGACGCAGCCGAGGCCCACGCCGAGCACGAACATGTACAGCGCTGCAACGATCAAGCTCGTCCCGATCCCAACCTGCGATAAGAGCAACAGCGCGACGGTGATAAGCGCGGTCCCGGCAATCGGGAAAACTCGGTAGCGGCCGGTCTTGCTGATGACTATCCCTGATCCGGTGGAGCAGATGATGAGGCCGACCAGGAGGGGCAACAGCTGCAGGCCGGAGGTCGTTGGCGACTCGCCGTGCACGATCTGGAAGAACAGGGGCAGGTAGACGATCGCACCGAACATGGCAAAGCCGACGATGAAGCCGACGAGGCTAACGACCGAGAACGCACGAATCGAGAATAGATGCAACGGCAACACCGGCTCGGTCGCACCGCGCTCCACGAGAGCGAAGATGCCCAGCAGTACCGCTCCGGCAACCCCGAGGGTGATAATCGTTGGCGAGCCCCAGGGATACGTCGTGCCACCGAGGCTCGTGAAGAGTACGAGGCAACTCACGGAGAGCATCAGGACGGCGGTGCCGAGATAGTCGATGACGTGGTGGACGCGGCGGAGGTTGCCTGGAACCTGGGTCGCCACGACTGCGAGCGCGGCGGCACCGACCGGGAGGTTGATGTAGAAGATCCAGTGCCAGGAGAGTTGGTCGACGAAGATGCCCCCCAGCAGGGGACCGATGATGCTCGCCACACCGAACACTGCCCCGAAGAGTCCTTGGTAGCGACCGCGTTCGCGTGGAGAGACGATGTCGCCGACGATCGCCTGAGCACCGACCATCAACCCACCGCCCCCGAGACCCTGAACGGCCCGGAACGCGATCAGCTCGGTCATGTTCTGGCTGAGTCCCGACAGCGCCGAGCCGCACAAGAAGATGACGATCGCCGCCTGGAAGAAGAACTTGCGCCCGTACTGGTCGCCGAGCTTGCCCCAGAGCGGTGTCGAGACGGTCGCGGTGAGCAGATAGGCGACGACGATCCAGGCGAGGTGCGACGCACCATGGAGGTCGGCGACGATCGTAGGCAGCGCGGTCGAGACGATCGTCTGATCGAGAGCTGCCAGGAACATCCCGAGCATCAGCGCGCCGATGATCGTCAGCACACGGCGGTGGCTGAGCGCGGGGATGGAGAGCTCCGCCGATGGTTCGGTCGACGCCTCAGTCATCGCTTATCTCTGATCTCGCTCATATCCCGGATCTCGACATCGCATCGTGATGACAGGCGCAACTCGTCGGAACGGCGTGGGCAACCAATGAGCTTGAGCCGCACCATGCTGACTCTAGAGCAGGCCGTTCAGGCGGCTGTTGCCTTTCGTCGTCGTCGACGACGAAGGAGGGCATTCTCCGCCACTACCCTTCGGCCTCCCGCTTCCGCCTGGCCGCGAGCGTGCCGACGAACACCACCCACGCTCCTGCAATGGACGACTTCCGGTCGCTCGACCAGCTTCCGGTTGGGTGCAGACGCATGGGTCCTCCCGCGATGGACGTGCGAGGACCGAGGCGCTTAAAGAGCCACAACGCGCCTGGCGCCCCGACGCTGATCGAATCCATCCCGCATCTCCAAAGGGACGATCAATAGGGCGAGGCGACCCGGCTTGCCGCCAGCATTGGGTCGTCGACCTGCCCTGGTGCTAGCGCCGACCAGGTCACGCCATCGTCACACGATGGTAATGCGATGGTTACAAGTGGGCCGCCCGCCCATAGGTAGCTTGCCGCACGCTAGATCAAGACGGCGGCGCTACCGCCCACCCAAGGAGATGCGATGACGAGGAAGTTGATCGCCCTTTCGAAGTTTGCCCACCGCTTGACGCTAATTGCGCTGGTCGCCGGCTCAGGGGCGGTCCTCGCCTCACCCGCCCAGGCTTTCCCGCGTCACTTCCACTTCCCGCGTCACCTCCTCTTCCCGGGCAACCTGCTCGTGAGCCGTTCGGTGTTCGAAAACGACCCGAACCTGAAAAAGGGTGAAACGCTGCTCGCGCCCGGCTGCACGCCCCCCAATTGCGGGGTCGCCGTCGCCAACGGGGTCTACCCGGAAGTGTTCAATAACGACTCGGTAGACGAACACTTCGGAATTACCTCCAAGATCTTCCTCGACCAGCTGACGCCCTGGGGATTCCCGATCAACTCGCTCAAGGTCCCCAACAGCTCCGAGCCCGGGATCACTCCCAACTCCGACCAGATGGTCACCAGCTTCTCCTCGAAGTCCGAACTCGCGCTCAACCTGTCCACGGGCGGCCGCTATGTGACGTTCATGGGCTACTTCGCGCCGTCGGACCAGATAGACACCTCCAACGGCAGTACGCCCGGCGTGTTCGACCCCACCGACACAGACCCGGTGACGGCATTCCGAACGGTTGCGCAGGTGGACGCGGCCGGACACTTCAAATTCACCAACACCAACGCCTATAGCGGCGACAACCCGCGGGCGGCGATACTCAACGAAGAAGAAGGGGCCAACCTGATCTACGCCGCCGGCAACGCGGGCAACGGCTCCAAGCCGATCCCGGCCGGCATCATCGCCGGCGGAGGCGCGCAGGTCATGACGCCCTCGGTGGAGTCCCAGATCCTGCAGGAACCGGGCTTTCCCACTCCGGTCGGCAGCTTCAACATAACCGAGCTCGGCGACAAACACGACAAGCAGAGCAAGGACAACAACTACCGTGGCATCACCGTCTTCAACAACGTCCTCTACTATACGAAGGGCAGTGGCGGCAACGGCGTCAACACCGTCTATTTCGTTGACACGACTGGCAAAGCCTGCCCCAATGGCGTCGGGCTTCCGGCACCGGACGCGAAGCTGCCAACCGCAGCGATCGAACCGGTCGCCGAAGCGCTTGCCAAGGAAGAACTCAAGCCAAACAACATGTGCATTCTGAAAGGCTTCCCGACCGAACTGAAGTCGACGACATCCTTTCCGTTCGGCCTCTGGTTCGCAAACGCCGACACGGTCTACGTCGCGGACGAGGGCAACGGCGAAAACGGGTACTCGGAAGCGACCAACGAATTCACCGAAGCAGCGTCCCAGACCAACGCCGGCATTCAGAAGTGGGTGTTCGATCCGGCCGAGGGTGAATGGAAGCATGTGTACACACTCAGCGCGGGCCTTGACCTCGGCAAGCCCTACATCGTCCCCGGCTACCCGTCCGGCGACAATCCCGCCACCGGCCTGCCATGGTCTCCCGCCACGGACGGGCTACGCAACATCACCGGCCGCGTACACGGCGACCGCGCCACCATCTACGCAGTGACCTCCACCGTGAGCGGCGGCGGCGATCAGGGTGCCGACCCGGACAAGCTTGTCACGATCACCGATCCGTTGTCGGCGCAAGCCCCAGCTCCGTGGGAGCGCTTCCGGACTCTGAGGACGGCAGGCTTCGGAGAAGTCCTGCGCGGGGTCTCGCTCACACCAGGGACGCGCACCGGGCCGTTTCCAGGGTTCTAGCTTCTCGGGGCTTTCGGAGCGTCGTTAAACGGCGCCCAGAACCAGGCGGCTGCAGGCGCCCGCTGCCCTTACGTCCCGAGCGAGAGCAAATTGGGCGCTTGGGAAAACGCCCGCATTGAGTTCGTTGCGGAAGACAACCTCGCACACGTGCCGGCGCGAGGATGGGCTGCGTCAAGCGAGTGCTGGTGCTCCACAAGCACCGGATCACAGGCAGGGCGGACGCGAGCAGCTCCAACGACTGCGCGGTCTGACATGGCGCTTGGCGAGCGTGGGCGCAATCCGTTTGTGCCGCGTAGCACTGCCGAGGCCGTGTGTGCGGCACGGGCCGTTGTCGCACTCGAGGATGACCCCGCGGTGCGCTGCCCCGGTGCCACCCTGGGGGCACTTGTACACACCTCGATGCAGGTCACGCTGTCGCGAGCGTTCCCCTGCTGCCCCATGCCACCCTGAGGCATCCGCGGTCACCGTCGCGGTTCTCATGGCGGGGTCGCTGTTCGAGCCGTTTCGCCAGGCATCAATTCTGGGTCGCCGTCGCGGTCGCGCTCGTATAGCTCGCACCCCCGCTGGTCTGCGCGGTCAGCGAGTCAGAGGTCCAGCTGCCGTTCTGGGCGGTGAAGGTGAACTGAGTCGTGGATTCCGCGGCTTCGGTGCTGCTGATCGTCAGACTGCCGCCGCTGATGCTGCCACCGACACTCGTTACCGAAACCGTGTGACCGCTGCCAAGGTTAGCAACGGTGTTGCCGGCGCTGTCGGTGACGCTCACGTTTGCCGTGAAGGTGCCGGAGTTGCCCAGCGCCGTGACCGTGCAGGTAAAGAGGCACGGCGAGCTGAGCGTGCCAGAACTGACAACCACGTGCGTCCATGCAAGGCGCGCGGCCGCGCCGACCTTGACGGTCACCGATAGGCCGGCGCCGTTGGAGATCGAGCCGTCACTGACCGTAATTTTCGCAACTTCGACCTTGTAGAGCTTCATCACGCCGTTGTTGGCGCCGGAGACCGAGGCGACCCCGCTGGTGAAGTTGATCGCCGTTTCCGTGCCGAAGCTGGTCGCCGTACCTGCGCTGCTGGTTACCGTTGGGGGCGAGCCGTTGGGACCGTTGTTTGCGCCGCTGAAGGTCAGGTTGTGCGAGCCGGCGTAGGTGGTCGCGGTGTTGCCATATGCGTCCTGGGCCGTAATCGTCAAGTTGTCGGCAGCCGCTGCCACGGGCGTTGTCGTTGCCGCCCCCAGCGAGAGGCTTGCTGCCGACGATGCGCTGACGGTCACCGGGAGACCGGCGCCGTTGTTGACCGCGCCGTCACTGACCGTGATTTTCGCAACTTCGACCTTGTAGAGCTTCATCACGCCGTTGTTGGCGCCGGAGACCGAGGCGACCCCGCTGGTGAAGTTGATCGCCGTGCCCGAGCCGAAGCTGGTCGCCGTACCAGAGCTGTTGGTCACCGTTGGGTGGAAGGTTCCGATCGTGGCGGCGCCGCCGAAGGTCAGGTTCTGCGAGCCGGAGTAGGCGTTGCCGTACACATCATTGGCGGTGATCGTGAGGTTGTCGGCAGCGCCTGCGGTCGGCGTCGTCGATGCCGCGGTCAGCGAGAGACTTGCGAGCGCCGCCGAGCCGACGCTCACCGAGAGGCCGGCGCCGTTGTTGATCGTCCCGTCGCTGACCGTGATGGCGGCGTTTTCGACCTTGTAGAGCTTCATCACGCCGTTGTTGCCGCTGGAGACCGAGGCGACCCCGTTGGCGAAGTTGATCGCCGTTTCCGTGCCGAAGCTGGTCGCCGTGCCCGAGCTGTTGGTCACGGTCGGGGTAAACGAGCCGATCGTGGCGGCGCCCCCGAAGGTCAGGCTGTGAGAGCCGGCGTAGGTGGTCGCGGTGTTGCCGTAGGCGTCCTTGGCGGTGATCGTCAGGTTGTCGGCGGCCCCCGCGGTCGGCGTCGTCGATGCCGCGGTCAGCGAAAGGCTCGCGGCCGGGCTCGGGCTGACGGTCACCGAGAGGCCGGCGCCGTTGTTGATCGTCCCGTCGCTGACCGTGACTTTGGCGGTTTCGGCCTTGTAGAGGGTCATCACGCCGTTGTTGGCGCCGGAGACCGAGGCGACCCCGCTGGTGAAGTTGATCGCCGTTTCCGTGCCGAAGCTGGTCGCCGTGCCCGAGCTGTTGGTCACGGTCGGGGTAAACGAGCCGATCGTGGCGGCGCCCCCGAAGGTCAGGCTGTGCGAGCCCGTGTAGGTGGTCACCGTGTTGCCGTAGGCATCTAGCGCGGTGATCGTCAGGTTGTCGGTAGCCCCTGCGGTCGGCGTCGTCGACGCCGCGGTCAGCGACATGCTTGACGCCGGGCCTTCACTGACGGTAACCGGGAGGCCGGTGCCGTTGTTGACCGCGCCGGAGCTGACCGTGACTTTGGCGGTTTCGGCCTTGTAGAGGGTCATCACGCCGTTGTTGGCGCCGGAGACCGAGGCGACCCCGCTGGTGAAGTTGATCGCCGTGCCCGAGCCGAAGCTGGTCGCCGTACCAGAGCTGTTGGTCACCTTCGGATGGTTGGCGCCGATCGTGGCGGCGCCGCCGAAGGTGAGGGTGTGCGAGCCCGTGTAGGTGGTCGCCGTGTTGCCGTAGGCATCTAGCGCGGTGATCGTCAGGTTGTCGGTAGCCCCCGCGGTCGGCGTCGTCGATGCCGCGGTCAGCGAGAAGCTTCGCCGCCGCCGCCGAGCCGACGCTCACCGAGAGGCCGGCGCCGTTGTTGATCGTCCCGTCGCTGACCGTGATGGCGGCGTTTTCGACCTTGTAGAGCTTCATCACGCCGTTGTTGCCGCCGGAGACCGAGGCGACCCCGTTGGCGAAGTTGATCGCCGTTTCCGTGCCGAAGCTGGTCGCCGTGCCCGAGCTGTTGGTCACGGTCGGGGTAAACGAGCCGATCGTGGCGGCGCCCCCGAAGGTCAGGCTGTGAGAGCCGGCGTAGGTGGTCGCGGTGTTGCCGTAGGCGTCCTTGGCGGTGATCGTCAGGTTGTCGGCGGCCCCCGCGGTCGGCGTCGTCGATGCCGCGGTCAGCGAAAGGCTCGCGGCCGGGCTCGGGCTGACGGTCACCGAGAGGCCGGCGCCGTTGTTGATCGTCCCGTCGCTGACCGTGACTTTGGCGGTTTCGGCCTTGTAGAGGGTCATCACGCCGTTGTTGGCGCCGGAGACCGAGGCGACCCCGCTGGTGAAGTTGATCGCCGTTTCCGTGCCGAAGCTGGTCGCCGTGCCCGAGCTGTTGGTCACGGTCGGGGTAAACGAGCCGATCGTGGCGGCGCCCCCGAAGGTCAGGCTGTGCGAGCCCGTGTAGGTGGTCACCGTGTTGCCGTAGGCATCTAGCGCGGTGATCGTCAGGTTGTCGGTGGCCCCTGCGGTCGGCGTCGTCGATGCCGCGGTCAGCGACATGCTTGACGCCGGGCCTTCACTGACGGTAACCGGGAGGCCGCTGCCGTTGTTGACCGCGCCGGAGCTGACCGTGACTTTGGCGGTTTCGGCCTTGTAGAGGGTCATCACGCCGTTGTTGGCACCGGAGACCGAGGCGACCCCGCTGGTGAAGTTGATCGCCGTGCCCGAGCCGAAGCTGGTCGCCGTGCCCGAGCTGTTGGTCACCTTCGGATGGTTGGCGCCGATCGTGGCGGCGCCGCCGAAGGTGAGGGTGTGCGAGCCCGTGTAGGTGGTCGCCGTGTTGCCGTAGGCATCTAGCGCGGTGATCGTCAGGTTGTCGGTAGCCCCCGCGGTCGGCGTCGTCGATGCCGCGGTCAGCGAGAAGTTCGCCGCCGCCGCCGAGCCGACGCTCACCGAGAGGCCGGCGCCGTTGTTGATCGTCCCGTCGCTGACCGTGATGGCGGCGTTTTCGACCTTGTAGAGCTTCATCACGCCGTTGTTGGCGCCGGAGACCGAGGCGACCCCGTTGGTGAAGTTGATCGCCGTTTCCGTGCCGAAGCTGGTCACCGTGCCCGAGCTGTTGGTCACGGTCGGGGTAAACGAGCCGATCGTGGCGGCGCCCCCGAAGGTCAGGCTGTGAGAGCCGGCGTAGGTGGCAACCGTGTTGTTGCCGGCGTCCTTGGCGGTGATCGTCAGGTTGTCGGCGGCCCCCGCGGTCGGCGTCGTGCTCGCCGCGGTCAGCGAGAAGTGAGTGGCCGGGCCGAAGGTAACCTGAACCGATTTGGTCGTACTCGTCGCGGTCCACGAGCTCCACACAGCCGTGACCGTGTATTCATGGGTGCCGACCGAGACGCCGCTGTCGGTGCAGCTCGTCACAGTTGAGGGCGAGGAGGAGCTCGGGCAGCTGCCGCCCGGTTCGCCCCCGTCGCGGCTCACGTAGTAGTTGACCGTGCCCGAACCCGGCGGGCTTACGGCTGTCCAGCTCAGCGCAACGGTACCGGCTCCAGGCGTCGAGCTGGAGATCGTGGGTACCGAGAACGCGCTGACACTTCCCGACGCGCTTCCCGTACCCGTGGTCGTCCAGTAGGCGAAAGCGCCGGTGGTGACCACGCCGAGCGCCACCGCGGCGGGCACGACGACCCGCGTGAGGCGCGTGCGCAGCGCTCGTCTCACGAGTGCGCGCTCCCCGTGAAGCCCAGAGGAAACGTCGCGTTCCTGCAGGCGTCTTGGTTGACCGGGAGGTCGAGGAGTCTGATCGTCGGTGCCGCCACCCCCTGCGCCGGCAGCGTCACCGAGTTGTTCGCCTGGATCAGAACCGGGCTCGTGCTGGACGCATTTGACTGGGCGAGGCTGACGTTGGTGGAGCTGTTGCAGCCGGCGGGGCTGTGCGTCACAGCGACAGTCAGGCTGGTCACATAGATCGAGACGCCGTTCGGATTGCTGAGCGTTAAGGGAATTGAGAGGGGCGCAGCGCCCGGATAGAGCGACCCGATGACCCCCGCACTTATTGAGAAGCTCTCGCCGCCCACCTGCGTCACCACGTTCCAGTCGAGTCGAGCGACGTGGCTGCGGACGTTGAATTGATCGTTCGCGTGCACGTAGACGTAGAAGTGGTGCTTACCAATGCGGAGCCTGCCGTAGTGGATCGGGCTGGCACAGCGCCTCCACCTTCGCCCGTCCAATTTGCATCGGAAGCTGGCGTGCGACTGGCGGTCGCTGAACGCAAACGTCGCCCCGTTCGATCTTGCCGGGTCGGTTGGGTGTTGGATGATGTAGGGGATCGGCGACAGCCGCTCGACCAGCCAGACGCTTGAGGCCGGGGAGCTCAGCTCATGCGTGCGAGTCGAGCCCCCCGCCCTCACCTTGAAGGTATGCCGCCCCTTCCTGAGCGGACCGGGGTAGCGTTTCGGGCTCGCGCATGCCTTGTACCGCGACCCGTCCAGCGAGCACCGGAACGTGACGCCGCCTCGGTGGTCTTTGAATCTGAACATCGCCGATCTCTCCCTGCTTTGCTTGGCGGGCTTCGCCGTGATCGACGGCGCTGGCATCGTCGGCGTGCCCGGCTCCCTCTTGGCGGCCGCGTAGACCGCGTAGGCGCCGCTGCCAATGGCCACGAGGCCGCCGAGCAGCGCCAGGCTCGTTTTGGCGCTCTTCGTTTTCCTGGCCCAGCGATTTAGCATTGTCGTTCTCGATTCCGTTCCCGGAGGCGGGTCGAGTCCCGGAGGTTGGATGGATGTGCTCGGCCTTTGCCGACGTCACTCCTGGCCGGGCGACGCCACTGCACCGGCGGTCTTTGTTAGTTGCTGGTGAGGCTCAGGGTCAGCGTGGCCCCCTGGCAAGCGTTCTGGTTCACATGCGTGTCGTTCATCGTGATCGTCCCTTCCGCGGTGACGGGATTGCCGTTCCCGCTCGGGATGTCCTGGTTCACGACGACGTCAGACATCGTGAAGTCCGGGTTGCCCCCGGTGATCACGACGCTGCAGCTGGCGTGGCCAGCGTCAGGCGTGATGCTTTCCAGATGGATCGTTTTGACGAACTCCGCACCGGGCGAGGGGTTGTCGACCGTGAAGGTCACCGGCGAGGAACTGCCGGGATAGAGCGTGCTCGTCACCGTGCCGTGAATGGTGACGTTCGAGCTGTTCCCCACAGTGGCCGTGGCGGTGCCACTACCTTGGCTTGTGAAGTACGCCACCGCAACACCCGCGACGGCCAGAATGGCCAAGACGCTGAGTGAAACCACTACCCGCTTTTTCATCGTGAACCTGCGCATTGGTCAGGCCCCCTTAGTTAGCTAAGTGTTTTTTGATTAGTGCATCTAATCCATCTATATGCACCGTGATCACTAGGAAGCTGAAAGGCAACTTGCTATTCACGGCCATTGCCCGTACCATCGGCGCGGCCAAGCGAGGTGACGACCCTAAAGTTGGTCAAACCGACCCGAACATTTGTCGAGTTCCACGGCGAACACTAAAAAGTAGGCGTGGAAGCGGACGACTCCGGTGAAGCTCTGATCCTGTCGGTGATCTGCGGCCGATGTGCCCCCGTCTCCGTGATCGCCCCCGCCATCGTGCTGCTCGCCGGGAGACCGGGCAGTTTCGGAAACGCGGCGCTGGCTCAGCGTCTGCCGCGCCCCGCGAAGCAGCTACGCGTGCCTCATCCGCGGCGCGAGCGTCTTGTTAGCAAAAGACGAGACTTGCGCAACGGACGAGGAGGAGCAGTGGCACTCCGCGCGTGCTCGCCTGATCCCCCGTGTGCTTGCGCTACCGCGAAGCGTTCCTCGCTGAGTACCTGGACTAGCTCGCCTGTGGTCGGGGACTCAGGCTGGAGGTGCGGTCAGCTCGAGTAGGGGGAGCATGCAAGCAGCTCAACGAACGCCCTAGAGCGCCCGAGGTCCTGCTCAAGGTTTCGGCTGGGGAGTCGATCCGCGAAGTCCTAGAAGTCCCCGGACGGGGAATGCCTTGCGACCAGGAGAGCCGATGCTCAGATGCGATCGTTGTGGAAGCGGTTTCAGCGGAAGGCATCTGGTGGCGCTGGAGTACTGCCCCCGCTGCCTGGGCAGAAAAAAGGCAGCTTCACCTCTTGCCTTCCCCCTGCGCAGCTCCCGAGCGGTTGGCGGCGCTGAGGCAAAAAGCCGCCCGATCCCGCTCGGAGAGGCCGCCAGATGAACGACCAAACAGCGGATCGATGCATGAGCTGTCGGCGCCCGAACCCCGCGCTTGAAGGCGGCTCCCTGCCTGAGAACTGGGGGATGTCCACCGATGAGGCGGGCGGCATCCTCGGTGTGATCTGCCCCAGCTGCATCTCCGGAGAGATCCTCCTGCTGGCGCTGGAAGGCGATTCCTCCAGCTATGGCGAGATGAGCCGCTTGCCGACCCGCGGCGTGCGGTAAGGCGAGAGCGGCACTCGGGAAGTCTGGTCGGGCCGGTGCTGGACATAGCCGACGCCGTAGAACCGCCCTGCGTGGGGGAACGCCACAAGCCGGGTCTCATAAGCGCAGAGCCGTCAGTCCCGCTCTTTGCCGCCTATTGCATCTGCCAGCCGCTTGAGGTACTCCTGCGCCAGCGCTCGACTGTCCTCGGCCGCCGAATGAAGAAGGGGCACTGCCACTGGATCAACCGTCTGTTGCGCGCTGCGCGCAGCCTCCTCTGCAAGATCGAGCCATGCGTCTGTCGCCTTCTCAATCGCCTCCACCGCGGCTGGGCTGATACCTGGCCCACGGGCCAGGGCAAGCAGGTCGTTGGCCGACACCCCTGCGCGGGTGGTCAGGCGTCTGATCGTGTCCTCGGTGCTCTCTTCTCGCTTCTCTCGGGCGACTCCTCCGCGGACCCCTGACAGCCACTCGCGATTCGCGGCCGCGGTAGCCTCAGCCCCTTCCGAGGAAGGTTCCCCGGCACGCTGGCGGGCTTGGTCTTCAAGCTGTTGCCGCCCCTTTGACCCGTGGCACTCGGGACAAAGGAGAGCGGTCCCATGGTCGAGGTTGGCAATTCCCCAGCGCTTCGCCTCTTGCGAGGCGGGGTCTGGTGCCGTCCGTTCGCAAAGCTCGCATCGGGCCTTGAACTCAGCCATCATGGGCGACCAAAGGGTAGCGGCGTTTTACGCCGTTTCCCTCACTGACTTCGTTGCGAGGCCCGCTACGTCCGGGAACTCAGGTCTGCTGCGACCTCTCCTCAACCGCAGAACCGATCCTCTCCGCCCACTCCCGCAGGAACGCCTCGGTCCCCTCCACGTCAAGCGGCCGGGCGAACAGGAACCCCTGGCCTGAGTCGCAGTCCTCCTCCTTGAGCAGGGAGAGCTCGTGGGGGGCCTCGATCCCCTCGGCGAAGGTCTGGATCGAGAGCGCCTTGCCGAGCTGCACCAGGGTGTGGATCAGCGTCTCGCTCTCCTGGTTGTGCTTCAGCCCCGAGATGAAGGAGCGGTCGATCTTCAGCGCGTCGACGGGGAAGCGCTGCAGGTGGGCCAGGGAGGAGTAGCCGGTGCCGAAGTCATCGATCGCGATCGCCACCCCGAGCGCCTTGACCTCGGCCAGCCGCCGCGCCGTCTCCTCGACGTTTCGCATCAGCGCCGTCTCGGTCACCTCGATCGTCAGCGCCGCGGGCTCCAGGCCGCTGGCGGAAAGCGCGGCCTCGATGTCGGCGCCGATCCGGTCGGCGTCGAGCTGGCGGGCGGAGACGTTTACCGCGATCGAGATCGGGTACCCGGCGGCCCGCCACGCGGCCCCCTGGGAGCAGGCCTCCTCCAGGACCCAGCGGCCGACCTCGACGATCAGCCCGTTCTCCTCCAGCAGCGGGATGAACTCGTCGGGCTGGGTCACCCCGCGCACCGGGTGGTCCCAGCGGATCAGCGCCTCGACCCCGATCGGGCTCATGTCGCTCAGGTCGATCGTCGGCTGGTAGGCGAGGAAGAACTCGCCCTTCTCGTGGGCCTCGCGCAGGTCCATCTCCAGTTCCATCCGGTGGGCGACGACGTCCCCCATCCCGGCCTCGAAGACCGCGTAGCGGTTCTTGCCGTCCCACTTGGCCCGATACATCGCGATGTCGGCGTCCCGCAACAGCTCCTCGGCGCCGACCTGCTCGCCGATCGCGATCCCGATCGAGGCCCTGACGCTGACCCGGGTCTCTTTGCCGGGGCCGAGCTTAAACGGCGCCTTCAAGGCGTCCAGCAGCCGCTCGGCGACCAGCTCGGGGGCGACGGCCAGGGAGATCTCCTCAGAGATCACCACGAACTCATCGCCGCCGAGGCGCCCCAGCGCGTCGGCGTCGCGGATCACCCCCTCAAGGCGCGCCGCCACCGCCTGCAGCAGTTCGTCGCCCACCCCGTGGCCGAGGCTGTCGTTTATGTCCTTGAAGTTGTCGAGGTCGATGAACAGCGCCGCCGCCGGGGTCTGGTTTCGCCGCGAGCGGGCGAGGATCTGCTCGACCCGGTCTGAGATCAGGGTCCGGTTGGGGAGCCCGGTCAGGGCGTCGTGGGTGGCCAGGAAGGCGAGCTCATCGTCGCGGCGGGCCAGCTCCTCGTCTGTCCGCCGCCGCTCTGACTCGAAGCACTCGGTCATCCGCAGAAGGCTGAACTCGAGGCTCAGCTGGAGGATGTTCAGGGCCTCGGAGAGCGCCTCGGGGCAGACCCCCAGCCGCACCGCGCTCTCCTTCATCACCTCGGCCATCACGTTGCGCCACCAAAAGCAGCGCCAGGTCACCTCGTCAAGGGAGGCCGCCCTGTGGACCGCCAGCTCGCCGAAGATCTCCCAGGTCTCCCGGCCCGCCTCGATCGCCACCTCCATGCTCTCCCCGGCGATCCAGCGGGCCACCGCCAGGGTCGAGTTGCGACCGATCCGCTCGAAGCTGTCCTGGACCACGGCGTCGACCTCGTGGCCGGGGCCCCTGGTCCGCTCCACGGTGAGGCTCAGCACCTCCTCGGTGCGCTCCTTCAGCTCCTCGCCGAGGCGGTTAAGCTGGTCCCCGCCCCGTCCCGGCAGGGGCGAGGGGGGCGAGGGCACCGGGACTGCCTCCACTGACTGACTGGTGGGTTCAGCGGGCATCTCGATGGCGAGATCGGCCGGTGGGGCGCTCACCTTTAGGGGTGGGCGGGGGGGTGCGGACATTGCGACGGGGTAAGCGAGGGCTTCAGGCCGCGCGATGGTTGGAGATGCGGCGCCTCAGCTGTCCTTGGAGGAAGCTGAAAGCGACCAGGGAGGAATCGTCTTTGCCCTCGCGGTGAACCACCGTATAGAGGTGGCCGTGCCGGCCGATGTCGGCGGACTTGCGACAGTAGAAGACGTAGTGGTGGGCGGGCCCGGAGTCCGCTTTCCACCAGATCATCCGATTGCGGGCGTCCCGTTGGGTGAAGATCTCGTCGAGCAAGATCCTGACGTAGAGGCCCACTGCTTCATCGCAAACGAGAAACAGGGCCCCGGTGGGTTTGAGGATGCGATTCAGGTCCTCCAGCGGGGCTGCGATCCAGTCCAGGTAGGTCCGCACGCCGCCTTGCCAGCGATTCTCGGAAGAATGCGCCTCAGCTCGATCTGTCCAGCTGTCCTCGTGGACCCAGTTGGAAAAGAAGGGTGGGTCAAGGTAAACGAGGTCGACGGACTCGGCAGGGAGGCTGCGAAGCAGCCGAAGATCGTCTTGGCCGTGAAGTGCGCTCTGCTCAAGGCTATTTGGTTCCACACCAAGGCTTCGACCCCGAGTGCGTTCTCCTTAAGCCCGCACGGATAGTTGCCGAAGGGCCTACGGGACCAGCGGGAGCTCCCGTACCCGAATCCGGGCGGGCTCAATGACCACGATGCTGTCGGCAGCGAGGTCGCCTTCGATCGTCGCGAGGTTCGATAGCAACGTCATTGCTTGCTGCGCGGGACGTCTCTGCGTCCCGTGACGGAACAAGACGATCGAGGGCGAGCGCTCTTGGCGGGTCGCGAGCAGCGTCCCAAAGTCAGTGTCCGCGGACACGAGCACGCGCTGCTCTTGCTGTGCGCGAGCGAAGATCTCATCGTCGGCTGCCTGTAGTCGATAGTCGCGAAGGCGAGTGGCGTCGTGCCCTGCAGCTTTGAGCTGCTCGGAGCGCGCCGGGGAGAGCGCGTTGTCGATCAGGAATCTCACTCAGGGGCGGCGAGCGGCAACTCTCGCCCGCGAACGGCCTCTGCGGCGAGCGACACAACCGATGGAGGTCAGACTCTTGGGTCGACAGCCAGGCTGGGGGTCAGCTCGCCGCCGTCCCGAGAACCAACCGCCTCGGCCGGACGTCGCCGTCGACCTTGATCGCCGACTTTGACAGTGACTTTCAGGCTACCGCGGGAGTAAGACATGGCTTCGCGGCAAGCCTCGCAGACGGTCTGGCAACCGCGGTGCTGGTCGCGCGCGATCTATCGTCAACATGGATCGCCGACATCGCCAGGCCGGGATGGTAGTGGGGTTCTCGCCGAGCCGGTGTACCGAGCCGAGGGGGATCGCAGGGTGGGACGAATCGGGCTCGCCGTAAGTCTTGGGGTGAACGTGAATCCAAGGTATGAGCTGTCCCATGACTCCCCTGGGGGGTGGGATTAGAGGTAGCAATACTGCTACCATGACGTCCATGGCAACGATCCCCCAAAAAGAGCTGCGAAACAACGTCGGCGAGGTCCTGCGCCGGGCTGAGGCCGGCGAGGAGATCACGATTACTGTCTCGGGGCGCCCGGTGGCGTCGCTGGGACCAGCTCGGACTCGTCAATGGGTGAAGGCCCCCGAGCTCGCCGACCTTTGGGCGGTGCCGGCCGATCCGACCCTCGAGAAGGACCTCGAGGCGTTTCAGCGGCGAGCTGAGAGACCCCTGGGCGGAGTAGCGCGGTGGCGCGGTGGCGGTTCTGCTCGATACCTCAGTGCTGATTGCCGGTGAGGAAGGCCCCGATGAGGAGGCGGCGATCAGCGTCGCCTCGCTGACCGAGTTGCATTTCGGTGTCCTGGTGGCTTCCGACGACGACACTCGCGCTCGTCGGATGCGCCGTCTCGGCACGATCGAGCAGCACTTCGATGCGCTGCCCTTCGATGCGGCTGCCGCACGCGAGTGCGGCCGACTGTACGCTGCGGTCACTCAGCGGGGCGGTAAACCGCGGCGTCGCGCATTTGACCTGGCGATCGCCGCGACTGCCAGCGTGCATGGCGTGACGCTGCTGACGTACAACACCAACGACTTCAAGATTATCGAAGACCTGATCGACGTCCGCGCCCTCAAGCAGGCGACCTGAGAGCACGACGTCATCAAGCTGATCGATGCTGTCGGCAGCTGGTCGGCTTGGCACGAGGGGCACGGTGGTCGACGAGCGGGGCGAGTGGAAGCAGATCGAGATCTCCGACGATCTGGGCCAGATTGCGGACCTGATCTCGGTGACCGAAACGCGGCGGAACCTGATCGCCAAGCACAGCAACTAGTTCCGCGAAGCGGCTGCGCTGCGGCCCGCGTCCTTGATCTTCTTGGCCAGCGGCCCAGTCACACGTCGCCGTGGACCCGTGGACTCATAATCCGTGGAGCGCAGGTTCGAACCCCTGCCCGCCCCATAGAAGAGTTCTCTCAGCTGAGCTCTTGTTGGTGCTGTCTCACCGTCGAGCTGCTCAGGTCGCCCTCAAGCTCGTAGCCCAGCGCCCGGTATGCCTTTAGGCGCTTGGCGAACATGCGGCGCAGCACGGGTAGCTCGGCATCCACGTAGTCGTAGATGAGTGCATCGCGCTTACCAGGGAAGGCTCGGTGAAGGCGACCGGCGTACTGGACGACGGTGCCTTTCCAGGCGATCGGCATTGCCAGCAGGAGGGTGTCGAGGCGAGGCTCGTCGAACCCCTCGCCGACGTAGCGGCCGGTGGCCAGCACCAGGCAGGACTCGCCGGCGGAGGCACTGGCGAGTTGCTCGGTTGCGACCCGGCTCGCGGTCGCGGACATCTCACCGTGCAGCGCGACCAGTGTCGGGACGCGATCGGCAAGATGCGCCTGGAGCCTTTCAAGGTGATCGCGCCGTTCGGTGAGGACAATCGGCGAGCGGCCCTGCCCGATCAGCTCCAGCGCCTCTTCGGCGACCAGCTCGGTGCGCTCCTCATCGCCGGCGAGCGCGCCGAATATCTCCTGGATCGAGGCGTCGGTGGGCAGCACCGCAGGGTCGAAACAGGTATCGCGGCGAACGACACGCAGCTGCAGGACATGTTTGGCGTGAGTCGAGCCCTGATCGATCGTGTGGCGGACGGGCCCGCACTGCATCGCAACGATCGGGTGATGTCCATCGCGCCGGCGAAGAGTGGCGGTCAGCCCCGTCACGTAGCGCGCCGGGGCGGCTTGAAGGACGCGCTCGGTTGTCACGGCAGGGACGTGGTGGCACTCGTCGACGACCACGTGTCCGTAACCGGCCAGCAACTCCTCTAGGGCATCGCGGCGCGCCAGGCTCTGGACCATCGCGACATCGAGCAGGCCGGTTGGCTCTTTTCGCCCCCCGCCGATCGCGCCAATAGCTGCCGGGTCGAGATCGAGGAACTGCGTCAGGCGTTCCCGCCACTGTTCGAGCAGCGGCTTGCGGTGAACGAGGACCAGCGTCGAGCGCGCCCTGGCCGCGATCATCTGGGTGGCGATCACCGTCTTGCCGCTTCCCGGCGGCGCACACAGCACGCCAAGCTCGTGCCCCAGCATGTCTTGGGCGGCCCGCGCCTGCGCCGCGTCGAGCTCGCCGATGAAGCGTGCGTTGAGGTCTGTGCCTTCGACTCGCTCATCTGTGAGCTCCAGCCCGATGCCGAGGCTCCCGAGCAACTCCTCCATCTGCTCACGGCAACCGCGAGGCAGCGCCAGGAAGTTCCCGGCCTCCTCAAAGCAGGAGATCACCCGCGGCGTGAGCGCGGTGGAGAGCCGCAGGCGCTGCAGCTCGAAGAACTTCGGGTTCGAGAAGCACGCCAGGCGCCGCAGCGCATCGTGGAGCGCCGGCGGCAGGTCCGCGCGCCTCACGTAGAGACGTTGTGCGAGCGTCGCATGGACCGTCTCGGGCAGCGTCGCCGTCGCGAGGCGGCTGGCAAGCGGCCGGGCCGGGCGCCACGGGGCCGCGTCATCCGCAGACTCCTCGCCGACCGCGAGGATGCGCGAGTCGCGCTCAGCATCGGCAACGAGGTCGTCGAGGCGTTGAGGCTCGATCAGCCGCAAGGAGTCGAGATAGCCCCACTGGTCCTCGTAGGGCTCGAGTTGCTCGTCGAGGAACAGCGTGTTGCCCTGGCGGCGCGCCTCGTGCTGGAGGGGGAGCGCGATCAGGTTCCCGAAGCCGCCCTTCGGCAAGGTGTCTTGGCTCGGAAAGAGGCGATCGTAGGAGGCCATGCCGAGCGTCGGACAGCGGCCCATCGCGTCTGTCAACACCATAAGCCCGAAGCGTCGGGCCATCGTCGCCGGCACCGTCTCGCTGAAGAAGAACCAGACATGCGCGCCCTGCCCTGAGCGGGAACGCTCGACCGCGGGCACCACTTCGATCTCCTTGCAAGCTTCGCGGATCGCTGCGACGTCCTCGCACCAAGCATGGCCATCGAGGTCGATCACCAGCAGTCGGCACGTGTCGTCAGCGAGCAGCGGGTAGACACCCATCACCTGGTGGCCTTCGAGGTGAGCCCGAAGCTCGCGGTCCTCGGGGGCTAAGAACGCCTGGTTCGGGCACTCCCCGCACTTCACCCGGGGCTTCTCACACACTCCCGGCTGCCACTCGTTCGCACAGCGCGGCGCCCAGCCGCTGCGACCCTTGGTGCTGTTCTCCCAACGCTTGGGGAAAACATCCGGTCGTCCCTGAAACAGCTCCTCGAAGAGCCTGAGCTTGCGCTCGGGCGACCAGCTCCTGCTTGAGGACGCATACTCCGCATCCGCCCCATCTACGTTCACGTCCTCCTGGGCGGTGCGTAGCTCCTCAAGGCGACGGCGCGTGGCTTCACGATGCCGATCGAGCTCGCCAAGGCGGGCTTCCTCCGCAAGGATCTCTCCGGCAAGATCTCGGCCAACGGTCACGCCGCCTCATTCTGCAAGGGCGACCGGCGTTACACGACTACACGGTTTCAGGTGCAGCTACGTTGACAGTATCGAGGCACGTCTCGGCTACGCTTCTGGTTGCGATGCAGGCCAAGAGCGCAGAAATCCTGGACCCTCAGGCACGAGCAGCCGAGAAACGGCGTTCTCGGCGCTCTGACGAACGCGCGATCTCCAGCGGCGCCAAGTCGGTCGCTCAGCTAAAGCTCGAGAACGAGGTTCTCGCGCCGCTGGCGCGAGGCGCTCGGGTAGACCTCTCTGCCTCGCGTTCCCTGGGCTGAGCCCGAATGGCTGAGAAGCCGCCTCTTCCCCCTGAGGAGGTACGGCGCATCCTACGCGAGCTGGTCCCGTTGTCGGAGGACCGCCGGATCATCCTGGTCGGGGGACAGGCTGTTGCCTTCTGGGCCGTGTTCTTCGAGCTAACGACGCCCCCGGCAGAATGGGAACTCTTCACGAGCAAGGACATCGACTTCGAGGGCGCCGCCCGATCGGCGCGCAAAGCCGGGGAGCTGCTGCACGGCGACGTCCGTATCCCCACTCTTGACGATCACACGCCCAACACCGGCGTCGTCGTCTTCAAGGACTCTGATGGAGAGGTTCGCGAGGCCGACTTCATCTCTGCACCTTACGGCTTGGACGGGCGCGATGTCCGCGACAGCGCCGTGAAGCTGAATGTTTCGAACGCCGATCAATCCGAGGTACCTGTGTGGGTCTTGCATCCAGAGCGCTGCATGGAGAGTCGCGTCTACAACGTTGTGGGGCTCAGGCAGACCGGTCGCATTAGATGGACCAGCTCCGCCGATCCGTGGTCTGTGCCAGGGAGTTCTCGCGCTTTCTGCTCGATGACCAGGGCGCGCCCCAGCCGGAGCGAGTACGAGCCGTCTTGCGCCTCAACGAGCGGATCTACCGCAAGTGCCTGAGGGATCGCGTGTTCCGCCAAGTCGTTCTGGACCACGAGGTCGATCCCTTCGATGCTGTGCTTGTTGATGACCGCTTGCCGGAGCGCTTCTGCGAGAAACGCTTTCCGCAGATGGTCGAGCAGCTTGGGGATCGCCGAAGGCGCGGGCGCGCCCTACGCGAACGCTCCCGCCGTCGGCAAAAGAGGGCATCCAAGTGAGTCCAAAAACTTTGTCCCGAAATTTGTCCCCGACTCCACCGAACTCCGTCAAACCCCATGAATTGAGGTCGCCCTATCAGGCAGGATTTGGCTTGCTAGAGGGGTTTGAGCGCGACTCATAAGCTGCAGGTCGCTGGTTCGATTCCAACCCTGCCCTGGGGCAGCGGGGTCCAATAGACGAGCTTTACGTCTATACGCCCGTGGACGCCGGGTTGGTGAGTTGACCCGCGAAGAGCACCGCGCCGGTGCGGTCATCTCGCAGGAAGAAGAGAAACGGGCGGTTGGCGTTGAACACGACCTCATGGCCTGCTGGCCTCCTCGCCGATGTCGGTTCGACCACAACCCCCGTCGCGGCGGCAGCTTCCGTCCCCGCCTCATCGACCTTGAAATCTGCGGCGTGCTCGACCAAGGCGATCTTCAGCTGTTCTGCCGCGGTGATGCCGGAGAAGTCCGCGGCTTCACTGAACGCAACTCTCATGCCGAGCGCCGCCAATGCCTGATTCAGTGAGGTCTGCGTCCTCAGATGAAAGCGGGGCAGGCTGAGTTGGACGAGTCTAGGCGAGAGGCCGTGGACTATCCGTGCCAGCCCCCTGGCGCCCAGCTGGTGCTGCAGGGCGCCAAGGCTCCTCCCCACCGGCAGCACGACCAATAGCGAGAGCGTCGAGGCGCGATAGGGCAGATCGACCGCCGCGTAGCCACGGCCGGAGCCGTAGCGAGACCGCTCGGTCTCGTGCATGAACTGAACGGAGCTGCTCTTGGCAGGGCTGTGAAACGGAGCTGGGTAGGTATACCCCGACCGAAACGGGTAAAGCCAGCTTGCCTTCAGATAGACGGCATCGGCGAGCACAAGCCGCGTCAATTCCGGCAACGATTCGAAAAGCTGCGGGATGATCCCATTGGTGTGATCGCTGACCCATTCGTTGATCGTCTTTACGGAGCCGGAGAGATCGCCCGCGAAGTCAACGCTCTGCGGGCCAGCGCCGAAGTGTTCTTGCAGCCCGGAAACGAACGCCGGATTCAGGGGGAATCCCCCTTGGAGAAAGAGGGCGTTCGCCAGGTCGAGCGTCGGTGCTTCGGGGTCGCCCTGCGCCGCGGCGGCCTGCTCGTTGGCGATCGTGCCCTGTAGCTCGCCAACGCTGGCAAAGGAAGCCGGCGATTTCAGATGCAGGGTGCTGGCGATCTGAGCGGCGGTCTGTCCAGCGGCCCCGCTGCCCGCCATCGCCAGCGCGGTGGCGACGCTGTCGGGGGAGAGGACGAGGTTCCCCGGCCCCATAGCGTGCATCAGGTCGAGCCCGAATGCGCCGGTGGCAGCAGCGGGGGCGAGCGCTTCGTGCGGGGACGCCGCGGTCGGCGTCCGAACCTTGGCTTTGCTGGTGGCTGTCGACTGCCCTACGCCGATGCCAAGGGCCACTGCGACCAGGATGCAGGCCCCGGTGCAGAGCAAGAGCAGGCGAAGCGGGGATCGGCGGCCCCTGCTCCCTGCTGATCGCTTGACCATGCCACCGCAAGCTTAAAGAGGCGCACGGGTCCGCAGGGATCGATGTGCTGATGTTGCCGAACGCCCACTTGCGTTGGCGCCTTTAAGATCGCCCAGTGAGGTCTAGGCGGGCACTTGTTGGGGCGCTCGTCCTTGTCGTGTGCACGCTCGCCAGCGGCGCAGCCGGAAACGCATCGACCGTCCCTGGGAGCCGTGAACATCCTTGCAATGTGGGAGGGCCGCCAGCGTGGCCCATTATGCCCACCACGTCTTCGCGGGGGCTGACGCAGCTATCCCCGGACGTGATCATCGCCTGCGGGCGGCGCCTCCTTGGCCGGCCGTATGAGATCGTCGCCCTCGACACCAGCGAGGGGCTCTGGATCTACTTCGACAGCGTGCACTCCTGGCAACTTTCGATCACTCGCGAACCACGACTTCCCGCCTCTCCGGAACCCACCATTACCATTGGCTACGGCAGCTCGGGTCCGCTGGCGCGATCGGAGGTGCAAGGAGTCCTCGCGGCGAACGTGGCGCGGGTCGAGGTGATCTTCCACGACAGACGCCAGCATGGGCTCCTGGTCGAGCCCCCCACAATCGCCCAGGTCAGCGGCGAACTGCTGAGCGTCCTTCACCAGACAAAACCGTTTGGCGCCTATGCGATGACGATGCCCGGTTTTGTGCCTCCGAAGGGGATTCGTGTTGTCGCCTTCGATGCCCACGGTAGGCGGGTGGGTTCTGCGAGGGATCGCTAATTCCCCACGGACACCGACTCTGACCGATAAGCGCCCTTTAACGGCGAAAACCCGTAACAGCACGCACTCTACTGATACGCGGCGGTGCGATCATAATCCGCAGGTCGATGCGCCGGCGACCGCCCTCAGACTTCGACCTTGACCGCAACCTCGTATTTCTCGAGGCCCACTCGCCGACCCGGGCCAGCATCGACCGGAGGGCTCATTGCGTTCAGAGTCTCGTCGCCCTTGCGGTAGTCGCCCTCGGACTCGAACAGGGTGATAGATAGCGATCGACCATTCTCGGTGTCGGTGAGCATCAGAAATCCCTTGGCCGGAACGCCCTCTGGAGGCCCGGAGTCTGCCTCGCTGTTGATCCGCGCTGCGGTCTGCTTGAGCGTCTCGGCGTCAGCACCCTCGAAACGCGCGACTCGTGCATACATCTTGCCCTCTTGGCTGATTGGCGAATCTGCCGAGCCTACATCGGGCCTTTCCCCTGCGTGTTACCAGGTGCCTATATGGGCACTGGCTTGGGCACTAGCGAATGTGTGCCCATTCGACGGGTCGAGCATCGGCAGGCCAGTACTTGGCTCCGCCGATGGCGATGGACCAGGTGCCGACGAAGGCCGGCCGGCAACAGTTGGCAACCCTGTCCCACCACCTAGTAGTAGTGAGCCCTCCCGCCAAATCGCCCGGCCGGTCGCGCCGAGCAGCCAAAGCACCAAGCCGACGACTGACAAGAGCGTCCAGCGCCGCTGCCCGACCTGGAGCAACATTCCGAGTGCCGAGGAAGGCGAATCGTGGAGTTCGAGCCTCGGGTAGGTCGCTTTCTTCGTCGAGCTTACGACCCGGCGCGGAAGGTGACTCCACTGAGAGAGACATCGGTGGCTCCGGTCGGTGAGAGCACCGCATCTTCATCTTCGGGAATCGCCGTAAAATTAGAGCTAACGATCTCCAAGGCACCAACGTCGTTGGGGCAGCCAGCGCCGAAGCATGCGACCGGCATCCGGACGAAGTCGCCATTGGCCGGACGGTAGCCCGGGGGCAGCCGGAAGATGGGCGTCCCTGACGCTCCGGAGCTGGCAGTGCCCTTGAGATGAACGACTCCCTCCTGATCCTTATAGAAGCCGACCGGTTCAGCGTGGGAAATCAGGTTCGTCCAAGAGTTGAGGAATTCCGGCTGGCCCGATTCTCCAACTTCGTGCCAGGCTTCAGGCGCTGCCAAGGTGTTCGCGGTCTGTGCCGTGGGCACTGTGCCAAGCGTCGAGGCGTTGATCTGAGTGCCAGTCAGCGAGCCGCCCTGAACCTTTTCGCCAGTGATCGCGCCGTTCGCGAGCTTTGCGCCGGTGACAGCGCCGTTCTTGATTTTCGAGGTTACGACCGCATTCTTCTTGATCTGATTTGTCCCGACACTGTTCTTGGCGAGATGGGTCGCCGCCAGAGCCCCACCGCCAAGCAGTAGGAACAAACAGAGCGTCGAAACCACGTTTGCGTAGGTCAGCTTGCCGCTCAGTCTGCTCATCGTCGCCCTCTCGCTAGTTGCGTCGTTGGGTTGACCTTACGCCGAAATGGAGGATGTCGCCAGCATGAATAGCCGCCGCTGTCCGATATGCGGCACGGGCCTCGATGGTCGCCGTGCTGATGCCCGGTTCTGCGAGGTCGGTGCCGTGCCGAGGTTTCGCGGTTCTCGCGCCTTCTCAAAGGCGTTGGGGGCCGACGGCTGGGGAGACACACGTAGAGGAACGGCTCGAAAGCCGCCGTAAGTGCACAGAACGCGCCGGGTGAGGCCCTTGAAAAGCCACCTCGCGTGTGAGCCGACTACGGAATGACGTAGTTGTGTATGTCGACGTGGACGATATCGGCGTCAGGAAGCGCGGCGAGACGCTCCTCGCCCATGATCGCGACCTGCGCTGGTCGAAGGCGCTCCGCCGTGAACCGGTCAAAGTGCTCGCGGGTCTCCCACACATTGAAGACCTGGAAGCTTCCCTCTAGCTCGCCTGCGGAGTGAAAGATAAGTCCCTCCACCGGCTCGCCCGCCACCCCGAGCCTCTCCATGATCGCGTCGTATTGCTCAGCGCCCACGCCCTCAGGAAGCCGGGTGATCGTCCCTACTGCCATGTTGTCTCCTCTGTTGACCTGCATTCGTGCTGCTTCACCCTACACGGGGCCGGGCGGCGCGCGACCGCGGTCAACGCGAGGCGATGCGAGACGGTCGTCGGCGGCTGACCGCGAAGGCTCAGGCTTGGGACGCTTCGGAGCGAGCGATGCTCAACTCCCAGTAGGCGGACGCCCAGTTTGCCGCCGCCAGTGCTAGGAACGCCATCGTCCACCCGTACGTCTTCCAGTCGTTACCACCAAAGGGGAGCGTGACGACGCCAAGGGCGGCCAAGACGACACCGCTGACGATGCGCACGCGCGCCCAGGCACGGAGATGCCGATACTCCCATGGCGAGATAATCAGCCGCATACCGGTCCGCGGGGGAGATGTCCACCACCTGCGAAGACCTTTCGGAGCGAAATTGTTATCCGGTGCGTGCATCGGAACGACTCCTGTTTGCCCGTGATGCGATAAGCGTAGATGGCGGGGAGGAGCCCGAACGGTAAGAGGGCCAACACTCACGGCGAGGGCAATTCAGTGTCCGGCGGACACAGGACACAGCGTCCGCAGCAAACAGGACGCCGAAAAGAGAGGAAAAGCCGCCAAGTTGAGCCTAACAGCCCGCCACCTCAGCGGCAATTTGCCGATGGACAGCGCGCCCCTGCGTTGCCTAGGGCTGCTGAGCCCCCCACTCGCACGCCAAGGGCCCAACTGCGCCCCGTACGGACTCAGGGTGTCAGCAAGGTGTCAGCGCAAGCTACGGATACAGCACGCAATGCAGAGCGCCGGATTGGGCCGAAAACGGCCCTTTTCCGGCGAAAACTCGTAACAGCCCGCACTCCACGGATATGCGGCGGTGCGATCATAATCCGCGTGTCGGGGGATCGCGGAGGAGATTGGCCGCGAGGTCGACTTTACTGCGACGTGGGGGTCGACGGCGCCGCGAGAGCCGCCCAGCACCTCGCTGAGCTGCACTAGGACCGAATCGGACCGGCAACTGAATCCCCATTGCATTGAGCCCACAAGGAGGAGTCATGAGTCTAGATCAGGAGAGAGCGACATCATTCGTCGACGGCTACGGACGAACCTGGGAGAGCTGGGATATAGGAGGCTTCGTTGAGCTGTTCAGCCACGAGGTGGTTTATGTCGCTCACCCAACCGAGGAGACAGTACTCGGAAGGGAGGCGCTCAGACGCTACGTTCGCAAGGAAGAGGCCGAGCAGGGAGTGGTGAGCGTGCACATGGGGACGCCGATCGTGGAAGGACACCACGTGGTGGCTGAGTTTTGGGTCACCGCGACCAATCGAGACGAGGAGGGGACGATTGCTGGGTGCTTCATAGCCCAGCTTGACCAGAACGACGGACTATGCACGCACTTTCGCGAGTACTGGTTTGAGATCGAGGGACACGTCGGTGCCTACAAGGGATGGGGTGAGTAGCCGTCCGGGACTACCACGCGGTTGTGCCCGTCGTCGCTTCCGCTGCCCACCGAGATGGAAGCGTCGCCCTGACCGGCAAGCGCGCGCCCGCTCTGGAGGATCGAGTCTGGCGAGCCACGAAGTGATGACTTCCGCAAACTCCGTGTGGGCGGACGTGAACCGGTCGTTATTCGGGGCGCCCTTAAAGTACTCCGATGCGTTCCCGACCTTGACGCCGTTAGAGGCTTCCACTTCGATGAAAGCGGCGGTTTCTGTGTGATGGATGATTGATTTCGGCGAGTTCAGCGAGTACGCGACGCAGCTAGTCTGATTAGGGCGCTGTCGCGCCGACAACCCAGGTCGAGGCCGAGGCGCGCACTCCGTCGGGTTGCTCGAACTCGGCCAGCGCCTCGCGAAGCGCCGCCTCGATCTGCGGTCTGAGGCGAGCAGCGTCATCGCCTGAAAGGCGGATTACCTCGCCGGCAGGGCCGAGCGCCATTGCGAACTCGACTGCATCGTCGAGATTGCCGCCGATCGCGATAGGAATGTCGCACCGTTGCAGGGTCACACGCTCAAAGCCGGCGTTGAGGAGGATCTGGCTGGTCGTGTCGGCGTCTGCCATCGAGAATGGGCCGGGCCCACAGGTGGGCTCATCCGATTCCTCGGGCTCCTCCAGGTACCCTTCGACCACTCGCTCGGCGCGGTGCATCCACTCGTTGTCGAGCTTTCGCCGCCAAACGACCATGCAAAGGCGGCCACCGGGAAGCAGGGCCTTGCGGACGTTGCGTAGCGCAGCCACAGGATTGGCGAAGAACATCGTGCCGAAACGAGAGAAGGCGTAGTCAAACTGATCCTCGAACTCGGTCACCTCGACATCGGCGACCATGAACTGAGCGTTGGCGACGCCCGCCTGCTCAGTCTCCAAGCAAGCCGCCTCGATGAAGCGCCTTGCAACGTCAACTCCTAGCGCCGAGCCAGTCCCACCGACAAGACCAGCGATCTGCTGGGTTGTGTCGCCAAAGCCACAGCCGATGTCAAGAGCGCGGTCGCCCGGCCGGGGCGGGTGAGCAGTAAGTGCTGCTTCCCCATGGGCGCCAAGTCCTTTGGTAACGATGTCGCGGAACTGCACGAAACGGTCAAAGAGGACGCCGTTCCAGGCTTCGATGGCCTCCTCATTGTTGGCGGTAGCCATCCGTTGCTCCACAGCGTCGATGTTAGCTGGGCCGCCCAGGCGCCGCCAGTCGTCATGGGAATACTGCCTCGTCCTGCCCCGCCCGAAGTGCCGCCGCGCTGGCCCGGCTGGATGCATATCGGCCAGCCAAGGAGGCACTTGCCGAGGCGATTAACCACGAGCCAGGCAATTACGTCAGCTGGGCCCTGCTCGGAGATCTCGCCACCCGGCGCGGCGCCATCTCCGAGGCCCTACGGACCTACGGCCGAGCATCGAGACTCAACCCGCGCGACCGTGGGCTCAGATCGCTTGGGTCCCAGCGAGGTCTTATCGAACGACTGCATAGCGATCCGGCATCGGTTGCCTCGCTAGCCGAAAGCGGGCAATGAGGAGCCTGCGCACGAGCAGCTTTCTTGATCGCGGGGCCGGTCTCCTGCGCCGCAGCGGGTAGCTCGCATCAAGTCCCTGGTCCTAGGATCGACGGTCCAAGCTGCTTCCTGGGGCCCTCCGGTCAGCAGACCAACAGACCCGGAGGCCTGACTCCTGCGAAGGGATGGGCGCAGGGTCGGGTGGACGGCTATCAGCTATGCCGCTCTCGCTCGGACTCTGTCTCTTCGTAGTGGGCGATGAGATAGATGAGGACCGCGGCGAGCGCCAGGCTGGAGACTATGAGTAGGACGGATATTTCCACCCCAACCAGATCGGCAGGGGACCGGCTGAGCTTGAGCGACATGGATAGTAGCCAGGCCGCCCGAGTCCCCGCCGTCGGAGGAGGCAGCGCGCTACCGTGCGTCGGGGTTGGCTTGCGGATGCCTTTCGATGAAGGAGGCTTATGAACGCCATCGCACCACTTGAGCGCTCCTGAAGGACACTCACGGCCCTCCCTGGCGAAACTGGCATCGAGCCGGCTACGACTGCGGATTTAACTCAGGCCAAGAGCAGGGGGTCTATCGACAGGTGATCTTTGCCCTTTGCCAGGGTGTCTTGCGCACCGACCATCCGCGACCTAAGCTTCCTCAATGTCCGCGTCGGAATGCCGGGCTCGAAGGCGAGGAAACCGCGTTTTCAGACCGGCGATCGCGACCTGCGCATTGGCGGCCGCGCTGCTTGCGGCGCCGACGGCCGTGGGCGCCTGTCCGTCCTACACCAACGTGAAGTCCTATAGCGGGACCGCGGAGGCCTCCTATGCGCAGTCTGCCTCGGGGCCCTACGAACCGGGGCCTGCCTACCTGAGCGGCAACTCGACCGTGTCGATTAACCACGTCGCGACGGGGCTTCAGATGAAATCGCTGAAACTCATACATCACAAACACAATGCCCTCGGAGCCCTTGCCGGCCGCGGCTTTGCCGGTCCTACGAGCGGTGGCACGATCAACGTCCATGACACCATCGTTGACGAAGCCAACAGCAGCGTGCCGGCGACGGGCACCCAGGAGGCGAGTGGCCCAACCGGGACTGGCCCAAACGGGGCGGGGAGCGTGGTCCAGCTCGGGGCCGTGGGGTACCAGGGCGTGCCCTTGGGATGCAAGTACCAGGTCGGCGTCAACTACTCGGTCCTGACGACGGTCGCCACCACGCCCAACTCCGGCGGCGAGTCGCTAGAAATTCCCTCGAACTGGCAGATGGGCTTCCTGACGGTGAGCCCCCCGATGCCGATACCAGCAGGGCTTCACCTGTCGGGGACCGTCACCGTCCCCGTCGGCCCGACGGGGACGAATATGACGGGCTACTACCAATTCATCGAAAGTGCGTGGGGATCCGCTCTTAGCTCTATCCTCGGTCAGAGTAAGACGCCGTTCAATACGGCCACATTCAGTTGGAATCTCAAGCCGACCTTCACCAAGAAGCACAAGTAGCAGTAGGCAGGCCCTGGTGGAGCATCGCATTCCGAACGGCGATATTGTCGCTCCATGAGCGAGCCGAATGGGACCGAGGCTCTGACCGAGGCGATCGGCCGTTATAACGACGCCTGGAATTCGCAGGACCTGGACGCGATCGTCGAGATGCACGCGCCGGACATGGTGTTCGCCAACCACACCGCTGGAGAGTCCGCCGAAGGCGACGCCGTACGGGGACACATCGCGAAGATCTTCGAGACCTGGCCCGACATGAAGTTCACAACACGGCGGCTCTACGTCCGGGACGGGCTCGTCGTGCAGGAGTGGACGGCGACCGCGACGCACTCCAACCCAATGCGCCGCGGGGATCTCGTGGCGCCGCCTACGGGAAGGACCGTCAGCTGGAAGGGGATCGACGCGATCCCCTTCGAGGACGGCCTCGTCAAGCGCAAGGACGTCTACTCGGACTCGGTCTCGATCCTGCGCCAGGTCGGCCTGCTCGACTGAGCCTGCGCCGCCCACACACAGCTCGACGCCTTTCTCGCCGAGCGGGGCTTCGCTATTCTTTACCTATGGCACTTAACGTAAAGAACAAGGGTAGCGTGCGGCGGCGCGCCCAGACCAAGGTCTCCTCCAAGCACCAGGTGACGATTCCCCTCGCCCCCTTCCGCAGCGCCGGGCTTAAGCCCGGCGACATGCTGAGGGTCGAGGCGCAGGGCGCGGGGCGGATCGTCCTGACGCGGGTCGAGGAGCTGCTCGACCGCTACTCCGGCTGCCTTGACAGCGGCGGCGGCCTGCGGGATCAGGTTGAGAGGCTGCGGGGGGAGTGGCGGTAGTCCTCGACTCCGACGCGGTCGTCGCCTTTCTCGATCGCTCCGACGCGCTGCACGAGGAAGCCAACGCGGCGATCCGCAAGCTGGCGGCAAAGCAGCCGATCCTCGTCTCGGTCATCACCTACGCGGAGCTCATCACCGGGGCGCGGCTTGGCGATCACGACGAGGACCTGGTCAGGGGGTTCTTCGCCGAGGTCGTCTCCCGCATCGTTCCGGTCAGCGTCGAGATCGCCGACTGCGCCACCGAGCGGCGGGCTCGGTCCAAGGCGCTGAAGATGCCCGATGCCCTGATAGTGGCGAGTGCTGAGAGCGAGCCCGAGGTCGACCTGTTGCTGAGCGGCGATCGCGACCTCACCAAGCTCCGCGGTCTGCGCTGCAAGGTGCGGCTGCTCTCTGCATCGGGCTGAGCGGACTCGCAGCGAGTCAGAGGCCGTCAGGGCAGGTCGGATCGCGGGGTGGACCGGGGCCTGGGCACGGTGCCCGGGAGGGCGAAAGCGGGCGGCGGGCCGTGTCATATGCGGGCGGGCTCAACCGCGGCGAGGTGGCGTCTCTCTTCGCTCAGGCCCCGCCGAGAGGCCGCTCGCGCACCAAGCGGGCGAAGACGATGAAGCGCTGCGCGGCGCTGTAGAGCGGATTGCAGGCGCTCAGCACGAGGCGCTCATAGCCGACCTTCCTGACGATCTCGACGTTGCTCGGATTGACGATCGCGGTCTTCTGCACCCGGTAGAAGAAGTGGGCGTAGGGCATCTCAAGGGTGATCGGGTCACCGGGCCTCATCGAGTCGATGTGGCGGAAGGGCGCCAGGTAGGTGGTGCGGTGGCCGGCGATCGCGACCGTGCCGCCCTGGCCGGGAAACGGCGTTTCGGGGTAGTGGCCGGGACCCTTCTCCAGGCTGGCGGTGTCGGTGCCCTGGATGAAGACCATGTTCAACCCGGCCATCGCGGGAGCGATGATCCGGCCGATCCCCTCGCCGGTGCTCACCTGGCCAGCGAAGCGCCGCGCCAGGATCGCGATGCGGCGCTTGGAGCCTCGCACTTTGGCGACGGCGCGGCGATCGGCCCACGTCGGGTAGCTCGCTTCGAGGTCGCTGAGTTGGCTCGCCGCTTCTTCCTGCTTGATCGAGGCGTAGATCGAGGAGATCGGCTCCTTGTAGGCGAGGGTGATCCCGACATCGGCGATCACCACCAGGCCGGCGGTGATCAGGGAGATCGAGAGGATGTGGCCGAGGCGGCGCATCGGTGGAAAGTCTGGCAGGGGGCGAGGCGCACAGCGGGCGGGTCCCGCCAGAGACTTCTCACCCGCCCCTGTGAGGGGGCCGGGGGCGGGGCTTGGGCGGCGGTGTCCAGGGAGGCGGAAGCCGATAGCGGGAGCCGATGCGGCGCTCGGGTGGGCTCAAGCGTGGCGTCGGAGAGGCTGGATCGGAGTTCGACATCCACCAGGCCGAGAGCGCCGTGCGCAGGTCGGGGCGGGGGAGGAGAGTCCCAGTGATCCGCGGGGATGCATCTCCTCTCGGGAGGACGAATCGTCGCCCTTTCGAGTTCTCCTTGAGAGCCGGGGTGCTCAACAGGAGCGAGGGGAAGGGCGGGAATGACGCCGAGTCTCCTCCAGACTGTGAAGCTGCTCGACGACTCAGCGCAGCGGATCGTTCCAGCGCAGCCCCTCGAAGCGGGCGAAGTCGGTGTCGCAGGAGCAAAGCTCTGCACCGTGCTCGATCGCCAGCGCTGCGAGATGAGCGTCGCTGGTCAGGTTTCCCGCCGTGCCAAACGGCGCGAGCAGCTCACGCAGCAGGTCGGCGTGGCGCTCGGTCGGCGCGACGATCGCCGTAGATGGCTGGGCGAGCCAGCCATCTACGCAGCTCAGTGCCGCCGCGGCGTCCAGCGGCCGCTCGAAGATGACCGGATTGGTCGAGATTCGCACGAAGCCGATCAGGACGGCCCAGGCGAAGGCCACCGCCTCGGTCCCAGATAGGGTCGCCTCCAGCCACTGGCGCGCCTTCGCGTGCCGCGGCGAGGCTTCGTCGATCGCGTAGAGCAGAAGGTTGAGATCGCAGAGCTTCACTTGCGAAGCGCCAGCTTGCGCACAGTCTCCGCATCCTCGATCTGGCCCGCCAGGGCCAGTGCCTTGTCGAGATCGACACCGGGCCTGATCCCGAGGGGGCGAGTCGGTACGCGGTAGGGCCGCGGAGTTGCCTCGGCGCTGTCGAGTCCGCGTCGCACGCTGGTGTTCAACACCTCCTTGAAGGAGATGCCTTGCTCGCGCGCTGCCTGCTTCAGCTTCGCCGCGACATCTGGGTCGAGGGTGACGGTGGTCCGCACTGACACATCATAGCATCAAGTGTGATGCTGTCATGATGCTATCTGGCTTGTCAAGGCGCGTAAGTGGAACGAGCGCTCCTGACCGCGCTCATCGCCGCGACGCTGCATGCTCCACTACAGCTGGACCGTCTGGGAAATGTCCGCGGCGGACTCAGCGGCGGCCCGAGCGCCCCCATGACGAATCAGGTCCGCGGCGCGCTCGGCGATTGCGATCGTCGGGGCGTTGGTGTTGCCGCGAGGGACGCTCGGCATCGCCGAGGCGTCGATGACACGCAGGCCCTGGACGCCGCGCACACGCAGCTCGGTATCGAGGACGGCGTCGGCGTCTGAGCCCATGCGGCAGGTGCCGACCGGGTGAAAGAACGTGTAGGTCTGGCGGCGGATGTAGGCGCGCAGATCACCCTCGGACTCCGAGGCCGGCTCGTCGTAGAGCCTGCGGGTGTATGGAGCAAGCGCCGGCTCAGCGCCGATCTCGGCGACTATGCGCAGACCCTCCAGCATCGTCTGCATGTCGGAGTCCTCGGCGTAGTAGTTATGCAGGATGTAGGGCTTGGCGGTGGGATCGGGTGAGCGCAGGGTGAGCACTCCGCGGCTGGCGGGCTTCAGCGGACAGACGGCCAGGGTGAAGCCGTGTTCAAAGATGGGTTCCTCAAGAAGCACGGCCGGCACGGCGTGGAACTGCAGGTCTGGCGCGGGCAACTCGGCACTGGTGCGGAGGAATCCGCCGGCCTCGACCGCATTGGAGGTCAGCGGTCCGCGACCCCGTCCGGAGAACATGGCCAGGTTCTCCTCGCTCATCGCGCTCAGCAGCGAAACTGGCTCGTCGTGCGTCCACAGCAGGCCGCTCCCTGAATGGTCTTGAAGGTTCTGCCCCACCGCGGGCAGGTCGGCCACCACCGGGATCTGCATCATCGTCAACAACTCTGCGGAACCGACGCCGGAGAGCATCAGTAGCTGCGGAGAGTTGTAGGTGCCGCCGCACAGGATCACCTCGCGCCCGGCGCGCAGATCGTGCAACTCGCCCAGCTCGCCCAACCGCGCGGCCTGGACTCCAACGGCGCGGCCGTCCTCGAACAGCACCCGATGAACCTGCATGAACGTCTCTACGGTCAAATTGGGGCGGGACATCGCCGGCTGCAGGTAGCCCACGGCGGTCGAGCAGCGCCGTCCGTCACGTTGGGTGACCTGGTAGTGACCGAAGCCGTCCTGATCGGCGCCGTTGAAGTCCTCGTTGCGCTGCTGTCCGTTTTGGTCGCACGCCTCCAGGAAGGCCTCCGTCATCACGTTGCGTGAGCGTCCCTCAGAAACCGTCAGCGGCCCACCTGCGCCGTGGTACTCCGAGGCGCCGCGCTCGTTGTCCTCGGCACGCTTGAAGTAGGGCAGCAGTTCGTCATAGCCCCACCCCTCGCAGCCCGTATCGCGCCACTCGTCATAGTCGGCCCGGTGCCCGCGTATGTAGACCATCCAGTTGATCGAGGACGATCCCCCGAGGGTTTTGCCGCGAGGCAAGTGCACGCGCCGGTGATCGGCGAACGGCTCCGGCCCACTCGAGTAGTCCCAGTCGACTGCCGAGTGAAGCAGCTGCGGGAGGGCGGCCGGCACGTGGACGTTGTCGATCGTGTCGGGCGGGCCGGCCTCAAGCAGCAGCACGCTGACGTCGGGATCCTCCGTCAGCCGAGAGGCCAACACGCAGCCCGCCGAGCCTGCTCCCACGATCACGTAGTCATACATAAGTCTTATCTCCCTCCGGCGTGCTCATAAGTCCACGATCGGTCGCCACGCCTTGTGCGAACGGCCCCGCTGCCAACGGCGCCGAGGCCAGTTGGGCGGCCACAAGCTAGAAACAGATGCCAGCGCCAACCCTACTCCGTCCCTGCGAGCAGAGCATCGGCCACCTGGCCAACGCCTACGCGGCCTGTCCCACCATCGCGATGATGTCGCATCACGTGCGTCTAGGAATTCGGTGTCCCGCTAGGCCCACTGCCTCCGATTGCAGCGCACGCGAGGTGCAGCCGCCTTCCCCAGGCGTCGAGTGCCTTCTCGACGTCTGTGCCACGGGGAGCTACCTCGCATCCGACCACGGACCCATCGGGCATCAACCAGACGAACGGCTCATAGGCCCCGATCGGGATCGCGCACTCCGGGCAGATGTCGGGGCCAAGCATAAGGCCAACGCTGGCTCAACGGCAGAAGTACCGCAACGGTGATTGCCCGCACTCCTCTTGCCTGAAATCCGCACGCGGACGGCGGGCATCGGATACGGTCGACGGGTGATCTTCGACTTCCGCTACAAGGATGCCCAGGGCAAGTGGAAATCACTCGGGCACCGCAAGGGCCTCACCCGCGATGCCGCCTTCGCCACCTTGGAGGAGAGAACCGGCCCCATCTCCGCCACCGAGTACATGTCTCGACCACGGGACGGTCGGACCCGGAAATGGGACTTGTTCAGGCGCCCCCAGGAGGAGGAGATCCTTGACCAGAGCGGCCACGGGCACCTTCGGCAGCGCTTCTACGTCACCTGCAGGGCAGCACTTGATGACAGGATGATCGCCAAACTCGCCCAGCAAGGGATCTACTGGGGGCCAAGTTCCCCAAGGAGGAGTCCCAGCCCCACCGAAAGCCGCCAGCAGCATTTTCTGACCGTCGAGGCTGACAGCGGGGAGGAGGCGGTTGAGTGCGCTCGCGGGGCCGTGCTGAGGGCAGGCGGTGAAGCGCCCGACCTGAGGCTCGTCGGGGCGAAGGCCGACTGAACGACCTGAGCAGCTCACGGACCGCCACCCATACGGACGGGGCATCTTCTCGCAGCAGGCTGACACCGGGACGTCAAAGAACCCACCCGCCCTCGTCATCGGCGAGTGGGATCGACGGGGCGAGAGGCGCTCTGCTGCGCTAGATTGAACTCCGACAGGGGGACCAGTCAAACGGAGGAGTAGAGATGTCGAATGTCGATACCGCCAAGTCGGCCTATGACGCGTTCGGTCGCGGCGACCTGGAGGCACTGAAGGAGACCTTGGCAGAGGATTCCGTCTGGGTCACCTCGGACGAGCTGCCACTCGGGGGGATCGCCAGAGGTCGCGAGCAGATCATCGGGAACTTCGCGCAGATCCCCAACTACTGGTCCTCGTTCAGGGTCGAGCCGGAGGAGTTCATCGACGGTGGCGATTGGGTCGTGGTCCGCGGCACGCTGCGCGCGAGCAACGACAAAGGGAGCATCGAGGCGCCGTTCGCCCACCTGTTGAAGTACCAAGACGGCATGACGGTGCGCGGCGAGTTCCACACCGACAGCGCCAAGGCTGCAAAGCTTCAGAACTGAGGCTTTGGGTCCGGCGTGGACTGGGAGATGAGGCCGGCCTTGGTGGTGGGCGGGCCCTTCTGGACGTAGGGCCGGTGACCCCTTCGTGCGCTGGGCAAGGCCCCCTTGGCGCCGACCGACGTGGCCTTTCCTCTCCAATCAAGGGGAGACCCGGATCTGTTCTACGAAGTCGGGGTCGCGAGACGTCCGATCCTCTCCGGAGTCTGCGAGTCCGCGACGCACCCCAAATCTAGTATTTGCGTCCACCGCAATAAGGATTGACCGCGATGTGGCGACACGAAGTGTGTGGCCTCCAAGACCGCAACCGTCTGCGTGCTTGCGGCGCTCGCTTGCGCCGTGCTGGCGCCCTCTGTGGGGGCGATGGACCTGAGCCGGTTAATCGCGCCGGGGTCGGTGTGCGCCAACCAAAACAGGCTCGACGTCTCCGCGGCCGTGCAGGAGGAAGCGATGCGGTGCATGACCGATTTCGCTCGACAGCGCATGGGGATGGCGCGGCTTGTCAATGCAGATCAGCTCGACCGCTCCGCTGCCGACAAGGCGCGGGACATCTTGCGCTGCGACGAGTTCAGCCACACAGCCTGCGGGCGGGACTTCAGCTACTGGATGCAGCGGGTCGGCTACATACCGGCGCGTTGCTGGCGAGTGGGGGAGAACCTTGCCTGGGGGGACGGCGACCTCGGCACCGTGCGGGCTATCTTCCAGGCTTGGGTCCACTCGCCTGAGCATCGTGCGAACATCCTCGGCCGCTACACCCAGATCGGCACCGCCTTGGACGTCGGCAGCCTCGAAGGACACCACGGTGTCCACGTCTGGATTCAGCACTTCGGCAGTCACTGCGCGCCTCCGGTGTGGCTGGCGCGCCATCGCGCGAAGCTCGCCAGGGCGACCGTCGCGCCAGCAGGCTGACCGGCGCTAGAAGCGCCGCCCTGAAGCAGCTGAAGGCGGCCTGTTTCCCCACACCTTCGCGGCGCCGAAGCAGGCAAGTCCATGACATCTGAGCGCTCCCGCTCACCGTCTTCTCCACCAGCTCGCACCGAAGCGCTTGACATTGACCGGCGGCCAGCCAGACACGGACATCATCGGGGCCGACGCGACGCCGGCTATCAAGAAGTTCAAGATCAAGCATTGGCTTCAGCTCTCACCGAAGGTGCATCGACGCCGTGCAGGGTGCGCTGCGCAGAGCGGGCAGCAGGAGGGCCGACCTCCATCAGGAAAGCCGAGCCGCTTCCCCGTGTCGGTGTCGATCAGGGGGTTCGAGGCGGCAGGGAGCTGAAGGCAGAACCGTGGCCGGGGGCGTCGAGGCGGCGTTCGGGGAGAGGTTGCAGGGCCGGTGGGTCTTTGCATCTCAGGCGAGGATGAGGACGGTGCGCGGGCGGGCTCAAATCGTGGCGAGCGGACGCGGGAGCGGGCCCGGCGCGCCGCTCTTCGGTCAGCACCGGCATCTCGGCGGTCGGGGGCGTGCTCAGGGACGGATGCTTCACGGCCCCCGGCACAGATGCATGTCCATGGAGAGAGCCGACCTCAAGGAATTGGCGCCGGCCGTCGATTGTTGACTCGCGATGACAGTTCGACGATCGAACTCCGAAAAAGCTGAGATGCGCGTACCCGCACCGCCGTCGGTTCCGGAGGAGCAGTCCGGGAAGGATCTCCACCGCCTCGGCGAGGCGCTGAAGGCGCGCACCGAGGAGGTGCTCAGCCTTACCGTGGAGCGGACCAAGGGGCCCGGCCACGATGTCGACGCCGTGGTCCAGGACAGCTTCGAACGAATCGGCCGTAGCTCGACGATAGCGGTGGCTCGCTGGATCGCCGGAGAGAGCATGGAGGTGGCGATCGAGGCAGGGCGGGAAACCTGGGAGATCTTCGGCGAGCTGGCCGTGCACCGCGCCGCCTCCCTTAACGAGGTGACCTGGCGCTGCTTTTGGTGGCGCAACGCGATGGCCGAGGTGATCAGGGAGAGCGCAGCGCAGCTGGAGGTCTCCCCCGAGGCGCTCGCGGGGGCCCTGAACATCCTCCAGCTCAGCCTCGAGTTCAGCCTGCTGCGGATGTGCGAGTGCTTCGAGACAGAGCGCCAGCGAACAGATGAGGAGCTGACCCGGCGCGAAGAGGAGCTCTCCTTCCTCGCCACCCACGACGCCCTGACCGGCCTGCCCAACCGGACCTTGATCCTTGATCGCGTCGAGCAGATCCTCGCCCGCTCGCGACGAAGCAAGACGCCGATGGCGGCGCTGTTCATCGACCTCGACAACTTCAAGGACATAAACGACACCCTCGGCCACGGCACAGGCGATGAGCTCTTGTGTGCGGTCGCCGCCAGGCTCGACGGCGTGGTGCGGGAGTCCGATGCACTGGGACGCCTCGGCGGCGATGAGTTCGTCGTGATCTCCGAGGAGCTCTCCCTGGCGGCGGGTCCCGAGCTGGTCGCCGAGCGCCTGCTCGAAGCTCTCAAGCAGCCGTTTAGGCTCGGAGCGGACAAGACCCGTGTGACGGTGACGGCGAGTATCGGGATCGCGATCGGAGAGCGAACTTCGGCCGAGGAGCTCCTCCGCGAGGCGGACATGGCGATGTACCGGTCCAAGTGGGATGGCAAGAACCGCTACTCCGTATTCGAGATCGGCATGCAAGAAACCGTGCAGAACCGGATGGAACTGGAAATGGACCTGCGCGAAGCCCTCGGCAAGGATGAGTTCTTCCTCGCCTATCAGCCGACGATCGACCTAAGCGACATGAACCCGACCGGGGTGGAGGCGCTGATCCGCTGGAATCACCCCTCGCGCGGGGTGATCCAGCCCGATGACTTCATCCCGCTGCTCGAGGAGTCAGGACTGATCAGGGAGGTCGGCAAGTGGGTCCTGGACCAGGCCTCCGCCCAGGGCGCTGAGTGGCGGGCTGCCGGGTACCCGATCAGCATGGCGGTCAACGTCTCCGCCCGCCAGCTCGACACCGATCAGCTCGTGACCGACATCGAAACCGCGCTTTCCGACAGCGGTCTTGACCCCGAGGCGCTGACGATCGAGGTCACCGAGACGACGCTGATGCGAGACGTCGAGGAGACCGCCCGCCGGCTCACCGCGATCAAGGCACTCGGGGTGAAGATCGCGATCGATGACTTCGGCACCGGCTACTCATCGCTCGCCCACTTGCAGCGCTTCCCGGTCGATGCGCTGAAGATCGACCGCTCCTTCATCTCCGGACTGAGCAACAACGATGAGGGCGAGACGCTGATCCACTCCCTGGTGCAGCTCGGCAAGGCCCTCTCGATCCAGACCTTCGCCGAGGGTATCGAGCAACAGCAGGAGCTCTCCCTGCTGAAGGACGAGGATTGCGACAACGGGCAGGGCTTCCTCTTCGCCCGCCCCCTCGACGTGGCCGCCACCGAGGCGTTCCTTCAGAACTGGACCGGCAGCGGCGCTCCTGCCTTGGCACGATCGCCACAGCAGGGCAGTAACGAGGCAGCCAAGTCCTGACTCCCGATCTAGGGCCCTACGTGCCTCGCCAACGCCAAGGGACACCTCGGCGCGGACCTCAAGCTGACGATCACGCACCCCGGTGCCAGTGCCGAGCGGCTCGTGCTGCACACGGTGCTCGCCTCGTAAGGTGTTCGGCTAGACGCGAGGACGCAAGAACTCTCGGCCCCGCGCAGGGTGCGCTGGACGGGAAGTGAGTAGCTGTCGGCTGAGGTTTGGGTGGTGCGGGAGAGGCCTTTGTCCCGAGGCGATTTACGCAATTGGTGGTGGCGTTCCCTCGGCGCTGGCGGAGAGCACTGGATCCCAATCGCACACTGCGCATGCATGTCGGAACGCTGAGCGGGCGAACTCGAGCCCGACCGCATCTGGGTTGGGGCTGCGGCAGACATCGTCCCAGTCGAGGATGTACTCGCCCAGCGCCGCATCCCAGCGCGCAGACGCGGGGGAAAGCGTCGCGGCCGCAAACCCCTCCGGCGCCGGGTGTGCGTAGGCATAGAACGCTGCCCTGCCGGATCGCGGATCGCCAGGCCACCAGCCGATGGCGACCTCCTGCGCATCCATCGCGTTGCGCATGATGAAGTCATCTGACGGAGGATTGGCCGGGAGGCCTGAGAACAGGCTCACCGCGAGGTCAAACGAGCCCCACCATGCGTTGACCGGCGTTGAGCGTCCGCGATAGGGGGCGCGGAACCTAGCGAGGACGAGCGCCGCGCGGGTCGCGGCGGCGAAGTAGGAAGCGACCTGCCCAGGGTCATAGCGCCGGTGCTCGTTGTCCTCGTCCAGCGGCACGCTCCACGGAACCTCCTGCGGTGTCGGGTCGATCTCGACGGCGCCGGCAAGACCGCAGACCGCGTCCAAGACCTCGCGTGTGACCTCACCCACCGCTCGGTCGGGGACGAGGGCGACGCGTAGGACGCCCCCCTCGCTGTGCTCGACGACCACCTCATGGGTTCGTAGATCGAGCGTGACGACGAGCGCCCCCGAGCCGTCGGGCGCCGGCAGTGGAGCGGTCTCCCACCCTCGCGCGGTTAGTCGCAGCGCTGCGTGCTGGAGCTGGGGCTCGGGTGGAGCGAGAACCACCGCCAGCTTGCCGAGGACCTGGGTGTGTGCGTGGAGCGTGTCGCAGGTTGCGCTCCAATCCTCGTAGGAAAGCGTGGGCCATGCGGAGGACATGCCCCACACGCTACCTGTCTAAGGTCCGAAATTGCCACCAACGGCGATGGGGGTGGACTTCGGGTGGTCCGAAGTGGATACACCTTCTTGCGCTAAGGGAAGCCGGGCACGGTCTGGGCGGTGCCCTTGTTCCTCGTCTGAAGGAGCCACGTCGGGCTCGATCATCGAGGCGCCCTCTCTTGGCCGAGAGGAGAACTCTCGCTTGCCGCGTTCGGCGAATAACGATGGCTCACTCGTTGAGCCGAACGGCTTGGGCTAGAGCGGCCAGGCGACACGGCCAACGTCTACGTTGCCCGCCTTCAGGAGAGCGAAGGCGTCTGCCCAGCAGGCGGATCCGGTGTTCCCGCGGCACGCGTCTGCTCGTCTTGGAACGGGGGGTAGGTCTCGGTCAGCAGGTAGATGTAGGAGTCTGAGCGTGCGCAATAGGAATTGGCGAGAACCATCAAGTCGAACAGACCCCGAGGCATCTTGCCGGTGATCAAGATAACGATCCAGGCTGCGATTGCGCCGATCTTGAGCAGCAGCCCCATCACGTAGCGCAGGATCAGGATCGGGATCGCCAGGATGATGCGAAAGAACGTCTTGAGGCGGCTGTAGCGCTCAAGCGGCTCGAACTGCATCCGTATTGGATAGGCGGGGTCATCGGAGCCGCCGAATGAGGGGTAGGGGTCGCACAGCAGGGCTGCGTAGGCGGTGAAGCGCGCCAGGAAGCGCGTGAACCCCGCAACGAAGTTGTAGAGGCCGCGTGGGTAGGCACCGGTGATGATGATTGCAAACCACGCGATCACGACTGCGACGTAGGCGATGATCGCGTATACGTAAAGCCAGATCGCCAGCGGAATCGCCAAGATCAGCCTAAAGAAGGCGGTCAGCCGATTGCGCCGCGTGACGTAGTCGGCTTCAAAGGTAACGGGATAAGACACTAGATGCTCCCTCTGTCGTCAGACGTTCAAGGCGCTGCCGGTCGCTTCTCCAAGAGCGCCTGAATTCCTGCATGGAGCCCGAAATAGACGTCACGCCGTCTCCTGCAGTCGCTCGTAGGCAGTCGTGCTAACGGCGAGGCTTCCCGATATTGAGGATCTGTTCTCACCCTTAGAACGGCGCCCTTGTTCTCACCCTTAGAACGGCATCCTTCACTCTGCCACAAATAAGCACTCATCTTGTGATCCTGTCGTTAAGTGATTGGCTGCCCTAGCCGATAATTGGGCGATGTCCAAAGAGCTGAGTGCCGACCTCGATCGGGTGGCGGTGAGTGCCGATAGCGCCGCGGTGGCGGCTCTTCGTGAGCTGCCTGAGGCGAGGATCCTGGTCTTCGACCGCGACCTTCGCTTCATCCTGGTGGCAGGCCAGACATCTGAGTACGATGCGGGCAGCGAGTCGGCCGTGTACCGGGCGGGAGCGCTTATGGGGGAGGCCTTCCCGGGCAGTCTGTGGAAGCTGATCGAGCCGCTGTGCCGCTCGGCGCTTGAGGGCGAGACGCGTTCGCGGGAGATCTGGAGCGCCGATGACCGACGTTCCCTGATGGTCGACGTGGGACCGCTGCGTTTGGAGGACCCTGCGGCTAGGAGTGCCAGCCGACCCTCCGCTATCGCCGGCGGCGTAGCCGTGATTCTCGACATCACGGCGCGCCGCGCAGTCGATGGGGTCTCAGGACCCTCCCATGAGAACTTTGAGCAGGTGTTTGAACGGGCGCCGATCGGGATGGGGTTGTTGGACCTGGGCGGCCGCTGGACGCTAGTCAACCGCGCCTTGTGCGAGTTCACCGGTTACACCACCGAGGAGCTCATCAACACGCGTTTCGCCGACATCACGCATCCCGATGATGTGCATAACGACGCGGCGCAGAAAGCGCAGTTGCTGGCCGGTGCCATTCCTGCGTTTCAGACCGAGAAGCGCTATTTCAACGCCGCGGGCGAGACCATGTCGGCGATTCTTTCGATTTCGCTCGTGCGGGACGTGGAGTCCGCGCCTGTGCATTTCATCGCTCAGCTGCAGGACATCTCTGAGCGCAAGCGCCTGGAGGAGCATCTGCGCCATCTGGCTGACCACGACCCCCTCACCGGGCTTCGCAACCGCAGGCTCTTCGAACATGATCTCAAGCTGCAGGTAGCTCGCTCCCAGCGCTACGGTGAGCACGCCGGGGTGATGGTGGTGGACTTGGATGCCTTCAAGCAGGTCAACGACTTACACGGGCACAAGGTCGGCGATGAGACGCTCAAGGCCGTCGCCACGGCGCTAACACGGCGCCTGCGGGAAACCGACCTGGTGGCCCGGTTGGGGGGAGACGAGTTCGGGGTGCTGCTGCCGCACGCCGACACGCAGGGCATGGCCATCGTCGCGAACGGTCTGGCGCGCGTGATCGCGGCGTGCAGCGTCGATGTCGGCGATGCCGTCGTTCATCCCTCCGGCAGCGTTGGCGTGGCCATGATCGATCAACAGACCGTGAGCGATGAGCAAGTGCTCGCCGAGGCCGACCAGGCCATGTACGCCGCCAAGCGGGCCAAGGCCACAGCCACGCCCGTCTGAGCACTGAGCCCGCCAGCCTGGCGATCCTCCAACCCTCTACGGAGCGGGGCTATCCGCTTCGGGCGCACCAGCGGGCTTATCACGAGATGGATGCTAAGAGCGCTGAAAACAGGGACAACGCCGCTTGCAGAGGGGCCGATTACCGGCAGATATCTGCAGGAAGGGGCCAGCAGGGAGACACTGGGCCAGGCGAGTGTTCGGGAATGTAACCCGGTGCGGTTGCCAGCTGGAGCGGCCACAACTCTTGGATGGCCGAGACATCCAGAGCTTGGCTCTTGAATCCAGGTGGAGGTGCGGCCCACGCCCGATTGTCTTCATCGCGCGCGGGCCGCAGCCTCTTCTATGCTGATAGAAGCGGCTTAGGCACCTGCCATTGCGGCTTGCGCCTCGGCCAGTTTCGCTCGAACGATGTCGCTTCCCTGTTTGAACTCAAGCAACGGACGCACATCCCAGGTGCTGAGCCCGAACAGTGGATATTCCGCCATCATGTCCAAGACCTCGCCATGGGAATCGGCGTTAGCCACGCTAAAGCCGCCGCCCTCCAGAAACCCGAAGATGCAGTCGAACGTTCCGTCATCGACTTTTCCATCGAGCCAGGCGAGGGCCTCATCGAACAGCTCAGGCGTCGGAGGCATTGGACCGGGTGCCGCGCTAATGAAGTACTTCACGTCAACTCCTCCCATCTTGGGGATTCCAGAGGTTGCAGTCTCCCACCGCGCCCCCGAACGTCAAGAGGCGATTTGGTGACTACAACCGTTGATTAGGGGCATCGCTTGCCTCCCTAGGGCCGGTCCTCAGGCAAGTCCTCGACTTGAAGCTGAGGTGATCCAGCGCCGAGGCCCTCGAGCGCCCGACGCGAGCCGGATGAGGTTGGCGACCCGGCCTCCACGCCGATCAGCTTGGCTAAGAAGCGAGCGGGGCGGCTCGCCATGCCTTCCTCTAGTGCGTGCCGCACGGCCGCCTCAATCTGCTCGGGGGCGGTGCCGGCGTCAGCCGCATCTCGAATCGAGCGCACCGGATCGTGATGCGAATGCCTTCCCGGCTCACGACTTTGGATGGCTCAAGAGCCTTCGTCGTCGTGTGCAGGGTCACCCCCTGAAGCGGCCTGATCCCTCGATCATCGCGATCAACCAGCAGATGCACGGTGTTCGGCATGACGTCCGAGAGCCCGTGAAGCTCAAGGGCGCTCTCATGTGAGACGACGGCTCGGTCAGCACCGATCGCGAGCCACTTCGCCCGCACTTCCTCGTGGCTCGACCCCGGATAATCGCGCAGCCGGTCAAGACCGCGGCGAACGTGCTCGTAGCGGCCGGAGCGCACGTGGTGGGCGAGGAGCTGCGGGCTGAAGCCGCATTCGCGCCCATCAACAAAACGCAAGCAGCCTGGCCAGAGCTGCAGGTTTAAGGTGCCCTCGATGCCCGAGTACGTCTACGACCAGTCTTTCGCCGCCGAGCGCGAGCGCCTCGCCGGCATCGAGCGTCTCTGGGACCGGGGCACGTGCGCGATCATGGAGCAGCTCGGAATCGCGCCAGGCTGGCGCTGTCTGGAGGTTGGTGCGGGCGGGGGCTCGATTGCGTCGTGGATGGCCGAGCGGGTGGGTGCGGAGGGGCGGGTCCTCGCCACCGACGTCTACACGGATTTTCTAGAGACGATCGAGGCTTCCAACCTCGAAGTCCGTAAGCACGACATCCTCGCCGGCGAAGCCCTGGCGCCGGAGTTCGACTTGGTCTACGCCCGGCTGGTCGTCGAGCATCTGGGCACCGGGGCGCTGCGGCGGATGGTGGAGGCCGTACGGCCCGGGGGCGTGCTGCTGCTCGAGGATTACGACTGGGAAGCGGTCGCCATCTACCCGCCGCGGGAGGAGTTCGACAGGGTCAGGGATGCAGTGCTCGGATTGATGGCTGAGGCCGGATTCGACCCGAACTTCGGCCGGCGCTTGCCGACGGAACTGGAAGTAGCCGGACTGGAGGACGTCGAGGCCGAGGGGCGCGTCCGTCTGATCCGGGGCGGCACCCCGGAGACTGCGTTTTTCCGCCTCAGCATCGGATCGCTTCGCCAGCCGTTGGTGGAGCGCGGCCGGCTCACCGAGGGCGAGGTAGAGCGCGCGCTGGCGGGGCTCGATGACCCGGGCAGCACAGGCCTCAGCCCGATCCTCGTCTCCGGATGGGGTAGACGCCCGGACTGAGCAGCTCCACTTGCCCAACTGCTTCCTCTAAGCCGAGCCAACGAGGCAATCAAACTGGAATCATGAGAGCAACACTGGAAGCCGGCTAACCTTGGACGCTGGGCGTTGGCGCAGAGCCGGATCCTGCGCCCAGGACGCGCGTAAATCCCCGGTAGCTGGCCGAAATTTACCTCGTCCGCAAAGTTGTCGACGAATCGGCAGACCCGCATTGTAGAGGCAAAAACTGGGCCAAAGTCCGACACGTGCCGCCCCGCGTTACACGCAGGAGGTCACTAGTTCGAACCCAGTACCGCCCCACCAGATCGACTCGGAGATAGCGTCTCGATTTCGCTGAGCTACAGCGCTGCGTGAGCGTGACGAAATACCCGACCGCTCGGAATGTGGATCAGATCCTGAACCTTCTTGTTGGCGGCGTCGGATCTGGGCCGGCCAGAGTTGACAGCCCGCACCTTGAAGGTGTAGTGGCCGGGCTTTAGATGCCTGTATGTCTTCGGCGATGCACAGCTGGAGAAGGCGGCCCTCGGCTTCTTGTGGCGCTTTGCCTTTGCCTTGATCAGCTCGCACTGAAAGCCGGTGGTGGTCCCGATGCCACTGAAGCTGAACTTCGCCGTCCTCATTCTCTTCTTGATTGTCGCGTTGGTGATCGTTGTCTGGGGCGGCTGGGCGAAGGTCACAGTGACTTCGCGGTTTGCCCTAGGTTTTCCACCCGACAGGTGTTGTGCCGCAACGCTGGCGCAGCCGCTCCAGCTGACGGTGGAATGACTCGGGGTCGCGGTGAGGGCTGACGTTAGACGCCTCGTCGAACCGGGCGCTGCAGATGGCGCCGCATCCGATGCCGGCGGGTTCGCTTGTCACTGTGCCCGAGCCGCTGCCGCTCTTTGAGACTGTGAGGTTGTGGGTGATCCGGGCGAAAGTGGCGGTTACCGTGGTGTCCGAGTACATGGTCACATCGCAAGCGCCGGTTCCCGAGCAGCCGCCGCCCGACCAGCCGGTGAATTCGAAGTGGGCGATCGGGGTGGCGCTGAGGGTCACCTGCGCGCCATCGGTGAAGGAATGCGAGCAGATCGAGCCGCATTCGATCCCGGAGACGTTTGAGCTGACCGAGCCACCGGCTTCGCCTTCTCGCCTAACTGCGAGCGTGTGGTGGGTGGCCCCGAAGCCGAGGAGATGGCCGTCGTAGGTGCCGACATAGATGCGCCCGCCGCTGGCATCGGGACGAGCGAACTTGGTCGAGACGCCGATTTCCCCGTGCCAAAGCAGGTGCGGGGAGCCTTCCACCGGGACCGCGCCGTAAGCGTTGAGCGTGGAGCCTTCGCACCCGGGCGGGTTCGAGCAATCGCTGATCCAGACGATTCCCGAGCCTGCGGCGGTGCCGTTCGAGGTGACTATCGGCGAGCCCGAGCCAAAGCCGAGGTTTTCGGAGGATGTGCCACCACAGAGAGGTGAGGAGTGCCGTTTTCGACCGTGCCGTACTTGAGCACCTCCAGCGAGCCCGAGCCTACCGAGGGTATGTAGATGTAGCCGCCGTCGCCAGGCCAGGCCGCCATCGAGCCCCAGAGGCCGCTCCGTTTCGGGAATCTCCTGGACGACGTGCATCTTTCCCTTCCGGTCCCTGGCCCATGCCGCCGAGGTTGTCCCGGTTGAGCAGGTAAATGACGCCCGGCTTGCCCACCTCTACGATCAGATGGGGGATGGCTTTGGTGCCGAAGTATGGCGAAGGCAGCCCCAGCGGTGCCCCCGAGCCGAGGTCGAGGTCATTGTCGCTGAAGTAGGTGTTTTCGAAGGGGGAGAAGAAATCGGTGGCTTTGAGAGTGCCGTTGGGTTGCACGCCGACACGCACCACCGATTCGCCGAGTTTTCCTTCCGGGGGATTGGCACCGGGGCCCGGGGGCGGAGCGGGGCCGTTGCCGCTGGCGAAAAGGATCTGGCCTTTGCCGTCTGAGATGAGACCTCCGCCCGACTGCCAGATTGCGGCCCCCGTTGTCGGCGGTGGCCCACATCGTCTTGATCTGTCCTGAGGTGGAGACGCCGACGATCCAGCCCTCGTAGGGCCGGATGTCGCAATGGCTGCCGAAGGCCGCGTAGACCACGCCGTTCATCAGCAGCAGGGCGGGGCGCTGGAGCTGCTGGGTGGGGTTGAAGCTGACTTCGGGGAGGTTCTGAGCTTCACCGGAGATCTGTACCGGGAAGCCCGGCTCCTCTTCGCCGTTTGAGAGGTTGACGGCGTGCATGTTCCAGGCTGCCGGGCCCGAATCGCCCGAGGCATAGGTCTTGGAGAAGAAGTAGGCGACATTGGTGGCGGGATCGATCACCGGCGTGCCGGTGATCCCCACGTGGGGTTCGAGGTCGGTGCAGCCGATGTCCGCGGAGTTCCAGGGCGTGCCGACGTTGCGCTGACCACTGGATCGCCCCGCTCTGCGGATCGATTCCGTAGATCCAGTTATCCTCCGTTGCGGCGAGCAGGGTGTTGCCGGAGACCAGTGGCTGCGCGTAGACCTGGCCTTGGACGGGAGTATCGAAGACACGTCCGAAGCCGCCTTTTTCTTCAAGGAGCTGTGGCGTCAGCTGCGGCTCATCGGGGTACCAGCTGGTACGCAGCGAGTCGGCAGCCGCGGTCACCGGTTCATCCGCCGCCGAGGCGGGGGTGGTATAGGCGAGCATCGCGACTGCCGTCGCGGTTGCCAAGAGCAGTAATGCCGATGCCTTCGTCTCAGCTGTCACTAGGTCTCGCAGCAGCGAGACCTAGTGACAGTCCCATCTGCTTTGTTGTTCTCGCCCTCTCTGCCCTTTGAGGGTAGTCCCCGGCAATCGAAAGCGCCAGGTGGTTCGTCTCATGTCGTTGTCGCGCCATGCGCCTACGCGGGATAATGCGCGGATCACATACGACGACGACCTTGCCAATCAGATCCGAGAGCTTGTCCTGACGGAGCCCGGTGTCACCAAACAGCGCATGTTCGGCAGTATGGCATTCCTGGTCGACGGCAAAATGTCAGTGAGCGCGAGCGGCCAGGGCGGTCTGATGCTGCGGGTTGATCCGGCCGAAGCCGATGCACTGCCCGGCAAACCACACGCACGCCCTGTCGAGATGCGCGGCCAGGTGATGAACGGATGGCTTCGAGTCGACGCCGAGGGAGTGCGGACCAAGCGCCAGCTCGAATGATGGGGGGCTCGCGGGGTAGCCTGCGCTCGCTGCCGAGCAAGCGGTAGCCCCAGCCCGGTGATAGGCCGATGGTCCCAAGCTCAGTTGAGAGAGGGCTGCTCCTCGTCGAGGCTGTCGCACAGACAGTGACGACCTCCTGAGAGCCGATGTAGACCCCCGTTAACAATCGGGTCGAGGTGAGCCCTGACGACTCGGCGCTCGCTCTGTCAGTCGGGCTGTCGTGCAGCGCAGCGCCCGTCTGCGGTTCGGAGTGATCCTCCTCAGAGCGGGGGAATTCGTAAGGAGCCGCGAGCAATCGGCGTCGGCTGTTTGCCGAACTACACCGTCACTACCCGCAGTGCGGGGTGCGCCCGGGCGATCTTCTCGTAGTCGCTGTCTTGGGTGACGACGGGAAGCCCATGCTCGACCGCGGTCGCGGCGATCAGGGCATCGGTGAGCTTGACGGTGCGCTGGATGCCGGCGGCGCGGCAGTCGGCGACGAGCCGCGCCCAGCTGACCATCACCGCCTCTGAGATCGGGATCGGGTCGGCGGCCCTGGCCAGCGCCAGCGTCTCGGCCCGACGAGCGCGGGTGGTGTCGTCGGATGCGCTCAGCACGCCGAGCTGAAGCTCGCCGATCGTGACCACCGAGACCGCGACGCGGTCGGGCAGCTCGCCGAGTGCCCGCTCGTCCTCGCGGGCGATGAAGACCGAGGTGTCTAGGAGCCCCGCGCTCGGCTCGCTCAAAGCTCGTCGAGGGTCTGGCCGGCGAGCGCGTCGAGCTCAGCCCGCAGCGAGGGGTCGGCGGCGCGATCGCACAGCGCTGCGCGCAGCTGGGCGCCGGCGAGCCAGCGGGTACGTTCGCCGTGGGGCACGATGTCGGCTGCCGGCTCGCCGTTGACGGTCAGGACGACTCGCTCGCCCGCCTTCACGGCGTCGATCACCCGGGCGGTTCGGTTGCGCAGGTCACGTACCCCGATCTCCATGTGCGACAGCGTAGCATGGCATTAGACAGCTTCATGCGACAGCCTCGGCGAGCTGGAGAAGTCGACGCTACCGTCGACCCGCGCCCGGTTACGCATGGCGGTGCGGAAGCCCGGTCCTCCGCCGTCTGCGCGGCTCGCAGGTCATCCGGCTTCGATAAGGACTTTCACCTGCGCCATTGCCAAAGACTGGCACGAACGGCGCGTGAAATCCACGCTGGTCAAAGGCTGGGCAAGCAGGCCAGGCGAGCGGGTGCTCGACATCGGGGCGGCCCGGGCTTCCTCGCGGCCGAGATGGCCGCAAGCGCCGCGCCGAGCGGCATGGTCATTGGCACCGACGTCAGCGAGAGCATGCTGGCGATCGCCGCAGCTCGCCTTGGCCCGGCAGAGGATGTCGAGCTGCGCTTCGAACACGCCGATGCGTGTGCACTCCCATATGCGGACGCAAGCTTCGACGTCGTCGTATCCACCCAGGTCTACGAGTACGTGGGAGACATCGCGGGGGCGCTCTCAGAGCTGGCCCGCGTGTTGCGTCCCGGGGGTCACGCGCTTGTGCTCGACACCGACTGGGACTCGATCGTGTGGCACTCCAGAGATCCCCTGCGCATGCAGCGCGTGCTGGACGCCTGGGAGGAGCATCTTGTCGATCCGCAGCTGCCGCGCCGGCTGATCCGCCTACTGGAGGAGGCGGGCTTGACGGTCGAGCTGTGCCGGGTCGTGCCGATCGTCAGTGTGCGCAGCAACCACAACACCTACAGCGAAGGAATGGCCGAGCTGATCGCCGACTTCGTCCCCGGCGCCAAGGACTCACCGAAGCCGACGTCGCCGCTTGGAAGGACGAGCTGAATGACCTCTCCGAGAGCGGCGATTACTTCTTCAGCCTCAACCGCTACCTCTTCCGCGCCGTTAAGCGCTGACCGTTTGGCGTCAAAGACGCACTCCTCGACTCATGCCCGCCGTTTTTGTGCACGGAAATCCCGAGACCGAGCAAGGAGGAGTACGTCGACCGGCTGGTGAACGAGCTCGAGCGGCTCGGCGAGCCAGTCGACCTCGTCGGTCACGACTGGGGTGGCTTCCTCACAGTGCGGCTCGCCAGCCTGCGGGGCGACCTGCTGCGCTCGTGGCGAGCGACAGTCTCGAGGCTTTCGACGAACGCTACGAGGCGCACCGCTGGGCCAGGTCTGGCAGACGCCCACGGCCGGCGAGGCGTGGGTCGAGAACAACCTTGCCACCCCATCGCGGGAGCGGCGGCCGTCTTCGAGCGGATGGGCGAGCCTGGCGACATCGCGCCGAGGGTGACCCGGCTCCTCCACTTCTGCACAGCACGGCATTCAGCTGTCGGCATCTGCGGAAGCTGGCGCAAAGAGCGGTAGCGCCCCGAAGGTATCGACTCAGTGGCTCAGGAATTGGTTGGCGGCTCGCGTAAACGAGCGGCGGTCCTGGAATAGGAACGCGTGGGCTCCCGGGAAGACAACGAGCCTGGACTGTGGGATCTGAGCGGAGATTCGCCTGAGGTTCACCGGCGGCACCACCGGATCACCAATGCCGGCTGCGGCCAGGCTGGGCGCGCCGATGCCGGCCAGCTGGCGGTAGTTTCGATTGCTGCGGAGCCAGGGATCTTCGGCTAGGACCTGGGTGTGGGTGGTGGCAGCGGGAACGTGGAAGTCGTTGGGGATCTCACCGCTTTGGCTGGCGCGTTCGAGACGGCGCAGGAAGCGCCGGCCCTCTGCCTGGCGATTGGGCGGGTAGAGCTCGCCCAGGATGGCCTTATCTGAGGGGTGGGGCTCGCTGTCGATGGCCTGGGCCCTCGGTGAGCCGAGCACGGTCTGGCTGCCTCCCGGATTGGTCGCGGCCAAGATCAGACGGGAGACCATTTGCGGGTGATCGATAGCCAGGCGCTGGGCGACGAAGCCGCCCATCGACCAGCCCAGGACATCTGCCTCGGGCACGTCGATTGCTCTCATCAGACCGGCGGTGGCGTTGGCGAGTGAGTCGAAGGAGTCCCCATGCCAGGGCCCCGACAGCCCGAGGCCGGGGTAGTCAAAGAGAATCAGCCGGTGGCCTTGAGCCAGCAGTCGAAGGAACGCCGGATCCCATTCGGCCATCGTCGAGCCCGTGCCCATCAGCATCACCAGCGGCGGTCCCTGACCGCGTTCATACCAGGCGATCCTGGTGTCGGCGATCCGGGCGGTGTGAACCTGAGCTTCAAACGGCTGGGGGGAGTTGTGACCACACCCGGCGAGGAGCGTCGCCAGGCCCAGACAGATCCCCAGACGAACCCGCATTGGTTGCCAGCCTAATGATGCTGCGGCCGCAGCCTTCCAGCGTTGCGCCGGGCTGAAACCCAAAGCTGCGGGGGGCGCTGCTCCGTTTCGCGCGACGACCAAGCGCGGCCACAGGAAGCCGGCTGCCGTTGACCTACTCCTCGTCTTCGGGTAGCCCGAACCCCACCCGCCGCCTCGGCCGTGGGGCGCAGAGATCAGTTGCCGAAGGGCCTTGAAGATCTGGCGCACCTGCTCCTCGTGCTGGCCGAGCTTCGCGCGCTGGTCTCTCTTGAGATCGCAAGTCGCATGTGAATGCTAGGATGCGCATACACATGCGCACGACGGTCGAACTCAGCGATCGAACCTACACCCGCCTCAGGACGAGGGCGGCGGAACGGGGTATGCGTGGCTTCTCGGCAATCGTCGAGGAAGCACTCGAGCGCTTCCTCGAGCAAGGCGGTAAGGACGATCCCGCCCCCTCCCTCGCGGAGGCTGAGGGGGCCTGGAGCGAGAGCGACGTTGCGGAGTGGGAGCGGGCGCGCAAGGAGGCCTGGGCGACGTGGCCGGCGGACCGGTCCTTGACTCCGACGTCCTGATCGACTACCTGCGCGGCGCCGGTCCGGGTCGCGATCTGGTTCGGGCCTTGACTCAAGGGGACGGCTATCGGGTGACAGCCGTGACCGCGTTCGAGCTGGCGCTCGGGCGCTCCTACCGCGCGAATCCGCGGCCGGTCCACGCCCTCCTCGCCGCTCCCCTGCTGACGTTGACGCGCAAAGCCGGACTTCGGGGCGGGGCGCTGTTGGGTGAGCTGCACCAGAGCGGTATGGCAATTGACGTCCGCGACGCGATGCAGGCCGGTATCTGCCTCGAGGTCGACGTTCTGCTGGTGACCCGGAATGTCTCCCACTTCGAGCGGGTCCCCGGCCTGCGGCTCTCCCACCCAACCGAGTTGCTCTGAGGAGTGCCGGAGCTGCCGAGGGCCAGCCTCGGGGCGAAGGGTCTCTGGCGCGCCTTCGTGGCGGAGTGGGATGGCCGGCGAGCCCGGTGCCGACCGCGGTGGCGGCGGGGCAGATAAGTCCGCGGGGTTGGTTCACAGGCCACTCCCTCGGCGCCGACAGCTTGATCTACGGCGCTTCGCCTCGTTCTTTGCCGTCGGGTCCTCCGGCGGGCGATGGCGCCCCCGGCTCGCGCGGCGCCCACACCTCCTCGAGGAACGCCGCCAGCTCCCTGTCCAGGCGCTTTGGGCTGAGCCGCCACTCGAGGATCGAGCCGGCCTCGACCAGCCGAGCGTTGGCCAGCTCTTCGGCGAGCATCCCGGAGTCGCCGAACGGGTGCAGCGGATCGCGCGAGTGGCCGACGATCAGCGCCGGCTGGGCGATCTTCTGCCGCTCCTCGGGGTGCGGCGCGGTCTCTCCCAGCAAGAGCCCCTCGAGCACCGCCAGGGAGGGGCCGGGGCGCTGGCGGGCCCAGTCGAGCCCGATGTCGAGGAGGTAGTGGGTGCGGGGGATGGCCGAGGTGAGGCGGGAGACGACCTCAAAGACCGGCCGGCCCAGCTGCAGGCCGAGCAGGATCGGGGCGAAGGTGGCCGCGACCGCGGGCAGCGCATTGTCGAGCACCGGCATCTCGACGAACAGGCCCCCGACCCGGTCGGGGTCGCGCGTCGCCAGCTCCAAGGCGACGTTGGCACCGAGCGAGGTGCCGCCCACGACGGCGGAGGGCAGTCCGAGGTGGTCGAGCAGCCCCACCACCTGGCGCGCGAACAACGGCATCGAGTAGAGGCGCAGGTCCTCGGGACGATCGGAGCGCCCGTGGCCGAGCAGGTCGACGCAGATCACCCGGTTGCCGCGCTCGGCCAGCGCCGGCCCCAGCCGCTCGAACATGCGGCGGTTCATCAACAGGCCGTGGATGAGGACGAGGGCGCGCCCGCCCTCGCCGTAGGAGTCGTACCCGATCCGGTGGCCCTGGTAGCCGAACTCGCCCATCTCGCTCAGCCTAGCCCTGCCCGACAGCCTGCCCGCTGCTGCCCAGGTGGCGAGGAGCGGTCTTTGCGACGGCATCGCATCTAAAGCGCGCTCCCGTGGGTTCGCTCGTAGCGCTCCTGCTCCTCGGCGGTGCGCTCGGCCCAGGGAATCGCCTCCAGGCGCTCTGGCGGGATCGGCTCGCCGCTCTCGACCGAGAAGCCGTAGGTGCCGTCCTTGAGCCGCTTCTCGGCGCGCTCGACGGCTTCCAGTTCGGCGTGCAGCTGCTCGGTGAGGGCGTCGTCGATCTGCTCCTCCTCGATCATCTCGCCGCCGTCGAGCGGATCGGTGTCGGTGTCGATCTCATCGAGCTCGCCCTCGAGGAGCTGCTCCAGTTCGGCGAGCGAGCCCTCGATGCGCTCGCGCGCGGCTTGCAACAGCTCGCGGGCGCGGGTCTCCTTAAGCGGGGACTGCCCTTTACTCATCTGATCATCTCCTGTCTCGGCGTTGTGGTCGGTGGCGAGACTGTAGGCGAGCTTCGCCGATGGAGGATTACCCCCAGCGCAGGCGGGGTGGGCAGCTGCGTTGGAGGGAAGGTGGGAGGGTGACGCGGGGCTCAGGCGCGGCGCCCAGGGACCGCGAAAGCGGACGGCGGACGCCGCTGCGGTGCGCGGGTGGGCCCAGCGAAGCGATCGCAGCCGAGCCGCGCAACCACCGATCGCGTCGCCATGCTGATCAGGCTTGACTGCGGGCGCCGACTTGCGCCGCCGGGGGTCATTTCTGGCGGTCGATCCAGGAGAGGATGGCGCGGGAGTGGGTGATGATCGTCCCGTCGGGCAGCTTGAGGGTCGGCAGCTTCGTCGCTCCGGTCGCGTTGCGCAGCTCCTCGCGCGAGCCCTTGCGCAGGAAGGGGATCGGGCTGCCGTGAGCGGCGATCACCTTGTCGTACTCGATGCCTGCGGCGCGGAGTGCCTCCTGGACGCGGCGACATGGGTGAATCCGCGGGCCGCCGTCATCGCCGTGGCAAACGAACAGGGTCGGCATCTCGGTCATCTTCGTCCTCCGTTCGTGGGCTCGGCAGGGACCCTAACCGCGTGGGCGGGGACGGGGCGGCTGCGGACCCCGCAGAACCTCGCCACCGGCCGCTTAATTGAGAGGGAGGGTCCGACACGGCGCTCGGCGGATCGCCCCTTCGGGCAAAGGGGACGCTGCCACCGCGATCGGCCGGACTCGCCTCGCGCGAGACGCAGTCCCACCAGCTCTGGTTGCTGCTCCATGCAAAAGCGGTAGCGGTCAAGCCAACTGCGCGACGCAATCAGCGCGGTGCTGGCCTGAGTAAAGGCCCGCGGTGCCCCCTGCGACGGTCAGCCTGAAGCGGGAGATGTTCCCTTGCAGGTGGCCTCATGGACCTCCTGGGTGAGGGTGCTCATCTTCGTGCTCAGGGTGTGGATCTGTTCGGTGAGGTAGGTGTTCTTCTTGAGCAGGTCGGTCTGAAGCTGGGCGAGCTCGTCTCTGTGCCTCGACGCAGCTTCCTCGTTGGCTTTGTCGGTCCTCGTCTGTGCCTTCTGGGCGATGATGACCAGCGCCCCCGTATAGAACGCAACGCCGGAGAAGATCAGGTTCAGGAGGATCCACGGCTCGGGGTCGAACTGGCCACCGTGTTCGAGTGCCGTAAACGTGGTGCTGGCGTAGTGCAGCGCGCCGTTGGCGAAGATCCAGCCAAGAATGATTAGCGAGCCGATGATGACGAACTGCACGGTGCCCATGGCCGAAGCGACCGCCTCGGCCATCCGCTCCATGAAGCTGCTTCCGTCGGCGTAGGGCGACGGATGCTTGCCGCCTTGCTGGTAGTGCTCGTGGTGGCGCAGAGGATCTTTTGTGACCGGGTCCTGCTGGCGGGGCTCCGTCGCTGCCATCTAGCTTCCTCTCTTAGCTTGGTTAGTGCTGGGCATGACCGGGACGGTAGCTGTCGCAGTGCTGCCTCCTGCCCCGGCACATGGTCTAGACCGCCCGCAGCAGCGCTTTTGTCAGCAGCCGCGCTCGCTGCGATGCCCTGCTTCGAGGTTCGAGGCCGTTGACCATAAAGTCTTGATGCTCGCGAGCGCAGGGTGGCGCCCACCGACGCGAAAGGCAGCCCCATCAAGACCTACAGGAGCTGGGATCAAATCGAGATCGCCTACCAGGAATGGGGCGAGGAGACGGCGTCGGCACCCGTCGTCTTGCACCACGGCTTCGTCGCCGACGCCGACGCCAACTGGGTGGCCCCGGGCGTCGTCGACGCGCTGATCGCCGCGGGGCGGAGGGTCATCGCCCCCGACGCCAGGGGGCACGGCCGCTCTGAGAAGCCGCACGATGCGGCCCGCTACGGGGAGCAGCGCATGGCCCGCGACCTCGGCGACCTCTTTGAGCTGCTCGGCGCTTCGCAGATCGACCTCGTCGGCTACTCGATGGGAGCGGTCGTATCGCTGATCTTCGCCAGCGAAGGGGACCGGGTGCGGCGGCTGGTCCTGGGCGGCGTCGGCTCGGGCATCGTCGAGTGCGGCGGCGTCGATCGGCGCGCGGTCCCAAACGAGGCGATCATCGATGCGCTTGAGGCCGAGGATCCGGCGGGGATTCGCAGTCCCAGCGCTGCCGCCTTCCGCACGCTCGCCGACGCCTTGAACGGTGATCGCAAGGCCCTCGCCGCCCAGGCTCGCGCCGTCTTTAGAGGCGAGATCGCGCTGGAGCGGATCGCGGCCCCGACGCTGCTGCTCGCCGGGGACGCCGACCCACTCGCCATCCGACCCGAGGTGCTAGCTGAGGCCATCCCAGATGCGAGACTTCGGATCCTCTCAGGGGACCACGTCGGGGCGATCGCAGACCCGCGCTTCAAACAGTCAATCGTCGAGTTCCTCGCCGGCTAAATGGGTATCGGCGAGATTCTGGCGATCGCCCTCGCGGGCCTGGGGGCGGGCGCGGTCAACACCGTGGTCGGCAGCGGGACGTTGATCACCTTCCCGGTGCTCCTGGCCTTCGGCTACGCGCCGGTGACCGCCAACGTCTCAAACACCATCGGCCTGGTCCCGGGGTCGCTCTCCGGGGCGGTCGGCTACCGGCGCGAGCTCGCCGGCCAGCGGCAACGGGCGATGCGGCTCGGCACGGCCGCGGCGCTGGGTGGGATCACCGGGGCCGTGCTGCTCTTGGTCCTCCCGGCCTCGACCTTCAAGGCCATCGTGCCGGCCTTCATCGCGATCGCCCTCGTCCTGGTCGTGCTGCAGCCCCGGATCAATCGGCTGCTGGCCGAGCGCGAAATCACCGCCTGGCACGAGAAGGGCATCCTCACCCCTATCGCGGTCTACGCGACCGGTGTCTACGGCGGCTACTTCGGCGCCGCCCAGGGCATCCTGCTGCTCGGGATCCTCGGCGTCGCGCTGCCGCAGGACCTGCACCGGACCAACGCCCTCAAGAACGTCCTCGCCGCGCTCGTCAACGGCGTGGCGGGCCTCTACTTCGCCCTGGTTGCCCAGGTGGCGTGGGCGCCGGCCCTAATCATCGCCGCCGCCTCGATCCTCGGTGGCCAGCTCGGCGCCCGCTACGGTCGCCGTCTGGCACCCGGCGTGATGCGAGCGCTGATCGTGGTGGTCGGCGCCACCGCGATCGTCCGCCTGCTCGCTTCTTGAGCGGCGAGCGGCTCAGTCCCTCCAGGACGGGAGGCGCCCGGTCAGGAGTCCGGTGGCCAGCGCGCCGAAGGGACGCGACCTGGCCCGCCGGACTCCGCCGAGGGGTCGGCTTTTGGAGCCCTCGGGAGGGCGCTAGCTGCCTGCGGTTGCCGCGGCTTCCTCGGGCACCGCGCCGATGTTCTTCAAGAGACGCAGGGTGTCCCATTGGGCCCAAGCCTCGACGAGCTTGCCGTCCTCGAAGCGGTCGATCGAGATGCCGCTGACCGGACTGCCCTTTTCGCCGGTGGGCGCCTGACCCATGAGCTCGTTTTCGAACGTTCCCTCTCCGCTCCAGCGGGCTACCACCCGGTCGCCGGCGGCGAAGATCTCCTCGATCGTGAACTCGAGATCGGGGAAGGCGGCACGGTAGGCCTTGATGCGCGCCTTCAGCGCCTCACGATCGGCGTCGCCGAGGAGCGGGTCGTGATCGATGAAGCCCTCCGCGCAGAGCTCGTCGATCAGCTCGAGCTTGCCCTGTCCCCAGGCCTCATCGAAGAGGCGCTGGACTGCGTTGATGTTCTCCACGCTCATTGTGTACCTCCGGGGGGGGGGGAGTTATTGATTGATCCGACGCTATCGCGGCGGAGCTTCAGTGGTGTTAAGCATCAGAACCCGCGGCGATCTGCTCTCCTCGGGGCGTCGGCCGGCCAAGGAGGGCATCTGGGCCCGCCGGAAAGGGCGGCGGAGGTGATCAGAGAGCCGGACCGATGAGCATTGGCTCGGCCCCGCGCTCGGCCCCGCGCCGCGCCGCCTCACTGCTTTAACGACCGCAGCCAGCGGCTCGGCCCGATCAGGATGCGCACGCCGGGCCGCATCCAGCGCAGCACCGAGAGCAGGTCGCCCTGCCGCATCGAGACGCAGCCGGCGGTGGGCCCACCGGTCTGCTCGTGCAGGAAGATCCCCGATCCCCGCCCATAGACCGGGTGGCGGTAGTTGAAGTCGATCACCGCGGCGTAGCGGTAGGCGAGCTGGTGATTTGACCACAGGTCCTCATCGGTCGGGGCGCAGGGACTCCGCCTGACCCAGCGGTTGTAGTCGACCCGCGTGCCCGCCCAGCAAGACCCCGGCACCAGGCGGCGCCACCGAAAGCCGGTGACACCGGGGTCCGGACGCGAGCCGAAGTCATAGACGAAGCCGTAGTCTGCCGATCGGCGTCGTGCCGTCGCCCTCGTGTCTTTGCGCGGGAGCGGAGAGGCCGTTGTAGCCGACCCGTGCCGCCATCGCCCCGCGAGTCATCCGCCAGCTGTCGCGCACAAGCTCATAGGTTCGAGCAGTGGCGTAGGTGGTGTTCATGTCCCGGGTCGCGATCTCGATCACCTGATCCGCCGAGCCCAGCCCGTGGATCGCATTGGGGCTGACGGCGGGGGCAGGCGCTGCGCGGGCCTCAGGAGCGCCTAGCGCCGCAAGCCCGACGCCAAGCAGGACGAGCGCCCCGACGGGCCCCACCCGTCTCGTTCGGAGTAGCGCCGCCGGCCGGTCCATCCTCGTCTCGTTCCTCCATGTCGGCTCTCACTGCTGCGGGGCCTCGAGAACCTTCAGCGACTCGCGCCACTTCGGGTCGATCTGATCCAGCCGGGCGACGACTTCATCCCTCGGCCCCATCGAAATCGAGGATGTGTCCGCCAACCTCAACCGAGCCGAATCCATCATGTGGTTTTCCTTCGGAGCTCGGCGAGACCTCGAACCACTCATCGAGCTCAGAGAGAAGCTCACCGCCACGCTCAGAGGAGGCGCTACTTATCGGAGCCAGGGTGACGAGATGACTGGGCACGAGCCCAAACCTACCGCTCCCCAGACTCGGGGGCCGCGAGCGGCTCAGATCCTCGAGGCCACCGGGACGCCCACGAGCGCCGGCACTACCACCAAACCCTCTCGATCGAGGTGATCCCAGGAATCAAGTCCGTCTACAAAGTGGCCGAATCCGACGGCAGGGAAGCCGCCGCCAAGAACACAAAGAATTCGGCACCTTGTCCCCGCGGCACAGTTCCTGTGCAGCGGACCCCGATTGGACGACGATCAACGTCGATGCCTATGACTCGAATCTGATGGTCTCGGCCGGCGCCATCGCGCAGCTAGGCGACGTGCATCTGGTCCATGTGATCGAGCTGGACAAGGAGATCCTCACCGGCAAGGTCCGGTGGGCCTCTACCAGGGCGCCGCCAGCGGAATGCGGAGACGCATCCCACGCTCGCATGATCGACCAGCGCCGCGATGAGGTGCGACGGCGCTCGATGCGCTAAAACCAGGGCCCGATGCCTCCCGGCCCGATGAGAACAGTGCTCTGTTTGCTCGTAGCGCTGCTGCTGTGCGCCTGCGGTGGCGGGGCCGCCTCGGCCCGCAGCGACTCCACGCAGAGCGGCGTCTTGTCGGCCGGGTTCAGCGCGACTCAGGGCCCTCGGGCCGCGACCGCCGCGACGAGCACGAGTGGCGCCGAGCTGACCGACTGGCCGGAGTTCGGGCTGGACGCGCAGCGCGATGACGCGACGAACCGCCCGACCGGCATCACTGCGTCCAACCTGGGCCATCTGAGCGCACAGCAGATCTCGCTGCCCGGCACGGTGGACTCCTCGCCGATCTACCTGCACGAAGTGAGCGTGGCGGGGGCGATGCACGACGTCGTAGTGCTCACCACCACCTACGGGCGCACGATCGCGATCGACGCCAGCAGCGGCAGGCTGCTGTGGACCTTCACCCCACCGGGGTATGGGCGCTGGGCGGGCAGCGCGCAGATCACCAATACCAGCCCGATCGCCGATCCCGATCGCCGCTTTGTCTACGCGGCATCGCCCGACGGGCTGATCCACAAACTCTCGCTCTCCACCGGCCGCGAGGACGGCGCCGGGGCGTGGCCGGTGAGCGTCACCCGTGACGCCACGCGCGAGAAGCTGGGCTCGGCGCTGAACATCGACGGCCCCGACGTGATCGCGACCACCAGCGGCTACATCGGCGACACCCCCACCTACCAGGGCCACGTCGTGCTGATCTCCCGCGCGAGCGGCAGGCTGCGGCGGGTCTTCAACACGCTCTGCGCAAATCGCCACAGGATCATCGTCCCCACCAGCTGCTCCCAGAGCGACTCGGCGATCCTCTCGCGTGGTGGGGCGGTCGTCGAGCCGGGCGGCCGGCGGCTGCTGATCGACACCGGCAACGGGAGCTGGGACGGCAGGACCGACTTCGGTGACAGCGTGCTCGAACTCACGTTCCCGCGGCTGGCGCTGCGACAGGCCTTCACTCCAACCGATCAGGAAAAGCTCAACACCGAAGATATAGACCTCGGCTCAAGCGCGCCCGCCCTGCTGGGCCAAAACCGGGTGCTGGTCGCAGGCAAGGACGGGATCATGCGGGTGCTCGACCTGCGCCGCCTCGATGGTCACCCGCCCTCCACCCACGAGACCCTGGGCGGCGAAGTGCAGACGCTCGGGACCCCCGGCGGCGGGGAACTGTTCACCGTGCCGGCGGTGTGGCGCCACGGATCACGCACGACCGTGTTCGTGGCGGATTCGGAAGGGACGGCCTCCTACGCGGTGCGCGGCGGGCGCCTGCGCCCGCTGTGGGCCAACTCGACGCCGGGCACCAGCCCGGTTCTCGCGGGTGGGCTTCTCTACGTCTATGAACCCAGCGCGGGCGGGATCGAAGTCTATTCCCCTGGCTCGCCACGCCCGATCGGGAAGCTGGCCGGCGCCCCGGGGCACTGGAACAGCCCGATCGTGGTCGACGGGCACGTGGTCGAGCCGGAGGGCGACGCCAACGAACACGAACTAACCGGGACGCTTGAGCTGTTCTCGATCCGGTAAGGGCCTGGAGCAGCGACCTGGTCAGCGGGTACGCTTCTTAGAGCTTCATAGCCGATCATCCTCATCGCGACCGCAGTGCCCTCCTCACCTGCTGCGCTAAGCGCCCGACGCTCTTCGCCTGGGTGTCCATGACTCCCGCCGAGGTCCCGGCGAGCAGCGTTGCCAGCTCATCCCAGCTCTCCTCCTCGACGCTAAGAGCCGCTCACCGCCGACCCCGCGGGTCGCCAGCGGGTCGCCTAACGCCCTCCGAAGACCGTGCGCCGGTAGATGTCAGTTGCTCCGTGGGCGTTGCCGTTCAGGTTGCTGGCGGAGGATTGGTAGGCGGCGTAGGAGGCTCCAGCCGAGCAGGAGACGTTGGTGGAGTCACCGTTGCCGCCGGGGGAGTAGCGGCCCGTCTGCCGGGAGATCAGGAACGTTCCGTGATGGAGGAGGTCGTGGACGTAGACGTTGCTGACCTTGGGGTCTACGCCGAATCCGTCGTAGGGGTTGCCGAGATTGGTGGCGACGCTTTGGAAGCACACGAACCGCCCATCGCGCGGGAGGTCGGGCACTGAGGAGTCCCCGTTGGCGATGGCCTTGCTCCCGCCTCCGCTTCGGGAGGCCAGGAACAACTGGTTGCTGCCCATGTCGCGCACGTAGACGTTGTCCACCGGGTTGGCGACGTTGCTGAGGTTGGTGGCGGTGCTCTCAAAGGCGACGCGGCCGCCGTCGCCGTCGACGGAGGGGTTGAGCGCCGCTTGATTGGCCACGCTCCCGTCTTCTGCCACCGAGACGAGGGAGGTCCTGCCAGACGCCAGCTCGTGCTCATAGATCTGCGGTTCGCCGTTGGCCAGGGGGCTGAGGTTGGTGGCGTTGGACTCGAAGACCACCACGTTGGCGGTCGATGAGATCTGGGGGTGGGTCGATTCGCCGTTGCCGGGCACGCCGCTTGAAGATCGTGAGATCAGCGTCGTCCTGTTGGTCCTCAGATTCCTCAGATAGACGTTGATCGCGCCTTGCTTTGCGCCGGGAGCGAGGTTGGTCGCGGTCGAGGCGAAGACGATCTCTTTGCCGTCGGTGGAGATCGAGGGAGAGAAGCTTTCACCGTCGCCCTTGGCCCCGTTTGCGCCGGAGGCTCGCGAAACCAGGAAAGTCTCCCCCCTGCGCGAGCGACGGTAATAGACGTTTGACTCTCCTCCGAGGCCGCCGAGGTTGCTGGCCTTGGAGGTAAACGCGATGTTCCAGCCTGAGCCTGAGACCGTCGGTTCATAGCTTGCACCGTTGGCCGGCGCTCCGCCGGCGGAGCGCGAGATCAGCTCCCTGTAACCACGTTCTACGTTTCGCAGGTAGACCTGGCTCGCCCGGTTTGGACCGCTTGAGACGTAGCCGATGTAGTTGCCGTCCAAAGAGATGGAGGGGTTGGAGCTGTTCTCGTTTGCCGGTGCCAGCTGGGAGGCGTCTGCATGGCCGATCAGCAGTGTCCTGTAATCGTTGAACTGCTTGGCTTGACCGACGATCGGCACTCCCAGCGCCAGCGCCAAGACGACGGCGCAGATCCGCCGGGCGCGGCTTGTGCGGGGGCTTGGGGGCGGGAGTCTGAGTTGCATAAGTCCAGTTGGGAACCAAGGCGCCTCGGTGTGGCTGGCGCCAAGACGGGCATCCATATGACGAGATTGTTCGTATCGGCAGCCCTCCGGGCAACTTGACCCAGCGGTGGGCGTCCTCGGCGTTTTATCGATCGGAGCTCAGTGAGCTTCGTCGGAGGCGTGCGCGGGCGGCCGGGACTCCTCGGCCAGCGAGGTGATCTCGAGCTGGCCGTGGGCGGCCGCTTCGAGCACCTCGGTCGCCTCCTGGGCCGAGCGCGCGTACAGCTCGACCAGCAGGTGGATGACGATCTGCTCCTCGTCGTGCTTGTGGAAGCGGACGTGGGTGAAGAACTCGCGCACGCCGGCTTCGCCGAAGGCGCCGTAGGTGAGGAACTCGATCGCCTCCGGCCCCGAGCAGGTCTCGACCCGGTCCTGGTCGACGGTGACCGTGCAGGAGGCGACCCAGGGGGTGCCGGCGACCATCCGTTCCCAGCGGTCCTCGATCGGCACCACGCGGTCGCCATGGAAGGTGAGGTGGGGCTGGTCGTGCATGCAGTCCAGGCACTGCACGACCGACTCCTGCACCTCGTCTACGCCCTCGGTCGGGACGCCGTTGTCGGGGTCGATCCGGCGGATCGCGTCGTAGTGGATCTGGATCTCAAGGCTCTGCGACCAGCAGCGGTAGCAGCGCAGCCAGGCCGAGCGGTCCCCGTTCAGCTCGCTCATCACTTCATTGTGACGGGAAGCCGCAGTCGCAGGTCGTTCTCGTCGGCTAGGTCGGGTGGGGGGAACGCATTGGTCTGCTCGAGCAGTGGCTCGGCCGCCCTGAGGTCGCTCCAGTCGATCGCTCATCGAGCGGGAATGTGCGCCTGACGGAGGACATCGCCATTTCGATCCTAGACCAGCTGCGCGTAGAGGGAAAAAGGGCGAAATATTGCGCGTAAGGGTTCGGCTCAGATCGCAGCAGCAGCAGCAGCCCGCTGGCCGACCAGCTCGACGATCTCGCCCATGATCCGGTTGATGTCGAAGTCCTTTGGCGTGTAAACGCCGGCGACGCCGGCCTTGCGCAGGCGCACGGCGTCGGGCGCCGGGATGATGCCGCCGACGACGACCGGTACCTCGACTCCCTCCTCGCGCAGCAAGCGCACCACCTCGGGGACCAGCTCAAGATGGGAGCCGGAGAGGATCGAGAGACCGACCACGTCGACGTCCTCCTGCAGGGCGGAGGAGGCGATCTCGGCCGGGGTGAGACGGATGCCCTGGTAGATCACCTCCATGCCGACGTCGCGGGCGCGCAGGGCGATCTGCTCAGAGCCGTTGGAGTGGCCGTCGAGGCCGGGCTTGCCGACCAGGATCCTGATCCGGTGGCCGATCCGCTCGGAGACCTCATCGACGCGGCGGCGGATCTCGGCAAGCTGTGAGCGGTCCGCGGGCGGTGCAGCGCCGTCGACCCCGGTCGGGGCGCGGTAGGCGCCGAACGCCTCGCGCAGCACCCCCGTCCACTCGCCGGTCGTCGCGCCGGCCCTGGCGGCGTCGATCGTCGCCGGCATGATGTTGGCGCCCTCCTTGCGGGCGACCCGGGCGAGCTCCTCCAGCGCGGCGCCCACCGCGTCCCCGTCGCGCTCGGCCTTCCAGCGCCGAAGCGCCTCGACCCGCTCGCGCTCGACCTCGGGGTCGGGGGTGAGGATGCCACCGTCGGCGCCCGCGGTCAGCGGCGAGTCCTCGGTCTCGGTGAAGCTGTTCTGGCCGACGACCTTCTGCTCACCGCTCTCGATCCGCTCCACCCGCTCGCGGTGGGACTCGACCAGGCGGGCCTTCATGTAGGGGACGGCAGCGACCGCGCCGCCGTGCTCGGTGACCACGGCCATCTCGGCCCGGGCGCCCTCGGCCAGCTCCTCGACCAGTCCGTCCATCACCTTGGAGCCCTGAAAGACGTCGGGGTACTCGAGCAGGTCGGTCTCGTTGGCGAGCACCTGCTGGATGCGAAGGCTCCATTGCTGGTCCCAGGGGCGGGGGAGGCCCAACGCCTCATTCCAGGCGGGGAGCTGGATCGCGCGGGCGCGGGCGTCGCGGCTGAGCGTCACCGCCAACGCCTCCAGCACGATCCGCTGGATGTTGTTCTCCGGCTGGGCCTCGGTCAGGCCGAGGCTGTTGACCTGGACGCCGTAGCGGAAGCGCAGCATCTTGGGGTCGGTGACGCCGTAGCGCTCGCGGCCGATCTCGTTCCAGAGCCGGCCCATCGCGCGCAGCTTGGCGATCTCCTCGATCAGCCGGATGCCGGCGTTGACGAAGAAGGAGATGCGTCCGAAGACCTTCGGGAAGACCCCCTCGGCTACCTCGCCGCGCGCCTTCACCTCGTCGAGCACCGCGATCGCGGTGCAGAGCGCGTAGGCGATCTCCTGAACCGGCGTCGCCCCCGCCTCCTGCAGGTGGTAGCTGCAGATGTTGGTCGGGTTCCAGCTCGGCACCTCGTTGACGGTGAAGGCGACCATGTCGGCGATCAGCCGCATCGAGGGCTCGGGCGGGAAGGCGTAGGTGCCGCGCGAGAGGTACTCCTTGATGATGTCGTTTTGCGTGGTGCCCTTCAGCTTGGAGCGCTCGACGCCGTTCTCCTCGGCGACCGTGACGTAGAGGCCGAGCAGCCAGGCGGCGGTCGCGTTGATCGTCATCGAGGTGTTCATCTCCTCGAGCGGGATGCCGTCGAGGAGCTGGTGCATGTCGCCCTTGTGGGCGATCGAGACGCCGACCTTGCCGACCTCGCCGCGGGCGAGGACGTGGTCGGGGTCATAGCCGGTCTGGGTGGGCAGGTCGAAGGCGACGGAGAGGCCGGTCTGGCCCTTGGCGAGGTTGCGCCGGTAAAGCTCGTTGGAGCGGCGGGCGTCGGAGTGTCCCGCGTAGGTGCGCATCACCCAGGGATGGTCGGGCTCGGACAGGTGGTGCTCGCTCATCGTTACCAATGATATTTGGGCCGGCCCGAAATCCGGCGTTCACCGGCCCGCGGGCGCATCTTTTCCCCGTGGCTGTGTTTAGGCTGCGGGCGATGAGAGCGCGATTCACAGCCGCTTTGCTCGCCGCGCTCGCCGCGGCGCTGGTCATCGCGGCCAGCGCGGGAGCGGCGCTGGTTGGCATCTACGCCAACGGCATGGAAACCGCCGCCCAGCGCGAACAGATGGTCAAGCTCTCGGGCCGCAGCTGCAAGAGCGGGAGCGCCGAAATGGCGCTGCTGATCACGCTCGGCAAACGCACCAGCCAGTGCTCTTACCGAACCCCGGTGATGGGGCGCGACCTCGAAGTAGCGGCGAGCGAGCGCCTGCTCAGCGCCACGCCGAAGAGCCTGCAGCGCAAGGTCTTCCTCGGCCTCGTCGTTCGGACCGGCGGCGGCGCCGGCTATCAGCTTGCCGTCTACCCCGCCCAGCAGAAGGTCCAGCTGCGCAAGAACCTACCGGGCGGGAAAGTCAGGTACCTCGCGATCGCCAGGGAACAGAGCGCGGTCCAGGGGGTCAATAAGACCAACCAGCTGGGACTGCAGGCGATCGACATCACTAGCGGGCCCGCAAAGGGCCAGTGCCACCTGTTCGCCTACGTGGGCGGCAAGCTGGCCGCCGAAGCTGTCGATCCGGGGCCCCGCGAACTGAGCGGCAGCGCCTCGGGCGTCGCGGTCGGCGCGGCGAACGATGCAACCGGCGCGGTCGCCAGCATCGGCGAAGTGGTGGTCCGCGTGCCCAGCCCGTTCTAACGCTTCGGGCGGACCGCTTCGGCCCGCGCCTGGGCGTGGATGGCGGCGGCGATGAGGCGGGCATATAGCCGGGCGCCGGCCGGGGTGAGGTGAATCCCGTCCCAGAAGATGCGGCGGTGGGTCCTGGCCGCCGCGCTCCAGTCGATCAGCGAGGTGTGCGGCCATTCCCTTGCCGCCTGGGCGAGCTTTTCGTTTGACTCACCCGCCCAGCTCACAGGTGCGTGGTCGTTGACCAGGAAGAGATGGCCGGCCTCCGAGGTGGCGGTGCGCAGGGCATCCATTTCTTCGCTGTAGAGCGGTCCGTTGTTGCCGACCTGGATGATCAGGTCGCTGGGGCGCCGCCCGCCCGCCTTCAGCTTGCGGGCGAGGGCGATGACTTCGTCTACCTGTCGCCCTACCTTGGCGTTCATCGAGAACCCCCGCCCGAGGCGCGCAACGAGCTGTTCCTTGGCGCCGACCATCACCGAGTCGCCGAAGGCGACGATCCGCAGCGGCCGGGCCGAAGCCCCGCCGGCCCCGGCCTTTAGAGCCGGGTTCCGCTGGTCTGATTCCTTGGCGTTGACCTGGGCGAATTCCGCCGTCGAGGCCGCGGCGAGGCCCGGCTGGAGGTGCGGGCTGCCGCTCCCCACGATCCCGCTCCAGCCGATCAGCAAGACGACCGCGCAGACCGCCACCGCCAGCGCCGGGCGCCCGAACCGCAGCCAGTCGTCGGGCAGCGCCGGCAGCTTTGCCTTGCCGCGGAAGGGCAGCTCGACGAAGCGGTAGGAGAGGTCAGCGAGGGCGAGGACCACCGCCAACTGCAGCGGTATCTGCACCCCTTTCGGCAGCGCGATGCCGATCACCGGGGTCAGCACCAGCACCGGCCAGTGCCAGAGGTAGAAGCTGTAGCTGCGCAGGCCAAGCCAGACCATCGGCGGACGGGCGATCAGGTTGCCGAAGCGCGCCGCGGGGTGAGCCAGCACGGCGATCAGGATCGAGGTGAAGATCGCCAGCACCAGGTAGCCGCCGTGGTAGAGGGAGGGGTCGTAGTCGTGTACGTGCAGGAAGCTGAGGACTATGTAGCCGAGCGCGATCACGCCCGCCGCGTCGAGCAGCGGCCCGCTCCAGCGCCCTGGTGAGCCGCGGCGCAGGCCCCAGGGGCTCCAAGCGAGCGCCAGCGCCACCCCGGCCAAAAGCCCGACCGCATGGGTGTCGGTGCCGTAGTAGACGCGCGAGGCGTCCGCGCCGGGCTGGAAGAGAACCCAGGCGAGCGCGACGGAGCCGAGCGCCCCGGCGATCACGCCGACGATCAGGCGCTTGCGGCCGAACAGCGACATCCCGGCGGCGAAGATCAGCGGCCAAAAGAGGTAGAACTGCTCCTCGACCGAGAGCGACCAGAGATGGCGGAACAGCGACGGCGTCTGGAACTGTTCGAAGTAGGACTGGTGGGCGAAGATGAAGTGCCAGTTGGCGAAGTACAGCAGCGAGGCCAGCGCGTCGCCGCGCAACTCGTTGATCTGATCCGGCTCGACGACCGCCGCGCCGATCATCGTCGCCGCGATGAAGACGCCGACCGCCGGCAGCAGGCGCTGCGCCCGCCGCAGCCAGAACTTGCCCAACTTGATGTGGCCGCCGCGGCGGTACTCGCTGAGCAGCAGCGAGGTGATCAAATAGCCGCTGATCACGAAGAAGACGTCGACGCCGAGGAAGCCTCCCGGCATCCAGCCCACGCCGGCGTGGTAGAAGAAGACCGCCAGCACGGCGATCGCCCGCAGCGCGTCGATTCCGGGCATGTAGGGGAGGCGGCTGTCTTGCGGCCTGCTCATCTCAGGGTCGACGCTTCGGCTTTGTCATCCCAGCTCATTGAGTATTAAGCGTCTTCGTTGGGCCGGGTGGATGCATAATCCCCAGCGATGTCGACGACGACGATCGAGCGGCCGCGCAGCGCCGGCCCGGGCTCAGGTCTGGGGGGCGCCTGGCGGGTGATCGTCCGAAACGACGATCACAACACCTTCGACCACGTCGCCCAGACGCTTGCGAGCGTCCTACCCGGGGTAAGCCTCGACCAGGGCCACCGGATCGCCGACCAGATCCACAAAAGCGGCCAGGCGATCGTTTGGGCCGGCCCGCGCGAGCCGGCCGAGCACTACTGGGAACAGCTGGACACGGCTGGCCTGACGATGGCGCCGCTTGAGCGGGGCTGAGGGCGCCGCTGAGCCAGCCGGTGCGCCTGGCTCAGCGCGGACTACGCAGCTCGGAGCGCCGGCGCCGCCGGAGGCAGGGAAGGCGTGAGCCAACGCGTGGGCGATCAGGCGACTGCGGGCGACGTGGTCTGGCGAGGTGCAGTGGATCCCGTTATGCAGTGCGCAGAGGGCTCAGTCCAGTGGCGCCCTCAGTCGAGGGGTGGCGCAGGCTTATCGGAAGGCTCTTCGGGGCCCTCGACCTTGCCCTCGATCGAGGCTTTGAACTGCCGGATGCCCGAGCCGAGCGAGCGGCCCACCTGGGGCAGGCGCTTCGGCCCGAGGACCAGCATCGCGATCACCAAAACGACTAGCAAATGGGCTGGGCTCTCAAGTCCGCTGAACATCCGGCCTCCTCGCGATTAGGTCTCGATCGACGTTACGCCAGTCCTGCGGTCGTCGGTAAGTGGTCTCGGGTAAGTTGGCGTGGATGAACGACGACTGGCGCCTGCAGATCGATCCCGACGAGGAAGCGCACGCAGCCCAGCTGGTCGACCGCCTCGAGGCGAGCGAGCTGCAGCACGACCTCAGCGAGGCCTTCCACGATCGGGTGATCATCAGCCGCGACGGCCCCCGCGTGTTCCTATACGCCGGAACGCGTGAGCAGGCCGAGAGCGCTCGCGAACTGATCGACTCCTTGGCCCGCCAGCACGGCTGGAAGCTAACCGCCGAGCTGAGGCACTGGCATCCAGCCGCAGAGGATTGGGAGGACCCTGACAAGCCACTCCCCGACAGCGACCTTGCCCGGAGGGCCGAGCATGAAGCGGAGATCGCCGCCGAAGACAAAAAGGTGCGGGAGCAGGGCTATCCGGAGTTTGAGGTCCGGGTCGAGTTCCCCTCTCACCACGACGCGATGAGCTTTCGCCAGCGCCTCCGTGACGAGGGCCTCTCATCCGTTCATCGCTGGAAGTACCTCCTGGTCGGCGCCATCGACGAAGACGAGGCCAACGAGCTTGCCGAACGGATCCGCAGCGAGGCCCCCGCGGGCAGCCAGGTCAAGGTGGAGGGGACTTGGAAGGCGGCATTGGCAGAGAGTCCGCCCAATCGGTTCGCGGTGTTTGGAGGACTCGGCGGATAAGCGGCTCGCTAACCGGCCGCCTCAGCTCCGGGGCGATCAATATCTGATGCGCTTTGCCTTGTCTCTCACTCAGCCGCCAGCAGCGTGTGCCAGGCGGGAAGGAGCGGCAGGTCGTAGAGGCCGATGATGGCAGCGCGGGCGTCCTCGATCTCCTCGGAGAACCAGTAGCGCTCGAAGTCGACGCGGCTCTCCCACAGCGAGGTCTGCTGGAAGGCGAGCGGGTCATCGATCGAGCGGATCAGCGACCAGCTCCTGGCGCCGAAGGCGGGCATCCGCGCCGCCGCCGGCTCCCAGAGGTCGAGCCAGCGGTCGGCCCGGAAGGGGGCGATGTGCCAATCGAGTGTGCAGACCTCAGCCATCTGACTACGCTCCAACCTCGGCCCGGATCGCGCCGGGTCCGTCGTCGACCTTGCCCTCATCTTCAGATTCCGCTCCGACCAAGATCGAGATCTTGCCCAGGTGCTTGTTCTCGTGCAGGAGCTGGTGCGCCTCGGGGACGCCCTCAAAGCCCATCGTCTTCCATAGCACCGGCCGGACCTTGCCCTCGGCCATCAGCTGGTTCGCCCGCATGCACTCATAGGCATTGGCGAAGTGGGAGCCGATGATCTGCTTCTGGCGCATCCACAGGTAGCGCACGTCGAAGTCGAGCCGAAAGCCGGAGGTGGCGCCGCAGATCACCACCTTGCCGAACGGCTTGACGACGAAGACCGAGGTCGGGAAGGTGGCTTTCCCGACGTGCTCGAAGACGATGTCGGGGGCGTCGCCGAGGATCTCCTTGACCCGCTTGGCGAATCCGCGCGAGGCCGCAAAGCGCTCCTTCTCGGCGGCCGGGTCGGCGAGGTTCTCCGCGGTGCGCATCATCTCGGCGAACTCGGCGCGGTTGATGTAGCCGACCGCGCCGAGCGCCTTGACCAGCTCGCCCTTCTGCTCGGAGGAGACGACGCCGACCGCGTTGGCGCCGGCCGCCGCGCAGAGCTGCGTGGCGAAGACGCCGAGCCCGCCGGCGGCGCCCCAGATCAGCACGTTGTGGCCGGCCTGCAGCTTGCACTGGTCGATCAGCATCCGGTAGGCGGTGAAGTAGGTCAGGCCGTAGGCGGAGGACTCGGCCCAGCTCAGGTTCTGGGGGCGGGGGAGGAGCTGCTGCGCCTGCACCTTGGTGAACTGGGCGAAGGAGCCCCAGGTCGTCTCATAGCCCCAGATCTTCTGGCTCGGCGCGGCGAGCGGGTCCAGGCCGTGCACCTCGACGTCCTCATAGGAGGCCTGGTTGCAGTGGATGACGACCTCATCGCCGGGCTTCCAGCGGGTGACGCCCTCGCCGACCTTCCAGACGATCCCGGAGGCATCGGAGCCACCGATGTGGTGGCCGTACTCGGGGTGATCGCCGTAGCCGAAGACCGAGACCGGCTTGCCCAGCGCCGCCCAGACGTTGTTGAAGTTGACGCCGGCGGCCATCACCCGCACGATCACCTCGAAGGCGCCGGGCTCGGGGACCTCGATCTGCTCGAGCTGGAAGGCGTCGAGTGGCTCGCCCTCGCGCTCCTGGCGGATCACCCAGGCGGCCATCGTCTCGGGCAGCGTTCCGGGCTCCACGTCGAGCTTCGCGACTGCGCTGGTGTCTACTGCCAAGAGGTCCTCCGCGGCGGGTCGTTGACGGACGGCGGCAATCCTAGTCAACGCCCCCGCGTCGGGGCTTGCGTCCGGGCGCGCGGCTACCTTCGGTGATTCGATGAGGACGGGAACGACGTGACCGCTCTGCTTTTGATCTCCTTGCTCGGCGCCGCCGTACTGGCTGGGGTTCTTGCCCTGCGGGCGTCGCGGCTGGGCACCGAGTTGGAGCGCGCTCGCGGCGAGCGCGACACCGCCATGGCCGAATGCGAGGAGGCGACCTCCAGGGCTGCGGAGCTCCCCGACGTGCAGCAGCGATTGGCCGCGGCCGCGGCGCGGCTGGAGGCGGTCGAAGCCGAGCGCGACCGCATGCTGGGCAAGGACGGCGAGCGGGCGGAGGAGACCTCCAAGCACGTGACGCAGCTGCGCAGCGACCTCGACTCGATCAAGAAGGACCTGCCGAAGATCCTCGACCACAGCTCCAAGGCCGCCTCCGGCGCGGAGCGGGTCGAGAGCGGGATGACGAGCTGGATGCGGACGATCGCCAACCCGCAGAGCCGCGGCGCCTTCGGTGAGCTGGCGGTCGAGAACCAGCTGAAGAGCCTGGGCCTTGAGCCGGGCCGCGACTACATGCGCCAGGTGGCCGGCGATGACGGCAGGCTGCGGCCCGACTTCGTGGTCAGGGCCGGGGAGGCGAGCGTCGTGATCGACGCCAAGTTCGCGCTGGATGAGGACCTCGCGGGCGTCGGCGAGGCGATCGAGGCCGAGGACCCGGCCCGGCTGGCGCCCTACGGTCGTAAGCTGAGGGCGCGGGCCGAAGAGCTGGCCAAGCGCGACTACGCGAAGATCGCCGAGCGAGCCACGGCGATCGTCCTCCTCTACGTGCCGGTCGAGGGCGCCTATGAGGCGCTGCGGGTGCTCCCCAGCTTCTCGATCGAGAAGTTCTCACAGCGACATCGCGTCTACGTGGTGACCCCGTCACAGCTGGGGCTGGCGCTGGGGTTCGTCGCCGCGGTGGCCCACGATGCGCGTCGCAGCGAGGAGACCGAGAAGGTCGCGGCGACGCTGCTCGACGCCGCCGAGGACATCGCGAACATGATCGACCAGCTCGACCAGCACGGCAAGCATCTGCAGACCGCCTTCACGAGCTACGACAAGCTGGTCGGCATGACCGGGACCCGCAGCAACCTCTGGCGGCGGATGTCCTCGCTGTTCGAGTTCGCGCGGCGCAAGCCCGCGGTAGAGGGCGAGGTGCGACAGCTAAACCCGCCCCGCGAGGATGCCGGCGAGATCGCCGAGCGCTGGCACGAGGCCGTCGGAGAGGACCGATAGCCCCAGGCCGGCGCCTACGGCAGCAGGACGTCGTTCTGCGAGGAGGCGCGGTAGGGGCCGACCACGAGGTGGGCGGGCGGGCTGCCGGGATGTCGGCGGCGATCAGGGTGTAGGCGCCAGTGGGGAGTTCGGCCTGCAGAGTGCCGGTGCCGTTGGCGACCAGCGGGTCGGAGGTCGCGTCGCGCGGCCCGCGCACTTCGAGGTGGGAGTCGAAGTTCGGTCAGGTTGGCGGTGACGAAGGCGACGGTAAGCGGGGTCCTGGCGCGGATCGGCGGCTGGCGAATGGCGCTGGTTTTGGGGGATCTGCTGGGTGCGTTCGGGGCCGAAGCGCGATCGCGGCGGGTTGGACCGTGACGGCGTTGGGGGTGATCGTGACGCTGACCCGGGTGGGCGGCGAGGGCCGCGGGTCGTTGGCGCGTTCCTGGGCGCCGCAGCCGCCAGCCGCCAGCGCCAGCGCGCCGAGGACGAAAGCCACCGCCGCTCTGCCTCTCCCACCACCCATCGCGGCGGAATCTAGCCGAACGGCAAGTCGACGACGCGCGCCGTAACGCCATCTTCACCTACGGCCAGCTGCATCGCCGGGCTCGGCCTCGCGGCGGAGGATCGCCAGCGCCGATCGGGCCGAGGGCGGGGGAGACGCAGGCGGCGCCGAGCGTCCCGACCTCCCTGCCGCCGAGGCGCAGGGCGGCACCCTGCGGAGCCGGTCCGCTCGAGGCGCAGGCCCCGCAGCCGGCGGTTCGGCTTGCCCTTGTAGTGAAGGCGGGCGACGGTCTCCTGGCCGATGTAGCAGCCCTTGGTGAAGCTGACGGCGGCCTCGACGATGCCGGCCTCGGCCGGCATCGTCTCGGCGCCCATCTCGGCGCCGAAGCGCGGCACGCCGGCCTCGACGCGGAGGATCTCGACCGCCTCGGGGCTGACCTCGAGCGCCCCGGCGCCCAGCAGCGCCTCTCCCAGCGGCTCGGCGTCAGAGGCGGCGGCGATCAGGTCGATGCCGTCGCGGGTCCCGACCGAAAGACAGTCCACCCCGGCGACCGACGACCTCCCTGCAGGCGTATACAGGGAGCGGGGGGGTGCCGGCGACCGCGGCGCTGCGCGGTCCGATCAAGGAGAGGATCGTCCGCTCGGCCGTCAGGTCGGCGACCTCGACCTCGCGGCCGATCTTGTAGGTCTGGAGGTGGCGGCGGGCGGCATCGGCGCCCTCGGGCTCGGTGTCGATCCAAAACTCCTCGGCCGCCACCCGCAGCACGCGCATGTCGGCCTGCATGTGGCCCTTGCGGTCAAGCAGCGCGGCGTAGCAGCCCTCGCCCGGCGCAAGCGCCTCGACGTCGTTGGTGAGCTGGCCCTGGAGGTACTCGGCGGCGTCGGGTCCGCTGATGAGCAGCTTGCCGCGCTCGGAGCGGTCGAGCAGCCCGCACTCCTCGCGCAGCTGCCGGTACTGCGCGTCCAGCTCGACTGTCGCCGCATCGGGCATCTCCCCGATTCTAGGAGTCTCGCCCCGGCGGAAGCCAACCCGCTCGCCGATGCCGGCCTCACGGGCCATCGGGCTTTTCCGTCGTTGCCGGGCTCAGCCGCCGGGATTGTGATGGGCCGACAGCTCGAGCCACTCCAGGCGGCTCGGCAGTCCCTGCACTCCGCCTTCTTGCAGCGCCTGGCCGAGCCGCCCGGCCATGAAGCGTTCCTGGTCGGCCTTCGACTCCCAGACCTCGAAGACGACCCAGCCGCCCTTCTTGGCGCCTCCCGTGTGAGAGATCAGGCCCGCGGGCCAGTCCCCGTCCCCACTCGCCATGTCTATGCCGAGCAGCTCGTTGACCCGCTCATACGTCTCCGCGCCGAACCCCTCGAACTCGAGAATCAGACCTTCCGCCATCGCCCTCACCCCTCTGTTGGAGAACCCGCTTGCAGGGCGAAGCTCTCACGCGGAGGGCGGTAGCGTCAAGGAGGCAGCGGTTCCCCGTCTTCACCGCGTCCTGGGTGAGGATCGAGGCGATGCCAGCGAGCAGGCCCATGTCATCACGAGCGAACATGGCCTTGGACGCCGCATCCTCAACTGCGGAGCGCATGCTCCTGCTTCGCCCCTCAGCACCCTCAGGCCCGACCAGCGCACAGGTCCGGCCCCGGCCGAGCCGATTCCCGCAATCAGGGCTTTTGCAACAAGCCGTCGATCAGCTCGGGGAGCTCACGAGCCATGCGAGAGCGGGGGACCACTGCGTCGATGCCCGCCTTTTTGGCGCGCGCCTTTGCTTCGACATCGAGATGGGAGTAGAAGCCCAGGGAGGGGACTCCGGTGGACGCGATCGCATCAGCGTCGACCGCGTCGAGATCGCAGACGATCGCCTCGGCGCTCACCGGATCGGGGAGGGTTGGCTTGACGGAGACCTCGTGGCCTGCCGCCAGCAGGCTCTCCCGCACTCTGCTTGCCAGCATCAGGTCAGAGACGACGGCCAGGATTCGGGCCACTAGAGCGAGCGGCGCTGGCGGAACTCTTCGCGGACGCTCTCCGGTCGGCCCCACATCTGCACGACCTCGGCCCGGCCCTCGCGCACCTCGCGCAGCGCCATCTCGCCCGTGACGCCTTCATCGTCGAGCCTCGCGAGCACTCCCTTCACGCTCGGCGCCGCGGCGGCGTGCCCGAAGCTGTGAGCGACGATCAGCCGCCAGTGCCAGTCGGACTTCGAGTAGGGCTGCGCGTTGACCTGGCTCAGCGCCACCGCGGTATCGATGTAGCGACTCTCGTCGTCGATCCGCAGATCAAGCTCCAAGATCCGTCCAATCGGGCGGCATCGAATCGAGCACCCGCTGGAAGTCCTCCGCCAAGCTCACAGCTAGGAAGCCTAGCCGCGAAGGAAGCCCGGTGGCCCCCGGCTCTCGTCCCATCCATATGCTCCCACCCAGATGAGAGGAGTCGCCGCGCTGCTGGCGGCCGCTCTCCTGCTTGGCCGGGGTCGCCGGCTGCGGGAGAGGCGGCGCTGAACCGGGCGCGCCGCAGGGCGCGACGCTGGTGCTCGACTTCACGCCCAACGCCGTCCACACCGGCATCTACGCGGCGCTGCGCCAGGGCTTTTACCGAGCGGCGGCATCGACCTCACGGTTCACCAGCCGGGCGAATCGACCGACGCGCCGAAGCTCCTGGAGGCCGGCCGCACCGACTTCGCGATCCTCGACATCCACGATCTGGGGATCGCCTGGCAGCGCGGGCTCGACCTGGTCGGCTTGATGCCGATCGTGCAGCGACCGCTCGCCGCCGTGATCGCGCGCGGCGACGGCCCGGTGCGCCGACCGCGTGAGCTCCAGGGCCGCACGGTAGGCGTCACCGGCCTGCCCTCCGATGAAGCCGTGGTCGACTCCGAGGTGAGCGCCGACGGCGGCGACCCGGCGAAGGTGAGGCGGGTGACGATCGGCTTCGACGCGGTCTCCGCGCTGGCGGCCGACAAGGTCGACGCGGCGACTGGGTTCTGGAACGCGGAGGGCGTCGTCCTGCGGCGCCAGGGGGTGCCGATCCGCATCTTCAAGGTCGACCGCTACGGCGCCCCGCCCTACCCGGAGCTGATCCTCACCACCTCCCGCCGCATGCTGCGGCAAGACCCGAAGCTGATCGACGCGATGGTCGCCGCCACAACCCGCGGCTATGACTTCACGGTCAGTCACCCCGCCCGGGCGCTGAACGACCTGCTCGCCGAAGTTCCGAGCCTCGACCGCGCCGACCAGCGCGCCCAGCTCAACACCCTCCTTCCGATCCTCGCACCCGGCCCCCTTCGACTACCCGATCCTTCGTCGCTGGGCGCGCTGGGACGTCGTGCACGGCATCCTCACCAAAGAACCGGCGGTCGGCGCCCTCTTTGAGAGCCGCTGACGCCGAGCTTCGGCATATGCGGTTAGACTGCCGCCGCAACCGATCCGAGGATCTAGGAGGAGAGAAGTGCAGGAACGAGGACTCGCGGCATACCTGGTTGAGCTGATCGGCACCTTCTTGCTGGTCTTCTTCATCACATCGGTCGTCGTGCTGTTCGTCGCCACCGGGAATCAGGCGCAGTTCGGCTCTGACTTCGCGGTCGTCGGACTAGCCCAGGGCTTCACCCTGTTCGCCGTCATCGTCATGTTCGGCATGGTCAGCGGCGGGCACTTCAACCCGGCCGTCACGCTCGCCGTCGCGGTGCTCAAGCGGATCAGCCCGATCGACGCGGTCATCTACGTCCTCGCCCAGCTCTCGGGCGCCGTGCTCGGCGCGCTGCTGACCAAGGCGCTGATGACCGACGCGGGCCGCGCGACCCATTACGGCGCCGGTCAGGTCAGCGGGCTTCTGAGCGGCAACTTCGCCGGCGCGGTGGTCGAGACGATCGGCACCTTCTGCCTCGTGCTGGTCATCCTCGTCGTCTTCTTCTCCAAGAAAGGCGCCAAAGACTGGGCACCGCTGGCGGTCGGCACGACCCTGGTCTTCTTGGTCATGGTCGGCGGTCCGCTGACCGTCGCCTGCTTTAACCCGGCCCGCTGGTTTGGCCCGGCGCTGGTCGGCAACTCGTGGGGCGGCGTCTGGCCCTACCTGGTCGGGCCGATCGTCGGCTCGCTGCTGGCCGTCGCCGTGTTCCAGTTCCTGATCGAGGGGGGCCGGTTGACGATGTCGGCGTCGGCGCCGAAAAAAGCCGACCCACCATCGCCGAAACCCGAGCCCGCCGCCTGAGGCGAGCCCGGTGAACCGCCGCGCCGACCCGGCGCGGCGGTTGCAGTAGCTTGAGCGGCGTGCGTCGGGTCACCTTCTCGCGGAACTACACCCTCTCCCTCTCGCGCACCTGCCAGTGCTATTGCAAGTACTGCGCGTTCGCGACGCACCGGGCGCACATCCACGCTCCTGAGGAGGTGGTGGGACGCCTCGAGGAGGCGGAGCGGCGCAACGCCAAGGAGCTCCTGATCCTCACCGGCGAGCGGCCCGAGGTCAACCCGGAGGTCTCCGCACGACTCGCCGAGTGGGGGCACGGGGATTTCACCTCCTACGTCGTTTGGGCCTGCGAGCGGGCGCTGGAGCGCGGCATCCTGCCGCACACCAACATCGGGATCCTCGACCACGTCGATCTTGGCCGGCTTCGCGAGGTCACCGCCTCCCAGGGGCTGATGCTGGAGTCGGTCGCCGAGCGCTTGATGGAGACGGTCCATGCCGGCTCGCCGACCAAGCATCCGGTCGAACGGCTGGCCACGATCGAGGCCGCGGGCGAGCTGAGGATCCCGTTCACGAGCGGGATCTTGGTAGGGATCGGCGAGATGGAGGACGAGCGGGTCGCATCCCTCGAAGCGCTGGCGAAGCTGCACGAGCGCTACGGCCATCTGCAGGAGGTGATCCTTCAGAACTTCGTTCCGCATCCGCGGTATTACGGTCGAGAGGTGGCGGAGATAGCCGATGACGCAGCCCAGGTCCGGTGGGGGGGCGATGGCGTCGGTCTGGGGGAGGGAGGCTCATTGCCGATCCCGGAGTGGGCTACGCCGGTTTCGATTGACGACATCAAGCGGTTGATCGGGGAGTGCAAGAGGTTGATGCCCGACGTCGGGATTCAGGTCCCGCCAAACCTCTCGGACTGGTGGGTTGAGCTTGTGCAGGCCGGGGCGACGGATCTGGGTGGGCTGTCTGCCAATGGGGACCACATCTCTCCGGAGCATGCGTTTCCGAGTCCGCATGAGGTGCGCAAGGGGTTGGCGCCGCGGGGGTATGCGCTGACGGAGCGGCTGTGCGTCTACCCGCAGTACATGGACCCCGAGTGGATGGAGCAGGGGGTTTTGGACGTTGTGAAGCTGAAGTACTGGAGCTTCATTCCTCGGCGGGGGTCGGGGCGCAGGCGGGAGGAGGCTCTGGGGGCTGGGTTGGCCGAGCGGGCGATCGCGAAGGGGCGTGAGGGGGAGGAGCTGACCGAGGATGAGCTGACCGCGCTGTTTGCCGAGACGCGGCCGGACGTCGTCGAGGCGATGCGGGTCGCCGCCGATCAGCTGCGGGCTGAGCTGGCTGGGGACCGGGCCACGTTCGTCGTGAACCGGAACATCAACTTCACCAATGTCTGCGTGGTCGGTTGCGCGTTCTGCGGGTTCGGGCAGGGGCGGCGCTCCCCCGATGCCTACGAGGTCTCCGAGGAGGACTTTGTTGAGCGGGTCCGCGACGCCGTGGACTTCGGCGCCACCGAGATCTGCATGCAGGGGGGGATCCATCCGGACCTGACGCTCGAGGAGTACGGGAAGTGGCTGCGGTTGGCGAAGGAGGCGGGGCCGCAGCTTCATCTGCATGCCTACTCGCCGATGGAGGTCCACTTCATGTGCGAGCGCTCGGGGAAGGGGCCCGAGGAGGTGTTCGAGTACCTGATCGAGTGCGGGCTGGGGTCGACGCCGGGGACGGCGGCCGAGGTGCTGGACGACGGGGTGCGGCAACGGATCTCGCCGAACAAGCTGCCTGCCGGGCGCTGGGTGGAGATCGTCGAAGCCTCACACCGCGCCGGCCTTCGCTCGACCTCGACCGTGATGTTCGGACATATCGAGGAGCCGCGCGAGCTCGCCCGCCACATGCGGGTGATCCGCTCGCTCCAGGAGCGGACCGGCGGCATCACCGAGTTCGTGCCGCTCAGCTTCATCCCCTTCAACACGATGCTCGGCCGCACCCACGGGATCGAGGAGATCTCGGCCGGCGAGAATCTCAAGCACACCGCGGCCTTCCGTCTGGCGCTGGGCGGGACGATTACCAACCTGCAGGCGAGCTGGGTGAAGATGGGGCTGGGCGCTGCGAGCGAGGCGCTGCGCTGGGGGGTCAACGACCTCGGCGGCACGCTGATGGAGGAGAACATCTCGCGGATGGCCGGCTCCCAACACGGCGTTCGGCTCGAGCCCGAGCAGCTGATCGAGGCGGCGCGGGCCGGCGGCCGCGTCCCCGCCCAGCGCACGACCCTCTACGAGATCCTCGAGACGTACTGACGGTTGTCCTCGGCGAAGGTGTCCGAGGACACGTCTCGCCAGCATTGGCCATCATGGACCGATGCGCGCGATGGTCTTGGAGCGGCAGCGTGAGGCGCTGCGGTCGGCCGAGCTGCCCGAGCCTGCTCCCGGCCCCGGCCAGGTGCTGATCTCGGTCGTTGCCTGCGGTGTGTGTCGCACCGACCTGCACATCGTCGACGGCGAGTTGACCGAGCCGAAGCTGCCGCTCGTCCCGGGGCACCAGATCGTCGGCATGGTGGCCGGGGCGGGGAGGGGGCGGAGCGGTTTGCGGTCGGGGATCGGGTCGGCGTGCCCTGGCTCGGCTGGACCTGCGGGGAGTGTCGCTACTGCACCAGCGGGCGCGAGAACCTCTGCGACCGTGCCCGCTTCACCGGCTATCACCTTGACGGCGGCTACGCCGAGCTTGCGGTCGCCGACGAGCGCTTTTGCTTCCCGATCCCTGAGGGCTACCCAGACGAGCAGGCGGCACCGCTGCTCTGCGCGGGGCTGATCGGCTACCGGGCACTACGGCTGGTCGGCGACGCCGAGCGGATCGGCTTTTACGGTTTCGGCTCCGCCGCTCACATCCTTTGCCAGGTCGCCGTGCACCAGGGGCGCCGCGTCTTCGCATTCACCCGCGAGGGCGACACCGAGACGCAGGCGTTCGCGCGCCGGCTCGGCGCCGAGTGGGCCGGCTCCTCTGAGGGACCGGGCGCCGGAGGAGATCGATGGGGCGATCGTCTTCGCCCCGCTCGGCGCTCTGATGCCGGCGGCGCTGCGCGCCAGCGCCAAGGGGGCGCGGATCATCAGCGCCGGCATCCACATGAGCGAGATCCCCGCCTTTCCCTACGAGATCCTCTGGGGCGAGCGGGTGCTCGGCTCGGTCGCCAACCTGACCCGGCGCGACGGCGAGGAGTTCATGGACCTCGCGCCGCGGGTGCCGGTGCGCACCGAGGCCGAGGTCTACCCGCTGATCGAGGCGGACCGGGCGCTGGCCGACATCCGCTCCGGTCATCTGCACGGGTCGGCGGTGCTCGACGTGGCCGGCTCGACCTCCTAGCGGAAGAGATCCTCTGCGGGCGGGCGCCGCAGCGCCGCGGCGCCCGGGCCGTCGTCCTCGCCGACGAAGCGCTGCAGGCCGCGGACGATCGCCGCCGGCACGCCGCTTGCCTTGTCCCGCACCAGATCGGCGGCCCCCGCCGCCTCGTCGGCGACGGCGATCAGGGTCGCCTCCAGCTCGCGCCCGGTTGCGTCGCGCCGCCCGCGCCAGTCATCGAGCGGGGCGATCCCGGCGCAGCCGATCGCCACCTCCGCCTGGCCCAGGCGCCAAGCGCGGCCGAAGCTATCGGAGACGATCAGGGCGATCGTGGCTGCGGCCGCCGCGCGGATCTCCGCCCGGATCCGGCGTGCCGAGGCGTCGGGGTCGGTGGGCAGCAGGCAGACGGTGTCTGGCTCGGGCAGGTTGGAGTTGTCGATGCCCGCGTTGGCGCAGACGAAGCCGTGGCGCGTCTCGACGATAAGCACGCCGCGCTCGGCTCGCAGCACTCTGCTGCTCTCCTGGAGGATCAGCTCGACCAGTGCCGGCTCCTTGCCGAGCACCGCGGCGAGGCGCCGGGCCTCGCCACCGGGGAGGACCGAGGAGAGGCGGCGGAGGCGGCCCTCGGCCTTGGAGACGACCTTTTGCGAAACGACGACGACGTCGCCCTCGCCGAGTTCGGCATGGGCCGCGATCAGCTCGCCGACCGCCATCCCCTCGGTCACCTCCGGCAGGCCCGTGACCCCGACGACCCGCAGCTCGCTCATATCCCGAGCGCCTTCGCGGTGCGGGTGGCCCGACCCGGCCGCGCCTCAAGCTCGCGGGTGAGCGCGACGACGTCGGCCGGGGTGTCGAGGTCGAGCGCCAGCGAGGCCAGCTCCTCGACCCCGTAGGGAGTGCCGGCCTCTCGGGCTGCGGCGACGTGGCGGGCGCGACTCCCCTCGCCGAAGGCGGGCCGGATCGCCCCCGGCGGCGCCAGCACCAGCGCGTTGGTCCCGCCACCGTGTCGGTCTGGGACGACGGTGACGTAGCGCTCGGGGACGCCGGTCAGGAGGCGTTCCAGCTCATGCGGGTCGAGCAGCGGGCAGTCGCCGGGGAGGAGGACGACGCAGGCGGCACCGTGCGCTTCGGCGCGGGCGATCCCCGCCAGCGCGGCGCCGGGGTGCCCACCCTCCTCGGGGTCGGCGAGCAGCTCCGCGCCCACAGAGCGGGCGAGCTTCACCGCCCGCGGCTCGCTGCTGACGAGGATCGTGCGCTCGATCGCCCGCGTCGCTCCGATCGCCTCCAACACGTCTTCGAGCATCGCCTCGACCAGTGCCTCGCGCCGCTCGGCCTCGATGCCGGGGGCGAGGCGTCGCTTGGCGACGCCGAAGCGCTTGACGGGGAGGATCGCGGTCGCTTTCAAGCCTCGACGAGGCTAGCGGCGAAGTCGAGCACGGTGCGGGCGACGCGGAGCCGGCCTGCGGCTCCCTCCATCAGGGTCGGGGCGGCGAGGGTCGGGACCTCGGTCGGCGGCGGGTCGGGATCGCCCTCGTCGACGACCATCGCGTCGATCAGCCCCGCGTACAGCGACGCCACGCCGGCGGCGGTCGAGGGGCGGTCGAGCGCCTGCATGAAGCGGTCGGTCGGCCCCTTCACCACCTGCCCGGCTACGTAGGGGCTGACCGCGACCACCGGGGCCCCCGAGGCGGAGATCGCCTCGCGCATGCCGGGCACCGCGAGGATCGGGCCGATGCTGATCACCGGGTTCGAGGGGCCGATCACGATCGTCTCGGCCCAGCGCAGCGCCTCGAGCACCTCCCGGCTCGGCTCGGCGTCCTCGATCCCCTCCAGCTCGACGCCGCGGACCTCCGGCCGGCCATGGTCGACGATCAGGTACTCCTGCAGGTCGCGCCGGCCCGCCGCGGTCACGACCTTGGTCCGCACCGGCGCCTCGCACATCGGCAGCACCCGCGCTTGCACCCCGAGCGCCCGCGCTATCTGCGCCTGCGCGTCGGTCAGCCGCCCACCCTCCTCGAGGAACTCGCGCCGGTAAAGGCAGGCGGCGAGGTCGCGGTCGGAGAGCCCGAACCAGTCGGGCGCGCCGAGCTTGGCCAGGCGCTCGAAGACGGTGAAGCTGTCATCGCGCAGGCCCCAGCCGCGCTCCGCATCGATTTCGCCGCTGAGCCAGTAGGTGATGAGGTCGGGATCCGGGGAGACGTGGACGCCGAGCGTCTTAATGTCGTCACCGGTGTTGGCGATGACCGAGAGCTCGGCGCCGACCTCCTCCTGCATCCCGGCGCCGAGCTTGGCGCCGCCGGTGCCGCCGGCGAGCAGCGCGACCTTCATGGCTACGCCCAGTGGTCGGCGTCGGGAAGGCCGGTGAGCCTGATCCCGGCGTGGGCTTTGTAGCGGCTGTTGATCGAGATCAGCAGCGGGGTCAGCTGCTCGACGATGCGCGCCATCTCCAGCGGCCCGGCGTTGACGGCGCGCAGGCCTCCGATCAGCTCGATCAGCGTCGCGACTCGAACCTTGTCGGCCTTGCGGTCGCCGCAGACTAGGACGTCCTCGCCGAGCTCTGCATCGGGGTCGGCGAGGGTCGGCGCGCCGACCGTGTGCAGCGCGGAGACCACGGTGACGCCCTCGGGTGCCATCTCCTGTGCCTGCTGGGCGGCGGAGCCCTGCCAGACGCCGAGCGAGCGGGTTGCCCTGCCGCTCACGGCGGCGGCGAGGGGGACCGTGCAGTCGACCAGGATCTGGCCCGGCCGAAGCGCCTCGCGAAGGTTTGCCAGGTTCTCTGACTGGGCGCGGAAGGGGACGGTGAGGAAGACGATCTCGCCGCGCCGCGCCGCCTCCTCGTTGAGCAGACCCTCGACCTCGGCGCCTGGAACCGCGGCGCGGAGTCTCGCCGCCGCCTCCTCGGCGCGCTCCGAGGAGCGCGAGCCGATCGCGATCGGCATCCCGGCCCTGGCCCAGCGCAGCGCGAGGCCGGCGCCGAGGGCGCCGGTTCCGCCGATGATCGGGATCGGTTCGCTCTCGGCCACGAGCGGGCCAGTCTATGCTGCTCGCCTGGTGAGGTTGGAGGGACGAAAGGCGCTGGTGACCGGGGGCGCGAGCGGGATCGGCGCCGCTATCGCAGCCCGCCTTGCTGCCGAGGGCGCCGAGGTCTGGATCGGCGACATCAATGTCGAGGGCGCCGAGCGGGTCGCGGGCGAGATCGCCGGCCACGCGATCGAGCTCGACGTGACCGAGCTCGATTCGGCCCGCGCTGCGGTCGAGGCAACGGGCACGCTCGACATCCTCGTCAACAACGCCGGAACCGATGAGTTCGGCTTCTTCACCTACACGACCCCCGAGCAGTGGCAGCGGGTCTTGGCGATCAACCTCGGCGGGGTCCTCAACTGCACCCACGCCGCTCTTCCCGGGATGCAGCAGGCCGGCTACGGCCGCATCGTCAGCATCTCCTCGGAGGCGGGCCGGGTCGGCTCGAAGGGCTCCGCGGTCTATTCCGCCGCCAAGGGAGGCATCGTCGCCTTCATGAAGGCGATCGCCCGCGAGAACGCCCGCTACGCGATCACCGCCAACTCGATCGCGCCGGGGCCGATCGAGACGCCGCTGTTGATGGGCGCCAGGGAGTTCGGCGAGATCGGCGAGAAGGTGATCGAGACGATGAAAGAGGCGACCCAGATGAAGCGCCTCGGCCAGCCCGACGAGGTGGCCGCCGCGGTCGCCTTTCTCGCCTCCGAGGACGCCACCTATGTGACTGGGGAGACGCTTGGCGTCAGCGGCGGGCTCGGGATGGTCTGAGCGATGGCTTTGCTGCCGGAGCGCGTGGGCATCCGCGAGGTCGGTCCCCGCGACGGCTTTCAAAACGAGCCGGAGACGATCCCGACCGCCGAGAAGATCCGGCTGATCGACATGCTCTCGGCGAGCGGGCTGGGGCGGATCGAGGTGAGCGCCTTCGTGCGGGCGGACGTGATTCCCCAGCTCGCCGACGCCGAGGAGGTGCTCGCTGGCGTTAAGCGGCGCGACGGCGTCGCCTTCTCAGTCCTGATCCCCAACGAGCGGGGGCTCGAGCGGGCGCTTCAGATGCGCGACCGCTTCGACGAGGTGAGCGTCTTCCTCTCCGCCTCGGAGACCCACAACCGGCGCAACGTCAACTCCTCGGTAGAGGAGTCGCTGAACGGGCTGGAGCGGACGTTGGAGGGCGCCCGCGAGGCGGGGCTGCGCTGCGAGGGTGTGATCTCGACCTCCTTCGGCTGTCCCTATGAGGGGGAGGTGCCGGCGGAGCGCGTCCTTGAGATCGCCGGGCGGCTGGCCGCGGCCGGCTGCGTCGAGGTTGCCTTCGGCGACACCACCGGGATGGCGAACCCGCGCCAGGTGGGGGAGTTCTTCGCTGCGGCGCGCGAGCGGCTCGTCGGAGTCGAGTTGACCGCCCACTTCCACAACACCCGCGGCCAGGGCCTCGCCAACGTACTCGCGGCCTTGGAGGCAGGCATTGATTCCTTCGAGTCGAGCTTCGGCGAGCTGGGTGGCTGCCCGGTGCCGCCGGGCTCAACCGGCAACGTCTCCACCGAGGACGTCGTCTCGATGCTGCACGAGATGGGGATTGAGACCGGAATCGACCTGGCGCTCCTGATCGAGGCCTCGCGCGCCGCTCAGGGCGTGCTCGGCCGCCCGCTCGGGGCCCACGTCCTGCGGGCGGGGCCCGTGGACTGGCACCGCGGTTAGGCTCCGAGGCGTGCCCGACTTCGCCCAGGCCCTTGAGGCGGCGCTCTCCGGCGGTCCCCAGCGCCACCACGAGAAGACCGCAGAGCAAGGCAAGCTGCCTGTTCGCGAGCGGGTAGAGCGGCTAGTCGACCCCGGCTCCTTCGCCGAGGAGGGGCTGCTCGCAAACTGGGAGCGGGAGGGGTTGGGCGCCGACGGGGTCCTCACCGGCCTGGCGATGATCGACGGCCGCGGCGTGGCGCTGATGGCGAACGACCCGACCGTGAAGGCCGGCTCCTGGGGCCCGAAGACGGTGGAGAAGATCCTCCGCGTCCAGGAGCGGGCGCTGAAGCTCCAGGTCCCGATCCTCTACCTGGTCGACTCAGCCGGAGCGCGGATCACCGATCAGGTGCAGATGTTCCCCGGTCGCCGCGGTGCCGGCCGCATCTTCTACAACGAGGTGCGCCTCTCGGGCCAGGTGCCGCAGGTCTGCCTGCTGTTCGGCCCCAGCGCCGCCGGTGGCGCCTACATCCCGGCCTTCTGCGACGTGGTGATCATGCGCGAAGGCAACGCCTCGATGTACCTGGGCTCGCCGCGAATGGCGGAGATGGTGATCGGCGAGAGGGTGAGCCTGGAGGAGATGGGCGGGGCGAAGATGCACACCGGCGTCTCTGGCTGTGGCCACTTCCTGGTCAAAACGGACGAGGAGGCGATCGAGCTTGCAAGGCGATATCTCTCCTTCATGCCGGGCAGCTGGCGTGAGGAGCCACCGCCAGCCGCAGCCGTCGAGCCCGTCTCAGATGCGCCGATCGCCGAGATCGTCCCGGCCGATGAGAACCGGCCCTTCGACATGCGCGAGGTGCTCGACTCGCTGCTTGACGCGGACAGCTTCCTGGCGGTCCACGAGCGCTGGGCGAAGGAGCTGATCGTCGGCTACGCGCGGCTCGGCGGGCGCGCGGTCGGCGTCGTCGCCAACCAGCCCAAGCACACCGGCGGAGTCCTCTTTGTCGACTCCGCAGACAAGGCGGCGCGCTTCATCCAGACCTGCAACGCCTTCAACCTGCCGCTGCTCTTCCTCGCCGACGTGCCCGGCTTCATGATCGGCACCGCGGTCGAGCGCCAGGGGATCATCCGCCATGGGGCGAAGATGATCAGCGCAGTGTCAGAAGCGACGGTGCCGAAGATCTCGGTGATCGTCCGCAAGGCATACGGCGCCGGGCTCTACGCGATGGCGGGGCCGGCCTTTGAACCCGACTGCTGCATCGCGCTGCCGAGCGCCTCGATCGCCGTGATGGGCCCGCAGGCGGCGGTCAACGCCGTCTTTTACAACCAGGTCCAAGCGATCGAGGACGAGGCCGAGCGCGAGGCCTTCGTAGCCGCGAAGCGCGAGGACTACGCGAAGGACATCGACATCCTCCACCTTGCCTCCGAGCTGGTCATCGACGCGGTGATCCAACCCGATGACCTGCGCGCCGAGCTGATCCGCCGCTTCGCCCTCGCCGCCGAGAAGGACCGCTCCTTCGCCGAGCGCCGCAACCCGGTGACGCCGGCGTAGCGCTCGCCGCGGCGAGCGCCCGCCCGCCCAGCCGCGGCATATGCTCGGACGGCGATGGCGAGCGGCCCGGCGATAACGGTGGAGGGCCTGCGCGTGCGGCGCGGCGACAGGCAGGTCCTGCATGGACTCTCCTTCTCGGTGCTACGCGGCACGGTGACCGGGCTGCTCGGTCCCAGCGGCTGCGGCAAGAGCACCTTGATGCGCTCGATCGTCGGCGTGCAGGTGGTCGAGTCGGGCCGGGTCGAGGTCCTGGGCGCGCCGGCCGGGTCACCGCCGCTGCGCTCGCGGGTCGGTTACCTGACCCAGGCGCCCTCGGTGTACGGCGACCTGACGGTGCGGGAGAACCTGCACTTCTTCGCGCGGGTGCTGGGAGCGGAGGGGCGCATCGAGGAGGTCATCGAGACGGTGGCACTGGAGTCCCTTGCCGGCCAGGTCGTCTCAAGGCTCTCCGGTGGCGAGCAGGCGCGCGTGTCGCTCGCCACCGCGCTGCTGGGCGAGCCCGAGGTGCTGGTCCTCGACGAGCCGACGGTCGGCTTGGACCCGGTGCTGCGCAGGGACCTTTGGGAAACGTTCGCAGGGCTGGCGGGGGCCGGCGCGACGCTGCTGGTCTCCAGCCACGTGATGGAGGAGGCCGAGCACTGCGACGAGTTGCTGCTGATGCGCGACGGGGACCTGCTGGCGACCGATAGCCCGGACGGGTTGCGCAGGCGCACCGGCCGCCAGCAGCTCGACGAGGCGTTCCTGGTGCTGATCGAAGCGGATGAGCAGGCGTGAACCCGCGGGTGACTTCGGCCGTCGCGGCTCGGGTGCTGAGGCAGTTGCGGCGCGACCCGCGCACGGTCGTGCTGATGCTGGGCGTCTCGCCCTTCCTGCTCACCCTGCTGCGGGGCGCCTTCTACCGGGAACCGGCCGCCTTCCAACACGTCGCCGGGCCGCTGATCGGCCTCTTCCCGTTCAGCACGATGTTCGTCGTCACCTCGATCACGATGCTGCGCGAGCGGACCACCGGGACGCTGGAGCGGCTGATGACGCTGCCGCTGGCGAAGCTCGACGTGCTGTTCGGGTACGGGGTCGCGTTCGCCGTGGTCGGGACGCTGCAGGCGCTGATCGCGGCGGCCGTCGCCTTCGGTCCGCTGGGGCTTGAAGTGGCCGGCTCGACCGCCGTAGTGGTGGCGTTGGCGGTCGGCAACGCCTTGCTCGGGATGTCGCTCGGCCTCTTCGTCAGCGCCTTTGCGCGGACCGAGTTCCAGGCGGTGCAGTTCATGCCCGCGATCGTCTTCCCCCAGCTCCTGCTCTGCGGGCTGTTCGTCGCCCGCGACCAGATGATCGGGGTCCTTCAGGTCGTCTCGGACGCGATGCCGCTCACCTACGCGTTCGACGCGCTCTGACCGGGTGACTATCGGCGGGTCGCTGGGCGCGCGGGGCGCGCTCGACGTGGCGATCATCGCCGCCGCCACGGTGGCCCTGCTGGCTCTGGGCGCGGTGACGCTGCGGCGGCGGACCGACTAGATCCGGTCGGCCAGCTCGACGAAGTAATCGAGCGCCGCCGGGTTGGCGAGGGAGTCGCGGCTGGCCGCCTGCTCGGCCGGAGTGCCGGTCAGGATCCGCTTTACCGGCACCTCCAGCGCCTTGCCGCTCAGGGTGCGCGGCACCTCAGCGATCTCGAAGACCTCGTCGGGGACGTGACGGGGGGAGCACTGTTCGCGGATGCGGCCGGCGATCTCCCGGCGCAGCCCCCCGTCGAGCTCGGCGCCCTCGCGCAGGACGACGAAGAGCGGCATCCAACCCTCGGTGCCGGGGCGGGGGACATCGACGACCAGCGCGTCGACGATCTCCTCAAGGCCGAGCACGGCGCGGTAGATCTCGCTCGTCCCCATGCGGACGCCGGAGCGGTTGATGGTCGAGTCCGAGCGGCCGTAGATGACGGCGGTGCCGCGCGAGGTGATCTCGATCCAGTCGCCGTGGCGCCAGACGCCGGGGTAGTGCTCGAAGTAGCTGGCCCGGTAGCGGCTACCGTCCCTATCGCCCCAGAAGAAGACAGGCATCGAGGGCATCGGCTCGGTGACGACCAGCTCGCCGACCTCATCGATCACGGAATTGCCGTCGGCATCCCAGGCCTCGACCGCGGCGCCCAGCGCCCGCGCCTGCAGCTCGCCGCGGTAGACGGGGAGCAGCGCGACGCCGCCGACGAAGGCTGTGCAGAGGTCGGTGCCGCCGCTTGTCGAGAAGAGCCAGGTGTCGGCACCGACGTGCTCGTAGATCCAGTCAAAGCCCTCCGGGGAGAGCGGGGAGCCGGTCGAGCCGACCGCGGTGAGGCGGTTGAGGTCGCGCCCCGCGCCAGGCTCGACTCCGGCCTTCATGCAGGCGGAGATGTAGGAGGCGCTGGTCCCGAACATGGTGATTTCGGCCCGCTCGGCGAGGTCCCAGAGCACGCCCATGTCAGGGTGGCCGGGATTGCCGTCGTAGAGGACGATCGCGGCACGGGTCAGAAGCCCGGAGACGAGGAAGTTCCACATCATCCAGCCGGTAGTGGTGAACCAGAAGAGGCGGTCGCCGGGGTGGGCGTTGACGTGGAGGTGGAGCTTCTTTAGGTGCTCGACCAAGATGCCCCCCTGGCCCTGGACGATCGCCTTCGGCAGGCCGGTGGTGCCGGAGGAGTAGAGGACCCAGAGCGGGTGGTCGAAGGGGACGCGCTCAAAGGCGAGCGGCGCCCCTTCGCCCGCTGCCAGCAGCTCGTCCCAGCGCATCGCGTCGCGCAGGGGGGAGAGGTCGGGCTCTGGGTCGAGGTAGGGCAGGACGACGGTGCTCTGCAGGCTCGGCATCTCTGCCTGGAGGCGGGCGATCGTCTCGCGGCGGTCGAAGTCCTTGCCGCCGTAGCGGTAGCCATCAACCGCGATCAGCACCTTCGGCTCGATCTGGGCGAAGCGGTCGACGACGCTTGCCGGGCCGAAGTCGGGCGAGCAACTCGACCAGATCGCGCCGATTGCGGCGGTGGCGAGAAAGGCGATGGTCGCCTCCGGGATGTTGGGCAGGTAGGCGACGACGCGGTCGCCGCGCCCGACCCCCAGCCCGCGCAGTCCCGCGGCGACGGCGGCGACCTGCGCCCGCAGTTCGCCCCAACTGAGCTCCGACAGATCGCGTAACTCGGAGGCATGCAGGATCGCCGTCTCGGCGTCGTCCTTGCCGATGAAGACGTGCTCGGCGTAGTTGAGCTCGGCACCGGTGAACCACTCGGCCCCCGGCATCGCGCGGCTGCCCAGCACCCGGTCATAGCCGCCGTTGGCCTGCACCCCGAAGAAGTCCCAGATCGACCCCCAGAAACCCTCGAGGTCATCGACCGACCACCGCCATAGCTCCTCATACCCTTCGAACTGCAGCCCCCGCTCACTCTCCAGCCACCGCGTGTACTCAGTCAACCGCGCCCGCTCGACCAGCTCAGCCGATGGCTCCCAGAGAAGCTCGCCTCTTCCCGTTTTAGCCGACGCCGACTCCATAATTGGAATTATCACCCCGGTGCGGAATCAACGCTTGGGGCCGACATGGCGATCCATGATTGCTACCGCATCGCGCCGAGCGACTGAGATATTCCAGGGACCGTCCTGTCGCCAGGCGATTTCCAGTCGGCCACACGCCTCACAGAAGATGTGCTGGATGTCGAGCGATCGGTTGCTGAAGAAGTAGCGGGGATATACATAGGTTTTCTTCGGATGGCGGATCTTGTTGGTGACGCGGCAGCCGTCGGAGTGGATAAGACCGCGCAGGAAGCGACCCGACGGATGCGCCGAGATCAGGCCATCTCTGAGATAAAGGCCGAGGAGGTACGCGTAGGCATAAGTCGTTATGCCGCGAATGGACTCGTTTGAGTGGAGGCATCGCGGGCAGTGCTTTCGCCTCGAACCCGGGGATCTCGATAGGACCTTGGCGGTCTACGAATTCGCGTGTGACCCCTCACCCAATCGCTGATGGTGCTGCGATTGACGCCCAGCTCTCGCGAGATCTGGCAGTTGTTCAGCCAGAATCGGAAAGCTGAAGGACTCGTTCGACCTGCCAGACAGGCTTCATCGCATTGATGCGGCGGGTGGGACTCGAACCCACAAGCCCTTGCGGGCAGCGGCTTTTGAGACCGCCTCCTTTGCCAGTTTGGACACCGCCGCCTGTTCGACCATCCTAGGCCCAACGCTACGCCGTCAGCAGGTCGCGAACGGCCCAGGTCAGACCATTCGCCGCCAGATCCATACCTTGGCGCAAACTTACGAACAATGGTCTCAGGCAGGCTGAGTGGCGCCATCCTCCGGTGAGGCGCCGGCACCGTAGTCCTCGCCGGAGCCGATCGGGCGTTCCTCCTCGACGCTCCACCCTTGGTTGAAGCCGTAGAGCGCGGCGGCGATCAGGACGATCTGGAGCAGGGCGAGGATCACGACCAGTGTCCCGATCACAGAGGCTGGGATCAGGGCGTGGCTGAAGCCGGCCTTGTCGCGGGCGAACCAGCTTTCGGCGCCGACCGCGCAGAAGATTGCGAGGATCATCGAGAGCGCCGCCGCGAGAGGTAGGGTGCCGCGGCTCCAGCGGGCCACTCGGTAGGCGAAGAACGCATAAAGCAGCGCGTAGATCAGGCAGATGATTCCCATACCGCTACCTCCGCTGAGCACTGAGAAACCGGTGATCGTCACCAGCGCCGCGATCGCCGCCGTGGCGGCCAGCAGGAGGACGATCACGAACTTGGCCGTGACCGACTCGGCTTTCTCTCTATTCGGTCGCCACAGCTCATAGCCTGGCCTGACCTCTCCTATCGCCACGGGCCGATCATAGAATCTAGGAGCGACATCGCGGCATTGGTCGCGTGTTAAGCCCCGTCGGGGCAGCCACGCGGGCGTGGCGGAATTGGTATACGCGCCAGGTTTAGGTCCTGGTGGGCTTCGGCCCGTGGGGGTTCAAGTCCCTCCGCCCGCACTCAGTACTTAGGTTCTGCGAACGAGTCGAGCAGCCTGGTGCTCCGGCGGTTAGCGACGGAGATGTCCTTGTGGCTGACTGAGTCCAGCGGATGCTGAGCCGGTCACGGGATGCGCAAGGCAAGCCGCGAAGGGCCGGGAGATTGCCAACTACGCGGTCGTCTTGCTGCTCGCGATGGGGGATGGCATGGAGACGGAGACGATCCGCGTATACGACAGCGTCCACGGCCACAACGAGAACCCGGGGATGAGAGTTTCAAACATCTTCTGAGTGGCGCCATAATGGCGCTAAACGGCGGGCCGTCCGCGCCGGCAGGCTCGATGACCGGCGATCCGCTCAGGCGCTTGCCGACCTGGCGGCACTGCCCCTTCGTCGGGTTCCGCACCTGCTGCTCCTTCCTCGCGTCTGGGAGCTTCGTGACAACCTCACTGCCTGGGACGCAGCGTATGTCGCTTTGGCTGAGGCCGTTGAGGCCTTGCTCCTGACGGCCGATGGGCCGTTGGAGAGAGTCGCTGGCGTTCGCTGCGAGGTCGAGGTACTGAGCGAGAGCGTGAAGTGAAATAGAATCGCCCGCACTCTGTTCAGAGCCGACTTCGCTCAGGTTTTCGTTTGGACCCCTACGTTTCCTGAGAATCGCCACGGCTAGGATTTGGCTTGCTAGAGCTCCTGGGGGAGTGAGTTAACGGCTATGCGCACGGTCTCCAAAACCGTGAATCCGGGTTCGAATCCCGGCTCCCCCGTCTCGCCCTGTATCCCCGAGCATCAAGAAAAGCGGCGGACGGGAGTCGAACCCGCATCATCGCCTTGGAAGGGCGAGGCTCTACCGTTGAGCTACCACCGCGCAGACGAGCCGCCGCTGTGAGCGGTTGCGCTGTCAAAGACAGTTTGCCCAAAGCACCTCACACCTGCATTTCGCCGAGGTCGCTGCGCAAGTGCGATCACATTTGGGCTGTCGATTCGTCAGAATGCATTTCAACCACGGGGCGTGGCGCAGTCTGGTAGCGCACTCGGCTGGGGGCCGAGCGGTCGCTGGTTCAAATCCAGTCGCCCCGATTCACCGGAAGCTCGCTTCGGAAGCGGGTTTTCACTTTGAGAGGAGCTGGCCTGAACCTTTCCTTGGATAGCGTGGTACCGGGTTTGGTACCGCTTCTGGTCTGGCGTGCGGGCTGAGTCCCATGCCTGCGCCTCTGATCGAGTTCCCGGCAGACGACCTGGAGCGGGCCCTGCGCTTCTGGCGCGGACTGCTCGGGGTTGAGCTTGCGCCGCGTGGTGCCCGAGCTGGGGAGGGGTGGGAGGCCGATGAGGACGGCCTGCGGCTCGGCGTTCACGAGCGCGGGACGGGTCCCGGCGACACCGGCTCGCTGCCCTACTTCACGGTCGACGACATGGCCACCGCGCTCGAGCGGGTTCACGAGCTGGGCGGCTCGATCATCCACCCGGGTGAGCACTGGTCAGTTTGTCGCGACTCGGAGGGGAACCCGTTCGCATTGGCTGCCACGCCTCCGGCCGCCGCGTGATCGTCGAGGGGGTGCGGCACACCAGCCAACTCGAGCCCGACAGTCGGTAGCGAGGGCCCAGCCAGGCGAGGGGCCATTTGATCTGCCCGGCGTGTCCCTCCGTCCCGGCGCGGTCCTCACTCGGGGTCAACCGGTTGCTGGTTCAATCCACTCGCTGCTCCGCTTGGTCTTGTTCGATGTTCTTCAGAATCCGGCCCTGGCACCGCTCGTGATACCAAGCGATGGCAAGTGCATCAACCCGAGGATAGATTGGTAACGCGGCCTCTTGGTCGCGGCCGTCCTCATCACCTTGATCGCTCGCCTGCCTGCAGACTGGAACTGAGCATGAATCGGCGGGATCAGCCGAGCGGTGCGATGATTTCCTGAATGTCTCTCACGCCGATCAACGGACCGTCGCTTCAAGGCCGGGCCTACAACCGGGGTAGGTCGTTGATCGTCGCGAACCCGACTGGCAATCCGGTCGTCGCAGTAGCGGTGAACGAGACGAGTGACCATGTCCTGGTGGTCATCGAGACGGCCGCGGACCAGTGGCGATTTCAGCAACTGCACCAGGATCACGACTCCGAGATAACGGTCTTTGACACCGCTGATCGTGCAGTCGCGACCGCACGCAGTGGCGAGGTCGCCCTCGCCACTGGCGAAACCCTCGCATGGGAGCAGACGAACCGCATGCGTACGCGTTACCGGCTCGGTGGCGACCTCTGGGTTGCGAAACGCAGCCGCGGGTCCGGCCGACGGTTCCGCGCCGAGCTATCCCAAGCCATACTCGCTCGCGATGACATGAACCTGCTCGTCGGCATCGCCTCGGTTCTCACGCAGGATGCCGTGAAGCGCCAAAGGCGTCGATCGGTCGTGGCTGGGCTATTCGGATCATTGGGTGGGTAGCGTGCGGGGCAGATCGCAAAACGGAATCACCCATGCTCCGGTTCGGCGAGCACGTGCAAGAGTTCCTCTGGTTACGATCGTCCCAGCATCCCAATCGGAGGGATGAAATGCGAATTCTTCGGTCCAGATTGGTCTACCCGGCCCTCGTGGCGATTCTCGCCGTCCTTCTAGGGCTCAGCGGCGGGGCGTATGGAGCCATCCAAAGCAGGGGGTCATTCCCGGAACCCCTCCATTTCAGCTCCGAAAACGCCCACGCACGGATTGATCGTGGTCTGCTCGCGGTCAACTTCGAGGCCTTGAAGAAGGGGGGGAAGGTCGAGAACATCGAGCCCCAGCGCTTCTTAGGCTTTCCCAATCCCGAAAATCCGGCTCAGACCACGTTTGGTTTCGCGGCAATTGTCCTGCAGCTGCGACTATTCTGCGACGTGGCCGAAACCGGAGAACTGGACAACCAATACTGGATTCAAGTCGGGCACGAAGGCACTGGCGCAATACCCGTGCACCACAACAGAGTCAGCTATCGCGGGACCGCCTTCGATGGTCGCGTCCATGAGGGGAACATCACGTTCCAGGCCAAGTTCACCCACAGGGGCGAAGTCGCTGAAGGTGGTGTTCGCGTCTGGGGGGCCAAATTGGAGAACGGAATCGGGGACCCGCTCACCAACTGCGACTCCGAGCCCGGGGAAAAGAGCGCGGCAAGAGGCAAGCCGTTTAAGTGGCGGATCGTCGGCGCCAGATGAACGACTGAACCGCTTTGATATCGACTGTATGGTGGAGCGACACGACGGCAGGTCAACAGAGGAGACAACATGGCGGTAGGAACGATCACCCGGCTTCCTGAGGGTTGTGGGTGCTGAGCAGTACGACGCGATCATGGAGAAGCTCGGGGTATCGGGCGAGCCGGTGGAGGGACTGATCTTCACTCCGCAGGCGAGTTAGAGGGAAGCTTCCAAGTCTTCAACGTCTGGGAGACCCGCGAGAACTTCGACCGGTTCACAGCGGAGCGCCTTCGGCCAGCCCAAGTCGCGATCATGGGCGAGGAGCGCCTCGCCGCGCTTCCTGACGCCGATATCGTCCACGTCGACATACACAACTACGTCATTCCGTAGTCGGCTCACACGCGAGGTGGCTTTTCAAGGGCCTCACCCGGCGCATTATGTGCGCCTACGGGACCGAGAAAGCCACGAGGCTAGCCCAGGGTAGCCATCAGCACCGAAGCCGCTCAGAATGCGTCTGAGTCGAGATACCTGAGCGCGCATGTTCCCGAGTAAGTGACAGCAATCGGAGCCCCGACCAGCATCCGTTCCGAGGGCGTCTAACCCACGGAGCGAGGCTAGCCGTTGGCCCAGCTGAGACCCGGGGGACAGCCGCCGCCTACGGGTTTACATGGGTAGGTCATGGCTCCTTTGACCCGTTTGATTGAGAACGTGCGATTGGTGGTCGATTTCGAAGTGATTTCGTATTCCGTGAGCGTCACTTTCGGAACGGTGATGGTCGCGCTTTTCAGCGTCGGCTCGATTTTGGCCAATTCGGCAGGCGTTGCGCCGACGTAACTTCCGCTGTGTTCGGTCGCATAGGTCTCGATCGAAACCTCGGCGGTATGGGCGTACTCCTTGGCCCTGGCATCGCCTGCCTTTTCCTTTTGGTTGAAGAAGGCAGGCAACGCGATTGCGGCGAGGATTCCGAGGATGAGCATCACGACAAGCAGCTCGACCAGCGTGAAGCCGGCCTCATTGCCTTGTCTCGCCTCCTCCTCGGTCATTTCCCAAGCTTTGATCGGCCATCGACAGCAAATACTTGACAAGCGTCGCCTAGTGACCTGAGTCATTGATCCGCTGGCAATAGGAGGCGAGGCTGTCGAGGATCTCATCGGCGCTCTTGTGCCAGACGTAGGGCTCGGGTTCCTCGTTCCAGTTGGCGATCCAGGTGCGGATCGAGGCGACGAGGTCGCGGACCGAGCGGTGGGAGCTGCGCCTGATCCACTTCGTGGTCAGCTCGGCGAACCAGCGCTCGACGAGATTCAGCCATGAGCTGTAGGTGGGTGTGAAGTGCAAGGTGAAGCGCGGATGGCGCTTCAGCCAACGCTGGATCGAGGGGGTCTTGTGGGTCGAGGAGTTGTCGAGCACGACGTGGACGTCGAGGTGGGACGGCACCGAGCTCTCGATCAGATTCAGGAACCGGCGGAACTCCTCGGCGCGGTGACGTGGGGTCATCTCGGCGATCACCTGACCGGAGGCGACGTCGAGCGCGGCGTAGAGGTTCGTGATGCCGTTGCGCACGTAGTCGTGGGTGTGGCGCTCGGGCACGCCCGGCATCAGCGGCAGGATCGGGGCGCTTCGGTCAAGCGCCTGGATCTGGGACTTCTCATCGACGCAGAGCACCACGGCGGCCTCGGGCGGGTTGAGGTAGAGCCCGGCGATGTCTCTGACCTTGTCGACGAACTGCGGATCGGGCGAGAGCTTGAAGTGCTCGGTGCGGTGGGGCTTCAGCCCGAACGCACGCCAGATCCGGCTGATCGCCGTCTGGCTCATCCCGGTCGCGACCGCCATCTGGCGGGTCGACCAGTGCGTGGCGTCCGCCGGCTGCTCCTCCAGCGTCTTGACGATCACCCGCTCGACGTCGGCGTCGGAGATCTGCCGCGGCTTGCCCGGGCGTGGCTCGTCGTGCAGGCCGTCGAGGCCCCGTCGGGCGAAGCGGCCCCGCCAGCGGCCGACCGTCTGCGTGCTGCAGCCCAGGCGCGCCGCGATGTCCTTGCTCTTCTCCCCGTCCGCCGCCGCCAGCACGATCCTGCAGCGCAGCGCCAGGGCCTGGGCGCTCTTCGGGCGGCGGGCCCACCGCTCCAGCACCTCTCGGTCTTCGTCACCAAGCACGACATCCACACGTCGGGGCATCAGTCCTCCCATCGTCGCTTGCGATGGCGACGACTTCGACGGCGAAGGAGCTATGCCTGCGAACTAACGACTCGGGACACTAGCACTGCTTTGTTAGCTCCGCGGTAGGGTTCTCCGGTCTCCGCGCGAAGCCTCCTCGCGTCAGCCCCAACGACGCGAGGAGGAAGATGGTGGCAGTGAATAGCGGCTCTGCGACGGCGGTCAGGGAACGGCTTGAGGAGTTCGGCGCGGAAGTGCTCGCCGAGGCGATAAACCGACCGGCGCAGATGGCCAACGTCAGCCTTTATTTGCGCGGGCTCCTCGAGGCAAGCGCAAGTCGCTCGAACCACTGGGGGTGAGGCTCGGTGAGGACGCCGACTACCAGTCGATGCAGCAGTTCCTCACCGACAGCCCGTGGGACCCGGTCGCGGTCGTGCGCGCCGTCGCCGAGCGGGTGACGCCCGCAATCGATGTCGAGGCATGGGTCCTCGACGACACCGGATTCCCCAAGCAGGGCAAGCACTCGCCGGGGGAATCGTGCATTGCCCGCAGAGCGTCTGCTTGCGGGGACGATGGGGACGCGGGGGACGCACCGGGACGCCTTGGCAGCAGTCGTAGGCCGGCTGGGGGCCGAGCGGTCGCTGGTTCAAATCCAGTCACCCCGATTGGCATCAGAACTGAACCGGCGCTCTACGCAGGGACAGCGGCAATCACCAAACCGCGACCGACCGCGGGTGGGTGTGACCTCGGATCACTCGATCCTTGGTCACGAGCCGCAAGCCATACTCGACGGCAGTCGCGTAGATCAACCGGTCGGCGGGATCAGCCGGGAAAGAGGAGGGCAAGGCAACGGCGGTGTCTGCGATCGCGGGGGTGACGCCAAACGTTCGCACCTGGGCAGCGAGGCCCTGTAGCCAGGATCGGCTCGGGATGTTGACGACAATCCGCTCATGCCTGGCCAACCATGCGAGCTCAAACCAAGAGATGGCCGCCACGGCGAGCTCTTCAGCTTCGTCAAGGGCTTCGCGCGCCGGTGTGCTGATGCGTTGTGGTTCGGCTGACCACCAGTGAACCACGTGGGTGTCAAGCAGGACGGTGCCCACGTCTCACGAGGCGTTCCAAGGCGCGTCGGTTGAGAACAGTTGCTCCTCATCGACCGTGGTCATCGCCACTCCCTCGAACGAACCCTTCAGTGAGCGAGCGCCGGATGCCGGCACGAGGCGTGCGACTGGACGGCCGTGCTTGGTGATCTCGATCTCCTCGCCTGCGGCGGCATCGTCGAGCAACCTGAGAATTTTTGCCTTCGCATCGGTTGCGGTCACTTGTCTTGCCATATGGTCAGTATAGCGATCAGATAGCTGGGATCGACATGGCGACGCCGCGGGCATCATCGGGACGATGGTGAACGTGACCTGGGCTTCGAACTCAGGTAGCGGCCCGAGTACCCTGGCGCCGTGTCTGCGAAGCGAAGCGCCGGGGTGCTTCTCTATCGCGTCGACGGAGGCTCGCCGGAAGTGCTGCTCGTCCATCCGGGCGGGCCGCTCTGGGCGAGGCGGGACCTGGGAGTCCTGGTCGATCCCGAAGGGAGAGCTCGACGAGGGAGAGGACCCGCGGGACTGCGCTTTGCGGGAGCTGGGGGAGGAGCTGGGTGCGGCGCCGGCCCTCAGCTACGGAGGCGCTTATCGCGCTGGGATCTGTCCGTTTGAAGAGCGGCAAGGTCGTCGAGGGTTGGGCCGCGGAGGCCGATTTCGATCCTTCGAGGCTGCGCAGTAACGCCTTCGCGATGGAGTGGCCGCCCCGCTCCGGCGTCGAGCGCGAGTTCCCCGAGGTCGACCGGGCCGAGTGGTTTGACCCGGAGACGGCCAGGCGGAAGATAAACCCGTCGCAGGCCGAGTTCGTCGACCGCCTCCTCGACGGCTTGGATCGCTGATTCGCGACTGCTGCGAGTCCGATCGATCGGTGCGATACTCGCCCCGAGATGGGAGATGGCCCGACCCCGCAGGTGCCTCCCCCGGCGACAGGACTCGCGACGAGGGCGCCGGCGCGAGCGCCAACGGTGACGCCGGTCGCAACGGCGCTGCGAGCCGCAACGGCAGCGTTGGCCCGACTGGGGAGATCAACGGGCAGCTTCCTTTGTCGGCGCGTCTGCTCGGTGTCGGTGTACGGGGCGCCAGGACGGTCACCCGCGCCGCCGGGATCGACCGCGCTGTCGAAGTCGCAGCCGAGGAGGCGATCGTCGCCGCGGTTGAGAGCGAGGCGGTTGAGCGGGCGCTGGCGCGCGTGTTGGAAGGCCCGGTGGTCGAGGAGGCGGTGCAGGGGGCGCTGGAGAGCGATGCCGTCAAGCGCGCCCTGATCGAGGCCCTCGACAGCGAGCTGGTCGACGAGGTCTGGCGGCGCCTGCTCGCCAGCGAGGAGGCGCAACAGCTGGTCGAGCGGATCGCCGAGGCGCCGGAGCTGCGGGCGGCGATCAGCGCTCAGGGCGTAGGGCTGATCGGCGACATCGGTCGCACGATCGGCAGGGTGGCTCGGCGCCTCGACGACACCATGGAGCGGGCCGTGCGGCGGGTCTTTTTCCGCCAGCGCCGAGCCGAGCCGACCGACCACGCCGGCGCCGTCAGCCGGGCGCTGGCGCTCGCGATCGACGGCGCCATCGTCAACCTCTCCTTCTCCGGGCTGGCTGCCATCGTCGCCCTGATCGACTCGGCGGTCTCGGGGAACGGGCACGGCGTCTCCGGCCTGGCGCTGGCCCTCGGGACGGCCGCCTGGCTGGGGCTTGGAGCCCTCTATCTGCTCGCCTTCTGGTGTTTGGCGGGGCAGACGCCGGGTATGCGCTTCGTCCGGATCAGGATCGACGTCGCCGGAGGCCGGCTCCCGTTCGGACGCGCGCTGAGTCGCCTGATCGGGCTCGGGCTGGCGGTCGTCACCCTCGGGATCGGCTTCCTCGGGATCCTCTTCAACGAGCGCCGCCGCGGCTGGGAGGACCAGCTCTCCGACACCGACGTGCTCTACGAGGAGAACCGCCCCGAGCCGGCGCCGTGGTCGATGCTGTCAGCGCCAGAGGCCGAGCCAGTGCCAGATGTCGAGCCGGAGCCAGAGCCCGAGGCGGCGACGGAGCCCGCAGCCTAGGCCTGGCCCTCGGAGCGCTTCGTCAATCCTCCCCCTGCCGCCCCGGCCGGCGGGTCGGCGCCCCGCAACGGCGAAGGCCCCGGATCGGGGCCTTCGCGACGGGAACTGCGGCTGGGTGGTGGTCAGACGCTTGAGCCCTCGGGCCCCTCGGCCAGCTTGTAGACGACGATGATGCTGAGCGCGAAGATCGCCAGCGACCAGAACGGGTAGCCGGGAAGCGCAAGCAGTGCGCCAATCGCGTTCAGCGAGGCGATGAAGATGCCGAACCAGCGGCCGAACTCGCCGCCCGAGAACAGCGAGAACGCCGCCACGAGCTCCAGCACCCCGATGATCAGGGTGACCCAACCCCAGGTGTGGAGGCTGCTGATGATGTAGGTCGCGTTTTCGGTGAAGAACTTCGAGTTGCCGATCGCGGCGATGCCGTAGATGATGTTCAGGACACCGGCGATCAGCAGCAGGATGCCGGCGAAGACCCACCAGCCACTGAGCGTGCTCTCCTCGTTCATGCGTAGCCCTTTCGGTGGGTTGGGAGCGAGACATACGTGCGGGATTTCGCGGCCCAGCGGGGATTTCCTGTGCTCCAAGCGCTTGGCGGAGAGCTTCTGCACGTGAATTCCCGCTTTGTCTCGATCAAGACCATGTGGCACGATTCCGGGGATGAAGCCAGGCAAGGGACATCTGCGGTTGGCGTTGTCTGCGCTTTTTTCGATTTCGCTGTTCGCGCCCACCTTCGTGCAGGCTGCCCCTGCCAACGCACACCGTGTCCTCGGCGCCGCGAGCGCCGCGCGCTTCTGGGGGCCGCGGCGGGTGCGGCGGGCGCTCGCCCATCCGGCCTCCCTGCCGGCCGGGGCGCGGAGCACGGGGTGGCCGCAGGTGGCCCCCGACCACAGGCGCGCCACTCCGGGTTCCCGGCCAGCTACCGGACCCCCAGCATCTCCCCGCCGCTGCCCTGGCCAGCAGCGTCGGCGTCGCCGATGCCTCGGCTGTGGAAGACCGGACCAACGGGCGGGTCTTCGGCCTCGATCCGCGCCAAGGACCGTACTCGTGCTCGGGCACCTCGCTCAGCACCCCGAGCGGCTCGGTGGTCCTGACCGCCGGTCACTGCGTCGTTGAGGCCAGGAGCTGGGGCCGGGACCTGGTCTTCATCCCCGCCTTTGACCACGGACGCCGTCCGTTCGGGACGTTCGCCGCCGAAGCGGTCTTCACGACCCCGGAGTGGCGGCAATCGGAAAACACGGACTTCGACGTCGCCGCGCTGCTGGTCAAGCCGAATCGTCTCGGCACGCTCTCGAGCGTGGTCGGCTCTCGGGGCTATGAGACCGACAGGTCGAGGTACTCCGCGTTTCAGATCTTTGGCTACCCGGCCGGGGCGCTCGGCGGCGAAGAACTGCGGTCCTGCCTGACCCACGGCCTCGGCAGCGATCCGCTGACTGAGGGTCTTAATGGACCGCCGACCGTGCCCAGCAAGTGCAACATGGCCGCCGGCTCTAGCGGTGGCGCCTGGATCACCGAAGGCCAGTACATCGACGGGGTGACGAGCTACGGCTACGCCCACCACTTCAACCGGCTGTACTCGCCCGTATTTCGGCGCAGCCATCGGCGGCTTCCTGAGCCACCTTCCCTGAGCTGGCCGGGTCAGTCGCCGCCGGTTTCCCCGCGTAGCGCCGGGCCGAAGGAGTTGACCATGGCGCCACCGGCGTTGGCAAGGTGGGAGAGGCCGAAGAGGTCCTCGGTGGAGCGCAGCAGCGAGTACGGGTCATACGGGGTGGAGTCCGTGGAGTCGCGGGTCAGGTAGCGGGAGAGCAGCAGCGTCCCGACTTTGGGTGAGGTCGCGCTCCCCGCTTCTGAGGGGCTTGCTTCGTCAAAGGTGACGATCAGCAGGCCGTCCTGCTTGTAGGCGGGCGAGGCGAGGATCGTCGGCACCCACTGTTTTAGGAAGGCGTCGGCGCTGACGGCGCCGGTCGGCGTGCCGGTCGGGCACTGTCCAGCGACCCCGGCGTCGCAGAGGTTGGGGGCGATGAAGGAGTAGTTGGGCGTCGAGGCAACCTTGTCCAGGGCGTTCCCGAGTTCGGTCAGGGGCACGTCACTGCTCGCACAGGCGCCGAGCTGAAGCAGCGAGTGGAAGTAGACAAAGGGATTCTGCCGCGTCGCGTAGCCGCCCTGCGCCGGCTGGTCGGTTGCGCCGGATTCGGGGTGGACGCAGTTTTCAGGTTTCCCGTGGTCGCGCCGACCATGCCCTCCATGTAGGCGCTCCACTGAAAACCTGCGCTGGAGAGCTGATCGGCGACCGTCAGCGTGTCGACTGGGTAGACGCATCCTGATCCCGAGACGACGCCCTGCTTGTTGGGGTTGGCGTTGTGAGGGGAATTCGGTGTAGGTCGAGCAGTTGCCCTGGGTTAAGGGATTTGGCGGTTGGCCGCTGATCGCCGCGATGTCGTTGGGCAGGCCGGCGCTGCCGAGCAGCGAGTAGCCGGAGAGCAGCTCGCCTTGGGGGCGGAGCGTCGTCGCCAGGTAGGGCATCTGAGAGGCGGCGCCAAAGGCCGCTTCGTAGCCGGGGCTGGCGAGCGAGATGACGAAGACGTGCTTGATCCGACCGGCCTTGCGGCCGGAGTCGACGGGTGCTTGGTTTGCTCGGCGAAGCGATTCGCCTTCTTCGGAGCCGCCAGCTTCGGGGGAGGCCGGCGATCGGGGTTGAAGCGGGCGTGCCGGCCGAGGCCGGCGACGCCGAGCGCCGGTCGACTGGCGGACGACGCTGGCCGGCTTCGCGGCGGCGGATTCGGAGGGATCTCGGGGTGGGACTGGTTGGGGCCGGAGCGTTGTCGGAGGCGAGGCTGCGGCCGAGCAGCGCCGCCAGGGGCCCGTCGTCATCGGGGTTGGTGATCGCGCTGGCGACGATCACCGAGGTGGCGAGGAGCGAGGAGGCGACGAGCATGCCAAAACGCCGCCCGCTGAGCGTGGCGGCGGCCGCGATGGCGCGGTGAAGTGGCCGGGTCAGGGTCTTCACGACGGCGCCGCCGCCGGCAACAGCGATTGCCCGCACTGGGCGCAGAAGCGCACCGAATGACCGTACGGGGAGCCGCAGCTGGGGCACATGCCGGCCGCGTCGGCGCGTTCCAGCTCCAGCACCCGCTCGACCGCGAGCAGCTCGGCGTCGACACGCTGCAGCTCCGCGGCCTTTTTGGTCAGGACATCGAGCCGTACGTGGTCGCGGATCGCCATCTCATAAAAGGCGCCACCGAGATCGGCCTGCATGATCGTGAACTTCTCCAGCAGCCGGTCTCTCTGGGCGACCAGGTCGACGTTCTCTTCCCCGATGACGGCGGGCTCTGGATCGCTCTTCGGGGACGGCCGCCGCCGCTTATCAGCGGGTCGTCAGGATGCCGGCAAGCGAGCGCATCGCTAGCGGCCTCCGCGATGGCCGAGTTGGCAGTATCCGCGCTCGCCATCACTTGCCTCCGACCACGACCACGTCGGGCAGGTTGCCTGCTCCTGTTTGGCGTAGCCCTTGCCGACCGCTTTGGAGCTCTTCTCGACCAGTTCGTTGTCCTTCGTAGCTTCAGCGTTCGGGTCGGCTTGGAAGCCGACCACTTGGTGGATCGGCCCGTTCGGGGCGCTGGCGAGGACCTTGCTGCGGCCCTTTGCTCGACGGGCCGGCGTTCTTTGACTTGGCCTTTGTTCTTGTTGACCACGGCGGTCGTGCCGGTTCCGGCGGAGGTGCCCGGCGACCGCGGCGTCTTGGCGGCGCAGCGCTTCCAGCAGCGCCTGGTCGTTGTTGCTGGAGCCGCTGCGGCCGACGATGACGCCGAGCGCGACGGCGATCGGCAGCAGCGCGAAGAAGCCGACCGCTGCCGCCCGGCTGGTTGGGCGGACTTCGGCCGGCGGGCGGGCGGCGGAACGGCGGGCGCGTTTGCTCATCGCGGCGAAGTACCGCGAGGCGGGATTGGCGCCGTTGCCGCGCCGCGCCGCGCAGTTCACGCAGTAGCGCTGCTGGGGATCGAGCGGGGCGCCGCACTCCTCGCAGGGCTGGTAGTGCATCTGCTGGGCGGTCATCGTCTCGAGGGCTGGCAGCTCGTCTCGGTCGGTCGCTGGTGGTTTTCCTTTCGGAGGGCCTTCGCCGCTTTGTGACGCGCTGACTGCGAGCTTCAAGAATGCGCTTTGACCTGGGCCTGCTACGCGGGCGGCGGTTTCCTGCGTCGTCGTGCAGCCGGCGAGCGGCGCCGAGCAGCAGCAGGCCGCAGACGGCAAGCACTCCGGCGCGGGCGGATATGAGCGACTAGCCGAACGCACCGCTCACGTAGTCCTTTGTTCGTTGCTCGCGGGGCGAGCCGAAGAGCGAGGTCGCGCTGCTGTACTCGACCAGCTCGCCCAGGTACATGAAGGCGACGTGGTCGGCGATCCGGTAGGCCTGTTGGAGGTTGTGGGTGACGATCACGACCGCGACGTCGTCGCGCAGCTTGACGATCAGGTCCTCGATCACCTGGGTCGACTGCGGGTCCAGCGCGGAGCAGGGCTCGTCGAGCAGGAGCACCTCGGGTTGGGCGGCCAGCGCCCGGGCGATGCAGAGCCGCTGCTGCTGGCCGCCGGAGAGCTTCAGCGCCGGGTGGTCGAGGTTGTCCTTGACCTCCTCGAACAGCCCGGCCCGGTCGAGGGCGCTGTGCACCTGGGGCGCGAGGACCTTCTTGCGCGTGCGGCGCGATCCCTGCTCGCGCAGCACGTAGGCGATGTTGTCGAAGACGCTCATCGGGAAGGGATTCGGCTGCTGGAAGACCATCGTCACGCGGCGCCGCAGCAGGGTCGGCTCGATCTCGCGCGATGTCGACGTCGTCGAGCAGGATGCGGCCGCTCAGGGTCGTGGTTCGGGTCAGCTCGGTGAGCCGGTTGAGCGAGCGCAGCAGCGTCGTCTTGCCGCAGCCCGAGGGGCCGATCATCGCCAGCACCTCGCCCTGGCGGATCGGCAGCGACACCGATTTCACCGCGTCGCGGTCGGCGTAGGAGACCGAGAGGTTGTCGACCTCCATGCGGCGGATCGAGAACTGGGGCGCTCCGATCGAGCGCCGCGCCGCGGTGAATCCGCCCGGGACGACGGCGTCGTTGCCGTTGCCGTTGCCGTTGACCGAGTGTGCAGGCGGCCGCGACCTGGCGCGCCGCGGCGCGTCCTCCAGCTCCAGGCGACGGATCGGGCGGCGGCGGGTCAGGAACTCCATGTTCCGGTCTTCTTGGCGCGGCGATGGACGATGTCGACGGCGGCGTTGAGAGCGAGCACCATCACCAGCAAAACGAAGGCCGCCGCGTAGGCCTTGTTCGGCTGGTTGAGGTTGCCGGTGGGAGATGCTGGTAGACGAAGTTGGTCAGCGTCGTTCCCGCGCCGCGCAGGTAGTTGAGGGGAAAGGTGCCGCCGACCGGGGCGAAGTTCTGGTTGCGCCGAGCAAGACGAGGATGATCGCCGTGTCGCCGATGATCCGGCCGAGGCCGAGCATCGCTCCGGTCGCGAGCTGGGGGCGGCTGGCCGGCAGCAGGATTCGCCGCGTCGTCGCGCCCTTGGTCTTGCCGACCGCGTAGGAGGCCTCCCTCACGTGCTGGGGAATGGCGCGCAGCCCCTCTCGGGTGCTCGCTACCACCAACGGCAGCGCCACCAACGACAGCATCGCCGAGGCGGCGAAGAAGGAGCGGCCGAAGACGACGCCTTCGGTGGTGCGGCTGAGGAAGCCCAGCGCCGTAGCTGGAGAAGATCACGGTGCCAAACAGCGCCAGGACGATCGAGGGGATGCCGGCGATCGCCTCGATCGTCGACTCGGTGATTCGGGCGAGGGCCACGGGACGACCGTACTCGACTCAGCCAGACCGCGACTCCCACCCCGACGGGCAGGGCGATCGAGATCCCCATCACGGCGACGATCAGGGTGCCGATCAGAGGCGTCGGAGAACCCTCCCGTCTGACTTTCGCTGAACCCCGACGTCGCTGGGGTGACCAGCATCGACGGCTTCAGGTAGCGTCAGCCCTTTGACCAGCAGGTAGCCGACGATCGCGACGGCGATCGCGCAGAAGAGGATGCCCAGCGCCCAGCAGAGCGCAAGGCCGATGCGATCCGAGAGGCGCCAGGTGGCGCTGCCCTCGACCGCGCCCTTGCCCTGCCGGGGCGGCGAGCTGGGCTGGAGGCGGGGTAGCCGCCGGCGTTGGTGAGGGATGCCTCCATCAGGCGAACGCTCCGTATTTGCCCATCGCCCGCCGCGCCGCCCAGCCGGTCAGCGAGAACATCGCCGCCGAGAAGAGCAGCACGGTGGCGATCGCGAAAAGCGTCGCGTTGGCCGGCTTTGAGCTGAGCTGGTCGATGTTCTTGACGATCGTCGGGGCCAGCGGCCGGGAGGGCTCGTAGAAGAAGATCAAGCCGTCGGCCGGGTTGGGCGCGAACGCCGACCGAGCCAGAGACCATCGCCAGCATCACCGCCTCGCCGATCGCCCGCGCGACCGCCAGCACCGTTCCGGCGACGATCGCCGGACGGGCGGTCCGCACCGCGACCTTCCAGGTTGTGCGCCAGCGGTTGACGCCCGAGCGCCAGCGACCCTTCCAGCCAGCCCGGCCGCACCGAGCGCAGCCCGTCGGCGAAGATCGCGATCATCAGCGGGGCGATCATCACCGTGAGGATCAGGATCGCCGCCAGCAGGCTGTAGCCGCTCAGCGAGATGATCCCGGCGACCGATGCCTTCTCCGACTCGGTCACCAGGTGGTTGCCGATGAACGGCACCACCACCAGCACGCCGAGCAGGCCGTAGATCACCGAGGGGACGCTGGCCAGGAACCGGATCACCGGCTCGAGCACGCTGCGCATCCACTCGGGGGCGAACTCGACGACGAAGACGGCGATGAACAGGGAGCAGACCAGCGCGATCGCGACTGAGATGCCGATGATCAGGATGGTGCTCCAGATCAGCGGCCAGGCGTGGAAGGTGTAGACCGCAGATCCCCCGCCTGGCCGGAGAGGCTGATCGCGTTGAACTGGTTATCGACGTTGCCGCCCGGCTCCGAACCAGGCCAGGCCGTTATGGGCAAACGACGGCCATCCCCGCACGAAGACGGAGACGATCATCGCCAGCAGCAGCGCTACGACGCGCACAGACCAGCGCGCCGAGCAATCGCCCGACGCGCTGGTCTGACCACTGAGGCCCGTACTCGAGGTAGTCCTCTTCGAGGTGCTCCTTCGCTCGGCTCTAGTGCTTTTGCTTTGACTTCTTGTTGAATTCGGCGACTCCGCCGGCCTTGTCGATCACTTCTCCGGCGAGCGGGCTGGTCCGAGCCCAGTCGGCGAATTTCTCGACCGCCTTGCTCGGGTTCGCCGTCGGCACCACCAGGTAGATGTAGCGCGCTCAGCGGGTAGGTCTCTTGTTGACGTTCTTCGGCGTGCAGGCGACGCCGTTCACATCCACGGCCTTGATGCCTTGTTGCTGCCAGGCGAGCCCGGCGTAGCCGATCGCGTTCGGGTCCTGCTTGACCGCGTTGATCACGAGGCCGTCGGCGGTCAGGGCGTTGACGACCGAGGAGGGGGCATGGTTCATCGAGAACCTCCTGCAGGAAGAAGGTGTAGGTGCCGCCGTTGGTGTCGCGACCGACCGGGTCGATCGTGGTGCTGAGGCCCGAGCCAGGTAGCGAGCCCCAGTTGGTCGGCAGCCCCAGGTAGATGTCGCGGAGCTGTTCGATCGTGATGTTGCTCAGCTTGTTCGCGGGGTTGACGTCCAGGCAGAGGCCGTCGAGGTAGAGCTCGTAGTAGGTCGTCCCGGTGTCGCTCGGGAGCGGCGCGCGTGATTGGCCGGCGAACTGGCTTTTGCCGGACTGGACGTCCTTGATGCCGGTGTTGCCGCCGTCGGGCGTGTAGCTGAAGTGGATCTGGTGGTTGACCTGTCTTCGTGTAGGTCTTAAAGAGCGCTTCGAGTACGGGCTGGGCGGCCACCGAGCCCGACCCGATCAGGGTCTGAGCGCCGGCCGACGCCGGAACAGCGAGCCCGAAGAGGGCGATCGCCGTTATGGCGAGGGTCTTGATTCTCATCGATTGCGATCCTTTCCTGCGGGTGTATGACGAGTTTTTTGACTGGCTTGCTCGACATAAGCTAGCACCTTCTGTAGTTTATTGACCTTCTTGATACAGAAGGCCACCCAGCAGGCCACCGACCATGGAGGTTCCATTGCTCAACAGAAGACTGTCCTCGCCCCGAGCGGCCACCGCGATCGCCCTGGCGGCGGTGATCGCCGCGGCGATCGCCGTGACGCCGTCGTTCGCCGGTTCGTTTCTGACCGACGCCAGACGGGCAGCGCATCTGTACCTGAAGAAACAGACAGCCAGTCGCCTCTTCGTTGCCAAGAGCGACGCACCGCTGTTGCCGGTCGTCTCGACCGCGGCGAGCAACGCGGTCTTTGGGCCGGTCACCGTCGACGACGGCGCAGGTACATTCCGACCGGCTACACCTCGTTTGGGATGAAGGGCACCGGCCCTGCGGTGATCACGTTCTCAGGGCAGGCGACCTGCACGGCGCCGACCGCCGGCTCGGCCTGCCCGATCGAGATCCTGGTGAACGATTACGTCGTCGCCAAGGTCAATTTCGCCGATTCGACGACCGCCAGCCCGGCCGCGGCCGACGAAGTCCATACAGCGACAGTTACCGACGTGTTGACCAAGGGGCACCAGCTGGTACAGGTCGAGTACGCCGGCGCCTCGAAAGCGTCGGTGGCGTTCGACCCTTGACGAGCTGGAACCTGGCGGTCCAGGCCTACCCGCAGACCCCCGAAGCGGAAACCCCGCAAGCACGATGAAGGGCTCCGGCCAAGTAGCCGCGCTCCGGAGATCTGAGAAGCGGCCGACCGCGCCGGCTTGTGATCGGTGCGGTCGGGCGCTTGCGGGGGCCCTCGGTGGCCGTTGATCAGCGGAGCGGGCGAGGCAGGGAGTCGCCGAGGATCAGGCGGGCCCGGTAATACAGAGCCTCATCGAGGACCCGGCTGCTCGTGCTCGTAGCCGGTGCTCAGGGAGCGCTCGAGGCTCCGCTGGGCGCTGGTCGAGCCGCGCTGAGGCAGGCGCTCGCGGATCACGCCGCTCAGACGGCCTCGGGAGACGAAGGTGGTGGTGCGGGCTGGGAGCGCTCACGGGAAGCTCATTTCTAAAGTTTGTTAAGTAACTAACTCAAGAATAGCAGTCTGCGAATAAGGATCGGCGGCGAGATGGGGCGGGGCGCCACCCGGCAAAGCGCGCCCCGCCCTGTCGCCCTTCAGGCGGCTGCAGATACCTCTGCGTCGTCGCCACCCTGTTTACCGGGGGGAGTCGAGGCCCCTCGGTCATCGGGCGGCGAGCCACCGCTGAAGCTCTTTGTCTGGTCCGGGCCGCAGGTAGACGATCTGACCCTCGCGCAGCTCCAGTCTCTGGAGCTCTGCCCTGGTCAGCTGCGCCCAGACCTCGGTGCCGTCGCCGAGCGCGAACTCGACCCGGATCTCGAAGCCGAGCGAGACGATCCGCTGGACCATCGCCTCCTCGGTTCGCTCGTCGGGGTCCAGGACGACCTCGATGTCGTGCGGTCGGACGAAGTGCTCGCCGAGCCGGTTGACCTCGCCGACGAAGCTCATCACGAACTCGTTGGCCGGATGCTCGTAGAGGTCGTTGGCGGTGCCGGACTGCTCGACCCTGCCCTCATTCATCACCACCAGCTGCTCAGCGACGTCCATCGCCTCCTCCTGGTCGTGGGTGACGAAGATCGTCGTCACGTGCATCTCGTCGTGGAGGCGTCGCAGCCAGGTGCGAAGGTCCTTGCGCACCTTGGCGTCGAGCGCCCCGAAGGGCTCGTCGAGGAGAAGCACTTGCGGCTGGACCGCGAGCGCCCGCGCCAGCGCCATCCGCTGGCGCTGGCCGCCCGAGAGCTGGGAGGGGTAGCGCTCGGCGAGGCCGTCGAGCTGGACCAGGCGCAGCAGCTCGTGGACCCGGGTCTCGATCTGGGGCTTTCGCCACTTGCGGATCTTCAGCCCGAATGCGACGTTGCCGAACACGGTCATGTGCTTGAAGGCGGCGTAGTGCTGGAAGACGAAGCCGACCTCCCGCTTCTGGGCCGGTTTCTTGGAGACGTCCTCGCCGCCGATCAGAACGCGGCCCGGCGTCGAGCGCCTCAAGGCCCGCGATCGCCCGCAGCAGGGTCGACTTGCCGCTGCCGCTCGGCCCGAGCAGCGCGGTCAGCGAGCCGTCGGGTACCTCGATCGAGACGTCCTTGAGCGCCTGAAAGTCACCGAAGCGCTTCGACGCTCCCTCGACTGTGATTCCCATCAGGCGGCCTCCTTTCTTTTCAACAGGCCCACTGCCAGCAGGGTGGAGAGCGCGAGGATCGCGAGCAAAACCGATCCCGCGTAAGCGCCCACGGGTTTGAGATTTTCGAACTGCTTAATGACGAAGATTGGGAGGGTTTCGGTCTGGCCGGAGATCCGACCCGAGACGATCGAGACGGCCCCGTACTCGCCGAGTACGCGGGCGGTGCTGATAACTACGCCGTAGGCGACCCCCCAGCGGATCGCCGGCAAGGTTATGCGCCAGAAGGTCTGCCAGGCGCTGGCGCCCAGGGTCGAGGCCGCCTGCTCCTGCTCGGTGCCGATCTCTTGCAAGACCGGCACCGTCTCGCGGACCACGAAGGGCAGCGAGACGAAGATGCTCGCCAAGATCATCCCCGGGACCGCGAAGAGGATCTTGATGCCGGTTTCGGAGAGGCCGGCGAACCAGCCGCCGATCCCGTAGAGCAGAAAGAGCGAGAGGCCGATCACCACCGGCGAGATCGCGAAGGGGAGGTTGATCACCGAGTCGAGGAGGAAGTTGCCGCGCCAGCGGTGGCGGACGAGCAGCAGCGCGCAGCCGATCCCGAAGACCGTGTTAAGCGGCACCGCGACCGCGACCATCAGCAGCGTCAGCTGCAGGGCGTGCAGCCCGTCGGGGCTGGTGATCGCGTCAAGCGGGGCCGCGAGCCCGTGCTCGAACGTCTTGTAAAAGATCATCACGACCGGCGCGAGGAGGAGCACGGTTAGGTAGCCGAGCGCTGCGACGCGCAGGCTCCAGCGGCTCGCCGTCGAGGAGCCGATCACGTCCCTGCGTTGCCTGTCTGGCTCAGGTTGCGGACCCTGGATATGGCGCGGCTGAAGACGGGGCTGCCCTTGCCGGTTCCCCAGCGCTGGATCAGGCTGACGGCGGCGAGCAGCAGGAGGGAGGCGGCGAGCAGCACGACCGAGACGGCGGCGGCGCCGGTCGTGTTGCCAGATTCGATCTGTCTGAAGATGAAGACCGAGGAGACCTCGGTCTTGAAGGGGATCTCGCCCGAGATCAGCACCAGCGAGCCGTACTCGCCGAGCGCCCGGGCGAAGGCCAGGGCTACCCCGGCGGCGATCCCCGGCAGCAGATTGGGGAAGATGATGCGGCGGAAGATCGTGAGGCCTCCGGCCCCCAATGAGGCCGCCGCTTCCTCCATCTCGCGGTCCATCTCAAGTAGCAGCGGCTGCACGGCGCGCACCACGAAGGGCAGCGTCACGAAGAGCAGGGCGAAGACCACCGCGACGCGGGTGAAGGCGATGTCGAGGCCGATCGGGCTGTCCTTGCCGTAGAGGGTGAGCAGGGTCAACCCGGCGACGATCGTCGGCAGGGCGAAGGGCAGGTCGATCACCGTGTTGAGGGCCTTCTTGCCGGGGAACTCGTCGCGGACCAGGACCCAGGCGATCATCGTGCCGAAGACGGCGTTGATCGCGATCACGATCAGCGAGGAGACGACGGTGAGCCTCAGGGCTGCCACCGACTCGGGGCTGCTGACCGCTTCCCAGAATCCGGAGAGGCCGTTCTGCAGCGACTGTGAGAAGACCGCCGCCAGCGGCAGCAGGACGATGATGCTCAGGTAGAGCGTGACCAGGCCGCGGCCGGCCAGCAATCCGGGACCGCTGCGGGGCCTGAGCCCCCCGGTGGCCTGCACGCCACCCCCGGGCAGGGGAAACTCCGGCCCGGGGGCGGCGAGGACGCCGCTGTCGGCGCTAGCCGGCAGTCGAGACCCCCAGTTCCTTCTCGATCTTCGCGATCGAGCCGGTGGTTTCTTTGAAGAACTGTTCGTTTACCTTGCTCCAGCCGCCGAACTTGTCGATCGTGAACAGCCCCTTCGGGGTCGGGAACTGCTTCGGGTCGACCAGCTTCGGGTTGACCGGGCGGTAGCCGTGTTCGGCCCAGATCTTCTGGCCGGCGTCCGACCACATGTAGTCGAGGAACTTCTGCGCCGCGGGTGGCGCGCTCTTCGTCACCGCGATCGGGGTCTGGATCAGGATCGTGTTGTCCGGGACCACGTATTCGACAGCTTCGCCGGCCTTCTTGGCGGCGATCGCCTCGTTCTCATAGGAGAGGAGGACATCGCCCTGGCCCTGGTTGAAGGCGGTCATCGCGTCGCTGCCGCTGGACGGCTGGACCTTGGCTTTGGAGAGGACTGTCTTGACGGCCGCCAGCGCCTGGGAGGGGGACTTGCCTTCCTCGATCTGGGAGCCGTAGACGGCCATGATGTTCCAGCGGGCCGAGCCCGAGCTAAACGGGTTGGGGGTGATGATGCTGACGTTCTTGCTCAGCAGGTCATTGAACGAGTGAATGTGGTCGGGGTTGCCCTTGCGGACGACGAGCACGACCACCGAGTCCTCGGCGATGCCGTTGTAAGGCTGCTTTTCCCATTCCTTGGAGACGAGCCCGGCTTCGACCAGGCGGGTCATGTCGCCGGCCTGGGAGAAGTGGACGACCGAGGCGGGCTGGCCGGCGGCGACGGCGCGGCTCTGGTCACCGGAGGCGCCGAAGGAGTTACTGAAGCTGACGCCCGAGCTGGCCGACGTCTTCTTAAAGCCGGGCTCGAGGCCTTCTTCATAGACGGTCTGGGGGGTTGAGTAGCCGACCACGTCGACCTTGCTCGACGAACTGGTGCCGCTGCTTCCGCATCCGGCCACGACGAGGGCGATGACCACCGAAAGTAGGCTGGCCAGGAGGCCGGCGTTGACGCTGCGCCGCCGGGTGTTGCGCGCGTTCCGCATTGAGGGTTCCTTCCTATGTCAACTGACTTAGTTCTAAAGAGAAGGGCGGCACCGTAGCACAATGTCGATAGACAAAGTAGGAAATTGGTCGTCGGACGGAGGCCTGAGGCGCGGAATAGACTCGGCCGCGATCTGGGCGGACAGCGATCGAGAGGAAAGTGTGGGATGAGCATCGATGCGGTGCGAACGTCGCGAGGAGCGCCTCGAGGGGCTGCCGGACTTCCCCTTCGAGTCGGGCTATCGCGAGATCGACGGGCTGCGGCTCGCCTACCTCGACGAGGGGGAGGGCCCACCGGTCGTCTTCTTCCACGGCGAGCCGACCTGGTCGTTTCTGTGGCGCAAGGTGATCCCGCCGGTGCGCGACGCCGGCTACCGCTGCATCGCGCCCGACTACGCGGGCTTCGGCCGCTCCGACAAGCCCACCGACCTCGGCTGGTACACCTACGACCGCCACGTCGAGCTGATGGCGCGGCTGCTCGAGGAGCTCGACCTGCGAGACGCGACGGTGGTCGTCCACGACTGGGGAGGTCCGATCGGCCTGCGTCTGGCGGTCGAGCATCCCGACCGCTTCTCCCGCCTCGTGGTCATGGACACCGGCCCCTTCACCGGCCACCAGCGGATGAGCGATAACTGGCTCAAATTCCGCGAGTTCGTCCGCGACAACCTCGACGTGCCGATCGGGGTGCTGGTGCGGGGAGGCTGCAAGAACGACCCCGGTGAGGAGGTGATCGCCGCCTACGAGGCGCCGTATCCCAGCCCCGAGTCAAAGGCCGGGGCGCGCGCCTTCCCGCTGATCCTGCCGACCGAGCCCGAGGCGCCGGGCGCCGTGGAGGGTAAACGCGTCGCCGACGCGCTGCGGGTCGACGAGAGGCCGACGCTGCTGCTCTGGGCGGACTCTGACCCAGTCCTTGCCCTTCTCGGTCGGCGAACGGGTCTCCGAGCAGCTGGGTTTCCCGACCGCCGCGCAAGATCGAGAACGCCGGGCACTTCCTCCAGGAGGACGCGGGCGAGGAGATCGGGCGGGTCATCGCCGAGTGGCTCGGCTGAGGCCGGCGATCGCCGCCAGCTCCTCGCGGGAGCGCTCGCTGAGGAGCTGAACGCGGCGGGGCGGACCGTCGTCCTCGACCCAGGTGACCGTCCCCGGCCAGTAGGGACTTGGCGGGGCACCGGGGTGGTGAAAGGCGGAGGCGAAGACCCAGGACCCGGTGTTGTGGAGCCGCCCACCGCCGGGCAGCTCCCAGGCCGGTTCGCCCCTCCGCGGCCCGCCGCGATGGGTGTGGCCGGTGAGGACGTGAGCGCCGCCCAAGCCCCAGCCGCGTCGCCATCTCGGTCGCCCCGGCGACGCCGCTGCGGAAGATCGCCTCGCCGGAGAGGTCGGGGTCGAAGTCGGAGCGCAGCAGGCGGTTGACGCTCCAGATCGCCGCCGTCACCCCGGCGCGGGCCGCCGCTGCGCGTAACGCGCCGTCGCGCCCCGCCGCCGCCGTTGCCCGAGACCAGCTCCCAGGCCGTCTCTGAGGTGCTGTCCAGCCCTGCGCGCCATCCCCGACGCGCGCGACTGGGCGAGGCCGAAGGCGAACCCGTACAAGAGGACGGAGGGCGCGCTCGTAGTCCTCGGGGCTCGTCGGGTCGGGAAGCGGTCCGGAGGCGCGCATCACCGCCGCCGCCGCGATGCACTCGGCACGCGGCAGGGAGAGGTGGCAGTCCATGTAATGGCCGTGGGTTGCGTAGACGTCGTCGCGCAGCCAGACGCCGGGGTAGGCGAGCTCGAGGCGGGCGCCCCCCAGCCAGCCGATCAAGCAGGGCGGTGGGGCCAGGGGAGGGGTCATAGCGCTGCTCCAGCTCCAGGACCGGGCGGGCGGACAGCGACAGCTCGTCGAGCAGCGGCTCGGCGAAGCGGTGGTCGTGGTTGCCGGGGACGAGGATCGCCTCGCGGTCGCCCAGTACCTCTCCGAGCTCCTCGAAGAAGGGCCGCGCAACAGCCAGGGCGAATGCCGAGCGGCCGCTCGCGCAGCTCGACCACGTCGCCGAGCAGGACGACGCGGTCGGCTGCCGCGATCTCCTCGAACAGCGCCCGCCGGATCGCCGCGTCGCGCAGGACATCCTGCGCCGAAGACGCTGCCCAGATGAAGGTCTGAGACGATCGCGGTGCGCACCGCGCCAACTTAGCCGCTGGGCCCAGCCGTGCCTGCACGCGCTCTTCCTGGCCACACAGCCAGTCCTGGCTAAGATCGTCGGATGAACGTGTAATAAGCGAAGAGCGTCTGGCGCCCACCAACGGGATCGAGATCGCCTACCAGGAGATCGGCGACCCCGGCGGCGAGCCGCTGCTGCTGGTGATGGGGCTGGGGACGCAGATGCTCGGATGGGACCAGGAGTTCTGCGTGATGCTGGCCGAGCGGGGCTTCCGGGTCGTCCGCTTCGACAATCGCGACATCGGCCGCTCGACCAAGATCGAGTCCGCCGGGGTGCCGAAGCGGAGTCGACATGCTGATCGGTCGCCGCTCGACCGCTCCCTACCTGTTGAGCGACATGGCCGCCGACACGACCGGGCTGATGGACCACCTCGGGATCGAGTCCGCCCACGTGGTGGGTGCCTCGATGGGCGGGATGATCGCCCAGACGCTGGCGATCGAGAGCCCCGAGCGGGTGCGGTCGCTGGTCTCGATGATGTCGACCACCGGCAACCGCCGGGTTGGGATGCCGGCACCGAAGACCTTCGGGACGCTGATGGCGCGTCCCTCCCCGGGCCGCGAAGCCGCCGTCGAGCAGACGGTGAAGACCTTCCGCATCATCGGCTCGCCCGGCTTCCCGATGGACGAGCAGCACTTGCGCGAGGTGGCGGGCGCATCCTATGACCGCGGCCACAGTCAAGGCCGGGGTGGCGCGCCAGCTGCACGCGATCACCGCCTCCGGCGACCGGACCGAGGCTCTCCACAACCTGCGCCTGCCGGCGACCGTGATCCATGGCGCCGAGGATCCCCTGATCAACCCGTCCGGAGGCCGCGCCACCGCCAAGGCGATCCCCGGCGCCCGCCTGCGGATCATCGAGGGCATGGGCCACGACCTCCCGCGAGCCCTCTGGCCGACCTTCGTCGAGGAGATCACCTCCAACGCCACCCGAGCTGTGGGTGAGCCAGTTGCCAATGGGCGACCGACTCAGGCCTTCGGCCCCACGAATTCGTCGAGCCTGGCCACGTCGGCCTTGCGGGAGACGTAGATCGCGCGCGCCGCCGACTTGGACTTTGGAAAGGTCGCAGTCCACCGCAGGCCGAGTTGATCGCAGGTCGAGCAGAAGATGCCCAGGATGTCGGTGGAAACGTTGGAGAACTTGTAGCGTGGATGCCTCCAGCCCCCGCGTCCGGTGTTCATCGTGCGACACCCGTCAGATTGGAGTAGCCCCTTGATCAGCTGGTCGGGCCACCGATTCGCGAGTTGCTGTTGCCAATCAGCTAGGAGGATCGGTCTTGTGTGCTTCGCGCCGGGTCCATGTTGAGGGAAGAGGCACGGCCAAGACCTTGAGTAAGCGGAGACCGAGTAGCAGTTGGAGGGGGTCAGCAGCACATGCACTTTGCTATCAGGCATCGATGCTCGCATCGATGCGGCGCATTCCTCGACGAGGAGGGGGTATTTCTTGTCCAAGAAGATCCGGAGCCGGTGGACACCGCGACGGTGGGTCGAGACATGGCCGTCGCCGAGGTAAAGCCCGAGTAGATGGACGTACGGGCCTCCAAGCTCGCCGAATCGATGCCGCTGCTTCCCACACGCTGTGCAGATCTCCGGAACGCTCCCTTCCCCTTGCGTGGGACGGGAGTGCCAGGGCAGCTTACCGGCGTGCCAGTCGCGTACAGTCGCCACAGGGAGCCCAAGGCGACGGGCGGCAAGGCGGGCGCCCAGTCCCTCCTCAGCCCGCAGCCGCAAAGCTTCTGCGACGGTTGCCCGGGGGTGCATCTCAGCCTCTCAGGCCGGGGAGATGCGGCTGAGAGGACTCGAACCTCCACGGGGTTTCCCCCACGAGCACCTGAAGCTCGCGCGTATACCGATTTCGCCACAGCCGCCTGTGCCTGCAATCTACACGCCTCTGAAAAGGGGAAGTCGAACCTTGACCGAACGTATGTTCTACTCTACGGTCTGGTTCAGACGAGATTCAGGCAGGACCACCGTATCCGCGATCGCTAGACTCGCGTTCCTCGCGCCGCTATCGTCCAGGGGACTAGGACGCCGGATTCTCAGTCCGGAAACCCGGGTTCGAATCCCGGTAGCGGTATTTCTTTGGGCTACAGGCCCGACGAACTTCCGCCGCTTCGCTGGCAGGCCCAAGCGACTGGAGGTGTCTCAATCCTCCCGCAAGGAGTGCTCGCGGGTCTGAACGATCCGTCAGATCCCGGGACCGATCGGTCACATTGACGAGGTCCAGGCAAGGGGAAGAAGAAATGAGACTGATCGGTCGCATTCAGAAGGAAACCGCCCAAGAAAGAGGAGATGAGACTGATCGGTCGCAATTAGGTATCTTGATGCAATGAAGCGCACTAATTCCCCCTCTGAGCTGGGCGTCGCAATCCGCGAGCGCAGACGTGCCCTGGGTATGACTCAGGACGACCTAGCACTGTCGATTGGCGTCAACCGCAAGGTAATTGGCCAGCTGGAGGGTGGCAAGGAGACCGTCCGACTCGAGATCGCGCTAAATGCGGCGCGCTCTCTGGGGTTGAACGTAGGAGTCGAGGCGCGTGGCGAAACCAGCTCTTGACGTTTTCCTAGGCGGCACGCTCGCCGGCAACTTGCTCCGCAAGGACAACGGAAACCTGCAGTTTCGCTACGCCAAGTCCTACGTCGAGGCAAAAGGGCCGCCACTCTCGCTGAATCTCCCGGTGCGAACCGAGGCCTTTTCGCATCGCGACTGCCTCGTCTTCTTTGGCAACCTGCTGCCAGAGGAGGACGTCCGCGCCCAGGTCGCGCTCGCCACTGGAATCTCCGCTGCCAACGACTATCGGCTACTTGAGCGCTTCGGTGGCGATGTCGCCGGAGCAGTAACTCTCTTGCCGTCAGAGCGAGCGGACGGGGCGCCTGAGCCCGACAGCCTTGAGGTACTCACCTCGGAGAGGCTTGACGAGGTTCTCACCCAACTGCCTCAGCATCCTCTCGCAATTGATGAGAGAGGCGAGGTGCGGATGTCCTTGGCAGGCGCGCAGAGCAAGCTGCCCGTGGTCGAGGTGGACGGGGGCTTTGCGCTACCGCATGGTTCTGGCCATCCGACCAGTCACATCCTCAAGCCAGAGCCGTCCCGGTTCCCGGGCCTGGTGGCTAATGAGTTCTTCTGCATGCGACTTGCGGGGGAGGTGGGCCTGCAGGTTGCTTCAGTTGACCGTGCCGAGACGAGCTCAGGGCTGCCGTTCCTGATCGTAGTCCGCTACGACCGCGATTTGACGCAGGAGCCCATCCGACGCCTTCACCAAGAGGACCTCTGTCAGGCCCTTGGCAACCTCTACGTAGAAAAGTACCAACACGAAGGGGGTCCCAGCGTCCGCGATGGGATGACGCTTATAGATGAGGAGTCAGCTGTCCCCGCACGCGATAGGGAGCAGTTCTGGCTGGCGCTCGTATTCAACGTTCTGATCGCCAACTGCGACGCACACGGCAAGAATTACTCGCTGCTCTACGATTCGCCCGCTCCGAGCCTGGCTCCTCTCTATGACCTGCTCTCAACCGCGGTTTACAAGGAACTCACGAAGCGGCTGGCAATGGCGATTGATGGCGCAACAGAGTTAGAAGACGTTGACCCCCTTGCTTGGACGCAACTAGCCGGCGAAGTCGGATTCGCGCATCGCTTCCTGGAGGATCGAATGGCTCCTTTCGTGGAGCGGACCTTGAAGGTAGCCGACGAAATGTCCAAGGGCAGCCAATTCTCAGAATCGCTGGTGCAGGAGATTGTTACCGGCATTCGGAAGCGCGCTGAGCGCTTCCTTCGGATCAGCTGATTTGACTGAGCTCAGATGGAGTCGCGGAGCGCCGGACGGATGTGTCCCGAAACATGTCCCCGACTCCACCGAACTAAGCCGAACGGCACCAACCTCCATGGACCAGAAATCGACCGCAATCCGGTTCCCAGAGCCAATTCTCAGTCCGGAAACCCGGGTTCGAATCCCGGTAGCGGTATGGCCGGTCAGAGCGCCACGACGGTGAGGCCAGGAACCCGTTCGAACTCGGTCGCATTGGTGGTCGCGATGTCCATGCCGTGGCTCACGGCGGTTGCCGCAATCCACATGTCGTGCGCGCCGATCACTTCGCCACCTCGCTCCAGTCCGGCCCAGATCTCGGCGTGAGCGCGGGCGACGGAAGTTGTGACTGGCAGCGGCTCGATCGAGGAGATCAGGTGCTCGACGAAGGCCTGTCGCCGGGTGCGAACGCGATCGTCGGTGGCGCGGTGAACGCCGTGCAGCAGCTCGCTGGCTGTGATCACGCTGATTGCGCGCTCCCGCTCACCGAGGGCGCGCTCGAGCGGCAGCCCTCGCCGCTCGACGTTGATCAGCACCGAGGTGTCGATCAGGACGGCCAAGCCGCGCTCGGCGGGCCGATGGCCTCGCGCCCCGCTTCGACATCGCGCTCGAAGTCCCCGTCGACCGTTGGCGCCCTGTCCATCAGCTCGCGCCAGCGCGCCGCGGAAACGGCCTGGGAACCCCTGGCGGGGCGCATCTGCACGATCGGGACGCCGTTGCGAACGACCTCCACCTCCTCGCCGGCGCTCACCCTATTTACAACCTGCGAGAACTTCCTGGCGACCTCCGTCGCAGTCAAGCGAGTCATGCCTGAACTGTATCAGATAAATCTGATTAAGGACCTGATCCTTTGCCGACGGCCGCATCGTGACCGTTTTGCCAGGCGCTCGCTCTGAGGCGCCAGCGGCTCGTCGGTCAGGCGGCGAGGTCCTCGTCGATCGAGAGCGCGGCGCGCAGCCACTCCACGTCGACGCCGGGTTCCCCCCGGCGCCGGGAGCGATCGGCTTGGTTCTCGATCCCCCGCACGAGCCGCAGCACATCTTCGCGCCGCTCTCCCATGACGGCCTCGCGGGGGGTTTCGCCACCGAGCGCGGGAAGGGGTTCGTCCAGCCACCTTCGCATGTGGTCGGCCATGAACCCCGAAAGCAGACGCCGCTCCTTAATCGGCCTCTCTATGAAGGGAAGCTCGCGGGTGTCGCTCAGCTCCGACTCGCGGTGCTCTTCCAAGCGCTCCTCGATCGACGTGATATCGCGCTCCAGCGGCTCGGCGATGTCGCCGAAGTCGGCATCAACGGCTTCGATCGCCTGCTCAAATCTCTGCTCGGACATCGCTTCGACATGCAGCTCCGTTCCCTTCAGGCGCACCGTCGCGATCGGGATGTTGTCGCCGTCGCCTACGTACTCTGTCTCGATCACGAGGCCCCCCTCCGGCAGGGGCGGCCGGCCCTCCGGCAGGAGCCGGTGCCGGGGTACGGTGATCTCTATCTCAAGCGGATCGTCGGGGACAAGTTCGCCGAAGGCGTGAATTCGGTCGCGCGCCAGAGCAGGGTCGCGTACGCGCCAAGTGGCTTGGCAGTGCGCCATTGGATCCCCCTCTGGAGTAAAGAAGCTGGGCTCTACGTCCCAGCTCGGCGGTCTGAAGTGCATCAACTCCAGCGCTCCGTCTTTGAAGGCGGCCGAGAGATCTGTGCCCTCTTCGGGGCCGTCGCCATCGGCTCCCGCAAGGCGTCGAAGCTCGGCGAGCAGCTCTGGCTCCTCGTCGGGTTTGAAGAGACGCACCGGACCCCACAGGCTCTGGGGCTCACCGGCCATTAGGCGCCCGAGCAGGATGTCCCAGCGAATCGCTTCCCGGGAAACGTTGGCGCTTCGCACCCGGGCACTGGTGCCGCGGATGATGTCCTCCAACACGATCCAGCGGCCCGGCTCGACCGCCAGTACCCGGTGCAGGCCGAGCTTTGCGGTGGCGATTCGGGTCGCCGCCTTCCGCTCGTCGGCGGGGAGTTCGTCCCGAGCTGCATAGCGCTCCGCCGGGGTGCCGCCGCCCGGCAGTTCGCGGTCGTTGTGGAACCAGATCGAGAAGATCTGAACGTCGTAATCGTCCATCGTGCGATCGGGGCCAACGAACTTCTTCGAGCGCGGCACCGATCTCATCGCTAGCCACCTCGGCGGACCAGTCCTGGATGCGCCGACCGACCGCATCGTCGAAGCGCGCTTCGTGCGCGGCGCGCTTCTCCTCCGCCAGGCAGCAGCGCTTGTACTTGCGACCGCTACCGCAGGGACAGGGGCTGTTCCTCGCAATCGCCACGCGTTGCTCCGACCGTAGCGTTGGTGGCAGACGTGTTTGCGGCTTCGCGAGGGCGTGTCCCGAAATATGTCCCCGACTCCACCGAACTCCTTGGGCTCAGCAGTCGCGAATCGCTCGCAAATGGCTTTCTAGAACCATTTCTCAGTCCGGAAACCCGGGTTCGAATCTGGGTAGCGGTATTTGCCTGACCTTCCTCAAGTGCGCTCCAGCACCACCACCGGAATCTCACGCGCCGTCTTCTGCTGGTAGGCGTCGTAGTCGGGCCACTCGGCGACCATCGCCTGCCACATCTCCGGCTTCTCCTCGGCGTTCGCGGTGCGGGCGTTTGCCTTGAACCGGTCGCTCCTCACCTGCACTTCGACCTCGGGATTCTCAGAGAGGTTCAGATACCAGGCGGGCGGCGCATCGGAGCCACCCTTGGATGCAACGATCGTGTAGGCGGCGCCGTGCGGCGCGTAGATCAGCGGAGTGGTGCGCGGCTCACCCGACTTGCGCCCCGTCGTCGTCAACAGCAACGTCTGTGTCCCCTGCCAGTCGTGGCCCTCCTCGCCGTCGGTGGCCCGATAGCGCTCGACATGCTGCTGGCCGAAGAGTGGCATGCCTCAGATGCTAGACGGTGGGGCACGGCGCCTTGCCTGAGTCCGTGGGGGTCATAGCAATCGATGGATTGCCTTTCTTGTGGACGACGCTCCGCTCATCAGCTTTGCTCGGCCCGGCGCTTGATTGACGACAGCAGGGGGCAGACTGCCGCACTGCCAAGTCGTGCCAAGGGCCGCTCCATTTCACCTCGCATCGCCTGTCCGGGCGGCGCCTTCACGCGGTTGAGTGCGCGTCGATGAACGCCAGCCCCCCGAGCGGACCGTGGATGGGGGGGGGGACGGCACGGTGGGGCGGTTGGATCTACGCCTACATAAGTCCCTCCAGCAGCCAGCGCAGAGATCGGACTGTCCACGGCCACTGCGCCGGTTGATACGGCGTCTCGGACACGGCAGCGACCGCTCGATCGAGGGAGTCCTCAATCAGCGCGTCATGGAACGGCCGGAACAGCAGGGGCCACTGCCAGCGCATTCGACCTTCGGTGCGTCCGGTCAGCACATGTCGAAGTAGCACGGTCCTGTCACCGGCCTCCAGCTCGTAGCGGTGCTCGCCGATGAGTCCGACCGGTGCGGTGAAGCGAAAGCGAACGAGGCGACCAGGTTGATACTCGACGACCTGGTAGGAAATCGGCCCGTGGCCACCCACGCTGCGCTCGTGCAAGCCGCCTTGGAGGTAGATGGGTGGCCAGCGGTCGTGCGGCCAGAGCCGATCTTCAGCTCCCGCCAGACCGTCGATCAGCGATCCGGCCGCCGCACCACCGACCGGCAGCGCGCGTTCGTGGACGTTCTCGATCCTCACGTCACTGCGCAGCTCGTCCGTCTGCGTCGATCCAGAAGTCGCGCGCCAGTGCGCGTCGCGTCTTCCACTGCTCACCATTGGCGATAAAGCTCTGAATGCCGCTGGCCTGGTCGGCATCCTGCACCTGCCAGGCGCCGTTGACGGCGCCGGTCAGTCCCGCAGAGAGCGCCTCGAATCCCTGAGCAGTGTGCAGGTCGGCCTCGACCCCGTTGTTGATGATGAACTTGAGCTGGCGCACCGCCTGCTGGTTCTTGGCCAGCACCACTTCGATCAGCGCATCGACCTCGGCGCCCAGCCGCTCGTCCTTCACCACCCGGTTCCACAGTCCCAACTCGACCGCCCGTCTCGCCGGATGGAGCGCCCCCAGCAGGTTGACCTCCTTTGTCATCCGCCGCCCGATCAGCCGCGCCATCCGCGTCGTCCCGCCCCAGCCAGGAGTGATCCCGACATCGACCTCCGGCATCCCCCACCTGGCGCGGCGGGTGGAGATCACGAAGTCGCAGGCCATCGTGATCTCCAGACCACCACCGACCGCGTAGCCGTCGACAGCGGCGATCGTCACCTTGTCCAGCTCCTCTAGCGTGTCGGCCATCCGCTGGTAACCGCGAACGCGCTGCATGATCTGGTTGGCGTTGCCCCACAGCCCCATCTCTGTGATGTCATCGCCGGCGCAGAAGGTCTCACCGGCGCCGCCGATCACCAAGACCTTGACCGCCTCGGAGTTACGCACCCGCTCCAGGGCCGCGGTCAACTCATCGGAGAGCTGGATAGAGAGCGCGTTGCGCCGCGCGGGGCGGTTCAGCGTGATGCGGGCGACGGCGCCGTCCTCCTCGTAGATCAGCTGCTCGAACCCGGACACTTCGCCGCTCGCGGCCCTCGCTCGCGGGACGGGATTGTCGATCACGTAGAGCCAGCCGCCGTCGGGCTGGCGGCGCGTGACCTCGGTGCTGGTGCCCTCGAATCCGGTGCTCTCCTCGGCGTTGGTTCCGAAGGTCATCCGCCAGTCGATGGAGATCAGCGCAATGTCCTCGGTGTGCAGGACCTCTGGTTCGCTTGCGGTGAGGCGGGGCGCCAGGGCGATCAGATCCTCCAGTCGCCCGCGGATCTCCTCGATGCCGCGCGCGGCGCTGTCGTCGGGACCAACCAAGGTTGCGCCCTCCTCATAGAGCTCTAGCAGTCCGTCCAGATCGCCGGCGCTGACTCGCTCGGCGAAGAGGAGACCCAGCTCCTCAGGACTATCTGCCCTCATCGGTTGGGCGGTGGCGCTGTTACTCATCGGCTGCTCCTCCTTGGGGTCGGCAATGCAAAGGTGACCGACACAGTAGTGTCTAGTAACTAGTTGCACAACAAGACCATCAGAAAGGTCGAAACTAGTTGCCAACCAAGAACCACTCAGACGAAGAGGCCCAGAAGGCAGCTGCCGCTCAGCAGGCTCTGGCACTTCTGGCCGACCGCTGGACCTTCGCAATCATTCGCGAGGCTTACTTCGGCGTTCACCGGTATGGACAGCTGCAACGCAACCTGGGCATCGCCCGCAACGTCTTGGCCAGTCGCCTTTCCCAGCTGGTCGAGCACGGGTTGCTGGAGCGGGTGCGATACCGCACCGAACCAGACTGGTTCGAGTACCGGTTGACAGAGCGCGGACTGGACCTCTATCCGGCGATTCTCGCCTTCTTCCGCTGGGCCGACACTCACTACGGTGACCCGAACCGCCCAGCTGTGCGTATCCGGCATCGAACCTGTGGCAAGCCGACGCAGCCCATGTTGGTCTGCTCGGCGTGCCGGGAGCCGATCGGAGCCCGGGACGTCGAGATCATCGAGTAGCGAACGCCACGCGGCACCGGTCTGCCTCTGGGCGTTAGGGACGCCAGGCTAGTAGCCAGGCGCGGCGCCGCGCCTAAAAGGGCAGCGAAATCAAGATTGGTAACATCATCCAAATTAGGCTCGCAATCTAAATGACTGACAAGCCGAAAAGAGAGAGCCGCACCGAGAAGCAGGCGCGCACCCGTTCTGAGCTGTTGGCCACCGGCGCCAAGGTCTTCGCCCGCCGCGGCTACAACGGTGCCTCGGTCGAGGAGATCGCCGAGGAGGCCGGCTACTCCCACGGAGCCGTCTACTCAAACTTCGAGGGCAAGGCCGATCTCTTTCTCGCCGTCTTTGAGGACTACATGGCCGAGCGCGCACGCGAGCTCGCCGCGACCCAGGTCGACCTCGGCGAGGATGCTCCGCTGGAGGTACGTGCCCGGGCACTCGCCGATCAGTGGATGGAGCGCTTCGCCTCTGACCGCGAGTCCTTCGTCTTGCACATGGAGTTCATCGCCCACGCCGGCCGCGACCCCCAGCTGGCCGGGCGTTTCGGCGCCCGCTCCGCTGCCCTGCGCGAGGCCGTCGCCCATTACATCTCCCGATACCAAGAGGAGGTCGGCGCCGAGCTGCCGCTCCCCCCCGACGACCTCGCCCTCATTCTGCGCGCCCTCGGCATCGGCCTTGCCGTTGAAGCCCTCGTCAGCCCCGATGCCGTGCGTCCCGACCTCTACGGCGATTTCGTCGAGCTGCTGGTCACCCTGTTGCGAGACCAAGAAGCCGACGAGGGCAGCACCTCGCCGGGCCGAAGGCGGCAAAAGCGATGAGCGCCCCCTCCTATGACCGCATTGGCCTCGACTACAGCGAGGTCCGCCGCGCCGATCCGCGGATCGAGGCTGTGATCTGGGCAGCGCTCGGCGACGCCGAGACCGTTCTCAACATCGGCGCCGGCGCCGGTTCCTATGAGCCAACCGATCGGGAGGTGATCGCAGTCGAGCCCTCGGCGGTGATGATCGCCCAGCGCCCGCCCGGAGCGGCCGCCGCGATCCAGGGGGTGGCTGAGTCCCTGCCGTTAGCGGACAAGAACGTCGACGCGACGATGGGCATCTTCACGATGCAGCACTGGGCAGACATCGACCGGGGCCTTGAGGAGGTGCGCAGGGTGACCCGGGACCGGGTCGCCTTCCTCACCTTGGACATGGACGTCGCCGCTGAGGCGTTTTGGCTCGCCCGGGACTACCTGCCGGAGATGATCGAGGCGGACCGCCGCGCCTTCCCGACCATAGACCGGCTGCGGGCGTCGTTCCCAGGGCTTGCAGTCGACACCGTCGCGGTCCCGAGCGACTGCACCGACGGCTTCTGCATCGCCCTGTGGAGTCGTCCCGAGGCCCACCTCGACCCCCGGGTGCGCCAGGCGACCTCGACCTGGCACCGATTGCCCGAAGTGGTGGTGCAGCGGGCGCTCGCCGAGCTCGCCGCCGACCTGCGAAGCGGCGAGTGGGATCGGCGTCACGGCCACCTCCGGGAGACGGCCGAGCTCGACATCGGCATGCGCCTAATCCGCACCGAGCTTCGGTGAGGACGCCAAGACCCGGCGGCCCAGGCGGAAGGAGCGCTGGCCTATGAGCGAGGATTCCCGAATACAGACCGATGCGCTGCTGGCAGAGCAGGGCGACTACTACCGCCAGCGGGCGCCCGAGTACGACGACTGGTGGTTTCGCCGAGACCGCTACGACCGCGGCGAGGAGGCCAACTCCAAGTGGTTCGCCGAGGCGGCGGAGGTGGAGGCCACGCTCGAGCGCTTCGGGCCGCGGGGCAGGGTGCTGGAGCTGGCCTGCGGAACCGGCATCTGGACCCGGAAGCTCGCCCGAAGCGCCGAGCGGCTCACCGCCGTCGACGGTTCCGCCGAGATGCTCGGCCTCAACCGCGCCAGCCTGCAAGACCCGGCCGTCGACTTTCTACACGCCGACCTCTTCGCTTGGGAGCCGACCGAGACCTATGACGTGTGCTTCTTCAGCTTCTGGCTCTCCCACGTGCCGGAGGAGCGCTTCGAGCCCTTCTGGGAGAAGGTGCATCGGGCGCTTGAGCCCGAGGGCCGGGTCTTTTTCCTCGACAACGCCCGCAGCGAGCGCGCTAGCGCCGCCGATCACAAGCTCCCCGAGGAAGGGGAGGAGACGATGGTGAGGCGGCTCAAGGACGGCAGGGAGTACCAGATCGTCAAGCGCTTCTATGAGCCCGATGCGCTGCACCGTCGTCTCGCCGATCTCGGCTGGGCGGTTCAGGTCGAGTCGACGCACGAGTACTTCATCTACGGCCAGGGCCGACTCTCTACCTCCGCCTGACCTGCCGGTCGGCGCCGACTCCCTTGCTAGCCGCGTTTGCTCGCGGACTGCGGGGGCGGTTCGGGTAGCTGGAGGCGGTGGCGCGCCTGGGCTACTGCGGTTGCCGAGGAGCGGCATGCCTTGGCGATCGCGTTGTTGGCATGGCTGGGCGCCCGGCTCACCTCGAACTCGATCAGGGCGGCGCGGCGGAGCCGCGCCCGGGCGGCGAGGGGGCTGTCGCTCGGCGCCGACTCCAGCGCCGCGTTCGCGGCTCGCTCACGCCTGCACACGAGGCAGAACCGGCCCTCGGCCGAGCTTGACCAGGCGTCGGGAAGCGCGGTTCGCTCGCCGTCGATCCGGCTCGCCGATACGCCGCAGCGATCACAGGTCCACTTCACCGCCGTGGCGGTGCCTGCGCTCACGCGGAGACCCTGGGCCTGGCGCGGTGGCGACGGCTTGCCCTGGGAGGCTGAATCGGCGTCTCCGGGTCGCGGCGCCTGCGGCCCCGGTCGAACTCGCGGGAGAGACCGAGATCGCGGGCGATGCCCTGCATCTCGGCGGCCTGGTCGGCGAGCACGAAGCTGATCCCGGCGCCGCGGCGCCCGGCCCGGCCGGTGCGGCCGACCCGATGCACGTAGGAGTCGCGGTCGCCTGGGGCGTCGAAGTTGATCACGTGGGTGATGTCGGCGACGTCGATGCCGCGGGCGGCGACGTCGGTGGCGACCAGGGTGTCGACCTCGCCGTTCTCAAAGCGGGCCAGGGCCCGCTCGCGCTGGCGTTGGGTCTTGTCGCCGTGCATCGCGACCGCCTCCAGCTCACGGCTGCGGAGCCGCTTGACGAGCCGGTCGGCGCCGCGCTTGGTCCGCACGAAGACCAGCGTCCGGCCACGCTCGTCCTCGCGTAGCTGACCGGCCAGGTGGTCGAGCTTGGCACTCTGGGATTCGACGTGGACAAAGCGATGCTCGACGTCGGCCTCACTGCGCTCGGCGGCTGCCTGGGTGTGGCGGCGCGCCTTGCGTGTGTAGGCGGCGGCGAGCTTGCCGGTGGCGCCCCCCAATGTCGCCGAGAAGAAGAGGGTCTGGCGCTCAGCCGGGGTCTGGGCGACGATCCGGCTCACCGCCGGTTTGAATCCCATGTCGAGCATGCGGTCGGCCTCGTCGAGGACGAGGATGCGGACCCGCCCCAGCGAGACGACGCCCCGCGCGAGCAGATCCTCGAGGCGCCCGGGTGTCGCGACAACGATGTCGGCGCGGCGGGCGGCGGCGATCTGCGGCCCGAAGCCGACGCCGCCGTAGACCGCCGCGATCCGCAGCCGGCGCGCGCGGGCGATTGACTTGAGCTCGTCGACGATCTGGCTCGCCAACTCGCGGGTTGGCGCGAGCACTAGGGCGGAGGGATCCGGCGCACCGGGCTCAACGCGGTCCACCAGCGGGATGCCGAAGGCAAAGGTCTTGCCGGAGCCGGTTGGCGATTGGACGAGCAGGTCGTGGCCCGCGAGCGCGTCGCTGATGACCATCTGTTGGACGGGAAAGGGTTGCGTGATGTCGCGCGCGGCGAGCGCGTCCACCACGGGCTTGGAGATGCCGAGATCGGCAAACGACATGATTGTTGTGAGCTCCTTCTATGAGCGATTCGGGGGGAGATCCAGCGGCCCCTCAACGCTCAGCAGCGCACGGAGGAAACGGAACCTCTCGGGTGGCGAGTGGCCAAGCCCGACAGAAGGACCGTAGCAGCCCCCGGTTCTCCTATCCAGCAGGGAGGACTGGGTGGGTGGGCTCGGCGCCGCGTAGCACGGCTAGGACATCGTCCGCGACGAGGAGCGCCATCGCGTCGCGGGCGCGGGTGGTGGCCGAACCGATGTGGGGGAGGAGGACGCAGTTGGGGGCGTCGAGGAGCTCGGCCGGGACTTCGGGCTCGTGCTCGTAGACGTCGAGGCCCGCCGCGCCGATCTCACCCTCGCGCAGGGCCCAGGCCAGCGCCGCGGAGTCGAGCAGCGATCCGCGCGCGGTGTTGATGAGGATCGCGTGGCGCTTCATCGCCGCCAGCTCCTCGCGGCCGATCAGGCCGACCGTCTCGGTCGTCGCGGGCAGGTGCAGGCTGACCACGTCGGCGCGGGCCACCAGCTCCACCAGTTCCACCTGGGCGGCGCCCAGCCGATGCTCCACCCGCGCCTTGCGACTGCGGCTCGTGTAGAGGATCTCCGCCGCCAGCGGGCGCACCAGCTCTGCGTAGCGGCTGCCGATTCGGCCCATCCCGACGACGCCGAAGACGGCGCCGCTCAGCTCGAGGCCGAGATAGCCCAGGGGGTCCAGCCCCTCCCAGCGCCCAGCCCGCAGGTCAGCTTCGGCCTTGCCCATCAGGCGAGCAGCGGCGAGCGTCAGCGCGAGCGCAAGCTCGGCCGTCGCGTCGGTGAGGACGCCGGGCGTGTTGGTCACGGTGACACCGCGGCGGCGGCAGGCGTCGAGGTCGATGTTGTCGTAACCGACCGCGAAGTTCGCGACCACCCGCAGCCGCGGCCCGGCCCCGTCAAGGAGCGCCGCGTCGACCGTGACCGTCGGGTCGCCGATGATCGCCTCGACGCCGGCCGCTAGCTCCCGCAGGCGCTCCGGGGTCGCGTCGAGCCCTCCCTCACGGACCTCGCAGTCCTCGGCGAGCCGCTCAAGTCCGACCGCTGGCAGCCGGCGAGCGACGAGCACGGTTGGCTGGCGGTCGGCCACGGAGGTCGATTCTGCCGGGTAGGCTGGGCGGGTTGTCGATTTCGTCGCTCCCCGTTCGTCTTAGAGGCGACCATGCCGGAGAAGGAGGAAGCGATGAAGTACATGCTGCTGATTCATCAAGGCACCACCCCGACGCCACCGTCGGCGGAGTGGGAGCGTCTTTCAGAGGACGAGCAGAAGGCGATCTACGGCGCATACCGGGCGATCAACGAGACCCCCGGCGTCAGCCCCGGCGTCCAGATGCAGCCCCCCGAGACGGCGACCACAGTCCGCGTGCAGGACGGCAAGACGCTGACCACCGACGGCCCGTTCGTCGAGACCAAGGAGGCGCTCGGCGGCTACCTCTTCTTTGATGCCGACGACCTCGATGCGGCGATCGAGTTGGCCTCGCGGATCCCGGCGGCGCGCCTGGGCGGCGCGATCGAGGTGCGCCCGGTGGTGGAGCGCTGATCGAGCAGACCTTCCGCGACCAGTGGGGACAAGTCCTCGCTGCGCTGATCGGCTTCCTCGGCGACTTCGACCTCGCCGAGGAAGCCGCACAGGAGGCGTTCGCGATCGCGGCGGAGCGCTGGCCCCGGGACGGGGACGCCCGCGAGCCCCGGCGCCTGGCTGATTGCGACCGCTCGCAACCGCGCGATCGATCGCATCCGCCGCGACCGGACCCTCGCCGCCAAGACGAAGCTGCTGGAGGTTGCTGAAGCCGTGGAGGACGAGCTGGAGGAGACGACGTTCCCGGACGAGCGGCTGGAGCTGATCTTCACCTGCTGCCACCCGGCGCTCTCCACCGACGCGCAGGTGGCGCTGACCCTGCGCACGTTGGGCGGTCTCGGCACCGAGGAGATCGCTCGTGCCTTCGTCGTCCCCAAGGCGACGATGGCGCAGCGCATCGTCCGCGCCAAGAAGAAGATCAAGGCTGGCCGGGATCCCGCTTCCAGGTGCCGCCCGAGCACCTGCTGCCCGATCGGCTCGCCGCGGTGCTGGCGGTCGTCTACCTGATCTTCAACGAGGGCTACGGGGGTCGCGGCGAGCTGGCGAGCGAGGCGATCCGGCTCGGGACGCGCGCTCGTCGAGCTGATGCCCGACGAGCCCGAGGCGCACAGCCTGCTGGCGCTGATGCTGCTCCACGACGCGCGTCGCGAGGCGCGGTTCCGCGACGGCGAGCTGGTTCTGCTGGAGGACCAGGACCGCGGGTTGTGGGACGGCGAGCGGATCGCGGCCGGCCGCGCCGCGCTCGGCGCGCGCAAGCGCCCTGCGCGGCCGCCGGCCCCTACTTCCTGCAGGCCGCAGATCGCCGTCCTGCACGTCGAGGACGTTCGCGACTGGCCGCGGATCGCCGCCCTCTACGGCGAGCTGGCCCGCCAGACCGGCTCCCCGGTCGTCGAGCTGAACCGTGCGGTGGCGATGGCGGAAACGGCCGGTCCGGAGGCCGGGCTGAAGGCGATCGAGGGACTGGAGCTGGACTCCTACCCCTACCTTCACGCGACCCGCGCCGACTTCCTTCGCCGCCTCGGCCGCGCCGATGAGGCCCGCGCCGCCTACGAGCGGGCGCTCGAGCTGGCCCACTCCGTGCCCGACTGTCGCTTCCTCTCCCGTCGCCTCACCGAATTGAGCTGGACGGAAGCCCGCCGGGTCCGGTTCCTACACTAGAGGACGATGCTCTCTGACGCACAGGCCGATTCCACCTTCAACCTCTACCGGCGCGGCATCGAGCTGCTCGAGGACGGTGACTTCGAGCAGGCCACGGTGCCGCTCGCGGCGGCGGCGCGCCGCGCTCCCGACAAGTCCTCGGTGCGAGAGGCGCTCGGGCGCGCCTACTTTCGTTGCGGTGCAGTTCGCCAAGGCCGCGGCTGAGTTCGAGGCCGTTGTCGACGCCCACGGCGTCAACGACTACGCGCATTTTTGCCTTGGCCGGGCACTTGCCAAGACGGGGCGGACGGAGCGGGCCCGCCACCACCTCGCACTCGCCTCGAACCTGCGGCCCGAGAGGAGCGACTACCGCTACTACCGCGACCTCTGCGCTCCCTGAAGCCGGAGGGGATGGGCGGGTCCGCCCTCACCAGCGCGGCGCCGACAGCGACGTTCACGCTGACCTGCCGCTGAGCTTCGGCCCCCTAGATGGCGCCGCCTGGCAGCGCGAACGACACAAGCCGCCGCCTTGCTCCAAACGAGCCTCGGCAACCGGTGCGCCGGGGAGCCGGGTAGACTCGCCCGCGTAGATACGGTCGGTGGTCAAGGGAAGTCCGGTGAGAAGCCGGCGCGGTCCCGCCACTGTGACCGGGAAAGGAAGCCGCAGGCGCCTTGGCGCCAGCCACTGGGGCAGACACAGATGCCCCGGGAAGGTGCGGCCGGCCACCCCGGAAGCCAGGAGACCTGTCCCCGGCCAGCCATGACAACCCTCGAGGAAAGGGTGGCTTCAATGCCCAGACTGATCTCATTCCGGCTTGGCCGCCGCGTGCGCGCTGGCCGTTGCTCTCGCTCTCTCGGCCACGGCGCTGGCTGGAGCCAGGGGGGGCGGCATCCCCGCCAAGCTGCGGGTCCTCACCACGAGCGGCAAGGTGCTCGCCGAAGAGGCGCTTAGCACCGGCACCACGTCGATCTCGACCAGCCCCAAGGCGACCTGCTTCGGGCAAGGGACCGGCGGCAGCGGCAGGTCGGTGACGATCAAGGGGGCGACGGCGCTCGGCCTGCTCGCCGAGGCGGCTAAGACCGACGCGGCGCTGCGGCCGCTGCTCGTCACCGACCACTTCAGCTTCGGCCTGGGGCTGTGCGGGGTCGGGGGCAACGTCCCAAAGAGCGAAAGCGAAGGCTGGTATCTGACGGTGAACCACAAGAGCCCGCCGGTGGGCGGCAGCAAGGTGAAGCTGCACCCCGGGGACGAAGTGCTCTGGTACCTGGCGACCTCCTACCCCTACCCCGAAGAGCTGGCGCTGAGCGCGCCCGCCACGGCGCGAGCGCGGGAAAGCCGTTTTCGGTGCGCGTCTTCTCCTACGACGAAAAAGGGAAGCGCAAGCCGGCCGCCGGGGTGACGGTGAGCGGGGCCAGCGGCCCCACCGACGCAAGCGGTCGCGCCACGGTGACGCTGAGCAAGCCGGCCCTGCTGATCGCCCGCCTCGGCGCCGACATCCCGTCCAACCGCGAGGCGGTCTGCGTGGGGGGCAAGTGCCCGAGCGGCTCAGGTAGGTGAGCGGGCGCCGCGGCACGGCGGCTGCGGTCGCGCTGCTTGTCGGCGCGCTCGCGCTCGCCGGCTGCGGCCTCGGCCCCGGCAAGGGGCTCGACGACGTGCGGCTGACGGTGACCCACGACTACGGGGCGGAGCCGGTCCTCGAACGCGCAGTCGGCGGCGTCACCGAATCCGACACGGTGATGCGGGTGCTCGAACGCAGCGCCGAGGTCTCGACCCGCTACGGCGGCGGCTTCGTGCAGTCGATCGACGGGGTGGAAGGGGAAGCAGCGCGGCGGCGCCTCCTATGACTGGTTCTTCTACGTCAACGGGGTCGAGTCGCCGGTCGGCGCGGCCGCCTACCCGCTGCACGGCGGCGAGGCGATCTGGTGGGATTACCGCGACTGGTCGGCGGCGATGCAGGTGCCGGCCGTGGTCGGCTCCTGGCCGGAGCCGTTCACCGGCGGCTATGAAGGCAAGCGGCACCCGGTGGCGCGTCGTGTGCATGGGCGGGGGAGGGGCCTGCGGGGAGGTGCGGAGCAGGCTGCAGGGCGGCGGGGCGTCCGTCGCGGCGGGCTCGCCGAGCGGCGCGATCCGGGTGCTGGTCGGCCCCTGGGCGCGGGTCGGGCGAGATCCCGCGGCGGCGCAGATCGAGCGAAGGGCCGCAGGCGAGCGGCGTCTTCGCCGAGTTCGCCCGGCGCGGTGGTGGCTTCGAGCTGACGGGGCTGAGCGAAGACGGCAAGCCGGCGCGCTCGTTCGGCGCCGGCGCCGGGCTGGTCGCGGCGACGCGGCGCTATGAAGGGCCGCCGACCTGGGTCATCACCGGCGCCACGCCGTCCGGCGTTCGCGCCGCGGCCGGCTTGCTCGACGCCGCCGATCTGCGCGACCATTACGCGGTCGCAACCGAGGATGGGAAGGAGACGCCGCTGCCGCTGGCGATGAGATCGCCGCTCGCCTACACGCCGAGGCCGGGCCCGCTGCAGGCCGCCTCGCCGGGGGCCGCAGTCGCCTACCTCGGCTCGCTCGTCGCCGTTGCCTTCGTCTACTCGAGCCCGGTCGTGCTCGCCGCGGTCCTCGCCGCCGCGGTCCTCGCCGGGCTGCTCGCGGGCGCCCGCGACGCCGTTGGCGTCGCGTTGCGGATGGGCGTGGCGCTCGCCCTGTCGATCGTCATCGTCAACGCGCTGGTGGTCAGAAGCGGCGAGACGGTCCTCGCCCGGCTCGGCGAGTGGCCGCTGCTTGGCCAGGTCGACGTCACCGCCGAGGCGATCGTCGACGGCTTGGCGCTCGGTCTGCGCGTCGCTCGCGGTGGTGGTCGCCTTCGCCGTCTACTCGGCCTGCGTTGACCCCGACCGGGTGCTGCGCGCCCTGCGGCCGCTCGCCGGCCGCTCGGCCCTCACCGCGACCCTCGTCTCCCGCCTGGTCCCGGTCGCCGCCGCCGACGCCGCCCGCCTGCGCGACGCGGCCACGACTGCGGGGTCCCGGCGCCGCCCCGGTCGGCCGCGCGCCCGCTCCTCCGCCGCCTGCTTGGCCGGCTCGCTCGATCGCGCGGTCGACGTGGCGGCGACGCTGGAGCTGCGCGGCTATGCGCTCGAGGCGCCGAAGGCGAAGCGACGCAGGGAGCGCTCTCGCCACGACGCGTCGCTTTTACGCGATCGGCGCCACTCGTCCTCGTCGCCGCGATCGCCGCCAAGCCGCTCGGGGCCGACGCCTTTGACGCCTACCCGACGGTTGGGCTGGGCATCGGTGCGCTCACCCTTGCGCTGTCGGCTCTCATCCTGCTCAGCGGCCTGGCTCCGCTGCGCCGCAAGCCGCGTCGCGCCGCCGCGCGCGCACCAAGCCGCGCCGCCGGGCGTCCCGCCTACGCCTGAAGGCATCGCGTGTCTGAGCTGGCGAGCGCGACGGCGACCGCCCCCGCCCTCTCGGTCGAGGGGCTCACCTACGGCTACCCACACGCCGAGCACAAGGCTCTGCTCGATGTCTCCCTCCACCTCGACCCCGGCGAGTTCGCCGTCCTCGCCGGTCGCTCCGCCTCGGGCAAGTCGACCCTCCTGCGCGCTGCCTGCGGCCTCGTCCCGCACTTCCACGGCGGGGAGATCGCCGGCGAGGTCAACGTCGCCGGGCTCGACGCGATCGCCTCCGGACCAGGTGAGCTGGCGACCGCGGTCGGCTACGTGGCCCAGGACCCCGAGACCCAGGTCGTCTCGACCACCGTTGCGGCGGAGATCGAGCTGCCGCTGGAGATGCGCGGCGACGCCCCGACCTCGCGCGCCCGCGCCGTCGAGGAGGTCGCCCTCGCCCTCGCCATCCCCCACCTCCTCGGTCGCACCGTCGACACCCTCTCCGGCGGCGAGCTGCAACGCGTCGCGCTCGCCGCCGCCCTTGTCACCCGGCCCCGCCTCGTCCTCCTCGACGAGCCCACCTCCCAGCTTGACCCGGTCGCCGGCGACGAGCTGATCTGGCTGCTGCGCCGCCTCAACGAGGAGTGGGGGGTCACCATCTTGCTCGCCGAGCATCGCCTCGAGCGCTGCCTTGCCGCCGCCGATCGCGTGGTCGCGATGGCACTCGGGCGCCATCTCCTTCGACGGTCCCCCGCGCGACTTCCTGGCCTGGTCTCACGACTCCGACCCGGCCCTCAGCACCCCCGCCGCGCGTCTCTTCTCCCTCGCCGGCATCGACCCGCTTCCGGTCGGGGTCCGCGATGCGCGGGCAATCCTCGCCTTGATCGAGCGCACCGATGAGGCGAGGCCGGGCTCCCCTCGAGCGTCTTGTGCTTCTCGGCAGTTCGCCCAGCGCGGCCGGCCGTCCAGCACCCGACCAAGACTAGGTGCAAGGCGGGGGCCGAACCCTCGCCAGCCCCGGCGCTGTCGGCCCGCGACCTGTGGGTGGAGCTGACCTCTGGGAGACAGCGCCCCGCGACGTCCTGAGGGGAATCGATCTGCGCCTTGAGCGCCGGCGAGCGAGTGGCCCTGATGGGCCGCAACGGCGCCGGCAAGAGCACCCTGCTGCGCACCGCGGCGGGTCTCGTCGACCCGGTGCGGGGCAAGATCGAGACGCCTGGCGGGATCGCGCTGCTGACCCAGAACCCAAGCGACTACCTGGTCCGCGAGCGGGTGGGCGAGGAGCTGGCGGGGGAGGACGGGCGCGGCGGCGCTGGCGGCTGGTCGGGCTTGAGCACGCGATCGAGCGCGGACCCCCGCGATCTCTCCGGCGGCGAGCGGCAGCGCCTGGCGCTGGCGATCGCCCTGGCCGGGCGGATGGACGGAGAGCAGCTGCCGGGACTGGTCGCGCTCGACGAGCCGACGCGGGGGATGGACCGCGCCCGCAAGGACGACCTGGTCGAGCTGATCGACGAGCTGGCGAGCCGCGGCGCCGGCGTCGTCGTCGCAACCCACGACGTCGAGTTCGCGGCGGCGTTCGCGCGAGCGGGTCGTCCTGCTGGGCGATGGCTGCGTGATCGCCGACGGCGCCGCGGTCGAGGTCCTCTCCGGCGGCTGGTACTTCGCCACCGAGGTCGCCCGCGTCCTCGACCTGCCGGGGGTAATCACCCCCGAGCAGGGCGCCGCGGCGCTCGCTCGGAGGAGACGCGCGGTGAGCTGGCAGCTGATCAGCTTCCTGATCCTTGGCGCCGTCCTGATCGGCGGCTTTGCCTGGTATGAGCGCTCGCGACCGCCCTCCCAGGTGGTCGCCCTGGTCGCCGCCCTCGCCGCCATGGCGATCGCCGGCCGCATCGCCTTCGCCGCCTTCCCCAACGTCAAGCCGACCACCGACATCGTCATCTTCGCCGGCTATGCGCTCGGCCCCGCGCCGGGGTTCGCGGTCGGCGCCCTGGCCGGTCTGGTCTCCAACTTCTGGTTCGGCCAGGGGCCGTGGACCCCGTGGCAGATGGCGGCCTGGGGACTGTGCGGGATCCTGGGCGCGGCGCTCGCCCTCGGCACCCGCAACGTCGGCCGCCTCACCCTGGCGGGGGTCTGCGGCTTTGCCGGCGTCGCCTACGGAGCGCTGCTCAACTTCTCACGAAATGACCTACGGCGGCGAACTCTCGCTGCGGCGTTTCTTGGTGCTGGAGGTCCGCGCGATCCCCTTCGACGCCGCCCACGCGATCGGCAACATCGTCTTCGCCCTGCATCGCCGGGCCGGCGATGGTGCGGATGCTGATCCGCTTCCGCGAGCGGTTCCAGTGGGGGAGGGGGGACGGCGCCGGGCGGCGGGATCCGAGCCCGGCCGGGCTGAGCCCAGGCCTGCGCGGCGGCGGCGTCGCGGCGTCGCTCTTCCTCGTCCTCGCGCTGGCGGTCGCCCTTCCGGCCCGCGCCGAGGCCTCCGATGCCTCGCGCGCCGCCGAGCTGGCTGGAATCCGTCGAGAACTCCGACGGCGGCTTCGGCGCCTCGCCCGGCGAACGCTCCAGCGTCGACGATGACCGACTGGGCGATGCTCGGGCTGGAGGCCGCCGGCCGCAACCCGCTGGACGTCTCCAGCGCACGGCCACACGCCGGTCGACTTCCTGCGCGGCGCCCAGCGGGAAATCAGCAGCACCGGCGACCTCGCCCGCACGGTCCTCGCCCTGGAGGGGGCGGGCGTCAACCCCCGCTCCTTCGCCGGGCGCGACCTGGTCGCCGAACTGGCCAAGCGCCGGCGCGGCAACGGCTCCTTCGAAGGCTGGCCCACCCACGACCGCCTTCAGCGTCATCGCCCTGCGCGCCGCGGGCGCCGAGCGGCGGCCTCGACAAGTCGGTGGAATGGCTGCGCGGCGTGCAGAACAACGACGGCGGCTGGGGCGACACGCCCGGCTCGCCCAGCACCGCCGATGACACCGGCGCGGTCCTGCAGGCACTTGCCAGCGGCTCCAAGGCGGCGGATCGCGGTCTCTCCTACCTGCGCGCGGCGCAGCGCCCCGGCGGCGGCTTCCCGCTCGGCGGCTCGGGCGCGGTCAACTCCCAGTCCACCGCCTGGGCGATCCAGGGAATCCTCGCCGTCAGGCGGCGACCCGGGCTCCTTCCGCCGTGGCGGCGCCAGCGCCCCCGACTACCTCTCCGCCCAGCAGGCGAGCGACGGCCACTACCGCTACTCGAGCTCAAGCGACCAGACCCCGATCTGGGTCACCGGCGAGGTCCTGGTGGCCGCTGCCGGCAAGTCGTTCCCAGTCCCGGCCGCGCCCCGGGCGCCCAAACCCCCGCCGGCGCCCAAACCCGCCAAGTCCGGTGCTGGGACGACGAACCAGAGTCCCGCGGTGACACCGACGCCCGGATCTCCGTCCGCGCCGGTCCCCCCCCAGGGCAGCCCCGGCGCCCCCGGCGCCGCGGCGCGGTCGGGCCGGCCCCGACCGGCGGGGAAGGGATCCTCCGCAGTCCCCGGGGTAAAGGGCCAGAGGCCCACCACCACCCAAACGCCGTCCACTACGGCATCGTCCTCCGCGGGCTCGCTCGAACCCGGCGGCGCCTCCTCGCCCTGGCCGCCGATCCTGATCGGCGTCGCCAGCGGCGGCCTCGCGCTCGGCGCAACCTGGTGGCTCGCCCGCCACGGCTGGTAGCCGCCGGGGGGCCGATACGCTCGGGCGTGGACGTGAGACCGCGATTGGGGCGCCGATGCTTCCCGCGCCGAGGCAATCGAGGCGATCGCCGGCCAGCGCTTCGAGGTGGTGGTGATCGGCGGCGGCATCACCGGCGCCGGGGTCGCTCTCGACGCCGCCTCGCGCGGCTACTCGGTCGCCCTGCTGGAGCGCGACGACTACGCGGCCGGCACCTCCAGCCGCTCCTCGAAGATGGTTCACGGCGGCCTGCGCTACCTGCAGAACTTCGACCTCGGGCTGGTCCGCGAGGCGCTGCTGGAGCGCCAGCTGATGGTCCGGCTGGCGCCGCACCTCGTCTACCCGACCCCGTTCCTCGTCCCCGCCCTGGGCGAGGAGCGCCGCGACCGCAAAGTCGGGCTCGGCCTCAACATGTACGACGTGATGGCGACGACGCAGGGTCGGCCGCAGCCGTCGCGAGGTGAGGCGGCCCGGGAGGAGGACGAGGGCGCTTACTGGTCCCCCGATCGCCACCGCACGATCGACCGCGAGGAGGTGCTGGAGATGGTCCCGGCGCTGGCCTCGCGGGAACCCAAGAGCGCCTACCTCTTCTACGACTGCCAGACCGACGACGTCCGCCTCGTGCTGACCGTGCTGGGCGAGGCGGAGCGCTTCGGCGCGGCGATGCTAAACGGCGCCGAGGTGACCGAGGTGCTCTCCTCCAACGGCCGCGCCTGCGGGGTCGCCTTCGTCGAGACCGAGTCGGGCGAGCGCCTCGTGGTCGAGGCCGACAACGTCGTCAACGCGACCGGCGTCTGGGCCGACCGCATCCGTCCCGAGGAGGTGGTCGACGAGGAGGACGTGCCGCGGATCGCTCCCAGCCGCGGCACCCACCTGATCGTCGATCAGGCCGATCTCTCGATGGGCCGCGCCGCCTGCATCGTTCCGGCCGGCGAGGGGCGGGCGATCTTCGCCCTGCCCTGGTACGGCCGCACCCTGATCGGCACCACGGACAACGATTACGAGGGCGACATCTCCCACCCCCAGACCGGCCGAGGAGGACATCGCCTACCTGCTCGACGCGGTCAACTCCTTCTTCGGCGTCTCGCTCGGGCGCTCTGACCTGGTCGGCGCCTACGCCGGGGTGCGTCCGCTGATCTCGACCGGCGACCCGCGCAAGTCGGTCGACATCTCCCGCAAAGCGGAGCTTTATGAGACCTCATCGGGGATGCTGACGATCACCGGCGGCAAGCTGACCACCTGGCGGCGGATGGCGAAGCAGACCGTCGACCGACTGGTCGAGCGCGAGGGGCGCGAGGCCCCCTGCCATACGGCCGAGATCCCGCTCGGGATGGAGGCTCGCCCCGAGGACCTGGAGGCGCCGGAGGGAGTGGGGAAGGAGTCGGTCGCCCAACTCGCCTTTCGCTACGGGCACGCCGCCCGCGCCGTCCTCGACCTCGCCTGGAAGGACCCGAAGCTGGCGACGCCGATCGTCGCCGGCCGCCCCGACCTGCTCGCGGAGGCGATGATTGCCGCCCGCCTCGAGCAGGCGCGCGGCGTCGCCGACGTGCTGCTGCGCCGCACCAGACTGGGCATTCTCGCCGCGGCGCAACTGCGCAGCGCCGACTCGGTTCGCCCGCTCGCCGAGGCGATCGGGGGCGAGCTGGGGTGGTCGCGCCGCCGCATCAAGCAGGAGGCCGAAGCATGGCCGGCCGCCGCCGAGCGAGGAGGGCGTCGACCCCGCCCGCGCCGACCTCGGCCGGTTGAATAACCTGCCGCCTCGATGACCAAGGCCGAGCTGGAGTCCAAGCACCTCGCCGAGCTGCACGCGCTGGCGGCCGAGGCGGGGGTGCCCCGCTACCGGATGCTGCCGCGCGCCGAGCTGATCGAGAAGCTGCCGGCGATGCGCCCGCCCAAGAGGGCCTCCGCAGCCGCAAGCGCCCGCCGGACGCCGCAGCCGGCCTCCGCCGCCGCTGCCGGAGGCCGAGGGGGCGCCGGCTCGACCCCGCCGCCGCCGGCGCCGCCGCTTCCGCCGCGGCGCGGCAAGGGCGGCGGCCCCCGTGAGCATGCCGACCGCTGGCTGAAGGCCTGGAATGCGCACGACCTCGACGCGATCGTCGCCTGCTACGCCGAGGACGTCGCGTTTGCGATCCCGGCTGTAGTGGGGGACGCGAGGACCGGCGGGTGAGCGGCCGCGAGGAGCTGCGCGAGCACTTCCGCCATGGCCTTGAGCTGGCGCCCAACCTGACCGTCACCGAGGAGTCGCTGCTCGACGGCCCGGCCGGCTTTGCCCTGCTTTACCGGCGCGAGGACGGCCATCGGGCGATCGAGGCGGTCGAGCTGGACGAGTCCGGCCTGGTGGCGCGGGCTCGCGTCTATTATGAGCGCGAGCAGACCCCGAGCCTCAGCGCGCCTACCGCCGGTAGGCGATGCGGCGCCAGGACGGCTCCTTGGAGAGCTCGATCAGCTCGGAGCTGCGGTCCGGTTGGACGTAGCCGAAGGTCTGGGTGCGCTCGTCGAAGACGACGTCCAGCTCGCCCTCCTTGACGCGCTGGTCCAGCCAGGCGCCGCGGAAGACGAGGCGGCGGATCCAGTGGACGAGGCTGCGGTTGGCCGGTCCGACCAGGTCCTCCCAGTTCTCGTTGATGTGCTCGCCGAGGCGGGAGGTGGGCTCGGCGATCTCGCCGCTCACGGCGAGGTCGAGCAGGTCGTCCAGCTCCTCGGGGCTCAGCCCCTGGTCGACGAAGCCGAGCTTGACCGCGGCCTGCTCGACGCGCTGGCCGAAGTCGTCCTCGTTGAAGGCGAAGCGAAGCTCGCCGTACTCGAGCACGTAGTCGGAGCCCGACTCATAATTCCCTCTGCGGGTCGTCTTCTTATCCACGGTTGAAGCCCATCGGCCCCCGCAAGCCCGGCGGGAGCAGGTGCCGGATCATGCCGGTCATCGTAGTCGGGTGCCGGCCCGCGGGGGGCTCTGAACGACGGTTTGCACCCGGCCCTACGCTCTACTCGCCCCCGTGGTGCTCGCCACTCAGCGAGCTGGGGAGACTCACCTACCTGGGCTCGACCCTCATCGTGAGCTGGGTGCTGGGGATAGTTCTAGCCTCGCCGCTTTGCTCAGCCTACGCCGACCAGGCAGGCCGGCCAGGACACATCTCGGCCCTCACCGACCAGCAGCTCGCCGCGGTGTGATGTGGGAGCCCGGCTCCCTCGCCTACACGATCGCGATCGTCTTAGTCGCCGTGCTCACCTGATATGCGGTGAGAAGCAAGAGCATCCTGAGGGCAGGGCAGTCGTCGCTTTAGGCTGAGCCGAGCCCGTGATCGACCTGCACTGCCACATCCTGGCCGCCCTTGACGACGGGGCGCTCGATTTGAGCGACAGCACCGGGATGGCCCGGCAGGCTGCCGCGGACGGGATCGATGCGATCTGCGCCACCCCCCACATCCGCCACGACCACGACGTCCACATCGGTGAGATCGCCGGCCGCGTCGGAGCCCTCAACGAGCGGCTGCACGAAGAGGGCGTTCCGGTCGCCGTCCTGCAGGGAGGTGAGGTCGCCGAGACTGCGGTCGAGGGGCTTAGCGAGGAGGAGCTGGCCCTGGTAGCGCTGGGCAGCGGGTGCTGGATCCTGCTGGAGCCGGCACCGGGGCCGCTCAGCGAGAGCCTCGCCCGCTGCGTCGAGTACCTCGCCGAGCGCGGACACCGCGCGCTGATCGCCCATCCCGAGCGCCATGTCTCGGCGGACATGTTCGAGCGTCTGGTCGGGCTGATCGCCGCCGGTGCCCTGATCCAGGCCACTGCAGACTTCTTCCTGCGCGAGGAGACGGCGCCGGGGATGGTCGCGCTGGCCGAGGCGGGACTGGTCCACGTGCTCGGCAGCGATTCGCACTCCTCCCGGCACGGGCGGCCGCCGCAGATCGCCGCCGCGTTGGAGGGGCTGGGAGCGGTCGAGCGCCTGGCGCCTCATCTGGGGTGGATCGCCGAAACGGCGCCGCGCGCGATCATCGAAGGAGCGCGGGTCGAGCCGCCGTTTGAGCCGGCGCCCTAGCCTAGGCCAACCAGCTTCACCCTTTTGGCCAGGTCTTCGACCACCGAGCGGGCGCCGGTACCGAGGCCGTGTCGCAGGAAATTGGCCGCCCCCGCCGCGGCGCCGATCCTCAGCGATTCCTCCCACTCGCGGCCGCCGGCGAGCGAGGCGGAGAGCGCGCCCATCATCGAATCGCCACAACCCTCTCGCGAACCACGGTCAAAGCGGGGTGGGATCAGCATTTGAGCCCGACCGTCTCGAAGCACGAGTGCCGGCTCCCCGGCTCGGGTTACGATCGCCGCGCCAGCGCCGCGCTCGAGTAGGTGCTCGGTCGCCGTGCGCAGCCTCGCCTCGGTGTCGACCGGCCCGGCGACGAACTCCGCCAGCTCCCAGTCGTTGATCTTGACCAGGTCCGGCTTGCCCTCGAGCGCGCTGTCGAGTCGCGGCGAGGAGAGGTCGACCAGGACCTCGGTCCCGTTGGCCCGAACGTCGGCGACCAGGTTCTCGTAGATCTCCAGCGGCAGCGCCTCGCCGGGGAAGGGGTTGCAGACGACGAGGACATCGGAGTCGATCGCCGCGGCGCAGGCTGCCGAGAAGAGGTCGTCGACCTCGTGCCGCGATGGAGGCATGCTCGCGCCCTGCGCGACCGACCGACGCTCGCCGCCGCGGCGGTCGTGGATATAGGCACCGCTGGGCGCGGCGCTCTCCACCAGGCGGAGCTCGATCGGCAACTCCTCAAGCAGCGATCGCAGCACGGTGCCGGTCTCACCTCCGATGAAGCCGCAGAGGACCGGCCCCGCACCCAGCTCTGCCGCCATCCGGGCGACCCACACGCCCTGGCCGGCCGGGTGGAGATGGATGTCGTCGCCGCCCGCGGCGCTCAGCGCCTCGATCGTGATCGAGAGCATCGGGTGGGGCCCGAACACTGCCACCGTTCCGGTCGGGGTCATAGTCGGAGCCTAGAGCGAGCGCCCCGGCCCGCCCACCTTCGTGGTCGCTTACGGACTGGCGTGCAGCAGACGTGCTGTGACGCCCTGGATCGTGTCGATCCCGTAGCCCATCGACGGGTCGCCATCGGTCATCACGGCAATCGCCGCTCGCTCCCCCGGTCGCTGCAGCCGGGCCACCTGGTGGACGAGCTGTCCGCGTTCGGTTCCACGCCAGCCGCCCTTGAAGAAGACTGTCCAGCCGCGTGGCCGCGCGATGGCCGGGATGCCCCAGCTCTCATAGCCGGCGATGTGGGAGAGCAGGTGACGAGCAAAGTGGCGGAACTGGGGTGGGATCAGGCCTTCCATCTCGAAGAAGTAGCGGGCTTGGTCGGCGGGGCTGATCTGCGCGTTGGCCCAGATGCCGACAATCGAGAAGTCAGTCATCGCGGCGCGGCGCGCCAGCTCGCGCAGACGGGAGTCTCCGACCAGTTCCCAGACCGCGGTCGCCGCGTTGTTGTCGGAGACGTGAATCATCGGTTCCAGGAGCGAACGGCTTCCGGCGTCGAGGCCGCGGTGCTCGGCCGCCAGCTTGCGCAGGTAGGCGACCAGGAGCATCGCCTTGACGACACTGGCACTGACGAAGGTCCGGTGCAGGTGCTCGCCGCTCATCCGTCCCTCGCTGTCGATTACCGCGAACCCGGTGTAGCCGATGCGCCGGTTGAGGTAGCGCGTCGCTGCGGCGACGGCAGCAGGTCCTGGGTAGCCGGCCGGTGCGAAACCGGATCCCTCATAGGGCGAGTCGGCGGGGCCGAGGAAGCGGTAGCGCCCGCAGCGGCCGTGCGAGCCGCTCGGGCCGAGCGTGCCTTGCATCGGGACGTTGAAACAGGCGGCATACCGAAACGGGCCGGCGGCCGCCAGGGTGACGGTGGCGGTCATCTGCGTCACGCCTGCCGTGACTTCGCTGGTCCGCCCGACCGTCACCCGACGAAGGGGACCGCCAGCGCGGGCGCCGAGATACCAGTAGACGGTCCGCCCGCTCCAGTGCAGATCGGCCTGGTGACGGGAGACGATCTTGATGCGGGCGCGCCCGCCCGACAGATAGCTGACGCTCTCGCTCACCCGCTCGCCGGCTGCCCGTCGCGGCCTGATCGCCGACGGACTCAGAGGCGCCGTTGGACCCGATCTCTCCTCCCCGCGCCCGAACTGAGAGTCCCGCGCCAGCCACGGGTGCGGCCACGGCAAGACAGGCGAGAGCGATCGTGCCAGCGAGCACTGCGCATGGAAGGGATATCTGGCTCCACCGGGGATGCGGCGCTGGGGCTCTTCGGACCGCCACCTCCGGGGATCCTAGTGCCGATCCCAGCGGTCCCGTCAGTGACCCCGGCAGGGCTTATCACCTTGGCCGGCACCTTGCCCACCGGCATTGTCCAGGCGCAAACGCCTCCACGAGCAGGGGTCGGGAGTTGATATCTCAGGGCCGGCCCTGGGTGCAAACGAGCTTGCAGTGCATAGTCGTGTTGCAAAGTGGGGGAAAGTGGGCTACAGTGGCGCGCGAGTTGAAGCCCAGGACCGGGGTGGTGAGGCTCCTCCCACCTCATCACCCCGGTCCTAACTCTTGCCAGCCCTCCCGAAAGGAATCGACGCGGTGGCATTTCGGGGTATCTTCGAGCACAGTCTCGATTCCAAGGACCGCCTCACGGTTCCCTCGCGCTTCCGCGCGGCCCTCTCTGACGGAGTGGTTCTGTCCAAGGGCTTTGACCCCTGCGTCTGGTTGCACACGACCGAGGAGTTCGAGCAGCTCTCCGACCGCTTCCTCGCACCGCATAGCCCCTTCGGTCGCGACGCCCGTCGCCTCCGTCGTCGTTTCCACGGCGGCTCCTTTGACGAAACGCTCGACTCTGCCGGCCGCATCCGCCTGCCGCGAGCCGCTGATCGAGCACGCAGGGCTCGACGGGCCCTGCGTCGTGATCGGGGCGGGGGAGTACCTGGAGATTTGGAACGCCGACGCCTGGGCCAAGCAGGAGCAGGAGCTCGACCTGGAAGCTCCCGAGATCGCCGAGGGCCTTGCGGGTACAGGAGCCTCTGAGTGAGATGGGAGCCCAGGTTTCGCATGCGAGGAGCCCGGTGCCGACAATCGCCACTCTTATCTATATGCCGAACGAGCACCTACCAGTCCTCGCGACCGAGCTGACCGCCCTGCTAGCCCCCGAGCCGGGGCAGACCGCGGTTGACTGCACCTTCGGTGGTGGCGGTCACGCCCGGCTCCTTGCCGATCGGCTGGGGCCGACCGGGACGCTCGTCTGCATCGACTGCGACCCGGCAGCGGAGGCCCGCTTTGTCCGAGTTCGCCGCCGAGGCGCCCTGTCAGACCCGCTTCATCGGTGCCGACTACGCGGCAGGGCTTCGCACCCTGCGCGGCGAAGGCCTCCGCCCAGAGATGGTCTACATGGACCTCGGGATGTCCTCGATGCAGGTCGACGCCTGGGAGCGGGGGTTCTCCTACGCCTATGACGCCCCACTCGACATGCGGATGGACACACGCCAGGAGCTGAGGGCCGCCGACATCGTCAACGAGTGGCCCGAGTCACGGATCGCGCAGGTGCTGCGCCGCTTCGGCGAGGAGCGCTACGCCGCCAGGATCGCGCGGGAGATCGTCCGTCGGCGCCCGCTGCAGAGCACCTCCGAGCTCGTCGCGGCGGTCAAGGCCGGCATCCCGGCCTCGGCCCGCTTCGGCGGCGGTCATCCCGCCAAGCGGACCTTCCAGGCGATCCGGATCGCCGTCAACGGGGAGCTCGACTCACTCGATCGGGCCTTGCCCCTCGCCTGGGGGATGCTGCCCCTCGGCGGTCGGCTCGCCGCGATCTCCTTCCACTCGCTCGAGGATCGCCGCGTCAAGCGGTTCCTCGCCGAGCGCGCCCGTGGCTGCGTCTGCCCGCCGGAGCTGCCGGTCTGCGTCTGCGGCCACGAGCCCGAGGCGGAGCTGCTCACCCGCCGCGCCGTCGCCCCCGGGGTTGGAGAGGTCGCCGCGAACGCGCGCTCGCGCTCGGCTCACCTGCGCGCGGCCGTGAAGATCGCCGCCACAGCACCGCAGGAGGCGGGTGATTGATGGCGGTCGCCGCTCCCGCACGCAGAACCGGCCCGGCTGAGGCCCCTCCGCGCAAAGCTCCCCGTACGCGCAAATCTGCTCCTCGCCTGGTCCGGGCGAGCGCTGCCCCAGCCCGTCTCCGTCCCGACCCCGCCCGCGCTCCCAGGCGCGCCCGACCCAAGCCCAAGCGGGCGAGCGGCGCCCAGCGGATCCCGGTTGCCGTGGGCCGCACGGCAACCGCGGTAAGTCATCTGCCCGACTCCGGCCTCCTGGTCGTCGGATGACCCGCGGCAGGGCCTGGATCGGCGTGCTCGGTGTGCTGCTGGCTGGGATCGTCGCCCTCAACGTGATAACCCTCAGCTTTGCGGCATCCACCGGCAAGATCTACCAGAGCATCGAGGCCCTCGAAGCGGACAACTCGATCGCCCAAAGCCGCGACGCGCAGAGGTACGGGACAGCGCGGATCCGCCGCGAGGCGGCTGCGCAGGGCCTGGCAATGCCCCCGGCCAATCAGGTTCGCTATCTGAGGGCCGCTCCGAACGACATTGAAACGGCGGCCAAGCGCCTCGCTGCCGCCGGCGGCGGCTGAGGCCGGGACGCGCAATGCGTTTGATCGAGCGACGGATCGGGCTCCTGTTCGCCGGCTTTCTCTTCTGCTTCCTCGTCATCGTCGGTCGAGCCTTCTGGTTGCAGGGGGTGGAGGGTTCCAAGCTCGCCTCCGAGGCGATCTCCCAGCAGACCGAGGTGGTCACGGTCCCGGGGCTGCGCGGCGCCATCCTCGACCGCAACGGCAATGAGCTGGCCGCCTCCGAAGACGCCGCGACGATCTACGCGACGCCCTATCAGGTAAAGGACCCGTCCCGGACCGCCGCGAAGCTGGCGCCGATCCTCGGCATCGGCAGTGGCCAGATCATGCGCAGCCTGACCGCGCACTCCGGCTTTTCCTATGTCGCCCACCAGGTGGGCCTGCCGGCGGCGGCGCGGATCGCCCGGCTCAAGCTGGCGGGAATCGGGCAGCTCCCCGACAGTCGCCGGACCTATCCGCAGGGGAAGCTGGCGGGGCAGGTGATCGGGGCGCTCGGGACCGAAGGAAAGGGGCTGAGTGGGCTGGAAGCGGAGGAGAACTCTGTGCTGCAGGGCACCGACGGCGAACGCCGCGTCGTCAAGGATGCGCTCGGCGAGCCGATCCGGCTGGAAACGGTGAAGCAGGCCAGCGACGGCAAGGACGTTCAGCTGACGCTCGATCCCGCGATCCAAGCGAAGACCGAAGAAGTGCTCGCCGGGGTCGGGTCCACCGTCGCACCGAAGGGCGCGACCGCGATCGTCATGGAACCGCGCAACTCGCAGATCCTGGCGATGGCGAGTTGGCCCCCGGTCAACCTCAACGACCTCTCCCAGGCAAGCTCCGAAGCGCTGATGAACCAGGCCACGGGGTTTAACTACGAGCCGGGGTCGACCTTCAAGGCGTTCACCGTCTCGGCGGCACTGGAGGAAGGGCTGGTGACGCCGGAAACGACGTTCACCCTGGCGCCGACGATCCGGGTAGCCAACAGGACGATCGAAGAAGCCTGAGTCGCGGGGAACCGAAACGATGAGCGTCGCCCAGATCCTCGCCCGCTCATCCAACGTGGGTGCGGTGACGATCGGGCTCGAGCTGGGCGCCAGCCGGTTCAGCCGCTGGATCGATCGCTTCGGCTTCGGCCGCCCGACCGGCGTCCAGTTCCCCGGCGAGGAACGGGGGATCGTGCCGGCGCTCAAGGACTACTCGGGCTCGACGATGGGCAACCTGCCGATCGGCCAGGGGGTCTCGGTGACGCCGATGCAGATGGCCGCGGGCTACACGGCGATCGCCGACGGCGGCATCCTGCGCCGTCCGCAGCTGATCGAGAAGGTCGGCGGCGAACCGGTGCGCGAGCCGCGCGGGCGCCGCGTCATCAGCCCCGCAGGTGGCAGCACAGGTGCGCACCATGCTCGAGGGCGTGCTGGCGCCGGGGGGGACCGCCTCGCAGGTGAGCGTGCCTGGTTACACCCTGGCCGGCAAGACCGGGACGGCGCAGATCGCCGAAAACGGGACCTACTCCAACACCAAATTCGTGGCTTCCTTCATCGGGTTTGCTCCGGCGCAGGACCCACGGTTGCTGGTCGCGGTGATCGTCGACCAGCCCTCGGGGGGGAACTACTACGGCGGGTCGGTGGCTGCGCCGGCGTTCGGGAAGATCGCTGCGTTTGCGTTGCCTTACCTCGGGGTCCCTCCGGGCTAGCGTCGATGCGCCGGGCCCCGGAGCAAAGTCGGGTCAGACCTAGAATCGAGGCTGTGTTGCTGCGAGACCTGATTGCGGGCGTGAGGGTCAAGACCACTTTGGGAGATCTTGACGTTGAGCTTGCGGATCTGGCATACGACAGCCGGAAAGTCGGGCCGGGAACGCTGTTTTTCTGCGTGCCCGGGGAGAAGGTGGACGGACATGAGTTTGCCGTGGAGGCTGTTGGGGCCGGAGCCCCTGCGCTGGTCGTCGAGCGGGAGCTGGATCTTCCCGTTGCTCAGGTCGTGGTCGAGGACGTTCGGGCGGCCATGGCGCCTTTGGCGGCGCGGTTTTGGGGAGATCCGACCGCCGAGCTGAAGGTGGTGGGGATCACCGGGACCAACGGGAAGACGACCACAGCGTTCCTGGTCCAGGAGATCCTCGAGGCGGCGGGGACGCGGAGTGGTCTGCTGGGGACGGTGAAGCAGCTGGTCGGTGGGGTGGAGGAGGAGGTTGAGCGGACCACCCCCGAGGCGATCGACCTGCAGGCGACGTTTCGGCGCATGCTGGAGGGCGGGGACCGGGCCTGCGCGATGGAGGTCTCCTCGCATGCCTTGGCGCTTCACCGCTGCGACGCGGTTCACTTCGAGCTGGCGCTGTTCACGAACCTGACCCAGGATCACCTCGACTTCCACGGCGACATGGAGGACTACTTTCGCTCCAAGCGGATGCTGTTCGAGATGGCGCCGCGGATCTCGGTCGTCAACGTCGACGATCCCTACGGGCGTCGGATCGCCCGGGAGTTCGAGTGCCTGGACCTTCTCCGCCGAGGGCGCCGAGGCAGACTACGCCGCTCGCAGCGTGTCTTTCGACGCCGGTGGGGCTGAGTTCACGATCACCCGGCCGGGCGGGGAGACGCCCGTTCGCACCGCTCTGCCGGGGCACTTCAACGTCGCCAATGCGCTCGGGGCCTTCGCCGCTGCAACGGCGCTCGGGGTCGATCCCGAGACGGCGGCCGCGGGCCTGGCGCGGCCGGGCGGGTGCCCGGCCGCTTCGAGCCGGTCGAGGAGGGACAGGGGTTCGGGGTGCTGGTCGACTACGCCCACACCCCCGACTCGCTGGAGAACGTGCTGCGGGCGGCGCGGCGGCTGACCGAGGGCCGGGTGATAGCCGTCCTTGGGGCCGGCGGCGATCGCGATCGCGACAAGCGGCCGAAGATGGGGCGGGTCGGAGCCGAGCTCTCCGATCTGGCGATCCTCACCTCCGACAACCCGCGCTCTGAGGATCCGGACGCGATCGTCGCCGAGGTCCTCGCCGGGGTGACGGAGGGAGCCGACGGTCGAGGTCGAGGTCGACCGCCGCGCCGCGATCGCCCTCGCGCTCGGGCGCGCCCGGCCGGGCGACACGGTGGTGATCGCCGGCAAGGGGCACGAGCAGGGGCAGGAGTTCAAGGACGGTCGCAAGGTTCCCTTCGATGACCGCGAGGTCGCGGCCGAGGAGTTGCGGAAGCTGGTCGGCGCCGCGTGAACCTCGAGCGCCGAGCCAGATCGCTGCGGCGATCGGCGCCGAGATCCTCGCCGAGGGGGGCCCTGGCTCGCCGCGGCGCGCGACGATCGACTCCGCCGCCAGCGGGCCGGGCGATCTCTTCTTCGGCCTGCGCGGGGAGAACGTCAACGGCGGCGAGTTCGCCGCTGCGGCGATCGCCGCCGGGGCCTGGGGTGTGGTGGCCGAGCCGCAGCACGCCGCGGGCCTGAGGGCGCCTGGGTTTTCGCGGCGCCCGACCCGCTCGCCGCGATGGAGGCGCTCGCCCGCGCCTGGCGCCGCGCGCTCGGCGCCAGGGTGCATCGGCGTCACCGGCTCGGTCGGCAAGACCTCGGTCAAGGACATCGCCCGCGCGCTGCTGCCGGGGCGGGTCCACGCCAACCGCGAGAACCTCAACACCGAGATCGGGCTGCCGCTTACCGTCCTCGAAGCCCCCGCCGACGCCGAGCTGCTGGTCCTGGAGATGGCGATGCGCGGGCCGGGCCAGATCGCCGAGCTGGCGGCGATCGCCGAGCCCGACGTCGCGGTGATCACCAACGTCGGCCCGGTCCACGTCGAGCTGCTGGGCTCGGTCGAGGCGATCGCGGCGGCTAAGGCGGAGGTCCTGGACGCGCTGCCCAGCCACGGGGTGGCGGTCGTGCCGACGGACGCCGCCGAGCTGGAGCCGCACCTCGGGCGGGCGCCGCGCCTGCTGCGATTCGGCCCCGGCGGAGACGTCGAGGTCGCTGAGCGCCGGGTCGCCGAGGGGGTCACCGAGGCGCTGATCGCCACCCCGGCCGGCAGCGTGCGCTTCCACTTCCCCTTCACCGAGGCGCACAACCTGACCAACGCGCTGGCTGCTGTCGCGGCGGGCGTCGCGCTGGGCGCGGCGCCCGCCGCGATGGCCGACCGCGCTGCGAACATAGGATTCTCCCGCTTCCGGGGCGAGCGCCTCAAGCTGGGAGACGGAATCGTTCTCGTGAACGACTGCTACAACGCGAACCCGGTGTCGATGCGAGCGGCGCTCGATCACCTCGCCACGCTGGGGGGCGAGTCGCAGGATCGCGGTTCTCGGCGAGATGGCCGAGCTGGGCTCCGAGCGGGCCGCCTACCACCGCGAGGTGGGCGAGCATGCGCGGGCGGCGGGAGTCGACCTGCTGATCGGGGTCGGCGAGCCGGCCCGCGACTACGGCCCCGATGAGCTGGTCGGCGCGCCGCAGGACGCCGCCGAGCTGCTGGCGGCGCAGCTCGGCCCCGGCGACGCCGTCCTCGTCAAGGGCTCCCGCTCGGCCCGCCTTGAGGCCGTGGCCGACGCCCTCAAGGAGCTGATCTGATGGGCGAGGTCCTGATCTCCGGGATGGCGTCGATGCTGATCTGCATCTTTCTCGGGCCGAAGTTCATCGAGTTCCTGCGGGTCAGGGAGTTCGGCCAGCACATCCGCGAGGACGGGCCGCAGGAGCACCACGCCAAGGCGGGTACCCCGACGATGGGCGGGCTGATCGTCTTCGCCGCGGTCTGTGTGCCCTATCTGGTCCTCTCCGACCGTGACGCCCAGAGCCTCGCCGTGTTCGGCGTCGCGATCGGTTGCGCGGCGATCGGCTTCGCCGATGACTTCATCAAGATCGTCAAACGCCGCTCGCTCGGCCTCTCCGCCCGCTGGAAGCTGCTCTTCCAGCTGATCCTCGCGTTCGGCCTCTGGTGGGTCGCACGGCACGAGGTCGGGCTGGAACCGATCCTCTACTTCCGGATCGGCAAAGGCAGCATCGACCTCGGGCCGGTTCTCTACTTCGTCCTCGTCTTCTTGGTGATCGCCGGCACCTCCAACGGCGTCAACCTCACCGACGGCCTTGACGGCCTCGCCGCCGGCTCATGCGCGATCGTCTTGCTCGCCTATACGGCGATCGCATTCGTCACCGGCGAGCGCCAGAACCTGGCGCTGCTCGCCGCCTGCCTGGTCGGCGCCTGCGTCGGCTTTCTGTGGTTCAACGCCTTCCCGGCGTCGATCTTCATGGGGGACACCGGCTCGCTCGGTCTCGGCGGCGCGATCGGCGCGCTTGCCGTGATGACCCAGACCGAGGTGCTGCTGATCATCATCGGCGGCATCTTCGTGATCGAGGCGCTCTCGGTCGCGGTCCAGGTCTTCTCCTTCAAGGCCTTCCGCCGCCGCGTCTTGCTGATGGCGCCGCTGCACCATCACTTCGAGATGATGGCCTGGTCGGAGACCAAGATCATGCTCCGCTTCTGGATCATCGCCGCGGTCTGCTCGGGGATCGGGTTCACCCTCTACCAGCAGTCGATCGGGCGGTAGCGCACAGGGTCCACCGGGTCAAGCGCGAAACTCGTTCTCAAGATGAGTGCGCCGCCCCCCGCAAGCCTCGGCCGGAGCTGCCCGTGGGCCCGTTTTTGGTCGTTGGGTTGGCGCGGTCTGGTCTTGCGGTGGCTGGGCTGCTTGCGCGGAGGGGGGAGGTCGTTCGGGGGGTCGACTCTGGGCGTCCGCAGGGGATTGCAGGGCTTGGGGGAGTCGGCGTCGAAGTTGTTGTGGATTCGGATGGATTGGCACTTCTCGACGGAGTTCGGACGGTTGTGAAGAGCCCGGGGGTTCCTCGGGAGGCGCCGGTGATCGCCGCCGCGCTGGAGCGGGGGATCGACGTGGTCGGAGAGCTGGAGCTGGCCTGGCGGGCGATCCCCAACCGCTTCCTCGCGGTGACCGGGACCAACGGCAAGACGACCACGGTGGAGCTGCTCGGGCACCTCTACCGGACCGCGGGCGGAGCCGGTCGCCGTCGCCGGCAACGTCGGCACGCCGCTCTCGCGGCTGGCCGGGAACGCTCGATCCCGCCGCGACCGTGGTCTGTGAGTGCTCCAGCTTCCAGCTCGAGGACAGCGTCGCCTTCGCGCCCGAGTGCGCGGTCTTCTTAAACCTGGCGCCCGACCACCTCGACCGCCACCCCGACCTCGGCGCCTACCTCGCCGCGAAGCTGCGGATCTTCGCCAACCAGACGGGCGAGGACCTCGCTATCTACAACGGCGATGACCCGGCGCTGGCCGGGGTCGAGCTCGGCGGCGCCGCGCGCCGCGTCGCCTTCTGCCACGGGGCGGGACCCGGTTGCGAGGTCTCGCTCTCAGAAGGCACGATCTTCTACCGCGGGGAGCCGCTGGTCGGCGTCGAGGAGCTCGGCCTCTTCGGTGAGCACAACGTCGCCAACGCAATGGCCGCCGCCGCCGCGGCGCTCTCGATGGGCATCGACCGCGACGCGGTTCGCGAGGGACTGCGCAGCTTCGCGGGCGTCCCGCACCGCCTTGAGCAGGTGGCCGAGATCGGCGGCGTCCGCTTCGTCAACGACTCCAAGGCGACCAACGTCGCCTCCGCCGTGGTCGGGCTGAGCGCCTTTGAGGGCGGCGTCCACGCGATCCTCGGCGGCAGCGAGAAGGGCGACCCCTTCGCCGCCGCTGGCCGATCCGATACGGGAGCGCTGCGCGGCCTGCTACCTGATCGGCGCGGTCGCCGATCGGCTCGCCGTCGAGCTGGCGCCGGTGGCCGCATCGGGGTTCAGCTGCAGCGCTGCCGCGACCTCGAGGACGCGGTGCGCCGCGCCGCCGCCGCGGCCCGCCCCGGCGAGGTCGTCCTGCTCTCGCCCGCCTGCGCCAGCTTCGACGCCTTCGACAACTTCGAAGAGCGCGGCGAGCGCTTCCGCGAGATCGTCGCGGGTCTGCGATGAGCGCCCGCGCCCTCGCGCTCGACCGTCCCGCCAAGCCGCGCAAGGCAAAGGGAGCAAAGCAAGCGCTCGCGCGCCGGCGCCCCCTCGGCCGAGTACAACATGCTGCTCACCGCGACCCTCTGCCTGCTCGCCTTCGGCGCGGTGATGATCTTCTCGGCCAGCTCGACCACCGAGGTCCTCAGCAACGGTGGCCTCTCCAACAGCGCCTACTACCTGAAGCGCACGCTGATCTTCGGAGCGGTCGGCCTGGTGATCATGCACCTGACCGCGCGCCATGGTCTGAGCCTGGTGCGCCGGCTGACCCCGGCGATCCTGGCGCTCTCCCTCTTCTTGCTCGTCGCCGCGCTCGGGGTCGGGTCGAGCGTCAACGGCGCCAGCCGCTGGATCGGCCCGAGCTCGCTCCAGCTCCAGCCCTCCGAGCTGGCCAAGGTGGCGCTGGTCCTCTACGGGGCCGACATGCTCGCCCGCAAGCCGAAGCGGGCCCGGACGATCGCCGGCTTCATGCCGTTCGGGCTGATCGCCGGCTTCGCCTGCCTGTTGATCGTCGTCGAGCCCGACCTGGGTACCGCGATGGTCGTCGCCTTCGCGGTCGGCGCGACCCTGATCGCAGCCGGCGCGCGGCCCCGCGATCTCGGCCTGATCGCCCTCGGGCTCGGCTTCGTGGCGCTGCTCGTCACCCTGTTCGAGCCCTACCGGATGGCCCGCCTCACCGGCTTCCTCAGCCCGGGCGCCGACACCTCCGGCACCGGTTTCCAGGCGGCGCAGGCGAAGATCGCGATTGGCTCGGGTGGCATCTTCGGGGTCGGCATCGGCAATGGTGTGCAGAAGGCCTACTACCTCCCCGAGGCCCACACCGACATGATCGCCGCGGTGATCGGCGAGGAGCTGGGCCTGGTCGGCATCCTCGGGATCGTCGGTCTCTTCTCGATGTTCGGCTACGCCGGGTTGCGGGTCGCCCAGCGGGCAAAGGACAACTACGGCAAGCTGCTGGTCGCCGGCCTCACCTCGCTGATCTTGGTCCAGGCGACGATCAACCTCTTCGCGGTGATGGGGCTGGCGCCACTGACCGGCGTGCCGCTGCCATTCGTCTCCTACGGCAACAGCAGCCTGATGGCGACGCTGTTCGCGGTGGGCCTGATCCTGGCCGTCGCCCGCGGCGGGACCGCCGGCGCTGGCAAACTGCGCGTCGTCGAGGGCGGGCGTGCGCCCGCGCGTGGAAGGAGTCGATCGAGCGGTGGCAAGAGCGCCCAGAGTCGTGGTGGCGGCGGGGGGAACCGCCGGCCACGTCGTGCCGGCCATGGCGGTCGCCGCCGAGCTTCGGGCTAGCGGCGCCGAGGTCAGCTTCCTCGGCGCCCGCGGTCGAATCGAGGCCGAGCTGGTGCCGGCGGCCGGCTATGAGATCGACGCCCTGAGGGTGCGCGGGATCGACCGCCGCAACCCGCTGCGGGCCGCGCCGCCGCGGTCGAGGCGCTGGCGGCGCTGGCCAGCGCGAGGCGGGCGATCCGCCGCCGCGGGGCCGACGTCGTGATGGGCGGCGGCGGCTTCGTCGCCGGGCCCGCGGGGCTTGCCGCGATCCTCTGCCGGCGTCCCCCTGATCCTCACCGAGGCCGACAGTCACCTCGGCCTCGCCAACCGTCTGCTGGCGGGCCGTGCGAGGCGGGTCTGCCTCGCCTTCCCGATCCCCGGCCGGGAGGGCGAGCGCTACCCGGTGACCGGGCGGCCGGTGCCCGCCGCGGTGCTGCGAGCCGATCGCGGCGCGGCGCGGCGCCGGTTCGCCGTCCCGGCCGATGCGCGCTGCCTCTTGGTCATGGGGGGCAGCCAGGGCGCGCGCTCGATCAACCTCGCGGCGATCGAGGCCTTCGCTGAGCGCGGGCGCAGGGACTTCGACGTCATTCACCTCGCCGGGCGCCGCGACTTCGACGAGCTCGACCGGCGCCTGCGGGCGGCGCCGCACGGCGAGCGCTACTCGCTGCTCGCCTACGAGCCCGACCTCGGCGAGGTCCTCGCGGCGTCTGACCTGGTGCTGGCCCGCGCCGGGCGGCTCGATCTTCGAGGTCGCCGCCCGCGGCCGGCCGGCGATCCTCGTCCCCTACCCGCACGCCACCGCCGAGCACCAAAGCGCCAACGCCGCCTGGATGCAGGAGGCGGGGGCGGCGCTGATGATCGCGCGATCGAGGAGCTGAGCGCCGAGCGGATTGAGGCCGAGGTCGGGAGCCTGCTCAGCGACCCCGGGCGCCTCGCCGCGATGGCGTCAGCTTCGGCCTCGCTGGCCCGTCCCGACGCCGCACGGCGGATCGCCGACGAGGTCCTGGCGGCGACCGGATGAGCGCGGCTCCGGACGCCGGCTGGACCTCGCGCCGCCTTCACTTCATCGGGATCGGCGGCGCCGGGATGAGCGGACTGGCGCTGGTCTGCCACGGGCTGGGCGCGAGCGTTAGCGGCAGCGACTGGGCCGACTCCTCTTATCTGGAGCGCCTGCGCCGCGCCGGGCTCAAGCCCGCCGTCGGCCACGACGCCGCCAACCTGCCCGAGGGGGCCGAGGTGGTGATCTCCACCGCGATCGGCGAGGACAACCCCGAGCTGGCGCTTGCGCGTCAGCAAGGCGCGGCCGTGCTTCACCGCGGGCGCTTTGCTCGCCGAGCTGTGCGCCGAGAAGCGGCTGATCGCCGTCGCCGGCACGCCACGGCAAGACGACGACGAGCGCGATGTTGGTCTGGGCGCTGCGCGCGATCGGCCTCGACCCGGCCTTCTTCATCGGCGGCGAGGCTCCCGGCCTGGGGAGCGACGGCGAGCCGACCAACGCCGGCTGGGGGAAGGGCGAGTGGGTCGATCGCCGAGGCCGACGAGAGCGACGCCAGCTTCCTGCGGCTGCGGCCCGAGGTCGCGGTTATCACCAACGTCGAGATGGACCACCACACCCGCTGGGGCTCACTCGCCGAGCTGCACCGGGCCTTCCGCGAGTTCCTCGCTCCCGCGGAGGGGGTGGCGGCGCCCGCCGACGGCAGTCTCTCTGACCTTGTCGAAGGCAAGCGCGTCTGCGGCTTTGACGCCAGCGTGCCGGGTCCGGCCGAGCTGGCGCTCTCGGTCCCGGGCGCCCACAACCTCCTCAATGCCCGCGCTGCCCTGGCGGCGATCGGGTTGGCGGGACTGGACGTCGAGGCATCGGCAGCGTCGCTGGCGGACTTCCCGGGCGTGCGGCGACGACTCGAGTTAAAGGGCGAGCGCGATGGCACTCGCATATACGACGACTACGCCCACCACCCGACCGAGGTCCGCGCGGCGCTCTCGGCCCTGCGAGAGCTGGGCCCGGAGCGGCTGATCGCCGTCTTTCAACCCCATCTGTACTCACGCACCAAGGCGCTCGCCGAGGAGTTCGGCGCGGCGCTGGCGCTTGCCGACGAGGTCGCGGTGCTCGAGGTATACGCGGCGCGTGAGCAGCCGCTTGGCGAGCTGGCCGGGGTCAGCGGCCTGCGGGTCGCCCGGGCCGCCGCCGAGCGGATGGGGGGAAGGCCGGTCTGGTGGCTGCCCACCGCCGAGCGGGCACGGGAGGCCCTGGTCCCGCGTCTGGCCCCGGGCCAGGTCCTGGTCACGATCGGAGCCGGCGATGTCTTCAAGCTGGGCGAGGCCCTACTCGATCGGTGGAGGCGCAGGGTGAGCGCGCCTCCGCCGGGCGTGCAGCCCGACTTCCCACTGGCCCGCCTCACCACCGTGCGCACCGGCGGCCCCGCCGACTGGTTCGCCCGCCCTGGCAGCGAGCAAGAGCTGCTGGAGCTGCTCGCCTGGGTCGGGGAGAGTGGTCTGGCGGTAGGAACGATCGGGTCGGGATCGAACCTGCTGGTAGCCGACGATGGATTCCGGGGACTTGCGATCAAGCTGGACGGCGAGCTCGCGTCGATCGAGCGCGACGGCGAGCGCATCCTCTGCGGCGGCGGCGCCCGCCTCCCCTCGGCCTCGGCCAAGGCGGCCGGCTGGGGCCTCTCCGGCCTTGAGTTCGGGATCAACATCCCCGGCAGCGCGGGGGGCGCGGTGAGGATGAACGCCAACGCCTACGGGGGACAGCTCGCCAAGGTCTTGGAGTGGGTCGACGTCGCCTCTCCCTCAGGCCTTCACCGCAGGTCCCCCGAGCAGCTCGGCTTCGCCTACCGCAGCTCCAACCTCGCTGCCGAGGAGGTCGTCTCCCGCGCCTCGTTTGGGCTGCGGCCCGGCGACCCTGCGGCGATCAGGGCGACCCTGGCTGAGATGCGCGAGCGCCGCCGCGACGCGCAGCCGTCCGGGATCAAGACCTTCGGCTCGACCTTCAAGAACCCCGAGGAGGAGCGGGCGGAGGGTCGCTCGGCCGGAGCGCTGCTGGAGGCGGCCGGCTGCCGCGGCCTGCGCCGCGGCGGCGCCCGCTTCTCAGAGAAGCACGCCAACTTCGTCGAGAACTGCGGCGACGCGACCACCGCCGACGTGCTGGAGCTGATGGCCGAGGGTCGCCGTCGGGTCAAGGAGCGCTTCGGCGTCGAACTGGAGCCGGAGGTCCAGGTGCTGGGCGAGGTGCGCTGGCCCGGTGGCTGGGAGCTGTGAGGCGCCGCCTGCTGGTCTTGCTCGCCGCGATCGCGCTGGTGGCGGTCGCCTACCAGTCCGTCATCCGCGACAGGTCAGTCACGCCCCGCCTGGTCTCGACCCGCCCGACCGCGGAGATCGGCACCGGGTCGAGCGCGGTCGGGGTCTCCGCCGAAGGTGCAGTCCTCTCCTGGTCGCCGCCACCGAGGCAATCCTCGCTGCCCCGGCTGCCGCTCTCCAAGCCCCCGGCGAGCGGCCACCTCACCGGCACGGTGCTTCAGCAGGTCCGTGTCCTCGGCGCTGCGCCCAGCGCCCTGCGGCCCTACCTGACGGCCAGCCGCTACGGCGAAGGCGGGGTCGACGTGGAGCTGAGCACGGGAGTCGAACTTCGCTTCGGCGACGATTCGGAGGCGGCGCAGGAAGTGGCGCGCCGCCGCCGCGGTCCTCGCCGATCCGTCGGTGACGGCGCTCGATTATGTAGACCTGAGCGCCCCCGGGCGGCCGGCGATCGGGGGCTCCGGTCACGCTCTGCCACCCGTTCCCTGAGCCCTCAACCATGGGGTTAGACTGGCGAAACTCTCAAGCTCGACTTTAGGGAAGCGCTTTGCAGGATGGCTCCCGGGCGTTTGACACTTACCGCCGGATGCCCTACGTTGAGCGCAATTTCCAAGGTTACATCGATCCTCAGAACCCTTGAGCATCGCTGAAGCCTCGGACGGAATAAAGGCTCAACTCATATCCAGTCCTCGCGGACTGGGCAGATTTCAGCCCAACCAGGGCTGGGCTTGGAGAAATCGGGAGATGGAATCCACTTACCTTGCGGTGATCAAGGTCGTCGGGGCCGGCGGCGGCGGGACCAATGCCGTCAGCCGGATGGTCGACGCCGGGATCCGCGGCGTCGAGTTCGTCGCCGTCAACACCGACGCCCAGGCGCTTCAGGCCTGCGACGCCGACATCAAGCTCTCGATCGGGCAGGAGTTGACCCGCGGCCTCGGCGCCGGCGGCAATCCCGAGGTCGGGGCGGGCGCCGCGGCGGAGAGCCGCGACGAGATCAAGGAGGCGCTGAAGGGCGCCGACATGGTCTTCGTCACCGCGGGCGAGGGCGGCGGCACCGGCACCGGTTCGGCGCCGATCATCGCCGAGATCGCCAAGGAGGAGATCGGTGCGCTGACCGTCGGCGCCGTCACCAAGCCGTTTGAGTTCGAGGGCAAACGGCGGATGCAGCAGGCGCTCGAGGGCATCGAGAAACTGCGCAACAACGTCGACACGCTGATCATCGTCCCCAACGAGAAGCTGCTGCAGGCGGTCGAGCGGCGCACCAGCGTGCTTGATGCCTTCCGCCAGGCCGACGACATCCTGCGCCAGGGGGTGCAGGGCATCACCGACCTGATCACGATCCCCGGCCTGATCAACCTCGACTTCGCCGACGTGCGGACGATCATGCGCGACGCCGGCTCGGCGCTGATGGGCGTCGGCTCGGCTTCCGGCGAGGCGCGGGCCCTGGACGCCGCCAAGGCGGCGATCACCTCGCCGCTGATCGAGGAGTCGATCAAAGGGGCGACGGGGATGCTGCTCAACATCACCGGTCCCGAGGACCTCGGCCTGTTCGAGGTCAACGAGGCAGCCCAGCTGGTCCAGGCCGAGGCCGACGACAACGCCAACATCATCTTCGGCTCGGTCGTCGACCAGTCGATGCGCGACGAGGTCCGGGTCACGGTGATCGCCACCGGATTTGAGGGTTTCGAGCTGCTGGCTCGCTCCCCGCAGCGGGTGCGGCGCCGCTACGAGAGCCGCCCGCGGATCTCAGCCGAGGACACCGACATCCGCAAACTGCGGGTCAGCGACGACGACATCGACGTCCCGGGGTTCCTCAAGGAGTGAGCGCGGCGGGCTGCAATAGCCTCCGCGGCCGTGCGACGCACCCCTCTCTACGAACGACACGCTCGAGCTCGGCGCCAAGCTCGTCCCCTTCGCCGGCTGGGAGATGCCGGTGTCCTATGAGGGGATTCGCGAGGAGCACTCGGCGGTCCGCACCCACGCCGGGCTTGTTCGACGTCTCCCACATGGGCGAGGTCGAGGTCGAGGGCCCGGGGGCGCTCGCCTTCCTGCAGCGCGTCCTCTCCAACGAGGTCGCCGCGATCGAGGTCGGCGGGGCCCAGTACTCGTGCCTTTGCAACGAGGAGGGCGGCATCCTCGACGACCTCTTCGCCTACCGGCTCGGCGGCGACCGTTACCTGCTCGTCACCAACTCCGCCAATCACGAGGCCGACCTTTCCTGGCTGGGGCGCTGGAGCCGCGGCTTCGACGTTGCCGTGCGCGACGTCGCCGACCGCTACGCGATGCTCGCGGTGCAAGGCCCGCACGCGCGCCAGGCGCTCGGCCCCGCGCTCGGCGTCGAGCTGCCGGCACGGATGCGGGTGGCGGTGGCCCGGATCGGCAACCGGCCGGCGCTGATCTGCGGCACCGGCTACACCGGCGAGGACGGGGTCGAGCTGCTGATCGACCCCGAGGTCGCCCCGGCGATCTGGGTCGAGCTGCTCGACGCGGGCATCGTTCCATGCGGCCTCGGCGCCCGCGACACGCTGCGCCTCGAGGCCTGCTTCCCGCTGCACGGCAACGAGCTGACCCCGGAGCGCAACCCGATCGAAGCCGGGTTGGGCTGGTGCTGTGCGGAGCCCACCGGGTTCGTCGGCTCCGAGCCGATCGCCCGTGCCCGCGCCGAGGGGCCGGCGGAGAGCGCTCGTCCCGTTCAGGATCGAGGGCGCCGGGATCCCCCGTCAGGGCAACCCGGTGCTCACCGAAGGCGAGCAGGTCGGGGTCGTCACCTCAGGCAGCTTCTCGCCCTCGCTTGAGGTCGGGATCGGGATGGCCTACGTCCAGAGGGCGCTGGCGGAGGAGCCGGGGACCGAGGTCGAGATCGACGTGCGCGGCAAGCGCCGCCCCGCCCGGATAGCTTCCAAGCCCCTCTACCGGAAGGAGAAGTGACGTGGCCGAGGCGACCTACCCCGACGAGCTGCTCTACCACGACCAGCACGACTGGGCGCGTCTGGAGGGAGTGGAGCACGCCGTCTTCGGGATCACCTGGTACGCCCAGGACAGCCTCGGAGAGGTCGTCTTCTACGACCCACCCGAGCTCGGCGCGACGATCGCCAAAGACTCCTCCTACGCTGAGGTCGAGTCGGTCAAGGCCGTCTCTGAGGTGATCGCGCCGCTCTCGGGAGAGATCGTCGAGGTCAACGACGGCCTCGCCGACGCCCCCGAGCGGATCAACGAGGACCCCTACGGCGAAGGCTGGCTGGTCAGGGTGAGGTTGAGCCACCCGGCCGAGGCCGATGCTCTGCTCGGTGCGGCGGAATACCGCAAGCTGGTGGAAAACGGTTAGGCGGCCCCGCCACCGGCTTGCGTAGCCTTAGCCGGGTGACCCGCTACACCTCAGCGACTCCGGCCGACCGGGCCGAGATGCTCGCCGCGATCGGCGTCGAGTCGACCGCGGAGCTGTTCGCGCAGGTCCCCGAGCCGCTGCGCCTCGGTCGTCCGCTGGAGCTGGCGCAGGGGATGAGCGAGGCGGAGGTGTTCGAGCGGCTTGCCGGGCTGGCGGCCCGCAACGCCGACGCCGAGGAGCAGGTCTGCTTCATCGGCGCGGGGATGTATGACCACTACGTGCCGGCGATCGTCGACGCGATCACCCAGCGCTCCGAGTTCCTCACCCCCTACACCCCCTACCAGCCGGAGATCTCCCAGGGCGGCCTCCAGGTGATGTTCGAGTTCCAAACGGCGATGTCGGAGCTGACCGGGCTGGCGGTCTCGAACGCCGGCCTGTATGAGGGGCCGTCCTCCGTCGCCTCGGCCGCATACCTGGCGATCGGGTCGACCGGACGCCGCCGCTTCGTCGTCTCTCGCGGCGTCCACCCGCACAGCCGCGAGACGCTGGCCACCTACTCGGTGGGATTCGGCGCCGAGCTGGTCGAGGTCGGGCTGAGGGATGGGCTCACCGACGCCGCCGCGCTCGCCGACGCAGTCGATGGGGAGACCGCCGCGGTCTTCCTGCAGAGCCCCAACTTCCTCGGCGCGGTCGAGGACGTCGAGGCCCTCGGCGCCGCCGCCAAGGCGCACGGCGCCCTGCTCGTCGTCGCCGTCGATCCGATGACGCTCGGCATCCTCAAGCCGCCCGGTGAGTGCGGCGCCGACATCGCCCTCGGTGAGGGCCAGCCGCTCGGCAACCGACTCGACTTCGGCGGTCCCTCCTTCGGCTTCTTCTGCGCCACCGAGGAGCAGATCCGTCGCATGCCGGGCCGGATCGCCGGTGAGACCGAGGACGTCGACGGGCGCCGCGGCTTCGTCTTCGCCCTGCAGACCCGCGAGCAGCACATTCGCCGTGAGAAGGCGACCAACAACATCTGCACGGCGCAGGCGCTAAACGCCCTGGCGGCGATGGTCCACCTCGCCTGGTTGGGCCGGCAGGGCTTCCGCGAGCTGGGCGAGCTGCTGGTGCAGCGCACCGCCTACGCGCGCGAGCGACTGGCCGCGGTCGAGGGGGTCGAGCCGCTGCACGGGGCGCCGGTCGTGCGCGAGTTCGCCGTCCGTCTCGACGTCCCCCGTCAGACGGGTGCTGGAGCGCTGCGCCGAGCGCGGCATCGCCGCCGGCTACCCGCTGGGCCGCGAGTACTCCGAGCACCACGACGGCCTGCTGATCGCGATCACCGAGCGCCGCAGCCGCGCGCAGATCGACGAGCTGGCCGAGGTCCTCGGCGCCGCGATCGCCGCCGAGCGCGCCGGCGAGAAGGTAGGTGTGAGATGAGCGGCGCGTTGGCAGAGACGCCGATGCAGCGCGAAGGGGCGCAGACGATCTATGAGAAGTCAAAGCGCGGCCGCCGCGCCGCGACTCTGCCCGAGTCCGGCGTTCCCGAGCGCCCGCTCGAGGAGCTGATCCCGGCCAACCTGCTGCGCTCCGAGCCGCCGCGCCTGCCCGAGGTCTCCGAGCCGGAGATCGTCCGCCACTACAACCGCCTCTCGCGCCGCAACTTCGATCTCGACACCGGCCTTTACCCGCTCGGCTCCTGCACGATGAAGCACAATCCGCGCCTGGGCGAGCGGGTCGCGGCGCTGCCGGGGCACGCCCGCCTGCATCCCGCCCAGGACCCGCGCCGCGCCCAGGGCGCGCTTGAGCTGATGTGGCTGCTGCAGCGCTCGCTTGCCGAGATCTGCGGCCTGCCCCACGTCAGCCTCCAGCCCTCCGCCGGCTCCCACGGCGAGCTGGCCGGCCTCCTGCTCGACCCGCGCCTACCACGCCGAGCGCGGCGAGCGGCGGACCAAGGTGCTCGCCCCCGACACCTCCCACGGCACCAACCCCGCCTCGGTGACGATGGCGGGCTATGAGGCGGTGAAGGTCGCCACCAACGAGCGCGGCGGGGTCGAGATGGATGACCTGCGGGCGAAGGTCTCCGACGACGTCGCCTGCCTGATGCTGACCAACCCCAACACGCTCGGCCTCTTCGACGAGAACATCGCCGAGATCGCCGCGACGATCCACGAGGCGGGAGGGACCCTCTACTACGACGGCGCCAACCTAAACGCGGTGATGGGCCACTCGCGGCCCGGCGACATGGGCTTCGACATCGTCCACGTCAACCTCCACAAGTCCTTCAGCCAGCCGCACGGCGGCGGCGGGCCGGGGGCGGGGCCGATCGCCGTCTCGGAGCGGATCGAGCCATTCCTGCCGCGGCCGCAGGTGGTGAGGCGCGAGGGCGCCAACGGCGGCGGGCCGCTCTTCGACCTCGACTTCGATCGGCCCAACTCGATCGGCCGCCTGCGCGGCTTCCAGGGCAACTTCGGCGTCTTCGTCCGCGCCTACGCCTACATCCTCAGCCTCGGCGCCGACGGGCTCGCCGAGGCGTCGGAGACCGCGGTGCTGAACGCCAACTACCTAAAGGCGCGGCTCGCGCAGGGCCGCGCCGGCGAGCGCCTTCCGGTCGCCTTTGACCGCCACTGCATGCACGAGTTCGTCCTCTCGGGCAAGCCGATGAAGCGGGAGCTGGGAATCAGCCACTCTCGACCTCGCCAAGCGCCTGCTCGACTTCGGCTTCCACCCGCCGACCGTCTACTTCCCGCTGCTGGTCGAGGAGGCGCTGATGGTCGAGCCGACCGAGACCGAGACCAAGGAGAGCCTCGACGCCTTCGCCGCGGCGGTCGAGGAGATCCTCGCCGAGGCCGAGCGCGACCCCGAGGTCGCCAGGCGGGCCCCCTACACGACCCCGGTTCGCCGTCTCGACGAGGTCAGGGCGACCCGCCGCCCGGTGGTCCGCCAGCCGCTCGGCTAGAGCGCCGGCAGCCCCTGCTTCAGCTCCAGCACCGGGGCGAAGAGGTCGCCATGGCGCTGGACTCGCTCCAGCACGTCGGCGGTCTCGAAGACCAGCGAGCCGGCGTCGTCGCGCTCCAGCGCCCGCTCGACCTCCTCCCAATTCACCGGGGTCGAGACGGTCGGTCGCTCCCGCGCCCGCAGCGAGTAGACGGCGATCGTCGTCTTGCGCCGGTGGTTTTGGGACCAGTCGACGAAGACCTTGCCCTCGCGCTCGACCTTTTTCATCTTCGAGACGACGAGTTCGGGCGTCTGCTTCTCGAGCAGCTGGGCGATCGCACGGGCGAACGGTTTGGTCTCCTCATAGCTGGTCTTGGCGTTGAGCGGGACGTAGACCTGCAGGCCCTTCGAACCCGAGGTCTTCGGGAAGCACTGGAGCGCGAAGTGGCCGAACAGCTCCCGCAGTCGCAGGGCGACCCGGCAACAAGAGAGCACGTCGGCCGGCGGGCCGGGGTCGAGGTCAAAGACGAGGACCGTCGGCCGGTCGGGCTTCTCAGCCAGCGAGAGCGAGGGGTGCAGCTCCAGCGCCGCGAGCTGCGCCATCCAGACCAGTGTCGGCAGGTCGTCGCAGACGCAGAAGTCGATGTTGCCGGCGCGCGGCCCGGCCAGCACCGTCGCCGTCCTCACCCAGGGCGGGCGGTGCTTGGGGCAGCGCTTCTCGAAGAACGCTGCCTCAGTGTTATCGACGCCCTCCGGGAATCGGCGCAGGGTCAGCGCCCGCCCGGCCAGGTGGGGGACGATCGCCGCCGCGACCTTGGCGTAATAGTCGACCACCTCACCCTTGGTGAAGCCTGCCTCGGGATAGAGGACCTTGTCGAGGTTGGTGAGCCTTCAGCTCACGCCCCTCGATTTCCACCCTGCGCTCGGCGCCCACCGGCTATTTGGAGGACTTCGACCTGGCGCGCGAGGCGGCCCGTTCGGGTGCCGCTTTCCTCTCGGGCTTGGCCGGGCGTTTCTTCGCCGTTTCCTTGCGGGCCTTGGCCCTGCCCTGGACCGCGGCGATGCTCTCCTCCAGGGCAGCCATCAGGTCGGGCGCCCTGGTCGGCTCGCGCTCCTCGCCCGCCGGGGCCTCAAGGAGCTCCTTGCCCTCGGCCTTGCGCTCGATCATCGCCAGCAGCTCCTCGCGGTACTCGTCGCGGTAGGCGCCGGGGTCGAAGCGGCGCGTCAGTGAGTCGATCAGCTTCTCCGCCATCTCGACCTCGCGCTTGGCGACCTTCGGCTTCTCGGCGGGCAGCGCGTCTGCCAACTCAGACGGCGCCACCACCTCGTCGGCGAAGCGCATCGTGGTCAGGGTCAGCACCCCGTCGGTCGGGCGGATCGCGGCGAGGTGCTCCTTGTTGCGAAAGACGAAGCGGGCGATCGCCACTTTGCCCGAGCCTTCCATCGCCCGAGCAAGCAGCGAGTAGGCCCTCTCGGCTCCCTCCGCGGGCCCCAGGTAGTAGGGGCTGTCGAAGTAGATCGGGTCGATCTCGCCGAGGTCGACGAAGTCCTGGACCTCGATCGCGCGGCTCTTTTGGGGGTCGAGCGTGGCGAGCTCGTCCTTGCTCAGCGCCACGTAGCGGTCGGGCGCGATCTCGAAGGCCTTGACGATGTTCTCGTAGGGGACCTCCTCGTCAGTCCCCTCGGCGACCCGCCGGTGGCGGATCCGGGCGCCGTCGGACTCGCGGATCTCGCGCAGCGCGATGCCGCGGCGGGCCACCGCGCTGTAGAGCCGGACGGGCACGTTGAGAAGCCCGAAGCTGATCGAGCCGCTCCAGATCGCTCTTGCCATCAGCAGATCACCTCTCCCCGATTCTTCCAGCCGCCCGCCCTCGCCGCGGCGGGAGCGCCCGGGCGGGAGGCATCTTGCGCGCAGCTGCCGCCTAGACTCGCCCGGGGTGTCCCGTCAACAGCGGCTAACTCTGATCGCGACGATCCTCGGCTCGACCGTCGTCTTTCTCGACTCGACCGTGGTCAACGTGGCGCTGCCATCGATTAGCCACGGGCTCGGCATCGGCCTCGCCGGGCAGCAGTGGGTGGTCGAGGCCTACATGCTCGCGCTCGTCTCGCTGCTGTTGGTCGGGGGCAGCCTCGGCGATCAGTTCGGCCGGCGGCGGATGTTCACGATCGGCCTCCTCGCTTTCGGCGCCACCTCGATGCTCTGCGCACTCGCCCCTTCGGCGGAGCTGCTGATCGGAGCCCGAGCCCTGCAGGGGATCGCCGGGGCGCTGCTGGTGCCCGGCTCGCTGGCGATCGTCGCCGCTACCTTTGAGGGCGAGTCGCGGGGCCGGGCGGTCGGCACCTGGACCGCCTGGACCGGGATCGCGACCGTGATCGGGCCGGCCGGCGGGGGCGCCCTGATTGGGCTGGCCTCCTGGCGGGCGATCTTCTGGGTCAACATCCCGCTGATCGCGGTTACCGTGGCGCTCACCTTGCACTCGGTGCGGGAGAGCCGCGACCCCGACGCCTTCCGCGGGATCGACTGGCTGGGGATCGCGCTCTCGGCGGCGGGGCTCGGCGGGCCGGTCTTCGCGCTGATCGAGGAGCCGACCCACGGCTGGGGCGACCCGCTGGTCTGGGTTCCGCTGATCGCCGGCCTCGCCTGCTTCGCGTTGTTCGTACTCCATGAGGCGCGCGCCCGCCACCCGATGCTCGACCTCGCCCTGTTTAGGATCCGCAACTTCGCCGTCGCCAACCTGACCACCTTCGCCGCCTACGCCGGGCTGATCGGCGGCCTCTTCTTCGTCGGCCTCTTCCTCCAGCAGATCGTCGGCTACTCGCCGCTTCAGGCGGGCCTGGCGACTACCCCCGTCTCGGTGATCCTCTTCGTCCTCTCGCCGCGCTGGGGCAAGCTGGCGTCGGGGACCGGCCCGCGGCTGCCGATGACCGCCGGCCCGATCGTCGGCGGCCTTGGGCTTCTGGCGATGCTGCGGGTGGGGGCGCACGCGGACTACCTCACCGACGTGCTGCCGGCGATCCTCGTCTTCGGCCTCGGCCTCTCGGCCACGGTCGCGCCGTTGACCGCGACCGTGCTCGACTCGGTCGAGGAGCGCCACGTCGGGGTCGCTTCGGGCGCCAACAACGGCGTCTCCCGAGTGGCGGGCCTGTTGGCGATCGCCGTGCTGGGGGCGGTGATCTCCGCCCATTTCGGCGCGGTCCTGGACTCCAGGCTCGGCCCTCGCCCACTCAGCCCGGCCGCGCAGCGGGCCGTCTCCGCCGCCAAGGAACAGCCGCTGGGAAGGCCGAAGACGGGTGACCTCGCGGTTGCCGAAGCGGCCCGTCTGGGCGACGCCGCCGATGGGGCCTCGACCTCCGCCTTCCATCTCGGGATCGGCATTGCCGGCGCCCTGATGATCCTCGGCGGCATCGTCTCGGGGGTCGGCATCGAGAATCCGCGGCGGCGGGTGGAGACGGTGCCGGCGGGCGGTGCGGCGACGGCGGGGGAGTGCGGCCACGGCGCCGACGCCGACTGCACCGGGGAGGAGCCGGTGTTGGCAGGCAGCGAAGCGCCCGAGGCAGAGCCCGCATAGGGTTCGCTCGATGGCGAGTCCCACGATCTTCTCGGGCATCCAGCCGACCGGCCGCAAGCATCTCGGCAACTACATCGGGGCGATCCGCCAGTACGTCGAGGGCCAGGACCGCGGCGAGCGGGCGATCTTCTGCATCGTCGACCTGCACGCGATCTCGGTCGCCTATGACCCCACCGAGCTGCGCGAGCGGCTATACGACACCACGGCGGTCCTGCTCGCCGCCGGCCTTGACCCGCGGCGCTGCATCCTCTTCCGCCAGTCCGACGTGCGCGAGCACACCGAGCTGACCTGGCTGCTCTCCGCGGTCACCGCCCACGGCGACCTCAACCGCATGCACCAGTTCAAGGAGAAATCGGCCCGCCAGCGCGAGCTGGTCTCGGCGGCGCTCTTCTTCTACCCGGTGCTGCAGGCCGCCGACGTCCTCGCCTACATGGCGACCGAGGTGCCGGTCGGCGAGGACCAGCGCCAGCACATCGAGCTGATGCGAGAGATAGCCCGTCGCTTCAACGAGCGCTTCGGCGAGACGCTGGTCTGCCCCGAGCACCGCATCCCCGAACTGGGGGCGCGGATCATGGACCTTCAGGAGCCGCAGCGGAAGATGTCGACCACCGGGGCCACCGAGGCCGGCACCGTTTACCTCCTCGAGGAGCCTGACTCGATCCGCAAGAAGCTCAGCAGCGCCGTCACCGACTCCGGGCGGGAGATCGTCCGCGGCCAGGACAAGCCGGGCATGAGCAACCTGATCGAGATCCTCGCGGCGGCGCGAGGCGTGGCACCGCAGGAGGTCGAGCGTGAGTTCGAGGGCGCCGGCTACGGGGACTTCAAGCAGGCTGTCGCAGAGGAAGTGATCGGGCTGCTCGCCCCGGTCCGCGAGCGCTACAACGAGCTGCGCCCCGACGAGGCGGCGCTGGAGGCGACGCTCGCCGAGGGCGCAGGGCAGGCGCGGTCGATCGCATCCGAAACGCTCGCGGAGGTGCGCGAGCGCATGGGTGTCGGCGCCCCGCGTTAACTTGAGTCGGTGACAGTCGCCGAGCTGGACCTCGACCTCGACGTATTCGCCGGGCCGTTCGACCTGCTGATGGCGCTCGTCCTGCGCGAGGAGGTCAGCCTGCTCGAGGTCGAGCTGGGCGAGGTCGTCGTCGCCTACGTCGAGCACCTTGAGCGCGAGGGCGAGTTGGAGCTCGAGGTCGCGACCGAGTTCCTCGTCCTGATCGCGGCGCTTTTGGAGCTGAAGTCGCGGCTGATGCTGCCGGGCGCCGAGGAGGAGGTAGAGGAGCTCGGAGCCGAGGAGGCGGTCGAGGAGCTGCTCGCGCGGATGCTTGAGTACCGCCGCTACCGCGAGGCCTCCAAGGCGCTGGTCGAGCGCTTCGAGGCGGCCCGCGGCTACCTGTATCGCTTTGCGCCGCTGCCCCCTGAGCTGCGCCGCGTGGCCCTCGACGCCGCGCTCGCCGTCTATGACCCCCGCCAGCTCGGCGCCGCACTCGGCGATCTGCTTACGGCGCCGCCCGCGCTCGACACCAGCCACATCCGCCCCACCGTCTCGCTGGAGCGCCGGCTGCGCGTCCTGCGTGAGGCGCTCGCCCGGCGTCCCAGCTTCGACTTCGACGAGCAGTTCGGCGGCGAGGACCGGCTCACCCAGGCGGTGACCCTGTTCGCCATGCTGGAGCTCTACCGCAAGGGCGAGGTGACTTGGGAGCAAAGTAGGCCGTTAGGTCCGATCGAGATCAGGAAGGTAGTTGCTCATGAGTGACCTGGCGCGGACGATCGAGGCGCTGCTCTTCCTCTCCGCGCAGCCGGTCGGTCCCGCCGAGTTGGCCGAGGTCGCCGAAGCTACCGCGGGCCAGGTCGCCGAGGCGATCGAGCTGTTGCGCGAGGATCTCGCGGAGGGCAGGCGGGGCGTCGTCCTGCGCGAGGTTGCCGGCGGCTTCTCGCTGGCCAGCGACCCTGCCAGCGAGGAGGCGGCGCGGCGGCTGCTGGCTAGGCCGCGCACCCCACCGCTGACCCAGGCCCAGGCCGAGACGCTGGCGATCGTCGCCTACCTGCAGCCTGTCTCGCGGCCAGAGGTGGCGCGGATCCGCGGCGTCTCCTCGGAGTCGGCCGTGCAGACGCTGGCCGAGCGCGGCCTGATCGAGGAGTCGGGCCGGTCTCGCTTCGGTGCCGCGATCTTTAAGACTACGGAGCTGTTCGAGCGACTCTTCGGCCTCTCCGACCTCGACCAGCTCCCCGATCCGTCGCGCTTTGACCCCACCCCCGAGGACGAGCGAGAGCTGCGCGAGCGGCTGCTCAAGGCCGGGGAGCAGCGCGCCGAGTAGCGTCGCTGCCGTGCGCCTCGTCAAGTACCTCGCCCACGGCGGCGTCGCCTCGCGCCGGACCGCGGAGCGGATCATCGCCAACGGCAGGGTCACGGTCGGCGGCAAGGTCGTCACCGACCCGGCGCGGGACGTAAGCGACGCTGATGACGTGCGCGTTGACGGAAGTCCTATCGCCGCGGAGCCACGCGAGGTCTGGGCGGTGAACAAGCCGGCCGGGGTCGTCTCGACGGCGAAGGAGCCGGGCAAAAGGCCGGCCGTGGTCGAGTTGGTCGGCTCGGATGCCCGCCTTTACCCGGTCGGGCGCTTAGACGCCGACTCGACCGGTCTGCTGCTGCTAACCAACGACGGTGAGCTCGCCAATCGTCTCACCCACCCCCGCCACGAAGTTGCGAAGGCCTACCGCGCCGAGCTGCGCCGCCGGCTCTCCGATGCCGATCTGGACCGCCTGCGGCGGGGGGTCGAGCTGCAGGACGGACCGACCGCGGCGGCAAAGGTACGCCGCCTCGGCGAGCGGGGAATCGAGATCGTCCTTCGCGAAGGGCGCAACCGCCAGGTGCGGCGCATGGCCGAGGCGCTGGGTAACGAGGTGGTGGCGCTGCGGCGGGTCCGCTTCGGGCCGATCGAGCTGGGATCGCTGCCGGCTGGGCAGGCCCGGCGCCTCTCCGGGGAAGAGGTCGCCCGCCTTTGGGAGGATGTAGGTCGATGAAGGTCGGGGCCTACGAAGGACCGCGGGAGCGACTCTTTGCCGTACGCGGCGCCGCCCAGGCGGAGGCCAACGAGGCCGGAGCGATCCTCTCCGCGACCGAGGAGTTGATGCGCGAGCTGATCGACCGCAACGACCTAGAGCCGGAGGCGATGGTCAGCTGCCTGTTCACGACGACCGCCGACCTAGACGCCGAGTTTCCTGCCGTCGCTGCCCGCAACCTCGGCCTTGACTCGGTGCCGCTGCTCTGCGCTCGGGAGATCGGCGTACCGGGGGCGATGGCGCGGGTGATCCGGGTGATGGTCCACTTCTACGCGCCGGCCGGGCACACCCCGGCGCACGTCTACCTCGGCGAGGCCAAGCAGCTGCGCGCCGACCTCGAAGCCGCCCAGTAGGTGGCTGCTCCGTCACAATCGGCGGCATGACCGTCACCTTCGCCGAGAAGCTCGCGCGCATCCCCGGCTATGAGGCCGGGGTGCCGAAGGGGCGCTCGCCGGAGGCGATCGCCTCCGGCGACATCGCCCAGCTCGCCTCCAACGAGTCCCCGTACCCGCCCCACCCCAAGGTGATCGAGGCGATCGAGGCCGCAACCGCAGCGATGAACCGCTACCCGGACCCCGAGGCGACACTGCTGCGCAGCCGCATCGCCGAGCGCTTCGAGACCGAGCCGGGGCGGATCGCTGTCGGCAACGGCTCCTGTGAGATCCTGCTCGCCGCCGCCGAGGCGCTTTGTGAGCCCGGCGATGAGATCCTCTATGCCTGGCCGTCTTTCTCGATGTACCCCTACCTGCCGGCGCTGACCGGGGCACGCGAGGTCCGTGTGCCGCTGGCCGACGGCGACGTCCACGATCTCGACGCGATGGCCGCCGAGGTGACCGCCGCCACTCAGCTGCTGGTGGTCTGCAACCCCAACAACCCGACCGCCACCCACCTGCCGGCCGCGGAGATCGCCGCCTTCTGCGAGCGGGTCCCCTCCCACGTGACCGTCGCCCTCGACGAGGCCTACGTCGAGTTCCAAACCGATGATGACCCCGACGCGACCGTCGACCTTCTCGCCGAGTTCCCCAACCTGGTCATCCTGCGCACCTTCAGCAAGTGCTACGGCCTCGCCGGGCTTCGGGTCGGCTACGCGATCGGCTCGGCCAAGTTCCGTGCCGCCGTCGACGCGGTGCGCCAGCCGTTCAGCGTAAACGCGCTGGCCCAGGCAGCCGGCGCCGAGGCGATCCTGCACCAAGACGACGTGACCCGCCGGGTCGAGGGCACGATCGCCGAGCGCATCCGGGTCGGGGAGGCGCTGGGCGGGATGGGCCTGCTTGCAACCAACAGCCAGGCTAACTTCGCTTGGGTCCACCTCGGCGACGCCGATGAGGCGGGGCTCGTCGCGGGACTCGCCGAGAGCCGGATCGCCGTTCGTCCCGGAACTCCCCTTGGCGAGCCGGGCCACATCCGCGTCACCTTCGGCACCCCCGCCGAGGACGATCGTTTCCTTGCCGCTCTCGGCGAGCTGCTCGGCTGAGGAGGCCCGCCGCCTAAAGTTAAGCCGGAGCTTCCGGCTTTAGGAAAGGCAGCGACAGGCAGATGGCGATCGGAGCAAGCAAAGAGGAGGCGCGGGACCGCGTCCGCGACCAGCGGATCGACCGAGTCGTCGAGCTGGTGGCGCCGGCGACACTGCTGGGCGAGCTGCCGTTGGGCGAGGAGCTGGCGCGGGCGGTCGTGCGCGGGCGCGGGGAGGTCGTCGCCATCCTTAACGGCAGCGACGACCGCCTGCTCCTCATCGTCGGCCCCTGCAGTGTCCACGACACCGCGGCGGCGTTCGACTACGCCCGGCGCCTCAGCGAGAAGGCGCGGGAGCTGGGCGAGGACCTGCTGATCGTGATGCGCGTCTACTTCGAGAAGCCGCGGACCACGACCGGGTGGAAGGGTCTGATCAACGACCCCCACCTCGACGGCTCCGGCGATGTCAACGCGGGACTTCGGATGGCGCGGAAGCTGCTCCTCGAAGTGCTCGGCCTGGGGCTGCCGGTTGGCTGTGAGTTCCTCGACCCGATCACGCCGCAGTACATCTCCGACGCGGTCGCCTGGGGGGCGATCGGCGCCCGCACCACCGAGAGCCAGATCCACCGCCAGCTCGGCTCCGGCCTCTCGATGCCGATCGGCTTCAAGAACCGCACCGACGGCAACGTCCAAGTGGCGGTCGACGCGGTCCGCGCCGCCGCGGTGCCGCACGCCTTCGCGGGCATCGACGATCGGGGCGCACCGGCGATCCTGCACACCACCGGCAACCCGGACGGCCACGTCATCCTGCGCGGCGGCCGCGGCGCGCCCAACTATGGCGTCGAGGGCGTCGAGGGGGCACTCGCCATGCTTCGTGCCGCCGGCCTGCCGGAGCGGGTGGTCATCGACGCCTCCCACGACAACAGCGGCAAGGACCCCGAGCGCCAGGCAGACGCGGCCGGCGAGATCGCCGACCAGATCGCAGACGGCAGCGAGGCGATCGTCGGCGTGATGCTCGAGTCCTTCCTGGTCGGGGGCCGCCAAGATCTGGAGTACGGCACCTCGCTCACCTACGGCCAGTCGATAACCGACGCATGCATGGACTGGGAGGGGACCGTCTCGGTGCTCGATCGACTGGCGGCGGCCGTGCGGGCGCGGCGTGGCGGATGAGGATCGCGGTCCTCGGGGTGGGCCTGATCGGGGGCTCGATCGGGCTCGCCGCGCGAGCGGGGCTCAAGGCCGAGGTAGCGGGGTATGACCCCGACCGAACTTCGGTCGATCGCGCTGCTGAGTCTGGGGCGATTGACCTGGGCGCGGTTTCAGTGGCCGAAGCATGTGAGAAAGCCGAGGTCGTCTTCTGTGCCGCGCCGGTAGCGATGCTTCCTGGGCTGGCACGGGAGGCCCTTGATGTCAGTGGTCCGGAGACCGTCGTCACCGACGTCGGCTCGACCAAGCGCGAGATCGTCTCGGTGCTGGGTACCGAGGAACGCTTCATCGGCGGTCACCCGCTGGCCGGCGCGGAGACCGCCGGGGTCGACAATGCGCGCGCCGAGCTCTTCGAGGGGGCGCGCTGGTACCTGACGCCGACCGATCGCTCTAGCGGTCTCCTCTACGACCGTCTGCAGAGGACGATCGCCGGCCTCGGCGCCCGCCCGCATGCGATCGACGCCGATGCCCATGATCGCCTGATGGCCACAGTCAGCCACCTTCCCCACGTGGTCGCCAACGTACTTGTCGGCCAGGCTGCGGCCGAGCTGAGCGGCGACTCCGAGCGGATGCCCGAGGTCGGCCCCAGCTTTCGCGACGCGACCCGCGTCGCCGGCGCCAACGCCGCGATCTGGGGGGATATCTTCTCCAGCAACCGCGAGGCGCTCGCCGAGGCGGTTGAGTCGGTCGCGGGAGGGCTGCACGAGGCGGCCGAGCTGATCCGAGGCGGGGACCGCGCGGCCGTCGCCGCCTGGCACACCGCCGCCGCAGAGGATCGGCGGGCGCTGCTGGAGGCCGAGCGCGCGGCCGGCCCGCTGCGCGAGCTGCGCGTCGTTGTGGCCAACCGGCCGGGGACCGTCGCCGAGTTGGCGCTGGCGCTCGGCGAGGCCGGGGTCAACATCGAGGACATGGCCCTCTATCCGACCCCGGACATGACCTCGGGAGCGGTCTCGCTCTGGGTGGCCGGAGAGGAGCAGGCGCAGCGCGCCGTGACCCTGGTCCGAGGGTTGGGCCATACGGTCACGGTGCTCGGCGGCGGGGAGTAGGGCCGATGGCGAGCCGCCGATTTGACTCCTCCGGCCCGCTGCGCGGAACGCTGCGCCCGCCCTCTGATAAGTCGGTCTCCCATCGCGCGGCGCTGATCTCGGCGATGGGGGAGGGAGAGACGGCGATCGAGGGGTACCTCGACTCGGCCGACACCCGCTCGAGCCTGGCCGCCGTCGGCGCGCTCGGCGCCGAGGTCGAGGGGTTCTCGACGGCGGCGATCGAGCCGACCGTGCGCATCCGCGGCGTCGGCCTGCGCGGCGCCGCCCCGGCGAGCGTTAACGCCGGCAACGCCGGCACGTTGTTGCGGCTGCTGCCGGGTTGGCTCGCCGGACAGGAGGGGGGGACCTGGACCCTGGACGGCGACGACTCGATCCGGCGGCGACCGGTCGACCGGATCGTCGAGCCGCTGCGGGCGATGGGCGCCCGGTTGCGCTGCCGCGAAGACCGCCTGCCGCCGCTGGAGATCGAGGGCGCCCCGCTTCACGGCATCTCATATGAGCCGCCGGTCGCCAGCGCCCAGGTCAAGTCTTGCCTGCTCCTCGCCGGGCTATCGGCCGAGGGCGAGACGCGGGTGGCCGAGCCACTGCCGACGCGCGATCACACCGAGCGAATGCTCGCTGCAGCGGGAGCCGAAGTCAAGCGCAGCGGCGACGCGGTCTCCGTGCGGGCGACCGCACGGCTGGAGCCGGGCGAGATCGTCGTCCCCGGCGACTTCTCCTCGGCCGCCTTCCTCCTCGTCGCGGCGCTGCTCGTGCCCGGCAGCGACGTCGCCCTTAACGGCGTCGGGCTCAACCCGACTCGGACCGGGCTGCTGGCGATCCTCGGGCGGATGGGGGCCGAGGTCGAGGTCGAGCCCGGCGGGGAGCGCGGCGGCGAGCCGATCGGGCGGATTCGCGCTCGCCCGGCGAAGCTGCGCGGAACCGAGGTTGGCGGCGCCGACGTGCCGCTCGCGATCGACGAGCTCCCCCTGCTCGCCCTCGCCGCCTGCTTCGCGGAGGGGACGACGACGATCCGCGACGCCGGCGAGCTGCGGCGCAAGGAGTCCGACCGGATCGCCACGGTGACCGAGGCGCTGGGCGCGCTCGGGGGCCGGATCGAGGCGACCGAGGACGGGATGGCGATCGAGGGCGGCAGCGGCCTGCGCGGCGGTGTCGTTTACTCCCACGGCGACCACCGCATCGCGATGCTGGGGGCGATTGCCGGCCTCGCCTCGCGAGAGGGGGTCGAGGTCGACGGCGTCGAGGCCGTCGCGATCAGCTACCCGGGCTTTGAGGCCGACCTCGCCGTGCTGTCGGGTCGCTGAGAGCCCATACGCTGGCAGCCATGGTGATCGCGATCGATGGGCCCTCCGGGGCCGGCAAGTCCTCTGTGGCCCGTGGCGTCGCCACGGCGCTTGGCTTCACCTTCCTCGACTCGGGGGCGATGTACCGTTGCGTGGCTCTGGCCGGTCTCGAGCGCGGCGCCAACCCCGATGACGCCGAGGCGATGGCCGGGGTTGCGCGCGGCCTGGGGATCGAGCTCGACGGCGGGCGGGTCCGGCTTAACGGGCGCGACGTCACCGCCGCGATCCGCGAACCCGGGGTCAGCGCCGCCGCCTCGCGTGTCTCCGTCCACCCTGCGGTGAGGGAGGCGATGGTCGCGCGCCAGCGCGACTTGATCTCCGCTGGGCGCTACGTCGCCGAGGGTCGGGACATCGGCACCGCGGTCAGTCCCGAATCCCCGCTGAAGGTCTTCCTCACCGCCTCCGAAGAGGAGCGGGCCCGCCGCCGCTCGACGCAGACCGGGCAGGGCCTAGGCGAGGTGCTGGCCGCCCAGCGGGAGCGGGACGCGCGCGACACAGAGCGCGAGCACGGTGCCCTGCGCGCCGCCGGGGACGCGGTGGAGATCGACACCACCGGCTTGGCGCTGGCCGAAGTCGTCGCGCTGGTGGTCAAGCTGGCGCGGGAGCGGGGGCTGGCGTGAGCGACCGCCTTCCCGCTGTCGCCGTCGTCGGCTTCCCCAATGTCGGCAAGAGCACCCTGGTCAACCGCCTGGTCGGCGGCAGCGAGGCGGTAACGGCGGCGGAGCCGGGCGTCACCCGCGACCGCAAGCGCCTTGCCTGCGAGTGGAACGGCGTTGCCTTCGAGCTTGTGGACACCGGGGGAATCGACCTCCAAGACGAGGCAGAGCTGGCCCGAGACGTGCAGGGTCAGGCGCGGCTCGCGATCGCCGAGGCGGATGCCGTGATGATGGTCGTCGACGCGCGCGCCGGGTTGCGCGGCGGCGACGCCGATCTGGCGAGGACGCTGCGCGGCGGCGAGGCCCCGGTCGTGGTCGTCGCCAACAAGGCCGACCGGCCCGGCGAGCATCACCTCGCTGCCGAGTTCCACAAGCTCGGTCTCGGCGAGCCGCTGGCCGTCTCGGCGACCCACGGCCTCGGTGCCGGGGACCTGCTCGACCGCGTGGTCGAGCTGCTGGGAGAGCGCCCCGACCGGCCTCCGGTCGAGGAGGGGATCCGAATCGCGGTGATCGGCCGACCCAACGTCGGCAAGTCCTCGCTGATCAACGCTTTCCTCGGCTCCGAGAGGGTGATCGTCTCCGCGCAGGCGGGGACCACCCGCGACGCGATCGACACCGAGGTGGAGGTCGAGGGCCGGCGGGTCGTGCTGGTCGACACCGCCGGGTTGCGCCGCCGCTCGAAGGTCGCAGGCAGCGTCGATTACTACGCGCAGCTGCGATCCGAGCGCGCCGCCGATCGGGCCGACGTGGCGCTGGTCGTCTGCGACGCCTCCGAGGGCCTCACCGCCGAGGACCTGCGCGTCGCCGAGCTGGCGATGCGCGCCGGCTGCGCCACCCTGTTGGCGATGAACAAGTGGGATGAGACCCGCACCGACATCGACGACGTCCGCGCCCGGGCCGAGCGCAAGCTGCGGTTGCGCCCGGCCGTCGTCACCTGCTCGGCCCTGAGCGGGCGCAACGTCGGGCGCCTGCTGCCGCGGGCGCTGGAGCTGGCAGACCGCGCCGCCAAGCGGATCCCGACGCCGGAGCTGAACCGCTTCGTTGCCGAGGTCGTCGCCAGGACACCACCGCCGTCGCGGCGCGGGCGGCGCCTGCGCCTCTACTACGCGGCGCAGGTGGGTGAGCGGCCGCCGCGGATCGCGATTCAGGTCAACGACCGCAGGCTGATAACCCGCGACTGGGCCTACCACCTCGAGAACCGGATCCGCGAGGCCTACGAGATGGAGGGCATCCCCCTGGTGATCGACTTCGTCCCCCACACCGGCCGCCGTCGCTAGGCTTCGCCCATGATCGATACCAAGCCGCTCGCAGAGGGCGAGTACCTGTTCACTTCGGAGTCCGTCACCGAGGGCCACCCCGACAAGGTCTGCGACCAGATCTCCGACGGCGTCCTCGACGCGGTGATGGCCGAGGACCCCGAGGGCCGCGTCGCATGCGAGACCCTCGTCAGCACCGGGATGGCGGTGGTCTCGGGTGAGATCTCCACCGACGTCCACCTCGACGTGCCGGAGATCGTCCGCGAGACGATCCGCGGGATCGGCTACGACCACGGCGACTACGGCTACAACTGCGATCACATCTCCGTTCTCGTCTCGCTCGACAAGCAGTCGCCCGACATCGCCCAGGGCGTCGACGCCGCCTATGAGACCAGGATCGGCGGTGCCGTCGATGACGAACTACTCCTCGCGGGGGCGGGCGACCAGGGGATGATGTTCGGATACGCGACCGATGAGACCGAGTCGCTAATGCCGATGCCGATCCAGATCGCGCATCGGCTGGCCGAGCGACTCGCCACGGTGCGCAAGGAGGGGACGCTCGCCTACCTCGGCCCCGACGGCAAGACCCAGGTCACTGTGCGCTACGCCGACGGCCGCCCGATCCAGATCGAGAAGCTGCTGATCTCCACCCAGCACTCCGACGGGGTCGATTCGGAGATGACGATCAAGCCCGATCTGTGGGAGCACGTGGTGCTGCCCGTCCTCGGCGCCGAGGTGCCCGGCCTCTTCGACGAGGGCGAGCTGCGCGAGGGCTTCCTGGTCAACCCAACCGGCAAGTTCGTGATCGGCGGCCCGGTCGGAGACGCCGGCCTTACCGGCCGCAAGATCATCGTCGACACCTACGGCGGCATGGCCCGCCACGGCGGCGGGGCCTTCTCGGGCAAGGACCCCTCCAAGGTCGACCGCTCCGCCGCCTACGCGGCGCGCCACGTCGCCAAGAACGTCGTCGCCGCCGGCCTGGCGGAGCGCTGCGAGGTGCAGGTCGCCTACGCGATCGGCGTCGCCCACCCGATCTCCCTGATGGTCGAGACCTTCGGCACCGGCAAACTCCCCGACGCCGAGATCTCTCGCCTCGTCGATGCCGAGTTCGATCTGCGGCCCGGCGCCTTCCGGCGCTACCTCGACCTGCACCGCCCGATCTTCCAGAAGACCGCAGCCTACGGCCACTTCGGCCGCGCCGACGCCGATTTCACCTGGGAGCTTACGGACCGGGCCGACGCCCTGCGCGAGGCCGCCGGACTGGCGGCGACGCCCGCCTAGCTCGGGGGCTGCGCCTCACCGAGGCCGTGCGATCCGGCTACCTCGGCGCCGGTCGCCTGATCTACGCGGTGAACTACGTCGCCCGGGTCTGCCACGCCGACGAAGACGAAGTCGTAGTCGTCGCTCGCCGCTGTGTCGAAGTCGACGTCGCCAATCAACATCACTCGTTGATAGAGGGTCTGGCGGTAGTTGACGTTCTGCACCCTCTCCAGCCGCGTCTCTTGGATCTCCCGTGAGAAGACCCCGCGCCGGATGTTGAGGCGGCGGCTGGTGATCGTGTAGGTGGTCGCCATGCGCCTGAGGAAGCCGACCCCCACCGTGAGGGCGATCAGCACCAACACGGCGAGGAAGACGGTGGCGCTGTTGCCGCCGAGCAGCTTGGCGATCACGCCGACGATCGCAGCGACCAGGATGCCTTTCAGGTAGAAGCCAAGTAAAGCGCGCCACGACGGGTGACCCTGGAAAATCACCCGCTCTCCGGGGCTGAGGATCAGGCTCGCCACGGCGGCCAGCATACCCGCGGCGTCCGCCTTCCCCCATACCGTCAGGCCGATGTCGATAGCCAAGGTCGAGCCGCTCACAACCGCCCGCTCGCTGCGCGGCCCGTTCGACTACCGGTTGCCCGCCGAGATGGCGGGCGTGGGTGTGGGAAGTGTCGTGCGGGTGCCTTTCGGGCGGCGGCGGGTGCTGGGCGTCGTCGTCGAAGTGGCCGAGTCCTCCGAGTTGGCGCCGGAGCGGCTGGCCGAGCCGATTGAGGCGCTGGAGACCGGGGTGCCGGCGGAGCTGGTGCGGCTCGGCCTCTGGGTTGCCCGCGAGTACTGCTCCACCCCCTCGCGCGGTCTGCGACTGGTCTTGCCGCCTGGAGCGGGGGTCCGCAAGCGCCGCAGCCGGCCGCGGGTCGAGCTGCCGGGGGTCGCGCTCGCCTCGACCGTCCCGCCGCGCCTCCTCCCCGAGCAAAAGCGGGCGGTCGAGGAGATCGGCGCGGCGCTCAACCGCGATGCGGGGGCAGATCGCGAGCTGCTCCTGCACGGGGTCACCGGCTCGGGCAAGACCGAGGTATACCTGGCGACGGTCGAGTCGGCGCTTGAGCAGGGCAGAGGGGCGATCGTCCTCGTCCCCGAGATCGGCCTCGCCCCGCAGGCGGTGTCACGCTTCCGTGCCCGGCTGGGGGATCGCTTTGCAGTCCTTCACTCCGCCCTCACCGACGGTGAGCGCTACGACGAGTGGCGGCGGCTGCGCAGCGGCGAGGCGAGCGTCTGCGTCGGCCCGCGCTCTGCCGTGTTCGCACCGGTCCGCGACCTCGGCCTGATCGTGATCGACGAGGAGCACGACCCCTCCTACAAGCAGGAAGGCGACCCAAGCTATGACGCGAGGGCCGTCGCTCGCCACCGCGCCGCTGAGTGCGGCGCGGTGCTCCTCGCCGGCACCGCTACGCCGCGGCCGGAGTCGTGGCTGGAGCTGCCCCGCATCGAGCTGCCGCGCCGCGTCGACGGTCGCCGCCTGCCGCCGGTCGAGGTGCTTGACATGCGCTCCGCCGACCCGCGCTCCGGCCCCTTGCACGCGGCCACCTGGGAGGCCCTTGAGCAGGTGCGCCACGACGGCGCCAAGGCGATCGTGATGATCAACCGGCGCGGCTTTGCCCCCTGGCTCACATGCCGCTCTTGCGGGCATCACTGGGATTGCCCCAACTGCGACGTCTCGGTGATCGTCCACCGCCACGGCGGCCGGCTCGTCTGCCACCACTGCGCTCACGCCGAGCCGCTGCCGAGCGCCTGCTCGGAGTGCGGCTCGACGACGCTGTCGCGGGCCGGCGCCGGCACGGAGCGGATCGAGTCTTTGCTCTCGGAGCGCCTCGCGCCGATGCCGGTCTTCCGTTTCGACTCCGACACCGCCGCCGGGCGCGGCGCCCACGCGGAAATCCTCGAGCGCTTTGAAAGGGCGCCGAGCGGGGTGCTGGTCGGCACGCAGATGGTCGCCAAGGGCCACGACTTCCCCGCGGTGACGCTGAGCGCGATCCTCGACGCCGATGCGACCCTTCGCTTCCCCGACTTCCGGGCCGAGGAGCGGACCTTCGCGATGGTCGCCCAGCTCGCCGGGCGCAGCGGGCGCGGCGAGGCCGGGGGGCGGGTAATCGTCCAGACCATGGCGCCGGAGGCTCCCAGCATCGAGAACGCCGCCCGCCACGACGCCGCCGGGTTCCTTGCCGGCGAGCTGGAACGCCGCCGGGCGCTGCGCTACCCGCCCTTCTCCCACCTGGCGCGGATCGGGCTCGCCTCGGAGCGCGAGCAGCGACTCGATGAGGCAGCCGCGCGCCTGGCCTGCGAGTTGGCCGCAGCGCTCCCTCCGGACACCGACCTGCTCGGCCCGGCCCCGATGTTCCGCGTCCGCAACCGCTACCGCCGCCGGCTGCTGATGAAGGCCTCTGACCGCGAGGGCACGGTCGCCGCGATCGGCACCTTGGTCGAGCGCCTCGCCGCCGACCGCTCCCTGCGCGATGTCGCGATCGGCGTCGACATCGACCCGCAATGAGGGGAAGCCTCAGTCCTTAGACTCAGTCATCGATGAGCGATCGAGTCGAGACCGAGACCGGTGAGCACCAGCTAGAGGCCGAGCGGCTGGAGCGCCGTGAAGCGGCGCTCGCCCATGTGATCAAGTTCGGCGATCCGGTCCTAAAGAGCAAAGCGTCTGAGGTCGGCGAGTTCGGCCCCGAGCTGCGGGCCGAGGTCGAGCGGATGATCGCGATCATGCGCGACGGTATGGGGGTCGGGCTGGCCGCCACCCAACTCGGGATCCTGCGCCGGGTGATCGTCTTCCAGGCGGGCTCCGACAGTGAGCCGACGGCGCTGGTCAACCCGGTGGTGGAGTGGCTCTCCGAGGAGGTCGCCGTCGCCGAGGAGGGCTGCCTCAGCCTACCGCGGGTCTCGATGGACGTCGAGCGCCCCCTGCACGCGCGGATCGGCGGGCACGACATCGGTGCCGAGCCGGTCGTGCTCGAGGCCTCGGGCTTGGAGGCGCGGGTCCTCCAGCACGAGATCGACCACCTCGACGGCGTGCTCATCCTCGACCGCGCCAGCCGCGAGCAGCGCAAGGGGGCGCTGCGGGCGTTGCGCGAAGGCAGCAGCTACAGCCCGCCGGTTGAGATCGCCGATGAGGACGCCGAGGCGGGCGAGCATCGCGAGCCTCGAACCGACGCGTGAGAAGCACAGCGCGGTCTGTCCGATGAGGATCGTCTATCTGGGGACTTCGGACTTCGCCGCCGCCGCCCTGCGGCGCTTGGCCGGCTCCCCGCACCGGCCGTCGCTGGTCATCACGCCGCCCGATCGCCCGCGGGGCCGGGGCCGCAAGACGCTACCGCCTCCGGTCGCCGAGGTCGCCCGTGAGCTTGAGATCGAGTTGTTCCAGACCGCTGACGTCAACGAGGAGGCGGCGCTGCAGCAAATCCGCTCCGCCCGGCCTGAGACGGCTGCGGTCTGCGCCTTCGGGCAGTTGATTCGCGAGCCGCTGCTCGCCGAGCTGCCGATGCTGAACGTGCATCCCTCGCTGCTGCCCCGCTGGCGCGGGGCGGCGCCGATAGAGCGGGCGATCATGGCCGGAGACCCGCGCACCGGAGTCAGTGTCATGCGGGTGACCGCCGGGCTTGACTCGGGCCCCCTCGCCCTGCGAGAGGAGACGGCAATCAGCCCCGAAGACGACTTCGAGTCGCTCTGCGCCAAGCTGGCGGCGCTCGGCGGCGAGCTGCTGGTGAGAGCTTTGGACCTGAACGCGGAAAGCCGGCTGGAGCTCATAGAGCAAGACGAGGAGGAGGCGACCTACGCCAAGAAGATCGAGCCCACCGAGCGCCGTCTTGACCCCTCGCGCCCAGCCGTCGAGTTGGCCCGCGTGGTCCGCGCGCTGACGCCCCATATCGGCGCCTACTTGGAGATCTCAGGCGGAGGGCGGCTGGGCGTACGACGGGCGCGCCCGGTCGACGTCGACGTCAGGACCGGAGAGGTTCGGGCCGAGTGGGGGGCGCTTTTGCTCGGCTGCGGCCGCGGGGCGCTGCGGCTGGAAGTCGTCCAGCCACAGGGAGGCAAGCCGATGCCGGTCGATGCCTACCTGCGCGGCCACCCGCTGCCCAGGTTGTGAGCGAGGTGTCGGTGGCCCGGGCGATCGCCTTCGAGGCGGTCCGGGCGACGTTTGAGCAGGGAGCCTTCACCGAGCTCGCATTCCGCGAGATGGCCGCCGAGAGTCAGCTCACCGGCCGCGAGCGTGCTCAGGCGCAACGCCTCGCCTATGGCACCGTGCAGCGGCGCGGGACCAGTGATGCGGCTATCGAGCGCCTCGCCGAGCGCCCGCCACGGCTGCTCGACCCGCCGGTGCTGGCCGGTCTGCGGCTCGGCCTCTTTGAGCTCTTGTTCGCCGACGCGACACCCGACCACGCCGCCGTTGACCAGGCCGTCGAGCTGGTCAAGGCGGCCGGCGCCGCCCATGCCTCGGGTCTGGTCAACGCGGTACTGCGGCGGGCCTCACGCGAGCGCGAGGCGCTGACCGCATCCCTGCTCGGCGACGACTCGACTCCCGAGGCGGCTGCGGTCGCCCACTCGGCGCCGCTGTGGCTGGCGCAGATGTGGTGGCGCGAGCTGGGCCCGGGCGGGGCTCGCTCGCTGCTAGCGGCCTGCAACGAGCCAGCCGAGCTGGCGATGCGGGTGAGCCTTCTCCGCCTCAGCCGTGACACGGTGCTGAGGGCCCTGCGTGAGGCCGGCGTGGAGGCGCGCGAGGCGCCGGCCGGGTGGCCGCTCGCCACGCCGGAGGCGATCGTCTTCGCCGGCAGGACGGGCGAGTCCGCCCCCATCCTGGTGGCGGCCGGCGATCTCACCCCGCAGAGCCGCGGCTCCGCCGCAGTGGTCGAGGTCCTCGACCCGCGCGAGGGCGAGCACGTCCTCGACCTCTGCGCCGGCCCGGGTATCAAGACCGGCCAGATCGCCGCTCGGATGGGCGACCGCGGCGAGGTGATCTCGGTCGAGCTCGACCCGGCTAGGGCGGCGGAGGTGGCCACGCAGGCGCGCCGGCTCGGGTTGCGCAGCATCACGGTGATCGAGGCCGATGCGGCGGAGATCGAGATGGCGCCCGGCTTTGACCGCGTTCTCCTCGACGCGCCCTGCTCGGACCTCGGCGCCCTCGCCTCGCGACCCGACGCCCGCTGGCGCAAGTCGCCGCAGGCGATCGAGCGGCTGGTGGAGGTGCAGCGCAGCGCGTTGCGCGGCGCCGCTCGAGTGCTGCGTCCGGGCGGTGTCCTGGTTTATGCGACCTGCACGATCTCCCGCCGCGAGAACGAGGATCAGATCGCGGCGCTGCTTGACGCCTCGCGGGCCGGTGAGGTCCCACCGCTTGACCTCGAGGACCTCGGCGCCCGCGCTCGGGGCCTCGCCTCGCCGCTTAACTCACGCTGTCTGCAGCTGCGGTCCGATCGTGATCGGACCACCGGGTTCTTCATCTGCCGGTTGAGGCGGCATGATTAATAGCTATGACTGAGTCTGGTGAGGGGGAGAGCCCGCTGCGGCGGGCACCGTGCCCGGGCTGCGGTGAGCCGTGGCTGCGCCCCACTCAGCTGCCCGGCCGCTTCCGCTGCGTGTACTGTCTGTGCCGCTTCGAGTTGGTCTCGCAGTGCCCCAACTGCGGCGAGCACCAAACCATCGCTCGGATGAGCCACACCGAGGACATGCAGTGCCAGACCTGCGGCGCCTCCATGCTCAGGCCCGTATGAGGAATCGATTCCGCCAAGGGTTCCCTTCGGCCGCCCGATGCGGATAACGCGGTCTCCGCATCGCCCGTCCCGCGAATCGAATACGGATGCGAGGCTGGGCGGGCTTCGGCTAGGTTGCCTGCGGTGAGCCCGAGGATGACCGAGCTGCTGGTCGAGTCGAGAGTTGCGCCGTCGATCCTCTCGGCGGACTTCTCGCGGCTGGGATCGCAGGTGGCCGAGGTGATGGAGGTCGGGGCGCGGGTGGTCCACGTCGATGTGATGGACGGGCACTTCGTGCCGCCGATCACGATCGGACCGCTTATCGCCGCCTCAATCGCCGACCAGGTCCACGACGCCGGTGGGGCGGTCGACGTCCACCTGATGATCGAGGCGCCCGAGCGCCACGTCGAGGCCTTCGCCGAGGCGGGCGCCGACTCGATCACATTCCATGTCGAGGCAACCCCGCACACCAACCGAACCCTGAGCGCAATCCGCGACCTCGGCTGCCTCGCCGGCGTGGCGATCAATCCCGGCACGCCGGTTGGGGCCGTCTCCGAGCTGGCGGGCTTCGCCGACATCGTCCTCTGCATGAGCGTCAACCCAGGCTGGGGCGGCCAGACCTTCATCGAGTCCTCTCCGGGGAAGGTCGCCAGTCTCGTCTCGCTGGTCGGCGACGCCAAGGTCGAGGTCGACGGCGGCATCGACCCTTCGACGGCCGGTCCGATGGCCGCGGCCGGCGCCTCGGTGTTCGTCGCCGGTTCCGCCGTCTTCGGTGCCGCCGACCCTGCCGCCGCCTACACAGAGATCGCCGCCGCCGCGGGCGCCGCGTAGCTCAGAGGCTCTCGTCGACGGCCGCCAGCTGGGCCTCCAGCTCCTCGGGCGAGCCGCTCTTGGGCACGTCCTCGGCCCGTTCGTGCGGGCGGCGGTAGATCAGGAAAAGCAACCCCCCCAGCAGCCCGGCGGTGAGGACGAAGCCGATCTCGACCCGGCGAAACTCGTTTTCGACGAGCGGCAGGAAGTTCCAGCCGATGAAGAAGGCGGCGCAGCTGATCCAGCGTGCCGCGGCGCGGCGCACCTGGCCCTGGGCGACGCAGGCCTGGTTGATCGTCACCGCGGAGAGGTAGAGGCCCATCCCGATCGTGATCAGCAGCAGCCCGGCCCGGTCGTAAGTGAACTTCTTGCTGAAGGCGATTTGCATCAGCCGCGGCCCGGCGATCCCCATCACGACCGCGGAGATTGCGGTGAAGGCCGCGATCCCGACCACCACCATCCGCACCGAGCGGTGGAACTCCTCCTCGCTGCCCTGCTCGGTGGAGGTGTGGAGGCTGGTCAGGTGGGGAAGGATGCTGGTCGACACCGCTTGAAACAGCTGCAGCGGCGCGCGGGCGATCATCAGCACGTTGAAGATGTAGCCGGCAGCGGCCGCACCCTGAAGACCGCGGACGATCAGCGGGCCGGCGTTCAGGAAGGTCTGTTCGCTGAACATGATCACCAAGACCGCGGCGGCGAAGCCACCGCCATGGCGCAGGGAGAACTCGGCGTGCTCGGCACCCTCACGCCGGGCCTGGGGTTTTTGCGGGCGGCTCTGCTCGCGCTGGGCCCGGCGGGCGAAGGCGAGGGGGACGACCATCAGGCTGAGACTGGGGGCGGCGACGATCCCGACCGCCACCGCGGACTCGCCGCTCAGCAGGCTGACCGCGACGAGGACCGCGAAAAGGGTGCGAAAGACCGATTCGGAGAGGATCAGGGCCGCGAAGAGGCCAAAGCGGCGGTTGCCGGCGAGGAAGCCACGGGCGAAGTAGCTCGCCGCGTAGAACACCACCGAGGAGAAGAAGACCCAGTAGAGGGCTTCGTTGCCCTCGAGCAGGGTGCCTTGGAGCGGCCCGCGCAGGGCCAGTGCCAGCGCCGCGAAGAGCGCCGTGAGGCCGAGCTGGATTTTCGCCGCCACCCGCATCGGCTGGCCGATCGGCTCGGCGGTGACCAGGCGTTCGGAGATGTGCCTGGAGAGCAGCTGTTCGATCGGCCGGTAGAGGGTCGAGACGGTGATGAAGACCGCCGACCACAGCACGGTGATCTGTCCGTAGTCGGACTTGGACAGCACGTGTGAGGCGATGAAGAAATAGGTGTAGGTGATGATCCCCGTGAGGCCGACGCCGATCGCGAGGAAGCTCGCCGTCTTGCCGTAGTCGGCCGTGGTCGACTCGCCGGCGGCGGCCTCTCCCGGAGAGCCCGGGACTTTCTCTCGCAGCCGCATCAGCCCCCCGGCTTGCCGCGCTCGTAATGAGAGGGCTCGACGCCGAGCTCTAGCTCGATCCGACGTACCCGCTCAAAGACCCGTTGCGTCATCACCCGCTGGCCGGCCAGCAGGTCGCCGATCACCCCTAGCGCGACGAGCTGCACGGCTACGATGAAAAGGACGGCGCCTAGGATCAGCGACTGGATATGGCCGGTGCTGTCTCCGTTGATGATCCAGTCGATGAGGAAGGGCATCCAGGCCGCGATCGCCAGCGCGAAGACGATCAGCCCCGCCGTTGCGAACACCCGCAGCGGCTCATAGCGAGCGTAGATGCGCAGGATCGCCAGCGCGTTGCGGCGAACGTAGGAGCCGGTCGAATCGAACAGCCGCGACTCGCGGGTCTGCGGATTGGTGCCGACCTGCACCTGGTCGACCGCGATCAGCATCTTGCCGGCCTGGATCAGGCTCTCCAGTGTGTAGGTGAATTCGTCGACGACAAGCAGCTGCAGCGCCGCCTCGCGGTTGTAGGCGCGAAAGCCGGAGGTCGTGTCGGCGATCTCGGTGCCCGAGAGCCGCCGCACGACCCAGCTGCCGAGCCGCTGCAGGGTCTTCTTGGCACCTGAGAAGTGCTCGATTCGCGACACCCGCCGGTCCCCGACCACCATGTCGGCCTTGCCAGCGAGGATCGGGGCGACCAACTTGGGGATGTCGGCGCCGCGGTACTGGTTGTCGGCGTCGGTGTTGACGACGACGTCGGCGCCCAGCTTCAGGCAGGCGTCGAGCCCGGCCTGAAAGCCGGCGGCGAGGCCCTTGTTGTTGGTGAGGCGCACGACATGGTCGACTCCGTGCTCGCGGGCTACATCAATTGTGCGATCGGTCGAGCCGTCGTCGACGATCAAGAGCTCGATCTGCTCGATCCCGTCGATCTGGCGCGGGAGGTCGGCGATCGTGGCCGGCAGCGTGGTCTCCTCGTTGAGGCAGGGGATCTGGATGATCAGCTTCATCGGCGGGCTCAGGGTATCCACGGACGCGGCCCGACAGCGCTGGGCGCGGTCCTGTCGGCGGGAACCAGACCCTCTTTGCACTGCGTCGCGCTCCCGTGGTCGGGGAACGTTTACCTGCAGGGCAGGGGCTTGCTCCCCCAGGCCTCCTGGGACAGGGGTCCCGATCCCGAAGCCACCCGGCGGAGAACGACCTCGACGGGGCTAGAATTGGTTGACTGACCAGTCAATCAGTGAGATGAACGCTCAGTCGACAGCTGCGGAGCGAACCCACCTACGCCGGGCGTTGGAACTTGCTGAGCGCGGGCGGGGACGGGTGAGTCCGAATCCGCTGGTCGGAGCCGTGCTGGTGCGGAATGGCGAGGTGATCGGGGAGGGTTGGCATGCCGAGCTGGGGGGCCCCCATGCTGAGCGGGCTGCGTTGGAGGACTGTCGCACTCGCGGGGAGGATCCGAGCGGATCGGCGATGTACGTGACGCTTGAGCCCTGTGCTCACCAGGGTCGCCAGCCCCCCTGCACAGAGGCGATCCTAGGGGCCGGGGTTGCACGGGTCGTGATCGCCTCCGAGGATCCGAGCGAGAAGGCTGCCGGACGCGGGCCGGGAATCCTTCGCGACGGCGGGGTCGAGGTGGACTTCGCTGCCGGCGAGGAGGCCGCTGCCGCTCGGCTGCTCAACCAGCCCTTCCGCAAACACGCTCGGACCGGCTTGCCGCTGGTCACGCTGAAGCTCGCGATGTCGCTCGACGGCCGCACCTCAACCGCCCCCGGCGATTCGCCTTGGATCTCCGGTGAGAAGAGCCGCGCTTTGGTCCATCGCTGGCGCGCCGAATCTGACGCGATAGCGGTCGGCATCGGCACGGCTTTGGCCGACGACCCGTTGCTCACTGCCCGCGATTCCGAGGCAACACGCCAGCCAAGGCGGGTCGTTTTCGACTCCCAGGCCCGCCTCCCCCTTGACTCCCAGCTCCTTGGCACCCTCGATCACTCTCAGGCGATCGCGGTCACTGCCCCTGGAGCTGACCCCGCCCGCGTCGCTGCCCTGCGCGAGGCGGGGGTCGAGGTCGTCATCGCCGCGGATATCACCTTCGCCCTCGCCGACCTCGGTCGCCGCAACATCACCAGCCTCCTCCTCGAGGGCGGCGGAACCCTCGCTGCCGCCTTCGCAGCCGCCGATCAGATCGATGAGGCCAGAACCTTCGTCGCCCCGATCCTCCTCGGCGGCTCCAGGCGGCTCTCGGCGCTAGACGGATCCGACGACGCCCTGGTCACGGCCCGCTTTAAGGAGTGGTGATGTTCACCGGTCTGATCCAGGACGTCGGCAGGGTGGAAAGGGTCGAGTCCGGCGCGGATGGCGCACGGCTGCGGATTGCGACTCGCTTGGGGGGTGAGGTCGGGCCCAGTGACTCGGTCGCCGTGAGCGGCGTCTGCCTCACCGCGACGGCTGCCGACCCCGGCGGATTTGAGACCGAGGCGATGAACCAGACCCTGGCGGTAAGTTCGCTGAGCGGAATCGAGGTCGGCGCCCGGGTCAACCTGGAGCTCGCGATGCGGGCCTCAGATCGGCTGGGCGGCCACATCCTTCAGGGCCACGTCGATGGCGTCGGCGAGGTCGTCTCCGTGACCCCCGACGGTTTCGCCCGTCGCCTCCGTGTCGCGCTTGGGCCTGAGCTGTCCCGCTACGTGGTCGAGCAGGGCTCGATCGCGCTGGATGGGGTCAGCCTCACCGTCGCCGCGCTCGCGGAGGGCTGGGCCGAGGTCTCCCTGGTGCCCGAGACCCTGGAGCGGACCAACCTAGGCGAGGCCTCGCCGGGAGACGGGCTGAACGTCGAGTGCGACGTCGTGGCGAAGTACGTGGAGCGGCTGGTGTCACCATTCGCTGGAAAGGAGCGAGCGTGAGCCATATGACCGAGAGCGAGAAGACGGAGGGCACGAGCGCCGGGACCCAGGAGAGCCCGTTCTCGACGATCGAGCAGGCGGTCGAGGAGATTCGCCGCGGGCGGATGGTGGTCGTCTGCGACGACGAGACCCGAGAGAACGAGGGCGATCTGACGATGGCGGCGCAGTTCGCGACGCCCGAGGCGATCAACTTCATGGCGAAGGAGGGACGGGGGCTGATTTGCCTCTCGCTGACCTCCGAACGCTGCGAGGCGCTGGGCCTCAACCTGATGGCGGCGAAGAACGAAGCGCCGCTGCAGACCGCCTTCACGGTCGCGGTCGAGGCCAGGCACGGCGTCACGACGGGGATCTCCGCCCACGACCGCGCCCACACGATCCAGGTCGCGATCGAGCCCCGCACCACCCCGCGCGATCTGGTCCAGCCCGGCCACGTCTTCCCGCTCAAGGCCAAAGACGGCGGCGTGCTGGAGCGTGCAGGGCAGACCGAGGCCTCGGTCGACCTGGCGCGGCTCGCCGGCCTCACGCCCGCTGGCGTCATCTGCGAGATCATGAACGACGACGGCACGATGGCTCGCGTCCCCGACCTCGTCCGCTACTGCGATCGCCACAACCTGAAGATGATCACGGTCGCCGACCTGATCGCCTACCGTCGACGCACCGAGAAGCTCGTGGAGCGGGTCGTCGCGACGGCTCTGCCAACTGAGTTCGGCGACTTCACCGCGGTCGGCTACCGCTCCCTGGTTGACGACAAACACCACGTGGCGATGGTCAAGGGCGAGGTTGAGGGCGCCGAGGACGTGCTAGTCCGGGTCCACAGCGAGTGCCTCACCGGTGACGTCTTTCACAGCATGCGCTGTGACTGCGGCGAGCAGCTGGCCTCGGCGCTGAGGATGATCGAGCGCGAGGGGCGCGGCGTCCTGCTCTACCTCTCCCAAGAGGGCAGGGGGATCGGCCTGCTCAACAAGCTGCGCGCCTACAAGCTCCAAGAGGAGGGCGCCGATACGGTCGAGGCCAACCTGAAGCTGGGCCTGCCGGCCGACTTGCGCGACTACGGGATCGGCGCCCAGATCCTGGGCGACCTCGGCCTGACCAGCATCCGCATCCTCACCAACAACCCGAAAAAGATCGTCGGCCTGGAGGGTTACGGGCTCTCGGTCGCCGAGCAGGTTCCGATCGAGGCGGCCCCCAATGCCCACAACGAGGACTACCTGCGGGCGAAGCGGGACAAGCTCGGCCACTCCCTGCACCACCAGGGTCTCGCCCTCGACGAGGAGATGATCCACGACGAGGGCAAGCGGGAGGCCGGGGACGACCGCGCTGATGGCTGAGTCGACCGCTTTCCTTGAGGAGTTCACCGAGGAGGAGCGCACCGCCCTGGCGCCGCTGCGCTTCGCCGTCTGCGTCGGTCGCTTCTACGAGGATCTGGCGGAGCGGCTGCTGAGTGGCGCCGAGGAGGGATTTGAGCTGGCGGGGGTGAGCGCGTCCTCGGTGAGCCGGGTCTCGGTTCCCGGCGCCTACGAGCTCCCCTTCGCCGCGAAGCTCCACGCCGGGAGCGGGCGGTTCGCCGGGGTCGCCTGCCTCGGCGTCGTCATCCGCGGCGAGACCGACCACTACGACTTCGTCTGCGCAGAGGCCGCTCGGGGCATCCAGGACGTGCAGCTGGAGACTGGGGTGCCCTGCGCCTTCGGCGTGATCACGTGCGACACGATGGAGCAGGCGCTCGCCCGGGCTGGCGGCGGCAAGCGTGACCAGGGCCGCAACGCCGCTCTCACCGTCGCCCGCATGGCGCTGCTCAAACGCCAGCTGGGCTGACTGGCTACCATCCAGCGTCCTAGATGGCCAAGGTCTGCCACAGCTGCGGCAAGGGACCGGCGTTCGGCCAGTCCCGGAGCCACTCGATGGTCGCCACCAAGCGGCGCTTTGACCCAAACCTCCAGAAGGTACGGATCCAAGAGGGCGGCCGCACGCTGCGCGCCTACGTCTGCACCCGCTGCCTGAAGTCCAACAAGGTAATCAAGGCGGCCTAGCTCCAGCTTAGACTCAGGCTCGTGTATGCCTGATCCCAGCATTGCGCGATTTCGGCGTGTCGTTGGCTCCGCCTATGCGTCCCTGGAGGCCCGCCGCCATGAGGTCAATGACCTCAATGTCTTCCCGGTCGCCGACGGCGACACCGGCGACAACATGGCGATGACGATGCGCGCCGTGATGGAGGAGTTGGACCGGCTGGACGGCTTAGAGGTCGACGAGGTCGGCCGCACCCGGCTGGTCCAGGCGCTCGCTCGCGCGGCGCTGATGGGGGCGCGCGGCAACTCGGGCGTCATCCTCAGCCAGATCGTCCGTGGCGCGGCCGAGGAGCTGGCCAGCCGACCCGGCGAGCTGGTCGACCCGGTCCTCGTCGCCTCTGCTTTTGCCCGCGCCGCCGACGCCGCCTATGAATCGGTGCGCGAGCCGGCCGAGGGGACGATGCTGACCGTCTTTCGCGAGATGGCCCACTCGATCGCCCGCCAGCTCGCCCACCTGGAGGCCGGCAAGCAGCGCCTCGACCACGACGTCACCGAGGAGCAGCAGGACGCGATCCTCGCCGAGGTGCTGGAGCGGGCGATCTCCGACGGCGAGCGCGCGGTGGAGCGGACGCCCGAGCAGCTCGAAGTCTTGCGCGAGTCAGGCGTCGTCGACGCCGGCGGCTACGGCCTGGTGCTGATCCTCGCCGGGGTGGTCGCCGGCCTGCGCGGCGATGGCGCCGAGCTACCCGAGGTACCCCGCCACGAGGCGCCCCGCCTCAGCCGCCCCCACCACGAGGACAGTCGTTTCCGCTACTGCACCAACTTCATCGTCGCTGGGCACGGGCTCGCTGGGCGCGAGTTTGTGCCGCTGCTTGAGGGGCTGGGCGACTCGATCCTGGTGGTCGGGGACGAGGTGACGCTCAAGGTCCACGTCCACACCGACGAGCCGGAGGCAGCCGTCGCTCTTTTCGAGGACGCCGGCAAGGTGACCAACCTCGACGTCGCCGACATGCGCGAGCAGATGGCCGAGCGCGAGGCGCGGCTTGCCTCGGGGCGGACCGGAGTCCTTGCGGTGGCCGCGGGCACTGGGATGCAGCGGCTGTTCTCCGAGCTCGGCGCCCACGTGGTGCCCTGCGGCGAGAGCCTCAATCCGTCCACCTACGAGCTGCTGGCGGGAATCCACGAGGTCGCTGCCGAGGAAGTGCTGGTGCTGCCCAGCTCCTCTAACGTGACGATGGCGGCCGAGCGCGCCTGCGAGCTGTCGGAGAAGCCGGCCCGAGTCGTTGCGGCCCACTCCCAGCAGGCAAGCCTGCTGGCCCTGGTCGAGCTCGACCCGTCGGAGTCTCGGCCGAGGAGAACGCCAAGCGCCTGGCTTTGACGCTTTCGGGGATCGGCACCGGCGGTGTCGCGCCGGCCGCCCGCGATGATGTCCAGGGCCGTTTTCGCCAGGGGGACGCGGTCGGCTTCGCCGGTGGCGAGATCGTCGCCTGGGGCGGGGCGGGCTCGACCCTGGCGACGACGATTCGGCACCTCGCCGAGGGAGCTGAGATCGTCACCGTGATCGCGGGCGAGGGAGCTCCGATCCCGCTGGCGGAGATCGACATCCACGTCCCTGACGGGGTCGAGGTCGAGACCCATGATGGCGGCCAGCCGAGCTGGTGGTGGCTGCTCGCCGCCCAGTAGTGCGCTCCTTCGCCGGCGCCTCCCAACTCGAGCGGGCGCAGCTGCGCGACGCTCCGGTCCACTGGCCGCGGCCGTGCGTCCTAGACGTATCCCTCGAGGCGCTGGAGGGGGTCGGCCCGAGGCTCGCCGAGGCCGCCGCGCAGGCCGGGATCCAGACCGTGGGGGACCTCCTGCTGCGGATACCCCATGGCCACCGCGACCGTAGGATCGAGCCGCTGAGCGAGGTCGAGCCGGGGCAGAAGGCGACGGTGAAGGTCGAAGTGCTCGGCGAGAAGCCGCGCCCGTTTCGCCGGCGAGGCTTGAGCATCGTCTCGGTCAAAGTCGGCGATGACTCCGGATCGATCAGGGCGACCTGGTTCAACCAGCCGTGGATCGCCGCGAAGCTTGCCCCGGGCATGTCCCTGCTGCTGACGGGTTCCCTAGACAAGCGGGGGTTTCGGGTGGCCGAGTACGAGCCCTTGCCGCCTGGCCCCCGGGTTCTCTCCCGCGGGGAGGAAGGCGCGGCGGGCGGGGGTGCCATCGAGCCCGCTGGCTTCGCCCGATCCGCGAGCGAGGGCGCTGCGGCCCCGCCCCCCCACACGACCGGATTGGTGCCGGTGCACCCGGCGACCGAGCGGCTCAGGCCACAGCGGTTGCGTGATTGGATCTGGCAGGCGTGTCGTTGGGCCGGCAATGTGATCGAGCCGCTGCCGGCCGAACTGCGGGTCCGCAGGCGGTTGGCCGGCGCCGCTGAGGCGATCAAGGCCGTCCATTTTCCCGAAAGCGAGGCAGATCTCGAGGGAGCCCGGCAGCGCCTTGCCTTCGAGGAGCTATTCCTCTACCAAGCCGTCTTGGCTGCGCGCAAGCGGGCGCACCGGGTTGCCCGGCCGGCGCCGCAGTTGGGCAAGCCGGGGGAGATGGTGGGTGATTGGATCGCCTCGCTGCCGTTTAAGCCGACCGGGGAGCAACTGCGGGCGTTTGATGAGATCGACGCGGACCTCGGCTCCGGGGAGCCGATGGCGCGGTTGTTGATGGGGGAGGTCGGATCGGGGAAGACCGTGGTGGCCCTGTACTCGATGCTGCGAGCGCTGGAGGGGGGGTTTCAGGCGGTGCTGATGGCGCCGACGGAGACCTTGGCAGAGCAGCACGCGGCGACGCTGGATCGGTTGCTGGCGCAAAACCCCCTGCCGTTTGGGCTGTTGACGGGGGCGACTTCGGCGGCGGGGCGCAGGGCGACGCTGGAGCGGCTGGCCAGCGGGGAGCTGGGACTCGTGGTGGGGACGCATGCGCTGATCGAGACCTCGGTCCAGTTCGCCCGGCTGGGGGTTTGCGTGGTCGACGAGCAGCATCGGTTTGGGGTAGAGCAGCGCAAGGCGCTGGACTTAAAGGGGATGGAGGGCATGGCGCCGCATGTCCTTCACATGACCGCCACTCCGATCCCGCGGACGCTCTCGTTGACCGCCTACGGCGACCTCGACACGACGGCGCTGCACGAGCTGCCGGCGGGGCGACAGCCGGTCGAGACCTGGTTGGTGAAGGAGGGAAGCCGGCCCGCTGCCTATGGGTTCATTCGAGAGCGCCTACGCGCCGGGCGACAGGCCTATGTGGTCTGCCCGCTGGTCGAGGAATCCGAGAAATTGCAGGGAAAGGCGGCCGAGGTGGAGGCCGCGCGCCTTGCGGCGGGGGAGTTTCGCGGCTTTGAGATCGGCGTCCTGCATGGCCAGATGCCCTCGGCCCGCAAGGCCGAGGCGATGGAGGCGTTCGCCTCCGGCGCCACCGATGTCCTCGTCGCGACCACGGTGATCGAGGTCGGGATCGACGTCCCCAACGCGACGGTGATGCTGATCGAGGGGGCGGAGCGCTACGGCGTCTCCCAACTGCACCAGCTTCGCGGCCGAGTTGGGCGGGGCGAGCATGCATCCCACTGCCTGCTCTTCGCCGAGGGGGTGGGCGAGCCGGCGCGGCGGAGGCTTGAGGCGGTGGTCCGCGAGCGCGACGGCTTCAAGCTCGCCGAGGTCGACCTCGGCCTGCGCGGCGAGGGAGAGATCCTCGGTACCCGCCAGCACGGGCTGCCTCGCTTTCTCGTCGCGACGCTGCCCGAGGACACGCCGACCCTGATCGCCGCCCGCGACGATGTCCTCGCCCTCTTGCGCCGCCACGGTTCCCTCGAGGACCCGGCCCTCGGCCCGCTGATGGACGCCGCCCGGCGCCGCTTCGGCGCCGGCGCCTCCGATCCGATCCCCCTCTGAGATGATCGTCGGAGAAAGGGGGAACCGATGCGTGTGATCTCGGGGGAGTTCCGCGGCCGGCGCTTGCTCGCGCCACGCGGCTGGAAGGTCCGGCCGACCTCCGACCGAGTCCGCGAGGCGATCTTCTCCGCACTCGGCGAGATCTCGCCCGGCACCCGCGTCCTCGATCTCTACTGCGGGACCGGGGCGCTGGGCATCGAGGCGCTCTCCCGCGGCGCCGGGCACGCGGTCCTTGTCGACCGCGACACCCGGGCCGCGCTTGGAAACGTCGAGCGCCTCGGCCTACGAGACCGAGTCGAGCTGGTCCGGGCCGACGTCGGGCGCTGGTTGGCGCAGGAGCCCGGCCCTGCGGCCTTCGAGCTGGTCTTCGTCGATGCCCCCTATAGACTCGCCGACCGCGTGGGGTCCGAACTCAACACCTATCTGCCGCGGCTTCTCGTCCAGGGCGGGCGAGCTGTAGTCGAGAGCGGCGCCGGCAGCCCGCTTCGCCTCGATTCCCTCGAGCGCCTTCGCCAGCGGCGCTACGGCGCCGCCGAGGTCTCCTTCTACGGGAGGGAAGGCGAGTGAGCGGGCGCAACGGCACCGTCGTGTGCCCGGGCAGCTATGACCCGGTCACCAACGGGCACATCGACATCATCACCCGTACCGCTCAGGTCTTCGAGCGGGTCGTGGTCGGAGTCGTCAACAACCCGCTCCGCAAGGAGAAGACGCTGTTCACCGCGGCGGAGCGGGAAGCATTCATCCACGAGGCGACGGCCGACCTCCCCAACGTCGACGTCAAGATCTTCTCCAACCTGCTGGTCGAGTTTGCCCGCGAGAACGACGCCACCGCGATCGTCAAGGGGCTGCGGGCGATCTCTGACTTCGAGTACGAGTTCGAGATGGCGCAGCTCAACCGCAAGCTCGACCCCGGTATCGAGAGCGTCTACGTGATCGCCTCGCCCCACTACAGCTTCCTCTCCTCAACCGGGGTCAAGGAAATGGCGACCTTCAGCGGCGACGTCTCCGATCTCGTCCCGGCGCCGGTCGCGGCCGCGCTGGCGCAGCGGCTGAGCGACAGGTAGGCTTGCGGTTCGGAGGGGCTGTGGGCGAGAGTTTGCAAAAAGCCGAGGAAATAACGGCTTCTTCACCAAAGATGCCGCCGACACGTAGGCTTACGACCTGCTGATGGACGTTTTGGTCCTCATAGACAAGCTGGACGACGTAGTCCACAACGCCCGTCCCGTCCCGCTGACGGATCAGGTGCGCGTGGACCGCGAGGAGATCTACGATCTCCTCGATCAGATGCGGGCGACGATCCCCGAGGAGATCAAGCAGGCGCGCTGGATCGTCAAGGAGCGCCAGGAGATGCTGGCCGAGGCGAAACGGGAGGCGGAGCGGATCGTCCGCGAGGCCCGCGAGCAGCAGGCCCGCCTGATCTCCGACGAGGAGGTCACCAAGCAGGCCGAGCGCGCCGCCGATGAGATCGTCGAGGACGCGCGGACCCGCGAGCGTGAGATCCGGCTCGGCGCCGAGGACTACGCCGACGAGATCCTCAACACGCTCGAGGTCAACCTCCAGAAGTTCCTCGCCGCCGTCCAGCGCGGGCGGGACCGGCTTGCCGGGCGCGACGAAGAGCCAGCTGAGATCGAGCAGTAGCTCAGTAGGCCGCCCGGATCACCGCTAGATCGTCGGCCTGCCAGGTGAGCTCGCCGCCGGACCAGTTGAGCATGTCCTGCAGCGCGTCGGGTTCGATCACGTCGCCGATGACCAGGGAGCGGGACTGTTCTCTTACCCGACGGAAGAGCGCTTGCTTTTGGACGTTGTCGAGTTGGTTAAGCGAGAGGACCGAGATGACCAGGTCCCAGGGGCCGTCGGGGAGGGGATCCTCCATACGGGCGAGCTGGACGTCGTCGTAGGTCTCGCGGGCGCGGAAGACCATGTCGGGGCTGGAGTCAAGGCCGACGACCCAGGCATCCGGATGGGCCTCGATCAGGCGGCGGGTCGTCTCGCCGGTTCCCATTCCGAGCTCCAGGACGCGCTTGGGCGGGAAGGGGATTGCAGCCACCGCCTGTCCCTGCAGCTCGTCGTAGCGAGGCAGCTCGGAGCGAATCCGCTTGAGGTAGATCTCCGGTGTCCAGTCGAATTGGCCCATTTCGTAATCTCGTTCTGAGGTGTCCATCGTAAGTCTCGTCCCAGCGGGAGGAGTGGCCATGAAATACACGCCCACCACGATCGTCGACCTCTCCCGCCTCACGCTGTCCCATGGGGAGGCAAGGCGGCTGGACGTGCCGGCCCGGCTCGACTCGCTGGAGTTGGGCGGGCAGCCCTACTCGGCGAAGCCCGAGACGGTCGTGGCCCGCCTTGACATCTCCCGCTCCAGCGGCGGCTATGTCTTGCGCCTGCGTTTCGCCGTCCACCTGGAGGGCCCATGCATGCGCTGCCTGGGTCCGGCCGAGTCGATCTGGAGATCGACGCCCGCGAGGTAGACCAACACGACACCGATGACGAGGAGCTGCGCAGCCCCTACGTCGCAGAGGACGAGCTCGATATCGGCCGCTGGGCCCACGACGCCACCGCCCTCGCGATCCCCGCGCAGTTCCTCTGCCGCCCCGACTGCGCCGGCCTTTGCCCAATTTGCGGCGAATCGCTCAACGAGCGCCGACCCATCAGCTCACGTGCACGACACGGGTGGCGATCCCCGCTGGGAGAAGCTCAAGGGCCTGAAGCTGGAGTAGCATTCCGCGACCGATGGCCGTCCCGAAGAAGAGAACGTCAAGCGCGCGCCGCGACAAGCGACGCGCTACGCACAAAGCGGCCAAGCCGCGCCTCAACGAGTGCCCGCGCTGCCACAGCCCGCGGCTGCCGCATCGAGTCTGCCCCAGCTGCGGCACCTACGCCGGGCGTGAGGTGATCTCCCACAAAGTCACCGAAGCGCCGGCGGCGCCCTCCGACTCCCAGGAGTGATGCCCGCCGGGCGGGGCGTGACCGTTGCCCTCGATGGCTTCGGGGCGGAGCAGGGATTCGGCGCGCTTGCCGAGGGGGCGAGGCTCGCTGCCGCAGACGGGATCGGGGTGCGGGTGTTTGGCCCGCCCGGCGAGCTTGGGACTGGATGGGGTCGAGGGGGTCGAGGTGGTTTCGACCTCAGAGTGGATCTCCAACGAGGAGGACCCCATTGCTGGCGGTCCGCTCGAGATCGGAGGCCTCGGTGGTGCTGGCGACCCGCGACGTCGCCGAGGGTCGCTCCGGGGCGCTGGCCAGCGCCGGCTCGACCGGGGCGGCGATGGCGGCGGCCACCTTTGGGCTGAGGCGCCTTCAGGGCGTGCAGCGACCGGCGCTGGCGGTGCGAGTGCCGGTTCCCGGCAAGAAGGCGGTGCTCTTCCTCGACGTCGGCGCCAACGTCGAGGCGCGCGCCCAGCACCTGATCCAGTTCGCCTTCCTCGGCGCCGCCTTCAGCACTGCGGTGCTGGGCGTCGAGCGACCCCGGATCGGGCTGCTTTCGGTCGGCGAGGAGGCAAGCAAGGGGCGCGAGGAGGTGGTGGCTGCCCACGAGGCACTCGCCAGGGCGAGCGGGATCGAGTTCGCCGGCAACGTCGAGGGCCGCGACCTGCCAGCTCGGAGCCGCCGATGTCGTTGTCACCGACGGCTTTACCGGCAACGTGGCGCTGAAGCTGATGGAGGGGACGGCGCGCGCGCTGACCGGCGCGATTCGCGACGCGGCGCGCTCCAACCCGCTCGCCGCGGCGGGAGGGTTGCTGATGCGCCCCGCCCTCGGCGGGCTGCGCCGCGAGCTGGACCCCGACACCACCGGCGGCGCGATCCTGCTTGGCCTGCGCGGGATCGCCGTGGTCGGGCACGGCAACTCGGGAGCCGAGGGGATCGCCAACGCGGTGCGGCTGGCGGCGCGCTGCGCCGAGGTAAACGCGGTCGGCCGCACCGCGGCGCTGATGCGCGAGGCGGGCGTGACGCGCAGCTCACTCGCCGCCACCGCCGACGCGTGATAGGAAGGATGGGATGACCCACGACGAAGTCCTCGACCTTGTCCGCTCCCACCTCGCCGAGGAACTCGAGGTTGAGCCGACGAAGATCGTCGAGGAGACCCGCTTCAAGGAGGACCTCGACGCCGACTCACTCGACCTCTATGAGCTGGTGATGGAGCTGGAGGACCGTTTCGGGATCTCCGTCTCTGAGGAGCAGGCGGTGAAGATCAAGACGGTCGGCGACGCGGTGGCGTTCGTCCTCCAACATGCCCCGGCCTGAGCAGGTGGCCGCGGGCACCGACTCGGCCGTCGCTTCGCTTGCCGCTCTGATCGACGCTTTGCCGGCGAGACTTGAGGAGCCAGGCGCTGACCCATTCCTCGTGGACTGAGGACCGTGTCGACTCCTTCGAGCGACTCGCCTTCCTCGGCGACAGCGTGCTCGGGCTCTCGGTCGCCTCCAACCTGTTCGACCGCTTCCCCGATCTGGACTCCGGTGGTCTCACCAAGGTCCACAACCAGGCGGTCAGCGGCGTCTCCTGCGCCGAGGTAGGCCGCCTGCTCGGAGTGCCGGAGATGCTTCGGGAGGCAGAACCCGCTGAGGGGCCGGCGGCAATCCCGGCCGAGATCCTGCTTGGCGGCGAGCGGCCGCTGCCCGAGGCGACCGAGGCACTGATCGGGGCCTGCTACGTCGCCTTCGGCTTTGAGCGGACCGCGGCGGCGGTGGGGGAGGCGTTCGAGCCCCGGATCGAGCACGCGGCCGAGACCAGGATCGACTTCAAGTCCGCGCTGCAGGAGCTGCTCGCGCGGCGCGGTGCGCGCGTAAGCTATGAGGTTCTCGCCGCGACCGGGCCCCCGCACCGGCGCACCTTCGAGGTGGCGGCGATCGTCGACTCCGAGCCAGCGGGGGAAGGAGAGGGCCGCAGCAAGAAGGCTGCCGAGCAGGCCGCCGCCGAGCAGGCGCTTGAGCGGCTCGGGGGCTGAGCGGATGGCTCGCTTCGCGTCCGACTTAACCGCGAGCCTTAACGACCCAGGACCGAGGACGAGATGTATCTGAGATCGATCACGATGAAAGGGTTCAAGTCGTTCCCCGAGCGGGCGAGGCTGGAGTTCTCGCCCGGCGTCAGCGTGATCGTCGGGCCCAACGGCTCCGGCAAGTCGAACATCACCGACGCGGTGCTGTGGGCGCTGGGGGAGCAGAGCCCGGGGGCGATCCGCGGCGCCTCGATGCAAGACGTGATCTCTGCCGGGGGCAAGGGCGTCGGCCAGCGCCGCTCGGCCGAGGTCGAGGTCGTGATCGACAATTCCGAGGGCCGCGCCGCGACCGAGTTCTCCGAGATCGCCGTCCAGCGCAGCCTCGACCGCTCCGGCGAGGGTGGCTACCGTCTCAACGGCGCCCGCTGCCGCCTCATCGACGTGGTCGAGATCCTCTCCGACGCCAACCTTGGTCGCGAGATGCACTCGGTGATCAGCCAGGGTCGGGTCGAGTCGATCGTCCACTCCAAGCCCCGCGAGCGGCGCCTCCTGGTAGAGGAGGCGGCCGGCCTCGGCAAGCACCGCAAGCGTCGCCGCCGGGCCGAGCTGAAGCTGCGCGCCGCCCGCGACAACCTCGATCGGGCCCTCGACCTCGAGCGCGACGCACGGGCCCGCCTGCGACCGCTGAAGCGCCAGGCACAGGCGGCGGAGCTGGGGGCGCGGATCGAGCGCGAGGAGCTAGGCCTGCGCGGGCGGTTGGTCGCCGAGGAGTTGCGCTCTGGGACCGACCGGGCGGCCGCGGCCGAGAAGGCCGCCGAGAAGGCGCGGGTGAGGCGGAGCGGGATCGAGGAGCGACTGGCCGAGGTGAGCGAGCGCCGCCGCGCCGCCGAGGAGCGCTTCGCCGTCCGCGACCGAGAGCGCACTCGGGCGTGGGGTTTGCTGACTAGGCTGCGCGCCGAGCAGGAGCGGGTTGCGGTGCGCGCCGCGAGCATCGCTGGTCGCGAGGCCGAGTTGGCAGCGAACCTGGAGGCGCTGCGGGTCGAGCTGGGGCCACTGACGCTTGACCTCGGCGCCACCGGTGGCGCCCCGGCCGAGCGGGCGCGCAAGCTGGAGGAAGAGCTGGGCGAGATCGATGCCGGTCTGGCGAGCGCCGTCGAGGGACTCGACCGCGCGCGCGCGGTCGAGTCCCCAGAGTCAGCACGCGAGTCCGCGCTTGGCGCGGTCCGCAGCGGCGCCGAGCGCGCTGTGCGCCACGCCCGCCGGGCCGAGGGGTTGCTGGGCGAGCGCCACCGCGAGGCGCTGCGTGACCGGGTCGCCGCCGGCGAGGAGCTGCTGGCGGACGTACGCGACGCCGCCGCCTCGATGGTGGCGGTCGGGGCCGCGATTCGCGCCAGGGTCGAGCGGACCGAGGGCCGGGTGGTCGGCGGCGAGGACGAGGGCGATGAGATCGCCGAGGAGATGCGGGCCTGCTCGCAGCGCGAGTTCGAGCTGCAGGCGGAGATGAAGGCAGCATCGGATGAGCTGACCAAGGCTGAGGTCGAGGCGGCCCACCTCGGCGATCGGCGCGTGGAGGCGGCGAGGGAGCTGGCCTTGATCGCCGAGCGCCTTGGCGAGGCGCTCGGCCCGGCCGAGCGGCCCCTAACGCGATGAGGAGCGGACCGAGATCGACCGTCGGTTGGAGCGCCTGGAGCGCCGTCGCGCCCAGATCGGCCCGGTCAACCCGCTGGCCGAGCGCGAGTACGAGGAGGCCCGCGAGCACGTCGAGGGCCTGGAGTCCCAGCGCGAGGACACCGAGCGGGCGATGCGCGAGCTGGAGACGCTGATCCACGATGTCGACCGCGAGATCGAACGCGCCTTCGAGGAGACCTTCGAGGCGACCGCACAGAACTTCGAAGAGATGGTCGAGCACCTCTTCCCGGGCGGGCGCGGGCGCCTGCGCCGGGTCAGACTGCACCCGGTCCGCGATGCCGGGGAGAGCGGCGAGGAGGAGTCGGGCGGGGATGAGGAGGAGCGCGAGGAGCTCGGGGTCGAGATCGAGGTCACTCCGGCCGGCAAGTCGACCCGCAAGCTCTCGCTGCTGTCCGGCGGTGAGAAGTCGCTGGTTGCGCTGGCCTTCGTCTTCGCCGTCTTTCTCGCCCGACCCTGTCCCTTCTACATCCTCGATGAGGTCGAGGCGGCGCTCGACGACGCCAACATCGACCGCTTCCTTCAGCTGGTCCGTCGCTTCTCTGACCGCGCCCAGTTCGTCATCGTCACCCACCAGAAGCGCACGATGGACGCCGCCGACGTGCTCTACGGGGTCAGTATGGGAGGCGACGGCGTCACCAGGGTCGTCTCCCGCCGCCTGCCGCGCGAAGCGGCCGGCGCTGCAGAGGGGCCGCCGCCCTTCGCCGGAATCGCCACCGAGCGCGGATGAGGATGAGGCTGGGCAGCGAGGACGGCGAAGCCGCCGCGCCGCCCGGCTCCGCGGCGGCAGCCTGATCGGTGCCCACCTCCTGGCAGGAGATCTTCGACCTCGGCGCGCGCGGGCCCGCGCAGTCAACGCCTGCCGAGCGAAGCCGAGGAGGAGCGCCGCGGGGTTCTCCGCCGCCTGCGCGAGAGCCTTTCCAAGAGCCGCCAGGCACTAAGCGAGGAGATCTCCGCCAGCTTCTTTGATCGGATCGACGAGGAGACCTGGGAGCGACTCGAGGAGGCGCTGATCTTCGCCGACGCCGGGGCGCCGACCACGGCGGCCGTGGTCGAGCGACTGGAGCGGGAGGTCGAGTCCGGCACGGTGTCCGCCGACGGCGGCGCCGTGCGCGGCAGGCTGATCGAGATCCTCGCCGAGGTCGCCTCGAGCGGCCGTGCGCCGATTGACCTCAGCGGCGATCCGGCGGTGCTGCTGATGGTCGGCGTCAACGGCACCGGCAAGACGACGACGATCGGCAAGATCGCCTGGCACCTCTCGAAGGAGTTCGGCCTCTCCGTCGTCCTCGCCGCGGGCGACACCTACCGTGCTGCGGCGGCCGAGCAGCTCGCCGAGTGGGCCGAGCGGGCCGGCGCCGATCTGGTGCGCTCGGACCCCGGCGCCGACCCCGGTGCGGTGGCCTTCGATGCGATCTCCGCTGCCCGTGCCCGCGGCGCCGACGTGGTGATCGTCGACACCGCCGGGCGCCTTCACACCCAGGGCAATCTGATGGACGAGCTCGCCAAGGTGCGCCGCGTGATCGCCAAGCAGATCCCCGAGGCTCCGCACGAGACGCTGATCTCGATCGACGCGACCACCGGGCAAAACGGCTTGCGCCAGGCGAAGGTCTTCTCCGATGCGGTCGAGGTCGACGGCGTCGTGCTTACAAAGCTCGACGGCACGGCGAAGGGCGGCATCGCCCTGGCGATCGCGAGCGAGCTCGGGATCCCGGTGAAGCTGATCGGCACCGGCGAGTCGCTCGAGGACCTGCGCCCCTTCGATCCGGCCGACTTCGCCCGGGCGCTGCTCGCCGACTGACGCCATCTAAGCTGGAAGCCGATGTTCGACCAGCTCTCAGACCGTCTCCAGGCGACCCTCTCTGAGGTTCGCTCGCGCGGCAAGCTGACCGAGCCCGACGTCGATGCGGCAATGCGGGAGATCCGCCTCGCCCTGCTCGAGGCCGACGTCAACTTCAAGGTCGTCAAATCGTTCACCGCGACCCTGAAGGAGCGCTGCCTTGGCTCGGAGGTGCTGGAGAGCCTCGATCCCGGCCAGCAGGTGGTGAAGATCGTCAACGAGGAGCTGACGGCGCTGATGGGGGGGGCGGGACGCGACCTCGCCTTCGCCTCAAATGGCCCCACGGTGATCCTGATGGCCGGCCTGCAGGGCTCCGGCAAGACGACCGCCTGCGCCAAGCTCGCGCGGCACCTCGGCGCCACAGGAAAGGACGTCGCACTCGCCGCCTGCGACGTCTACCGGCCCGCCGCGATAGACCAGCTCGTCGCCGTCGGGGAGCGGGCCGGCGCCCACGTCTATCAGCAGGGAGCGGACCGCGACCCGGTCGACATCGCCGAGTGGGCGCTGGCCCGGGCACGCGAGGAGGATCGCGACGTGCTGATCGTCGACACCGCGGGCCGCCTCCACGTCGACCAGGACCTGATGGCCGAGCTGTCCCGGATCCGCAAGTGCACCGAGCCCCACGACGTGCTGCTGGTGGTCGACGCGATGACCGGCCAGGATGCAGTCGGGGTCGCCGAGGCCTTTGCCGAGGCGGCCGAGTTCGACGGGGTGGTGATGACCAAGCTCGACGGGGACGCGCGCGGGGGCGCCGCGCTCTCGGTCAAGGCGGTGACCGGCAAGCCGATCCTCTTTGCCTCAACCGGCGAGAAGCTGGAGGACTTCGACCGCTTCCACCCCGACCGAATGGCCTCCCGCATCCTCGGCATGGGCGATGTGCTCAGCTTGATCGAGAAGGCCGAGCAGCAGGTCGATGAGAAGCAGGCCCTCGACCTCCAGGAGAAACTGCGGCGCGACCAGTTCACGCTCGAGGACTTCCTCCAGCAGATGCGCCAGGTGCGCAAGATGGGCCCGCTCAGTGGCCTGATCGGAATGCTGCCTGGGATGGGGGCGATGAAGCAGCTGAAGGGCGGCCGACGTCGACGAGGGGGAGCTGGACCGGGTCGAGGCGATCATCCTCTCGATGACCCCGGGCGAGCGCGCCGACCCGGCGACGATCAACGGCTCCCGCCGCAAGCGGATCGCGAGCGGGCTCGGGGACCAAGGTCCAGCAGGTCAACCAGCTCGTCAAGCAGTTCGACCAGATGCGCAAGCTGATGAGGCAGATGGCCTCGGGCAAGATGCCCGACCCCCAGCAGCTGGCGCAGATGGCCGGGGGCGCGCCACGGCCGAAGGTCCGCAGGCGCTAACCTCTCGCGGCTCATGGCTGTCCGGATCAGACTCAGGCGCGTGGGTTCGAAGAAGAACCCGATCTGGCGGATCGTCGTCGCCGACAAGCGCTCGCCGCGCGACGGGCGCACGATCGAGACGATCGGCCGGTACAACCCGCAGACCGAGCCCTCGCTGATCGAGCTCGACGAGGAGCGCGCACGCCACTGGCTCGAGCACGGCGCCCAGCCCTCCGAGACGGTCGCCGGCCTGCTTCGCACCAAGGGCATCGCCGCCTCCGGCAGCTAGGCCTGACGTGACCGAGCTGCTTGAGTTCCTCGTCAGGGCGCTGGTCGAGGACCCGCAGGCGGTCGTCGTCGAGGAGCTCGAAGAGGACGGCGACCTGATCTATGAGATCACGGTCGCCGAGGGGGATCTGGGACGGGTGATCGGCAAGGGCGGACGGGTGGCCAACGCGATCCGCACGATCGCCAAGGCCGCTGCGGTGCGGATCGATCGCCGTGTCATAGTCGACATCCTCGATTGAAGCTCGACATCTTCACCCTCTTTCCCGAGGCGTTCGACTGGTTTCAGTCGCAGCGCTCGGTTCAAAACGCCTTGGCCGAGGGGAACGAGCTGCGGTTGTTTAACTATCGCGATACAACGCCGCTTGGGGCGGGGCAGGTCGACGATGCGCCCTATGGGGGCGGGGCGGGGATGGTGCTGCGGGTCGACGTGGTGGATGCGGCACTGCGACGCCGCATATTCGAAGTGGCGAGAGGCCTCGGATCGTGCTGCTCTCGCCCACCGGGAGGCTGCTGGACGACGAGCTGGCGGACGAGCTGACCGCGGAGCCTCATCTGACGCTGCTATGCGGACGGTATGAGGGATTCGACGAGCGGGTGCACGAGCACCTGGCCGACGAGGAGGTTTCGATCGGGCGCTACGTCCTGGCCGGGGGGGAGCTGGCGGCGATGGTTGTGGCGGACGTGGTGATGCGCAAGCTGCCCGGCGCCCTCGGCCACGAGCGCAGCGCCGTGGAGGAGTCGTTTAGCAGGGTGCTGGAGGGCGCGCCCGAGTACCCCCACTACACGCGGCCGCCGCTTTACCGCGGCTGGGGGGTGCCCGAGGTGCTGCTCTCCGGCGATCACGAGCGGGTCCGCGCGTGGCGGGCCGAGCAGAGTCGCGCCAGGGTCGAGCAGCTCGGCTCGCGACCCGGAGTAGCTACCATTCCGCCACCGCGCGGCGTCCTGCGTTTGGGCCCGGCGGTTTTTTCTCGCCAATGAGCAGCGTCATCGACAGCATCGAGCGTCGCCAGCTGAGGCAGGGACTTCCCTCCTTTAGCCCCGGCGATCGCGTGCGCGTCCACTTCCAGGTGGTCGAGGGCAACCGCCGCCGCACCCAGGTCTTCGAGGGGATCGTCCTGCGGCGGCAGGGCTCCGGCGCGCGGGAGACCTTCACGGTCCGCAAGCAGTCCTTCGGGGTCGGCGTGGAGCGGACGTTCCCGCTGCACTCGCCGAAGATCGAGAAGCTGGAGATCGCCGCGCGCGGCGATGTGCGGCGGGCCAAGCTCTACTACCTGCGGGGCCGGATCGGCAAGGCGGCCCGCGTCGCCGAGCGGCGCTGGGGGATCGACGAGGAGCTGGTCTCGGCGCCGAGCGCCGACGCCGAGCCCGAGGCGGTCGACGCCGAGGGCGTGACCCAGGGGGAGGCCGAGGTCGCGGAGTCGCCGGAGGCGACCGGGGCCGAGGAGGAGCCGGTCGCCGAGGCCGCGGCGCCCGAGGTCGAGGGACCCGAGCAGGAGGCCGGGACAGAGGCGGCGCCAGAGACGGACGCCGAGACGCCCGAGGCTGGGGAGACCGAGGACACCGCCGCGGCGCAGGATGCCGAGGATGAGGAGCCGGCCGAGGAGGCCGGCGACTCCGGCGAGGACTCGGACTGAGACCCTCGATCCCCAAGCCGAAGAGCAGGGCCGGCGGTCTGGTCGAGCTGGTCGTCATCGTCGCGCTGGCGCTGGGGCTGGCGCTGGCGATCCAGGCCTGGATCGTCAAGCCCTACCAGATTCCCTCGCAGTCGATGGAACCGACCCTTGATCGTCGGACAGCGGGTCCTGGTCAACCGCTTCATCTACCACTTCACCAATCCGGCGATCGGCGACATCGTCGTCTTTCACCCACCGGCCGGAGCCGACAGCGGCACCGAATGCGGAGTAACGATCAAGGGCCGCCAGCCGATCGAAGTCGGCGAGCCCTGCCCGAGGCCGACCAAGGCCGAGTCCAGCCAGAACTTCATCAAGCGGATCGTCGCCGGGCCGGGCGACACGCGTCAGCATCCGCGAAGGCCACCCGGTCGTCAACGGGGTTGAGAAGAAGAGCGAACCCTATACGAACCCCTGCGGCAGCGGCTCCGACTGCAACCTGCCGAAGCCGATCACCGTTCCGCCCGGCTATTACTTCATGATGGGCGACAACCGTGGGGCGAGCGACGACAGCCGTTTCTGGGGCCCGGTCCCCCGAAGCTGGATCATCGGCGAGGCCTTCGCCACCTACTGGCCCCCGGACCGCATCGGCCTCCTCTAAGGGCAGATCCCATCGCCGCAGGCTGGCGCGGACCCGCCGACTCTTCGCCTTCGACCGCGGGCTCGGGAGCCGCCTCGTCGCCGGCGCCGACGAGGCCGGCCGAGGGTGCCTGGCCGGGCCGCTGGTCGCTGCCGCGGTCCTGCTCGACTATGAGACGCTCTCCCACGCCGACCGCCGCGCCCTCGCCGGCCTGCACGACTCCAAGCAGATGACCGCCGAGCGTCGCGAGGAGATCTACCCGAGCGTGCTGGGGGCCGCGGCCCGGGTCAGCGTCGTGGTGCGCTGCGTTCGCGGGATCGACAGGCGCGGCCTGCACGTCACCAACATCGAGGCCCTGGCGGGCGCTCTGGAGCGGCTGGAGCCACCCATCGGCGCGACGACCTGCCTGGTCGACGGCTTCTGCTCTGCCCGGCTGCCGGGTGCCCCACCGCGCGGTGATCGAAGGGGATGGGACCAGCGCGGCGATCGCGGCTGCGTCGGTCCTCGCCAAGGTGACCCGCGACCGCTACATGCGCGCCGCCGCCGTCGAACACCCGGGCTGGGGCTTTGAGGAGCACGTCGGCTACTCGACCCCCGAGCACCGCGAGGCGATCCGCCGCATCGGGATATCACCCCTTCACCGCCGCTCCTTTCGCTCGGTGGCCTACAGCCAGCTCGAGCTCGCCAGCTGAACCAGGCGCCCTCCGGGTAGATGCTCAGCATCTGACGCCGCCCGGCGTTTGAAGCTGCGGCGCCCTCTAGTCTGCGGGGCGTGGATTCACGGCGGATACCAGCCGTCTTGTCGATCGCCGGTTCTGACTCCGGCGCCGGCGCCGGCATCCAGGCGGACTTGAAGGCGTTCGCCCGCTGCGGTGTGCACGGGATGACCGCGATCACCGCGATCACCGCCCAGAACACGGTGGGCGTCGACGCGATCGAGACGGTCTCGCCGGCGATGATCGTCGCCCAGGTGCGCGCTGTCGTCGGGGACATCGGCGTCGACGCGGTGAAGGTTGGGATGCTCGGCGATGCGGCGACGGTAGACGCGGTGATCGCGGCGCTCGGCCTGGTCGGCGACGCCCCGGTCGTGGTCGACCCGGTGATGGTCGCCGAGAGCGGCGCGCACCCTGCTCGAGGAGGAGGCGCGGCGAGCGCTGGTCGAGCGGCTGTTGCCGCTTGCCACGGTCGCTCACGCCGAACATCTTGGAGGCGAGGGAGCTGAGCGGGGCGGGGATCCAACGCTCCCAGGAGGATCTCGCCCGCGAGGTGCTGGCGCTGGGGCCGCGTGCGGTGGTCGTCACCGGTGGCCACAGCGACGCGGTCGTCGACGTCTTCTTCGACGGAGGCGACCCGGTCGCGATCGAGGGCGAGCGTCATCCCGACGGCGCCTCGCATGGCTCAGGCTGTACGCACTCCTCGGCGCTCGCCGCCTTTCTGGCGCGTGGCGAGACGCCCCTGGAGGCGGCCCGCAGGGCGAGGGAGATCACCTCGGCGGCGGTCGGTGCGGGCCTCAGCGGAGATCGGTGCCGGGGCCGGCCCGGTTGACGTCTTCGGCCTCGCCGCCGGTGCTCGCGACGACATCGGGTTGACCGGCTGACTAGATTCAGCCCATGAGCACGAACGGCGCCACAACGAGCGGCCTCCCGCGCCCGCGCTCCAGCGTCGTCTTCGACGGTCCCGATCGCGCCGCCGCGCGCGCCTACATGAAGGGCATCGGCTTCGACGACGATGCCCTCAGCCGGCCGACGGTCGGCATCGCCAACACCTGGACCGAAGCGATGCCCTGCAATTTCCATCTGCGCGGCCTCGCCGAGCACGTCAAGGCGGGTGTGCGGGCAGCAGGGGGTACCCCGCTGGAGTTCAACACGATCGCGATCTCCGACGGGATCACGATGGGAACCCAGGGGATGAAGACCTCGCTGATCAGCCGCGAGGTGATCGCTGACTCGATCGAGCTGATGGCCCGCGGCTACCAGTTCGACGCGATCGTGGCGCTCTCGGCCTGCGACAAGACGATCCCGGGTTGCGTGATGGCCCTGGCTCGGCTCGACGTGCCCTCGGTGATGCTCTACGGCGGCTCGATCGCCCCCGGCCGCTGGCACGGCCACGACGTGACGATCCTCGACGTCTTCGAGGCGATCGGCGACCCATGCGGCCGGCGAGATGAGCGACGAGGACCTGCGCGACCTGGAGGGCGTCGCCAGCCCGGGGGCCGGCGCCTGCGGCGGCCAGTTCACCGCCAACACGATGGCCTGCGCCTTCGAGGCGCTGGGGATCAGCCCGGGTGGCTCGGCGATGGTCCCCGCCGAAGACGACGAGAAGGGGAGCGTCGCCGAGAAGATCGGCGAGCTGGTGATGAGGGTGCTGGTGGACGACCTGCGGCCGAGTCGGGTGATCACCCACGACTCGCTGGAGAACGCGATCGCCTGCGTCTGCGCCTCGGGCGGTTCCACCAACGGCGTCCTTCACCTGCTCGCGGTGGCCCGCGAGGCCGGGATCGAGCTCGAGCATCGACGACTTCGAGCGGATCTCCCGCGCCACCCCGCTGCTCGCCGACCTCAAGCCCGGCGGGCGCTTCGTCGCCACCGACCTCTACCGCGCCGGCGGCGTGCCGCTGATCCTCAAGCGGCTCGCCGAGGCGGGCATCCTGCACGGCGAGCGCGATCACGGTCAGCGGCCGCACGATCGGCGAGGAGGCCGAGGCGGCGATCGAGGCCGAGGGCCAGGAGGTCGTGCGGGCGATCTCCGACCCGCTGAAGCCCGAGGGCGGCCTGGCGATCATGCGCGGAAACCTCGCCCCGGAAGGCGCGGTCGTCAAGCTCGCCGGCACCGAGCGCACCAAGCAGCTCGGCCCGGCCCGCGTCTTTGAGTCAGAGGAGGAGTGCTTTCGGGCGGTCAAGGGCCAGCAGATCCGGCCCGGCGACATCGTCGTGATCCGCAACGAGGGCCCGGCAGGCGGTCCGGGGATGCGGGAGATGCTCCAGGTGACCGCGGCGATCGTCGGCGAGGGCCTCGGCGAGGAGGTGGCGCTGCTCACCGACGGACGCTTCTCCGGCGCGACCCGCGGGCTGATGGCCGGCCACGTCGCCCCGGAGGCGGTCAAGGGCGGACCGATCGCCGCCGTGCGGGAGGGCGATGAGGTCAGCTTCGACGTCGATGCTCGCCGCCTCGACGTCGCCCTCTCTGACGAGGAGATCGCCAGGCGGATAGGCGAATACAAGGCCCCCGCGCCGGTCTATCGCCGAGGCGTGATGGCGAAGTACGCGGCCGCGGTCAGCTCGGCCGCACAGGGCGCGATCGTCGCTTAGCTTTCTGAGAGGAACTCGTCGAGCAGGGCGTTGAAGCGGGCTGGGCGCTCAAGCTGGGGCATGTGACCGGTCCGCTCGAAGATCTCCAGGCGCGAGCCGGCGATGCGCCGGTGATAGCTGAACGCCGCCTCGACGGGGACGATCCGGTCGTTCAGTCCCCCGACGATCAGGGTCGGGATCTCGATCTCGGAGAGTCGGTCGCGGGTGTCATACCCATTGGCCGTCCGCAGGACCTCAGCGAGGGCGGGGCTGTTAAGACCCGGCTCGATCTGCTCCCGCAGCAGCTCGGGGCGCAGCCGATCGGGGTCATAGAGCACCCTGCCAAAGGCGGCCTTGCGCCCGCGCGGGCGGAGGAACCATGACCGCCGAGGACCAGCGACCAACGGGGCTGCGGCCTCCAAGGTCCTCGCAATCAGCTCGATGCGCGTCCCGAGGGCCTTCGCGAAGCTGATCCCGGCAGCGGACACCAGCACGAGTCGCTTGAAGCGCTCTTGGTGTTCGACCGTTGCCTCGGTGGCGACGGAAGCCCCCGAGCGAGTTGCCGACCAGGGCCGCCACTCGGTCGATGCCGAGCTTCTCGCAGAAGTCGTGGATGAGCCGCCCGTATGCGGGTATACCGACCTTCCATGCGGGCACCGGGCTGTCTCCGAAGCCGGGGAGGTCGAGCGCAATGGCCCGGTGGGTATGACCGAAGTGAGGCAGATTCTCCAGCCAGTTGCGCCAGCAGCCTGCGAGTCCATGCATGAAAAGGATCGTTTCGCCCTCGCCGATTTCGGCGTAGACGACCTCCGCCCCGGGCAGATCGATCCGGTGCAGGTGCTTGTGCCAGTTCACCTTCATCCACTCGGGGTCCCGGTCGCCGTAGTCTGACCCTAGGACGATCCGGGGCGCTCTGCCCTTGGTCGCCTCAGGCATACCCCATCCGTTCCAGCACCGGGATCTCGCGGATCTGCGGGGGCTGAAGGTGGTCCCAGAGGATGCCGCGTGGACGCTCGTACTGGCGCTCCACGTCGATCACTGCGCGCGGGGTGGCGATCAGGTCGACCGGGAGGTCGTGCGCGGTCATCATCAGGTGGTGGCGGAGGATCTGGGTCGGATGCACGGTGGTCGCCACCGTGGTGTGGGTGTCGATCTTTCCCGCGTCGATTAGGATCCCGTACTCGAGATCGGAGTAGCCGCCGCCCTTGCCGATCCGCGCCCCGCTGAGGTTGACCGCGACCGACCCGCACAACAGGAAGTCGATCTCGGGCAGCTCGTCGAGCGCCGTCACGCGCCCGTGCCGTAGCGCCCCCTTTATCGTTGCCGCCTCTTTCACGGCCTGCTTTGAGAGCTTCTTGGGGTTCAGCACTCTGAAGGGGTGAGGATCACGCAGCCGCGGCACCGCCATGATCACGGTCTTGCCCTCTTCCAGCGCCATCCGCCGCGCGTAGGTCTGCGGCGAGTCGGGGTTTGCCTTGATGGCCCGGGCGCGCTTCCAGAGCCTGTGCCCGGCCAGCTTTTCGGCGGCAAGCTTTGCCCCGGCGAAGTTCGGGATTCGTCCCTCGGCGCCCGGGAACCGGGAGACCCCCTCGCGATCCATCGCCTTCCAGACCTCCTCGCGAAGCTCATCCTTGGAGTGCACCGGCGAAAGATATCCACCAGGGGTCGGCTGAAGGCCCGCAAGGGCGTACGCCGAACCCCCCTTCATGAGCTGGGAAGAGGCAATCGCGGACTTCGATCGGGATCTGAGGGCACGCGGCTCGGCCGAGCGGACGAGGCGCGCCTATGGGATCGACCTCGGCCAGTTCGCCGAATGGGCGCAGGAGCGCGGCCTTGTCCCCGGTGACTTACGCTACCGCGACGTGCGCCGCTACGGTGCCGGGCTCTCATCCGCCGGCTCTGCGCCCGCTACCGTGGCCCGCAAGCTCGCCGCGATCCGTGGCCTCTTCGACCTCCTCGTCCGCTCCGAGCAGCTCGCCCATAACCCCGCCGACCTTGTCTCCAGTCCGAAGAAGGCCGAGAAGCTGCCGCGGGTGCTCTCCCAGGAGCAGATGCGCTCGCTGTTGGAGCAGATCCCCGCCCGTAGGCCCCTAGAGTTGCGCGACCGGGCGATGCTGGAGCTGGCCTACTCCTGCGGCCTGCGCTGCGAGGAGATCGTCAACCTCAACCGCGGTGCGCTTGACCATGAGACCGAGCAGCTGCGGGTGCTCGGCAAGGGCTCGAAGGAACGGCTGCTGCCGGTGGGGGAGCCGGCACAGGATGCGCTGCGCCGCTACATGGAGCGCGGCCGCCACGCCCTCACCGCCGATCCTCGGGAGCGGGCTCTCTTTCTCTCCAAGAGTGGACGACGCCTCTCGAGCTCCGACGTCACCCGTCGTCTCGGCATCTGGACCCGGGAAGCGGCGATCGCCGGCGGCGTCTCCCCGCACGCCCTGCGTCACTCATTCGCCACCCACCTCTTGGAGGGCGGCGCCGACCTGCGTACCATCCAAGAGCTGCTCGGCCACTCCTCCATCTCCACCACCCAGGTCTACACCCGAGTCGACGCTTCCCGCCTGCGCGACACCTACGCCGCCACCCACCCACGCGCCTGAACCCGAAAACCCCCGCACAACCGTAGAATCGACGAAAGGCCAATGGAGACCGGCGTAAAAGAGGTGGAGCTGCGTGACCTGTGGCGCCGCTACAAGGACGATGGCGATCCCTCGGCGCGGGAGCGGCTGGTGGTGGCCTACTCGCCGATGGTCAAGTTCGTCGCCGGCCGTCTCGGCGCCGGACTGCCATCCCATGTGGAAGACGCCGACCTGATCTCCTACGGTCTGATGGGCCTGATCGGCGCGATCGAGCGGTTCGAGCCCGAGCGCGGGATCAAATTCGAGACCTTCGCGATGACACGTATTCGCGGCGCGATCATCGACGAACTGCGCTCGCTGGACTGGGTCCCTCGCTCGGTCCGCTCTCGCGCCCGCGAGATCGAGGGCGCCCAGGCCAAGCTCGAGCACGAGTTGCAGCGGGCCCCGACCGAGGCTGAGCTGGCCGCCAAGCTCGGGACCACCGAAGAGGATCTCCAATCCTCGCTGCTGGAGATCGCCAACTCTTCCGTCTACGCGCTCGACGAGCTCTGGACGGTCTCGGACTCCTCCGGCGATCAGGTTTCCCTGCTCGACACCATCCCCGACCACAGCGCCGACGACCCCCAGGAGGCGCTGGCGAGCAGCGAGGTCAAGGACCGCCTCACCGAGGCGATCGCCTCGCTGCCCGAGCGCGAGCAGCTGGTCGTGGCTCTCTATTACTACGAGAACCTCACCCTTCGTGAGATTGGCGAGGTCCTCGGGGTGACCGAGTCGCGCGTCTCACAGCTCCACACCAAGGCAGTGATGCGGTTGAAGTCGGGCTTGCAACAGGTGTAGCTTCTCGGTGTGCCGCACAAGGCCGCTGACCGGATTCGCAACGTCGCCCTGATCGGCCACCGGGGAAGCGGTAAGACGAGCCTGTACGAGGCGCTGCTATTCGAGGCGGGCGCAATTAACCGGCTCGGCGCCGTCGCCGACGGTTCCACGGTCTCCGACCACGAGCCCGACGAGCAGGAGCGCCAGATGTCGATCGGTGCCGTGGTCACCGGCTTCGAGCACAACGGGCGGGAGATCAACCTTATCGACACCCCGGGGGAGCCGAGCTTCGTCGCCGATGCCGCCGCCGGGCTGCGGGTCGCCGATGCCGCAGTAGTCGTCGTCAACGCCGCCGCCGGGGTCGAGGTCCACACCGATCAACTCTGGCGCCGGGCCGACGCCGAAGGCCTGGCACGGCTCGTCTTCGTCAACATGCTCGACCGCGAGCGGGCCGACTTCTTCGCCGCGCTCGACTCGTTGAAGGCGGCCTTTGGTCCTCACGTCGTCGCCACCGAGTTCCCGATCGGCGCCGAGCGAGAGATTCATGGCGTCATCGACCTGATCGACATGGAGGCTTTCGTCTACGACGGCGCTGGCCGCGGCAGCGCCGAGCAGGTCGAGGTCCCCGAGGAGCTGCGCGCCCAGGCGGAGGTCTACCGGGAGAGGCTGATGGACGAGGTGGCCGAGAACTCCGATGAGCTGATGGAGCGCTACCTCGACGGCGAGCGGATTGACCATGCTGAGATCGTCGCGGCACTGAAGCAGGGGGTGACGGCGGGGCGGCTGTTTCCGGTCACTTGCGGGGTCGCGACGAAGAACCTCGGCGCCGACCGCCTGCTCGACGCGCTGGTCGAGGACCTCCCCTCACCGGCGATGCGCGGGACGGTGACGGCGCTGCGCTCCAACCTGGATGCTGTCGAGATCAAACCCGACGAGGACGGGCCGCTGCTGGCATACGTCTTTAAGACGCTGGCCGACCCCTATGCCGGCCGGATCAACCTCTTCCGGGTCTATAGCGGCATCCTGCGCTCCGACTCCCATGCAGTCGATGTCACCCGGCACCACAAGGAGCGGATCGGCCAACTCTTCCGGCCTCTTGGCAAGGATCTGAGGCCGGTCTCCGAGCTAGGCGCGGGGGAGATCGGCGCCGTCGCCAAGCTGAAGGAGACCCGTGCAGGAGACGTGCTCGGCGAGACCCAGCAGGATCTCGCTTTCCCTCAGCTCGACCTTCCCGCCCCGGTGATGGCATTCGCATATGAAGCGAAATCCAAGGGGGATGAGGAGAAGGCCGCGGCGGCGGTGAGGCGACTGAGCGAGGAAGACCCGACACTGGACGTCCACCGTGATCCGCAAACTGGCGAGCAGATCGTCGCCGGCCTCACCCAGGTCCACATCGAGGTGATCGTCGAACGGATGAGGCGGCGCTTCGGCGCGGAGATCGAGCTACACCCGCCGCGGGTCCCCTACCGAGAGTCGATCCGCAGAGCCGCTACCGCGCATGCCCGCTACAAGAAGCAGACGGGTGGACGCGGCCAGTTCGCCGACTGCCAGATCGAGATCGAGCCGGCTGAGGACGGCGCCGGGCTGGAGTTCGTCAACGCGATCAAGGGAGGTGCGATCCCTGGCGGGTTCATCCCAGCGGTGGAGAAGGGGGTGGGGGAGGCGATGGAGCACGGCACCGTCGCCGGCTACCCAGTCAAGGACGTGCGTGTGCGGCTCCTCGACGGCAAACACCACGACGTCGACTCCTCGGAGATGGCCTTCAAGATCGCCGGTTCTATGGCGTTCAAGGAAGCGATGGAAAGCGCCGAGCCGGTCTTGCTGGAGCCAATCGTCCGGCTCATGGTGAGCTGCCCCGAGGAGATCGTCGGCGACGTGGTCGGTGATCTGAATTCACGCCGCGGCCACCCTTTGGGGATGGAGGCGAAGGGTCCGACGACCGAGGTGAGGGCCGAGGTACCGATGGCCGAGGTGCTCGACTACGCGCCGGACTTGCGCTCGATCAGCGGTGGCCGTGCCGACTTCACGATGGAGTTCGAGCGCTACGAAGAGGTGCCTGCGCACCTCTCGTCCAAGGTGGCCGCGGCGGCTCGCATGGGTGCCGCGGTCACCGCGTAGCCCGCTGGTAATTTGGCGGGGGTGAGCCTCGATGAGACCTGCACGCTGTGCGGCCGCACGATCCTGGCCGGAGAACGCACCCGTGTGTACCTGAGCCCCAAGGACGGCTCCCAGCTGGTCTGCGAGCTGTGTCGGAGCCGCGCAGAGGAGGCTCGGCTGGGTCGATCCCGCTGCCCGCGGGGCGCGCACTGGGTACTCGGACGGTGCCGGTGAGTCTCCCCAGGGCCGCCTCGAGCGTGCTGTCGCTCGCTTCAACGGAAGCGAGCCCGCCCGCACCGTCGCCGGTCTGATGCGGACGCTGGGCGAACCTTGGGTGTCGGTAGGAGCCGCCGCTGGCTCGCCCAGCGAGGTTCGGATAACGGTCGCCTGGGAGCTGACCTGGTACCAGTGGGGCGTCGACCTCGGCGATGAGCTGCGCGCGACCTTCCCGATCGACAGGGGCGACGAGGTTGGCCAGCTCGACGGCTCCGCTCGCCAGTGGAACGCGACGCGCCTCTCCCGGCGGGCAGCTCCGCCTCGGCGCACCCGCGCAGGGCCGGGCCCCCGACGGAGAGCCGGTCGCCTGAGTCCCGTGAGCAGGCTTACCGTGAACGTCGACGGCGGCGCCCGCGGCAACCCGGGCCCCGCGGCGATCGGCGCGGTTGTCCGCGACGCCGATGGCGAGGTGCTGGAGGAGGTCGGCGAGCGAATCGGCCGGACGACCAACAACGTCGCCGAGTACAAGGCGCTGTTGCTCGGCATCGAGCGGGCGGAGGCGCTGGGGGCGAGTGAGCTGGAGCTGGTCGGCGACTCCGAGCTGATCGTCCGCCAGGTGAAGGGCGAGTACAAGGTCAAAGACGCAGCGATGCGCGAGCTGCACGCCCAGGTGAAGCGCGCCCTGGAGTCCTTTGACCGCTGGTCGATTCGCCACGTGCGCCGCGAGGAGAACGCCGAGGCCGACCGCCTCGTCAACGAGGCCCTGGACGGCGGGTAGGGCTGTGGCGGGGCGGTAAGGTCCTCGGGTGGCAGAGCACAGCCCCGAGCCGATCGATCCCGACGTTGAGATCGGCCACGTCCATCTCAAGGTCTCCGACGTCGACCGCGCCCTCGACTTCTACTGTGGCGTGCTCGGCTTCGAGCTGCAGCAGCGCTACGGAGATGACGCCGCCTTCGTCTCAGCCGGCGGCTATCACCATCACATCGGACTCAACTCATGGCAGTCGAAGGGCGCACTCGCCGCCCCCACCCTCCAGCACCGGCCTCTACCACTTCGCGATCCGCTACCCGACCCGTCGTTCCCTCGCCGATGCTCTGCGCCGACTCACCGCGGCCGGCGTGCGCCTCGAGGGTGCCTCAGATCATGGCGTCAGCGAGGCGCTTTACCTGAGCGACCCCGACCACAACGGCATCGAGCTCTACTGGGACCGGCCGAAGGAGGAGTGGCCTGAACCACAGCCCGGCCAGAAGGTCGAGATGTACGTCCGACAGCTCGACCTCCACGACCTTCTCGCCGAGCTGGAGCGCTGAGCGCGGCTACAGCGCGGGGCTTGCGTCTCTCGCACCACGTCTCGACCGGGTGACCATGGTCGCGCCAGACGCCGACACCCTGCCCGACGTGGATGACGTCGTCGAAGCCCTCTCGCTGAAGAATCGAGGCGGCGAGGCCGCTGCGTTTGCCGCCGCGGCAGATCGTCGCGATCGGCCGGTCGCGCGGCAGCTCGTCAAGTCGGCTTGCCCAGATCGCCGTAGGGGATGTGGAGCGAGCCGGGGATGTGCTCGGCGGCGAACTCGGCTGCATTGCGAACATCGAGCACCAGGGGCGGCTCGGCTGTCATCGAGGCGCTCCGCCAGTCTGTTCGGGTCGATCAACTCGATCCGTTGCACCGGCCGGTCCTCCGAGCGCCAGGCGGTCATCCCGCCCTCCAGGAAGCCGCGCACCGGCAGCCCGACCGCTGCCAGCAGCTCGGCCGCGTGGCGCTCGTCGCCGTCGGAGGCGGCGACGACGATCAGCTCGGCGTCGCGGGAGGCGACCCGCGAGACCTTGGTCGCGAAGCCGGTGTCATAGGCGGAGGTACTGAGCGCGCCGGCGATGTGGGACTCGTCGAACTGCTCATTGGTGCGGCCGTCGATCACGATCGCGCCGGCGGCGACGGCGGCCTCGACCTCGTGGGGGGTCAGCGGCGTCGGTGTGCCGAAGCCCTCGATCAGCCGCTCCGCGGTTGAGCGCCACGATGTGCTCGACGTTCGGCGGTCGGTCGCCGAGCGTGGCGATCGCGTCCTCGACGAACTCCTCCTCGCTGGCGAAGCCAAGCGCCCGGTTGTGGCGGCGCTCGAACCCGATCGTCGAGGAGGTCTTTAGGTCGATCCCGGAGCCGCCGCAAAGCGAACCACCGAGGTGGCCCGGCCACACCTCGACCTCGTCGTCTAGCGACAGCAGCCGCTCGTGCAGGGAGCGGTAGATGTCGGCGGCGCCCTCGCGCGGCTCGACCGCCAGGTCGGGGCGGGCGACGTCGCCGACGAACAGCGAGTCGCCGCTCAGCAGCGCCCAGGCGCCGCCGCCGCGGCTCGCGTCGCGAAGCAGGAAGGAGGTGTGCTCGGGCCGGTGTCCGGGCGTGTGGATCGCCTCGATCGTTACCTCGCCCAGCTCCAGGGTCCAGCCGTCGGCGAACGGCTCGTGCGCGTACTCGGCGCCGGCCAGCTCGTGGATGTGGATCGTGGCGCCGGTCGCCCGCGCCAGTCGGCCGTGCCCGGAGACGTGGTCGGCGTGGTTGTGGGTCTCCAGCAGGTGCTCGATCCGCACTCCGTGCAGGCGGGCCAGCCGCAGATAGGGATCGATGTCCCACTGGGGATCGATGATGGCGGCGAGTGCCGCGTCGCGGTCGGCGACCAGGTAGGAGGCGCAACCAAGGTCCTCATGGATTATCTGGCGGAAGAGCATCGTTGCTTGAACGCCCGTCGGGGCATTCCAGGCTACAGGGGGAGTCAGCTTTCGACGCCAGGCCATGAATTAGCGGACGTACCGAGCCACTCGCCGACATCGCGGTCGGTCGGGTCGGCCAGAGGCGCGTCCGGATCGAGCCAGCGCGCCGGGCCGAGCAGCCAGCGCTCGTCGGAGAGCGCGACCTCGGTGAGCAGCTCGGCGTAGGGAGCATCCGAGGAGCGCCTGGTGCCGAACTCGAACAGCAGCTCGGGCGCGAGCGAGGCGTTCATCGCGGCTCGGGCCTTGACCAAGAGCCGGTAGTCGTTGCGCGCCAGCTCCCCCCGGTGCGCGGAGAGCGCAGAGAGGATCTCATCGAGGCGCACCTGGTCGAACGCCGTGCCAAGGGTCGGCAGCGGCAGCGTGCCCCACAGCGCCCACATCCACCAGCGCGGGGCGGCGTCAGGGTGCTCGCTGAGGGCGTCCCGCACCGCGCAGGCCACCAGCTCGTGGGCGTGATGGCGATCGTGTGGGCTGGGCGAGAGAACGATTTGGGGCGACAGATCGTCGATTGCCTTCCGCACGAGGTCGAGGAGCCCCGTGCTCCCCGCCCCCGAGCATCCCCGCGAGAGATCGCCGCCGGATGCTCGGAGATCAGCAGCTCGAAGCCGGCCAGACGGCATGCCTCGCGCAGCTCGGCCTCGCGTCGCTCCTGTTGCTCGGGCCGGCCGAGGCCGCAGGCGAGGTTGACGACCCTCCAGCCGGCGTCGCGAAGGGCCATCAGCGTCGCTGGGGCTCCGATCAGCTCGTCGTCTGGGTGAGGCGCGAAGTGCAGCGCGACGTCCGTCACAGATGAGACAAAGGTAGAGCCTCCTACGCCATGCCTGCACTCGGTGCTCGTCGTCCCGGCTGCGCTCCCCACGAGCGGCCAAGCTAAATCTGCCCCGTGCGGCTCTAGCTCAGATGGCTAGAGCGTCCGCTTGTCATGCCCTGGGCGGGCGGGAGTTGCGTGGCTTGCTGAGGCGGCTTAGGTTTAGGTGCTTTCGCCGTCGCACTGCACTACCGGACCAGACGCGATAACGGCGCGGAGAGCGGTTCCGTGCCCATTGACGACCGGCAAGCGGATAGGCTCGCGCCACTGTGAAGGACGCCCGCATCCTTGCCATTCGTCAGCACCTGGAAACCCATGCCATGCCTCAGACGGGAGCGCTGTCCGATATCCGATCGGCGTTCGAGCGGGTGGTGCGTGAACTCGCGAAACCCGAGCCGGATGCTATTTGGCTGGCCGACGAGCCATGCCTCGCATGCTGGCTTGCCACCGGATATGTCTTCCGAGTGATCGGCACGCCAACCGCTTGGAACGTCACAGCTAGGCCGCTCGCAGATCGGTGGAGCGTCAGTCTCGATGTTAAGCCGCCGAATGGCACTCACTGGACGTTCAGTTACCGCGACGAGGAGTTTGTGACCGTCTCGGTGGAGCAAGAGAAGGCCACCAGATCGCCCGATGGCGGCGGCCAGCTGACCGATGCGGAGTTCGCCCGTTTGCTGGCCAGTCGAGTCGGCTCACCATTCGGCCCGGCGCCGCTCAGAGACTCAACGAAACGGCGCTGGCTAGGGCGCCGCTAAGGTGCCTGGGCTGACTCAGGCTCGCGGACGGGTCGGAGCTGGCGCCACCTAGCCACCGCAGCGTCTCGCTGGAGGTTCGACCGCTCTCTAGCCCCGATCATTCACCAAGCGCCCGCGAGTAACGTCGACGGGTAAGAAGGAGTGTGTGGATGCCGGCGCGCACCGGCCGGTGACGTGTGACAGCTCGGCGGAGCCTGAGGAAGGCGCCGCGTGGTCTTCTGCGTGCAGGCCGAGGCCCAGACATGTGCAGGGGAGTGATCTGGCGGAGAGGGCGCGCCGGCGGTCAGCCAGCCGGCACCGGCAACTCGCGAAGCCGCACGAAAGCGGCAGCGAGCTCTTCTGCCCAAGGCCAGCGCCGCTCCAGCCGTAGGGTCGCGCGGCGGGCGTGGAAGGCAAGGCGGCCGGCCGTGTGCAGGGCCCGGTAGCGCAGCCGCTTGGGCTCAAGCCCGGAGAGCTCGCCGCGCAGAAGCAGGGTGTCGGCCCAGGCGAGGAGGGCCCCGGCGATCAGCACCAGCTCCAGCCAGACCGCGTTCATCTCGAAGTCGCCGAAGGGGAGCAGCTCGAGGCCCATCTGCTTGGCGCAGCGGATGCGGTCCTCGCAGCGGGCGCGGGCGCGATGGTCGCGCTCGAGGCAGGCGGCGTCTCCCTCGCGGTCGGTGAGGATCGCCCCGAAGCGGTGGCCACCAGAGTCGGTGAAGGAGAGCTGGGCCCCGGGATGGGGCCGCTCCCTGCGGACGATCAGGCGCGAGCCCTGCGGCCAGCCGTCCAGGTCGATCAGGTCGGTGGCCTCGGCGACCTCGCCGTTTTCCCGTGCGGAGCCGTCCTGGGCGAGCGCTGGGACCCAGCGCTCATCCGGGATTGCGGCGATCGCCTCGCGCACCGGCTCGGTCAAATCGAAGCCGACCGAGAAGCGGACGCGGCCCTCCCGCGCCCACTCCAGGAGGTCGTGGCTGGCGCCGGCGGAGTCCGTGCGCAGGACGACCTCGACCTCGGCGGCGATCTCGGCCGGCAGCTGCTCGAGCGCCTCTTCGGCGACCGCGATCTGGTCGGCTGCCGTGTTGGCGCCGGCGTTGCCGGGGCGCAGCAGGCCGGCGAGCGGCTCGCCGCCGCAGGCATCGGCGGGGCGGTCCAGGAAGGCGAGCATCGGGTGGAAGCCGAAGCTGCCCTTGAACGTGCCCGCGGCCCCCTGCTTCTCGGAGGCGGCCTCGATCAGCGTCGCATCGAGGTCGATGAACAGCGGCCCCTTCGGCGCAGCGCTGGCCGCCCAGGCACCCTCGCGCGCCGCCCGGCGGGCGCCGCGAAGCGCACCCGGCAGCTCGGGGTCGCGAGCGATCGCCTCAACGGTGCGCCAAGCGGTGGCATCGGAGGCGACCACCCCGAAGAGCGGCTCCTGGTCGCGGATCGCCCGCAGGTCGGAGAGGTGCTCGCCGCCTTGGGCGAGCATCACCGCCAAGTCGCGCACCACCCGGCCTGGGTCGTGGGCTCCGCGGCGCTCTCGCATCGGCGCAAGGCAACGGGAGAGGGCCTCCGTCAGCCCTACTCGGTCCGCCGTCCAAGCGAGCAGCGCAGCACCGGCGTGGGAGACGACGCCCTCTCCGTCCGCCGTGACATCTACGGTGAATTCGCGGCCTTTGCGCTGCACCTTCAAGGTGATCCTCCTGATCGGGTTCTACGAGCTTGCACACCCGCAGAATCCCGCTTCAGACGGACGAAACCGCGCCCTGGGTGAACCAGGGCGCGGTTTCTTCATGAAGGATCGGGGCTAGTAGGGCAGTCCTTGTCATTGCCTGGGGTATCGCCCCAAGGATCCGGTCGCTTGCACGGCGTATAGTCCAGTCGGTTTTCGTCCGACCACTAGGTCGAGAGACGCGTTATGGACTACGGCGAACGGATTGCACACAGAATCGAGCGTGCCGTGCTCGAAACCGACCGGCGGCTGATCATCGGCGACATAGCCCTGCCGCCGGAGGGCTACAACAGCCGCTTCTCAGACCTTCTCAATCGCCGCGACCTCGGCTTCATCCGGCTGACCGACGTCGAGATCACTTCGCTGGAGACGGGCAGGTTGACCCAAAAGGCATTTCTCGTCGTCGACAAGGCCCATGTCCGGACCGCCTTTACCACTTAGATTGGAGGGCGCAGAGGGGTGCAAAAGGCAGGATTCGGGCCATCTGACGACCCCCATCCCCGAGATCGGATATGAATTGCTAGGTCCGGGGGTGGGCTACAGATAGGAGAGTGACAGCGCATGAGACAGATTCGGATTGCGGTACTTGCGGTGGGAGCGGTCGCGGCGCTGGTAGCGCTGGCGGGCTGCGGCTCATCTAAGACGCACGGCGCCAAAGGGACCCTCAAGTTCACCAATCCTGGCAACAGCAACAGCACTGTTCCAATCGGGAAGGCAACCGCGAAAGGTCTCCCCCCCGGCAGCGGGATCGCCACCTCAAATCCGCTCCAGAACCCTGAAAAGAAGACCGTGGGCGAAATCAACGCTGTCTGCATCGCCACGCAGGCCTCAAACGAAAGCATCGATGGCACTTGCACTGCAACTGCAATCGTGCCTGGCGGTTCATTCGCGTTGAACGCAGGTGGCAAAGGGATCGGCGGAGGCAACGGTGTCTCTGGTTCCATCATTGGGGGAACCGGCAAGTACAACGGTGCGCTCGGCAACTTCAGCTCGAAGCCGATGAGCAACGTCAAAGGCGGTCCGAAAGAAGTCACCTTCAACTACATCCTGCCGTAGGCCGAGCCTGCGCCCGACCGTGTCGCCTGAGTCAAGAGCTGCGCGGTCGGGGCGGCGGTGTCGACACCCTGTCGGCGTGAGGCGCTCCGCGTCAGACGCCTTCTCGTGGGCGAAGTCGACGGACCCCACGCAACCTTCGCGAGTGGGACGAGAGGGCGCAGAGGGGTGCAAAAGGCAGGATTCGGGCCATCTGACGACCCCCATCCCCGAGATCGGATATGAATTGCTAGGTCCGGGGGTGGGCTACAGATAGGAGAGTGACAGCGCATGAGACAGATTCGGATTGCGGTACTTGCGGTGGGAGCGGTCGCGGCGCTGGTAGCGCTGGCGGGCTGCGGCTCATCTAAGACGCACGGCGCCGAAGGGACCGTCAAGCTGATCAATCCGGGCGGTAGCTCAGTCAAGTCGGCGGTAGTGGTGTAACCACTCGTCAGTCCCTTCACGCGGCTTGTAGTTCTCCGACCACCTCCCTTCCCTCATCGCCCTGGTCCTTAAGGACCAGGGCGAGCGACTCCTCTGAGAGGTAGCGGCGGGTAACCAGCCACTCGTCGTTTTGCTCGATCAGAAGCGCTCCGACGAGGCGAATCACCGAGTCATCGTCGGGGAAGATCCCGACCACGTCAGATCTGCGCCCGACCTCACGGTTGACCCGCTCCAGGGGGTTGGTGCTCCGCAGCTTTGACCAGTGGGCCGCGGGGAAGCGGTAGAAGGCCAAGAGGTCCTCCTCGGCGTCCTCGAGCAGCTCGGCGACCTTGGGCACGCTGGGAGCCAAGCGCTCAATCACCGCGGTGGCCCGCTCGCGGGCCTGCTCATCGCCCTCGGCGGCAAAGACCTCCCGCAGCGCTGCGGAGACCATCCCACGCTGGGCCGGGCGGCAGTGCTGGTGCATATCCCTGACAAAGTGAACGGTGCAGCGCTGCCAGGGACAGCCCAGCACCCGTGCGATCGCCCCCTTTAACCCCTCGTGGGCATCGGAGGCGCAGAGGCGGACACCGGTGAGGCCGCGGGCGCGCAAGGAGCGCAGGAACTCGACCCAGAAGGCGCCCGACTCGACCTCGCCGACGTCGAGGTCGATCACCTCGCGGCGCCCTGACTCGTGCACCCCGTAGGCGATCACAACGGCCTTGGAGCGCACGTGGCCATCGGATCGAACCTTGAGGTGCTTGGCATCGAGCCACAGGTAGGGGTAGGTGCCTTCCAGCGGGCGCTCACGGAAGGCTGAGACCCGCTCATCCAGTGCTCGGCAGATCGCCGAGACCCGGTCCTTGCTCATCCCCGAGATGCCGAGCTGGGAGACGAGACGGTCGACCTTGCGGGTGGAGACCCCGTTGACGTAGGCCTCCATCACCACCGCCAGGAGTGCCTGCTCGGCAGGACGGCGGGGCTCAAGGAAGGAGGGGAAGTAGGCGCTGCCCTCGCGCTTTTTGGGGATCAGCAGCTCGATCTCCCCGACCCTGGTCTCCCAGCCGCGGGATCGGTAGCCGTTTCGGTGCGTTAGGCGCTCCGGGCAGACCTCACCCCGCCCGGCGCCGATCTCCCCCGAGATCTCGGCCTCCATCAGCTCGCGGGCGACCATCGCCACCGCGTCGCGCAGGAAGTCGGCGTGCTCGGTGATCAGGGTCTTGGCTACGACCTCGGCGGTCGTCATTCTCTGGCTCTCGGCCATCGTGGCGTTCCTTTCGTCGTTGACTTGCTGGTCAACCGACGAGTCTGGGGCCCGCGGTGGCCGGAACTTTCTCCGGCTCTACCTCGGGCTCGTTACACCACTTCTACCGACGTGACCCTCGGGCGCCATCGCGGGGGCGAGTTGGTAGGGATCTGCGCTCTGCAGGCTGATAGCTGGATCGCGGTTCGGCACGAAACGAGTATCGCTGGCCACTCAGATTGGCCGCGCGTGTCGGTCACAGCTAGATGGTTG
>CAWJGB010000002.1:0-107951 GCA_963842375.1 uncultured Solirubrobacterales bacterium
GCTGAGAATCGAGCCCGGCTTCCCCCAGAGGTTGGCGAAGAAGCTGCCGCCGCTCGCTCCGAAGATGTGCATCGGTGCCCCGAAGCCCATCTTGAATGCGAACAGCACCCAGACGATCAGCACCAAGGCGAAGGCGATGAAGGCCATCATCATCGAGTTCACGGACCAGCGTTTCTGCATTACGCCGCCATAGAGGACGACCAGCCCGGGCACGCTCATCAGGCCGACCAGGGTCGCCGCGGTCATCTGCCAGGAGTTGTCTCCTGTGTCAAGCCAATTCATCGATCCACTGTTTCCTTTCTTATGGAGAGCAGAGCCGGATGCAACAAGCGCTCCACCAAGTGTTGGCACGCCCGGTGGAATTGCCGTAACCATGCCGAGGCAGAGAGGCCGTCACTACGTACAGGCGTCTAAAGATCGGCGCGGACGGTTCGCCATATTGTCGGAATCACGCCTGGAAACCGGGTTCCAGCAAAGCGCTAACCTGCGCCGCCATGCCGATGGAGGGACACTGGCAGCGCGTCAACACGCCGTTGCGGCGGCTGGGCAAGCGCGAGCGCAATGTGGCAGTGGCGGCGGTCGCGATCACGGCGGTCGCCCTGATCGCGCTGGTGTTGGTGACGGCGGGAAATACCAGGCCGCCGCTCCGGCACGGATGCATCTCCGCGATCGTCCCCGGCATCATGGGAGGGGTCTCGGTCGAAGCCTGCGGAGCGCGGGCGGAAGGTCTCTGCGCCACGCATGCGACGCTCGATGACCCGGGCTCGCGGGCGATCGAGGAGAGCTGCCGACGCGCCAGGATCGGCTGAGCCGCGCCGCCCCGCTACTTGCCGCTCCAGCGCGGGGTGCGCTTGCCGAGGAAGGCAGCGATCCCCTCCTTGGCGTCCCCGCTGGCAAAGGCGGCGGAGAAGCCTTGCTTCTCGGCCTCGATCCCCTCGTCGAGATCCCCCTTGTGGGAGACGAGCTTGATCTGCTCAACCGCGACCGGCGCCTGGGCAGCTAGCTTGCGGCCCCACATCAGCGCCGCCTCGAATAGCTCGTGGTCGGGCACAACCCGGTTTACGAGTCCGAACTCAAGCGCCTCATCGGCGGAGATCGCATCACCTATCAGGTTCATCTCCAGCGCTTTATTAGGGCCGACGAGGCGCGCCAGCCGCTGGGTGCCGCCGAAGCCGGGAATGATCCCCAGCTTGATCTCCGGTTGGCCGAAGACTGCCGCCTCGGCGGCGATCCGTACGTCGCAGGCCATCGCCAGCTCGCAGCCGCCGCCGAAGGCGAGTGCGTTGACGGCGGCGATCGTCGCCACCCGGGCCTGGCCGAAGTCACGCAGCAGAGCGTGAGCGGTCTGGATCAGCTCCTCGCCACCGGCCTCGTCCATCTGGGTGAAGGCCTTTATGTCGGCGCCGGCCGAGAAGACGATCGGCACCGAGGAGGCGATAACCATCGCCCCGGCCTCGCCGGAGGACTTGACCTTTTCCCAGACCGTCTTCAGGTCGCGGATCACGTCGGGGGAGACGGCGTTCATCGGCGCATTGGCAAGCCAGGCGATCGTGATCTCGCCGCGGGTCTCCAGCTTCACGGTGTCGGCCTGCTCGCCCTCGTCGGGCTGGGGGTAGGGGTAAAAGCCCTGTCCGGATTTCAATCCGAGACGGCCCTGGGCGACCAGGCGCCGGAGAATGACGGGGGCCGCGAAGCGCTCGCCGTATTTCTCCTCAAGCCGCTCAATCCGCTCGAGCACGGAGTCAAGCCCTTCGACATCGGCTTTCCAGAACGGCGGCAGCAGGCCGCGGCGCGGGTCAAGGCCGGCACCGGCCATCATCCCGACGTCGATGTCGCGAACCGAGCAGACGCCCTCCTCGAGGAGCTTGCAGGCCTCGATCAGCGCCCTGCTGGTGAACAGCGCGACCAGCTCCTCGGCGTCGGGATCGGCCTCGCCCGGGATCGTCTGATTGCCGTCTTTGAAGAATCCCTCGCCACCACTCTTGGCGCCGAGCTTGCCGTCGGCGACGAGCTGCTTCAGGCCCTGGTGGACATAGAAGGTCTCACCGTAGGAGTCGCTGAGGTGCTCGGCGACGTGCAAGACGGTGTCGAGCCCCAGCAGGTCGGTGAGGAAGAAGGGGCCCATCGGCGCCACCTGGGCGGCGGCGATCGCCTCATCGATCGCCTTCAGCGAGAGGCCCTGCTCCTCCTGGGCGCGCCAGATCTCGCCGATCGTCGCCATCAGGATGCGGTTGACGACGAAACCGGGGACCTCGCCGCAGATGATCGGCTGCTTTTTGATCGCCTGGGCGAAGTTGTAGGAGGCGGTCGCGGTCTCGGGCGAGGTGTCCTCGCCGACGATCACCTCGACCAGCGGCATCACCGAGGCCGGGTAGAAGAAGTGAAAGCCGATCACCTTCTCGGGACGAAGCGTCGTCTCCCCCATCTCGGTGATCGAGAGCGAGGAGGTGTTGGAGGCGAGGATCGCGTGGCCGGGGGTGGCCGCGTCCAGCTCACGAAAGACGGCCTGCTTGATCTCCATCCTCTCCGGCACCGCCTCGATCACGAAGTCCACCTCGCCGAACTCCTCGTAGGTGGTCGTGCCGAGGATCAAGGCCATCACCTCCGCGAGACGGGCGTCGGCCTGCTCTTGCGTCAGTTTCTCCTTCTTGACCAGGCGGTCGAGCTGGCCCTCGGTGACGGCGCGCGCTTTCTCGACCGCTGCGTCGACGAACTTGCGGTCGATGTCCTTGACGACGACGGGGATGTCGGCAGCGGCGATCGCCTGGGCGATCTCACCGCCCATGGTGCCGCCGCCGACGACTGCGGCCTTGGAGACGAACATTGCGGGTGGGTCCTCCGGGATTCTTGGCTTGGCGATGCGGCGCTTGGCCGCGGGAGGCCGCAGGCTACCGGTAAAGCGCCGACCGCCATCCGGGACAAGGCGACACGCCGAACGTTGTACCCGCGTACAACTCGCCGGCGCCGCGCTGCCATTAGGCTGCCCTGGCTCTTCGTATGGGAAGTGAGACCGGTAATCGAACGCGCCCAGGGCTTGGGCGCGCCGCCAAGTGAGGATCAGCCAAACGATGACTCGTATCCGCCAGCAGAACGTGACCGCAGCGCAGTGGAGCTCCAACGGGGAGGCCCTCGGCGCACTCGACCTGACCTTGCCCGAGAACGACGCCTTCGGGGCCAACGTCTTCTCCGTCGCCGTGCAGCGCAACCGCCTACCCGCCGACGTCTTTGAGCGGCTGCAGGTGACCCTGGCTGGAGGAGATGCGCTCGACCCGGCTCTTGCCGACGCCGTGGCCGAGGCGATGAAGGAGTGGGCTCTGGAAAAGGGCGCCACCCACTTCACCCACATGTTCCAGCCGCTGACCGGCTCCACCGCGGAGAAGCACGACTCCTTCTTTGAGCCGGGCGCGGAAGGGACGGCTCTGGCCGGCTTCTCCGGCAAGGAGCTGATCCAGGGCGAGCCCGACGCCTCCTCCTTTCCGACCGGCGGCGTCCGCGCCACCTTCGAGGCGCGCGGCTACACCGCCTGGGACCCGACCAGCCCCGCCTTCATCCTCGAGAACCCCAACGGGGCGCTGCTCTGCATCCCGACCGCGTTCGCGTCCTGGACGGGGGAGGCGCTCGACGCGAAGATCCCGCTGCTGCGCTCGATGGACGCGCTCTCGCGCTCGGCGATCAAGGCGCTGCGACTGCTCGGCGATGATCAGTCCCAGCGCGTCTTCACGACGGTCGGCGCCGAGCAGGAGTACTTCCTGATCGACGAGCAGTACTTCTTCGAGCGTCCCGACCTGATCTCCACTGGCCGCACCCTGTTCGGCGCCAAGCCGCCGAAGGGACACGAGCTCGACGATCACTACTTCGGATCGATTCCGGAGCGGATCCTCGCCTGCATGCTTGAGTCCGAGCTGGAGATGCGGAAGCTCGGGATCCCGGTAAAGACCCGCCACAACGAGGTGGCGCCCAACCAGTACGAGATCGCCCCGGTGTTCGAGAACTCCAACGTCGGCTCCGACCACCAGCAGCTGATGATGCAGGTGATGGAAAGCGTGGCACGTCGCTACGGGCTGGTCTGCCTGCTGCACGAGAAGCCGTTCGCCGGAGTCAACGGCTCCGGCAAGCACAACAACTGGTCAATGGGGACCGACACCGGCACGAACCTCCTCGACCCGGGTGACACACCGGCCGAGAACGTCCACTTCCTGTTCTTCTGCGCGGCGGTGATCCAAGCCGTCAACAAGCACCAGGGACTGCTGCGCGCCTCGGTCGCCAACATCGGCCAAGACCATCGGCTCGGAGCGAACGAGGCGCCACCGGCGATCATCTCGATCTTCCTCGGCGCCGAGCTGGAGAAGGCCTTCGAGGCGATCGCCACCGGCGAGGGAGACCCCAACACACCCGCTTCCTTCCTCGATCTGGGGGCGACGGTGCTGCCGGCGTTGCCGATGCATGGCGGCGATCGAAACCGCACTTCACCATTCGCCTTCACCGGCAATAAGTTCGAGTTCCGCGCGTTGGGGGCGAGCGAATCGCTTGCCTTCCCCAACACTGTGCTGAACACGATCGTCGCTGAGGCTATCGACGAGCTGGCCGACAAGCTGGAGGAGAAAACCTCCGCGGGAACGGACGTCGCCGAGGCGGTGATCGAGATCGTCAGGAAGTCCTACAGCGACAACAAGCAGATCTGCTTCGATGGCGACAACTACGCCGAGGAGTGGCACTCAGAAGCCGAGAAGCGGGGGCTGAAGAACCTGCGCACAACTCCCGACGCGCTGCCCGAAGTGCTGAGCGAACAGACCATCGCCGCCTTTGAGAACTACGACGTCCTCTCCAAGCGGGAGCTCGAATCCCGTTATGAGGTCTGGCTCGAGCAGTACGCGATCCGCGCCAACATCGAGGCGGAGGAGACCTTCTCGATCGCCCAAACGATGATCCTGCCGGCTGCCCTGCGGCACCTGGCGTTGCTCAACGATGCCGGCGTCGCGAGCCTCGAGGGTGAGGTTCGCGACCTGGTCGACGAGCTGGTCGCGGCGCTCGGGGAGCTGAAGGCCGCGAACGCCTACCCAGGCGACCTGGAGGGAATGGATCTCGCGATCCACGCCCGCGACAAGCAGCTCGCCGCGATGGCCACCGTACGCGAGGCGGCTGACAAGCTGGAGAGGGTGGTTGCCGACGACCTCTGGCCGCTGCCGAAGTACGAGGAGATGCTCTTCATCAAGTAGAAGGCGGCTCGGGCTCGTCTGCGTCCTCTTCGTCGTGGTCGCGCACGGCGCGGAGGATGAGGTATCCGACGGCGATCAGGCCAACGATCGGGATCAGGCCGGCCCCCACTACAGCTGGCCAGGCCTCGAGGGCCGGCGGCAGCGCGACGGTGATTGCGAGTGCCGTCATGCGGCCCAGGATACGACGGGCTGGCTAAGGTCCCGCAACCGAGTGGAGCGGGAGCCCCGGGGGCACCCCCCGCTCCCCGACCCGCATCCCTAGACCACCCTTCGGGGAGAGCGTGGGCATCTGGCGGACCGTCATTGTGCGGCCGGGCAGCGCGTCGAGCCGCAGTCGCTGCAGCAGCATCGTCGCCACCAGCTTCACCTCGGTTTGGCCGAAGCGCTTGCCGATGCAGATGCGCTGACCGCCGCCGAAGGGCACGTAGGCACCGCGTGGCAGGGCGGCTTTGCGCTCGCGGGTGAAGCGCTCGGGGATGAACGCCTCGGGGTCCGGGAAGACCTCCGGGATGCGGTGACTGGCCCAGGAGCAGTAGTTGACGTAGGCGCCCCTGGGCACTGTATAGCCGCCGAACTCGAACTCACGGACGACGCGGCGCGGGCCGATCCAGGCAGGCGGATAGAGGCGCAGCACCTCGTCGAGGACCATGTCGAGGTATGGCAACTCCCGCTCAAGCTGCTCGCCCGTGGGGATGCCGCCAGCGAGAACCTGGTCCTGCTCCTCACAGAGGTACGCGAGAACCTCCGGGTGTCGGGCCAGCTCATGCATCATGAAGGTGAGGGTCGAGGTGGAGGTGTCATGGCCAGCGAACATCAGGGTCATCACCTGGTCGCGGACCTCGCGGTCGGTGAAGGCCTCACCTGCCTCGCCGCGGGCACCGAGCAGGAGGCTGAGGATGTCGCGGCTGTCCGGGTTGGGCTCAGCGCGGCGGTGAGCGATCTCGCCGAAGACGATCTGATCGAGCACGGCGCGCGAAGCGATCATCTTGCGCCAAGGAGAACCCGGGCCGCGCAGCAGGCGCAGCGCGAAGTCGATGCCATAGAAGCTGAGGGCGCGCTCGAAGTGCTCGGCTGCAGCGGCGCCCTTGCCGCCGTCATCGGGGTCGAGCCCGAGCAGGGCTCGCATCGCGATTCGCATCGCCAGGTTTCGCATCCAGGCGTAGAGGTCGAGCACCTCGCCTGGGCGCAGGCGGGAGATCGCCGCCTCGGCCTCTGCGCTCATCGACTCCAGCATCGCCGCCACCTGCTCGCGGTGGAAGGCGGGCATCATGATCTCCCGGACTCGGTCGTGGTATGCGTCGTCGATCGTCAGCAGGCCGTCACCGAGCAGCGGGATCAGGTCAGCAAAGCTGCCCTCACGCCAGTGGAAGTTCTCCGGGTGGGCGACGGTGACGAAGTGATTGGCCTCCGGGCCAAGCATGAAGACGCTGAGCGAGTGAAGGACGCGAAGGCTGAAGATCGGCCCATGCTCCTCATAGCAGGCAAGAAGGATCGGCAGCGGATCGCGAACGATCTGCCGGGTGCGGGAGACGCTGAAATCGCCAGGGCCAGGAGGAAACCTGCCGCGGCCGCGCCACTCGGCGAGCACGTCGACGGCCAGCCGTCGCATGGGGTTGGCGGATAGCGCTTTGGGACGGGCGACTGGCGCTGCGGTGTCGACTGCCGGCATCGCGCGGGATGCTAGTTGGCTGAGCAGCCAGACAGCCGTGCGGCGCAGCTGGGACCCGAGAGCGTCCTCACCGATCGGGGCTGGCCGCGGCCGCGAGCTGACCGCAAGCTGCATCGATGTCGCGACCGCGGGTGAGGCGAACGGTGGCGGTGAGGCGGTGCTCGGCGAGGATCGCGCGGAAGCGCTCGATCTGCTCCGGGGAGGAGCCCTCATAGGCGCCGGTTGGGTTGTAGGGGATCAGGTTGACCTTGTAGGCGCTTGGGTCGAGCAGGGCGGCGAGCTGACGTGCGTGCGCGGGCCGGTCGTTGACCCCGGCAAGCATCACGTACTCGACGAAGACCTTGCGGCGGCGGCGCGCCCGGTAGCGCTCGCAGGCGGCGAGCACCTTGGCCAGCGGGTAGCGGTCGTTAACCGGCATCAGCAAGGAGCGCAGCTCATCGTTGGGGGCATGCAACGAGAGTGCCAGGGAAACCGGCATCTCGCACTCGGCGAGACGCTCGATGCCCGGCACCCAGCCGACCGTCGAGATCGCGGTCCGCCGCTGAGTGACGCCGAGATCCGGCAGCCGCTCGCAGGCGCCGAGAACCGCATCGAGGTTCATCGTCGGCTCACCCATCCCCATGAAGACGACGTGGTCGATCCTCTCGACCCGTCGAAAATGCAACGCCTGGTCGAGGATCTCATCGGCGCTGAGGTTGCGGCCGAACTTCATCTGCCCTGTGGCGCAGAAGGTGCAGGTGAGCGGGCAGCCCGACTGCGAGGAGAGACAGACCGAGCGGCGACCGTCACGGTATCGCATCAGTACCGCCTCGATCGGCCGCCCCTCGGCAGTGTGGAAGAGGGCCTTGACCGTGCCGTCGTCGGATTTCGCCTCCGCCTGGACGGCGAGCGTCGAGAACGGCACCAGCTCGGCGAGCCGCTCCCGAAGCGATGCCGGGAGGTTGCTCATCTCCCCATAGGAGCGCGCCCCGCGCGCGACCCACTCCCACACCTGGGATGCACGGTAGCCGGGTCCACCGGCCTCGGTGAGGGTCCGTTCGAGCAGCGGTCGGTCCACCGGGCGAGTGTAGGGCGACAGCTATGGCTATTCGTGAACCTTCTCGCCTCTCTCGAGCATGCCGACGAACCTACGCAGCCTCCGCTCCCGAGTCTCGGGCTTCCTCGCGTCGTTCAGCCGGTAGATAATCGCGTAGCGGTTGGAGCTGTCGAGGGTGGAAAAGAACTCGCGCGCGGGGGTGTTTCGGTCAAGTTCACGCGCCAGATCGGTGGGGACCTTGGCGTTTCGCTGCCCCTCGTATGCCGCCTCCCAGCGGCCGTCGGCTTTAGCGGCCTCCACCTCGGCCATGCCCGCGTCCCTCATCGCCCTAGTCGCGATCAGCTCTTCGGCCTTGTCGCGGTTGATCCGCGACCACTTCCCCCCCGGCCGCCGCGGCGTGAATCGTTGCAGGAAGTGCTTTTCGTCAAAGCCCCGCTTCTGACTGTCGATCCAGCCGAAGCAGAGCGCCAGCTCCAGCGCCTCCGTGTAGGTGACGGTATTCACGCCGGAGTCCTTCTTGGCGATCTTCAGCCAGATGCCCTCCGAGGTGGTGTGGCCATCTTCCAGCCAGGCCTCGAGCTCAACCCGCGAGGCAAAGAGAAGGATCGGAAGCTGCTCGGGCATGGACCCAGATCATCGCCGACCGCCTCAGCCGGTGCACGCCGGCGGTTATGGTCACCGACGCAGCCCGCAATCCGCAATGTCAGGAGCCTCAGCGTCGCATCTGCTTGATGCGGCTGCGCGTGAACCCCGGCCAAGCGCGTGGACGCCGCGCCACGGTCAGCACCAGTGGCAGCGAGTCAAAGAAGGTGTCGCGCTCGGTCGCAAGGCCATCCTCGCCGAGCGTGAAACGATCGACCGCCCGCCAGGAGACGGGGCCGCCAGCTGCGGTCCCCGACGAGGTGAACTCGATCAGGACGCCGTCCTCGGTCGCCCCCCAGCGATGGACCTCGGCTCTCATGTCCGGGATCAGCTCGAAGAGGTCGGCGAAAACCTGCTCGCCTTCAGCAAGGGTGTGGGTGGTCGGCACCATCGGTGCTGAGAGACGTACCTGCTCCGCTAGCACGGTGCCGAGCCGCTCGGGCGCCGGAGCCCGCCAGAACTCGGCAAAGCGGCGAACGAAGTCCGCCGCCATCTCGCCCCTCATTCCGTCCTGGCCAGTTGGACTCATGCGGGCACATCCCCCAGCAGTCGCTCGATCGCGTCGCGGGCATAGTCGAAGACCCGCCGATCCCCGGAGAGCCGGTACCTCGAGTTGGCGCCCATGACGACGGCATAGAACTCGAAGGCGAGGCGCTGGGGGTCCTGCGCGCCGGCCAACCGAGCCTGGCGCTCCAGCTCCCCGAGCCAGGTATCGAGAGCACCCGCGATGGCCTCTCGGACCGGGCCAGGCCGGTCGTCGTACTCAGCCGAGGTCGCGGCCCAAAAGCAGCCGCCCGAGTAGGCGTCGCGGTCGAGATGGGCCATGTAGGCATCGGCGAGCGCGCGCAGGCGGGGGGCTCCGTCAAGCGCGGCCGCAGCGGGCTCGATGACGTCTTCACTGAAGCGGCCGGCCGCGGCCTCCACCGTCGCCAGCTGCAACTCCTGCTTGGAGCCGAAGTGGGCGAAGAGGCCGCTCTTGCTCATCTCCAGCTCGGCGGCCAGCCGGCCGATCGTCAGCCCCCCCAGCCCCTCGGCGGAGGCGAGGTCGACGGCTCGGTCGAGAATCGCGGCGCGGGTCTCGGCACCCTTGGTGGTCTCGGTGATAGCGCTGATCTGGGTAAGGCTACAGAAAAGCACGAACGTTCGTGCAAATCGACTAGGATCGTGCACTCAGCCCCGATCAGGGATCAACCCGCTTCGATCTAGGAGGACGGATGAGCACTCACACGGTGAAGAGGATCGACGACATGGAGGCGGTATTCGGCGGCGGCTTCAAGCGTGCCCGCGCCGAACTCGGCGTCGAATCGTTCGGCATGCAGATCATCGACATGCCGCCCAATTACGAGAACTACCCCATGCACGACCATGAGCAGGACGGCCAGGAGGAGGTCTACGTGACGCTACGCGGCGGCGGCGAGATCGAGATCGAGGGCGAGCGCTTCCAGCTCGACCCCGACCATGTCGCCAAGGTTGGCCCCGGCATTAGCCGCAAGGTCTGGCCCGGCGACGACGGCATCCGCCTCCTCGTCCTCGGCGGCACCGCCGGCGAGGTCTACGAGGCGCCCGACGTCACCAAGCTGGGCGAACCCGACCCGATGGCGGCAGGCTAGAACGGTCAGGAGCCGCCGCGGCGCGACTCACCCGCCGCGCCCCGGTCACGCAGCTCGTGGCCGGGGCAGTTGCTGACAGGGATGCGCGGATAGCGTGGGTAGCGCCGGTCCGCCCGCGAGCGCTCGCAAAGCGAGAACTCCGAGCCGCGGGTATTGGGCACGAGGCGCTGGTAGACACAGCTGTCGCAGAGCCCTCTGTCCATCTGACCGGAGACGCTAGACGCTCCGGCGGGACAGCGGCAGGCCCGGCGAGGCGGCCGGGGCGGCCGCAAGCAGCTGCTGGACGGAGATGTCGCCGCGCTCGAAGGCCAGTGCCGAGCCGGTCATGTAGAGGCGCCAGATCCGCTCCCGCTCCTCGCCCGCCGCGTCGCGGTTGGCGGCGAGGTTCTCGACCCAGCGGTGTAGGGTCAACGCGTAGTGCTCGCGCAGCGACTCGGCGTCGCGAAGCCTTAGCCCCGCTCGCTCCATCGAGTCGGCGACGCGGCCGACCGGGTGCAGCTCCCCGTCGGGAAGACGGAGCGCCAGATAAAGGTGTCCTTGCGGCGCAGGCCGGGCGCCAGACTCACGATCCGGTGATTGAGGATCAAGCCCCAGGGGCGGAGCAAGTCGTGCAGCTGGCGCATGTACTCGTCCAGGTGCGCCGCTCCCACATGCTCGTACATCTCGACACTGGCGATCTTGTCGTAGGGACCATCATCGACACGTCGTAGTGGTGGCGGACGGCGAGTGCAGGCGGCCGCCGAGGTGCGCCTCGCTTGCCGGGGGGCGGGCAGGTGAAGGCCGCCCGCGCCGGCGCGGGCGGCGGCGCGCGCGGAGGCGAGCTTGTCACCGAGGCCGAAGCGGAGATCTCGGAATCTGTCACCTGCCCGCAGCGCCCGCTCGAGGTCGCCGTCGACGTCGAGGTCCCTGGCCACCCAGGCCCGGCCCAAAACCGAGCTGGTTGGGCGCGGTGGCGACGCAGGCGAGCGCGCGCGAGTCGCGGATCAAAAGCGTGTCGCCGCTCCCCTCGCCCTGCTCGGGCCTCAACTCGCTTCCGTCCCAGAGAAGGGCACCCCGAACGGGAGACCGCCAGAGAGCCGGCTCTCAAGTCGCGCCGCAAGCGGCGCGGAGCGATTGGCAACGCCGCCAGTGCATTGCATCCGCCCCCAAGAGTAGACGGCAGACCGTCCATACGGCAAGGTGGTGGAAACGCCCCGAAGGAGGCCACACATGACAGGACAAACGATCACCCTGACGATGTCTAAAGCCGATGCAGAGGTCCTGCTGGGAGTGCTCTCCTCAGAGCGCTACAACGCAGAGGTCGAGGCCGTGTGTGACGCGATCCGCAGGCAACTCGACGAAAAGCTCGCCGGGCTGGCGGGCGATTAGCCGCCTCGCGGGCGGCTAGCTTTGAGGTGTGAACGGCACGGCGACCCTGTTCGACACCGATGAGGCGGCTTACTCGGGCACAGTCGAGGTGCTGGGCGTCATCTTCCGAGCCGAGGACGACGGCTACGCGGTGCTAGAGGCGCAGGATGCGGAGTCCGGCGAGGGTTTTGCGCTGATCGGCCCGGTCGCCCACCTCGGCCCCGGCGACCGGGCCGAGGTGAGTGGCGATTGGCAGACGCACTCCCGCTACGGGCGCCAGCTCCGCGCCAGGAGCGCACTGCCGCTCGACCCCGCCGACCGCGAGGGGCAGATTGCCTACCTCACCTCCTTGCGCCATATCGGGCCCGCCCGCGCGGAGCGGCTGGTCGAGGAGCACGGCGAGGGGGTGCTGGGGACGATCGCCGCGGACCCGGCCAGGGTGTTCGGCTCGCTTAGTGGAGTCAGTGCCAAGCAGGCGGGCGCGGCGGCCGATTCCTGGCATGCGAGCCGCGCCGTGCGCGACCTGCACGTCCAGCTAGCGCCGCACGGGCTAGCTCACCTCGCCGCGCCGATCCACGCCCGCTACGGCGATCGGTCGATGGCGATCCTGCATGAGGACCCCTATCGGCTGACCGAGGTCGAAGGAGTCGGGTTCGCGCGCGCCGACAAGATCGCGCTGGGCGCCGACGTGCCACCGGAATCCGACCGCCGCTCCCAGGCCGCCGCGGCCTTCGCCCTCGCCGAGGCCGAGCAGCAGGGGCACACCTACCTGCCGGTCGCCAAGCTGGCCCAGCGCGCCGCGAAACTGCTCGGCCTAGATCCCGATCCCGACGTACTGGTCTCCGCTCGCGGGCTACTAATCGAGGAGGGGCGCGTCTATCGCGAGCCGACTCACGCCCGCGAGATCTCCGTGGCTGAGACGCTGCGCTCCCGAGCCGTCGCCGAGCCCCACCTCGACCACGAGCCCGCCGCCGAGAACCCAGACGATGAGCTCACCGACGAGCAGTGGGCAGCGGTGCGCGGCGCCTTCGCCTCCCGCGTCTCGGTTCTGACCGGCGGGCCGGGGGTCGGCAAGACCGTCTGCACCCAGGCGATCGTCGCCGAGGCGGAGGTCGCCGAAGCAACCGTCGCCCTCTGCGCGCCGACCGGCCGCGCGGCGCGACGACTCGAGGAGGCGACCGGACACGAGGCGCAGACGATCCACCGAATGCTTGAGTGGATGCCCGGCCGCGACCCCACCTATAGGCCCGGCCACCCCCTCCCCGCCGATCTCGTGATCGTCGATGAGGCCTCGATGCTGAACCTGCGGCTGGTCGAGATCCTGCTCGACGGCCTGGCCGAGTCGACGCACATCGTCTTCGTCGGCGACGCCGACCAGCTGCCGCCGATCGGCGCCGGTAAGCCCTTCGAGGACCTGATCGCGGCGGATCTCGCACCGGTGGTGCGCCTCAACCAGATCTTCCGCCGGGCGGCGCAGTCGATGATCACCACAGCAGCCCACGAGATCAACCAGGGGCGGCCGCCGCACCTGCGGCCCGAAGCGGGCCAGGAACACGACTTCTTCTTCGTCGACCGGCCCAGCCCAGAGCGGGCGCTGGAGACGGTGGTGGAGGTGGTTGCCGAGCGGGCACCGAAGCGCTTCGATGTCGACCCGATCCGCGATGTGCAGGTGTTGGCGCCAATGTACAAGGGGGCGGTCGGTATCGACTCGCTCAACGAGCGCCTGCAGGCGCGGCTCAACCCGCGCGGCCGCTCGGCGCTGAACGGGCGCTTTCGGTTCGGCGACCGTCTGATCCAGACCCGCAACTCCCACGAGCTGGGCCTGATGAACGGCTCGATCGTCTTCCTGCGCTCCGAGGACCCCGAGGAGGAGGCGATCCTCGTCGACACGGACGATGGCGGCTCCCTGGTTATCCCCTACGCAGAGACGGCGACCCTGCGCCTTGCCTACGCGATCTCCGTCCACAAGGCACAAGGCTGCGAGGTGCCGGTCGTGGTCGGCGTCTGTCACCGCTCCCACGCGCGGATGCTCACCCGCCCCCTCCTCTACACCGCGATCACCCGCGCCCGCTGCAGCTGCGTGCTGGTCGGGGACCCAGCCGCGCTGGCGATGGCGGTGCGCCGCGACGACGGCGGCGGGCGGTATTCGGGGCTGGCGGAGAGGCTGCGGGGGTAACACCGCGGGTCGCACCCGGTTGACATCCACGGTGTTTCAGAGACTACGCCGATGAAACCGCACGGAGTGTCGATCGCCCTCGCCTGCGCGGCGTTGGTCTGGTGCCAGGCGACACCGGCGACGGCAGCTTCCTCGCCCGCCGCGCCGCGCCGCTACGTGGAAGCCCTCTTCCTCCTCCACCACCCCGGCGGGCTCAACCGCTTCGTGCGCTCGGTCTCCGAGCCGGGATCTTCCGATTACCGTCGCTACTCCACCGTGGAACAGTTGGTGAAGCGCTTCGGCGCCCCTCCTAAACATCGCCACGCAACGCTGAGCTGGCTGGCAGAGCACGGGCTGCTTGGGCGGGTCGGGCCGACCGGCACCTACGTGCTCGCTCGCATGCCGAGCGGCGTCGCATCGCGGCTCTTGCCGCGCGCTGCGGCCACTGGCTCCTCTAGCGGCGGGGCGACGGTGGTGGGACGCCAGGTGCCCGCGGCGCTGCGGCGGCATGTCGCTGCGATCGGCCTACTCAGCACCAGGCTGGGCGCTTTCGGCCCGGCTGCGACTGCGGCGCCGGCCGGCCTCTCCGTTGCCCAAGGGGGCGAACTGGGCTCGCTGATGCCCCACTCCGGCACCTCAGCCGGCTGCGCGGGCGGGCAGGCGGCGGGCGGCACCGGCCTCGGCTCCGCCTTCACGCCCAACCAGTACCTGACCGCGTTCGGGCACGCGGCGCTTCAGCGCCGCGGCATTCGCGGCGGGGGGCTGAGCGCGGCCCTGGTGGAGATCGACGGTTTCCGACGCAGCGACATCGCCACCTTCGGCAGCTGCTTCGGTGTGCGGATTCCGCCGATTCGCGCCACGGCGGTGGGGATTAAGCACCTGCTCGCACCCGGCGACGAGACCACGCTCGACCTCGAGGTCCTCTCGGCTGCCGCCCCCGCACTGAAACGCATCTACGTATACGAGGGCCGCTCCTCGGAGGCAGGGATCATGAAGACCGCCGCCGCGGCCCTCGGCTCAAGGGGCCACCATCCCGATGCGATCTCGATCTCGCTCGGCGGCTGCGAGCCCGAAATCAACATGGAACTTGCAGCTAAGCGCGCGCTGGGCAACGTCTTCGCCGTCGCCGCCGGAGCCGGGATCTCAACCTTAGTTGCGGCGGGCGATCAGGGGTCGAGCGCCTGCCGAGTCGTGACCCCGAACGGCGAGACGGCGCTGCCGCTGCTCGCCGTCAGCGATCCCGCCAGCTCGCCGCTCGTGACCGCGGTCGGCGGCACAAACGTCTCCCTGAACGCGCAGAACCGCATTCACACCGAGGTCACCTGGAACGACTCGCCTGCCTTCTTCGGCGCGGGAGGTGGGGGCGTCAGCCTCTTCTCCCCGCAGCGTCCCTGGTGGCAGCACGGTCCTGGGCTGCGCCGATACGGCACCGGTCGCCTCGTCCCCGACATCGCCGGCCTCGCCGACGTGATCCCCGGCTACGCCGTCTATTGCACCGCACCGGAATGCGCCGAACTCCAGCAGCCGAACCCCGGCTGGGTGGCGATCGGGGGAACCAGCGCCGCGACGCCGCTGATGGCCGGCGGCGTCCTGCTCGCCGACCAGTACGCGGCGCGCCACCGCCAGCCCACGCTCGGCTTCCTCAACCCACTGCTGTACAGGCTCGGTGCCGGAAGATCGAGGCGCAGCGTCTTTCGCGACGTGACCACGGGGAACAACGACCTCGGCCCGATCACCCCAGCTGAAGCCGGCGGCGGCCGCCCACTCGGCTGCTGCTCCGCCACCCGCGGCTATGACCTCGCCACCGGCTGGGGCTCACTAAAGATCGACGGCCTTGCCAAGGCAGCCGCGCGAGCGGCGCGATAGCCACCGGCCAGGCGGAGATCAGTCGATCCGCCTAACGCGGAAGCGGAAGACCGCCGGGGTCGGGTCGACGTTGCCGGCGGCGTCCTGCGCTCTGACTCGAACGGTGTGCTCGCCGGTGGCAAACCAGCGGGTGAACTTGACGCCACATCGGTGAAAGCGGCTGCGATCAACCCTGCAGGTGAAGGTGACGCGGGACTCGTTCGAGCCGAATCGAAAGGTCTCCTTCACCTTCCTCTTACGCGTATGGATCAGCTTATGCGGGTGCTTGACGAAGAACGCGCTGGGCACCTTGGTGTCGACGGTGAAGGACACCGCGCTGCTGCCGACGTGGCCCGCTATATCGGCCCCGCTCACCTCGAAACTGTGGCGACCGTCGGCCAGGGGAGTCGCGGGGACGAAGGGGGAGGTGCAGGCCTGAGGGGCGCCGCCGTCGAGCGAGCACGAGAAGCCCACCGGGCGGTTCGCGGTGAAGGCAATCGTCGGTCTGCGGTTGCGACCGATTGCGTCCGGCGTCTGGGTGAACGTGATCGTCGGCGGCAGTGCGACACGCGCTACCGCTCCGAAGGCATCGACGAGCCCCGCGCCGATCGCGTTCGGGCCGAACGTCCCTACCGGCTGTGAGGTGGCGGCGAGCGCCGAGCGTGCCTGGGCGACCGTGAGCGATGGATTCGACTGCAGCATCAGAGCCGCGACCCCGGCGGCGTGCGGAGCGGCGGCCGAGGTACCGCAGTACCTCCAGACGCCTTCTTCAAATGAGGCAAAGAACGTGGTGACGCCGCAATCGGTGGCTACGACGTCTGGCTTGGCGATCGCTTCAGCTGGATGGAGTTCAGGCGCGGGCGTAGTGCCCGAGACCGGGCCGAAGTAATGGGTGACAGGACCGCGGGAGGAGTAGTCCTCGGGGGCCGAGTTGTCGTCGAACCGCTCAGCACCTACGGTGATCGCGCCGGCGGAGCCGCTGTGGCCGAAGATCGTCGGTCCTACCGTGTCGGTGCCCGAAGAGGTGGGGTACTGGGTCTCCAAGACCCCGCCGCCGTTCTCCAGCAGGGCGAGCTTGAGTCGCGGCGCCAAGGTCGAGCTGGCTTCTTCGTTGCACGGTTTCCCGAAGCAGTGGTTGATCGCCAACTGGACTTCCTGGTTCGAGTTCGTCTTGTTTTCCCATTGGAACGCCTCGACGGGCTTTTGGGTTTCGATGTTGTTGCCGTGGCTCCCCACCACTTTTCCTTCTTCTTCGATCGGCTTCCCTTCGTTGAGGAGGAACACATCGAGGTCGGTGTGGACGCCGTACCAGGGTTCCGCCCACTGCAGGTCGACGGTGAGGGTGGCGCCTTTTTCGACCGTGATGCCGAAGGTGTTTTCGGCCGGGCTGGACCCGAATTGCATGCAGTGCGTCGGGGTCCCCGCTTCGGTCACGGCGGCAAGCGCCGCCGGACAGCTTCCCGAGTCGAGGAATTCCGGCGCTTCCCAAGAGGCGATTTCGTGACCCATCGCGTCGAACAGGTTGTCGTTGCCCGCCGCGGTGAAGTACTCGACCCCGTCCGCCGTTACGCGGTTGATCGCCACCGAAACCGGCCCCTCCTGGAAGAACGGCTCTTCGAAGTAGGCGACGTCGTCGGCGATCACCCCTGCGCCGGCGCCGCCTTCGGCGACGGGCTTCGCCAGCCGTTCGATGTTCCGGGCGAAGGCTTCTTCGCTCGGGAATGCCGTCGCGAACGCCAGCGAGGCGTTCGGCGCGACGTCGTGGACGGTCTGCAGCATGGCCCTGCCCTCGTCGGTCGATTCTTCTTCCCCCGAACCGGACGCGTGGTCTTCGAGCACGCGGACGGGCGTCTGCTGGCCGCTGCAGGGATTTGCGCCGCCAGGCAGGTCGCCGCTGGCTTCGTCTTCGGCGGCGTGAGTGGCGATCGGCTGGTTTCCGGTGACCGCCTTGGTCGCCGTGTTAAACGAATCGGAAAGTGCCCCTACGGTAACCCCGCTCCCATTGACGCCGAACTCCTGACGGGCTTCCCCCACATGCATCTGGCCGACTCCCTCAGAGACCGCAGATCCTCCTTCGCAGGTGGTGGGGGAGGCGGAGGCCGCGCGACCGGCTCCGTAGACGATTGGGGCCAGAATCTCGGTGACGCCCCGCACCCTCGGCACGGCGGCGAGGGCGTGCAGCGATGCGGGAGCGGCCGCAACGGTGACCGTCTGGTAGCGGCGGCTCACCGTGACGATGCGCCCCCCCGCCCCGCGCAGCGCTTCAAGGCTTGCGGCCACTCCGTGGTCAAAGCGGACGTTGACGAGGACCCGCTCTCCTTCGCGCAGCAGGCTGCCCGGACCGCTCGCGGCGACGCTGAGCATCGCCGCTTGCTTGGCCCGCGACTTCGAGCGCACCAACGGCTTCGCCAGCTCACTCAGCCGCGGCGAGAGGGTATCGCCACTCGACATCGCCGCTACGGAGGAGGGCGCCGCACCGGCGACCGCGATCGCGATCGCGACCACCCCGCCCAGACGCCCGCCAATGCCTGCTCCTGGCTTCATCTCGCTCACAAGTATCGACAGTTCCTCAAGCCTCCTAACCCCGCTAAACGTGGTTACGAGCGGCACGCTAGCCGGGAATCTCCTTCTCTCCGATCAGTAAAGGCGAGCAGAGTACCCCCTCGCCTCGCGGTCGATCCTGGTCGAAGAAGCGCACGCGGCAACGCTAGATACACCCCCGGACGCCCGGGCCTGCTACGGTCCCGGCGTTCGGTCGGACCTCATGTCCGGCAAAGTCGTGTCTAGCGCTCGCGTCGTTGCTTCACCGCATCCTCCGCGTTCGCAGCACATCAAGTGGAGGCAATGCATGCCCTCTGGAACTGTCAAGTGGTTCAGCGACGACAAGGGCTACGGGTTCATCACACCCGACGATGGCTCTAAGGACGTCTTCGTCCACCACAGCGCGATCATCGGCGAGGGCTTCAAGTCCCTGGCCGAGGGCGCCAAGGTGACCTACGAGTCCGAGGAAGGGCCAAAAGGCCCGGCCGCGGCGAGCGTCCAGCAGACCTCGTAGTCGCGCACCGCGCTTAGCAGTGACGAAGCCCGCCACCAGGCGGGCTTCGTCGTTCGGGCGCCCCCAACCCGTTCCCTAATCTCCACCTCCCCAGATGTCCACTCGAGACGACCTCAGAAACATCGCGATCATCGCCCACGTCGACCACGGCAAGACGACCCTCGTCGACGCGATGCTGTGGCAGTCGGGGGCTTTTCGCAAGGGCCAGGATGTCGCCGAGCGGGTAATGGACTCGATGGATCTGGAGCGCGAGAAGGGGATCACCATCCTCGCCAAGAACACTGCGGTCCACTACGAGGGAGTGAAGCTGAACATCGTCGACACGCCGGGCCACGCTGACTTCGGCGGCGAGGTGGAGCGCGGCCTGACCATGGTTGACGGGGTGCTTCTGCTGGTCGACGCCTCCGAGGGGCCCCTGCCGCAGACCCGCTTCGTGCTGCGCAAGGCACTGGAGGCGAAGCTGCCGGTAATCCTCGTCGTCAACAAGGTCGACCGCCCCGACGCCCGCATCGCCGAGGTCGTCGAGGAGGTCTACGAGCTGTTCATCGACCTCGACGCCGACTCCGAGCAGATCGACTTCCCGATCGTCTACACCAACGCCAAAGTTGGTTGGGCCTCGCTCGAGGAGGGGGTCGAGGGAACCGACCTTTCACCCCTGCTCGACCTGATGCTGGAGCGGATCCCCGCTCCCAAGTACGACCCCAACCACCCGCTCCAAGCTCACGTCACCAACCTCGACGCCTCGCCCTACGTCGGCCGCCTCGCCCTCTGCCGTGTACGCAACGGGACGATCCGCTCGGGGCAGACGATCGCATGGTGCCGGGCCAACGGCTCGATCGAACGAGCTACGGTGTCGGAGCTGTACGTGACCGAGGCGCTGGAGCGGGTCGCCGCCGCGGAGGCGGGGCCGGGCGAGATCATCGCCGTCGCCGGCCTCCCCGAGGTGACGATCGGCGAGACTCTGGCCGACCCCGCCGACCCGCGACCGCTGCCGGTGATCACCGTCGATGAGCCCTCGCTCTCGATCGTGGTCGGGATCAACACCTCACCGCTGGCGGGCCAGGACGGCAGCAAGCTGACCGCGCGCCAGGTCCGCGACCGGCTCGACGCCGAGCTGGTCGGCAACGTCTCGATCCGGGTCCGTGACACCGAGCGGCCCGACGCCTGGGAGGTGCAGGGCCGCGGCGAGCTGCAGCTCGTCGTCTTGTTGGAGCTGATGCGGCGCGAGGGCTTCGAGCTGACCGCCGGCCAGCCGCGGGTGCTGACCCGCGAGATCGACGGCAAGGTCCACGAGCCGGTCGAGCGGCTGGCGATCGATGTCCCCGAGGAGCACGTCGGCGCCGTCACCCAGCTCCTCGCCCTGCGCAAGGGACGGCTCGAGCAGATGGTCAACCACGCGACCGGCTGGGTGCGGATGGAATACCTGGTGCCCGCCCGCGGCCTGATCGGCTTCCGCACCGAGTTCCTCACCGAGACCCGCGGCACCGGCATTCTTCACCACGTCTTCGATCGCTGGGAGCGCTGGGCGGGAGAGCTGCGCACCCGGCCAAGCGGCTCGATCGTCGCCGACCGCCGCGGCAGGACCGCCTCCTACTCGCTGGCCAACCTGCAAGAGCGCGGCACGCTCTTCGTCGGCCCCGGCGAGGAGGTCTACGAGGGGATGATCATCGGCGAGAACGCCCGCACCGACGACCTCGACGTCAATGCGATCAAGGAGAAGCACCAGACGAACATTCGCGCAGCCAGCGCCGACGTGCTGGAGCGCCTGGAGCCCCCCACCCGGCTCACGCTCGAAGCGGCGCTTGAGTTCCTGCGCGAGGATGAGTGCGTCGAAGTCACGCCGGAGTCGGTGCGGTTGCGCAAGGTTCTGCTGGACAGGAACCAGCGCCAGAAGGCGGCGCGGCAGAATCCTTCCCGGCCCCGCGTCGCCTCCTAAGCTAGGAAGACTCCGCCCCGCGCCGACCCACCATCGGCCGGTCCGGCAAGGCTCGTGTGAACCAGAAGGAGGCGATGACGAAGATCGCGACCGAGAGAAGGGCCGCCTTCAGCGCCTTGATCTGGGATTCGTCGTAGCTGGCGACGATCGCGCTCGCCTCCTGCGGCCGCAGGCCGGCCTGGTCGAGCTTTGCTTCCACCGTGGAGCTGGGGACGAAAGCGATCCCCTGCTCGGTCGCCGCCGCGATCCGTTCCTGGGTCGGCGGCGAGACCTGCTGGTTGTCGACGACCGACTTGTTGAAAGCCCCGGTCAGCCCGCTGAGCAGCACCGCGCCGACCAGCGCCGTCCCCAGCGCCCCACCCAGATACTGGAAGGTCCCCTGGATGCCGCCCGCCTCGCTGGTCTCCGACTGCTTGACCGAGGACATGATCACGTTGCCGATCTGGGAGACCATCAGCCCCGCGCCGAACCCCATCAGCCCCAGGGAGGCGCCGAAAGCGACTGAGTTGAGGGTGTAGTCGACGGCGCCGATCAGGCCGAGCACCGAGACCAGCAGCGCGAGGAGGCCAGCGCGGACGATCGCGCGAGGCGAGAAGCGGCTCGACAGTTTCGGCGCCAACATCGCCGTCACCAGCATCACGACCGAGAGCGGCAGCAGCTTCACCCCGGTTTCGAAGGCGTCCTTGCCGAGCACCACCTGGAGGTAGAGCGGCACGGCGAAGAAGGTCCCCAGCAGGATCACCTGCTGGGCGAAGATCATCAGCGAGCCGCCGCGCAGTTGGCGGATCCGCAGCAGCGCAATCCGCAGCAGCGGCTCCTCACCGCGGGCCTCGCGCCGTTCTACCCAGCGAGCGAACCCGAGCAGCACCCCGGCGCCGGCGAGGATCACGAACGGCACCGGCGAGAGGCCGAGCGGGGTGATCTCCGTGCCGCCGATCGTCGGCGGGTTGCGGGGCAGGACCCAGCCCCAGGCGCTGCTCTGCAGGACGCCGAAGACGATCAGGAACAAACCCGTGATTGAGAGCCCAGCCCCCACCCAGTCGAGCTTCCCCGCCTTCTCGCGCGGGGCGTCCTTGATCAGGCCCGAGGCGAGCAAGACGAAGATCGCGATCACCACCTCGCCAGCGAAGACGACCCGCCAGCTCAGCGCCGTCGTCACCGCGCCGCCGATCAGCGGCCCTGCGGCGGCGCCTGCGGCGGCGACCCCGCCGATGATCCCATAGGCGACCGCCCGCCGCTGGCCCTCGTAATTGGAGGCGATCAGGGCGACGAGCGCGGGCACCAAAACGGCAGCGCCCAAGCCCTCGATTAGGGACCAGCCGAAGAGGAGCCAGCCGACGTTGGGGGCGATCGAGGTCAGCCCGGAGCCGACCGCGAAGACCACCAGGCCGATCCGGAAGGCGCGCCTGCGCCCCCAGATGTCGCCGAGCTTGCCGCCGAGCAGCATCGTCGAGGCCATCACCAGCATGTAGGCGGTGATCGCCAGCTGCACCTTCTCCACCGTCGTGTTCAGGTCGGCGACGACGTTGGAGATCGAGACGTTCATCACCGTCGTGTCGAGCACGAGGATGAACTGGGCAGCCGAAAGGATGAGGATGGCGCGCCAGGTCTTCACGAAGGCTAGGCGTCCTCTGCCTGGATGCGCCCCGAGTCGATCGCCGCGCGCAGCTCCGCGTGGTCGCGTTCGCTCTGCTCGGCGTAGAGCTCGGAGAACTCGGCGATTGCCTCGTCGAAGACCTTGCTAGCGCCGAGGTAGGCGGCGATCTCGATCCGGTCACCGGAACGGGCATGGGAGCGGGCCAGCGTCCAGCCGCACATCTGCGCGTAGACGTTCATCGCCCCCGGAGCCAGCGCTTCGACGTCGGCCGATCCCTTCCAATCCCAGAGCTGGCGCACGTAGAAGTCGCGGTCGCGACCGTCGAAGCCGACTGCCGGGCACCAACCGAGGAAGATGTCGCTGGCGGCTTGCATCAGCCGCTGGCCCTCGACCACCCGCCGCCCGTGGTTCTTGAAGCGGCTGTGTCCGGCGTAGGGCTCCAGCACCGAGGACTCCGCCTCCTTGGCCTGCAGGAAGAGCGGGTCGTTGTCATCAGCACCGGTGAACAGGGCCACCCAGGCGCGCGTCCCGACGCTGCCCACTCCGACGACCTTGCGCGCCAGATGGCGAAATCGGTAGCGGTCGAACAGCTGCTGGCGGTCGCCCTGAAGCGTGGAGCGGTAGGAGTCCAGCAGGCCGATCAGCGTCTGTTGCAGGTCGCGGGTCTCCCCCGCGGGCAGCAGCTCCTCGATCGGCACGATCAGGGGCGGGTCGCTGACGATCCGCAGCTCCCCGTCGACGGTGTGGGTGAGCTTGTCGAACGCCCGCAGGTTGTCCTTGGATCGCGCCTTGGCGAGGTTGCGCTCGGCACGCTTCACCGCCTTGCGCCCGGCAGCGCGTTCGAACTCGGTCCCGATCCCCGCCAGCAGCGCCTCGACGTCGAGGCGCGCGTACCAGACGTCCAGGTCGCTGAGCGAGGCGAAGCCGCGCATCGCCTCGCGGTAGTGGCGCGCCGCGGTCAGCACGACCTCGCGGCGCTGCTTGGCCTTGAAGCCGTTTTCGCGTCCGGCGATGGCGAAGCTGGCGGTGAGGCGTTTGACGTCCCACTCCCACGGGCCCGGCAGGCTCTCGTCGAAGTCGTTGAGGTCGAAGACGAGTCGGCGGTCGGGCGCGGCGAAGGTACCGAAGTTGGAAAGGTGCGCGTCGCCACACATCTGCACCCGCAACCCCGAGACCGGCGTCTTGGCAAGGTCCGCCGCCATCACCGCGGCAGCGCCACGGAAGAAGGTGAAGGGCGAGACGGCCATCCGCCCGTAGCGGATCGGGACCAGCTCGGGGACACGCGAGCGCGCCTGGGCTTCGAGGATCTCGACCGGGTCGGCGCGGTCGGCCGGCGGCTCCCACGCGGCGTGGGCGGAGCGGGGAGCCTGCGAGCGCGCCGCCTTTCCGGCGGCGGCGCGCTCGGAGAGGTTCATCGGTTAGACAGTAGCGGCTGCCTGCTCGGCCTGGCTGGCCTCGGACTCGCTCGCCTGCTTTGCGGCGGCCTGGGACTCGGGCGTGGTCGCGTCGATGTTTCGCGGCATCAGCACCTCGCGGGCGATCACCAGGCGCTGGATCTGGCTCGTGCCCTCGTAGAGCTGCATGATCTTCGCGTCGCGCATCAGCTTCTCGACCGGGTACTCCTTGATGAAGCCGTAGCCGCCGTAGACCTGGACTGCGTCGACGGTGATCTCCATCGCCGAGTCGGCGGCGAAGCGCTTGGCCTCCGAGGAGACCAGGGTGTTGCGCTTGCCCTGGTCAAGCAGGACCGCCGAGTTCCAAACCAGCAGGCGGGCGGCGTCGACCTTGGTCGCCATGTCGGCGATCATGAACTGGATCGCCTGGTGCATCGCGATCGGCACGCCGAACTGGACCCTTTCCTTGGAGTACTCGGCCGCGTACTCAAAGGCGGCGCGGCCGATGCCGACGGCCATCGCCGAGACGCCTGGCCGGGTGCGGTCCAGCGTCATCATCGCCAGTTTGAAGCCCTTGTTCTCCTCGCCGATCAGGTTCTCGGCGGGGATCTCGACTTCGTCGAAGGAGATGGTCGCCGTGTTCGACGCCCGCTGGCCCATCTTGTCCTCCTTCTTGTCGACCGTGACCCCGGGGAGGTCGGCGTCGACGACGAAAGCGCTGATCCCGCGGTGGCCGGCCTCAGGATCGGTCTTGGCATAGACCGTGAAGTAGTCGGCGTAGGTACCGTTGGTGATGAAGCACTTGGAGCCGGTGATCACGTACTTATCGCCCTTCTTCACCGCGCGGGTCTTCATCCCGGAGACGTCGGAGCCGGCGTCTGGCTCGGTCAGGCAGAAGGAGGCCAGCTTCGGCTCCTCGCAGAGCATCCCGAGGTACTTCTTCTTGGTCTCCTCGGAGCCGCCGAGGGTGATCGGCGCGGAGGCCAGCCCGTTGGCCATCAACGAGGTGCCGATGCCCGAGCAGCCCCAACCCATCTCCTCCTCAATTAGGCAGCCGGAGAGGTAGTCGAGGCCGGGACCGCCATAGGCCTCGGGGATGTGGGTGTTCATCAACCCCACCTCCCAGGCCTTCTCGATGATGTCCTGGGGCCAGGTGCCGTCCTTGTCGTACTCCCAGGCAACCTTGCGGATCTCTTTCTCGGCGAAGTTGTGGGCCAGCTCGCGCAGGTCCTTCTGCTCGTCGGTCAGGGTGAAGTCAACCACGGGTCAGGACTCCTTTTCGTCCGTGCGATAAGCCTTATTTTGGAGCCACCGCCGAAGGCGATTGCACCGATTGACTGGTCAGTCAACCAGCCCAAGACTAGCGGATGGCCGAGGCGCCGTGCGCTCCCTACTCTTGTTCCTCATGACGCTGGCGCCGACCGGAATCGCAGTCGACAACCTCACCATCTTGGTGTTGATCACGGTGATCGTCGCACCGGTTGCGGCGATCGCCTTCGCCTGCTCGGGGGCGGCCTGGAAGGGCCTTGGCAAAGGACAGTTCGCACTCGAGCGGGAGTTGCCACCGTCGGGGGCCGTGCAGCCCAAGCCGCCGCCCGAGGATGCCTTCCGGGCCGCGGAGGTGCACCAGATGCTGGAAGCCAGGTCCTACCGGCGACAGCGGCGCGGCGAGGCCCCGATCGACGTCGAGGCGGAGGCCACGCGGATGCTCGACGCCGCGGCGGCGGCGTCAGGTATCGATGAGGAGCTGCGGGCCGAGGTGCGCCAGCTCGTGGTCGCACGCAACGAGCGACGGCTGCGCCGCGGGCAGGCGCCGCTGGACGTCGAGGCCGAGACGCGACGCCAACTCACCGATTTCATAGGATCAGATTGATGGCCGGAGCCGCCGAGGAAAACCTCTACGAGGTCGAGGAGCTGCTGATGCAGCCCGGCACCTACTTCAACCCTCAGACCGAGGTCGTCGTGATCGTCGATGACTCGACCTCGCTCGACCAGGAGGTCTTCAACATGGAGGCCTATGAGGGAGCCGAGTGGGTACGGATCTCCGAGGAGGTGCCGGTCGACGAGGACCGGCGAGACCGACTGATGGAGGCCTTCCAGACCCACTACCACCCGGGCTCGGCCGGCTCGGTTTCAGAGACCGCCCTCGAGCAGGGCGACGAGGAGCTAGATGAGGACGAGGACGGCCAGGATCCCGGGCGGGAGGACTGATGCTTGCCGAGGGAGATCGGGCGCCGGACTTCACGCTCCCCGACCAAGACGGCAACGAGGTGACGCTGTCGAGCCTTCGCGGGGAGACCGTGGTCCTCTACTTCTACCCCCGCGCCGACACCCCCGGCTGCACGATCCAGGCCTGCGGGGTTCGCGACCGCGGCGCCGAGTACCGGGAGACCGGCACGCGCGTGCTCGGCGTCTCCCCCGACACGGTCTCCGACGTTAAGAGGTTCGCCGACAAGTTTGACCTCGACTTCACGCTGCTGGCCGACGCCGATCACGCGGTCGCCGATGCCTACGGCGCATGGGGCGAGAAGTCGATGTACGGCAAGAAGTACATGGGCGTGCAGCGGGCGACCTTCCTGATCGACCCCGATGGGAAGATCGTCAAAGTCTTCCCCAAGGTCTCTCCGAAGACGCACGACGATGTCGTTCTCGGCGCGCTCGCCGCGCTGTCGGCCACCTGAGCGCCCCGCCTATGCACTCAGCACCACCACGACGATGAAGGCCGCGTAGAGGGCGAACCAGGCGATAACGGCGGGGGTCGTGAAACGGCACCACCGGTGCAGGCACTGGTAGGCGAGAAGGCCGCCGGCGAGGCCGAGCGCGACCGCGACGGCCGCGCTGGCGCTCAGCACCCAGCCGGTGAAGACGAGGCCGATCCCGACCGGGATCGTCGACTGGAAGACCATCGCGCCGGTGATGTTGCCGAGCGCCAGGGAGTCCTTGCCTTCGCGGACCCAGAAGAAGCTGTTGACCTTCTCGGGCAGCTCGGTGGCCAGGGGGGCGAGGATCAGGGCGAGGACGACGGCCTGGACCCCGAGGTCCTTGGCGATCTGCAGTAGCCCTTCGACGAAGAGATGGGCGCCTCCCACCATCGCGCCGAGGCCGATCAGGAGCTGGATCGCGCAGAGCGAGAGGCCGGGGCTACGGCGGCGCCCGGGGCGGCGCTCGAAGAGCAGCGGGTTGAGCGTCTCGTCGGACTGAACCTCGCCGCCGCCTTGCAGGGTGCGGCGGATATAGAGCGGGTAGGAGAGAATGAAAGCGACCCCAACCGGGATCCGCAGTACCGCTGGCGGCCCCCAGGAGAGCGCCAGGGCTCCCGCGAAGAAGGCACAAAAGAAGAGTAGGTCCCGCTCAAGGGTCGGTCCGTGAGCGCTCAGCTCCAACCCCTGCGCGCGGCGCCCTCGGAAGATGTGGACGAAGAGGCCGACCAGCCCCATCGCAAGCGTGCCGAGCAGGAAGGGAGCCCCGACGATCGCCCCGATCGCGACCTGGTGGGAGCCGCTGGAGGCACCGAGCAGGGCGACGATCGCGATCAGCGTCTCCGGCATCGCCGTTCCGACCGCGGCAAGCAGGCTGCCGACGGCGCCCTCGCCGAGCCCCAGCCCGTGGCCGATCCACTCGACCGCGTTGGTGAAGAGCAGCGCGCCGCCGAGGATGACGGCGAAACTGAGCGCCAGCAGCGCGACGCTCATCGACTCGGGCTGCGCCGCGCTACTTGAGCAGCGCGGCGCACTTCTGGAGGTCGACCGGGGTGGTCGCCCCCTGCAGGCACTTCAGATATGCCTGCTGGGCTCCCCCGCCGGCGGACGAGGCGCCGCCCGAGGAGGAGCCGCCGCCCGAGCCCGAAGAGCCGCCACCGGCTGCACCGCTGAGCCCGTTCAGCAGGCTGCCGATGCCGCTTGAGCCGCTGAGGCCGCTGAGGCCGCCCTTGCCACTCGCCGCCCCGAGCAGTTCAATCGGGTTGACCCCGAGTTGTTTGAACAGTTCGTTTATGGGCTTCGCCCCGGAGGGGGCGTTGATCGTCTGCGGCTGGTTGACGTTGCTGAGCGACAGATCGAAGGTGAGGCCGACCTTCTTCGGGCCGCCGCCCGATCCGCTCGGCGGTTCGATCTGCAGTTCGCCTGAGACCTTGCGCACGATGTGGTCGCTGCCGACGTAGAGGTCGACATGCGCGGTCTTCAGTGCGCTTTCTACCTGGCTCTTGGCCTTGTCGAGTTCAGCCGTCGGGGGGATCTGACCTGTAGCGCCGAGCTCGGCGCTACAGGCAGGGGTTTCGCTGAGCTTGAGCAGCGCGTCGATTGCCCCGGGGACGTTGAGGTCGCCGCTGACGTGCGTCGTGCTCGTCCCGCCGACATCGGAGCTGCCTTCGTTAGCGAGGTGATCAATGAAGTTGCCGACCTTCAAGTTGGAGACCGCTCCCTGGCAGGCTGTGGCGCTCGCCGACTTGCTCTGGGCGCCGTTTTGCTGCTGGTTACGTTCGATCGTCGACCTGATGTAGTTGAAGGTCGTTGGTTCGACTTCGTACTCGCTGCCCTTGTAGTCGACGTAGGCCTTTTCGGAGAGCAGCGTCAGGCCGCCGTCGAAGTTGACGTTTTTGCCGTTGATCGAGCCGCTCGCCTTCGCTGTCATGTCGAGCTGGGGGAGCTGGCCCTTGCCCTCGCTCTGGAACGGGCCCGAGAGGCTGACGTTGAGATTGCCCCCTTCGCTCCCTTCGATCTTGACCCCGAGCGACAGGTCCAGGTTGCCGCTCTTGATGCCTTTCAGCGTCGCTTCGTTGACGACCTTCTGGGGGTTTTCATTGTTGCTGGAGCTGCTGCTGCCGCAAGCGGCGATCGCGGCGCTCAGCGCGAGCAGCGAAGCGAAGATGGCGAAGATGCGAAGTCGGCTCAAGGCGGTACGTCCTCCTGGCTGGCGAAGTGGGTTGAGATGAGATCGTAAAGGCTATGGCGAAGCTTCGATCGGCGGTGGCTGGTTTTCGCCCGTCAGGTTCAGCGCCAGGGGGAAGAGGAGGGCGCCGAGGACGATCAGGATGACGCCGGCGGCGACCAGCCAGCGGGCACGGGTGAGGTGGCCGAGGATGCCGATCGCAAAGCCGGCGAGCACCAGCGCGACGTAGGGCCCGATGCTTTGGGGAAGCAACGCGGCGAGCGGCGGGGCGAGGTCGGGCACCGGGCGGATTATCATCGCCACCATGCCCGATGGCTCCGTCGCCGAGGTCAAGGACGCGCTGGCGAAGGTCGGCTACCTCGCCGACGAGCCGGCTGCGCTGGTCTCCTTCCTCGCGCAGCGGCTCGACAAGCCGGTCCTGGTCGAGGGCCCGGCCGGGGTCGGCAAGACTGAGCTGGCGAAGGCGCTCTCCCGCGCCAGCGGCCGCGAGCTGATCCGCCTGCAGTGCTATGAGGGCCTCGATGAGGCAAAGGCGCTTTATGAGTGGAACTACCGCAAGCAGCTGCTGCGGATCCAGGCGGGTGGTGAGGCCGGCTGGAACGACGTGCAGGACGACATCTTCAGCGCGGAGTTCCTGCTGGAGCGACCGCTGATGCAGGCGATCGCCAGCCCCGAGCCGGTAGTGCTGCTGATCGATGAGATCGACAAGACCGACCAGGAGTTCGAGGCGATGCTGCTCGAGCTGCTCTCCGACTTTCAGATCACGATCCCCGAGCTGGGCCAGGTCTCGGCGACGACGATGCCGATCGTCGTGCTCACCTCCAACAACTCGCGCGAGCTGACCGAGGCGCTTAAGCGCCGCTGCCTCTACCTCTGGCTCGACTACCCCGAGGCCGAGCGGGAGATGGAGATCGTCCGCCTGCACGCGCCCGAGCTGCCCGAGACGCTGGCGCGGCGGCTGGTCGAGGTGGTGGGGATGATCCGCGCCCTGGACTTAAAGAAGCCACCCTCGATCGCAGAGTCGATCGATTGGGCGCGGACGCTGCTGCTGATCGGCGCGGAGGACATCGACCGCCATACCTTCGAACAGTCGATGTCGATCATCGTCAAGCACCGCACCGACATCGACATCGTCGCCGAGCGGGTCGGCGTGAAGCTCGCCGGGGCGCCCACGCAGACGGCGGGGTGAGGCCGACGCCCGGCTCGCCCTACGGGCCGAGGGCCGACGCCGGCCCGCCGGGCCTGGCGGCGAAGCTGCTCAGCTTCTGCGAGGAGCTGCGCAGCGAGGGGGTCGCGGTCGGGACCTCGGAGATACTCGATGCCTTCGCGGCGCTGGAGGAGGTGCCGTGGACGGCGCAGGAGGACTTTCGCGAGGCGCTGGCGGCGACGATCGCCAAGTCCCAGGAGGACCGGCGCGTCTTCGAGCTGCTCTTCGAGCGTTTCTTCTTCCGTGCCGCCGAGGCGGAGGCGGTGGGGCGGGGGGTCGGGGAGCAGGGGGAGCGACAGGAAGGCGGCGAGCGCCTTGACATCGACGAGCTGCGCGAGCAGATCCGCCAGGCGATTCTCGACGGCAACGACGGCGAGATGCGCGACCTGGCGCGGCTGGCGATCGCCGCCTTTGGCCGCCGCGCCGAGGGCTCCGGCGTGGTCGGGGTCGACGTTCAGCGGATCCGCCGCACACTTGGGCTCTCTGCCGGAACCCAGCCACCGGCCGCCGACGGCGCCGCCGAGCTGGCGCCGATCGACCGCGACCAGCTGGGCCGCTTCGAGCGCCACCTGCGTCGCGAGCTGGAACGCGACCTGATCGAGCGCACCTCCACCCTGCCCCCCGCGCGCCCGCTCGCCGAGCTGGACCGCGCCCTGCCGACCAGCCCGACCCAGGACCTCGCCGCCGTGCACCGCGCCGTCTCCCAGATGAAGCGGCGGCTGGCGACGCTCGGACACGAGCAACGCGGACGCCGCAGGGGGCAAACCGTTGACGTGCGGCGCACGATGCGCGCCTCGCTTGAGACCGGCGGCGTGCCGCTGCGCCTGCGTTACCGACCGAAGCGCCCGCGCCGGCCCGAGATCTACGTCCTCTGCGATGTCTCCACCTCGGTCACCTCGGCCAGCGTCTTCTTCCTCAGCGTCCTGCACGCGCTGCATGACTCCTTCCGCAAGCTGCGCAGCTTCGTCTTCATCGAGCGGATCTCGGAGGTGACCGAGGTCTTCGAGCACGAGCGCGACTTTCGGGTCATCGCCCAGCGGATCTCCAGCGAGGGCGGCGTCGCCGACGTCTCGGGGTACACCGACTACGGCCGGGTCTGGCTTGAGTTCCTCGGCGAGATCTCCGATGAGCTGGACCCGCGCTCGACCGTGATCGTGCTCGGCGACGCCCGCACCAACGGGCGAGAGCCGTATCCCGAGATCTTCGCCCAAGTGGCCGAGCGGGCCGGCCGCCTCTTCTGGCTCAACCCCGAGCCGCGGCTCTACTGGAACTACGGCGACTCGGTGATGGCCGCCTATGAGCCCTACTGCGACGGGGCGTTTGAGTGCTGGACCACCCGGCACCTGGAGAACTTCGTCAACGTGATCGCCGGGGGTATCCCGGCGCAGGACTGACCGCCCCGCGCGGTTGCTTACCTCGCGGCCCAGGCGTCGGGCGACTCGGTCAAGTGCTCGACTATTGGGGGGAGGTGGCCAGAGACCAGGTCGGCGAGGGTGACATGCTCCAAGACGGCACGGAGGTTGGCGCGGACGGCGATCCAGACATCCTGGAGGTGCTTGGCGTTGCCGCGGTACTCAATCGACTCGGGAGGGGAGGACTGGACGTCGGCGATCGGGCCCTCTACTGCGCGGACTACCTCGGCGATCGTTATGTCATCGGCGGGGCGGGCCAGCCAGTAGCCGCCCTTGGCGCCCCGGCGGGCCCGGACGATGCCCGCGTGCTTTAGCTCCAGCAGGATGTGCTCGAGGAACTGGAGAGGAATGTCCTGCGCATCGGCAAGCTTCTCGCCCTTGACGGGGCCCTCCCCGGCTGCCGCCAGCTCGGCTGCGGCACGGACGGCATAGTCGGCCTTCGCTGATACCCGCATGACGGCTAGTTAATCAGTCAGCCGACCGTGTCCGGGGTCAGATCGGCCGAGCGGTCACCGGCCTGCTCGGCGACTTCCCGCTCGCGGCGGCGGTTCAGCCAGTGCGGGGCAGCGAGGATCAGGGCAAGACCGATGGCGGCGACCCCGGCCGCGATCGGCCAGACGGTCGTGTCGGCCTTCTGGATCGTGACGATCCCGGAGCCGACCAGGACGATCCCGAGCGCCGTGCGCAGGAAGCCCTGCGGCGCCCGGTCTGAGAGCGCCGCGCCGATCACGACTCCCGGGACGGAGCCGACCAGGATGTTGCCGGCCAGGGCGAAGTCGACGTTGCCGCCGATCCAGTGGGCGATGCCGGCCGCCCAGAGCAGGACGGCAGCGTGGAAGACGTCGGTGCCGACGACCTTCTTCGGTGCGAGACGGAAGACGGCGATCAGGAGGATCGCGATCACCGTGCCCGAGCCGGCCGAGGTGATCCCGATCACGAAACCGGTGGTGGCGCCAATCGTGACGGCGGCGACCTTGTGGCGGCGCTCGATCTCGAAGCCGTCACGCTCGCTGACCAGGTTGCGGAGGATCAGCGCCCGGGCCAGGGTGATGATCCCGACCATCAGCAGGGTCCCCCCGAGCACCGCGTAGACGAGAGAGTCGAGCCGTTCTTCGCCGATGTTCTTCTCGAGGATGGAGACGATCGCGACGCCGATCACCGCCGCCGGGACGCTGCCGATCGAGAGCCACTTGACCAGACCCATGTTCACGGTCTTCATCCGCAGGTGGCGCCAGCCGCCCACCGTCTTGGTGATCGCCGAGTAGAAGATGTCGGTGCCGATCGCGGTGGTCGGCTGGATCCCGAAGATGAGGATCAAAAGCGGCGTCATCAGGGACCCCCCGCCCATGCCGGTCATGCCGACGAGCACGCCGATCCCAAGTCCGAAAAGGATGATTGCCGGGTCCATCTGATTGCCGCGCCGGTGCTTATCGACTTTCTCGACCTTTTTGGTCAGGAGCGCGGAGTGCGCCAGGATACCAAGATGCCCACCGAAACAATGGATTCCGCTGCGCGCGGCGGCTCAACCGCCAGGGCGGCGGCGCTACCCGCGGCGGGGGTCTCGATCCGCGGCCTGCAGCACTCCTACGGAGAGCTGCGGACGGTCGAGCAGCTCGACCTCGAGGCGGCGCCGCACAGCACGATCGGCGTGGTCGGGCCGTCCGGCTGCGGCAAGTCGACCCTGCTGGAGCTGATCTGCGGGCTTCAGGAGCCCTCCGCCGGCGAGGTCGAGGTCGGCGGCGTCGGCAACGCGCGCGGCCGCCTCGCCCGCTGCGCTTACATGCCACAGCGCGACCTGCTGCTGCCCTGGTTCTCGGCGATCGACAACGCCGCCCTGGCGCTGCGCAATCGCGGCGTGGCTCGCCGAGAGGCGCGGGGCCAGGCCAGTGCCCTGTTCGAGCGCTTCGGTCTCGCTGGCTTCGAGGACGCCCGGCCGGCCGAGCTCTCGGGGGGAATGCGCCAGCGGGTCGCCTTCCTGCGCACGCTTGTCGCCGGCAAGCCGGTGTTGGCGCTTGATGAGCCGTTCGCCTCCCTCGACGCGATCACCCGAGCCGAGATGCAGCAGTGGCTTGCCGGGGCGCTGGGGGCCGATCCGCGCACCGTAGTCCTCGTCACCCACGACGTCGAGGAGGCGCTCTACCTCTCCGACCGGGTGGCGGTGCTCTCGGCGCGGCCGGCGCGGATCGTCGCCGAGCTGCGGGCGCCGGCGCCGCGCGCCGCCGACCGCGACGAGGCGGTCACCGACCCGGAGTTCGTCGCGGTGCGCGAGCAGGCGATGCACGCGCTGCGCGAGGGGTCGACATGAAGCGCTGGCTCCTCCCCACCATCGTCCTCGCCGACTCTGATCGGCGCCTGGCAGATCGTCGCCAACAAGCGGCGCGATAGCCGCCGCGCTGCACCTCGAACCCTACCTCGTCCCTTCGCCCCGCCGAAATAGCCACCTCGCTGTGGGACAGCCGGTCGTTGCTGGCCGAAAACGCCCTGGTGACGCTGCAGGAGGTCGTCTCGGCTTCGGCTGCGCCCTGGTCGCCGGTCTCGCGTTTGCGGTCGTCCTCCACCTGTTCGAGACGCTGCGCCGGGCCTTCTACCCACTGATCGTCGCCTCACAGACAATCCCGATCGTCGTCATCGCCCCGATACTCATCGTCTGGTTCGGCTTCGGAATCGGCCCGAAGCTGGCGATCGTGGCCTTGATCTGCTTCTTCCCGATCACCGTCAACACGCTCGACGGACTACGCGCGGTCGATCCCGATGCGACAAGATGATGCGCAGCCCTCGACGCCTCGCGCTGGCAGATCGTTCCGCCGCGCTCGAGGCGCCGACGGCGCTGCCGTACGCGTTCAGCGGCGCGAAGATCGCGGTGGCGGTCGCCGTGATCGGCGCCGTCTTCGCCGAGTTGGCGAATCCGAACTCCGGCCTTGGCTACCTGATCAACCAGGACGGCTACCAATTCGACGCGGCAAGGCAATTTGCCGCGATGGTCGTTCTCTGCCGTGATGGCGATCGCCCTCTTCGGCCTGTTCGCCCTCGCGGAGCGCCGGGTTGTCACTTGGCGATAGAAAGCAGGACATGAAGCTCCGCCGAACTTCGGCAGTGGCGGTCCTCGCGGCCCTGGCCGCCCTTGCGCTCGGCCTCGCCGCCTGCGGGAAGAAGAGCACCAGCGTCACCGGCCAGGCCCAGCCCTTCAGCCTGATGCTCGACTTCTACCCCAACCCCGACCATGCCGGGATCTACATGGCGCAGAAGCTCGGCTACTTCCGCGAAGCGGGCCTTGACGTCAGCATCAACGCCCCCTCAGACCCTTCGGCGCCGATCAAGGAGGTCGCCGCCGGTCAGACCAACCTGGCGATCTCCTATGAGCCGGAGGTGATGCTGGCCCGCCAGCAGGGGCTGGATGTGGTCGCGGTCGGGGCGCTGGTCAACCGGCCGCTCACCTCGATGATCTGGCTGAAGAAGTCGGGGATCAAAGGGATCGGCGAACTACGCGGCAAGACGATCGCCACCGCCGGCATCCCCTACCAGAACGCCTTCTTGAAGACGATCCTCTCCCGCGCCAACCTCTCCCCCTCCAACGTCAAGGCGGTAAACGTCGGCTTCGGGCTGCTGCCGGCGCTGGCCGGGGGCAGCGCCCAGGCGATGCTCGGCGGCTACATCAACGTCGAGGGCATAGACCTGCGCGAACGCGGCAAGCATCCGGTCGTCATCCCGGTGAACAGGCTCGGCGTCCCCTCCTACGACGAGCTTGTGCTGGTCGCCCAACGCAAGCACCTCGAAGAAGACCCCGAATCGATCCGGCTGTTCATCGCCGCTCTCGCCCGCGGCACCGCGGCGGCGGTCAGGAACCCGGCGGCGGCGACTAAGGCGGTGTTGGAAGCCAACCACAGCCTCGAACCGAAACTGACCGCCGCCGAGGTGAAGGCAACGCTGCCGCTGCTGGAGCCGAACCTGCGCGGCCAGCCCTATGGCTACATGGACCCGGTGCAGTGGCGTAATTTCATCAGCTGGATGCGCGACAACGAACTGATCAAATCGCTGCCGACACCATCCCAGGTGCTCAGCGACTCCTACCTGCCGGGGAAAATCCCCGAATAGCGCCAAGCCCCTCCGCTCTGGGCAGCGGCTCCTACAGGCGGCGGAGAAGTTCAGATCGCGTCGCGGAGCGGCGGGCCCTGGGCGAGGAGCCGGTGCAGGCCGGCCAGGGTGAGTGCCCCTGCCAGCCCACGGAAGGGGGCATACGGCGCGTAGAACTCCTCGACCTCCTCGACCGTCGCGCGGCGGCCGAGCGCAGCGAGGCGGCCGACCAGCTTGACGTAGCCGAGATCTCCGGCGGGAAGCGAGTCGGGGTCACCGCGGCCAAAGAGGCCGAGGCACTGGACTGTCCAGGGGCCGATCTCCGGCACCGCAAGTAGCCGCCTGTCGCCGGACTCCGTGGCGAGGTCGCAGCGCCCGGCGGCGACCTCGCGGGCGACAGCGCGCAGGGCAATCGCCCGCCGCAACGCCAGGCCCATCGACTCGAGCTCGACGGGGGCGCGCCCGGCGATCGCGGCGGCGCCGGGGACATCACGCAGATCCTCGCGCTCCCTGCCCAGCCTCGCTCCCCAGCGACCGACGATGCGTCGCTGGATCCGGGCCGCACGCTCGGACTCGATCAGCTGCTTGACGACCGCCCAGGCAAGCGCCTCCCAGGGCCAGGGACGACGACGAGGCCGGAAGTGCGGGCTACGTCGAAGTAGCGGCCCGAGCAGGGGATCGCGGCGGAAACGGCGGTGAAACTCGCCTAGGTCGTCGTCGACCCCGAGCGCGAAGCGCATCCGCTCGACCGCGACCGCCAGCTGCGCGGAGCCGGCCGGAGCCGCGGGAGGTGGAGTCAGCCCGCGAGGCGCCGCGATCGCGCCGGGGTCGACGGGCTCGGCGCGGATCGCGACGCAGCCGGCGGCCGGCTGCCAGGCACGGACCAAGACCGGCCGCTCCTCAACATGAAGCAAGCGGGTGGCGACGCCGGCGCTGACCAGCATCACCCGGTCCTCGCCACCGGAAGCCGGAAGGCGAAACGGCGAGGTGGGCCGGACCTCGACTTCAAGCGAAGCCGAGGCGCCCATCACCGTCCCAGCAGGTGGACGTCGACCAGGAAGGAGCGGCTGGCGACGACGTTGGAGGGGCGATCACGGCGGCGCGAGAGGCGCCTCGACGTGCGCCTGCGCGAGCCGACCGCGCCGACCGCCCGCACCGCGGCGACGGTCGCGACGCCCGCCAACGCCCCGCCGGCCGCGGCGATCGCGGCGGTGCGAACCTCGCCGCGCAGGACCAGCGAAGCGGGCTCCTGGTAGCGCAGCGGCAGCGCCCGCACCGACTGCCCGGCGCCGGCCTCCGCGTCCTCCTCCGCCAAGACCTCGCCATCTACCTCGAACTCACTCACCCACGCGACTCTAACGAGACCTCGGGCCGGCAAGGGATCGGGAGCGCTTAAACCTCGGAACTTGCGGCTTTCCGGGCTAGAGCGAGCATTCGTAGATCCGGTAGCGCTTCACGACCTTGCCGCCCATCCCCTCCATAGCCCGGTTCATCGGACCGTTGTTCTCGAGGATCCAGCCCATCTCGCCGCCTGCGATTGGGCCCGGCCCGGCCGCCATCTCCAGATGCTTGAGGTAGAGACCGGCGGCGACGCCGGTGTGCCGGTAGTCGTGCTTGACCCCAAGCGCGAAGACACGCAGCTGGTCGATCTTGCCCTTGCCGAGCAGGAACCTGGCCCAGCCGAACGGAAGCAGCCGCCCGTTCAGCTTCGCCATCACCTGGTTGATGTCTGGCAGGGTCAAGGCCGCGCCCACCGCCTCTCCGTCCTTTTCGGCAATGTAGGCCCAGTCCTCATCGAGCACTTGCTTGAGGTTCTTTGCCTGGAACTCGACCTCGGCGTCGGTGATCGGGACGAATCCCCAGTTGTCGCCCCACGCCTCGTTGTAGATGTCCATGAAACGCCGGACCTCGGCCGCCATGTCGCGCTTGCGCATGTTGCGGATCGTGATCCCTTCGTCGCCCAAGGCTTTCTCGGCGGCGGCGTGGATCGCCGGGTCAAACCGCTCGCCCTCCTTGAGATCGCCGAATTGAAGTTCCCACATCAGCACGTCCATCGCCTTCTCGAAGCCCTCAGCCTCGACCAGCTCCCGGTAATAGGGCGGGTGCCAGGGCTCAAGGATCATCGGCCGCCGCTCGAAGCCTTCGATCAGGATCCCGATCTCGTCATTAGTGGTGAAGTCCATCGGACCGAGGATGCGGGAGCGACCCTTCGACCGGGCCCACTCAGTCGCCGCCTCGAGCAGCGCCGCGGCGACCTCAGGGTCGTTCGCAGTCTCAAAGAAGCCGAACATCGCGTCGCTGCCGCCCTGAAACTCGTCCCAGCGGGCGTCGACCTGGGCGGTGATCCGGCCGACCGGCTCGCCATCGCGCTCGGCTACGAAGTACTCGGCCTCGGCGTGCTCGAAGTAGGGGTTCTTGTCGCGGTTGAGGAACTCCATCCGCTCGAAGATCAGCGGAGCCACCCACTGCGGGTGGTCTCGGTGCACGGCGAAGGGGACCTTGACGAAGCGCTTCAGCTCACCTCGCGTGCCTACCGGCCGGATGGTCACGCCTCCCATGGGTGCGGAACCTACACTCTTGGGCATGAGCGAGACAGCGGAAGCTTCCGTCGACGTCTTCCAGAAGGCGCGCACTCACAACCGCCTTGAGCAGCTCGAAGCCGCAAAGCAACACGATCTCCTCCCCTACTTCCGCCTGCTCACCTCCGAAGCCGGCCCGGTAGTCGAGATGGAGGGGCGCGATAAGATCATGCTCGGCTCCAACAACTACCTGGGACTGACCGGCAACTGGCGGGTAAAGCAGGCGGCGCGCGACGCCCTGGAGACCTACGGGACAGGCGTCACCGGGTCGCGATTGCTAAACGGGACGACGCCGCTGCACATCGAGCTGGAGCGCGAGCTGGCGGAGTGGATGGGAACCGAGGACGCGATCGTCTACACCACCGGCTACCAGTCAAACCTCGGCTGCATCGGGACGATCCTCGAGCCGGGCGACACGGTGATCTGCGACTCCGGGAACCACGCCTCGATCCTCGACGGCTGCCGCCTCTCCGGCGCCAAGCTGCGCCCCTTTCGCCACAACCGGATGGACAAGCTGGAGAAGATGCTCGACCGCGCCGGGGAGGACGGCAGCGGCGTGCTGGTAGTCGTCGACGGCGTCTTCTCGATGGAGGGCGACCTCTGCAACTTGCCGCGGATCGTCGAGCTCTGCAGAGCGCACGGGGCGCGGCTGATGGTGGACGAGGCCCACGGCGCGGGGGTGCTGGGAGCGCGCGGTGCCGGGGTCTGTGAGCTGTTCGGACTGGAGGACGAGGTCGACCTGCGGATGGGGACCTTCTCCAAGAGCCTTGCCTCTTGCGGGGGCTTCGTCGCCGGGCCCGCCGACGTGATCGAGTACCTGCGGATCGCCTCTCGCTCTTTCATCTTCAGCGCTTCGGCGGTGCCGGCGGCGGTCGGCGCCGCGCTGGCGGCGCTGCGGGTGATCCGATCCGACGGGCCACAGCTGTTCGAGGCCCTGCTCTCCAACGCCGAGTACCTGCGCGAGGGTCTGCGGCACCTGGGGCTGGCAGTGATAGAGCCCGGCACGCTCCCAGACGGCACGGCCGCCACAACCCCCGTCGTGCCGGTAATGGTCGGCGACGACTGGCAGGCGGTGCTGCTCTGGAAGGCCCTGTTCGACGCCGGCGTCTACACCAACGTCGCGATTCACCCGGCTGTCCCGCCAGGAGGAGCCCTCCTGCGCACCAGCCTGATGGCCACCCACGAGCGCGAGCACCTGGACGGCGCGTTGGGGACGATCGCCCGGGTGATCCACGACTTCCCGGAGTTGCCGCGCGCGTAACGGGCGGTTATCTGAATTTCAACATCCCCCGTCGTAGGTAGTTTCAGGCTTGTCCAGATCTGGACAAGGCCCGGCGGCCCGGAAAAAGCTGCTCTTAGCGAGTGGGCCGGGCCGAGTTTCACGACGCCGGGTTGACGCTCACCGCCCGAACGGCATAGCTTGCGCCCTCGCCGTACACACCCTGGGCGGGTTGGACGGCGGAGACTTGAATCGGCCCAGGCCAGCAGCTCGCGCCGCTGGCCCGCCGCATAAAAGAGATACCCAGTTAACCGATCCCCTAAAGGGAGGAGTCCCAGTGGACGCTGCCTCGATCGCCCCTGCAACGATGACCGCTTCCGCCGCCCCGGCCCCGCAGCACATGCAGGCCCTCGAACGTGCCAACCTGGTCCGGCTCGCCCGGGCGGAGCTGAAGCGCTCGATCGCCCGCGGGGAGATCGAGGTGTCTGAGGTGGTTCAAGAGTGTCCGTGGGAGACCGAGAGCATGACGATCGCCGAGCTTCTGACCAGCCAGCGCCGCTGGGGACGCACCCGCGCCCGCAAGTTCCTCCTCCCCCTCGGGCTGAATGAGAACAAGCGACTCGGCACCCTCACCTCGCGCCAACGCTTACTGCTCGCGACGGAGCTGGCGGCCAAAGGCCCGGCATGCGGTCGGGTGGCCGTGCTCGTCTAGCCGCGAAGACCGCCGGCCCTGAAGCTGAGGCCGCCTGAGGCTCGCTGGAAGGCGCGGCGCAGCGCCAGGAAGGCGGCGAGGAAGGCAACTGCGCCCACCGCCAGGCAGATGGCGAGGATCAGGCCCACCAGGTAAAAGAGCCCTCCGACGACGAGCACGAAGACGGTGCCGGCAAGCAGGGTGGTGTGGGAACGGTAGCCGGCGAAATGCTCGCGGACTGAGACCTCCAGGCCGCCGAGTCCGCCGAGCACGACGCCGACCCCGATTGCCGTCGGGATCTGCCCGATCAGACCGACCGCCAGCATCACGATGCCGGCGAGGATGATCAGCTCGGCTAGGGGGAAGGATCCCCAGGGCGCCGGCGGACGCTCGTCAATCTTGGCTTTCCTGCTCAACGGCCGCAAGCCGTCCGGATAACGGACATCCGGAGGAGACCTTCACCCGCCACCACCCCATCAGCATCCCGAGCAGGCCGAAGCGGGGACGAGAATGCCAGGCACCGCAGCCGGGCTCGCCGACATCGTGACGGGAGACCCGCACCCACTTGAACGTGGCGGGGTCGGCAAGCATCTGCCGCAACAGCTCCCGGTTGCGGGTCTCCAGCCCGGCTCGCTCCTCGAGCGCCAAGCGCGCCTCGCCGACCCGCGTCGCGAGTTCGTCCCGCACCCGCTCCAACTCGCCCAGGCCGAGCACCCGCGGCTCGGCGCCCAGGCCGCTGAGCTCCCAGTCGATCTGCACGCGGCAAAAGGCGTCCGTGAACAGGCCCGCCAGCTCTCGCTCAAGCCGGCCGATCTGGCGCCGCAGCTCGGCGCGCGCGAGGCGCTCGTCGACTCCGATGCGAAGCCCAGCGAGAGTGTCTCGTTCGAGCAGATCAGGCATAGAACCGGTTCGAGTCTAAATCAAGCTGTCGCTGGCGCAAGCGAGGAAAGCGTTAAGAGGCCTCGAGGGTCGCCGCCGCCATCCAGAGCGCCTCATCGACCGCGATCTGCGGCACCCCGTTGACCTGCACGGCGGCGATCGTGATCCGACGGGTGCCGCCGTGCACTTCACAGCCCTCGGCTGTCGCGCCGAACATCAGCCCGACCGGGACACGCTCATCGGCGATCGCCAGCGTCCCCTGCGGCAGCTCGCCGGGCCTACCGGCCAGTGACTCCCCCGGCGCCGAATCGCGGATGCATAGCCTCCCCTCAACCTCGTCGGCGTCGAAGGCGCGAAGGGCGACCCCGGTCTCGACGATCGCGATCGTCAACGCGTCGGCGGGCAACCCTTTGCTCTTGAAGGCCCCGTCGTGGAGTCGGTCCAGCGCCAGCTGCTCGATCGGGATGCGGGTGCGGTCTGGGTCGAGGCCAATGTGACGGAAGAAGACCCGATAGGCCCAGGGGATCGGCCGCTCCCTCATGTGGATCGCATGGGTGCCGAAGAAACGGTCGGAGAGGTCGCGAAGGCGTCGGCGGACCGGCTCCGGGCTCTTGCCCGGGCGAGCGTCGACCTCGACCCAGGCGATACCGAGGCCGGGGAACTCGGCGGCCAGGTGGGGGGCCACCCAGCCCTGCTCAGGCGCAGGATCCCACCCCACCCGCGAGCTGGCAACTTCGGCGCCCATCTCAACCTCTCTCCGTGGCGCGGGTCGCTCGCAGCAGCTCGCGGATGTGAGCGTCGAGCTGGCCTACCGTGAGGTCTCCGATACCGGCACTCTGCAGAGTCCCGCCGGGGTAGGCGTAGGCGAAGGTCGGGCAGCCGCCAACCCGGTAGAGACCGGCAACGGTGCCTTCGCGGTCATATCCGACCGGCATCGTCCAGTGGTGCTGACGGATCAGTTCGCGTACCGTCCCGCGTTCGTCGCCCACGTCCAGCGAGAGGAAGCTCACCCGTCCACGGTAGCGCTCATAGGCGCTTTGAACCGCGTCCTGTTGGTTGGCGCAGTTGCCACCTTTAGTGAACCAAAACGAGAGCACCAACGGGCGATCGAAGAGGTCGCAGACGCGGATCGCCCCGGCAACTTGGATGTGGCAGGCGGGGGTGCGACGAGCGCCCGCCGGACAGGGAACCTGGGCGGTTTCGCAATCGTTCTGGGCGATGTTTGCTTCCCCTTCCAGGCTGCCGCTGGCGACCGGCACCGCGAACTCCGGGAGCGGCCAGCGGGCTGGCAGCTTTTCCAGCCCGAGCGTGCCCTGCTCGTTGCCGCCGATCGTGTGCAAGAAGGCGATGGCGATCAGGGCCACAAACAACAGGCCGACGATGAGCGAGTAGCGATCCCTCATTGCCCCTCGCTCCAGGCGAGCGCAGCCGGCAGCACCGCCATCACGCCCAGCAAGGCGACCACGAGGTCGATCACGGTAACGAAGCCGAAGTCGCGCAACATGGCGACGTTGCTGGCGATCAGCACCGCGAAGCCGGCGATGGCGGTGAGGGCGGAGGCGAGCACCGCGGCCCCGGTACGGGAGTAGGCGCTGCGGAGGGCTTCGGAGACCGAGCGCCCGCCGCCGAGCTCCTCGTGGAAGCGGGCCGCGAGGATGACGCTGAACTCGGTAGCGATTGCAATCGTCAGGGCCCCCAGCGCCGCCGACATCGGATTGAGCGGGATGCCGCTGATCCAGAGAACCAGCCCCGACCAGCCTGTCGCCAGCACGGTCGGGACCAGCGGGACCAAGGCGCGGGAGAGCGAGCGGTAGACCGCGAGCAACGCTAGGGCCACCCCGACCAGCCCGGCGAGGGTGAGCCAGTAGCGACTGCCGGAGAGATCGGACGCCGCCTCGGAGGCGATCACCGGCAGCCCGGCGAGGCGCACCTCGACCCCCGACGGCGGGCCGCCGGGAGAACCTGGCACGCCGATCTCGCTCCGCACCCGGTTGATCAGCGCCTCTTGGCCAGCCAGCGACTGGGCGCGGATGCCGAAGGAGACGAGCGCCGTGTGGCCGAGGCGGCCGCTCTTCGGATCGACCGGGGCGACCTGCTCGAGGTCGTAGGGGGTGAGCTCCGCGAGGGTTGCGCGGATGCCCCGCCTGGTCAGCTGCCCGCCCCCGCCGATGAGGAAGTCCGACAGCGCCGGACCGGGGCAGACTTCGGCGGCGCTGCAGCTCGGTTCGGACCCGTCAAAGCCGCTCGATCTCAACACCCGTCGCTTGAACGCCGCCATCCAGAGAATCGTCGCGGGGTCGGCGAGGTCGGGAGCCTGAACGCTGACTTCGAGCTCACCGGAGACGCCAGTGGCGTCCTGAAGCTGGGACAGGTCGCGCAGCGCGGGAAGGCTTTGCGGAGCAAGCGAGCGGATGTCCGAAGCGGTCTGGATCTGGGTCCCGACGACCCAGCCGACCGTGGCAAGGGCCAGCCCGACCGCGAGGACGCGGCGCGAATGGGCGAGGGACACGGCCAGCACGTTGCGACTGAGCCTGCCGATTCGAGCTCCCACTCGGCTCTGGAGCTCGGTCAGCCGGCTTGGGGCGTGGGCCGGCCGCTCCCCTCTGAGGCCGAGGGCCGCGAAGCCGGTCGTCAGCGCCAACGTGAAGGCGATCCCGACCCCGGCGACGAGCAGCAGCCCGAAACCGCGCACCATCGGCGTCGGGGAGAGCTGGAGGGCAAGAAACCCCGCCGCCGTGGCGAGACAGGCGGTGGCGATCGTCGGCGCCCCGCGCGCCGCCGCCAGGCTGGCCGCCTGAACTCCGCTCGCGCCACCCTTAACCGCCTCGTCGTAGCGGGCCTGGAGCTGGATCGCGTAATCGACAGCGAGGCCGATCAGGATCGGCAGCACCGCGATCGAAGCCATCGTTAGCGAGCCGCCCACCAGCCCAAGCAGGCCGAAGGTAAGCCCGGCCGCGGCGAGCGCGACGGCGAGGGGCAACAGCCGGAAGCGGGAGCGGAAGACCGCAGTCAGGGTCAGCGCCATCACCGCGACGGCGACGGCGAAGAGGACCAACAGGGAATCCTTCAGCGCCCGCGCCAACCCGTCAACGACGACGGGCACACCGGAGATCACGTAGCGACCACCGTGCAGCGTGAAGCAGGGGGCCGGGCGGCCCTGGAAGGCGCATACCCCGCGCGGCGTCGCTTCGAAGACCGCTTCGTGGATCAGGCCCAACGCTCGGTGGCGCGCGGCTTCGGTCAGCTCTGGGCGCAGGCGCAGGACGATCTGGGCCGAGTGGCCGTTGGGGAAGAGGTAGGCGAGCCGCGCCTTCGGCGTGTCGCGACCGCGGCGCAGATCGAAGACGACGCTCGCCAGGAAGTTGGGGTTACCGAGGCTGGGGAAGCTGGTGATTCCGTAGCGCGCCGCGACGGAGAGCAGGTATCGGCGGAATTCCTCGGGTGGCATCCGGGCGGCCAACCGGCTCAGCTGGTTGTCGATCTGGATAACTGCCTCGTTGAGGAAGGTGGCGGGACCGGCGAGGAACTGGACCGGGTGCAGCCGCGCCAGCTCGGTGCAGGGCCCGGGGATCGGCGTCGCCCCCTTCGGCACCTTGCCCGAGAGGCATCCCTCCAACCGAAGCAGCCTCCCCAGGTTCGTGGTCAGCACCAGTCGCTGCAGGTTTCCCTCGGCCAGGACAACCACCGGTTCTTCTCCAAACACCTCCCGCACATGCTGGGTCGCTTGGTAGCTGGCCGTGTCCGAATCGACCAACGTCCCGGTTCCTGCATCGGTCGGCAGCCGCGTCGCGGCCACCCCAGCCGCAATCGCGAAGACAATCGAGATCGTCAGGACTGCGCGCGCGTGGCGGACCGACCAGCCCGCAATTGCGCTCAATCCATCGAGAGCGGACCGCTCACGTCCGCCTTGAGGAACTGCGACACGAACTCGTTTTCCGAGTCGAACAGCTCGTCTTTGGGACCCGACTCGACGATTTTGCCGTTCCACAGCACCGCGAGGAAGTCGGCGATCCGGCGCGCCGTGTTCAGGTCATGGCTGATCGTCAGGTAGCAGCCGCCGTTCTCCGCATGCACCTCGCGGATCAACTCGCATAGCAGCGCGGTGCGAACCGGGTCCAATCCCGAGTCTGGCTCGTCGAACATGACGATCTGGGGCTCGAGGACCAGCGCCCGGGCGAACCCGGCGCGCTTGCGCATCCCACCTGAGAGCTCGTTCGGCATCTTGTAGATCGCCTCGCTCAGCCCCACCTCCTTGAGGCGACGGTTGACAATCTCGCCGATCTCCTCCTCGCTTTTGTCGGTGTGCTGGCGCAGTGGGAAGGCGGTGTTGTCATAGATGTTCATCGAGCCGAACAGAGCTCCGTCCTGGAACAGCAGGCCGAACTTCTTGCGCACCTCGAACAGTTCGTCGTCGGTCATGTTGGGGATCGATTCGCCGTGAACGAGCACGTCGCCGGAGTCCGGGTGCAGCAGCCCGACGATGTGCTTGATCAACACGCTCTTGCCGGTCCCCGACGGGCCGAGCACCATCGAGACCTGGTTCTCGGGGAGACCAAGGTTGAGCCCGTTGAGGATGCGCGCCCGGCCGAACTGCTTGACTAGGTCGATGATCTCGATCGCGTCCTCGCCGCCGTGGTCGCGCTTGCGGCCGGTGTGGAAGCGATAGGGATCGGGCTCGCCGGGGTCGACGCCGGGGATGACGAAGTCACGGCCCATTACTGCCCCGTCCGGGCCGACGTAGGGACCGCGCGGCTCAGGCTCGGTAGCGGGCACCTCGGCGGTCACTGCCGCCTCCAACTCGGTCTCGCCGACCTGGTTCGGATCGTCCATTGACATAGATCAGCCTCCTATCGGCGCCCTTGGATTGGCCCCCCAGAACACCAGAGTCCCCAACATCCCGATGATATGGACCAAGATGATGTTGAGGACCATCGACTTCGCGGTCGCGGTTCCCACACCGACCGGACCGCCGGAGGCGGTGTAGCCGTAGTAGCAGCCGACCATCACGATCGCGGTCGCCATCACCATCCCCTTGATCAAGCTGAAGATCAGGTCCGGGGGGTTCTGAAACTGCCAGAAGATCAGTTCGTAGCCACCCGAGGAGACGTCGCCGATCTGTTTGACGACGGCGACGTAGCTGGCCAGATACATGATCCCGATCCCGACCAGGTACATGAACGGGAGTGCGATCCAGGCAGCCAGCAGGCGGGTGGCGCAGAGGTAGGTGACCGGCTGCACGCCCATAACCTCAAGCGCATCGATCTCATCGGAGATCCGCATCGCACCCAGCTCGGCAGCGATCCCTGTCCCCACCTTCGCCGCCAGCATGTAGCCGAACGCGTACGGCAATATCTCGCGCAGATCGCACCAGGCCGAGAAGACGCCGGCGTAGGCGGGCGCGCCCTGCGCCCGCAGCAGGTAGGCGCCCTCGATCCCGCATTGCAGGCCCAAGACGAAGACGAGTCCCCAGATGATGAGAGCCGAGCCGAGGATCAGGATCCCAGCCTGGCGCAGGCTCTCGCCGAAGAAGCGAAGGACGCGGCCTGAATAGACGAGGCCGGCCATCCGCGAGCCGAAGCGGGCGATCTCCCCGAAGGAGTCAAGCCAGGCGCGCGGGGCTTCAAACCAGGCGTTCACCGGACCACCTGCAGTTCAGGGTGGGTGGCGAGCAGGGTCTGGGTGAAGATGTAGTTGAAGGCGAAGACCGCCATCACGGAGATGACCACCGACTGGTTGACGGCGCGCCCGACGCCCGCCGCGCCCCCCGAGGCGGTCATCCCCTTGTAGCAGCTGACGACGGCGATGATCGCCCCGAACAGGGTGCACTTGATCACCGAGCCCCAGAGATCGGTGATCGAGGCGTTGGAGAAGAGGGTGGCCATGAAGCCGCCCAGGGACTGGTGGTAGAGGAGCTCGGTGAGGATCCCGCCGCTCAGCCCGAAGACCAGGGCGAAGATGTCGAGCAGCCCGGTGATCAGCATCAGGGCCAGGAATCGCGGCACGACGAGGTTCTTGATCGGGTCGACGCCGAGCACCTGCAGCGCGTCGAGCTCCTCGCGGATCTTGCGGGCGCCGAGGTCGGCGGTGATCGCGGTGCCGGCGACGCCGGCGACGACGACCGCGGTCACGAATGGCCCGATTTCGCGGATCGCCGCCAAGACGAAGAAGCCGCCGAGCCGGTCCAGGGCGCCGACCAGGGTGAGGAAGTTCGCCGCCTGCAGGCCCGGCGCACCGAAGCAGATGGCCACCGTCGAGATCAGCAGCGGGAACCAGCAGAGCTGCAGGGCGAAGAGGAACTGGCCGATGAACTCCTCCCCGTAGGGATAGGGCGGGCGCACCGCGGAGCCGATCGTCCGCGCGGTGAGGATCATCAAGTCCCCCACCTGCTCGAACAGCGACTTTGCGGGCAAGAACGCCCTGTCTACCGCGGATCTGACCATCTGCTCCTCCGATGAGCGGCGCCGCATGCGCGCAGCGACCTGCTCGGTGGAATGAGTCTATGGGAACGATGAGCGCCAACCGTTAGATGAGTGTTGAGATCCGGCTAACCCGGTCGACAGCCGCTAAAGGCGCCTGAGTGCAGGCAAACCTCCGTGGTATGTTCCGCCCGCTTTGCGGGGGACCGGACCAAATTCCCGGCGCACCCGCCTACGAGCCGCGGTGGCCGGGGTTGCCGCTGTGGCCATGGCGGCGCTGCTCGCCGCCTGCGGCGGCTCCTCCTCGGGCACCAACCAGGCGGCCGCCACCTACAGGGTGCAAGTCGTGCACGCGAGCTTCCCGACCGCGCAGAGGCTCGCCCAGACCTCGTTGCTGCAGCTCGGTGTCCGCAACACGGGCGCCAAGGCGATCCCGGCCCTTACCGTGACCGCCTCGATCGCGGGTAGGGAGGGGAGAAACTCCTCGCTACCCTTCGGCATCCGCGATCCCCAGCCCGGCCTCACCAACCCAAACCGGCCGGTCTGGGTGCTGGCGGAACACTTCCCGAAGCTGGCCGGCTCCACAGAACCCGGCGGGGCCCAGACCGCGAACTCAAAGACCTTCGGCTTCGGCCCGCTGAAGCCGGGCGCGAGTGCCGAGACGATCTGGAAGCTGACCGCGGTCAAGGCCGGGCGCTACACCATCCTCTACAGGATCAACGGCGGCCTCGACGGCGTCGCCAAGGCGCAGACCGCCAACGGAATCGCGGCGGGCGGGTCCTTAACCGTTGAGATCTCCAGCGTACCGCCGAACACGATCGTCACAAACAGCGGCGAAGTGGTCGAAATCGGCAAGCAGAAGCGCCGCGGCCAATAGCGGGCGGATCGCGCCGGCGGGGTACAGTTGGCTGACCAGCCAACGCTGTCGAGGAAGGGAGTGCCCAGTGGAGAGTGGGACGGTGGAGACGAGCACCAAGACGATCGACGCGGTAACCGTTGCCGGCACGGATCGTCTCGAGGTCCACAACCCGGCTACCGGCGACCTGATCACTACCGTCGCGATCGACCCCCCGCGGGCGGTCGCCGAGACCGTCGCCCGGGTTCGCGCCAACCAGCCCGAGTGGGAGGCGCTCGGGATCGAGGGGCGCTACCGCTGGCTCGGGAAGCTTCGCGACTGGCTGCTCGACAACACCGACCGGGTGCTGGACACAATGCAGCTGGAGACCGGCAAGGTCCGCGCCGACGCCTCCAACGAGCCGGCCTACCTCGCCGATCTGATCAACTTCTACGGGACGAGGGCGGCAAAGTTCATCGGCGAGGAGAGCGTCCGCCCGCACACCCCGCTGCTTGCTTCAAAGAAGCTGCGCATCCAGTACCGACCCCACCCGGTGATCGGAATCATCAGCCCCTGGAACTTTCCTCTGATCTTGGCCCTGGGTGACGCGATCCCGGCGATGCAAGCGGGCGCAGCGGTGGTGATCAAGCCGTCAGAGTTCACCCCGCTGGGGCTGGCCGAGGTGGTAGGGGCCTGGAAGGAGGAGATCGGCGGGCCCGACGTCCTTGCCTGCGTGCAGGGCGTCGGGGAGACCGGCGAAGCCCTTATCGACGCGGTCGACTTCGTCCAGTTCACCGGCTCGGACCGCACCGGGCGCAAGGTGATGGCCCGCGCCGCCGAGACGCTGACCGCAGTCAGCCTCGAGCTTGGCGGCAAGGACCCGATGATCGTCCTCGCCGACGCCGACATCGACCGCGCCGCCAACGCCGCAGCCTGGGGCGGGATGATGAACTCTGGGCAGATCTGCATGTCGGTGGAGCGGATCTACGTCGAGGAGCCCGTCTATGACGAGTTTGTCGGCAAGCTGGCGGCGGAGGTCGGCAAGCTGCGCCAGGGAGCCGACGACCGCCACTTCGGCAAGGACGTCGGCGCGATGACCTCGCCAAAGCAGACCGCAATCGTCGAGGAGCACGTAGGAGCCGCGCTCGCCGCAGGCGCCAGGGCGCTGACCGGGGGCAAGCGGGTCGAGGGCCCCGGCGACTATTTCGAGCCGACCGTGCTGGTCGACGTCGACCACTCGATGAAGGTGATGCGCGAGGAGACCTTCGGCCCCGTGGTCGGGGTGATGAAGGTGCGCGATTCCGAGGAGGCTCTGCGGCTCGCCAACGACAGCCGCTACGGGCTCGCGGCGTCGGTGTTCGGCGAGCGGGAGCGGGCCGAGCGGGTGGCGCGGAGGGTCGAGTGCGGCTCGGTCAACGTCAACGACGTGCTGGTCAACTACCTCTCCTCCGACGTGCCGTTCGGCGGCTGGAAGCAGTCGGGGATCGGCTCCCGCCACGGCGAGCCGGGGATCAAGAAGTACTGCCGCTCGGAGTCCCTGGTGATCACCCGCTTCGGCGGCAAGCGCGAACCCACCTGGTACCCCTACACCAGGGGCCGCCGCAGCCTGGTGAAGCGGATCGTCCAGGCGTTCAACGGCCGCGATCTGAGGCGCCGTCTGGGCATGCGCGGCTGACTTCGCTACCTTTCATAGACCATCAAGAGCGGTCGAGGGGCCCGGCCCGCAGACACCGCAGCAACCGGCCGAGATCTCCGGATCGAGGTGCGGTGCTACAGCCGGGGTCGATGGAGGTGACAGTCTTTACCGATGCCAGATCGTGACTACCTAGCCGCAATCCGGGAGCGCGTCGTCGTCTTCGACGGCGGCATGGGCGCGACCCTGGAGCAGTTCGACCTAACCCAGGCCGACTACGGCGGACTGGCGGGCAAATGCCATGAGGCACTAGTGCTCAACCGCCCCGACGTGATCGAAGGCGTCCACGCCTCGATGCTCGATGCCGGGGCCGAGGTGATCGAGACCGACACCTTCCAGGGCTCACGGCTGAAGCTCGAGGAGTGGGGGCTTGGCGAGCACACCGGGGAGATCAACACCAAGGCGGCGCAGATCGCCCGCAAGGCGGCGGGCCCGAGGCGGTTCGTCGCCGGCTCGATCGGGCCAACCGGGTTCCTTCCCGCCTCCACCGACCCAACCCTGGGCGACATCTCCTTCGCCAAGCTGGTCGAAGTCTTCGCCGAGCAGGCACGCGGCCTGCTCGAGGGCGGCGCCGACCTGATCATCATCGAGACCGCGCAGGACATCCTTGAGGTGAAGGCGGCGGTCTTCGGCGCCCGCGAAGCCTTCGCGGCGAGCGGTCGCAGGCTACCGATCCAGGCGAGCGTCTCCCTCCTCCCCCAGGGCGGCAAGATGCTGCTCGGCACCGACATCCAGGCGGTCCTGACCACTCTGGTCGCGCTCGACGTCGACGTGGTCGGGCTCAACTGCTCGACCGGACCGGAGGACATGCGTGACGCGATCCGCTACCTCGGTGAGAACAGCCCGCTGGCGGTCCACTGCATCCCCAACGCCGGCCTTCCATTGCAGGGGCCCGACGGCGAGACGATCTTCCCCGAGGAGCCCGAGCCACTGGCAGCGACGCTGGGTGAGTTCGTCGAGCGCTACGGCGTTGGCATCGTCGGCGGCTGCTGCGGGACGACGCCCGCGCACATTGCCGCGATCCACGAGCGGGTGACGGGCCGCGTGCCGGGCGGGCGCCCCGAGCCGGGCCCACCCCAGATCTCCTCGATGATGACCTCAACTCCGCTGGTACAGGAGCCACGCCCGACCTTGATCGGCGAGCGGGTCAACTCACAGGGCTCGCGCCGCGCGAAGGAGCTGCTGCTCGCCGAGGACTACGACGGCCTGGTCCAGGTCGCCGAGGACCAGGTCAGCGGCGGCGCCCACGTGCTCGACGTCTGCGTGGCGCTGACCGAGCGCTCCGACGAGGACGCCCAGATGGCCGCCGTCGTCAAGCGCATCTCGCTGACCCAGCCGGCGCCGATCCAGGTCGACTCGACCGAGCCGGAGGTGATCCGTGCGGCGTTGGAGCAGATCCCGGGGCGGGCGATCGTCAACTCGATCAACCTCGAGGCGGGTCGCGAGAAGGCCGACGTCGTCGTACCGCTTGCCAAGGCGCACGGCGCGGCACTGATCGCGCTGACGATCGACGAGGTGGGGATGGCGAAGACGGCAGCGCGCAAGGTGGAGATCGCGAAGCGGATCCGCGACATCGCCTGCACCGAGCACGGCCTTGACCCCGAGGCGCTGATCTTCGACGCGCTCACCTTCACCCTGACCACCGGCGAGGCGGAGTGGAGGCCCTCTGCAGTCGAGACGATCGAGGGGATTAGCCGGATCAAGGCCGAGATCCCAGGCGTGAAGACCTCACTCGGCGTCTCCAACGTCTCCTTCGGGGTCTCGCCGCGGCCGCGTGCCGTCCTCAACTCGGTCTTCCTGCATCACTGCGTCGAGGCCGGCCTGGACCTGGCGATGGTCAACCCCAACCACATCACCCCCTACGGGGAGATCCCCGACTCCGAGCGCGAGCTGACCGACGACCTCGTCTTCAACCGGCGCGAGGACGCGCTGGAGCGCTTCATCGCCCACTTCGAGTCAAAGGGAGAGGAGGCGGCCGACGAGGCCGACGACCCGACCGAGGGAATGGAGCCCGAGGAGGCCCTGCACTGGCACATCCTGCGCCGCAAGAAGGACGGCGTCGAGGGGTGGATCGACCGCTCGGTGGAGAAGATCGGCGCAGTCCCGACCCTAAACGAGGTGCTGCTGCCGGCGATGAAGGAGGTCGGCGACAAGTTCGGCGCCGGCGAGCTGATCCTGCCCTTCGTCCTGCAGTCAGCCGAAGTGATGAAGCGCGCCGTCGCCCAGCTGGAGAACTACCTGGACCGGATCGAGGGTCACACCAAGGGCAAGGTGGTGATCGCCACCGTGTTCGGCGACGTGCACGACATCGGCAAGTCGCTGGTCAACACGATCCTCACCAACAACGGCTACACGGTGATCGACCTCGGCAAGCAGGTCCCGGTCGAGGCGATCATCGAGGCCGCGGTCGAAAACGATGCCGACGCGATCGGACTCTCCGCCCTGCTCGTCTCCACCTCCAAGCAGATGCCGATCTGCGTGCAAGAGCTCCACCAGCGCGGCCTCTCCTTCCCAGTGCTGATCGGCGGGGCCGCGATCAACCGCGACTTCGGCCGGCGCACCCTCTACCCGAAGGGCAAGGAGTCAGACGAGGTCTACGAGCCGGGCGTCTTCTACTGCAAGGACGCCTTCCAGGGGCTCGACACGATGGACGCCCTGATCGACGCGCCGGCGCGTCAGGCGTTGGTCGAGCGGATCCGCTCCGAGGCCCGGCAGCTGCGCGAGAAGGTCATCGAGCCCGACGACGGGCCGCCGAGCACCGACGACAGCGTCCGCTCCGCGGCCCGCACCGACGTGCCGATCCCCGAGCCGCCCTCCTGGGGCGTGCGCGACGTCGACCTCGACCTCGACGAGGTCTTCCCCTACCTCGACCGCCACGTCCTCTTCAAGCTGCACTGGGGCGGGCGGGGTGTGAAGGGTGAGGCCTGGCGCGAGCTGGTCGAGGGGACCGACGAGGAGGAGGGCTTCGCGCCGCGGCTGGAGCGGATGTGGCGCGAGCAGGATTACCTCCATCCCCGCGCGAGGGTCGGCTACTTCCCCTGCAACGCGGATGGCAACGAGCTGGTGGTCTTCGACCCCGGGTACCCCGAGCGCGAGCTGGAGCGTCTCGTCTTCCCACGCCAGCCAAAGCACGATCGCATCTGCCTCGCTGACTTCTTCCGCCCGCTTGAGTCGGGCGAGCGCGACGTCGTTGCGCTGCAGGGGGTGACGGTCGGCCCCGAAGTGACTGAGCTGATCGGACGGCTGGAGCGTGAAGGCGAGTTCGCCGAGCAGCTCTATACCCACGGCCTCGGTGTGCAGTCCGCGGAGGGCCTGGCCGAGTGGCTTCACTCCGAGGTGCGGCGCGAGCTGGGCATCCCGCTGGACCAGGGCCGCCGCTACTCCTGGGGATACCCGGCCTGTCCGGACCAGTCCGAGCACGAGAAGGTCTGGCGCCTGCTCGGCCTGGAGGAGATCGGCATGACCCTCTCTGGCGGCTACGCCGTGATGCCAGAGCAGTCGACGGTGGCGATCGTCGCTCACCACCCCCAGGCCGTCTACTTCGGCATGAAATCTGGCTTCATCCCCGAGGACAGGGCCCCAGACGAGCTGATAGCCGGCACCGACCGCGGCGGCGAGCTGCCGCCTGAGGCCGAACCGGTTGACGTGCTCAGCAGCTGAGCGCTCGGCCCGGGGGCCTCTCACGCTACCCGCAGGAGGCGTTTTAGGATGCTTCAGACGCCGATTCGTTCGCCGGTGTCGCGCTGGGAAGGGTGGGGCTGGAGGCGGACCGGGGCCGCGGATAGCGCTTGCACGCGTAGGTCGCTCCAAGTTAGGCCCTCGCGGACGAGGGCCGGAAGGCCGAGGGCGACGGCGGTGGCGATCTCGACCGCTTGGAGGATCACACCGTAGGCGAGGGCGTCCGCGGTCCCTACTCCGAAGCCGGTGTGCAGGACGCTGATCACGGCAAGCTGGAAGACGCCGATGTTCGCCGGGGTCGCCGGCACGACCGCGGTGACGTTGACGGCGAAGAGGACCGCGGCGGCGGCGCCGATCCCCGCCTGGCCGTTGAGGCCGAGGGCGTAGAGCAGCGCCCAGCAGGCCGAGAGCTGGATCGCCCAGGCGCCGAGCTGGGCAGCCGAGGCGGCGATTCCGCGGCGCGGCTGGCGGAAGATGGCGAGCCCCGCCCGCACCTGGACCAGCGCCCCGTGCAGCGCCGCGCCGAGCCGCGCCAGGCGCCCGTTTCCGTTGCGGCGCATCAGCACCGGCGCGAACAGCACGACGACAAGCAGGAGCAGCGGCACCAGGCTGAAGGCAAAGAGCGCCTGCGTGCTGGAGTGAAAGAGCGGCGTGGTCGAGACGATTACCACCCCGAGCAGGACCAGGGCGACGAGGTTGAGCATCGTCTGGGAGACCAACGTTCCGAGCAGGACCGGGAAGGTCTCTCGCATCCGGCCGGTGCGGCGGGCAAGCGACATGGCGCGCGCCGGCTCGCCGAGGCGGGCGGGCAACGTCGCCGACATCAGGACCCCGATCATCGTCGCCGAGGTGACGTCACGGCGGCGGACATGCCGGTTCGGTAGCGCCGCCCGCACAATCCAATACCAAGAGGCGGCGCGGACGAAGAGCGAGAGCGCCATCAGCGCGCAGGCGAGAAGCACCAGGGTGAAATTGGAGCGGACGATGCTTTCGACCACATTGTCGATGCCGATCTTCTGCGCCGCCAGCGCCGTCAGCCCGATCCCGAGCGTCCCGGCCACGCCGAGGCCGGCACGCCGCGCCATACGGCGTCGCCGGCTTCCCCGCTGCACCGGCGCCGGGTCGAGCGAGGGCAGCCGCTCCGGGCGGCGGCGCGGCCCGCCGTCGGCGGGCCGGATGCCGGCCCATTGCGCGACTCGCTCTCCGGTGTTCTGCGGCTGGGGAGCCTCGATCGCTCGCTGATAGACCTCCGTCACCCGGTCGGCCACCCGCGGCCAGGCGTAGCGCTGGGCGCTGCGCCGCGCCGCCTCGCCCATCGCCCGCAGGCGCTCGGGCTCGTGGTAGACGCGCTGAAGCTCCTCGGCGAGGCGCTGGGGATCGGCGGGCGGGACGAGGATCCCGTCGACTCCGTCGGTGACGACGTCGCTGTAGCCGGCGATCCCGGAGGCGATCACCGGCGTGCCAGCGGCGAATGCCTCGGTCAGGACCATGCCGAAGCTCTCGCCCGAGAGCGATGGCGCGCAGAGCACATCAGCCGCGTGCAGTGAGCGCCACAGGTCCACTCCGGAGACGCGCCCGTCGATGTCGATCCAGCGCATCAGCTCGGGGTCGGCCAGGTAGCGCAGGACATCGTCGCGCTCGGCCCCAACCACGGTGAGGCGGCAAGGCACGTGCTCGACCAGAGCGCCGAACGCGGCGAGCAGGATCGGCAGTCCCTTGCGCTCCTCGGGGCGGCCGACGAACAGCACCCGCAGCTCCTTGCTCGCCGGCTTCGGTCCGCTCGGGGCGGCGTTGACGTCGACGCCGTTGGGGACGATCTCGTACTCACCACCGAACCAGCGCCGCCCGGTCCAGGCAGCGGCCTCCGAGACGGCGATCCTGGCGGAGAGTCGGTTGAAGACGCGCCGGGCGCCGAAAGCCGTCGCGATGTGGTTGGGGATCGCCTTGGTCGAGTAGACGTGAAAGGTGCCGACGACCGGCGTGCGGGCGCCGAGCGTCGCGTTCCAGCCGACCAGCGGCACCACCGGCTCGTGGACGTGGACCACGTCGAAGTCGCCCTGGAGAAGCTCACGGCGGGGAGCGACGACGCCCCCCGCTGGGAAGGCGGCGAGGTTGGAGATCGCGCCGTTGGAGGCGACCCCGATCGAGCGGCCGAGAGGGATGAGGTAGTCCGGCGTCCCCCTCGGCTCGGCGGGGGCCCGGTGCGTTAGGCGGCTGAGCCGTCCCGGCGGATCAAACGGAGCAAGCACGCGGACATGGTGGCCGCGGCCGAGGAACTCCTCGGCAAGCGCTTCCACGTGCCGGTTCACCCCGCCCTGGTAAGTCCAGGAATATGGCGAGACGAGAGCTATTCGCACGAGGGGTTAAGGGTAGTCGATCGAGCGGGCCTCACCCGGCTGAGGGCCTTCGGCCCAGACGTTCCCCGCAAAGACCAGTAGGTAGGCGCCGTCGATCTCCAGCAAAAGCGCGCCGGAGTCGTTGGCGAGCGTCCCCACAACACGGGTCGCGACAAGGGCGCCGATCAGCCCGGCGCGCATCGCTGGGCGGCCACTCAGCCTGGCGCCCAGCCGGTACTTTTCGGCAGCAGGTCCACGGCCAGACGCCCACGCCCACCGAGAAGGTTAAGCAGAACCCCCCACCCGAGTCCCCCCACAACTATCGTCAACCCAATGGCCGACCGCACTTTCGCCAAGTTCACGTTTTTCAAGATCGCCCCCGCCTGGCGCCGTCGCGACCAAGAGCTTCGCGCCGCGGACAAGCAGGAATTCCTCGCCGCGTGCGAGGACTTCGCCACCGACCGTTCGCTGCGCGCCTACTCAACCATAGGCACACGCGGCGACGTCGACCTCCTCGTGGTCAGCCAGAGCCCCAACCTCGATGATCTCCACACCTTTCACGTCGTCCTCGGCCAGAGTGGCCTCGCCAAGTGGGCCGAGACGCCGCACTCGTTCCTCTCGATGACCAAACGCTCGCCTTACTCCGACGAGCAGGCCCGGCCGCAGATCTGCGTCTCCGAGCGCAAGTACCTCTTCCTTTACCCGATGGTCAAGCAGCGTCGCTGGTACGGGCTGCCGGCGGAGGAGCGCGGGCGGATCATGAAAAGCCACATCGAGGTCGGCCGCCGCTATCCGGAGATCACGATCAACACCTCCTACTCCTTCGGCCTCGACGACCAGGAGTTCGTCGTCGCCTTCGAGGGCGATGACCCCGGGATGTTCCTCGACCTCGTCACCGAGCTGCGCCCAACCGAGTCGAGCGAGTACACCGAGCGCGAGACCCCGATCTTCACCTGCGTGGCGATGTCCGTTCGCAAGGCGCTGGATGCTCTCGACGGCGCCGCGACCGTCGCCCCGGAAGCGCTCAAGCCCGGTTGAACACCACCGCTCTCAGTTACTCGATCGACGATCAGGACCGCCTGATCAAGGTCGACGAGGGCTACTACCGCTTCGCCGAGGAGAACGGCTGGGAGGGTGCCGGCGCAAGCCTCGGCCGCACGCTGTGGGACTTCGTCGCCGGCAAGCAGACGCAAAAACTGCAACGGATGCTGCTGCGGCGGATACGCGACGAGGTTCGGGTCGTCGAGCTGCCGTTCCGCTGCGACGGGCCCGACGTGCGCCCCAAGATGGACATCCGGATCGCCGCCGACAAAAACGGCCGCGTGGTCCTCTTCTCAGTCCGGCTTCGCTCCGAAGAGGAGCGCGAGTCCCGGCAACCGATTCTCGATCCGAACGTCGCCCGCGGCGGGGACCTGCTCGCGATGTGCGCTTGGTGCGACCGCTTCTTCGTCGAGGGCGAATGGGTCGAGGTCGAGGAGGCGGCGGCCCGGTTCGAGCTGTTCCGACGTTCCGAGCTGGCGCAGATCAGCCACGGGATCTGCCCGGACTGCAGCGAGACGCTGCTGGCGGAATAGGGAAGGCGGGCTCACGGCGTTCCCTATCCTTCCGCGTTCCAATGGCCAAGGTCGGAACCCCTGAGAACCCCCTGCGCGTGGCCATAGTCGGCGCTGGCCCCTCCGGCTTCTACGCCGCCGAGCACATCCTCAAAGACCAGGCGACACACGCCCAGGTCGACCTCTTCGACCGCCTCCCCACCCCATTCGGGCTGGTCCGCGGCGGCGTCGCGCCCGACCACCCGAAGATCAAGTCGGTGATCCGCGTCTACGAGAAGACAGCGGCGCGCGAGGGTTTCCGCTTCTTCGGCAACGTCAAGGTCGGTCACGACATCGAGGTCGAAGACCTCGAGCGCCTCTACCACGCAATCGTCTTCACGGTCGGCTGCGAGACCGACCGCCGGCTCGGCATCCCGGGCGAGGAGTTGCCCGGAAGCCATGCCGCCACCGCCTTCGTCGGCTGGTACAACGCCCACCCCGACTACGCCGAGGAGGAGTTCGACCTCTCCTGCGAGCGGGCCGTGGTGATCGGCAACGGCAACGTGGCGATGGACGTTGCCCGGATGCTGGCCCTGACCGACCACGAGCTGCGCCAGACCGACACCGCCGACCACGCGATCGAGATGCTCGACGCGGCCAAGATCCGCGAGATCGTCGTGCTCGGCCGCCGCGGGCCCGCCCAGGCAGCCTTCACCAACCCAGAGATCAAGGAGCTGGGCGAGATGGAGGACGCCGACATCGTCGTCGACCCCGCCGAGGTCGAGCTGGACTCTGCCAGTCAGGCCTACCTGGACTCCGGCGAGGCTGACAAGACGACCCGCGTCAACGTCGAGACCCTGCGCGAGTTCTCCGAGCGGGAGCCCGAGGGCAAGCGCAAGCGGATCGTCCTGCGCTTCCTCGCCTCCCCGGTCGAGATCAAGGGAGACGGCAAGGTCGAGAAGGTCGTGATCGCCCGCAACGAGCTGATCGAGGAGGGAGGCGCGCTGCGCGCCCGCGACACCGGCCAGCGCGAGGAGCTGCGAGTGCGGGCTGGTGCTGCGCTCGGTCGGCTACACCGGCGTGCCGATCGAGGGCGTCCCCTTCGACGAGAAGCACGGGCTGATCCTCAACGAGGGTGGGCGGGTGCTCGACTCCCACGACGCAGGCTACAAGGTCGGTCACTACACCGCCGGCTGGATCAAGCGCGGCCCCTCTGGCGTGATCGGGACCAACAAGAAAGACGCGCTGGAGACCGTCCGGCACCTGCTCGCCGACGTCGAGTCCCAGACCCTGCTGCGCCCCGAGAGCCCCGAGCCCGCCGCCGTGGAGGAGCTGCTCGCCGAGCGCGGCGTCCGCTACGTCAGCTTCGAGGACTGGCAGGCGATCGACCAGGCCGAGGTCGGCCGGGGCGAGCCCCACGGCCGCCCCCGGGTCAAGTTCGTCCGGGTCGAGGAGATGCTCGAGCACGCGAGCGCCCTCGGGACCGCCAAGCGCTGATGGCCGCCGACCTGGGGGAGCTGAAGGCGATGATCGAGGCGGCGCTGCCAGGCGCCGCGGTCGAGGTGGTCGATGAGACCGGCGCCGGCGATCACCTGCGGGCGACGGTCACGACCCCCCAGTTCGAGGGCCTCTCGCGGATCGACCAGCATCGCCTGGTCAAGGCCGCCGTCAAGGAGCGCTTCGACGACGGCACGATCCACGCGCTCTCGGTAAAGACCCAGGTTCCCGGGTAGCTACTCTGTGCCGATGACCGACGCCGAGCTGAAGTCCAAGGTCGAGGAGCAGATCGCCGCCAACCCGGTGCTGCTGTTCATGAAAGGCACCCCGGACGCGCCCCGCTGCGGCTTCTCGATGCGGGTCGTACAGGTGCTCGACTCAATGGACGTCGAGTACGGAGCGATCGACGTCCTCCCCGCACTGCAGCCGCTGCGCGAAGTGACCGCTGAGATCTCCGACTGGCAGACCTTCCCGCAGCTCTACGTCAACGGCGAGCTGCTCGGCGGCGCCGACATCGTCGAGGAGATGTTTGAGTCCGGCGAGCTGGCCGAGGCGCTCGGGATCGAGCAGCCTGAGGTCGCCGCCATGCCCGCCACCGGCCCACCGGCCCAGTCGCCGCCGCTTCAGATCAACGGCAACTAGACCGCAGCCGTCTCGGCCGCGTCCTCTTTGACCTGAAAAGAGGACCCGCAGCCGCAGGCCGCGACCACGTTCGGGTTGTTGACCTGGAACCCGGCCCCCTGGAGGCCTTCGACGTAGTCGACCTCAGAGCCGAATACGAACTGCATGCTGACCTTGTCGACGACGACGGAGACGCCGTCGAGCTCGAAGACGTTGTCGTCGTCCTTGGGCTTGTCGAAGGCGAGCGCGTACTGAAAGCCAGAGCAACCGCCGCCGCGAACGGCAACGCGCAGCGCCTGCTCACCGGCCTCGGCCTGACTGCCGATCAACTCGCCGATCTTCTCGACGGCTTTATCGGTGAGGGTTATCGCTGACGTGGGGGCCTCAGTCACTTCACAAAGTGTAGCGGTCAGAGATGGCGTCTCATTTTCAACTGAGACACCACCGTCTGAGAGAATCGGCTCCCTTGAGCCCCGCTCCCAAAACCGCCGTCGTCTGCGACACGACGGCTTATCTTCCCTCCAAGCTCGCGGATGAGCGCGGCATCGAGAGGATCAGCCTCTACGTCTCGGTCAACGGCCACCAGGAGGCGGAGTCTGAGATCGCTGACTACGCGGAGTTCTACGAGCGCCTGCGTGCTTCCGAGAACGGGGCGACGACGTCGCAACCGTCGATCGGGGACTTCGTCTCCGTCTATGAGCCGCTGCTCGATGAAGGAAAGGAGATTGTCTCGATCCATATCTCCTCCGGCATCAGCGGGACCTTCGAGGCAGCCGGCCAGGCACGCGAGCGGCTGATCGCCGAAGGCAAGGGCGGCGAGCGAATCCACGTCTTTGACTCGCGCACCGCCTGCGGCGGTATGGGGTTCTCGGTGGTTGCGGCCTCCGCGGCCGCGGCCGGCGGCGACGACGGCGACGCGGTCCTCGCCCGGGCCCTAAAGGCACGCGAGGAGCTGAAGATGTGGTTCGCGATCGACACCCTCGAGTACCTGCGGCGCGGCGGGCGGATCGGCGGCGCCCGCGCCTGGATCGGCAGCGCGCTGAAGATCAAGCCGATCCTCACCCTCGAGGAGGAGATCACTCCGGTCGAGCGAGTGCGAACCCGGGCCCGTTCGATCGAGCGGCTGCGCGACTACGCCCGCCAGCGCCACGAGTCGGGGCTCGACGCCTGGGTCATCCAACACATCCAGGACCCCGAGGCCGCAGCCTCCCTGGCAGACGACTGCCGCGAGATCTTCGGACGGGAGCCCGTCTTCATATCGGAGATCGGACCGGTGATCGGTGCTCACGTCGGCCCCGGCCTGCTCGGGGTCGGCAGCGTCTCGGAGTCGGTCCTGGAATAGAGCTCAGCGGCGGCGGCGGAGCGCCACCAGACCGCCGATCGCAAAGCCGACTACGGCGGCGCCGAGGACCAGCTCTCGCCGGTGCTCGCGAACCTGGCGGCGCCAGTCGGTCAGCTCGGTGACCCGTCCGCGCAGCGCTTCGACCGAGCGGCCGAGGTCGCGGCGGTTGGCGTCGATGTCGCGGCGGATCTCCGCCGCGGAGCGGCCGGGCATGCCGACCGTGGAGGGACGAGCCGGCTCGGGGTGGGCACTCATTGGTCTTCCCCTTCCAGCATCGCCCTTGTCAGTTTCGCCTCCTCGATCGCCTGGTCGGGCACCGGCGGCGCCCCGGCCTGGACCGAGCGGTAAGCGAAAAAGCCCGCGGCGGCGGCGATCACCAGGAAGACGGCCGCCTCGACAAAGAACCCCGGCCAGGTCTTGCCTTCGAACACCTCTTCGTTGAGCAGCCAGGCGACCCCCTCCATGACGAGGATCAGCGCCAGAAAGGCGAAGGCGCCGGCGGCCGCCCCGACCGCCGAACCGCGGAGGATCTTGCCTAGCTTCTCGGTGACCTCGGCTTTGGCAAGCTCGATCTCCTCGCGGATCAACGACGAGGTCTTTTCGGAGACATCGAAGACGAGCTCGGCGACCGACTTCTCGCCGGGCTCCTGCGGGGGCGTCGCGGTCGGCTCTGGCATCCCTGGCCGGCCTACTCCGGTGGCTCTTCATCGAAGACACGCCGCCACACCAAAGCCGCGATCTTCGCAGCGAGGGCGCTGGCGAGAGCGCTGCTCACGGCGAGCAGCCCGCTCCAGGCGAGTCTTTTGACGATCTCGTTCTCCACGGGCGCTCGACCTTACCTATCGAGGCTCGAGGCCGTCGCAGATCGTCGCCACGACAAGCTCCTTTGCCTGATCGAAGTCCGTGTCGGCGGCCGGGATCACCTCGAAGATCCAGCCGGAGAGCAGCTGCTCGATCGCCCCGTAGAAAGACATCGAGGCGAAGATCGGGTCGATGTCGCGGCGGAAGGCGCCGGCCTCCTGACCCTCGGCGACGATCTTGGCGATCGACTCGTAGGCCCTGCGGATCTCCGGCAGGTGGGTGCGGCCGAACGAGTTGGCGGCGCGGGTCACCTCGACGATGATCACCTTCATCAGCTCCGGGTCGTGGCGGTAGGAGTCGACGATGAACGCGGCCACCGCCTCCAGCTTGGCGCGCGGCGTCTTCCCGTTTCGATCGGTCTCCTCGATCGCCGCCAAAAGCAGCGACCAGCGCTCGCTGAACAGCTCGTTCAGCACCTCGTCCTTGGAGCGGAAGTAGTGGTAGACGAGCCCGTAGGCGACGCCGGCCTCGTCGGCGATGTCGGAGACGCGGGTCGAGTGGTAGCCCTGGCGGGCGAAGACGCGGATCGCCGCGTCGAGGATCTGGCGGCGCTTGTCGACGGGCGGGGCTTTGGCCATCAGGCGTGAGCCTCCACGAGTTGCGGCCATACGTAGGCCTCGGGCCGGCGATTGGCAAGGGAGGGCAGCGACTCGCGGAGGCGCTCCTGCTCTCCGAGGTCGAGGTCGGCGACGACGAAGCGCTCGCCCTCCACGGCAAGGGCGAGCACCGTGCCCCAGGGGTCGACGATCGCCGAGTGCCCGTAAGAGCTGAAGTGGGGCGGCGCCTCGCCGACCTGGTTGGGGGCGAGGACGAAGGCCTGGCTCTCGATCGCCCGGGCCCGTAGCAGGACCTCCCAGTGGTCGCGGCCGGTGACGAGCGTGAACGCGGACGGCACGGCGAGCAGGCGGGCCCCGCGCAGAGCGAGGATCCGGTACAGCTCGGGGAAGCGGAGGTCGTAACAGACGGTCAGGCCGACGAGGAGCTCGCCGACCGACGCGGTGACGATCTCGGTGCCGGGCGCCTCGTGGTCGGACTCGCGGTAGGAGACGCCACCGACGTCGACGTCGAACATGTGGATCTTGCGGTAGGCGGCGAGGTCCTCTCCGTCGGGACCGATCAGCACCGAGGTGTTAAACGCCTTCTCCGGCCCCCGCTCGGAGATGCTGCCGGCCAGCAGGTGAATTCCCAGCTCTCGGGCCCAGCCGCGGGCGGCGGTCAGCGAGGGGCCATCGAGCGGCTCGGCGCCGGCCAGCAGCTCCTCGCCCCCGGCCAGCAGGTTCCACTTCTCCGGCAGTGCGACCAGCTCGGCGCCCTCGGCGGCGGCGGCGCGCACCAGCCGCTCGGCGACCTCCAGGTTTCGGTCCCTCTGGTCAGTCGAGTTGAGCTGTATCGCAGCTGCGCGCAAACGCTTCCTCTCGGTCCTCTGGCTCGGCTGGCTGGCTGATTGACCAGTCAATCGGCTTTCGGCGCCAGTATAGGAGGCGATACCGATCGTTCCCGGACTAGATACCGACCGTGCGCGCGACCACCCAGTCGAAGATCGGCGTCGGGGTGAGGACCTTAAGCCGTGCCTGGATCCTTGCGTCCAGGCCGACCAGGTAGCGGGAGTGCGGGCGGCTCGCGGTGAGCGCATGCTCGACAGTCTCGGCCACCTTCTCCGGCGCGATACCGCGATCGGCGAGCCGCCTGGTCACCTTGCGATAGCTGGCGATCGCCTTGCCGTAGAGATCCCCCTGATCGGGATGGGCGCGCTCGGCGACCCGATCCGCTTCGCGCTCCCCCCGCGTCCAGATCGGGGTGTCGATCGACCCCGGCTCTACGATCGAGACCGAGATGCCCCAGGGGCGCAGCTCCTGGCGGAAGACGTCGCCCACCGCCTCGATCCCGAACTTCGAGGCATGGTAGGCCCCCGTCAACGGGAAGGCGATGCGACCGCCGATCGAGCTGATGAAGACGATGCGGCCGCGCGCCTGACGGATGCAGCTGAGCATTGCCTGCGTGACCGCGACCTGGGCGGTCAGGTTGACCTCGATCTGACGGCGGAAGTCCTCTATCGGCAGTGTCTCCAGGGGGCCGAGGATCGCGACGCCCGCATTGTTGACGAGCCCGTCGAGGCCGCGACCCTCAAGCTCCGCCGCGATGCTCCCGCGGGCGGCGGCGATCTGCTCGGGGTCGGTGACGTCGAGCATCAGTGGGACAAGCCGGTCCGACCCCACCCGAGCTAGGGCCTCGGCGTCGACCGCGCGGCGCACCCCGGCGAAAACCCGCCAGCCGGCTGAATCAAGCCGCAGCACCGTTGCCCGGCCGATCCCCGTCGAGCCTCCCGTGACCAGGACCGAACGCACCGGTGCAGGCTACAGCGCATCCATCGCCGCCGGACCTAGCCGCGCCTGGCTCGGTGGCGCTCCAGCTCGGCGACCATCAGCTTGGTGTGTAGGGCGGCGATCAGGTCCTGGAGAGGCTGGGCGCCGGCCTCTAGCATCTCGACCACCCGCTCGGGCTCGACCTCACCCGCAAGGCGACCCATCACCACGTCGACCTCCTGGCGGACCAGCTCCTCGATGGCGCTCTTGTAGCGCAGGGTGTCATAGACGGTGAAGCCGATCTCCTCGTCGTAGCCGCCGGCGCGGAAGCGGCCGATCGCCTCGATGATCTTCACGTCGGAGGGCGAGTAGCCGCGGCTGTTGGGGCTGAGCACCTCAAGCTCCTCCAACCGGTCCAGCACCTCCTTGGGAATGCCGTAGCGCTCACGTACCTCTGCGGCGCTGGTGCGGGTGCGCTCGCCAGCGAGGGCGCGGTCGAGGATTCGGTCCTCCAGCTCAAGGAGAGCGCGGGCGCGTTCGGGATTCTCGTCGAGGACCGACTTGATCGCCTTCAGCGGCATGAAGCGCTCCTCCTGCAGCTGCTTGATCAGCTTGATCCGATCGACGAACTCGGGGGGGTAGTAGGCCATGTTGCGGCTGGTCTTGACCGGCTCGGGGAGCAAGCCCTCGCGAAGGTAGTGCTTGATCGTCGGGACGGGGACGCCCGAGGCCTCGGCCAGCTCGCCCATGCGGAGCAGGTCTCCGTTGCTGTTCATGCCCGAAAGGTCGAGGCGGCATCGGCGCTTGGCCCCGCTGCGGCCCCCGACTCTTTCATCGCCACGATCTCCTCTTCGGAGTAGCCGGCCTCGCGCAGAACCTCGTCGGTGTGCTCGCCGAAGGCCGGCGCCGGGCGGGTCGGGTCGGCGGGAGTGCGGCTCATCTTCACCGGAAAGCCGATTTGGCGGATCTTGCCCAGCTCGGGCTGCTCCATCTCGACCACCATCCCCCGGGCCCCCACCAGCTCAGAGTCGAGCGCCTCGTCGGGGTCGAGGACCGGCTCGATGCAGCAGTCGTGCTCGTCGTTGAAGCCCTCCCACTCGGCTCGGGTGCGGGAGCGGAAGACCTCGGCGACCTCGCGCCAGGCCTCCGAACCCGGCGCCTCGAACTGCTTCTCGACTAGGTCGGGCCGCCCCACCCCATTGCAAAGGGCGACCCAGAATTTCGGCTCCAGGGCACCGCAGGTGACCCAGCCGTCGGCCACCTCATAGGGCAGGTAACAGATCAGCCCGCCGGCCAGCTGCTGCTCGCCGCGTCGCGGCACCTCGCCGTCACAGAAGTAGCGCCCGGCGACCATCGCCAGCCAGGAGAGAGCGCCGTCGGCCATCGAGACGTCGACTATTTGGCCCTCGCCGGAGCGCCGCCGCTCGTGCAGCGCCGCCATCACGCTGAAGGCCGCCATCAGTGCGCCGCCGCCGAGGTCGGCGATCTGGCCGGCAGACTGGACCGGAGGGCCGTCCTTGGCGCCGGTCAGGGCCAGTAGCCCGACCAGGCCGAGGTAGTTCATGTCGTGCCCGGCGCGCTGCGCGTAGGGCCCGTCCTGGCCGTAGCCGGTGATCGCGCAGAAGACGATCGCCGGGTTGGCCTCACGGATCCGCTCGTAGCCGACACCGAGCCGGTCGAGCACGCCGGGGCGGAAGCCGTCGAGGACGACGTCGTGGCGCTCAACTAACCGCAGCAGGGCCTCGCGCCCTTGCTCGGACTTGAGGTCGAGTCGGATCGAGCGCTTGCCCCGGTTTAGCGATAGGTAGAGCGCCGAGCGGGTGCCGAGCGCCTGCTGCTCCTCGCCGCCGTAGTAGGGGGGCGCCCAACGGATGTAGTCGCCCATCCCTGTGTCCTCGACCTTCAGCACCTCGGCGCCGAGGTCGGCGAGCAGCAGAGAGCAGAAGCCCCCAGGCAGGAGCCGGGTCAGGTCGAGAACCCGAACGTCGCTAAGCGGGAGCTCGCTCACGCTTGGGCACCCCCAAGAGCTCGCGCGCCTCGGCGACGGTTGCCGCGCGTCGGCCGACGTCCTCGGCCATCTGCCGCGCCTTGGCGATCAGCTCGCCGTTGGAGCGCGCCATCTCCCCGTTCGGTAGGTAGAGGTTGTCCTCAAACCCGGCACGGACGTTGCCACCCAGTACGAGCGCCGCGCCGAGCAGCTTCCACTGCTCCCGGGAGATTCCGATTGTCTGCCACTGGTTCGGACCTTCCGCCCCGCCGGGGATCTGCTCGGACATGAAGGCGACGTTGCGCGCCGTCGGCCTGATGCCGCCGTTGACCCCCATCACGAGTGAGATCTGAAGCGGTGGCTCGAGCAGCCCCATGTCGATGAGCGGGTCGAGGTTTGCGACGTGGCCGGCATCGAAGCACTCGTGCTCTGGCTTTATCCCCAGCTCGCGCATCGCCGTCAGGAACTCGATAATCGTGTCAAAGCTGTTCTCGAAGACGGCCTTGAAGACGAAGTCCTTGCGTCGCTTGGAGTACTTGGCGTAGTTCATCGAGCTCATGTTCAGCGCCGCCACGTCGGGACGCAGCGCTCGCAGGTACTCGATCCGCTTCTCGATCGGGATGCCGATCGCCCCGGTTGAGTAGTTGACGATCACGTCGCCGACCTCGATCAGGATCGCCTCGGTGATCGCCTTGAAGTCCTCGATCTCATAAGAGGGGGTGCCGTCGGGCTTGCGGGCATGGATATGGATCTGCGCGGCGCCCTCCTCGACGGCACGCCGCGCCTCGGCCGCGTACTCCGGCGGGGTGTAGGGGATCGCCGGACACTGGTCGCGGTTGGCGATCACGCCACTGATCGAGCAGCTGATGATTACGTGATCCTCGAAGCGGCTCATACCGGCATCACCCCGTGTCGTTTCTTGGGCTTCTCGACGTGCTTGTCCCTCGCCATCCGCAGCGCCTTGACGATCGTCGGCCGTGTCTCGCGCGGGTCGATGATGTCGTCGATCACCGCGTTGCCGGCGGCGATGTAGGGGTCGATCTGCTCGCGAACCGCGTTCAGCATCGCCTCGCGGGTCGCATCCGGGTCCTCCGAGGCCTCGATCGCCGAGCGGCCGATGATGTTGACGGCGCCCTCCGCCCCCATCACCGAGATCTCGGCCCCGGGCCAGGCGACGATCAGGTCGGGCTCATACGCCTTGCCGCACATCACGTAGTAGCCCGCGCCATAGGCCTTGCGCACGACCACGGTCACCTTCGGCACCGTCGCACGGCTGACCGCGTAGAGCATCTTCGCCCCGTGGCGGATGATCCCGGCGTGCTCGACCTTCGAGCCGACCATGAAGCCCGGCACGTCCTGGAGGAAGACGAGCGGGATGTTGAAGGCGTCGCAGAGGTTGATGAAGCGCGCCGCCTTGTCGGAGGAGTCGTTGTCGAGGATGCCGGCCAGCTGCTTGGGCTGGTTGGCGACGATGCCAACCGGCTGGCCTCCGAAGCGGGCGAAGCAGGTGATCAGGGTCCGCGCGAACTTCGGCTTGATGTCGAACCACTCGCCGTCGTCGACGATCTCACCGATCACCTCGTACATGTCGTAGGGCTGGCGCGAGAGAGTCGGGCACGATCTCCAGCAGCTTCTCCGACATGCGGTCGTCGGGGTCGTCGGTCTCGATCACCGGCGGCTTCTGCTCGCAGTTGGCGGGAAAGTAGGAGAGGTAGCACTTGACGGCGCGGATGCACTCCTCGTCGTCCTTCACCTCCAGGTCCCCGACCCCGGATTTTCGGCAGTGGACCTTGGCACCGCCCAGCTCCTCCATCGAGATGTCCTCGCCGGTCACCGCTTTGACCAGGTGTGGGCCGGCAAGCGCCATCGCGCCCTGCCCCGAGACCATCGGGACGAAGTCGGAGAGCGCCGGGATGTAGGCGGTACCTGCAGCGCAGGGCCCCATCATGGCCGCGACCATCGGGATCACGCCCGACATCTCCACCTCCTCGCGAAAGAGGTGCCCCGAGCCGGCGAACAGCGAGCCGGCGGCCTCCTGGATGCGAGCGCCGGCGGAGTCGAGCAGCCAGATGAACGGCATCCGCTTGGAGAGTGCCATCTCCCGCAGCCGGGTCACCTTCAACTCGCCGGTCATCCCCATCGAGCCGGCCATCACGGTGAAGTCGTAGGCGGCGACGCAGCAGGGACGGCCGTCGACGTCACCCCAGCCGGTTATCACTCCGTCGGCCGGCGCCTTGACCCCGTCCATCGCCCGCTGGGCGAAGTGGGGACGGCCGTGGATCCCCATCTCAATGAAGCTGCCCTCGTCAAGAAGCAGGTCGATCCGCTCGCGCGCGGTCAGCTTGCCGCGCTCGTGCTGTTTGGCGATCTTCTCCGCACCGCCGCCCAGCTTCGCCTGCTCTCGCCGCTCGTGGAGCTGCTCGTTCAGCTCCTCCAGGGGCGCCGTGCCGGGGAGAAGGTTGGGCTGCTCCTGCTCGGTTGCCATTCCTACCGCCCCTTCCACCGCGGCTCGCGTTTCTCAAAGAATGCGCTGACCCCCTCAAGGATGTCCTCGGTGGCGAAGGTGATCGAGAGCTGCGAGCGCAGGTACTCGAGCGCGTCGTCGAGCGCCATGTCCTGCTGGCGGTACATCGCGTCGTGGCCGAGACGCATCAGCACCGGGCTCTTGGAAGCGAGCTTGCCGGCCCACTCGGCTACGGCCGCATCGAACTGCCCGGCGGGCACCGCCTTGTTGGCGAGCCCGCACTCCACCGCCTGCTCGGCGCTCAACCGCTCCCCAAGGAGCATCATCTCGTTGACCTTCTTGCGCGGGACGTTGCGGTAGATGATCGCCATGATCATGTAGGGGAAGGCGCCGACGTTGATCTCGGGAGTGCCGAACGTCGCACCCTCCCTGGCGATCACCAGGTCGCAGGAGAGCGCCAGACCCATGCCGCCGGCGAGGACGTGCCCGTTGACGGCGCACAGCGACGGCTTGCCGAGCCGGGGCATCAGCCGGAAGAACTCAAGGAAGAGCTCGGTGGCGAAGTGTTTGGCGACAAGAGGCATCTCGGCTGCGAAGCCGCCCAGATCGGCGCCTGCGCAGAAGGCCTTATCACCGGCGCCGGTGAGCACCACCGCCCGCACCTCCTCGGAGTCGCGGGCGGCCTTCATCGCGTCGACCAGCTCGGCGAGCATCTGGGCAGAGAGCATGTTGCGCCTCTCGGGGTTGTTCAGCGTCACGGTGGCGACGCCGTCGGCGACCTCATAGCTGACCAGCTCGTAGTCCATCGAAGCGCCACGATATCCGACCCGAGCTAGAAGTGGGAAGTGCTACTGTCCACTCGGCTTTCAGGCGGCCGGGCGCCGCCCATCCGGACCAGCGAACGAGGAGACAGACCAGTGGCGACCGCGACGAGCAATGGCTCCAGTGTCATCAAGCCCGACCACGAGGCGGGCCGCAAGCACTTCATCTTCACCCAGGAGCACGAAGACCTGCGCGAGTCGATGCGCTCGTGGGTGCAAAAGGAGCTGTGGCCGCACCGCAACGAGTGGGAGGACACCTACTGGCCGACCGAGGCGATGAAGCGCGCCGGCGAGCTCGGCTTCCTCGGCCTCTGCTTCCCGGAGCGCTACGGCGGCCAGGGCGGCGACTACTTCTACTCTCTGGTCCGCGCCGAGTGCATGAGCTACTCGGGCTCCGGCGGCACCAACATGGGCTTCGCGGTGCAGACTGACATGGTCCTGCCTCCGATCCATCTACTCGGAACCGAGGAGCAAAAGCAGCGCTATCTCGCCCCCGGCTTGAAGGGCGAGAAGGTCGGCTGCCTGGGGATCACCGAGCCCGGGGCCGGCTCTGACGTCGCCGGCATCCGCACCACGGCGATCCGCGACGGCGAGGAGTACGTGATCAACGGCTCCAAGACCTTCATCACCAACGGCCCGCGCGCCGACTTCATCGTCCTCGTCGCAAAGACCGACCCCGGGGAGCGCCACGCGGGGATCACCCTCTTCGTCGTCGACCTGCGCGACTCCAGCGGCGAGAAGGTGGCCGGCTTCAGCGTCTCCGCCGAGCTGGAGAAGATGGGGATGCACGCCTCCGACACCGGCGAGCTGGCCTTCGAAGACGTGCGCGTCCCGGTCGATGCGGTGCTGGGCGAGGTCGGCAAGGGCTTCTACCACATCGCCTGGGAGCTCCAGGGTGAGCGGCTGGTCGCTGCGGCCGGCTGCCACGCGGGAGCCGAGCGGATGATCGAGAAGACGCTTGAGTACGCCAAGGAGCGCGAAGCGTTCGGCCGCCCGATCGGCAAGTTCCAGGCGATCCGCCACAAGTTCGCCGAGATGGCGACCAAGACCGAGGCGGCGAAGCAGTTCACCTACTCGACCGCCTGGCGCTTTGCCAACGGCGAGTACCCGGTGCGCGAGATCACGATGGCGAAGCTCTACGCCTCCCGCATCGCTTGCGAGGTCGCCGATGACTGCGTCCAGATCTTCGGCGGCTACGGCTACATGAAGGAGTACGAGATCGAGCGCGCCTACCGCGACGTCCGCCTCAACCGGATCGGCGCCGGCACCGACGAGGTGATGCTCGACGTGATCGGCCGCTCCTACGGGCTGTAGCCCTGACCGTCGTCAAGGACACCGGCGCCCGCGCCACGTTGCCACCGTTCGGCTCCGAGCACGAGGAGCTGCGGGAGACCGTCAGCCGCTTCGTCGCCCGGGAGATCGCTCCGAATGTCGACGAGTGGGAGGCGGCGCGGGAATTCCCCCGCGAGTTGTACCGGCGCTGCGCCGATTTGGGCTTCCTCGGGCTGAAGTTCCCCGAGCGCTACGGCGGCCAGGGCGGCACCCACTTGCATGACGCGGTCTGGGTCGAGGAGCTGGCCCGCTCCGGCGGTTCCGGCGGCGTCGCCGCCGGGCTTAAACGCCCACACCTCGATCGCGATGCCGCCGATCTTCAACTTCGGCACCGAGGAACAGAAGCAGCGCTGGCTGTCGCCGGGCATCGCCGGGGAGAAGATCGGCGCGCTGGGGATCACCGAGCCCGGCGCCGGCTCCGACGTCGCTGGAATCTCCACCTTCGCGCAGCGGGTCGACGGCGGCTACGTCGTCAACGGCTCCAAGACCTTCATCACCAACGGCGTCCGCGCCGACTTCCTCGTCTGCGCCGTCAAGACCACCCAGGAGGGCGGTCACAACGGCATCTCCTTCCTCGTGCTGGAGCGCGAGATGCCCGGCTACGAGGTCGCGCAGAAGCTGGAGAAGATGGGCTGGCACTCATCCGACACCGCCGAGCTGTCGTTCACCGACGTCGAGGTGCCCGCGGAGAACCTGCTCGGCTCCGAGAACGAGGGGTTCAGGCTGATCATGGCCAACTTCGCCTGGGAGCGACTGCTGATGGCGATCGGCGCGGTCGGCGCTATGCAGCGCCTGATCGACGTAGCCGTCGGCTACGCCCTGGAGCGAGAAGCGTTCGGCCGCCCGATCGGCAAATTCCAGGCGATCCGCCACCAGGTCGCCGAGATGGCGACCCGCGCCGAGGCCGCCCGAGCCCTCACCTACAACGCGCTGCGCCTCTTCCACGAGGGGCAGGACTGCATCCGCGACGTAACGATGGCGAAGCTCCTCACCCAGAGCGCCGTGCTCGAGATCGCCGACCAGTCTCTCCAGATCCACGGCGGCTACGGCTACGTGCGCGAGTACGGGATCGAGCGAGCCGTCCGAGACGCCCGCCTCGGCCCGATCGGCGGTGGCACCGATGAGGTGATGAAGGAGATCCTCGGCAAGCAGATGGGGCTTTAGAGGGGCCACGGTAGCCTGGCTTCATGGAAGAAGTTCTTGACGGAGTCTTTCACTGGAAGGCCGTGCACCCGCGGATCAGAATCGAGGTGAGTTGCCACTTCGTCGCCGGTTCGGGGACAGCGATCGATCCTCTGCTCCCGGCCGAGGGGATCGGGTGGTTCGACGGTCGGGGTGTTCGGCGAGTGGTGCTCTCGAACCGGCACCATCTCCGCGACGCACCGCTGCTGCTCGAGCGCTTCGACTGCCCGATCCTCTGCCACGAGTCGGGTCTGCATGAGTTTGAGGGAGGCCCGCAGGTGGACGGGTTCGCCTGCGGCGACAGGCTGGCCAACGACGTGACCGCGCTGGAGATGGACGCAATCAGCCCGGACGACACCGTGCTTTGCATCAGAGCCGGCGGCGGGGCGCTGCTCTTCGCCGACAGCCTGATCCACCACGGCGAGGTCGGCTTCGTCTCCGACAAGCTGATTGGTGACGATCCCGAGGCGGTCAAGCGCCTCGTCCGCAAGCGATGCGCTGCTCTCCTTGACGAGGAGTTCGAGCACCTCCTCTTCGCTCACGGCGATCCGCTCCTCGGCAGCGGGCGTGACGCCCTCCAGGCGTTCGCCGAAGCGTAGGCGCCGGCCCGGTGATCTATCTGCTCAGACACGGTGACGCAGAGGACGGCGGCAGCGACGATGCCGCGCGCAGACTGACCCCGAAGGGAGAACGCCAAGCGCTGGCGGCCGGGCGCGCCCTGGCCGCCCTCGGAGCGGAGATCCACGCTTGCCTGACGAGCCCGAAGCTGCGGGCGGCGGAGACGGCCCGCATCGCCTGTGGGGGGCTGGGGATCGAGCCCGAGGGGGCGGTCGAGCTGCGCGGTGGCGGGTTCGACGCGCTCGAGCTGTCCGCCGGTCGCGGAAACGTCCTCCTGGTCGGCCACGAGCCTGACTTCTCCGGCGAGATCGGCCGGCTCACCGGGGCCAACGTGAAACTGCGCAAGGGCGGCCTCGCGATGGTCGACGGCGGCAAGCTCGTCGCCCTGCTCAGGCCGCGGGAGCTCGCGGTGATCGCAGCGTCCGCGCCGCCGGCACGTAGACAAGCAGGGTGAGGAGCGCGAGCGCCGCCGCGGCGGCGAGCGGCAGGGCCAGGCTCCTCTTCAGCAGAAGCGCCCCCGCCACCGCCCCGGTCAACATCGCCGCGACTGCGGCGATCCTGCGCGCCGAGCCCTCACCCTTCCCGCCCGCGGCAGGCGAGTCGGCGGCGAGGCCGGTGAGCGTCATCGTCAGAACCGTCGTCGTCAGATCGGCGGCGCCGATGCGCCGAACTGTCGCGTTGCGAACGCCCATGGCGAGGGCGAGCAAAGCGATCACGATGTCGCTGGAGAAGCGGCTCGGCTGAACGTCGATCACCTGCGCCACGAGGGCTGCGACACCGATCGCCGAGATCTCGATCGCCAACGCCAGTGCGAGGCGGCCGGGATCGCGCTTCTCCGTCCTCGCCGCGAGGACGCCGCCCGCCCCGGCTCCAGCCAGGAAGGCCCCGAGCGAGACCAGCGGTGCGATTACCGGCAGCCCCCCGCTGCCAGCGATCCCGAAGCCGAGCAGAACGATGTTGCCGGTCATGTTCGCGGTGAAGACATGGCCCAGCCCGAGGTAGCTGGCGGCGTCGACCAGCCCGGTGGTGAAGGTCAGGACCAGGAGCGCCCGGTTAAGCGGATGCCGCACAGACGTCTCTTTCATGCGCGGCGAGCATAGCCCGCTAGGTTCCGTCGAGACCGATCTGGCAAAGGAGGCTCCGATGCTGTCTTGGCTCGCGAAGAGGATGATCGCTCGCAACATGGAGAGGGCGCGCGCCGGAGACATCACGCCGACGCTGCGAATGGACGCCGAGGACGTCAAGTTCCGCTTCCCCGGCGACAGCTCATGGGCGACGGAGCTGCAGGGCAAGGACAAGCTCGAGCCCTGGCTGAAGCGTTTCGCCGACGTCGGCATCCAGATCTACCCAGACGAGGTCGTCCTCAAGGGATTTCCCTGGAGCCAGACGATCTGCATCCGCGGCCACGATTTCCTCGACTCGCCCGAGGGCAAGCGCGTCTATGAGAACCGCTATGTCATCTGGGGCAGGATCGCCTGGGGCCTGCTGCGCGAATACGAGGTCTACGAGGACACCCAGAAGAGCAAGGCATTCGACGAGTACCTGACATCACAGGGCAAGATCTGAGTATTACTTGGGCCGAAGGGCCTCGCTGAGCTGGAGCGTTGGCTCGCCCCCCACCGGCGCCTTTGGCACGGGCCAGCCTCGGTGCACTCGAACGCCACCTCGACGAGAGTGAGTGAACCACGCCCGCAGCCGACGCGATCCTTCAAGACGACCGGGGACGTTCCGTCCCGCGCTGAGGGCATCGCTCAGCCCCGATTACGTTCCATCGAGGCCCCGGACGGCGAGCGGTTGCCACAGGGCTGGCGAGAGCCGAACGGCCTCTACGAGGAGCGCTTCGGCATCTCGCCGGATAAGGCGACGCCTCCACCACAGCGCTGAGACAGAGTCGCTACGCGCCTGGGGCGACCGGGATCTTGGTGTCGAGCTTGGCTTTGAACTTCAACGCCTTCTTCGACGTACACGGACCACCCTTCGCCTTCACCGTCCCCTGGATCGAGGTCGGACTCGCGACCGTACCGGCAATCTTCACCTTCAGCTTGAACGGCTTTGCCGAGCTGCCGATCACAAACTCATCCGACATCTTCACCGTCTTTGAGAAGCCGTACTTGCCGTGGGAGAGCTTCAGGGTCGTCCCCGGGAAGCCGAATAGCGCGAACGGCACTTCATGAAAGCCGTGATTCTTCTTCGCCTTGCGGCATTGCACCGACCCGCCGCTTAGGGCGAACTGGCTGCCGAGCGCGGCCGACCCCGCTTCGATCGCCTTGCCGCTGACGCTGGTGACAAGCGTGAGGCTGACGCCGTGTTTGGGGCCCGCGGTCGAGTAGGCCTTCCCCCCCTGTGGCAGCGGAGCCGCCAGCGCGACGCCGACGAGAATCACCGCGACCAGGCCGGCTGCGATGGTTGCTGTCTTGAGCAGGCGATTGGACAAGTGGACTTTCCTTAAGCGCGAGGGTGACCATGCACCCTAGAGGATTTCCTCAGGAGAGTGACCACGCCACGCCCGACCAGCAGCGCCCCGATCATCGCGGCGCGCGGCCCGGCGTAATCGCCGGCGGCCTCTCTTCCGTCGGGTAGTGTCCTCGCAACCAACAGGCAGGGAGAAGCGCGACTCAGATGGCCTACGAAATGCAGATCCGGGGCAGCGAGGACAAGGTCAAGATCCGTAGCCCCTGGGCCGCCGCCCTGCTGCCGATCATTACGCTGGGCATCTACCACCTCATCTGGTGGTACCGGATCAACAGGGAGATGCGCGACTACGGCAAGGCCAGGGGCTACGACCTCGGCCAGAGCCCGACCAACTCGGTGCTCGCCCTGTTCCCGGGGGGCTTGATCATCGTGCCGGCGCTGATCACCTACTGGCGGGGCACCAAGCGCGTCCAGGGAGCCGCCCGCCTCGCCGGCCATGAGCCGGTCAACGGCTGGATCGCCCTCATCCTCTACCTGCTCCTTGCCCCCGCGCTGTGGGCCTACCTCCAGTCCTCTCTGAACACCGTCTGGGGCTCGGAGGCCGAGGCGCTCCCCGGCCACCCAGCGCCTCCGGCCCCTTCCGATCAGATGCCGCCACCCCTCCCGCAGGGTCCGGCCTCGCCGGACCAATAGCCCACCCGGCGCCGCTCGCTGCCCGACTGGCTCAGGCGCCGAGGCGAAAGGGCGGATAGCGATCGGTGACCAGCGTGAACGCGTAGCCGACCACGCGGTTGTGCCAGCGAAACACACCCTCGACAAGCCGAAGATGCCGCGTGGGTAGCGACCGGTGAACAAGATCGCAAACCAGGCGCCGATCACCGCGAAGAATGCCCCGAGGCAGAGGAAGAAGAGCACGATGCAGTGCGATATCGCGAGCAGCCACTCGACGATCGGTAAGCCGCGGCCGAGTTCTTTAGCGACGTCGGGGTAGGGAAAGTCGAGCCGAAGCGACTGCTGCTCATCGGTGGAGGGATAGCGGTCGTCCCATCAGCGCAAGGTAGGTGCCCACCCGGTTGATGAAGCGCAACAGTTCACGGTTCCACCCAAACCACCACCGCGGGTACTTCTTCTTGAGCACGATCATCAAAGCGGTCGGGATGACGATGACCCCGGAACCCGCCGCGGCGGTCGAGAAGAAGGCTCTGCCGCCACCGGCACCCGCGCCAAAGCTGACCCCCTGGACCAGCTCCAACAGAAACCAAGATCGGGATTGCGGCAAAGATCCGAAAGGCTGTGCTGAGGCGGTTGAGCGGACGGTCCGGGTACTCGATCGAGGGCGTGACCGGGTGAGGGGAGGGCTGCATGGACGCGACTCGTTTTCGCTTGGCGGGATCGTCGCGGACCGCGCAGCGGCAATATGAGCAGCAAACCAGGCTCAGCCGGTTCCCTATAGCCTCCGGGCCGACTTCACGAATCGGAAGGAGAACGCAGACTGATGGGAATTCTCGATGGGAAAGCGGCGATCGTCACCGGATCGGCGCGCGGTATCGGCCGGGCGACCGCCGAGCTGTTCGCCAGCGAGGGCGCCAAGGTGCTGATCAACGACCTCGACGCCGAGATCGCCGAGCAGGCGGCCGGCGAGATCGACGGCGAGATCGCCGTCCACGCGGGCGACCTGACCGAGCCCGACGCCCCCGACAAGCTGGTCGCCGCCGCGGTCGACGCCTTCGGCGCGGTAGACATCGTCGTCAACAACGCCGGCTACACCTGGGACGGTGTCGTGCACCGGATGAGCGACGAGCAGTTCCAGGCGATGCTCGACATCCACACGATCGTCCCCTTCCGGATCACTCGGGCGCTCGCCCCGCACTGGCGCGAGGCCGCAAAGACCGAGCGCAACGAGGGCAAGGAGGTCTTCCGCAAGCTGATCAACGTCTCCTCGATCTCGGGGACGATGGGCAACGCGGGCCAGGCCAACTACTCCGCCGCCAAGGCCGGTGTCGTCGGCCTGACCAAGACCCTCGCCAAGGAGTGGGGGCAGTTCAAGGTCAACGTCAACGCCGTCGCCTTCGGCTTCGTCGAGACGCGCCTCACCGCGGCCAAGGAGTCCGGCGGTGAGATGACCTCCCCGACCGGCGAGAAGATCGAGCTCGGCATTCCCGAGCAGATGCGGGCGATGGCCTCGGCGATCATCCCGCTCGGCCGCCCGGCCCAACCCGAGGAGGCGGCCGGCCCGGTCCTCTTCCTGGCCTCGCCGCTCGCCAACTACGTGCACGGCCAGGTCCTAAACGTCACAGGCGGCCAGTTCGGAGGGATGTACATCTGAGCACCCAGGCGACAGAGGGCAGGTCAAAGGTCCCCTACCTCGATGTGGCGGACCACGTCTGGCCTGCCCTCCGTCGCTTCATGGGCGTCCACACGCTCCTCTACCGGACGACCGGAGGACGGCTCGGGCACTCGATTCCCGGCGTCGGCGGCAATATGCTGTTGCTCGACCACGTCGGCGCGAAGAGCGGCGTCAGGCGAACCTCACCATTGCTCTACGTCCCCGACGGCGAGAACGTCTTCGTAATCGCCTCCAAAGGCGGCTTCCCCAAGCACCCCGCCTGGTTTCACAACCTGATGGCCAACCCCGACACGACGGTGCAGATCGGCGCCGATCGCCGCCCGGTTCACGCCCGCCTCGCCACCCCCGAGGAGCGCCAGCGCCTCTGGCCGCTCGCGGTCAAGACCTACCGCGGATACGCCGACTACCAGGCGCGCAGCCGCGGCCGCGAGATCCCGATCATCATCCTCGAGCCGCGCAAGTCCTAGCGCGGCGGGAACTCAGTCCTTCGGACGGCGCTCCTCGGCGACCGGCTCACCGCCCTCGCCGGTGATCGCGTCGGGCGGCCACGGGCCGGCCCAGTTGTCGCGGGCGCCGTCGATCGTGATCGTCGTGCCGGAGAAGAAATCGCCGGCGGGCGAGGCGAGGTAGGCGATGAGCCAGGCCATCTCCTCTGGCCTGCCCGCCCGGCCGATCGGGATCGAGCGCTCCAGGTTGTCGATCACGACCCGCGGGTACTTGGACATCAGCGCCTCGGTGGCGAACTGGCCCGCCGCCAGCGCGCAGGTCTTGATCCCGAACCGCGCCCACTCCACCGCCAGCGTCCGCATCATGTTCTCGACTGCGGCGCGCGCGGCGCCGGAATGCACCATCCCCGGCATCCCATTGTGGGGGGAGAGGGTGACGCTCAGCACCTTGCCGCCGCCCTGGGGAATGAAGGCCTTGGTCGCCGCCGCGTGGGTCATCAGCCAGGTCCCCTGCACGTTCAGCTCGATCACCGTGCGGAAGCCCTTCGGGGTGATCGCCTCAGCTGGGCTGAGGAATTGCCCGCCGGCGTTGTTGATCAGCGCGTCGAGCCGCTCGTGGCGGTCGAGGACGCCGTCGAAGAGCCGCGTAACCGCGTCTTCATCGCGGATGTCCATCGCTTCGCGCTCGAAGCGGCCAGGCAGGTGCGCAGCCAGCCCCGCCGTCTCGGCCAGCGACTCCTCCCGGCGCCCGCAGCCGATCACGACTGCGCCGAGGCGCGCCAACTCCAACGCCGTCGCCCGCCCGAGGCCGCTGCCCGCGCCGGAGAGCACGCATATCTGCCCGTCGAGCAGATCCGGCTTGAAGATCTGCGAATGAGCGCTTTCAGCCATGCGCGCACAAGCCTATAGACGGTCGATCACCGTAAGGTGAGCGCGGATGACGGTCCACGTGGAAGCGAAACCGCTGCACGAGCCCCTGGCGGGAGGCACGCCGGGGGCTACGGTGATTGTCGAGCCGCTCGTCGCCGGGCACGTCACCTTGTCGCTGTCGATGATGGAGCAGCCCAGGCGGTCACTTCCTCACCCTGAAGCTGCTGCGCGCCCTGCTCACCGGCAAGCCGCCTGCTCTTCATCCCCATCCCCGCCTTCCTGATCCGCCACCCCAGCGCCGGGGCGATCCTCGTCGACACCGGCCTGCACCCCTCGATCGCCACCGACGGCAGGGAGAACTTCGGCAAGCTCGCCACCCGCCTCGCCAAGCCGGTGCTGGAGCCCGGCGAGGACGTCCCCGCCCAGCTGCGCAAGCGCGGCATTGACCCAGGCGAGGTCCCGATCGTGGTGATGACCCACATGCACCTCGACCACACCTCGGCCATCTCGGAGTTTCCGAAGTCGACCTTCATCGTCAGCGAGCAGGAGTGGGACGAGGCCACGACCGGCTCACAGCCCGCGCTGAACGGCTACCGCCGCACCCACTTCGACTACGCGTTCGACTACCGCACGGTCGACTTCGACCGCGGCGGCATCGACTCATACGCCACCTTCGGCCGCACCTTCGACCTCTTCGGGGACGGCTCGGTCCGGCTCGCCTCCACCCCCGGCCACACCGCTGGCCACATGTCCGTGATCGCCCACCTCACCGACCGGGACTTCGTGATCGGCGGCGACGCGATGTACACCTACCGCCAGCTGGAGGGCGACGCTCCCCTGCCGCCGCGCCCTTTCGACGCCCACAACCTCCGCCGCTCCCTGCAGGAGCTGCGCCTCTTTCGCCGCGAATTCCCCCACGCCGTGATCACCCCAGGGCACGACCCCTCCTTCTTCGAACAACTTGAGTCGCGCTACGAGTAGGCCTCAGCCCTCGGGCGATGCCTTCCCCGGGTCGGGGGCCGCCAGTCCCTCGCGCAGGGTGCGGATGACGCCGCGGCGCCCCTGCACCTCGAGCCGCGTGTACATCGCCCGCACCCGGTCGAACACCTCGGTCGCCGCCTCGAGCTGGCGCTCGCGGCTGGGCGAGGACTCGACCGCAAAGGTGAGGGGCTCGCCGAACTGCACCGTGACCCTCGGGAAGCGCAGCCGTTTCCAGCCGCGCACCCTGGCGGAGCCGTGGATCGCGACCGGGACAATCGGTACGCCCGACTCCAGCGCGATCCGGCCGACCCCAGGCCGCGGCTCGCCGAGGTTGCGCGACCGCGAGCGCCCCCCCTCGGCGTAAACAAGCAGCATCTCGCCCTGGTTAAGGAGGGCGTAGGCGGTCCTGAAGGCCTCCTCGTCGCGATGGCCGCGGCGGACCGGGAACACGCCCCCGTGCTTGTAGATGTAGGTGAGGACGGGCGGACCGAAGAGCTGCGATTTGGCCATGAAGCGGACCTGGCGTCTCAGGTAGACCGCGGAGAAGAAGTGGTCCATCTGGCTGAAGTGGTTGGGGGCGAGGACGAGCGGGCCGCTGCGAGGCACGTTCCCGACCCCGATCGCCCGCACCCGGTAGATGAGGACGGTCGGGATGCTGAGGATGAGGCGGGCGAACGGATAGGTCCAGCCGACGCCCTTGCGCGCCGCCTCGTGGAACTGGGTGAAGTACTCCGCGGGGCGCGGGTCAAGATAGACCTGTGGCTTCATCTCCACCATGACGAGACGGCGCGGCGGCCGCCGCTGGTGCCTACCCTCGCGGGCGCCAGCGGTTACGCGCGACCGCCGGGCACCTCGGGCCGGGCCCACCCCCTGGAGCGCTCGACCGCGCGGTGCCACTCGGCGAGCAGCGATCCACGCTCCCCATCCGCCATCTGCGGCTCATACCTGGCCGCCTCCCGCCACATCTCCCCCACCTGCTCGACGGTCCAGCGCCCGGTCGCGATGCCGGCCAGGTAGGCGGCGCCGAGGGCCGTAGTCTCGGCGATCTCCGGCACCACCACCGACCCCCCCAGCACGTCGGCCTGGAACTGCATCAGCCAGCGGTTGGCAACGGCGCCCCCGTCGGCCTTCAGCACCTCCAGCGACGTACCCGCCGCCTTCTCCTGGGCGCGCACCGCATCGACTGTTTGATAGGCGATCGCCTCTAGCGCCGCCCGTGCCAAGTGCTCGCGCCGCGTCCCGCGGGTCAGCCCGACGATCGTGCCGCGCGCGTAGGGGTCCCAGTGCGGCGAGCCGAGCCCGGTCAGCGCCGGCACGAAGTAGACGCCGTCGTTGCCCGCCAGCGAGGACGCCATCGCCTCGGTCTCGGCGGCCTCGCCGAGGATCCCGAGCCCGTCGCGCAGCCACTGCACCGCAGCGCCGGTGACGAAGATAGAGGCCTCCAAGGCGAAGGCCGCTTCTCCCTCGACCCCGCAGGCGACCGTGGTCAGCAGGCCCTGGCTTGGTTGCGGCGCCGTGGCGCCGGTGTGCAGGAGAACGAAGCTGCCGGTGCCGTAGGTGTTCTTCGCCGTCCCGGCGCGGTGGCAGGCCTGTCCGAACAAGGCCGCCTGCTGGTCGCCGGCGATCCCGGCCACCGGCACCTCGCCGCCGAACTCGGCGGTAGTGCCGTAGAGATGGGCCGAGGGCAGCGGCTCGGGCAGCCGCGCCGGGTCGACCCCGAGCATCGCGCACAGCTCTTCGTCCCAAGTCAGCCTGCGGATGTCGAACAACATCGTCCGCGAGGCGTTCGTGTAGTCGGTCGCGTGGCGACCGGTTAGCTTGAAGAGGAGCCAGGAGTCGATCGTGCCGAAGATGGCCCGCTCGGACCCCTCAGCGTTGCGAAGCAGCCACTCGATCTTCGTCCCCGAGAAGTAGGGGTCGATCACGAGGCCGGTCCGCTCCCGCACCAGCTCCTCGCGCCCCGCTGCCTTCAGCTCCTCGCAGCGCCCGGCGGTGCGACGGTCCTGCCAGACCAGCGCCCGGTGGATCGGCTCGCCGCTCGCCGGATCCCAGCCAACCACCGTCTCACGCTGGTTGGCGATCCCGATCCCGTCGAGCTCGGCGCCGGGGACGCCGGCGTCGGCAAGCGCCTCGGCCCCGACCCGCCGCGTCACCTCCCAGATCTCCCCGGCGTCGTGCTCGACCCACCCCGGCCGTGGGAAGTGCTGCTCGAACTCCGAGTAGGCCCGCCCGGCGACCCGCCCGTCCCCGTCGAAGACGAGGCAGGTGGTCCCGGTCGTGCCCTGGTCGATCGCGAGAATCAACGGCGCTGAAGGTATACACGTGCGAAGTCGGCGAGCTGGCGGGCGCGGTGGGCGAAGCCGGCGAGCGTGCGGCCGGTGACTCGGTGGGTCAGGTCCAGCTCGTACTCTCGCAGGCGATAGCCGGCTCGGACCGCGTCAACCGTCATCCCCACCTCCATCCCGTAGCCGCGGGCAAAGGGGAGGGTGGCTCGGAGTACGTCGGCGCGCAGCGCGCGCTGGCCGGAGATCGGAGCCGCGGCCTCGGCGCCGCAGAGGTGGCGGACCGCCCAACGGGCGAAGCCGAGGGCGACGCCGAAGCCGCCGCCGCCGCTGACGCGAGAAGGCGGCGACCGCGAGGTCGCACTCGCCAGCGTTGACGGCCTCGACCAGCGGGCCGAGCTGGGCGGCCGAGACGCCGAGGTCGCCGTCGCAGAGGAGGATGAGGGCGGGCGGGGATGCCTCGCTCATCGCCGCCTCGGCCGCAGCGGAGACGTTGGCGCCCTTGCCGTGCGGGCGGCCCCGGCTGACGACCTGGGCGCCGGCCGCCATCGCCGCCTCGGCGGTGCCGTCAGTAGAGGCGTCGTCGGCGACCCAGAGCGCCGCCTCGGGGAAGGCACCCCGCAACGCCGACAGCGTGCCCACGATCCGGTCGGCCTCGTTGCGCGCGGCGACGATTGCCGCGAGCTCGTCCCTCACACCGCCGGCGTCCGCCGGCGCGGCCTCCGCCTCGCCGGCCCGCAGCGTCTGCTCCGCCCCCATGGCATCTATTGTCCTCGCATGGCAGACATCGAGGCGCACATCACCGGCAACGTGTGGAAGATCGAGGTCGCGGTCGGGGACATGGTCTCCGACGGAGACACGGTCGTCATCCTCGAGTCGATGAAGATGGAGATCCCGGTCGAGGCCGAGGACGACGGGACCGTGAAGGAGATTCGCTGCGAGGAGGGCCAGGCGGTGAGCGAAGGCGACGTCCTCGTAGTGCTGGAGTAGACCGCCCGTGGAGGAGAAGCTCGCTGGCGGCAAGCTCCTGCTCGACTCGCCCGCCGAGGCGGTCGTCCGCATCCGCATCTCCAACCCCGAGCGCCGCAACGCACTCGACCACGAGATCCTCGACGCCCTGGCGGAGACGCTGCCGCGGCTCGACCGCGGGATCGAGACACGCTGCGTCCTGATCACCGGCGCGCCGCCGGTCTTCTCGGCCGGCTACGACATCGCCTCGATCCCCGCCGAGACCTTCGAGCGCGACGCCGAGGCGCTCGTCGCCCATCCCTTCCACGCCGCGATGGAGAAGCTAGCCGCGCACCCTTGGCCGACAGTGGCTGCGATCAACGGCCACTGCCTCGGCGGTGGGCTGGAGCTGGCGATCACCTGCGACCTGCGGATCTGCGCCGCCGGGGCGAAGCTGGGGATGCCCCCCGCCAAGCTCGGCCTCGTCTACAGCCACACCGGGCTTCGCAAGTTCCTCGACACGGTCGGCCTGGCGCGGACCAAGGAGCTGTTCCTGACCGGCCGCGATTTCGAGGCGGCGCGCGCCGAAGAGATAGGTCTGGTCAACGAAGTGGTGGCCGACGCCCGGCTGGAGGATGCCGCGGTCGCGCTGGCCGCCGAGATCGCTTCCCACGCGCCGATCTCGATGGGCGGAAACAAGCACGCGATCGACCTGCTCAACCAGTGCCCCGTCCTGACCGATCAGCAGGAGGCCGGCCTGATCGCGCTGCGCGAGTCCTGCTTTAGCTCGGAGGACTTCCGCGAGGGCATCCGCGCCTTCGCCGAGAAGCGAAAGCCCGAGTGGCAGGGACGGTGAGCGCCAGGGCCGGGAGGGAGCTGGCCGCCGCCGACCCGGTGATGGCGGGGTTGATCGAACGGGTTGGGAAGATCGACCTGCAGACGCGGCTGCGGCGGCGCAGCGAGGAGCGCCCCGCCGACGCCTACGGCGCGTTGCTGCGCGCGATCGTCGGCCAGCAGCTCTCGACCAAAGCGGCGCGGACCATCTACCTGCGCGTCCTCGACCTCTTCGACGGGCGGACGCCGGGCCCCGAGCAGCTGCTGGAAACGAGCGAGACGGACCTGCGCGGAGCCGGCCTCTCCGGCCGCAAGGTCGAGTACATCCGCGACCTCGCCTCCCACGTGCTGAGCGGCGAGCTGGAGCTGGACCGGCTGGACGAGCTCTCCGATGAAGAGGCGATCGAGGAGATCGTCGCCGTGCGCGGCCTCGGCCAGTGGACCGCCGAGATGTTCCTGCTCTTCCACCTGGAGCGGCCCGATGTCCTCTCCGGCGGTGACCTCGGCATCCGCAAGGCGGTCCAGATCGAGTACCGGCTAGACGAGATGCCCGCGCCGGAGCGGGTGCTGGAGATCGGCGAACCATGGCGCCCGAACCGCAGCCTCGCCTCCCTGTACCTGTGGGAGTCGCTCGCCTCCGTCCCGGGCGAATGACGGCGCCCGGCGCTTAACGCGGGTGGCGCTGCTGTCCGACAATGGGAGCATGAGCTTTCGCTTCTGGCTCGGCTTCGCGGCGGTCGCCATCCTGGCGATCAGCTCGGTGACCGCAGCGCTGGTCGTCCACTCCAACGACGAGGCCAGCTTCCACCAGACCCAGCGCGACGAGGCGGCACGCGCCGCCCGCCAGGCGGAAGCTGTCGCGGACCTCTCGGTGGGGCAACTGGCCAGCGCCGCGGCCTTCTACCAGGCCGAGCGCCACTTCAGCCGCCACGAGTTCGAGCTGATCGCCCGGCCGCTGCTGGGACGGGGCGCCCTGGCTGGAACCGGGTTCGTGCAGCGAGTGTCACGCTCCGAACGAAGGCGCTTCGAACGTGAGCACGGCTTCCCGATCCTCGAAAAGGCGGGCCTCGGCGGAGGGCTGCGCAAAGCCGGCGAGCGCCGCGTCTACTTCCCTCTCATCGACGCCGCCGCCGTGCCGGACGTCGCGCCGCCGCTCGGCTATGACCTCGGAGGCGATCCGGAGCGGGCGCCGTTCCTGCGCCGGGCCCGCGACACCGGCAGGCCGGCGGCGACTCAGGTCATGTATCTGCCGATCGGCGTCACCGGCCTCGACGTCTACCGGCCGATCTACCGCAACGGCGCCCCGACCCGCACGGTGACGCAGCGGCGCGGCGCGCTGCTCGGCTTCGCGGTGGGCGCCTTTCGCGTCCGCAGCCTCGCCGCGGCGGCGATCTCCGCCGTGCCGCGCGCCGACAAGGTGCAGCTGCGGATCGGCGGGCGAGCCGTGGTCGGGCCGGGGGGCAGGCTCGAAGATCCTGCCAGCGCCTCGATCCACGTCGCCGACCGCGTCTGGCTGTTGGTCGTCCGCGATCCCGACCGCCCCGATGTCGGCCTGCCGATCCTGATGGCGGCGGTCGGGATCTCACTCGCGTCGCTGCTCGGGGCGCTAATCCTTATCTGGAGCCGCAACGAGCGCATGCAGGAGCTTCAACGCCAGGCCAGCCAGGACTCGCTGACCGGGCTGAAGAACCGCCGCCGCTTCGAGGAAGACCTGCGCAGCGAGTTGGCGCGCAGCCGCCGCACGGGCAGGACCGGCGCCCTGCTGATGCTCGACCTCGACAACTTCAAGCGGGTAAACGACTCGCTCGGGCACCCGGCCGGCGACCGCCTGATCAAGGAGATCGCCGCCGTCTTGCGCCGGCGGGCACGGGAGACCGACGTGCTGGCGCGGCTCGGCGGCGACGAGTTCGCGATCGTCCTGCCCCAATGCGACTCCGAGGAGGCGCGGGTCGTGGCCGAGGCGATCGCGACGGCGATCCGCGAGCACGCACCAGCGCAGGAAGACGGCCCGCCGGTCACCGCCAGCATCGGCATCGCGATGTTCGGCGCCGACCCGCGGACCAGCTTCGAGTCGGTGATCTCGGAGGCCGACACCGCGATGTATGCGGCCAAGGATGCCGGGCGTGACGGGGTCAGGGCCTTCGACCCGCTCGCCGTCCGGGGCGACGCCTAGCCTTGCCGCCGCATGCCGCCCCTGATCTCCTTTGAGGAAGCCCTTGCCCTGGGCGGGCTGACCGGCCACGAGGAGATCGGCGAGCTGGTCGAGCGCGCCTGGGCGGTGCGCCGCGAGAACTTCGGCGACTCCACCGACATGTGCTCGCTGGTCAACGCCAAGTCCGGCGGCTGCGCCGAGGATTGCGGCTTCTGCGCCCAGTCGCGCTACGCCGAGGCGGATACGCCGATGCACGCGATGATGGGGCCCGAGCAGATCCTTGAGCACGCCAAGGCGGCTGAGGCGGCGGGCGCCCACCGCTTCTGCATGGTCACCCAGGGCCAGGGGCTCTCGAAGCGGGACTTCCAGAAGATCCTCGACGGCGCCAGGCTGGTCGCCGAGCAGACCAACCTGAAGCGCTGCGCCTCGATCGGCCACATGTCGGTCGAGCGGGCGCGGAAGCTGCGCGAGGCGGGGATCCAGCGAGTCCACCACAACGTCGAGTCGGCCCGCTCCCACTACCCGGAGGTCTCCACCACGGTCCGCTACGAGGGCCGGCTGCGAACGATCCAGGCAGTCAAGGAGGCGGGGCTTGAGACCTGCGTCGGCGGCATCCTCAACCTCGGCGAGACCCGCCGCCAGCGGGTCGAGATGGCCTTCGAGCTTTCCGAGCTGAACCCGACCTCGGTTCCGATCAACCTACTCAACCCGCGCGAGGGGACCAAGTTCGGCGACCGGCCGCTGATGGACGCCTGGGAGGTCGTCAAGTGGGTGGCGATCTTCCGGCTGATCATCCCCGGCGCGCTGTTCCGGCTCTGCGGCGGGCGGGTCGAGAACCTCGGCGAGCTCCAGCCGCTGGCGGTGAAGGCCGGGCTGAACGGGGTGATGATGGGCAACTTCCTCACCACCCTCGGCGCCGAGCCCGAGAACGACAGGGCGATGTTCGAGGAGCTGGGGCTGAACGTCGCCCGCCAGCCCGACAACGGCGCCAACCCGCGTCCAGACAACCGCTCGGGCTGGCTGGAGGGCGAGGCGCCGGCAACGCCGATCGAGGCGCTGATCGACCGCCAGGAGGAGGCCAATTTCTGGAACCCCTCGACCCAGCTCCGCGTGATCAAGAAGGCGAAGAAGCCCCCGCCCTACCCTCAGGCTGCATGACGGATATCGCCGACCGGCTGGAGGAGCTCTGCGACCGCGGGCTCTACCGGCGGCTGCGACTCATCAGCGGCCCCCAGGGACCACGCGTCCTGCTCGACGGACGGCCGGTCCTGCTGCTCTGCTCCAACAACTACCTGGGGCTGGCCGACCACCCGCGAGTACGCCACGCCACTGCGGAGGCGGCGATGCGCTGGGGCGCCGGCGCCGGCGCCTCGCGGCTGATCTCAGGGAACATGACACCTCACCGCCAGCTGGAGGCGCGGCTGGCCGAGTTCAAGGGCTACGAGGGGGCGCTGCTGTTCGGCTCCGGGTATCTCGCGAACATCGGCGTGATCGCCGCCCTGGCCCACCGCGGCGAGGTCGTCTTCTCCGACGAGCTGAACCACGCCAGCATCATCGACGGCTGCCGGCTTTCGCGGGCCGAGACCTTCGTCTACCGCCACCGGGACGTCGAGCACCTGGCCTGGGGACTGCGCGAGGCGGAGGGGCGCGGCTCGCTAATCGTCACCGACGGCGTCTTCTCGATGGACGGGGACATCGCCCCGCTGGAGGAGCTGACGCGGCTGGCACGGCGCCACGAGTGCCGGCTGATGGTCGACGAGGCGCACGCGACCGGGGCGCTCGGCCCAGGCGGGCGGGGCTCGGTCGCCGCCGCCGGGCTGAGCGGTGAGGTCGACGTCCTCATCGGCACCCTGGGCAAGGCGCTCGGCTCCTACGGCGCCTACGTCTGCGCCAGCGGTGAGATCGTCGACTACCTGGTCAACGCGGCACGCTCCTTCGTCTTCTCCACCGCTCCCCCGCCCCCGGTGGTGGCCGCGGCCCTGGCGGCGCTCGAGCTGCTCAAGTCCCATCCGCACCGGGTCGACCGCCTGCGGGCTAACGCGGCGACGCTGCGGGGGGCGCTGGCCGCCGAGGGGCTGGCGCCAGGGGGAAGGGAGACCCAGATCGTCCCGGTCGAGGTCGGCGACGCGGAGCGCACGATGGAGCTGTGCGAGCGGGCCCTGGAGCACGGCGTCTTTGCTCAGGGGATCCGTCCGCCGACCGTGCCCGAGGGCTCCTCTCGGTTGCGCTTCACAGTGATGGCGACCCACCGGGCCGCCGAGCTGCAGCGTGCCGCGAAGCTGGTCGGCGCGGCTGCGCGGGAGATCGGGATCGCCGCTGGCACGCCGGCGGCGGGCTCGCTGGCGATCGCCGCCTGAGGCGCCTTGCGCGGGCTCTTCGTAACCGGCACAGGCACTGGGGTCGGCAAGACCGTCGTAGCTGCGGCCATCGCCCGCGGCCTTGCCGACGCGGGCGAGCGAGTCGCCGTCTTCAAGCCCGCCGTGACCGGGCTGGAGGAGCCCGGAGAGACCGACCACGCCCTGCTTCGCCGGGCCGCCGGCTCCGAACAGAGCGACGAGAGGATCGCGCCGTACCGGTACGGACCGGCGGCCTCCCCCCACCTGGCGGCGGCGCTGGCGGAGGAGGAGATCGACCCTGAGCGGCTGCTGGAGGCGGCAGGCGCCGCTGCGAGAGGAGTCGACGCTCTCGTATGCGAGGGCATCGGCGGGCTGCTCGTCCCGCTCGCTTCCCGCTACCTGGTGCGCGACTTTGCCGTCGACCTGGGGCTGCCGCTCGCGATCGCCGCGCCCCCGTGCCTTGGCACGATCAACCACACTCTCCTGACGATCGAGGCGGCCCGTGCCGCCGGCCTGAAGATCGCAAGCGTCGTCCTCACTCCCTGGCCGCCGCAGCCGAGCCGGATCGAGCGGTCAAACCGCGAGGCGATCGCCGCGCTCGGAGAGGTCAGGGTCGAGACGCTGCCGCCGCTCGAGCTGGCCGAGCCTGACGGCTGGCCCCGCTTCGCTCTAGACGGATTCTCGAGCGGCCGCGACTGAGCCGGCGGGATTGACCGCCACCTCGGCGGCCTCGGCGCCGACCGCCTTCCGTTTGGCGCGGATCGCCGTCGCCCCGATCCCGGCGCCGAGCAGCGCGACAAAGCCCGAGACGCTCATCGCGTGGCCGAGGGCGTAGACGAACGCCTCCGCGCCCGCGGCGGCAGCCTGCTTGGCCTGGGCGGGGTCGAGACCCTTCAGCACCCCGCTCACCGAGCCGCTGCCGAGCTGTTGTGAGATCTGCGAGCGATCCGCCGCGGAGATGCCCGAGCCGGCCAGCACCGCGCCGAGGCGCGAGCTGACCAGGCCCTGGAAGATCGCCCCGGTCACCGCCACGCCGAGGCTGCCCCCAACCATGCGGAACATCGAGAGAACGCCCGAGGCGACCCCGGCTTTCTCGATCGGGACCGCATTCATTGCCGTGCTGGTCATCGGCGACATCGTCATCGCGATGCCGATGCCGAGCAGCATGAAGCCGGGCAGCAGTTCCAGGTAGCTGGAGTGGACCGCAATTCCACTGAAGGAGAACAGCGACGCGGCGACCAGGGTGAGGCCGCCGGCGATCAGCCAGCGCGGGCCGAAGCGGTCCGAGAGCCGTCCCGCGACCGGAGCCACGCCGACGATCATCAGGGTCGAGGGCAGGAACCTGACTCCCGCCTCAAGCGGCGAGTAACCGAGGATGTCCTGCATGTAGAGGGCGAGGAAGAAGAAGACGCCGAGCATCGCGAAGGAGATGACCAGCGCGACGACCACAGCGCCGAGGAAGTTGCGGTCGGAGAGCAGATCGAACTGGACCATCGGCGCCTTGACGCGGTTCTCGACGAAGACGAAGGTGGGCAGGGCGAGGGCGGCGCCGACCAGCAGCCCGACGGTCGAGGTCGATCCCCAGCCCCAGCTGTTGCCCTGCACCAGAGCGAGGACCAGCGCGGTGAGGCCGGCTGTGAGCACCGCGACCCCGGCGTAATCGACCTCGCGTCCGACGGTCGTGTCGCGGGACTCGCGCACCGCGAAGAGCGTGGCCAGGACTGCGCCGATCGCGACCGGGACGTTGAGGTAGAAGATCGCCCGCCAGCTCACGTGCTCGGTGAGGAACCCGCCCAGGACCGGCCCGATCGCCAGCGCCAGCGCCGAGACGCCGGCCCAGGTGCCCATCGCCTTGCCGCGCTCATGGGCGGGGAAGGCGTCGGTGATGATCGAGAGGGTCCCCGGCATCATCAGCGCCGCGCCGACGCCCTGGACGACGCGGCTGATCACTAACGAGGTCGAGTCGGGGGCGAGGCCGGCGGTCGCCGAGGAGAGGGCGAAGATGATGACCCCGGTGAGGAACATGCGGCGGCGGCCGAAGATGTCGCCGAGCCGCCCGCCGGTCGCCAGCAGCACCGCGAAGGAGAGCGTGTAGCCGTTGATCGTCCACTCGAGGCCGGAGATCGAAGCGCCGAGGTCTTTCTGGATCGACGGCAGCGCCACGTTCACGACCGTGTTGTCGAGCATGATCATGAACAGGGCGAAGCACATCGCCCCGAGCGTCCACCACTTGCGGTTCTCGTCGGTGATCAGGTGGCTATAACGGGTGGTCAAGGCGGTCAGACCTCCCTCAGGTGCGCGTAAGCCTCGGCGATGTCCCCCCTGTCCATCAGCGAGTCGACCGCGGCGTCGATCTTGCGCCGCTGGGCGGCGGTCAGCGTCGCTGTGAACGTCTCCATCCCGGCCTGGCGGACCACGACGAGGGTGTCAACCAGATGCTTGCCCTTGGCGGTGATCGCGACGTGGCGCGCCCGCCGGTCCTTGGGATCCTCGATCCGGGTGGCAAGGCCCGCCTTGACGAGGGCGTCCACCGCCCTGCTCATCGAGGGGACCGAGACGCCAAACGTCTCCGCTAGGTCGCTCACCTGCCGCGCCTCGGTGGCACGACCGAGCCCTCCCAGCTCCAGCAGCGCCTTGCACTGTGTCATCGAGAGCCCGCTCTCCTCGATCACCCGCAGCTGGTTTCCGCAGTCATAGAGGAAGAGGTGGCGGATCAAAGCGCTCAGCCGCGCCGCCGTCGCCTGCGCCTCCGGGCTCACCTTTAGGGCGGCGGCCTCCTCGGCGATGGCTGCGATGTCGCTCGCTTGCATTCGAGAAATGATTGCACATACACAACTATTTCTCTATCGCAATATTTGCTCGTGTGACCGACATCACGTGAGCGACGGCGGCTCCCCAGGTTCCCGCACGAAGCGGTTTCCCGCGACCCCGTTTCCGGCCGAAGGCCGGTCTAAGGTCGCGGCAGCGATGTCGGTGGACCCCGCGAAGCTCGACCACGACCACCTCTGGCACCCGTTCACCCAGCAGCAGGACTGGTGCGAGGAGGAGCCGCTTATGATCGATCGCGCCGAGGGCTCACAGCTGATCGCAACGGACGGGCGGCGCTACATCGATGGTGTCTCCTCGCTGTGGTGCAACGTCCACGGCCATCGCCATCCCGGCATCGACCGGGCGGTGCGCGACCAGCTCGGCCGCGTCGCCCACTCGACCATGCTCGGGCTCTCCCACCCGGGGGCAGCCGAGCTGGCCACGCGCCTGATCGAGCTGGCGCCGCCGGGGCTCTCCCGCGTCTTTTACTCAGACTCCGGCTCGACTGCTACCGAGATCGCCCTGAAGATGGCCTTCCAGCACCAGCGGCAGCGCGGCGGCCAGCACGTGCGGCGCACCTCCTTCGTCCACCTGCGCGACGCCTACCACGGCGACACGATCGGCTCGGTCTCGGTCGGCGGCATCGACCTCTTTCAGCGCCACTTACCGGCCACTGCTGTTCAAGACCCACGCCGCCGAGTCCGGCGACGCCGACCACCTGGAACGCATCCTGACCGTGCACGAGGAAGAGATCGCCGCGGTGATCGTCGAGCCGCTGGTCCAGGGCGCCGCGGGGATGCTCGTTCACCCGCCCGGCTACCTGCGCGCCGTGCGCAAGCTGTGCGACCGCTTCGGGGTGCTGCTGATCTGCGACGAGGTGGCGACCGGCTTCGGCCGCACCGGCACGATGTTCGCCTGCGAGCAAGAACGGGTGGCGCCGGACTTCCTCTGCCTCGCCAAGGGGCTTACCGGCGGCTACGTGCCGCTGGCGGCGACCCTGACCACCGAGCGCGTCTACGAGGGCTTCCTCGGCGCCCCCGAGGAGCATCGCACCTTCTTTCACGGCCACACCTACACCGGCAACCCGCTCGCCTGCGCCGCCGCACTCGCCAACCTCGACGCTTTCGAGACCGAGCACACGCTGCTTCGCCTTCAGCCCAAGATCCGCCTGCTGGGAAAGCTGCTGGGGGAGATCAGGGAGATGCCGGAGGTCGCCGAGGTGCGAGGCCGCGGCTTCATGGCCGGCATCGACCTCGGCAAGCACGACCCCGCGCTGCGCCTCGGTCACCGGGTGACGTTGGAGGCCCGCAAGCGAGGCGCGATCATTCGTCCCCTCGATGACACGATCGTCCTCATGCCCCCCTCTCGATCTCCAAGGGCGACCTTCGCCGGCTCGTCGAGATCACAGGAGAGGCGATCCAAGCCGCCTGCGCCTCCGCATACCCCTCACCCGTACAGATCGCCAAAGCCGCCTGAGCCCCAGCGTGTGATGGAACCGCGGCCCGCCCGTAGTAGGGACGTGAGCCAGGCTCTCATCGATCCCTCGAAGGACGCGCCGGGCGCGTCCTTCGACCAGCTCTACCGCAGCGCTCGCGACGATATCTATGCCTACGCCGCCGGGTTCCTCGGCGACCGCGCGGCCGCCGAGGATGTCACCGCGATCGCCTTCGAGCGCGCGTACCGGAAGCGGTCTGGCTTTGACTCGCGCCGCGGCAGTGCGCGCGCCTGGCTCTTCGGCATCGCCCGCAACGCCGCCCTCGACGAGCTGAGAAGACGACGCAGGCAGGCAGAGCTGGCGGTCGAGCCGGCCGACCTCTACGGCGCTGAAGTCGAGGCGACGGCAGAGGAGAGCGAGCGTCGCCTGGCCGTCGTCGCGGCTCTGGGCGGGCTCGAGCCGCGCGAGCGGGAGCTCGTCGCGCTGAAGTTCTTCGCCGGCCTCTCAAACGCCGAGATCGCCCGGGTGCTCGGGATCACCGAGTCAAACGCCGGGACCAAGGTACACCGAACCGTCGCCAAGCTGAGGGAGGCCTGCAATGGAGCCGCATAGAGACGACGTCGACCTCACCGCAACGCTAGGCGCGCTGCGCCCGACGCCGCGAGAGGAGTTCGCGGCCGAGCTCGATGCCCGCGTCGCCGCCGGCTTTCCCGAGGCTTCCAGGCTCGCCGACTCTCGCCTCTCCCGCCTCGCCGGCCGCCTCAGCGCAGCGCCGCGACGACGGCTGCTGGCGCCGGTCGCGAGCGGCGCGGTCGTGGCGATCGCAGTCGCCACCGCGATCCTTGCCGGCTCGGGGGGCGGGCCGGCTCCGTCCACACCGACAACCGCCTCAGGCCACGTCGCAGGCTCTGCCGTCGAGAAGGTCGCGCCTGCCTCCGCGCCCAAGAGTGCGGTGTCGGGCGCTGCCGAGGCCACCATCCCCGCGTCTGCCTCGTCCTCCGCGCACTCGGGACCGTATGCCTCAAAGGCCGAACACCGCAAGGTCGAACGGGCAGCGCAGATCGTCCTCGGCTCCGAACCGGGCAACGTGCAGAGCGACGCAACCCGGGTCTTCGAAGCCGTCCGCAGCTTCGACGGCATCGTCCTCAACTCCTCGGTCAGCGGCGGTGGCGCGGGGGAAGCCGGTGCCCAGTTCGAATTGCTGATCCCAAGCACGAAGCTGGGGGAAGCTCTGGCCGCTTTCTCGAGGATCGACGAGGTCCGCGCCCAGCATGAATCGACCGAAGACGTCACCGCGAGGACGATCGGCCTCAGCGAACGACTTCAGGACGCCCGCGCCAGGGTCGACGGTCTGTTGGCGCAGCTCGCTGGGACAAAAACCGACGCCGAGCGCGCCGCCGTCGAAGCCGATCTGCGCTCGGCCCGGCAACGAGCCACCGCTCTGAGGGGGAGCCTGGCAACGCTCCAGCGGCGGACAAGCTTTTCGCGGGTCTCGGTGCGCATCGAATCCGGCAACTCGCGAGGAGGCGCAGCCGATGGCCGCAGCGGTGGCTGGGGCATCGAGGACGCCCTTAGAGACGCGCGCCAGATCCTCGTTGACGCAGTCGGCGTCACCGTCGTCGGCCTCGCGATCCTGGCGCCGCTGGCCCTGATCGCCGTGATCGTCTGGCTCGCCCGCCGCGTCTGGGTCCACCGCGAGCGCGAGCGCGCGCTCGGCTGAGCGACCGCTGCATCGACTTCTCCACCGTGCGCATGGAAAAGTCGATGCGATCCCCCGCTAGGGTGGGCTCACTGTGAGCGAGCGCGAGCGCGGACCGGCCGAGGCGCCCAACTTCGGGGCGCCCTCGACACCCCGCCCGGCAGCGTCGGTGGTGCTGGTGCGGCGCGGCGGCAGTCACCGGGACCGGGGCCTGGAGGTGCTGCTGCTAAAGCGAACCGAGAGCGCCAAGTTCATGCCCGGGGTGTGGGTATTTCCAGGCGGAGCGGTGGATCGTCAGGACGGCGAGAACGAAGCGGGGTATCGGGCCTGTGCGGTTAGAGAGCTGGCCGAGGAGGCCGGGATCGAGCTGGCCGAGGACGAGGAGCTGGTGCTGTTCTCGCGCTGGATCACGCCGGAGGTGGTCGCGAGGCGCTTCGATGCCTGGTTCTTCCTCGCCATCGCCCCGGCGCACACCCCACCCCGGCCCGACGGGGTCGAGACGACCGACGCCGGCTGGTTTGAGCCGCGGGCGGCGCTGGAGGCGAACGCCGCCGGCGAGCTGGCGCTCGCCTTCCCCACCGTCAAGCAACTCGAGTCGCTGCTCCCCTATCGCAGCGCCGATGAAGTGCTCGAGGCGCACCGCGACCGCGAGGTCGAGCCGATCCTGCCCAAGGTGATCGGCACCCAAGAGGACCCCAGGATCATCCTGCCTGGTGACCCCGACTATCCCTCCTAGCCCACCGGGAAGGGCTCGAGGCCGGCGTGCCAGCGGCCGGGCGGGTAAGTGTGGATGCCTTTCTCTTCCATCGCGGACTGGAGCCGTTTGAAGAGCTGGCCGGCGTTTGCAAGCGCCGCCTTCAGCTCCTGGTCGGTCAGCTCCCGCAGCCGCCACAGGAACCACAGCTGGCTGTCGTTGATCCCGAAGTTGACCTCGCCCGTCATCGTCGTCACCCAAGCGAGGAAGCCGGGGCCGAACAGCTCGCGCAGCGCCACTGGGTCGTATTCGCTGGGCACCGTCGCGAGGAAGCGCCGATTAAAGTCGATTGACTCGAACTCGACCCTACGAGCGAAGCGCTGGGTGAGAGCCTCGACCCCCGAGATCGACTCGACGTTGAAGACCGGGACGACCTTGGCCAAGTCCGGCATGTGCGCCTTGGCGAGCACCGAGCTGGGCAGCATCGCCTTGCCGAAGAGGCCGCCCGTCTCCTTTTCGTCGGCGTCGCAGGAGGACCCCCAAAAGCCTTCGGCGAGCTGCCCGGTGAGGCGGTTGCTCCCACCCACGCAGAGTGCCACCGGCCCGTCCTTGGGGTTGATCCCGCCGACCGGCTGGTAGGCGAGCGCGTTTCGTTCGCCGAACTTGCGGACCGTTTGGGCCCAGGCTTCCGCTTCCTGCTTGGCTCCCATCGAGGAGCGATCCTAAGCGCCCGGTCGGGCTTGGGCGCTTCCGATCGGCGTAGGATGGTCGGTGGTCAGGTCCAACCCACAGGAGCCCACATGATCGTTGTGATCGTCATCGTCGCGATTCTCGTAATCGGCGTCCTCCTTTTCATCGGCAAGCGCAACTCGATCATCGCCGCGCGCAACCGAGTCGATGAGTCCTGGAGCGGGATCGACGTGCAGCTGAAAAGACGGCACGACCTCGTCCCCAACCTGGTCGAGACGGTCAAGGGCTATGCCGTGCACGAGAGCCAAACCTTCGAGAAGATCACCAAAGCCCGGGCTGAGGCGATGTCCGCCCAGGGCGTCGGTGAAACCGCCAAAGCCGAGGAGAAGCTGAGTGGTGCACTGACCGACCTGCGCGCAGTCGCCGAGAACTACCCGCAGCTGCGGGCCACCGAAAACTTCCAGCAGCTGAGCCGCAATCTCTCCGAGCTGGAGGACGAAATCCAAGCATCGCGGCGGATCTACAACTCCAACGTGCAGTCCTACAACACCGACATCCAGCAGTTCCCGGGCTCGGTCATCGCCAACATGGGCGACTTCACGCCGCGCGAGTACTTCGAGATCGAAGACGCCGCCGATCGCGAACCGGTTGCGGTCAGCTTCGGCAAAGAGTGAGGCTAAGCTTTGGGCATGAGCGCGACCAAGGAAGCGACGCTGTGGATCTGCGAGAGCTGCGGCTTCATCTATGACCCGGCGATCGGCGACCCTGACGGTGGAATCCCGCCGGGAACTGCCTTCGAGGACATCCCCAAGGACTGGTTCTGCCCCGTTTGCGGCGCCAGGACCAGCGAGTTCCGCCCGCTTGAGCCCGGCGAGGCCTGAGCCCGTTCCACGACGGGGAACCTGACACGTGACGCACGATTTCGACTGGATCGTGGTGGGGTCCGGGTTCGGCGGCTCCGTCTCTGCGCTGCGGCTCGCTGAAAAGGGATACTCGGTTGCGGTGCTGGAGTGCGGCAGCCGGTTCCGGGACGAGGACTTCGCCGAGTCGACCCTGCGCAATCCCCGCCGCTACTTCTACGCGCCGAAGCTGGGGATGAGAGGCGTGTTGCGGATGACCTTCTTCAAGGACGTCTTCGTCGTCTCCGGCAGCGGGGTCGGCGGGGGTAGCCTCGGCTACGCGAACACGCTCTACCGGGCGCGCTCGGCCTTCTTCGAGGACCCGCAGTGGGCTGAGCTTGCCGACTGGGAGATGGAGCTCGCCCCCCATTACGACACAGCGGAGCGGATGCTCGGCGTCACCGAGTACGAGGGGATGGGACCGGCCGACGTTCTGCTCAAGGAATACGGCGAGGAGATCGGCGTCGGCGAGACCTTCACCAACACCCGGATCGGGGTTTTCTTCGATCAGCCGGGGAAGGAAGTCCCCGATCCGTATTTCGACGGCGAGGGGCCAGCCCGGACCGGCTGTATGCGCTGTGGAAGCTGCATGGTCGGCTGCCGCCACGGGGCTAAGAACACCCTGGTCAAGAATTACCTGTGGTTTGCCGAGAAGCTCGGCGTCGAGGTAATTCCGGAGCGGCAGGTGACCGAGATCCGCCCGTTGGGCGCGGCCGACGGCTCCGGTGGCTACTCGGTGAGCAGCGAACGCTCCGGCGCCTGGGTTCGCCGCCGGCGCGAGACGTTGAGCGCGAAAGGCGTCGTGGTCGCGGCCGGCGCTCTCGGCACCAACCAGCTCCTCGCCAACTGCAAGCACGGCGGCTCGCTGCCGAAGATCTCAGAGCGCCTGGGAGCGGTGGTGCGAACCAACGCGGAGTCGATCCAGGCAGTCACCGCCCCCGACGACACCCGGGACTTCAGCCGCTCCGTCGCGATCACCTCCAGCATCTACCCCGACCCCGACACCCACATCGAGGTGGTGACCTACGGCGAGGGTGGCGATGCGCTGAGCGCCACCTTTACCACGATGACGGGCGCCGGGACGAAGCTGAGCCGGCCGCTGAAGTGGCTTGTCGCGATGCTGAGGCACCCGCTGCAGACCCTGCGGCTGCTGGTTCCCTTCAAGTGGTCGCGTCGAACCGTGATCCTGCTCGTCATGCAGACAGTCGACGCGGCGATGCACCTGCAGCCGAAGCGAAAGCTGCTCGGGGGCGGCGTCCGCCTGCAGACCGCGCAGGACCCGCTGCGACCCAACCCGACCTTCATCCCTGCCGCCGAGCAGGTGACTCGCTGGTTCGCTGAGCGCACCGGCGGCATCGCCCAGAGTGCCCTCACCGAGTCGGTTCGTAACATCCCGAGCACCGCCCACATCCTCGGCGGCGCCGTCGTCGGCGCTGGTCCCGAGACGGGCGTCGTCGACGGCTCCAACCGCGTCTTCGGCTACGAGAACCTGCTGGTCTGCGACGGAGCGGCAATCCCCGCCAATCCTGGCGTCAACCCAAGCTTGACGATCACCGCCAAGGCCGAGCACGCGATGAGCCTTATCCCGCCGAAGGACGACCAAGAGCCGCGCCACCTCCCCGAAGCGGCGCGGCCTGCTTCTGCCCCCAAGCGCTCAGCCGGCCTCGTCTAGCCGCTGCGCTACGAAGTCCCAGCTGACGACGTTCCAGAAGGCGTCGATGTAGTCGGGGCGCCTGTTTTGGTACTTGAGGTAGTAGGCGTGCTCCCAGACATCGCAGCCCAGCAGCGGGGCGCTGCCGTCGGAGACCGGGGAGTCCTGATTTGGGGTTGATACGACGGCGAGGCCGGAGGAATCCTTGACCAGCCAGGCCCAGCCGGAGCCGAAGCGGGCGATGCCCGCGTTTTTGAACTCCTCCTTGAAGGAGTCAAAGGAACCGAAGGTATCGACGATCTCCGAGGCAAGCGCACCGCCGGGCTCACCACCGCCGTCGGGGCCGAGCATCTGCCAGAACAGCGAGTGGTTGTAGTGGCCGCCGCCGTTGTTGCGGACCGGCCCCTGCTTGTCGCCGGGCAGGCTGGAGAGGTTGCTCAGCACGTCCTCGATGTCGCGGTCGGCCCACTCGGTCCCCTCCAGCGCGGCGTTCGCTTTGTCGACGTAGGCCTGGTGATGCTTGTCGTGGTGGACGCGCATCGTCGCCTCGTCGATGTGGGGCTCGAGCGCGTCGTAGGGGTAGGGAAGGTCGGGAACCGAGAAAGCCATCTGGCGTCTCCTCCTGGTCGGGTGCGAAGTGAACCGCAGCCTAGCGAGCGGTGAACTGCGCCAGGGGGACGGTTCGCGTCCGCGGCCCTACTTACCCTGAGCCGATGATCTCCAAAGCAGCGGTAGATGCCGTGACCAGCCCCGACAACCTGTCGCAGTTCAAAGACAGCAGCACGGGTGTCTGGGCCGTCCGCGACAAGGATGTGGTCGCTGAACTGCGTCGGCTTGAAGGCCTGGGCAAGGGCGAGGCCCGACGGCTGGGTCGGGAGGCGGTCGCCCATGTCGGTGGTCATGTTGAGCACGTCGCCAGCGGGGGCATTAGGGCGGGTCGTCTTCAACGGCGCCATCGTGAAGTGTGGTGGGTTCCCCGGACTGCCGTTCGGGGGTAGCGACCGCCCGAGGAAGCCGAATAGAGCGCGACCGCTGCATCTTTGCGGTGTCACAGTCGACCCCCCAGAATGGTTACGAGCATGCGCGCGGCCATGACGAAGGCCCGCCGTTTGCGCCATGGCGAGCCGAAGATGACGACGTAGTGGGCGTCGGGCCGCCAGTCCGAACCGAGCATCGAGAAGTCTCCGAGGAGACGTGGCTTGAGAGCCCGAGGCTAGGGTTCATATTAAGGCGATGACTTCTGCCCGAGATGCGACCGCCGTGGGGATTGCCCTGGCGGTCTACCGACGGTCGATCGTTCCCCGGGTCCGCCGCGAGCTGCGCCGCTGGGAACGCGTCGCCGAAGCGATTCCCGACCCCACTCTTCGCGGTCACGCCCTCGCCGCCCTGCGCGAGAAGGGCCTGAACGTCGAGGCGACCTCCGTTTTCGCCATCCTGGCGCCGCGCTCCTACAGAGGCGCCGCGGTAGTGGCGATGGCAGCCTTCCAGGTCGCCGTCGACTATCTGGACAGCCTGGGTGAGCAGTGCTCGGCGGACCCGCTCGCAGACGGCCTGCAGCTCCATCAGGCGCTGAGCGATGCGCTCACTCCTGGCATGCCGGTGGCCGAGTGGTACCGCCTTCACCCCCAGCGGGAAGACGGCGGCTATCTGCAGGCACTCGTGGCCACATGCCGGCAGACGGTGCACACGCTGCCTTCGCACGCCAGCGCCCTGCCTCTGGCACGACGCGCCGCCGAGCGTTGCGGAGAGGGACAGAGCTACACCCACGCCGCCGCGCACGGGGGGACCGAAGGGCTGGAGGCCTGGGCCTCGCGGCAAGAGTGCCCGGCGGGATATCTGTGGTGGGAGATCGCGGCTGGCGCCAGCTCTTCAGTCGCGGCCCATGCGCTGATCGCTGCCGCCGCGGATCCAAAGAGCACAGAGGAGGAGGCCGCGCTGATCGATGCTGTCTACTTCCCGGCGATCGGGGCGCTGACCGTCCTGCTGGACGACCTGGTCGATCTCGACGACGACGTCGCTTGCGGCGCCCACAACTACATGACCTATTACGCGAGCAATCTGTTGGCCGCCGACCGCCTCGCCCTGATGACAAGCCGTGCGAGGGCGGCGACAGCGAAGCTCCGGCACGGAGCACGGAACGCTGCCATCCTCTCCGGCGTCGTGGGCTTCTACCTGAGCACGCCTGGGGCGCGGACCCGCTACGCCGGGCCGATCCGGAACCGCATGATTGGATCCCTTGGCTTCGCGGTGCGGCCGATCCTCGCCGTGATGCGGTTTCAACGCGATGGCTGAGAACGATTTCCCCAAATACGTGGCCATCATCACCGACGGCAATGGCCGCTGGGCAAAGCAGCGAGGACTGTCGGTCGGAGAGGGTCATCGGGCGGGCGCAGAGAACGTGCGCTCACGCCTGCGAGACGCGGTGGAGCTCGGGATCCGGGAGCTCACGGTCTATGCCTTCTCCACCGAGAACTGGGACCGCTCTCCGGAGGAGGTCAGCGGTCTGCTCGAGCTGCTCGCCGAATACATCGACGAGGTGACCCCCGAACTTCACGCCGAGGGGGTGCAGCTGCGCTTTATCGGAGACCGCGGTGCACCGGTCCCTGCGAGCGTCGTGGAGAAGATGACATGGGCGGAGCGGCTGACCGCCACCAACGCGCGCATCACATTCTTCGTGCCTTTCAACTACGGCGGGCGCGCTGAGATCGTTTATGCCGCGGAAGCATTCACGGGCGAGACAGAGGAGGAGTTCCGCCAGCAGCTCTACGCCCCCGACATGCACGACCCCGAGCTGGTGATCCGCACAAGCGGCGAGCGGCGGCTCTCGAACTACCTCCTCTGGCAGGTCGCTGACTCAGAGCTGCTCTTCCGCGAGGAGCTGTGGCCCGACTTCTCGCGGCGCTCCTTCGAAGAGTCGATCGAGGAGTTCCGGGCGCGACGTGCGGCCCACGCAAACGGCCCAGGGGATGGGAAGTCCCCCGGGCCTTGAGCGTTTGCATGCTAGACCGTGCCGTACGGGAGGACGGGACGACCTCAGGCACTGCGGGCGCGGCTCCGGATACCCCAGCCCGCAGGCTGAACTAATAAGAACATATACGGACCGCTTTGTCAAAGAATATTCTTCTTAAGCGCTGTTTAGCCTTTTTTCATCTAGCCGAGTCTTGCCAGCTAGCGTACCATGAGACAGAACTGGAGCGGTGCTCGCCCCTCCATCGTCACGGAACGCAGAGGAATGCCCGAGATCGGCTCATCGCAGGAGCGCGCGACGTCCGTTCGGCCAAGCCTGGCCACGTCGAAGCTGAGTTAAGGGGCCAGGACCAGCCGGGCTAGGCCTGGCTAGGCCTGGGCCAACCTCGGTCAGAGATCGCGGCCTGCCGCTGTGCCCGCGCTTCGGCGATCATCGCCGCGACTGAGCGAAAGTACCGCCCTGTCGGTCGAGGCAAAATGGTGCTGAGGGTCTTCGGCTCTGTGCAGCTCGGTGAAGCCGGTCCACCGTCAGGGCGTAGCGGCACTGCTCCGCGACCCCCAGGCCGGGCGCTCAATGGCCATCGCGGCCAGCCATCGCCGGTCGATCTGGTGGATCTTGGGCAGCGGCGAGTCGTCATCAGTGCTGATCGCCCTGTCGAGAGGTCAGAGCTACCGGTGCTGGGCTAGCTTTGCACGGTTAGATGGCGCCGCCCGGCGAGACGTTCAGGCCACCCAGCTCCCCCGGGCACTTCAGGTGCCGTACCTTGAGAACTTAAAGCTGCAGTAGTTGAAGCCGAAGGGGAGCACCTCGTTGTTGGCGAGGTTTCCGTCGTGGATGAAGCGCGCGGTCAGTCGTTGCGCGGGAATCGTGTGGCCGGCGCGCAGCTGAGTCGTGATCATCTTCAGATAGGACACCTGGCGGCCGAGGTAGACGAACCATTTGGCGAGCCTCGTCGTGTCGGCCGGCGGCCGTGGCACGGCGGCGATCTCGCGTACGGTGGAATCGAATAACTGAGTCGCGCGGGAGAACTTATCCGCGGCGAGGGCGAGGCGTTCGGCGCGCACCAGGGCGCGGACGCCCTTCATCGTGCGCTGGGTGGCCAATGCGTGCGGCTTACAGATCCCCTCCAGGCGTGCGACGTATTCTGGGCGAGTCGGTGTCGCTTCGGCGGCGGCGAGAGTGCTGAGCAAGAGCGTCCCCGCGAGCGCTCCGAGCAGCATCCGTCCCGCCCTGCGTGCGCTTCCCAGATTTCCAATGACTTGCATCTGCCTCAATCGCCTCTTTCGATCGCTTCGAGCGTCTCTCCATGGACGTTAAACCGCGGCAGCGCCCGATCGAGCGGTCCCGGCAACCACCAGACACGATCGCCGAGCAGCAGCATCAACGCCGGCAGCAAGACGATCCGCACCACTGTTGCGTCGAGAAGGATGGCGACGGTCAGCCCCAGGCCCATCTGGCTGACGGTGGCGATCGGCGCGGTGGCGAAGGAGATGAACACGGCGGCCATGATCGCGGCGGCACCGGTGATGACCGACGCGGTCCGCTCCAGGCCGAACGCGATCGCGGCGGCGTTGTCGCCATCTCGGTCGTAGCGCTCGCGAGTCCGGGCGAGGAGGAAGACGGCGTAGTCGATCGAGAGGCCGAAGGTAACGGCGAAGATCCCGGCGGCGCCGATCGTGTCGATGTAGGGATGCCCGCCGAGCGGGTAGCCGGCCGGTATCTGGGCGACAAGGGTGATAACACCGATCGCCGCGGCGACCGAGCCGAGATTGAGCACCACTGTGAGAGCGGCGAGCGGTAGGGCGCGGAGGATCCCGACCAAGACCAAGAACGTGATCAGGATCACCGCGCCGATGACCAGGGGAAGTCGCGACTTGGTGGCGGCGCCGTAGTCGTTGAGAATCGCCCCGCCGCCGCTGACGCCGGTGCGCATGTCGCCGGCGCGGCCCAGCCGTTCGGCGTCGGAGATCAGCCTCGCACCGACCGCGCGCGACCCCGCAGAGTTCAGGGCTTGGTTCGAAACGACCAGCATTCGGGCTGCCTGGCCGCCGGAACCGAGAGCCACCGCCTCGCTGGCAAGCGCGCGGTCGGCGCGAGGGGCTCCGTCGAGAGCGGAGAGAACGAAGTAGCCGGATTCGAAGAGGTGGGGGGAGCTGCGGCGGAGCTGACGCGCCCCCCTGGCCAACGGCGCGACCGTCGCGGAGACCCGCACCCCGGCGCGGCGCAGGCCAGTCTGCAACTGATTGGAGCGCCGATAACCGCTGGCCAAGCCCTGCTGCAGGGCTCCGGCTCCACCCTCGAGTTCGCCGAGACCGCCTTCGAGGCGCCGGGCGCCGCCTTGAAGGCGCTGGAGGCCTCCAACCAGCCCGCTTGCCGCGGCGGAGAGGCGCTGCGTCCCACCTTCGAGGCGCTTGCCGCCGGAGGCGAGGCGTTCGAGGCCGCCGTTCAGCCCGTTGGCGACACCGCTGAGGCGCTGGAGTTCTTCGTGGGTGGTTTCGAGCGCCCGCTCGACGATGGAGGCCTGTGTCGCCTCCGGTTGAAGGGCAGGATCGCTGCGAGCCGCGCTTTGCAACTCATCTGTCAAGCGACGTGCCCGCCCCAGCCCGTTGCCGCGCACGGTGGGCAGGAGGGAGTGCAGGCCTAAGGCGAGTGTGAATCCCGCGGCAGAGGCCTTGCGCTGGCCGGTGGCGAGGCGCTTGGTTCCGCTCTGGAGCTGAGGTAGAGCGGCGGCCGCGCGCGCGCCGCCGCCAGCAGCAGTGGTAAGCCCTCCCGCGAGCAGCCCGGCGCCCTGCCCTGCGCGCTGCGCCCCCTCTCCAAGCAAGCCACTGCCCTGGGCGGCACGGGCGATGCCACCACGCAGGCGGCCCACCGCCCTCGCGGCGTGGCGCAGGCCCGGGCCCAGGCGGGCCAGCCCGCCAGCGCCCTGAGGGCCCGGGGCACTGAGCCCCTGTCCCAGCCGGCGCAGGGGAGCGGCGGCGCGGACGATCTGACCGGGCCCGATCACGACGCGCACGCCGGGCTGGGCGGCGATGCGGCGCTGCCAACGGGTCAGCAGAGCCAGCCGCCTCGGCGTGGTGATCGGGCCGTCGGGGGCTTCGGCGACGACGATGAACGGCGCCTCCCAGCCAGGTCCGACGGCGCTGTCGATCTGTTCGGTGCTCTTGCGAGCCGGGTTGGATGCGGAGAGCTCCCCAACTCCGGGAGCACCGGTGCTGACCGCGAGGGCGGGACCGGCGAGCAACAGGAGCGGGATCGCGATCAGAGCGGCCGCGAGGGCGGGCCGGCGCAGCGCGGCGGTGGCGGCGGCCGCGGCGCCGGGACGCTCTTCGGCCCTGGGTCGGGGCCCGATCCTGACGGCGTCGATCCTTCGGCCGAGGAGGGCGAGGAGAGCCGGCAGCGCCAGCCAGGCGATGATGACGCTGATCACAGTAACGACGACCAGCGCCGTCGCCAGCGAGAACAGCAGCGAGCCGGGCTGTAGAAATGAAGAGAGGAAGATCGCAGCGAAGAGGGTGATGCCGGCGAAGATCGTGGTGCGCCCGGCGGTCTCGCGGGTGCGAAGTGCGGCGGCACGTGGATCGCGGCCGACCTGGAACTCCTCGCGGAAGCGCGAGACGATGAAGAGCGAGTAGTCGACGCCGAGCGCCAGCCCCATCATCGTGCAAACGACCAGGGAGAGGGCGTCGATGTTGACGAACGAGCCGAGCAGGACGAGAACGCCGCGACCGGCAAGGACGGTGAGGGCACCGAAACCCAGTGGGATCGCGGCGGCAATGAGCGAGCGGAAGACGAGGAGTAAGACGATGACCAAGAGCGGGGCGGCGAGCAGCTCGGCGCGCTCGGTCGCGCCCAACGATTCCTGCTGGAGCGCCCGCGAGACGCTTGCGTAGCCCGACTGGATCGCTTCGAGCGGCGGATGGATGTGCTCATCCAGTGTCCGTTCAAGCGAGGGGACGGTCTGGCGCATCGCTTCCGCCAGCGGTACGTGAAAGTCGACGAGGACCAGCGCGCGCCGCAGACCGGGGCGCAGGGCGGCGAGATGGCCGCGATCCCAGGGCGAGATGACGGTCGCGCTGGGTTCACGGCGCAGCGTCGCCACCAAGCGAGGGCCCTGGCGATCGATCGAGGCGGCGGGGCCGCGCAGCAGGACGACGAAGGGCGCGGAGTTGCCGAAGTGGCGTTCGGCGAGCGCCTGGCCCCGCGCCGAAGCTGTGCCGGGAACGGTCAGCGAGGTCGGCTGGAGCTTTCCCTCCACCCCGATGCCCAGCACGCCCAAGACCAGGGAGCCGGCAAGAACGGCGCCAAGGCCCAGGACGGGCCTGCGAAGGCTCAGCCTAGTCCCCCCATTTCAGGAATTCTAAGGCAGCCCCAGACACGCGGTACGCGATCGTTGCGGCATCAACCCGCATAGGCACATGGATCCGACAACGCGGAAGTCCTCGCGGACGTTAAGACATCAACGTAGTGCCTGAGCGCCGACTGCGCGTCAGCGCGCCCGGCAACTGCGCACCGCTTCCGCCCTGACCATGTCGCCTTCGGCAAGGTTGAAGGTGGCGCGGGCGAAGGAGAGAAAGCCCTCCGTGAAGCGGGGCGGCACCGGACAGGAGGCGCTCATATAGCTGTGGGTGCGGCCGCGATAGGAGAAATGGCGCCCGACCACGACCTGGAAGTGGGCGAAACGGGGCCAAGGCCCGACAGAGCGCGGCACCACGCTGACCAGGATCGTGCGGAAGGGCCCGGGTTGGTGGCGGACGTGAAAAGGCAGGATGAAGGTCACCGGCGGGTTGGCGGTGTAGGCCTGCACCCAGACCGCTGTGTGCCCCTGCCTGGTCCGTCCGTTGAAGACGAGCAGGTGGGCATGGAGGCCAAACGGGACCTGGCCGGGGATGAAGACCCTGTCATAGAGCTTTCCGCGTCCGACCAGGGCGCTCCCGCAAATCGCGAGCGCCTGGCGGCTGTCGGTGCTGCGCAACCGCGCCTTGGGGCAGACCGCCAGCCCACGCGTGTCCAGAGTCCCCCTCCAAGCCAATTCCAGCCTGATCGCGCTGACGCGGGGTAGCGGTGCGCGGCCGGCGGTGCTGATCCCGGCCTGAAGGCGCACCGCCACCGGTGCCGAATGGCTGCGGGGAAGCGCGCGAGGGGCGATGCCGCCGTTGAGGAAGACGATCAGATCGCCGCTCTGGGCGCGTTCGGCCTCCACCGGTCCCGCGATCAGGGCGAGCATCGCCAACGCGGCCAGCATCGGGGCCAACCAGGCCCGCCAGCGCATTAGTGGCCTGTCTCCCTCGAGAGCCTGAAGCTGGAGTCAGCGGGCCCGCAAGCGGGTTGGGCATTGTTGGCGAGCTTGCCGTTGCGAATCGCGACGACGACGGCTCGCCTTGCGAATTGGCTCATTCTATTAACTTCTTAAACTGATTCCCGGTTACGCCATATTTCATGACGCTCTGAGAGCGTAGCGCTCTTTTACAACCTTGGGTGTGGGCACATGCGCTCAGCGCGACCTGTGGCGCTGATGACTTGCGGTCCGACTGGAGTTGCTGGGACTCGCAGGGGTGGTGAGAACTATGAGTTCGTAGCATCGTGCATCATGAATCGCCTCACTACGCTCAGCGCCGATGTCGCGGCGCTTGCGACGCTCGGGGCGAGGGGCCAGTCTCAGCGCCGTACTCGCAGAGGCGGTCGAGGAGAAGGCCGCAGCAATCCGGGCGGCGCATCGCCCCCGGTTTGGGCTGGGGCGCTCCACCGATGACCGCAGTGCGGCTGAAACGGCAACCGAGCCGGTCGCCCACAGACCGGCCTCAGGCGGTTGATTCGACGACCACGCACGCCGGGATTGACGCACCTGGCACGGCGCATCTCAGCTTCCTCGGCTTGACTTTGGCACCCCCAAAGGCTTCGCCCTGTGTCCAGGATCTGCTTGGCCAGGCAAGCCCCAGCCACACGTCGCCGTAGAATCAACCATCTGAGGGTTGCGCGGGGTCATGGGAGAGCTTCGCAGTGGTGCAAGTTGGGAAGATGATTCGTTCCTCGTGGCATAACTGTGGAGCAACCGGAGAAGTTCTTTCCTTCGAATGGCGCCTACATGGAGGTCGTTCGAGTGAGCGCTTGCGCGGAGACGCAAGGCACCGATCAGTGTCAACCTGGCGAAGACGATCGCGCTGATCAAGATGGCGGGCGCCGCGCGACCCTAATGGCGAGCATTTCGGCCATCGCCCGAGAGTGGCCGACGCGCGAAGACGGCAACCGCATGGGTAGGCGAAGGGCCGTCGCAACGGCGATGCCCGAGCCACCTACCTCCGGCCCAGCTCCCCCTCCAGCCGCCGCGACAACGAGAACACGCACCCCTCATACCCGTACTCCCCGACCGCCTTGGGAAGCGTCGCCTGATAGGCGTCGGCGCCGAGCTGCCCGGCGGTGAAGCTGTATTCCTTTGAGGAGTGCTTTTCATAGACGCCGATCCGGGCGATCATCTTGCCCTGCTCGCCCTTTGCTTCCAAGGTGCCCTTGCGGAGGGCGATCGGGTAGTAGGCGTCTTTGACCTCGCTCGGGGTCATGCCCCCACAGGCCCTCTCCCCCGCCTTGATCGCGGCGGCGGAGCGCTTGACTTCGGGGTCTGGCCTGGGCGGGGGGAAGGTGGCATAGATCGCCCGCAGGGTCGGCGAGGCGCCCTTGGGGGCGCGGCTTTCGGCCGCCTGGCGGGCGGCTGCGCTTGCCTTCGCCGCCGCTTCGGCGCCGCTGGAGGTTGAGGAAGAGCCCCCGCCGCAGCCGGCGAGGGCGGTGATGAGGATCGCCGCGAGGACCCAGAGGCGGATCTGCCCGACCGCGGCCATCAGGGGTAAAGCGGGCTCCCCGGGGCGAGGCTGATCGCCTTCCAGGCGCCGGCTTCTCGCTTCATCACGAAGTAGCTTGCTTTGCCGCCCTTGGGACGGAAGATGACGAAGGCGGTGTCGCCTTTTACCCGCACCGCGTCAAGGGTGCCCGCGGTGGCCTTCAGGGCTTCGGGGGCCCCGGAGCGAAGCAGGGTGGTGAGCAGCGCCGGGCAGCTCTTCGCCTTGGCTTTGCCGAGCTTTAGGTAGTTCTGGAGCTGTTCGCGGTTGGAGGCCGAGAGACCGCTGCAGACCTTGGCGTAGTCGTGGGAGGCGAGGGAGCGAAAGAAGGAGAAGGCGGCGGCGGCGATCGCGGTCTTCTGGGCGGAGTCCGCGGCGGAGCCGTAGGTCTGGATGCTCTTGTCGCCCCCTGAGGAGGGGTAGTAGCCGGGGGCGGTGGTGGAGCTGCCCTGGCCGCCCTGTGCGGCTGCCTGGGTGGGGGGCTGGGCGCCGGACCCGGTCGTGGAGGTCGAGCCGGCGCCTGGCTGGGTCGCGGCTTCGGGGCTGGTCGAGGTCGTGGCAGAGGAGCCAGAGCCGCAGCCGGCCACGGCGAGTGCGAGGCAGGCGCTCAGAGCTGCGGCGGTGAGGAATCTGCTCACTTCGGGGATTGTCGCTCTTGGTCCTTAGGGCAACCTCAAGGCCGATCGGCTCAGACGAACTTCGAGGTA
>CAWJGB010000003.1:0-72160 GCA_963842375.1 uncultured Solirubrobacterales bacterium
CCCGCCGTTCACCTTGACCGAGACGACGATCCCGTTCTCGGTCGATTCGCCTTGGTTTTGGACCTGGGCTTCGACTTCGGGGGTGCCGCCTTTGGGGACGGTCGTGGTCGTGCCGGCGCTCAGTTCGGTGCCGTCGATCGCTGGAGCCGACCAACCCCAATCCGTGTACGCCCGGGGTTGCCGCGGCGGTCGAACCGCTGACGCCGGCCGAGCGCGGAGCTGACCGCCGCCGCTTCCAGCCACTTCGTCCCTTCCGGCAGGAAGACGCTCTTCGGCACGTTGGCGCCTTCGATCCCGTTGCTTTCGAGTACGCCGTCGATCTCGGGCCGCGCCACCGCCGCGTAGAGGACGTCGCTGGCCAGCAGTTTCTGCATCTGGGCGGCGATTGCGGCCGTGGCCTTGGCGGCGCCGACGTTACCCAGGGCGGTGCTCATCTTGTTGGCGATTTCGTTCATCGCGCTGCCGCGCAGCTCGTAGACCAGTTCGAGTGCGCTCTGCCCGTGACTCATGGCCCCGGGCGCGCTGAGGCTGTCGACGCGGGTCACGTAATTGTCCATCGCGCTGCGGTCGGCGTTGACCTCGGCGACGAACTCGGTGACCGAGAGGCTTGCCCGGGTTGGAGAGCTTGCCGAAGAAGGCTTTGCTGGTCTGCTGGGTCTCTTCGACGATCTGGGCTGACGTTGCGCGCGTAGCCGCTCAGTTCGCTGTCGCGCCTGCGCGTCCAGGCACCCCTTTACTCCGAGCACGACCAAGACCAAGACGATCAGCGCCGCGCCCGAGCGCCAGCCCGCGCCGCAGCATGATCTGCTGGCGTTCGGGGCGACGTGGCGGCCGCGGTCTTCGCCGCGGCCGAAGTGCTGGCGAATCCTCCAAGGACGGCTCTCCGAGCTGGTTGGCTGGCGGGAGAGTATGAACTCTTGCGGGGGCGGCGCGTCAAGACCCGCAGCAAACGTTGCGTTTTGGCGCGAGCCGACGGCGCAGGAGAGCGTCACCGCGCGGCGAAGGTGAAGGGGCTTTGGTCGGCTCCCTCGTGCTCAACCGCTTCCTGATCGAGCGCCGAATCGGCAGCGGCGGGTTCGGCGTCGTCTATGAGGCCTGGGACGGTCGCCTCGAGCGCGCCGTCGCCGTCAAGGCGATCGAGTCACGCGGGGAGGCGAGCAGGCGGGTGCTGCGCGAGGCGCAGGCCGCGGCACGCCTCAACCATCCCGGCATCGTGACGCTGTATGAGATGGGCGAGGAGGACGGAAACGCGCTGCTGGTCACCGAGCTCCTCGACGGCGTCGACACTGGCCCGTCTCGCCGCGGCAGGCAAGCTGAGCGACCGCGAGATCGGCGAGATCGGCGCCGACCTCTGCGAGGCGCTCGACCACGCCCACTCCCGCGGGGTCATCCACCGCGACATCAAGCCCCAAAACGTCCAGGTCACCGAGGGAGAGCAGCGCGCCAAGCTGATGGACTTCGGCGTCGCCCGCCTCGCTGACGGCGCCTCGCTGACCGCGCCAGGCGACGTTCTCGGCACCCTCGCCTACATGTCCCCCGAGCAGGCGGAGGGCCGTCACGGCCGGGCCTGAGGCCGACGTCTACTCACTGGCCCTGACGCTGTATGAGTGCTGGAGCGGCGAGAACCCGCACCGGCGCTCCAGCCCGGCGGCGACGGTGCGGGCAATCGGCGCCCGTACACGCCCGCTGCGCCGGCTGCGCCCCGACCTGCCGCGCGAGCTGAGCGACGCGGTCGACGCCTGCCTCAACCCCCGTCCCTCGAGCCGTCCGCCGCTCGAGGTCTTGGGGACGGCGATCGAGGACTCGCTCAAGGACCTCGCCGAGTACCCGCCCGACGCTCGCCGCCCGATCGCCATGCGCCTCGGCGCCGCCGCCGCCGCAGCGCTCGCTCGGCGCCTGGCTCGCAATCGGCCACGGGATCGTGCTCCCGTAGGATTTCGGTCGGCCCTCCGTCCCCGGAGAGCCCCCGCCCGCGCGCCAAGGAGCCATCAGATCAGCGTCCTACGCAACCTCGAGTCCCGGATCGAAGGTCTCGTTGAGGGAATCTTCAGCCGCGCCTTCAGCTCCGAGGTGCAGCCGGTCGAACTGGCCCGCAAACTGGCCAAGGAAATGGACGCCCACAAGACGGCCTCGATCGAGCGCGTCTACGTGCCCAACGAGTACACCGTCTACCTCTCAAAGCAGGACCACGCCAAGCTGGAGGGCTACGAGCGCTCGCTCGAGCAGGAGCTGTCGGGCTACCTGCTGGAGCACGCACGGCGGCGGGGCTATGACCTGCTGACCCGTCCGGCGGTCGAGTTCAGCACCGACGAGCGGCTGCGCCTCGGCGAGTTCGGGATCCAGACGCGGCTGGTCAAGCCGCCCGCCCACGAGGGGGAGAGGCCGAGCCAGGGCGAGGAGGGCCACACGATGGTCTACTCGGCGGTGCGAGAGCGCGACCCCGGCCGCCCGAAACGGCCCGAGGAGGCGGTCGGCGCCCTCGTCTCCACCCGGGCGGTGGTCTCGCTCGACGATCGCCGCTACGTGCTCGACGGTCCGCGGGCGACGATCGGCCGCTCCAAGTCCGCCGAGTGCGTGCTGCGCGACCCCAACGTCTCCCGCCGCCACGCGGAACTGCGCCGTTCCGAGACCGGCGACTGGCAGATCGTGGACCTCGGCTCGACCAACGGAGTGAAGGTCAATGGGCGTCGCGTCCCCTCGACCCGCCTCAGCCCCGGCGACGAGGTCACCCTCGGGACGACGACCTTCCTTTTCGACATCGAGCAGTAGCGGCTCCTGGCCGTAGTGTTCTGAGCGTGGCGTACGACCCGATCTCAGTGGCCCTCAAGTTCGGCTTCCTGGCCGTCCTCTACCTGTTCTTGCTCTTCGTCGCACGCAGCGCGATGAAGGACCTTCGCAGGACGGTCGCGCCGGCGCCGGACTCGACCGGGTTTCACCCGCGCGCCGGCCTTCGGCGAGCGAGGCACCGCGAGGGCGCCGAAGCCTGGCTGGTCGCGGAGCGCGGCGGCGGGCTGGACGCGGGTGAGCGCTTCGACCTGATCGGCGGGCTCTCGATCGGCCGCTCCAAGGAATCCGACGTGCAGATCGAGGATCGTTACGCCTCCGGCGTCCACGCCAGGATCTTCTCCCGCGAAGGCCGCCACTTCATCGAAGACATGGACTCGACCAACGGCACCCTCCTCAACGACGCCACCCTGAAGGGCGAGGCCGAGCTGATCGACGGCGACGTGGTGAGGATCGGCGACACCGAGTTTCGTTTCGAGGCGCATGCGTAGCGATCCTCACCAGCGGGTAAGCTCGATGCTGCGGGTGAGCGAGCAGGCGTTCCGCAGCGACACCGGGCGCCAGCGAAACGCCAACGAGGACTCCTTCTTCGTCCGCGCGCCGGTGTTCGTCGTCGCCGACGGGATGGGAGGCGCGCAGGCCGGCGAGGTCGCCTCTAAGGCGGCGGCCGAGGCGTTTGACCGCGACCTCCCCGACGCCCCGCCCGAGCGGGTCCTGAAGGAGACGATCGAGTCGGCGAACCGCGAGATCCACGAGCACGCCCGCGCCGACCCGTCGCTGGCCGGGATGGGGACGACGATCACCGCGGCGATAGTCGACCCCGCCGGCGAGGAGGTGGGGATCGGTCACGTCGGCGACAGCCGCGCCTATCGTCTGCGCGACGGCAGGTTGGAGCGGCTGACCCGCGATCACTCGCTGGTTGAGGAGATGCGGCGCAAGGGCCAGCTCACCGACGCCCAGGCCGAGGACCACCCGCAGCGCTCGATCATCACCCGGGCGCTCGGCCCCGAGCCCGAGGTCGAGGTCGACGTGCAGACGGTTCCCGCCCAGCCGGGCGATGTCTTCCTGCTCTGCTCGGACGGGCTGACGACGATGCTCGACGACGAGCGCATCGCCCGCATCCTCGCCGCCGCGACCTCGACTCGACGCCGCGGTGCGGGCGCTGATCGACGAAGCCAACCGGGCTGGGGGTCGCGACAACATCACCGCCCTCGCCTTCCGCCTCGAGGACTCGGCAGCCCCGGCCCGCGCGCCGGAGGGCGCGACTCTGATCGGTCCCATCGGCGGAGGAGGCGGGCTGACCGCCACCGAGGTGCGCCGCCGCGCCGCCGCCGCAGCGGCCAGGGAGCGGCGCGAACAGCTCGCTGCGAAACCCAAGCGCCGACGGCTGCGAACCGCCGCCAAGGCGCTCGCCGTGGTGGTGGTACTCGGCGCGGTCGCCTTCGGCGCCTGGTACGGCAACCGCCAGGTCTGGTTCCTGGGAACTGACGCCGCCGGCAGGGTCGCCCTCTACCGCGGGCTTCCCTACGAACTTCCCTTCGGGATCGAGCTCTACGAAGAGCGCTACGCGAGCCCGATCCAGACCGCCTCGCTGCCGCCGCGCCGCCGCGCCGCGGTCATCGGCCAGGACCTGCGCTCCCGCTCCGACGCGGCCTCGCTGCTCGAAGAAATCCAGCAGGGCCAGGGGGTGCCGTGAGGTCGGCGCGAAACCGGGAGCTCTCGCTCTGATCCCCGTCGCCCTGCTCCTAGCGGCCGGCTTGGCTGCGGTTTTCGCCCGGAGGAACGCCCGATTCGACAACCTCCGCCTGATTTACGGGGTCCATTTCCTCGCCGCTCATCTCACCAGCCACATCAACCTGCGGATCCGCCTCCCCGATCCCGACCGGTTCCCGCCCCCCGCCCCTCGCTTCTCAAAGCTCTCGGCAAGCGGGCCGCCCGCGCTCTTCGCGACCCCGGCTATGGCAATCAGCGGCGGAGTGATGAGGCTGATCGCGCTGGGCGGAATAGCCCTGCCCCTCCGCAGCTATGGGGGCAGTTCGGCCCTCGCCAATTTCGTATCGGTGGCGTCGTTGCCGCTGATCTCCGACCGCGCCCGCGGTGAGACCGACTCGCCCCGTCAGGTCGGCCTGGCGCTGGAGGGAGCGTGAACCGCCAGATCGTCCAACTGTTCGGGTTGATCGTCGTCCTCTTCGCGGTGCTGATCGGCTTCACCTCCTACTGGTCGGTGTTCGACGCCAAGGCGCTGAAGAACAACGCCGCCAACCATCGCCCACTGCTGCTGCAGCAGCAGATCAAACGGGGCAGGATCCTCGCCGCCGACGGCAGCGTCATCGCCCACTCGGTCGCGATCGGCCATGGCTCAAGCCTGCAGCTACGTGCGGCGCTACCCGCAGGGCGCGCTGTTCGGGCATCCGATCGGCTACAGCTTCGTCCAGACAGGGCGACAGCGAGTTCGAGCAATCCCACAACGAAGAACTGGTCGGCACAAGCTCTGAATTCGGCTCGATCCTCGACCAGCTCAGCGGCAGCAACCAGGAAGGCGACGATGTCGTCACCAACCTCGATCCGACCGCGCAGCGGGTCGCGCTGAACGCCCTCGCAGGCGACCGGCTTCGGGGCGGTGGTGGCGATCGAACCGCGGACCGGCCGGGTGCGGGTGATGGCGTCCAACCCTTCCTACAACCCCAACCGGATTCCCTATGACACTCTCCGAAGGTCAACTCGCCGCTGCTGGACCGCGCGACCCAGGGCCGGTACCCACCCGGCTCGACCTTCAAGGTGGTGACCGCCGCGGCGGGGCTAAACAGCGGCACGATCACCCCAGAAACGACGATCAACGCGCCCGGGACCCTAGAAGTCGAGGGCCAGCCGCTGCAAAACGACTTACAACCAGAACTTCGGGCCGATCTCGCTGGACACCGCGCTGACGAACTCGGTCAACACCTGGTTCGGCCAGCTCGGCCAGCGGATCGGCGAAAGCACGCTGTTCAACTACATGGACCGCTTCGGCTTCAACGCGACGCCGGCGATCGACCTCCCCGAAGACCAGGTTGGAAAGAGCGGGCTCTTCGAAGAAGGAAAGCTGCTCGGCCCGGGCGCCGGGATTGACCTCGCGCGCGTGGCGATCGGACAGGAGCGATTGGCGGTGACGCCGCTGCAGATGGCCGAGGTTGCCGCGGCGGTTGCCGACCGGGGCAGGCTGATGAAGCCGCAGATCTGGAGCCGGGTGGTCGAACCCGACGGGCGCGTCGTCAAGCGACTGAAGCCGTCCGAGTACAGTCGCCCGATCAGCGCGAAGACCGCGGCGGAGCTGACCACGGCGATGGAAGGGGTTGTCCGGGAAGGAACCGGCACAAACGCGGCGATCCCAGGCGTCGCGGTCGCGGGCAAGACCGGCACCGCCGAAACTCCCGGCAACAAAGCCTGCGGCGGGGGGACGGCGGAGAACCAGGGTTGGTTCATCGGCTTCGCGCCGGCGAAGGACCCAAAGATCGCGATCGCCGCCACGGTCGAATGCACGACGAAGTTCGGCAACGACGTGGCGGCACCGATCTTCCGCGCCGTCGCGGAAACGATCCTGCGTGGCGAATGACGAGATGAGACAAGGAGGCAGCAAGCGTGCCTGATGTGAGCGAGGGCAGCGTCGTCGACGGGCGCTATCGGGTGCTGAAGCGGATCGGCTCGGGAGGGATGGCGGACGTCTGGCTGGCCGACGACACGCACCTGCAGCGCCGGGTGGCCTTGAAGGTCCTGCACAGCCGCTTCTCCCAGGACCGCGAGTTCGTCGAGCGCTTCCGGCGCGAGGCGGAAGCCGCGGCCGGCCTCCAGCACCCCAACGTCGTCGCCGTCTTTGACCGCGGCGAGTTCGAGGGCTCCTACTACATCGCTATGCAGTACGTCGAAGGCCGCACCCTGAAGCAGCTGATCGACGCCGGCCTCAGCCCCGAGCAGGCGGTGCAGCTCATCCGCCAGGTGCTGGAGGCTGCGCGCTTCGCCCACCGGCACGGCATCGTCCACCGCGATCTGAAGCCGCAGAACGTGATCGTCGACGCCGAGGACAAGGCGGTCGTCACCGACTTCGGCATCGCCCGCGCCGGCGTCTCGGAGATCACCCAGGCCGGCTCGGTGATGGGCACCCCCCACTACCTCTCGCCCGAGCAGGCCCAGGGGATGGACGTGACGGCGGTCTCCGACCTCTACTCGATCGGCGTGATGCTCTACGAGGCGCTGACCGGGCGGGTCCCCTTCGAGGGCGAGAGCGCCGTCGCGGTCGCGATGAAGCAGGTCTCGCAGGTGCCGCAGCGGCCCAGCTCGATCAACCCTCGGGTCTCGCCGGCGCTCGACGCGGTGGTGATGCGGGCGCTGGAGAAGGACCCCGGGCAACGCTTCCAGAGCGCCGATGCGTTCATCGCGGCGCTCGACGCGGCGCTGGAGGACTCCGGGCAGGCCGGCGGCGGCACCGCGGCCTTCGCCCCACTGCCCCCGGTCGTTGCGACTCCGGCCGAGAAGGAGGCGGAGGAGCCCGACTCCGAGGAGGAGCGGCGCAAGAAGCGCCGCCGCCGCTGGATTTTGGTCGGGATCGCCGTCCTGATCGGCGCCCTGGTCGGCTTCGCGCTGACCCGCGACACGACGACCGACGTCCCCAACGTAACCGGCAACCAGCTGGGCGTCGCGATCTCCCTGCTCCAGCAGGACGGTTTCCCGATCCGCGAAGTAAAGCGGGTGGAACGCAATGCGCCGCAGAACACGGTCCTTGAGCAGGACCCCGCCGCCTCGCCGCCGGCCGAGAAGGCGTCCCAGAGCTGCGCCTTCCTCAGCTTCTCCTGCTCAAAGCCTGCGGTGACGCTGACGGTGAGCGCCGGCCCCGGCAGCGCCAAGGTCCCCCCGACCGCGGGGCTGACTCGTGCCGGGGCCGAAGCGAAGCTGAAGAAGGCCGGATTCGGCATCCAGGTCGAAGACGTCCATTCCACCAGCGTCACCCCGGGCCTCGTGATCCACTCCACTCCCTCGGCCGGAACGGTGGCGACGCGCGGCTCCGACGTCGTCCTGACCCTTTCCAGCGGGCCGAAGCTGGCCAAGGTCCCGGTACTGGTCAGCACCCAGCGCTCGGTGGCGGTGCAGCAGATCCGCGCCCGCGGCCTCGTTGCCGCCGTCACCGAAGAAACGAGCTCGGCTCCGGTGGGCCAGGTGATCCGCCAGTCGCCGAGCGCCGGCAGGGAAGTCGAACCCGGCTCGACCGTCTCCATCGTCGTCTCCAAGGGCCAGCAGAAGGTCTCGGTGCCGAACCTGATCGGCAGGCTGCGATCCGAAGCGGTTACGACGCTTCGCGAAGCCGGGTTCAAGCCCACCGTCTCCGAACAGGAAACTGAAGCCGCCTCGAAGGTCGGCCATGTGATCGACCAGTTCCCACCGGCTGGCACGAAGATCGAAAAGGGTGCCGAAGTGACGGTGGTGGTCGGTAAAGCGTCAGCCGAACCGACGGAACCGGCTGAACCGGGCAAGCCATGAGCGAGCCAGACGAGACGGGGGAGAGAGCCCGGTGAGGGTCGTGGTGCTCTCCGGCGGGCGCTCCTCCGAGCACGACGTCTCCCTGCGCTCGGGCGAGTCGGTGCAGCGCGGGCTTACCGAAGCCGGGCACGAGGCGGTGGGGGTGACGATCGCCCGCGACGGGCGCTGGAGTTGCGCCGGGTCGCCGGTCGAGCTGGTCCCGGCCGGCGGGCTGCTGGGCGCCGGCGCCGTCTTCCCGGCCCTTCACGGGCCCTTCGGTGAGGACGGCAGCGTCCAGGGACTGCTGGAGTGGCTCGACGTGCCCTACGTCGGCTCGGACGTGCTCGCCTCGGCGACCTGCATGGACAAGTTGACCCTGAAGCGGCTGTTCGCTCAGCGCGGGGTGCCGCAGGTCGAGTTCGCCCAGGCCGGGGAGGAGGGCTGGCGCGAGCGGATTCCGTCGATGGGCCTACCGCTCTGGGTGAAGCCCTCGCGGCTCGGCTCCAGCGTGGGGATCAGCAAGGTCGAGCGGATCGCCGACCTCGACGCCGCGGTCGAGCTTGCCCTCCGCCACGATCCCCGCGTCATCGTCGAGGCCTCTGCCGAGGGTCGCGAGGTCGAGTGCTCGGTGCTCGGCAACGAGCTCCCTGAGACCTCCGTGCCGGGGGAGATCGTCGCCAACGCCGAGTGGTATGACTTCGAGGCGAAGTACGGTGAGGGGGGGATGGAGTTGGCGGTCCCGGCGCCGATCCCAGCCGGGCAGGCGGCGCTCGTGCGCGAGCTGGCCGCGTCGATCTTCGCGCTGGCGGGCTGCTCTGGCCTGGCCCGCTGCGACTTCTTCGTCGAGCCCGGCGGCGAGGTCCTCGTCAACGAGATCAACACGATGCCCGGCTTCAACGAGACCAGCGTCTACGCGAAGCTGTTCGAGTCAACCGGGGTCCCCTACGCGGACCTCTGTGACCGGCTCGTCGGCCTCGCGGTCGAGCGCCACGCTCGGGCGCGCTCGTATGAGTTCTGAGCTCAGTTCAGCAGCTTGATGTCGCTGACTTCGACCAGGTAGCCGCCGCTTTGGTCGGGGGCCGGTACGGCCTTCTTGAGCCAGAGTAGGAAGTGGCTGGCCGGATGCTGCAGGCTGAGGTCGATCTCCTGCACACGTGCCGCGTTGCGCACTTCTCCCACCTGATGCCCCCAGCCCTGAATGCCGGTCGGCGGTTCGCCCGCCGCGGCGAAGACCTGCGCGTCCCAGCCAGGGGTCGGCGTGCGCACCACCATCTTCGAGGGGTTCGCCGACGCCTTGGTCGTCACGTAGATTCCCGTGCCGGGATCTGGGCCGCTCTTCGTACCGGCGAAGGTTTCTGATTCGTAGTGCTCGGTGGACCAGGCGCCGCCGGCCGGGCTCACGGCGATCACCTGTCCGACCGCTTCGGGGTTTTCTTCGCCAGTGCCCTCGGGGTTGTAGCCGGTCGCGGAGAGGATCGCCACCGGCTTGCCGCTGCCTCTCTCGGCGCCGCCTCCGAGCTTGCCGCCGGAGATCAGCTGCACGGCGAGCAGCGCTGCGCCGCTCACCGCCGCCAGCGCGACGATCGTCGCCCAGGACCAGCGGGCGCGGCTGGAGAGCTTGCGCTTCGGCGGCGGCACCGCGTCGAGCACGCTCGTCGCCTCGCCAGTGGTGGAGCCCGCCCTGGCCGCTTCCACCTCCAGCGCGGTGGAGAGGTCTTCGATCATCTCGCCGATCTGCTGGTAGCGCTCGTCGGGGCTCTTCGCCGTCGCGCGCTCGACCACGAGCGCGACCGCGGCGGAGGCCTCTGGTCGGCGCCTCTGGACATCTGGCAGGTCCTCGTTGACATGTTTCATCGCCACCCCGACCTGGCTTTCGGCGTGGAACGGCACCTGCCCGACCAGCATCTCGTAGAGGACGACGCCGAGCGAGTAGATGTCCGAACGCGGGTCGACCCCCCGCCCCATAGCTTGCTCGGGGGCTACGTAGTCGGTGGTCCCCAGCACCCGCCCGGTCGCGGTCATCCCGTCCTGCTCGAGTTGACGGGAGATGCCGAAGTCGGTCAGCTTCGCCCGGCCCTCGCTGTCGATCAGGATGTTCTGCGGCTTGATGTCACGGTGGACCATCTTGCGGGCGTGGGCAACGGTGAGACCTCGCGCGATCTCGATCGCGTAGGCGATCGCCTCCTGGGTGTCCAGCTCCCCGACCCGGGCGATCCGCTGCTTCAGCGTCTCCCCTTCGACATACTCGAAAACGATGTAGGGGTAGCCGCCGTCCTCTCCGGCGTCGATCACCGAGACGACATTAGGATGGGAAAGCTTCGCCACCGCCCGCGCCTCCTGGCGGAAGCGCTCGAGCTGATCGGGCTGCTCGGACATCTCCCGGTGCATCACCTTCACCGCGACCGGGCGGTCGAGCGTCTCGTCACGGGCCAGGTACACGGTCGACATCCCGCCGCTGCCCAGTTTTGCCTCCAGCCGGTAGCGGCCGGAGAGCACCGTTCCGATCATCGAGCTTGAGGGGCGGGCCTCCATCTATCTGCATCCATTGTCGAGCACTCTCGCGATGGAGGTTCTCCGTCGCACCAGGGTCTCCCGCTCACGCACGGCGGACTTCACGCGACCCCTCGGCCGCGCGCCCGATCCGCTGCGCCGCGGGGTGGCGGCGGCGGAGGATGTCCAAGGCGGCGTCCTCCTCGCCGGCGGCCACGACGCAGCAGAAGCCGCAACCCATGTTGAAGACCTGGTGCATCTCGTCGTCTCCGGCCCCCGAGCGCTCCTGGATCAGCTCGAAGACGGCAGGGACCGGAAGCGGGGCGTCGATCTCGTAACCGAGTTCGGCAGCGAGTCGCAGCAGGTTGCCGAGTCCGCCCGAGGTGATGTGGGCGAGGCCGCGGACCTCGACTTCGGAGCGCAGCAGTTCCAGCACCGCTTTGACGTAGATCTCGGTCGGCTCAAGCAGCAGCTCACCGAGCGGGCGTCCAAGGCGCTCGTCGTCGAGCGCAATGCCCTCCAGGGCAGAGCGGGCGAGGGTGTAGCCGTTGGAGTGGATCCCCGAGGAGGGCAGGCCGATCACCGGGTCGCCAGGGCGGACGGCCGAGCCGTCGACGATCGCGTCCAGCGCGACCGTGCCGAAGCAGGCGCCGGCGAGGTCGAAGCCGCGCATCATCTCGCCGAGCTGGGCCAGCTCCCCGCCCGGGATCTCGATCCCGGCACGCTCAGCGCCGCGCGCGAGGCCGACCCCGATCTGCTCACATACCTCGGGGTCGGCGCGCTCGATCGCGATGTAGTCGAGCATTGCCAGCGGCTCTGCGCCGACGCAGATCACGTCGTTGACGTTCATAGCCACGCAGTCGATCCCGACCGTGTCGAAGCGGCCGAGCTGCTCGGCGAGGAGCAACTTGGTCCCGACCCCGTCGGTGGAGAGGGCGACCCCGGTCCGCTCGTCGAGCCGGATCACGCTCGCGTAGTGGCCCGCCAGCGGCACCTGGCGGCTCGGCCGGTCGAGCCGGATCGCGCCGAGCGCCCGGAGGAGCCCGGCGACGGCGGAGTCCGCCGCGTCCTGGTCGACTCCGGCCCTCGCGTAGGCGTCGCTCATCGACGCAGCTTTGCAAGAACCGCGGCCGCGAGGGCTACGCGGTAGGCCGCGTAGGGCCAAAGCGCGCGGTCGCGCTCGACCAGGTGGATAAGGCGCTGCGAGGCGAGGGTCGAAGCGAAGGAGGCAGCGACCCCGACGGCCATCGAGCGGCGCAGCTCAGGGGACGCGCCGCGTCTTTGCAGGCGGGCGCCCTTTAGTGTCGCAGCGCCGACGATGATCGGCAACGCCACGGTTCTGGAGAGCAGGTTCGCTTGCCCGCGGGAGAAGCGCCGCCAGCGAGCCGCGGTAAGCGTGGCGCCGTTGCGCGAGATCCCAGGTGCCAGCGCCGCCGCCTGGGCCACTCCCAGCGCCAGCCCATCGCGCCAGTTGACCTCCCCCCTACCGCGTGCCTGCGGTCGGCGGTCGGCGGCGACCATACCCGCCGCGCCTGCCAGCAGGCCGACCGCGGTCGCCCCCGGCCCGCCCAGCCGCCGCTCGATCGGTCGCTCCAGCGTATAGCCGACGACCGCCGCCGGGATGAAGGAAAGCGCCAGCACTGTTACCCGACGCAGGTTGAACTCGCGCATCTCTTCTGCGATCACCCCCCGCTGGCCGATCAGTAGCGCCACCGCCGCGCCGGCGTGCAGCGCAACCTCGAAGCTCTTGCGGACCTCCGGGTCGATCGACCCCCAGTCCCAACCGGCCAGCCACGGGACCAGCACGATGTGGGCGGAGCTTGAGACCGGCAGCAACTCGGCAGGTCCCTGGACGATCCCCAGCGCGACCGCGCGCCGGGTCGGGATCCGCCCATCGGCCGCTTCGCTCAAGCGCCCCCGGCGCCGACGGGCTCGGTTGCCTCGCCCTCGCCGCGCCCGCCGTCGCGCCGGCGCTTCACGATGGCGTACGCGAGAAGTCCGATGATCGCGGCAACGACCAGGTAATCGAGGATCTGGAGGTGATGGCGCCACTGTTCCCAGTTGTCACCGACTGCCCGCCCGATCAGTGCGAAGCCGAGCACCCAGGGCAGCGAGCCGACCGCGGTCAGCCAGGTGAACCGCCAGAACGGCATCTTTGCCAGGCCGGCCGGGAGCGAGATGAAGGCGCGCACGAGCGGCACCAGACGGGCGAAGAAGACGGTGGCGTCGCCGTGGCGCTTGAACCAGCTGTCCACCCGGGCCAGCCGCGACGGGCTGAAGTGGATCAGGCGGTTTTTCTCCAGCAGGTCGATCCGGCCGTAATAGCCGATCGCATACGTCAGCCACGAGCCGGCCATGTTCCCCGCCAGGCCCGCCACCGTCACTCCGATCAGCGTCTGGCTGCCGTTGGAGACGTCGAAGCCGGCGAACAGCATCACCGCCTCGCTGGGGATGGGGATACAGGCGCTTCCCGCTGCCATCAGCAGGAACACACCCGCCAGGCCGGTGCTTTCGATCACGTTGACGCAGAATTCGACGATCGGCCCGGTGATATCGGCGTAGAGCAGTGGATTCGGCATAAGGAGACCCGTGATCCTAAGACCTCAGCCTCTAAACTCGCTCCGGTCCCATGCAGCGGTTGAATCACCCCGTCTATCGCAACCGGGTCCTCCAGGTGGTCGCCGACGCCGTCCTGGTCGCGCTCGCCTTCTTCCTGGCCTTCCAGCTGCGTTTCCTCGACGACCCGCACGGGCTGCCGTCCCGCTACCAGTTGCTATTCGCCCAGGCGGTTGGCATCGTTATCGTCGGCAAGCTGGTCGTCTTCGGCGCCTTTGGGCTCTACCAGAAGTGGTGGCGCTACGTGAGCGGCCGCGACGTCCTCCTCATCCTCCGCGCCGTCGCCTTCGCCAGCGTGATCCTCGTCGTCTTCTTCGCCGTGGCGCAGCCGTTCAAGCACACCCTGCCGCGCTCGGTGGTGGTTATGGACTTCGTCCTGACTACGCTGCTGGTCGCTGGCGCCCGCCTCTCGGTGCGGCTGATCGTCGAGCGGCCCTCGCGCGGCTCACGCGTCCCCAAGCGCGAGGTGCTGGTGATCGGCGCCGGCTCGGGTGGGCAGATGGTGGTTCGCGAGCTTCAGCTCAACCCCAACCTCGGCTCGACCGCGATCGGCTTCGTCGACGATGACCCGCGCAAGCGGGGGATGCGGATGCTGGGGCTGAAGGTACTCGGCTCGACCGAGGAGATCGTCGCGATCCTTGAGGAGACCGACCCCGACGAGGCGGTGATCGCGATCCCCTCGGCACCGGGGACGCTGCGAGCCAAGGTGGTCGCCGCCTGCCGCGAGCGGGAGATCCGCGTGCGCACCCTGCCCACCGTGTTCGAGCTGCTGCGCGGCGGCGTTCAGCTCAACAAGCAGCTGCGCGAGGTCCAGGTCGAGGACGTGCTCGGCCGCGACCCCGTTGTTTTTGAACTCGACCGGGTTGGCGCCTACCTGCGCGACCGGATCGTCCTCGTCACCGGGGCCGGGGGCTCGATCGGCTCCGAGCTCTGCCGCCAGATCGCCAGGGTCCGGCCGCGGCTGCTGGTGATGCTCGACCATGCCGAGGACAACCTTTTCGAGATCGACCGGGAGATGGTCGAGGAGCGCCACTTCACCAACGTCGAGTCGGTGCTCGCTGACTGCAAGGAGCCGCACCGGATGCTGGAGGTGATGCAGCGCTTCAAGCCCTCAGTTGTCTTCCACGCTGCTGCCTACAAGCACGTGCCGCTGATGGAGGCCAACCCGCTGGAGGCCGTCCGCAACAACGCGATCGCAACACGGGTCACTGCGGAGACGGCCGCCGCCTCCAAGGTCGAGCGCTTCGTCCTTATCTCCACCGACAAGGCGGTCAACCCCCAGACGGTGATGGGGGCCTCGAAGGCGATGGCGGAGTGGATCGTTGAGTCCGCCGGCCACAAGCACCCCGCTACCCGCTTCGCCAGTGTGCGCTTCGGCAACGTGCTCGCCTCCTCTGGCAGCGTGGTGCCGATCTTCCGCAGCCAGATCGAGCGGGGCGGGCCGGTCACCGTCACCCATCCCGAGATGACCCGTTACTTCATGACCATCCCCGAGGCGGTCCAGCTCGTCATCCGTGCCGGCGACATCGGGGCTGGCAAGGGCGAGGTCTTCGTCCTCGACATGGGCGATCCGGTAAAGATCGTCGACCTCGCGCACAACATGATCCGACTCGCCGGGTATGAGCCCGATCGCGACATCGTGATCGAGTTCACCAAACCGCGGCCCGGCGAGAAGCTGCAAGAGCAGCTCTTCGGCGTGGGCGAGAGCGAGCAGCCGACCGCCTCGAAACGGATCCGGCGGGCGGTGCGGGAAGCGCCGCTTGACCCGAATTGGGTCGAGTCGACGCTGAACTCGCTTGAGCACCTGGTGTTGGCCGGCGACGAGGCCGATCTGGCCGCGCGAGTCGTCGAGATGATCACCGCCCCCGGCCCCGACGCGGCGACGGTTCTCTACGACGGGTAGCCTCTCGCAGCCCCTCCGTGGAGTTGATCAAGGAAATCGGCGCCTTCGCCGGCCTGGCCGCGTTCTTCGGCCTCGCCCTGCTGGCCCTGCTCTCCTTCACCCAGGGGCGCGAGATCCGCCGCCTGCGCGAGTGGGCCGGATCGGCCCCCGAGCGAGACGCCGAGCGCAAGGAGTCGACCTCTCAGGCGGCCGCCGCCCGGGCCGAGGAGCTGCGCCTCCTGCAGGAGGCCCGCGGCGCAGAACAGCAGGCGATCGCCCTGCGCACCGAGCGCCGCCGCCGCCGCGAGGCGGGCGAAGCGGAGCTGACCGCCAAAGAGCGCCTCGGGTCCTGGCTCTCGCGCCGCGGCGGGCGGCTGGCCGAGCCGCGCTACCTGGCCGCGGTCTTCGCCGTGGTCCTGATCGGCGCCGGCGGGATCGCCTACGCGGCCCTGCACGGCTCCGGGGAAGGCGCCCCGCACGCCAGGGGCGCCGCCGCCAGGTCCGCCGGGATCGAAGTGGCGGTCCTGAACGGGACCGCGGTGCCGGGCCTCGCCGCCCGCTACGGCGCCGAGGTCCAGCGCAAGGGCTACAAGCTGGGGGCGGTCACCAACAGCTCCTCCAGCTTCGCCGCCGGCACCGTGATGTACAAGCCCGGCGAGGCCCCCCAGGCGCGGCTCCTCGCCAGGGAGCTGGGGATCGGACAGGTGCAGCCGATGACCTCCGAAGTCGGCTCGGTCTCCGCCGGGGCCCCGGTCGCGGTGATCGTCGGTGAAGACGATGCCTCCTCGACGGGTTAGCGTCGCCGGCTCGGTCTTCGCGCTGGTCCTCCTCGCCACGGTCGCGGCCTTTGCCTTCTCCCAGCGGTTAAAGCGCGACCCGCTCGTCGTCGACCACGTCGGCTTCACCGCCGCCGGTCGTAGCCTGGCGCTGAAGGGGGGCTGCCGAGCCCACCGCGAGCGGATCAGCTTCCGCGTCACCCTCTCCGATCACGCGACCGTGCAGGTGATCCGACCCGGCGGGCGGCTCGTCTTCACCCTCGCGCGCGATCGTTACCTGCCCCGCTACAACTTCTTCACCTTTTACTGGGACGGCCGCGACCGCGACGGTCGCATCGCGGCGCCAGGCCGCTACAAGCTGCGAGTCAAGCTGCTCGCCCAGGAACGCGATCTCGTCCTGCCGGGGACGATCCGCCTGCGCCCGGCGCAGCGCAACCGCACCGCGGGGTGTCGGCGCGCCGCGAAGGGCACCCCTTGAGCGGCGTTCTCGCCGGGGCCGGCGTCGTGGTTGCGGCCACCGCTGCCGCGACCGCGATCCTTATCCCCCCGGGGCGGCTGCGCTCAGCGGCGATGATCGTCGCGATCGCCCTTATCCCGATCCTCATCCTCGGCGATCAGTGGCATTCCCACCGGATCGTCGACCTGCGCGACCATCCGGCGCGGATCGCCCTAGCGCTAGCCCTCGCTCTTTTCTGCGTCGCTGCCCTCGCCCTCGCCTTCCGCCGCTGGCCTCGCTCCCTCCCCCTCGCGATCGTCTTCGTCCTTCCCTTCCGCATCCCCCTCGAAGCCGGCGGCGAAACAGCGAACCTGTTGGTGCCGCTGTACCTGGTGATCGCCGGAGGCGTGCTTTTTGTCGTGGTCAGGGATTGGCGCACTCCGCCCGCAGGGCTCGGCGCACAAGGGGCCGCCAAGTGGCTGCCGCGAGTCCTGGCCGCGGTGGTCGTCCTGTACGGATTGCAGGTGCTCTACTCGGAGGACTTCTCCAAGGGACTGCAGGACGTCTGCTTTTTCTACGTACCGTTCGCGGTGGCCTTTGCATTGCTGAGCGACTTCAGGTGGGATCGGAAGCTGTTGGCCCTGGTGCTCTGGGTGGTGGCCATCGAGGCGGTGCTGTTTGTCTTGGTGGGGTCGATCGAGTACGCGAGCAGAGGTCTGTTCTGGAATCACCAGGTGATCCGGTCGAACGAATTCCACACCTACTTCCGGGTCAACTCGGTCTTCTGGGACCCGAATATCTACGGCAGGTATCTGGCACTGGCGATCGTGGTGGCGATGGCGGCGTTGCTATGGGCCAAGGAGCGGCGAAGCATCGCGCTGCTTACCGGGTTGGTCGCGATCCTTTGGATCGGTCTCGTGCCGACCTTCTCCCAGTCGAGCTTCATCGCCCTTCTGGCAGGAATGGCGGTGCTGGCGGCCCTGCGCTGGAGTTGGCGCTGGACGCTGGCGAGCGCCGCGGTCGGGGCGGTGGCGGCCGTCCTCCTCGTCGCGCTCGTCGGCGGTTCTTCGAAGATCAACTTCGAAAGGCTCAACATCGACACCAGCGGCCGAGCCCACCTCGTCTCGGGCGGCGTCCGCCTCTTCGACCAGCGGCCGATTTACGGTTATGGCTCAGGCTCCTTCTCTACCGCCTACCGCGATCACGCTGCAAAGCGCAGGGTCCCGGTCTCCGTTTCCCACACAGAGCCGATCACGATCGCAGCAGAGCAAGGCTTGGTCGGCCTCGCGCTATATGCAGCTCTGATCGTCGTCGCCCTGTGGACGATGACCGCTGGCCCGGGCCTCTCGACGCCCGGGCGAGCGGCAGTCCTCGCGGCCTTCGTCGCGCTCCTTGTCCACACGATGGCCTACGCAGGGTTCTACGAAGACCCGATCACCTGGGTCCTGCTCGCGGTGGCCGCATCGCTTGCCGGTAGCCCCCGCAGTCCGCGACCCCGCGTAGTCTCGCCCCGTGTCGGGCTACCTCCGCCGCCTAGCGACGACTGGCGCCGCCTACACCGCGGCGAGCATCCTCTCGAAGGTCATCGCGGTCGCCCTGCTGCCGCTCTACACGCGCTATCTGACCCTGACCGACTACGGCGCCGCCGAGGTGATGTTCGCCGCGGTCGTCTCCGCCAGCATCGTCGTCCGGCTCGGCATGATCGAGGCGCTGCTGCGCTTCTACTACCGAGATGACGAGGATCCCGACCGGGTCATCGCCACCTCCTTCGCAGCTCTGTTCTGGGTGGCGAGCGCGGCGGCGCTGATCGCGCTTCCCTTCGCCGGACAGATCTCCGAAGCCCTGCTCAACCATTCCGCCCCCGGCCTCGCCCGCATCTCGATCGGCGGCCTCTGGGTGCTGACGATGTTCGAATACCTGCTCACCCTGTTCCGCTTGGAGGAGCGCGCCCGTGCCTTCTTCCTGACCACGATCCTCAACGTAGTGGTGACGATCGGGCTGACCGTGGTGCTGGTGGTCGGGCAGGGAGAGGGGGCGCGCGGGCTGCTGCTGGGCAGCTACGCGAGCGGCGCCGCCTTCGTCCTCGCCCTGATCGTCGTCCATCGCCGCCGCCTCTCGCTCCGGGTAGACCGCGCCCTGCTGCGGCGACTGATGCGCTTCGGCCTGCCGACGATGCCGGCGGAGCTCTCGCTCTACCTGCTCAACTTCGTCGACCGCATCATCATCGTCCGCTCCGTCGGCCTCGCCCAGGCCGGCCTCTACTCGCTGGCGGTCAAGTTCGCCCAGGCCGTCAACGTCTTGGTCCGCGGCTTCCAGCTCGCCTGGCCGCCGCTTGCCTACTCGATCCGCGACGATGAGGAGGCGCGGGTCGCCTACGCGGCGATCGTCACCTGGTTCGTCGCCGGCTGCGCCTTCATCGTCACCGGCATGTGGCTGCTCTCGCGCTGGATCGTGCGCGCTCTCGCCGCCCCGGAGTACTTCGACTCCTACAAGGCGATCGGCCTGATCTCCACCGCCGTCACCCTCTACGCCCTTTACCTGGTGCTCGTCGTCATCCTCGGCCGCACCGGCCGCACCGGCTTCAACTTCCCGGCGACGATCGCGGCGCTGGCCGCCAACATCGCCCTCAACCTCGCCCTGGTCCCGCCGCTGGGGATCGTCGGCGCCGGCCTCGCCCTGGTCGCCTCCTACCTCGTCGTGCTGGCGCTGATGTACGGGTTCACCCAGCGCCTCTTCCCGGTCCCCTACGAATGGGGGCGCCTGGCCCGGGTGGTGCTCGTCTCCGCGACGCTGGTCGGCGCGGGCGCGGCGTTCCTGCCGACCAGCGGCGCGGCGGGCTTTCTCGGCAACGCGGTCCTCTGGCTTGCCTACCCGGCCCTGCTCCTGGCGATCGGCTTCTTCACCCCTGGCGAGCGGCACTGGCTCGCCGGCCTGCGCCACCCCGACGAGCTGCTCCGGCGCCTGAACGCCCTGCGAGAGGAGCCGCCCGCCGTGGCGGGAACGGTCCCCGAGGCCTACGAGGCGGAGTTAAGAGACGAGGACGCGCGATTCTGAGCGGCAGTGTCAGGCGCCCTGTCTAAGCGCTCTCTCCCGCAACCCGGCGCCGCGGCTGGGGAGTAGGGCCTGGCGGGCGTGGGCCCAGTAGATGCGGGCAGGGTGGCCGGGGAGGATGGTGGCGGCGAGGGCGCGGAAGGCGTAGGCCCAGGCGGTGAGCACGCGGACCGCGAGGGCGGCGGAGAGGGAGTGGTGCTTGCGCATGTAGAGATCGCGGTTGCGGTGGAACTCGACGATGCGGGGAAGGCCAGCCGCCAGGTCGGTCGAGAGCTGGTCGTGGTGGACCGCCTCTGCCGCGGGGACGAAGAGGGTGTGCCAGCCGGCGTCGCTGAGGCGCTTGCAGAAGTCGCACTCGTCGTAGTAGACGAAGAAGGCCGGGTCGAGGTAGCCGACCTCGGCGGCGGCCTCGCGCCGCACGAGCAGCGCGCTTGACTGCGCCCAGTCGACCCGCCGCGTCGATCGCTGCCCTTGCTCTGCACGGTGAGGAGGCGATGCAGGAACACCGCGCCGGCCAGGGCCGTGACCAAACCCGGGAAGCGCCAGGCGCAGGGGACGGGCTCCCCGGCGGAGTCGAGCAGCTGGGCTCCCGGCGGCCGCCGCCCTCGGGTCGGCGTCAAGCGCCGCGATCAGCGCCGCCGCCGCACCCGCGCCGCAGCTCGGAGTCCTCGTTGAGCAGAAGGCAGTAGCGGCCCCGCGCCTCGCGCAGCAGGGTCGAGTCGTTCTCTGCCTTGCCGGCTCGCCGCCTCCAGGGCGATCAGCCGGATCTCGCTGTCGAGCGCACGCACCGCCTCGGCGGATCCGTCCGCGGAGGCGTTGTCGAGGACCAGCACCTCGCGCTCCACGCCGGCCGGGTGGGTGCGCTCGATCGCCTCCAGGCAGGCGAGCAGGTGCTCGCGGCCGTTGGTGTTGACGACGCAGTAGGAGAGTGTGGGCTCCACGCGGGCCACGATAATCGCCCACCATGCGGGTTCAGCTCGTCGACCCCTCGGCCTTCACGCCACCCTACGACCGCGCCCTGGCGGCAGCGCTCGCCCGCCAGGGGGCCGAGGTCGAGCTGCTGACCAGCCGCTTCCTCTACGGCCCGGTTCCGCCCGCCGAGGGGTACAGGGTCAAGGAGTGCTTCTACCGCCGCGCCGCCGGCCGCGGCATCGGCGCCCCGGCCCGCCGCGCCTTCAAGCTCGCCGAGCACCTCCCGGACATGCTGCGTTTCCGCCGCCGCGCCAACGCCGACGTCGTCCACTATCAGTGGCTCACCGTGCCGTCCCTCGACGTGATTCTGCTGCCTTCGCTGCGACCGCGGGCGATGACCGCCCACTACATCCTGCCGTCGCGCCCCAGTCGCCGCCAGGTCGCCTTCGCTCGCCGCGTCTTCGGTCGCATGGACGTGGTCATCGCCCACTCCGAGCACGGCGCCGCCCGCCTTCGCGACGAGGTCGGGCTCGACCCCGGTCGCGTCCGGGTTGTTCCCCACGGCGCCTTCGACTACCTGACCCGGCTGCCGGAGGAAAAGCCACTGCCGCGTCGAGCTGCAAGGCGCCGAGGGCCCGGTCGTCCTCTTCTTCGGCCTGCTGCGCCCCTACAAGGGCATCGACACGCTGCTCGACGCCTTCCGCCGTCTCGACGGACCCGAGCTGTGGATCGTCGGCAACCCCCGCATGGAGGTCGAGCCCCTGCGCCGCCTCGCCGCCGATGCGCCGGGCCGCGTCCGCTTCCTCACCCGCTTCGTCGAGGACGCCGAGATCCCGGCGATCTTCCGCGCCGCCGACGTCCTCGCCCTCCCCTACCGCGACGCCGAGCACTCCGGCGTCCTCTACGCGGGCCTCGCCTTCGGCAAGCCGATGGTGCTGAGCGCAGTCGGCGGCTTCCCCGAGCTCGCCGCGCACGGGGCGGCGCGCATCGTCGCACCTGAGGACCCCGCGGCGCTCGCCGCCGAGCTGTCAGAGCTGACCGGCGATGCGGCCGCCCGCGCCGAGCTCGCCGCCGCCGCCCGCCGCGCCGCCGCCGGCCCCTATTCCTGGGACGAGGCAGCCCGCCGGACGATCTCCATCTATGAGGAGTTGCTGGAGGCGCGCGAGATGATGCACTCGTTGCCGTCGTCTTCTGGGTCTGCGTCGGGCTTATCGTCTACACGCACGCCGGCTACCCGCTGGTACTGCGGGCGCTGGTCAGGTTGCGCAGGCGCCCGACCCTTCGGCCCGGTACCTGGGAGGAGCCGCCCCGCGTCTCGTTGATCGTCGCTGCCTATGACGAGGAGGAAGTGATCGCCGCCAAGATCGCCAACGCTCTCGCGCTCGATTACCCGCGCGAGCGCCTTGAGCTGATCGTCGCATCCGACGGTTCCGCCGATGCGACGGTTAAGCGGGCGCGGGCAGCGGGCGCCGACCTTGTCCTCGACCTCTCTCGCGGCGGCAAGATCGCCACCCAGAACGCCGCCGCCGAGCGAGCCTCCGGGGAGATCCTCGCCTTCTCTGACGCAAACAGCGTCTGGGCGCTGGACGCGCTCCGTCACCTGGTCGAGCCCTTTGCCGACCCGACGGTCGGCTATGCCTGCGGTCAGGTCCGCTTCACCGACGCGGCCGGCGGAAACCTAGAGGGCGCCTACTGGCGCTACGAGATGCACGTCCGAGAGATGGAGTCGGCGCTGGCCGGCGTCACCGCCGGCAATGGCGCGATCTACGCGGTCCGGGCCGCTGCCTACGTCGCGTTTGCGCCTTCGGGCAGCCACGACCTCTCCTTTCCCTTCGAGCTGGCCAAGCGCGGCTTACGCTCGCTGTACGTGCCCTGGGCTCGCGCCGAGGAGAAGATGGTCCCGACCCTGGAGGGCGAGTTCGCCCGCAAGCGCCGGATGATGGTCGGCCTCTGGGACATCGTGATCGGCGAAGGGATGCTGGCGCCGCGCGGCTACTCGCCGCTCTACGCCTTCGAGCTGGCCTCGCACAGGCTGCTGCGCTACTTGACCCCGTTCCTGCACCTGATCGCCCTGGTGACGAACGTCGCCCTGCTCGGAGAGGGCTGGGTCTATGCGGCTGGGCTCGCGTTTCAGGCCGCGTTCATCGCCGCCGCGATCCTGGGCCGCTGGCTGCCGCTGGCGCCCCTCCGCGCCGTCCGCTACTACATGATGACCACCGCCTCGATCCCGGCCGGCCTTTGGGATCGCGCTCGAGGCGGTCCCCCGGGCGCCTGGGAGAAGGCCGCCGGGACCCGATGAGCAGGGCGTTCGACATCGCCTTGGCGTCGGTGGCCCTGGTCGTCCTCTCGCCGTTCCTGCTGATCGCGGCTATCGCGATCGGGTTCGCCAGTCGCGGTCCGATCGTCTACCGACAGCGCCGGGTAGGCAAGGACGGGCGGGAGTTCGAGATGTTGAAGCTGCGCACGATGGTGCCGGGCTCCGACCCGGTCGGGGTCGGGACGGTCGTCACCCGCGACGACCCCCGCGTCACCTCCGCGGGCCGCTTCCTGCGCCGCACCTCCCTTGACGAGGTCCCCAACCTCGTCAACGTCCTGCGCGGCGAGATGGCGATCGTCGGCCCACGCCCGACCATCCCCGCCCAGGTCAAGGACTACACGCCGCTGCAGAACCGCCGCCACGAGGTGCTGCCCGGGATCACCGGTTGGGCCCAGGTCCAGGGCCGCGCTGGCATTCCCTGGGAGGAGCGGATCGAGCTGGACGTCTGGTACGTCGATCACCGCAGCGCGATCCTCGACCTCCGCATCCTCGCCAGGACCGCCTGGTTGCTCATAACCGGCCACGGCCTCGCCCCGGATTAGGGTTCGGGATCGATGACCGAGAAGCCCAAGGTCAGCCTGCGCCGCTTCGAGGCGGACGACGCCGCCGCCGTGCATCGCTGGTTCAACAACCCCGAGGCGACGAGGACGCTGATGGAGCAGCGGGACAGCTTCTCGATGGAGCAGGCGGAGGCCTGGACGCACCGGGCGATGGAGGACTCCAGCGAGGACCGCAAGTACGCGATCCTCGTCGAGGGGTTCGACGAGCCGGTCGGCTTCACTGCCCTCTACGGGCTCTTCCGCCAGACCGCACCCGAGCTGGGCGCCCTGATTGGAGACGACGTGCGCGGCAAAGGGGTCGGCCGCCGCGCCGAGGCGCTGACCATCGCCAGGGCCTTCGACGAGTTCGGCGCCCACCGCGTCTACGGCCGAATCCCCGCCCGCAACGAGGTGGCGAAAAGGACCGTGGCGAGCCTCGGCTGGCGCCACGAGGGGACGATGCGCGCCCACCTTCGCCGCGACGGCGAGCCCGCCGAGGACTGCGAGGTCTGGGGCGTGCTCCCGGACGAGTTCCGCGCCGCGGCGGCGGACGTCCTCGGGTGAGCGGCGCTCCCACAGCGGAGCTGATCGCCGACCGCGGTGAGGCGGCGGCGAGTGAGGAGTTCTTTCGCTCCCGCCCCTTCCTCGACGCCGAGGGTGCCACCCACACGCTGCGAATCGAGGCCGGAGAGGCGGAGCTGCTGGCGCCGCTGATCGTGCGGTCGATCGGCCACGGCCCCAAGATCGACGCGATCTCGCCTTACGGCTACCCGGGGGTGGCGGCGCCCCCCGGAGCATCGGTCGACCCCGCCACTGTCAACTTCGCCACGACCGGCCTCATCAGCGCCTTCATCCGCCACCGCTTAGGCGACCCCCCGCTTGCCGGAGCCGCCGAGCGCAACGTCGTCCAGATCGCCGACCCCGCCCTGCCCCCCAAGAGCCGCATGAGTGATCGCCAGCAGATCCGCCGCAACCTCCGCCGCGGCTACGAGGTCCACATCGTCCCCGGCCCGGAAACCACTGCCAAGCAACGCGCCGGCTTCCTCGTCGCCTACGAGCAGACCATGCGCCGTGCCAACGCCGCCGAGCGCTACTTCTTCGGCGCTCCCTACTTCGACTGCATCCTCACCTCAGCCCGAACCTGGCTGACCCTGGCCCTGGCCCCCGACGGCGAGGTCGCAGCAGCCTCGGTAGCCGCCCGCAGCGATGAAGTCCTCCACTACTACCTGAGCGGCAGCGCCGACCTCCATCTCCGCGACTCCCCAATGAAGAACGTCCTGGCCGCTCTGGTTGAGCTATCCGTTGACCTCGGCATCCCGCTGAACCTGGGTGGCGGCATCACTCGAGGCGACCGCCTGGAGGAGTTCAAGCGAGGCTTCGCCAACCGAGAGCAGCCCTGGCACGTGTCTGAGATCGTCTGCGACTCCGCAACCTACGATCGCCTCTCCACCGGCTATGCAGCCGCCGCCTTCTTCCCGGCCTACCGGCAGTAGACGTCCCTCCCGCGGGTGGCGTTTGGGGAGGGGGTTGGGGTACACAAACCCGCGGCAGCGCAGCCGCTTACTCGGTCCGGTCCCAGGGCCGCGCTGCCCGCAGCGCGCCGAGTACCGCCCGCGTAGCCGGCGCCCGGTTCAAGGCATAGAAGTGGATGCCGGGCGCGCCGGCAATCAGCAGCTCCGCGCATTGCTGCGAGGCGTAGGCGATACCCAGCTCGAACTCCTGCTCGGCGTCCCCGCCGGCCGCCCGGAAGGCCGCCTCCAGCGACTCGGGGATGGTCGCGTCGCACAGCTCGCAGATCCGCTTCGTCTGTGCGAAGCCGGCGACCGGGATCACCCCGGCGAGGATCGGCACCTCGATCCCCCTGCGCCGCGCCGCCTCGACGAAGTCGAAGTAGACCCGGTTGTCGAAGAAGAGCTGGGTGATCAGGAAGCTCGCCCCGGCGTCTACCTTCGTCTTCAGGTAGGAGAGGTCGGTTTCGAGGTTGGAGGCCTCGGGGTGCACCTCCGGGAAGCAGGCGCCGCCGATCGTGAAGTCCCACCCGCCGGAGATGAAGGCCGCCAGCTCGGCGGCGCTGCCCAGCCCGCCCTCGGGCTGCTGGAAGTCCTCCCGCCCCCGCGGCGGGTCTCCCCTCAGCGCGAAGACGTTCTCGATCCCCGCCGCCTCGATCCTGTCCAGGGTCGCCGCCAGCCCCGCGGTGGTCTCACCGACACAGCTCAAGTGCGCCATCGTCTCGTAGCCCAGGTCGTTCTTCAGGGCCTTGGTGATCTCGACGGTTCCCTCTCGGGTCGAGCCTCCCGCGCCGTAGGTCACCGAGACGAAATCGGGCGCCAGCGCGCGCAGCTCCCGCGCCGTCTCGAACAGCTGCTCTGTCGCCTCCGCCGTCTTCGGCGGGAAGAACTCGACCGAGAAGGTCGGCCGCCGCGCGGCGAGGATCTCATCGATGCGCATCCGAGCAGCGTAACTACGCGGATGCCCTGCGGCGGTCCACCCGTTCTTGGAAGAACGCCTGGTCGTAGCCGAACAGCAGCCCGCCGAGCCCGGCGATCGCCGCCGTCAGCACCACGTTGCGCCGCGCCCTCCTTCGAGGGTCGTCGGCGCCGGTTGCTCATCCCGCCCAGACCGTACCTCGGCTTGCGGACGCCGGTGGCTCTTTGCCGGGGCGGTTTGGGCGCCGTTTTATCCGGAGTTTGCGGGATCGTCGTCGACGAACCCCTGGCGCACTGCCGCGAGAGGCGCTAGGTTCGCCCTGCGATCGGGAGAGAGAGGGAACCGCGGAAGCCAAGCGGGGTACTGATCTCGACAGGTGGCGCGACGAGCTTCTAGCGTGAAGGCTACGCGCAAGGCAGGCGACGAGCGTCATCCCCGGTCGTTTTTTCGTGCCCGGCAGCTCGTCCGACAGCCTCCCTAACGTTGCTCGCGGCCTGGGGGAACCTGCCCTCCTCGGCCCGCGACCGGGGCGCCATTTGGGAGCCGGGCGTCGCTGGCGAACCCCGTGAGAAACCGCCGCGACTAGCCCGCCCGCTCCCTACTCGAACGCCGCCGCGATCGCCTCGCCCTCGACCCCGAGCTCCGACGCGCACTCCGTTCGCCTCGTCTGGGGTCGGAGCCGGCAGCGTGAAGGAGGCTCCGTTCCTTCGACCTTGAAGGAGTGGGTTGCGGGATCCGACCTCCTCGGTGCGGTGAGGGCCGCGACAACCCGCCCCGGGCGTAGGCGGCAGGCTAGGCAGGGAGCAACCGGTGTTCTTCGCCGCGAAACTGGAAGAGGCGCCTGTGCGAGGATGGCCGCGATGAGCAGCGGGGAGGTTCGCTACGAGCGGCTCGGCGCCGCCGCGGTATTGACGATCGACCGGCCCGAGCGGCGCAATGCCGTCGACGGCGCGGCGGCCGAGCTGCTGCGACGCGGCTTTGAGGACTTCGAGGCCGACGAAGGCGCCCGCGTCCTCGTCCTCACCGGCGCCGGCGGCGAGGCCTTCTGCGCCGGAGCCGACCTGAAGTCGCTCGACCTCGACGTCGACCACCCCAGCGGTCCGATGGGACCGACCCGCCTCACTCCCACAAAGCCGGCGATCGCCGCCGTCGAGGGCTGGTGCCTCGCCGGCGGCGTCGAGCTGGCCCTCTGGTGCGATCTGCGGATCGCCACGCCCGAATCGACCTTCGGCCTCTTCGAGCGACGCTGGGGGGTTCCCCTCCTCGACGGCGGCACTCAGCGCCTCTCCCGCGTCGTCGGCATGGGACGGGCGCTGGAGTTGATCCTCACCGGCCGCCCCATCGGCGCCGAGGAGGCCCACCGGATCGGCCTGATCAACGAGATAACCGCCCCCGGCGGGCACCTGAAGCGGGCCCTGGAGCTGGCCGAGACGATCGCCGCCTTCCCCCAGGAGACGATGCTCGCCGACCGCCGCGCTGCGATCGAGGGCTCCGGCCTACCCCTTGCCGAGGGCCTAGCCCTCGAGCACCGCCTCGGCCGCGAGGTTCTCGAGGTCGCCGTCCGCGGCGCCGCCCGCTTCGCCGCCGGGGAGGGCCGCCACGGCGAGGGCGTCTAGCCGGAGCCGCCTCGATCAGCCGTCGCGGACGATGCGGCCCATCTCCTCCGCCTCCTCGGGGCCGAGGTAGGGCATGAGTACGGCGAAGGTCAGGTCGGGCAGGATGCGCACGAGGTCAGCACCGCGCCCGGCGCGGATCTCGTCGAAGATCATCGCGCTGGCGCTGCCGATCGCGAAACTCGCAGTGTCGGGCGGCAAGTCGTCGCTCTGGCCGCAGTACGCCAGGCCTTCCTCCAGAAAGGGGGTGAAGCGCCCCAGTGCGGCGCGATAGCGGGCCCGCGCGCCCTCGCCCGCCGCGGTCACCTCGACCATCGCCATCCGGGCAATGTCGGACTCGGCGGAGAGCAGCTCGACCAGCGCCCGTAGGACGGCAACGATTCGGTCCGGCCAGGGCTCGCCCGACGCAGTCTCAAAAGCCGTAGAGACGTGTGCCACGAGCACGTCGATGACCGCGTCGTAGGCCTCCAGGAAGCAGGACTCCTTATCCTCGAACGTTTCCTCGAAGGTCTCCGACGAGACCCCCGACATCTCGATCACGTCGCCCACCGTCGTCGCCTCATAGCCCTTCGCCGCCGCGACCCGGACCATCGCCTCCAGCAGCCGCTCGCGCTCGGAGCGCACCACATAGGCCTGCGGCAGCCCTCGGTGACCCTCCGAGAGATGCCGTGGATCCGAGGCCAATGGCGAATCCATGCCCTCAGCGTAGGGCAGCCGCCGCGGACTGTCCATCCTCCCGCGGCCTACACTCCGCCCGATGAAGATCGGGATCATCGGCCTCGGCTACGTCGGTCTGCCCCTCGCCGTCGCCTTCGCGCAGGCCGGGCACGAGGTGATCTGCCTCGACACCGACCCGCGCAAGATCGAGGCCCTGGGCGAGGGCCGCAGCTACGTCGAGGACGTCGCCGAGGCCGCCCTGGCGCCGCTGGGAGATCGTCTGCGCCCGACATCGAGCTACGCCGACCTCGCCTCCTGCGAGGCGGCCATCCTCTGCGTCCCGACCCCGCTCAGCGGCTCCCGCGAGCCCGACCTCGCCTATCTGCTGGACGCGGCCGGCGCCCTCTCGGCGGTGCTTCAGCCCGGCCAGCTCGTCGTCTTGGAGTCGACCAGCTACCCGGGCACGACCCGCGAGCAGCTGGCGCCGGTCCTCGAGCGCACTGGGATGAAGGCAGGAAAAGACTTCCACCTCGCCTTCTCCCCCGAGCGGATCGATCCCGGCCGAAGCGACTACACCATCGCCACCACGCCGAAGCTGCTCGGCGGCATCACCGCCCGCTGCGCCGAGCGCGCCCGCGACCTCTACGCGGAGATCTGCGAGCAGGTGATCGTCCTCTCCACCCCCGAGGCGGCCGAGCTGGCGAAGCTTTTGGAGAACATCTTCCGCTCGGTAAACATCGCCCTGGTCAACGAGCTCTCTCAGCTCAGCGAGCGGCTGGGGATCGACATCTGGGAGGTGATCGAGGCCGCCGCCACGAAGCCCTTCGGGTTCATGCGCTTCGATCCCGGCCCGGGGATGGGCGGGCACTGCCTCCCCGTCGATCCCTTCTACCTCGCCTTCAAGGCGCGCGAGCATGACTTCTACCCCGAGTTCATCGAGCTGGCCGGCAAGGTGAACCAGGCCCAGCCGGCCTACTGCGTGAAGCGGATCGAGCGCGCCTTAAACGAGGCCGGCAAGCCCGTCAAGGGCTCCAAGATCCTCATCCTCGGCGCCAGCTACAAGGCCGGGGTGGGCGACATCCGCGAGTCCCCCGCCCTGAAGATCTTCAAGCTCTTGGCCGAGCTGGACGCCGAGCTCTCCTACCACGACCCCCACGTCGCGGCCCTCCCCGAGCTGGGCCTGGCCTCGGTCGACCTCGGCCCCGCCCTGGCGGACACCGACCTGGCGGCGATCGTCACCCCCCACCCGAGCATCGATTACGAGACGGTCGTCTCGGCGGCGCCGCTGGTCCTCGACCTGCGCGGCGTCACCCGGGGCATCGAGGCGAAGAACCTGACCCGCCTTTAGGGGAGGCCGGCACAAGCCAAGGCCGTTGCCGTCTCCAACGGCGTGGCTGCCTAGACTAAATCCAATGCCCAACGAGCCCACAGCCGACCCCTGGAGGGACACCGACGTGATCGACGCTCGGGCTCCTCGCTTCAACCAGGCGGTGGTGGGTGTCGTGGCGCTGGCTGGCGCCCTCTTCGGCTGGCCGCTGGCCTGGGCGCTGATGGGGTCACAGCTGCTGATCGGCCTGACGCTGGGGCGCCGCCTCTGCCTCCCCTGCCTCGCCTATTTCAAGCTGATCCAGCCCCGCCTCGGCGAGGGGCCGCTCGAGGACTCGCGGCCGCCGCGCCTGGCGAACATGATGGGCTTTGCCTTCCTGACGGCGGCCGCGGTGACATGGTGGCTGGGCTCTCCGGCGCTAGGCACCGCGCTCGGGGCGATCGTCGCCGCCCTGGCTCTGTCGGCCGCGATCAGCGGCTTCTGTGCGGGTTGTGAGATCTACAAGATGGGCGCCCGGCTGCGGGGGATATCGCCACGGCACCACAGCCACATCGACACCGCCGACCTGAGCCTCCTCGGCGGGGCCCAGCGCGGCCTGGTCGAGTTCAGCCACCCGCTCTGCTCGGAGTGCCGTGAGTGGGAGCGCCGACTCGCCGGGGGACCCGACCCGCTGCTCACCGTAGACGTGCGCGAGCGCCCTGACCTTGCGCGCAAGTACGGGATCGCCGTGGTCCCCACGGTCTTCGCGGTCGCGGCTGACGGCACCGTCCTGGAGCGGCTCGCGCCCTGAGCGGCCCCCGGCGAAGACGGCTGCAGAGCGCCGCAGGGAGATCTGAGGCAGACGTGAGCGCCGAGACGAGAAGCGAGCGCAGGCGCTGGGCGGCGCTCTGCGCGGGGATGCTGATGATCGTCCTCGACGCGACAAAGGTCAGTCTCCGGCGACGTCCCGCCGCAGGAAGACGAGGCCGGCCGCCGCCAGGGCGGGCAGCGCGTAGAGAGCACAGACCCAGGCCGCGCGCAGGATCGGCGCCCAATCGATCGGCGTGCGCAGCAGCCCCTGCCAAGCGTTGTACTGCGTGCTCAGCAGGTAGGGATGCAGCCCTTCGAGACCGGGCAAGATGCCGACCAGCTGCACAAGCAGCGAGAACATCAGCGTGCCGACGATCGCCGCGCCGCTGTTGCGAAAGACCGTGGACAACAACAGCCCGATGCAGGCGATCGCGAAGATCGGGATCAGGTAGACGAGCAGGCTCGCGCCCACGAGCCCCAGCCCACTCATCGCCGACACCCGTGTCCCTGAGAGGCTGACCAACGGGTTAAAGCCGGACGCCAAGATCCCGGCGAGGAGGGCGACCGCGCCGGTCACGGCGATCGCCAGGGTCGCGTAGCTGAGCGTCGCCAGGGTCTTGCCGGCAAATACCTGCTGGCGCTCGACCGAGCGGGTGAGGATCGCCTTCAAAGTGTCGTTGCGGTCCTCGGCGGCGACGATGTCGCCCGCGACAAGAGCCGTGATCAGCGGGAACATCCAGACCGAGCCGAACAGCAGCAAGGACAAGTGGGATCGCCAGCCCGGTGTCGTGAACATAGCGGCCGAAGGCGACGTCGTTCGGCCCCCCGCCCCGGGTGACAAGGGCGACGACGAAGATGATCGGCACGACCGCGGCGGCTCCGAGGCCGAGGTAGGTGCGCTTCTGTGAGCGCAGCTTGCGCAGCTCCCAGCGATAGACGGTGAGCACGCCAGGCCTCACGCCGCTCCCTCGAGCGCCGCGGGCGCCTCCGCTCCGCGCGCCGTCCTGGCCCTCGGTCAGCCGGAAGAAGAGGTCCTCAAGCGTCGCGTGGCGAGGGGTCAGCTCCACCACCGGTGCGCCCGACTCCGCCAGCGCCAGCGAGAGGCCGGCGACCGCTGCCTCGCTCTGTGCCCTGAAGGTCAACCCCTCGCCGGGCGTCCCGTCGATCTCCTCGATCCCGGCCTGGGCGGCGCCGACCTGGCGAGCCCGCTCGTCGTCGGTAGTCCGCAGCCGGTAGCTGCTGCCGGCCTGGCGGCGAAGCTCCTCCAGCGATCCCTGGTAGGCGACGCGTCCCTCGCGGACGATCGCCACGCGGTTGCAGAGCTCCTCGACCTCGGCAAGCAGATGACTGGAGAGAAGGACGGTGATCCCCTGGCCGGAGAGGTCGCGGATCAGGTTGCGCATGTCGCGCATGCCACCGGGGTCCAGGCCGGTCGCCGGCTCATCGAGCAGGAGCAGCTTCGGCCTGCGCAGCAACGCCGCGGCCAGGCCGAGCCGCTGGCGCATCCCGTGCGAGTAGCCACCGACCCTGTCCTTGGCCCGGTCGCTCAACCCGACGATCGCCAGCGACTCTTCGATCCTCCCCCGCGCACCGTCGCCGTCCAGCGCGGCGAGCAGCTCAAGGTTGGTGCGGCCGTTCAGGTAGGGGTAAAAGGAGGGTGCTTCGACGAACCCCGAAACGCTCTCCAGGGCGGTGACGCTCTCCTGCGGATCGCGCCCGAACAGTCGCACCGTGCCTGCTGTCGGCCGGATCAGCCCTAGCATCATTCGCAGCGAGGTCGTCTTGCCGGCACCGTTGGGGCCGAGATAGCCGAAAACATCCCCTGGCTCGACCGTCAGGTCGACGTCGTCGACCGCGACCAGCTCGCCGTAGCGCTTGACCAGGCCCCGAATCTCGATCGGCGGCGCTTCAAGCACTTCTCAGAGGCCCCGCGCCGCCGCCTCCGCCGTGGCCGGTGGGACCGAGCCGGCCACGACGTAGTCGACACCGCCCCGGCTGAAGCGGAGCACGGTTCCCAGCGCTGTTTCGAGCTCCTCTGCCTTGGTTCCGCCGATCGAGACGGTCGGCAAGCTGAGGCCCCCCGCTTCGGAGCCGCCTGGTTCCGAAGCGCCCTGTCGGCCGGAGGCCGACGGGGACTCGAGCACCGCGATGCCGCCCAGGCCCTGCCCATAGGTGAGGAGGGCGCCGCTCTTATCGCCGACCCGTACCGCTCGGACCTCACCCTGCGCCATGCCGGCCAGCGACGCGGGCGCAGAGAGGTTGAAGCTGAGCTGCTTTTGCACCGCCGCGGCCCCGGTGACCGGGCTCTGACCCGCCACGTGCCCTTCACCTGGGCTCCCGCTGGGCGGAGAGAGGTCGACCACCTTCGTGCCGGGCGGCGGCGCGATTTCGAAGACCGAGGAGGGCACTTCTTCAAAGGAGACTTCGGTCGCTTCGAGCTGGATCACCGGCGAGCTGTCCCCCTTTGCGTAGACCGCCGCGCGCAGCGGCGTGCCGTGGACCGCGTCCCAGGCGAGCACGGCGCCGCCCAGCAGACCGCCGCCGCTCTTCGGTTCGATCCGCACCGTGTAGGTCGGCTGTCCGGCGACGTCGGAGGGCGTCGCGCCGCTCAGCTTGGCATGCGCGCCGAGGCGCGAGATCGCCTGTTCGACCTGTTCGAGGGACGGGGACTGATGGCTATCCGAGCTGCCGGTGCTCCCGCTGCCCTTGGGGAGCGTGCCCCGGTAGACCGTGCCGCCGCCGCCGTCGTAGATTTCGAAGCGCCCTTCGTCGATTAGGACCTGGCTGTCACCGCCGCCGCCTTCGGACTGAAGCTCGAGCCGCAGCCTGCCGTCCGGCGAGGCCCACAGGCGCCCCGAGGCCCCGCTCAAAAACGGGTCGGAGCCCTGGCCCTGGATGCTGGAGGCATCGATCAGGCGGTTGGTGAACTGAACGCGGGCGCTGATGCCAGGGACGCTCGGGACGCTCAGCGCGTCGTGAACGGCGACGGGCAGCGACTCGGGGGCCGGCTTGGGTCCCTCTCCGGCGGTCGCCATCGCGACGGCGGTCGTGCCGACCGCGATCGCGAGGACGGCGGCGCACAGCGCCAGCAGCCTGCGGGTTGAAATGCGGCGAAGGAATCTCATTACGACCTCCTGGGGCGGTCTGGCCAGATCGAGGATGGACCGCCTTTCTGAAGATACTCTGAGCCGTCCGCGGGCAGCCGAGGAATCGACCGCCCGCCTTGCGCAGACGTGGCGGCTGGCCCTCGCGGCGGCAGGGCTCGGCTCGGCGGAGGTCGGGTTCCTTCGAACCCCCTACGCCGCCCAGGTCCAGGACACGAACAGGTAGGTCCACAAAACCAGCAGGGGAGCGCAGATAAGGATCACCGCCCGGACTCGCCGGTGTTCGGTTGCCCAGAGCGCCAGGGCTATCCAGAGCGGAAACAGCACCAGCGTGAAGCGCGGAAGCGAGCGCAGCGGCTCCCCCTGCGACGGCGCCGAGACGGCGAGCACGAAGCTGAGCCCGGCGAGCGCCGTATATGGAAAGGGCAGCCGCTTCCATGACATCCGCAACAGCACCGCGCCGAATACCAGGAAGACGAGCTCGACGGCGTGCTTGGTGATCCAACGCGCGCTCAGATGGGCGCCGATCACAGAAGCCCCGCCTGGCACCGCGGCCACCAGGGCCTTGAGCCCGTCCCAGATCCCCGCCGGGACCCCGCCCAGCGGGATGAAGGAGCGACGCCAGTGCTGCTGTTGGTTGAACGGCGCGAGCGGGTGGCCGAGGTGCAGCTTCAGGTAGGCGAGGTAGGCCAGCAGGCCGAGCGGCACGGCGGCGACCCAGAGCAGGTCGGGCCCTAGCGCGTATCGCGGCCGCCATCCGCTGGCGGGCCGATCGGGCTCGCGGTCCTCGCGCGGCCCATACAGATAGAGCAGGACCAGGGGCACGACCAGCAGCACGCCGCTGTTGCGGGTAGCGGCCGCCAGGGCGCCGAGCAGCCCCGCCACCCACCAACGCCCCAGCCTCCCAGCGTAAAACGATCCGATCGTCAGCAGGAGGAAGAGCGACTCCGAATAGACCGCCGAGAGGAAGAGCGCCACCGGCAGCCAGGCGACGATCCAGACCGTGTTCCGGGCGGCGTCAGCGCCGAACTCAAGCTCGACTAGCCTGTGCAGCAGGAAAAGCGCCCCCAGCGCGCAGGCCATCGAGATGAGGATGCCGATCAGCACGGCCCACGCGTTGCCCAAGGGCGCGCCTCCCAGCGCCAGGAGGCCGGGGTAGAGGGGGAAGAAGACTGTCTGTTCGAGGCGCTGGTAGCCGATGTGGGCGATTCCCAGGTACCAGGTCGAATCCCAGCGTGTGGCCGGAGCGATGAGGAGATTGGCGAGGGTGCTGTGAAAGGGGGTCGCCAGGTCACGCGGATCGAAGGTCGCCGCCCCGCTCGGGTGCAGACCGACGATCGCAGCGGTGAGTATCCCGGCCGCCCAGATCAGCAGCCGCGAGGAGGCGAAAGCCCAGAAGGAGTTCCGCAGTGCCTCCGGGTGAGAGATGGTGAGCCGAGATGCGGCGGTGGGCCCGGGTTCCACTGGGCCGGGATCGTCTCAGATCCGCGCCCCGCTAATCGTCGATGAGCGTCTGCTGAGCGCCCACCCGCCGATCGGGCTGCTCTTCAAGTTGTCGGACCTGCGCCATCCGCGGGCTTCACAGGGCCCAGATCGGCCGCAGCCGGCCCGCTCGAGGAGCAGACGATGACCTCGAGGCTGAGACAGTTCTCGAGAAGGACGGTGGCGCCTTCACGACAGACGCAGCGAAAGAGGCGGGCTCGATCGGTCAGGTAGGCATCAGCGGTCGGCAGGGTGCTCAGTGCCGCCGGCCTTCCGCGCTTCACCTGCCTCAGAAGGGGTGTGTTCATGGCCTCGAAGAGATGCACACCGGTAGCCTCGTCGTCCGTTCCTCGCCCGGATCTTTCGCTGCGGGTGACTGACGTGAGATGGATGATTCGAGCTGACGGGCGGGCCGACCTATGATGATCCATTCGATGATCTCGGCGTGCTGAAGGGAGCGAAGATTGGCAACTCGAAATGGTAGTGCTGAATGGAAGGGCGACCTCAAAGGCGGCTCCGGCACCCTGAGCGTCGGCGACGGGGCCTTCACGGGCAGCTACTCGTTCGCCTCTCGCTTCGAGGAGGGGGAGGGCACCAACCCCGAGGAGCTGATCGCCGCCGCGCATGCATCCTGCTTCGCGATGGCGCTCAGCAACATGCTCGCCGCAGAGGGGCATGCGCCGGAGTCGGTGAGGGTGCAGGCGCGCGTGCATCTTCGCAATCTCGAGGGAGCGCCGACCATAGCCCAGGTCGACCTGGAAGTTGACGGCGACGTCCCCGGGATCGAGGAGGATCGGTTCCGTTCCTACGCCGAGCAGGCCAAGCGCGACTGTCCGGTCTCCCGAGCGCTCGCCGGCGTCCCGGAGATCAACCTGACCGCGCGGCTCGGCTGATTGGTCATCCGTCGCTCGGATTCGATCGGCCGAGGTCCGCCGATGCAGGGATGAGTTGGCGATTCAACCTCGATAGGACGCCCGCCGATAACTTCGAACAATGAACGCGAGCCCGGCCACGGACTATCGGCTAGAGCGGGCGCGGCCTTTGCCAGCTGCCAATTGGATCGAGAAGTCTCCAGGTCGCGGGAGCAGGCCATGATGCGAAACGCATTTTTGGCGCCTGTGACAGTTGCGGGCCTGTGTCTGACGCTCCTCTTCGGGGCGCCGGTGCTGATGTCGGGCACACTCGGTGCAGGTACAGCAGCTGCCCGTACAGCAGCAAATGGCAAATGGCCCTCTGCTCATATCTCCGTCATCGGTGGGGAAACCGCTGAGCCGGGCGCCTTCCCCTGGATGGCGTTCGTGCTCGACTCCAAAGGAGAAGCAGCCAGCGCCTGCAGCGGAACGGTCGTCGCTCCTAACCTTGTCCTCACGGCGGCGCACTGCGCCGTGAATCAGGAAACGGGCGTGATAAACGAAGCCTCCGGCTACCGCGTTGTGACGGGCAGCGTGAATTGGGCAGTCGCCTCTGGACGCCAGGTATCGGGCGTCTCTCAGGTGCTCGTCTTCCCCCGTTACAAGTTCAGCTCGACCTCGATCAGCTATGGCGACGCCGCATTGCTCGTGCTCTCAACACCCACGACGGCGCCGACGATTCGTCTCGCGAGTACTGCAAACGCCAAGCGGTTGCATACGGGCACGCACGCCTTGATCGCCGGGTGGGGTGAGACCTACTACGGCCAGACGGAACTGACCGAGTGGCTTATGTGGGCCAAAACGGTTGTGGAGGGCAAACAGTGCGAAGGACTCCGGGGGCGGATCTGCGCAATAGACTTCCCCAAGTTCAAATCCGCCGTATGCCATGGGGACAGTGGCGGTCCGCTCCTGACAGCCGCGCCACATGGTCACAGTCTGATCGAGATCGGCATCACCCAAGCCGGGTTTGGCGAATGCTCCACCAGGCGCCCAGATATCTACACGAGCGCGGATTTGATCTCCCCATGGGTAGATCGCTGGATCTCAACCCTTAAACCCCCACCCTGATCGCCACCGCTGGCGCGTCCGCGTCAAGGCGATAGGCGGACGCGGCTCTAGCTCGCCCCCCAACCGGCCGCCGACCTTCTTACTTTGCGGTAGCGTCCTGAGGCCGTGGCGCGCACCGTACGGCCGAGGCATCGATCTCGTTGGCGCCTGCGATGGTGGGCCATCGGTGCAACCGTACTTGTCGTGCTGGCGGTGGCGGCGATGCGGAGGATCGCGACCGAGGGCACGCCGCCGCTCATCGTCCACCGGACGCTTTCCGCGTATGTCCGCCTCCCTGGGAGCACGCCGGTGCTCGCCTGGCCGCGCGAAGGTCAGTCGGCGGTGGAGGTGGAAGGCGTGGGCAGCTTCGGAACCTCCGGGGGGCACTCCCCGGTGCCGATCGCGAGCGTAGCCAAGGTCATGACGGCCTACCTCACCCTGCACGAGCACCCGCTGGCGCCCGGCGCACAGGGATTCGTGATGGCTGTTACGCGCAAAGACGTGGAGGAAGAGGAGCAGCGAGTCGCCCTCGATCAGTCCACGCTGCCCGTCAGAGTCGGCGAGCGGATCACCGAGCGCCAGGCGCTGGAGGCGCTGCTTTTGCCTTCGGCCAACAACATCGCGGCGCTGCTGGCTGTTCACGACGCGGGCGGGCTCGCGGCGTTCGTGGCCCGCATGAACTCCACCGCAAGGAAGCTCGGGATGGCCTCGACCACCTATACCGACCCGAGCGGCTTCAACGCCAAGACGGTGTCCACCGCCACCGACCAGTTAAAGCTCGCCCGGGTGGCCATGCGCGAGCCGGCGTTCGCTGCGATCGTCGATGAGCCCTCGGCCAAGCTTCCGGTTGCGGGCCGGGTGGTCAACTACAACGGCCTGGTTGGAGCGGACGGGTATGTGGGAGTGAAGACGGGCTCAGACGGGGCGGCCGGCGGCTGCCTCGTGTTCGCAAAGCGGATCACCATCGGCGGGCGGTGGTTGAAGGTGCTTGGCGTCGTGCTCGGCCAGCGGAAAGGCTCGCTGGTCGAAGCCGCCCTCGCGAGCGCCCAGCGGCTCGGCTACTCGGTAGGTGCGGCTCTACGGGTGGAGACGGTCCTGCCTGCCGGTACGAGGGTACTGAGCGCGAGCAGCGCGGACGGCCGGCATACCGTGGCCGCGACCGCCGCCGCCCTGCGGGAGATCGGCTGGGGCGGCCTCACGCTCCCCGTCCAGGTGGTCGCGCGGCCGGCCATGACAAGGCTGCGGGCCGGCGAGCGGATGGCCACGGTTGCCGTTCGCGGCCCCCGCGCCGTAAGAACCAGCGCAGTGGCCATGCGCTCGGTCGGAGGCCCTTCGCTCGGTTGGAGCCTGCTACACCTGCTCTGAGTCGGCCGCCCCCAACCGCCCAGGACTGACCCTGACGCACGGTCTGTCACACGTCCCCGGTCCGGCCGTGAGCCCATTACCCCGCCTTACGATTCGGAGAACGCCGTGCCCTCGCCTGCACCGGTGGACGGGTGGCGGTGCACGGTAATGCCGGCGATCACGGCGGCCACCGCTACGACTGCCAGTGCGATGAACGGGAACTCGCTGTAGGGGGCGGGCTGACCCGGCTTGCACAGCTCGACGAATGGGACGATCAGGGTAAGAGCTCCAAGGACCGGGATGGCCACGTGTCGAAGGGCTGAAAACGACTGTCGATGGCGGCGCCACATAAAGAGCGGGAGGGCAAGCGTCGTCAGGAAGTACACAAACAGAATCACGATCGTGCCCATCGTCGAGCACTCGGCATAGAGGCCGACTGGGTTCATCGATCCTGTGTTCACGCCGATCAGGTGAGATACCCACCAGACCCCAATGATCCCGAGTCCAACGCCAGCCATGCCCAGCAACGCATTTACCGGTGTGTCGACCGGGGGGCGGACGTGGCCGAACCATGCCGGGAGGAGTCCCGATCGGCCACCGTCAAAGAGCATACGCGATTGGGAGTTCGCGGCGGCGACCAGGGTGGCAAGGACGGAGACGATTCCTGCGACCCAGGCCAAGACAGCCGCTCCGCCGAGATAGTGGTCAGCCACGCTCAGGAACGGGACCGATGAGCGACCGATGGAGGAGACGTCGTAATTGAAGCCGGTGACTGTGGCATAGGCGAAGAAGACGAAGAGGGCCGTGCCAATCGCGATCGATATGTAGAGGGCCCTGGGGACGGTGCGTCTCGGATTACGACACTCCTCGGCAAGCGCTGGGCCGTTCTCCCATCCAATAAACATGTAAAGGGCAAGTGGGAAGCCTGCCGACAGGCCGGTCAGGCCACCGGTGAGGTGCGCCCAAGAGAACGGTATACCCGAGAGATGGGCACGCTGGTTGACAATGACAACGACGCAGACGATGACCATGATTGCCACCTGCATGAGGACAGCCAAGCCCACCGCTGTTGTCGAAAGCCTGACGCCGCGCACCGTCAGCCAGATGGCGCCGACGGTGAACACGAGGGTCAATGGCTCCCAGGGAAGGTTCCACGATGTGTAGTGGGCGAGGGTCAGCGCCACCATGCCACCCGACATGGTGAACACCCCCGCTATGGCTACGGAGTAACCCACCGCAACCAGTAGGGCCGTAACGACACCGGCCCTCGGTCCCAGGGACGTCTCGACGTAGGTGATGAAGCTTCCTGCCGAGGGCTCCGCCTTGGTGAACTCCGCCACTGTGTAGGCAAGGAGGATGACGGCCACACCTGCGGCGAGGATCGTCAACGGGGCTGCGACGCCTGCGGTTACGGCGATTACTCCGAAGGCGAAGTAGAAGTCGATCCCTGGCCCGATGTTGGCGACAGTCGAGGCCGTCACATCCGCAGTGCCAAGCTGGCCGGATCTAAGGTGGTCGCTGCTCTGGCTCACTACGTGCCCTTCGGCCGGCTGCTGGTCGTCACCGCGAGGCCGAGCAGTTCCTGGCGCGGCTTGCGATCGAGTGCAGAGGTCGATCAAGATCTCGCGAAGGCATCTTCAGTCCTGATGGCTTTGGCCCGCGATCCTGACCGCCATTCTCGGAGGTTAGTGCGACAGGGGTGGAAGCCGCGTCGACGGCGTACAAGACCCCGCGCGCTTTGGCTACAGAGCGCACATCCTGTCCCCGAAACGGGCGTAGTCCGGCCGAATCAGGGTGCAAACCCGGCGGCGAGGAAATATCCCTGGTTGGCTGACACCAACGACCCAAGCAGACGAAACTCCCAACGTCGGCAAGCAGGAACTTCTTGACGTGGCTAGCCGGACTCGAATCGACGACCGCCCTGTCTCCTTGGAGTGGCTCCAGGACGACGCGATCCTCGCCGCGCCTCAGGCCGTCCGTGTTAGCGCGGGGCGAGACTGCTCGTGAAGATCCGGTGACCCGCCGGCTGGTGCTCCTGGCCGCTAGCCTGGCGCTGCAATGGGCACCCCCTGGGACGCGCGCACGTATGACCAAACGAGCGAGCCCCAGCAGGCATGGGCCTCAGAGGTCCTGGCACGGCTGGAGGGCATCCCTCAGGACGCGTCGGTGCTGGACATCGGCTGCGGTACCGGGCGCGTGACTGAGGCGCTGCTGGCACTCGTGCCACGGGGCCGCGTGCTGGCGATCGACGCCTCGGGGGACATGGTGGCGCTCGCGCGCCGCCGGCTCGGCGAGCGTGCGCAGGTGTGGTGTCAGGACGTGCTTGACCTCGATGTAGATGAGCCCGTCGACGCGATCGTCTCGACGGCAACGCTGCACTGGGTCACCGACCACGACCTGCTCTGGGCGCGGCTCGCCCAGGCGCTGCGGCCAGGCGGCGTGCTCGAGGTCCAATGCGGAGGGGAAGGCAATATCGCGGGTGTCCGCGAGGTCATCGAGACGGTCGCCCGCGAGGTCGCCCCGGAGCTTGTCGACTGGTCGCCCTGGATCTTCGCGGGCCCGCAGGAGACCGAACGACGCCTGAGGGAGGCGGGCTTCACCGCGACCCGGTGTTGGCTGGAGGACCGACCTACGTATCCGCAGGATGTGGACGCGTTCGTGCGCACCTCGATCCTCACGGCGCACCTCTCGCGCCTGCCGGAAGAGCGACGGGAGCGGTTCGCCGCTGCGGTCGTGGCGGGGGTGCGCACGCCGCTGGATTATGTGCGCCTCAACGCCTCCGCCGTTCGCGAACCGACTTGAAGTGCTGGCTTGGTCGCCCCCAGACGCGTCCCTATGGGTTGGTACGCAGCGCGGGAAGCACGAGGAGACCGCGGACGCACGCCCGGTCGCGACCATAGCGCTCGATGTCCAGCGCGAATCAGCCAATGGCGAAGCCTGCGCCGTCGTCTCCAACGGCCTGGGGGTCGATGAGACCGTCGTCAACATCGCGCACGCGTTCGGGCGCCTGCTTTTGACCGTGGTACCAATGCACCATTGGGCTTACGATCGAGGTGGATCCTCAACACGCATAAGGAAAGGTGGTCGATGCAGGAACTTGCCGACGGCGTATGGCAGCTCTCGGGCTTCCGGCGAATAACGTCAACGTCTACGTACTCGGTGACGTGCTCATCGATGCTGGCCTTGGGCTCCACCGCAAGCGGATCCTGCGCCAAATCTCCGACCGCAAGATCACCGGGCACGCGCTGACGCACGCGCACTTTGACCACTTCGGATCGAGTCACGCGATCTGCGAGCGTCTGGGTATCCCGCTTTGGTGTGGCGCCGCCGATGTCGAGGCGGTGCAGGCCGGCAAGATGGTGGGACCACGCGGGCGCCTTGTGCCGGCTCCAGGAGTCAAGGCCCACTCGGTCGATCGAGCGTTGAGCGAGGGTGACGAGGTGGCGGGATTCGTCGTGCTCGCCACCCCCGGTCACTCTCCCGGCCATGTGTCGTTCTGGCGCGAGTCTGACCGCGTGCTCATCTGCGGTGACGTGATGTGGGGTTACAACCCATTCCTGATGACCGGAGGCATTTGCGAGCCGTTCCGCCGGTTCCCTTGGATGAATCCAGACCCGCGACAAAACCGCGAATCGGCCCGTCGGCTTACTGCACTTGAGCCGTCGCTCGTGTGCTTCGGCCATGGTCCGCCTGTGCGCGACCTGGCGCTGTTTACGGCAGCCGTGAGTCGGCTGGCGAGCTAACCCCGTTGAGATCGTCTCCAGCGGCAAGCATAAGGGGATTATCCCCATCGATTAGGGACATGCGGTCCTCGTTGGCGGTTCACGAGATCAGGAGCTCGCTGATCGCCCTACTCTGGGAGCCCAGCAATCGAAGGACGAGGCGTGATGGCCGAGAGATTCACGCGGGTCCGCAGGACGGCGGCGGTGGACCATGCGGGAACAGTGGCGTAGCCCGTTTCAACGCACCGCAGCCACCACACGCGAGCCGCGCGAAGGAACCTGGGTCACGTGGTGGGGGCGCGGCTTCTCGGGCCGGCGGTTCGCCGGACGGAGCTCGATCTGCTCGAGCACTGTGCGCAGCACGGTTTTCATCTCCATCAGCGCGAAGCTCGCGCCGATGCAGCGCCGCGATCCGCCGCCGAAGGGGATGAAGGTGTAGGGGGGCGGAGAGCCATCGAGGAACCTCTCCGGTCGAAACTCCTCAGCGTCGGGGAAGGCCAACGAGGTCTGCACCAGCGAGATCGCCGGGAAGACCAGGGTGCCGGCCGGAAGGCGATGCCGGCCAACGACCGCGGGCGCCGTGAGCTTGCGCCAGACGCCGTCGATTACCGGGCGCACACGCAGCGTCTCATTGACGACTGCGTCGAGGTAGGTCTCCTCGCCTCGCTCGAGCTCGCTCTGAAGGCGCTGAAGCACGTCGGGGTGGCGTATCAAGCGCTCAAACGCCCACGCCAGGCCAGTAGTCGTTGTCTCATGGCCGGCAAGCAGCAGCGTGATGATCTGGTCGAGCAACTCCTCGTCTGAGAGGGGCTCGCCGTCCTCGCCGCGCGCTGAGACCAGCAGCGCGAGGATGTCATCGCGGCCCTCGGGTTCGGCGCGGTGGACGGCGATCTCCTCGTAGAGCAGGCGATCGACTTCGGGGCGTACGCGCATCGACTGATGGGCTCGGCCCCGCCATGTGTCGAGGATCTTCGGGAAAAGCCAGACGATCCACATGTCGAGCACGCTGAATTCGAGCAGCTTCGGCAGCAGCTCACGCAGGCGCGAAAGGCGCCCGGGGTCCCGGACGCCGATAACCGCGCCCAGGATCACCTCGAAGGTGATGTCCTGCATGCGCGGTCGGATCGCGAACGGCTTCCCGAGTGGCCAACCCGCGACCTTCGCGGCGGTAATCTGTTCAATTCGCTCGCGATAACGAACGATCGCCTCACCGTGGAAGGGCGGCAGCATCAGCTTGCGCTGGCGTAGGTGCCGGGCGCCGTCGAGCACGAGTAAAGAGTGTCGACCAAGGACCGGGCTCATCGCCGCATTCGCCTGCCCGGCGGCGAAGACCTCACTGTCACCGGTGAAGACCTCCTTGATCAGGACGGGGTCGGCCAACACGACGATGTTTCCGAACCCGTGGATGCGGATCGTGAAGACGTCCCCGTAGCGCCTTTGGCAGTGGCTCACGAACGACGGCGGACGCGCGGCCCACCACGCCGTCTGCGCCAAACGTGGAAGCCTGGGGCCTGGCGGCAGGCCGTCGAGGATGTCCTGCTCTGCGGATGTCTCGTGCGTATGGCTCACCGGGGAATTTCCAATATGTACGTACGTACAATACATACGTACGACCTATCGTGCGGCTACCATCTCTGTGATGGCCCAGCCCAGTCACCGAGACCAGTTGCTCAAGGGGGCGATCGAGTGCCTGCGCACCACGGGCTACTCGCGTACGACGGCGCGCCAGATCGCCGCCGCCGCAGACGCAAGCCTGGCCTCGATCGGCTACCACTTCGGCTCCAAGGAGGCGCTGCTCAATGAGGCGATCACCAGCACCTGCGAGCAGTGGGCGACGCGTCTGGGCGAAGCGGCGTCGGCCGCGCCGGATGCCTCCCCGCTTGAGCAGATGGCGGCATCGTGGCTGGCGATGCTCGCCTCCTTTGACGAGTTGAGACCAGTGCTAGTGGGGTTCGTCGAGGCGGTTGGCCAGTCCGCTTGGTCAGAGGAGCTGCGCAAACAGATGGCCGCCCATTACAGGCGGGTTCGCCTGGCGGTCACCGAGATGGTCAGCTCGAGCCTGGGATCCTCCGCAGAGGCTGCCGGCGCCGACCCCAAAGTCGTCGCCGCATATCTGATCGCCGTCTGCGACGGGCTGGTGCTGCAATGGCTGCTCGATCCCGGGGAGACACCAACCGGGGAGGAGCTGGTCGCCACGCTGGGTGTCGCGTTGGACGCAGCGCTACAAGCGGAGACTCGTTAGACCCGGTTGGCACTTGCAGGCGTTCTCGCTGGTTGACCAAGAAGTGACAAGCTGGATCCGAGCGTTCCTCAACCGCGAGCGTCGAGCTTGAGGGCGAGCGCATGGTGATCCGCCGCTCAAAGACGCACGCGGGCCTGCGCGAGATCATCCTGCTGCCAGTCCTCGCGAGGAGCTCGCCGCTCACAAAGCGACGCTGGCCAAGACCGGGACCGAGGAGCCGGTCGTCCCTAGCGCCAGCGGCAGCCGGCGCGATAAGGACAACATCCGAAACCGCGCCGTCGAACCGGTCGTCAGAGAGCCAACAAGCTCCTTGGAGAGCGCCGGCGTCCGCCGCTGTCGCAGGGCGTCACCCCGCACAAGCTCCGGAGGATTGACTTGCCTCGGGTGCGGTGCGAGGCTCGCGGGCAATCTCATTACTCGCGCCGCGTGAGACGTAGGGAGGCGCCATCGCGGCGCTCGACAGCGGAGGTGCAAAATGAGTAACACCCAAGCCGAGCGCGCCGGAGCCGCAACCGGGATCATATTCGTGTTGCTGATTGCGATCGGGTTGTTCGTGGTCGTCCCCACTGCACCCGCCTTCGACTCCTCGCCAGCGAGCATCCAGCAGTTCTACGTCCATAACCGCCACGATCTTCAGGTGGGGCTGTTCATCGCCAGTTTCGGCTTCCTCTTCTTTGTGTGGTTCCTGGGCAGCCTTGTTAGCCACCTGCGCAGTGCAGAGGGGCGGGATGGACGGCTGACGGCGATCGTGTTCGGCAGCGGACTGATCGTGATCGGCGACTTCATCGTCGCGCTAGCGGTGTTCGCCGTGGCGGCTTTCCGGCCTGACCAGACAAGCGCCGAACTTGTCAGGACACTGAACGACTTTGGCTTCCTGCTCGCGGTCCCGGCGGCGCTCGTGGCGACGGCCTTTTTCGCAGCGATCGCGATGCTGTCGTTCAGGACGGGTGCCCTGCCGGGCTGGCTTAGCAGGCTGGCCGTGCTCGCCGCGATCGGCAGCGGGTTCGCGGTCGGAGGTTTCTTCAGCGACAGCGGCGCATTCAACGCAGGCAACGGAGGGCTGGGTTTCTACGTGCCCTTTATCAGCTTCCTGCTGTGGATCCTGCTTGCGAGCATCGTGCTCACCGCGCGCACAGGCGTCGAGAAGCCCGCGGGTGCAGTGAGCTGACTCGGTCGCTGAATACGGCGCTCGACCGGCATACCGGTCGCGTAATGGGAATTAGCACTGACACGACAAGGCGCCGGTAAGCACCAGCATGACGCAAGCCCGACCCCTCCGCCCCGTGCTTCGTCGCCCTAGCACGCGCTGGTCGACCCGGTACGCACTAGCCGGGTAGCGTGTGATGACCATTGGCTTCCGATATGCCCACGCGACCTCGCGTCGCGCACTTGTGGCCCACGAGGGCGAGCTTCATCGTCGCCCTTGTTCTGCTGGCGAGCGTCGGCTCGCCGCTCGGCTCTACCCCGAGCGCGCTCGCCGCGCTGCGTGCATCGAGTGCCGCCGCTCCGACGACAGGTGGCCAGCGGACCTTCGTAGGCGTTTCGGTAGCGACTCTATGGATGCAGCCAGACCGCACGCGGCCGCTCGATAAGCCCTCGCTCGCCAACCCAGTGCGGCTGGGCGCCTGGCTCGGGGCAATGGGCACCGCGCAGCGGCTCTGGCTGGTGGGTCGGCTGGTCACCCAGGCCCTCTACGGGCAGGAAGTCGAGGTGCGCGCTCGCAGAGGAGCGTGGGACGAGGTCTCCCTCACCGGCCAGCCGACGCCTGACCACCTGAGCTACCCTGGCTGGCTGCCCGCGCGCCAGCTCGTGACGGCTCCGAGCGCTCCCCCGGCCGCCACGCCGATCGCCGGTCCCGATCAATCCGCAGCGACCGAAGCCACGACCTCGACGCCGCTCGCCATCGTGACCAGGCAAACGGCCTGGCTCTTCGGGCGGACCGCGATGGGGAGCGCCGGCCCTCGCCTCCTGCGCCTGAGCTTCAACACCAGACTGCCCGTGCTGGGCCAGAGGGGCGCCTTCACCATCGTACAAACACCCACCGGGGCCTCCGCGCTGATCCGCGGCACGGCCGTCGCGGTGCGGGCATCAACCACGCCGCAATCACCTCCCAGCGGCCGCCAGCTCGTAAACGCCGCCAAGCAGTTCCTGGGAGTGCGCTACCTGTGGGCGGGAACCTCGGCCTTCGGCTTCGACTGCTCCGGCCTCACCTACACCGTCTATGACGCCTTCGGCCTACTCTTGCCCCGCACCGCCGCCCTGCAGGCACAAGCCGGCCGGCCAGTTGCCCCGCAGGCGCTCCGACCCGGTGACCTCGTCTTCTTCGCCACCGAACCGCCCTCGCGGACCGTGACGCACGTCGCTATGTACGTGGGCGACGGGCGCGTCATCGAGTCCCCGGACTCGGCCGGCGCCGTGCAGATCGTCCCTCTGGCAGCCTTCGGCGACGAGTACGTAACCGCACGCCGCTACCTGCATGCAGGGTAGGCACCGAGCCGCCCGAACCAGGGGAAGCCAAGCCCCGACGTGCAGGGACTTCTGGAATGGAGCTAGCCGAGCATTGGACGAACCGCGCCCGCATGCTTGTCTTGGGCGAGAGGTTCGCCGTCTAAGCTCTGTCGACGAGTTACGAACCCTAGGGCTCGCGGGCGGTAGTGGCCGACAGGTCCGGGGGGTTGGCGAGGCTCTGAAAAACGACGCAATAGCGCTCGGTCAGCTTCAGGAGGTTGTCCAACTCGTCTTGGCTTGCATCGGTTTCGAGGTCGAAGCTAAGGCGGATCGCGCGGAAGCCAACCGGGGCGGCGCGGTCGACCGCCATCGTGCCGCGGAAGTCGAGGTCGCCCTCTGCTCGCACCTGGCCCGCCTCGACCGGAATGCCAAGCGACGTGGCTACGGCCTGCAGCGTCACGCCGGCGCAAGCGACCAGCGCCTCAAGCAGCATGTCTCCCGAGCAGAGCAGCGAGCCGTCGCCGCCGGAGGCAGGATGCAGCCCAGCCTCGGCCAAAGAGCGCCCGGTGTTTACCGAGCAAGAAACCCCTTCGCCCAGGTTGCCGCTTGCCGAGAGGGTGACCAGGGCGGCCTCCGGCTCCTCCCTGTAGCGCTCCTTCAGTGGCGCCTGGATCGCCCGTAGCTCATCGCGCTCCACCTGAGGAGGTTAACGCGCCGTTCCGTGTCGAGTTGCAGGCACTTCGGTATGGAGCTAGCCGGACTCGAACCGGCGACCTCCTGGGTGCGATGCCCTTGCTCTGGAATCTCGCTGAAGCCGACTTCCTCGGACGGACTCAGCCGACCAAGTGAGGCGTGGCGGCCAGCCTCAGTGCGGGCGCCTCTGCTTCGGGGACTTGAGCACGACGGTTTGTCTGAAGACGACTTCCGCGTTATGGCTGGCGGCATTCGTGAGCGTGACCGTCAGCCCCACAGGCAGCTTATGGAAGCGGGCGAGGAGCTTGCGTCCAGTCGCGTTGAGTCGAACCTGCACGGTCATCTCTGCGCCTGCAACCAGGGAGACGGTCGCGAATCCAATGGTGACCTGCTTCAAGTTTGCGCGCCGTCCTTGAGGCGTCGAGATCCCGACGACGTGTCGGCCGATCAGGCGCTCCGCGGCATTGAGGGTGGCTGTCGTGGCACAGTGCTCGCCGACAGCGCCGCGGCAGTTCAGGGTGAACGCGACCGTCGTTCCACGAGCGCTCGGCGCACCAAGAAGCGAAAGCACAGGAGATGCGCTCCCGCCACCTGACCCATTGGATGACGAGCTGCCTGGGCTTCCACCTTCAGACGGCGGTGGTGGCGGTGGTGGCGGCGGCGTGTACATGCTTGCAAAGATCGCGTTTGAGCCGCCCTCACTCCACCCGAGCAGCACGTCGCCTTGGGGATCCCCTGCAAGTGTCAAGCCGCCCATCCCGGTTTCTGCTTCCTGGACCGTTTCGGCAGCGCCGAACGAACCTCCACCGGCTGCCCGCGTCCGGGCCTGAACCTCGTGTTTGCCGCACGCGGCTTCCGGACAGGTCATCCACGCGATCAGCACATTGCCCGCCGGCGCGACGTAGACCTCGTCGCCGGAGATCTGTCCAGAGCCTGGGGCGACCGTCACCTCTGCGGCTGGACCGAACCTGGTTTCTGCGCCCGCCGGACGGTACGCGGCAAAGAGCGCGTCGTGCCCCGTTTCGGGGTCTTTGTCGATCCAGATAGCGGTGGCATCTCCTGCCGAGTCGACTGCGATCCGCGGCTGGGTGCCGGTTTTGTCAAGCTGCTGCTGCACGCCCCAAGGGCCTTCGCCGCCCAGGGCGTAGGAGCGGGACGCGTATGCGAAGAGGATCCCTTCGTTGCTTTCGCCTCCACCGGCTCCCCCGTGGATCAGCACGTAGCCGTTGCCCAGGCCATCGATCGCGAGCCGGTAGTCGCCGGGGCCCATGAAGGAGCAGCAATAGACCCTTTCGCCGGAGTGACCGTGGGCACCCCATCCGGAGCCTGCGTGATCGCGGTAGTCGACCACGACTTCTCGCGGATTTTCGGGCCAGCCGGTCCAGGCGGTGACCGCGTCCCCAGCGGCGTTCAGTGCCACCTCAGGCCTGTTTTCTCGGCCCGATTCTTCAAGGCCGATGTTGCCGGTGAGTGCCGTTGCCGCGGGGGGGTGCGCCAAGGAGCCATAGACGCCGAAGGGGCGCGAGAACGCATAGCCGCTAGAGCCCGGGCCTTCCACGGAAAGGGCCACGGTGCCGCTCCCGTTGGCTGCGGCTTGCAGGTCGCCCATCCGCCAATTGCCTTCAGATAAGCCGGGCGGGCCGAGCAGATCGGAGGCGCACGGCGAAAAGGTGGGCGCGGCGGCGGCGCGAGTGGCGCAGGGCACGGCTTCTTCGGAGGTTTTGGGAGTTTCGAATATCCACGCAGCCAGGGCTTCGCCCCCGGTGCCAACCGCAACGGCGGGAGAGCTCAGCTTGTTGGAGCCGCTCGTTTCGCCCAGCGACTGCGGAGGCCCGTATTCAGCGCTGCCGTGGTCGCGGTGTCTGACCGCAACGCTCTGTTCGGTCGGGCGGTAAGCGACCACCGCGTTGCCTGCATATAGGCCGAGTGCAGCCGCAGGGGAACCGCCGCCGCCAGTGGCCTGGCTCGAGGAAGCAATTTCGACCGGCGCCTCCCAGGCTGCATTCGCATCGGCGGTCATCACCCAAACCGCAGCGAGGGCCACAGACGCGGCGAGCGTCCGCTTTGCGTTGCGTGGGAAGCACGAGCCGCTTTTGCATATCGGGGGCACGGACCCCTCATCGGAGCAGCCCGTCAACCGCTTTAGCGCAGCGACAAGTTCTGCATGGTGAGGGGGTCGAGGCAGCAAAGCCGATTTCTGAAAAGCCGTCGATCCCGCTGGGAAGGCGCGGCTGACGCGAGCGCCGCTATCCGTCCGTCGAGACGCCGGCGACCGGTAGGGCGCGAGAGCGAAGGCGTCCTGTAGCGAGATCCTTGAGACACATACCCGCCCCGAACCATGCGTGCGGTGTCAGCTGGATCTCCCGGCTTCGAAGGTGCCGTGCCAGTCAAGTCCGCTCGTGCATTCCTTTACTTCAGGCGGTTGCCCAGGAAGGCAGTTGAGCGGGGCGCTCTGGCTGAGGTCCTCACTGCGGTGGTAGCCAGGCAGTCCCGGCACCGTGAGCGAGATCGTCTTTTTCAGGACTGAAGCCCACGGCGGACTGGAGCAGCTCGAAGGTTCATTCTTGACGCCCCCAACGGCTCTGATCGCGACGGTGAAATCGATTGGGTCTCGGCTGTTTGCCGTGATCGTCATACGGACAGGGGCACCGGTGGAGGCCGAAGTGCCGTTGCATTCGTATCCATTAGCGGGCGACGCTTCGCCGCAGGCGTGAATTTCGTCTTTGTATTCGTTTTCCCCTTTGAACGTACGCGAAGTGCCTCGGTAGGTGCGCTTGTGCCCTAGTGGCGGCAGCTCGACATTGCTCCACGTCGCGTGCCATTCGGCTGTGTTTTTCTGCGTGATGTCTCCGCTGCATCCGCTTTCGTTCACGAGGTGCTCGTGGAACGTGTGCGTCGCTTCACCGTCGAACACGAACCCGTAGGTCGGCGGTTTCGGCCGGGGACGCCTCGCGGACACGGACTGCGGCGTCAGTAGCCACGCCCCAGCTATCAAAACTACGAGAACGACTGATCCGCGCTTAGGCACCCCCGACCTCCTCCTGCGACAATATACGGCCAAGCCTAGATGTCGGTTGATGTTACACCGGCATCGAGAATGACGGCCGACAGGCTGGGCAGCTGGTTGACGACTTCGCACGGCGGTTGACGACTTCGCACGGCTGATGGTGTTGTTCCGGGCGTTCTTGAGGGGTGCCAAGCGCGGGTACTGCATCAGCGCCGGGACTGCCACTCGCCACACGGGAGGCGATGTCTGCAGGGGAGCAGTCGAGTTGATCGACAGCTGCCCCAAAACACCGATGACAACGCAAAGGAGGCCCTGTGGGAGACGCTAGCCGCCCTCTGCCCCCCCGCGAGACTGCCCTATTGGTCTTAGATGCTGCTGGAGGAAAAGTCGAGAGCCGCACGACTATGCAGAAGTTGGGCTATTTCTCGGGTTTGGCGATCCAATCTGATTTGGACTATCGGCCATATTCTTATGGGCCTTACAGTCGAGAGCTTGAAGAAGCGATCGGGACCTCGGTCATTGCCTCCGATATCGAAGAGACAGTGAAGTCCTATGCATCTTGGCAGGGTGGACACTATGTTCGCGGCTATACCTACACGTTGACGGAGCAGGGTCGACAGGAGGTCGCCAGCATCAAAAAAATGTACCCGGACAAGTCGGAGCAGGTAGAAAAGGCAATTGCGGCAATTCGTTCCGTGATCGTAGATCTGGATCAAAAGTGGCTTTCACGCGCTGCCAAGATTCACCTGATTCTGCTGCAGCAAGGCCGACCCCTTGACCAAGCAGAGATTCCAGCTTTAGCCAGCGAGCTGGACCGGAGGCTTTCTAGCGACGAGGTCGCCAAGACGGTCGAGGTTCTCAAGGGCTTGCACCTGGTCGAGGAAGTCGATGTCTAGAGAAGCGGTATGCGGGTTTGGAGCTAGCCGGACTCGAACCGGCCCCCTGGGGATGTGTGCCTGTAAGGGGCCGCCCCACGCAGCCGAGGCACTAGTGCCTGAGGGGTAGGACCCGGATGCCCTGCGCGTTATGTCGTCCTCGCCCTACGGAATCCGCGACTTGCAGGGACTTCTCGATATGGAGCTAGCCGGACTCGAACCGGCGACCTCCTGGGTGCGATCCAGGCGCTCTTCCAGCTGAGCTATAGCCCCGCGTGCGCGGCTGGGAGGATCGTCCCAGTGCCCTCGCACCCGCAAGAATAACCGCATAGGCTTTAGGTTCCCGAAGGGACCAGCGAATGGGCATTCTCGACGAGGCAATCCGGGAGCATTTGGAGCTGAAGCGCCAGCACGGCGCCGGCGACTCCGAGCTGAAGCAGCTCGAGGACGAGGCTTTCGGGCCACCCGAGCGGCCTGGGGGCGAGGGAGCTGCCGGCGATCCCTTCACGGAAGCACCGACCGAGTTCATGACGGCGCAAGAGGCGGAGGGGCAGGCGACGGAGATGGCTGAGGAGCGGGCGCCGGAGGAGGAGCTGGAGGGGGAGTTACGGTCCCGACGCGAGTCCCCGGGGATCGCCGATCTTCAGGAGCTCCCCCCCTCCATTGAGCCGGCTGACGACGAGCCGTCCGCCGAGGAGGAGCAGTCGGCGATGGAGCACGAGATCGTGCCCGAGGCAGCACAGCCGCCGACCGGGCCGACGACCGATGAGCGGCACGCCATCTCCGAGCAGCCAACCGAGCTGTTCGATGTTGAGGGCGAGATCGCCGCCGCTGACTCCACCGCTCCCTCCGACGAGGAACTGGCCGAGGAGGAGATGGCCGAGCCGCGCTTGGCGCCGGTCGACCCGCTCGCCGCCTTGGAGGAGGCCGAAGCCGAGGGAGGGGTCGAGGTGAGTGCCGCCGAGCAGGAGGACGCCGAGGAGGACGACTTCTTCGACGAGCAGCGACTCTCCGACGAGCTGGACCAAGCCCTGGAGGCGCCTGTCGGGGAGGAGCCCGAGAAGCCCGAGGCCGAGGCGCCCGTAGAGGTCGAGGTTGAGAAGGACGACGAAGCCGTCGAGGAAGAGGCCGTAGAGGACCTTGCAGTTGAGGACGAGGACGAAGGGGAGTTCGAGGCTGAGTCCGGGGAACCCGGAGACCTGTTTGACCGCGACCGCGATGACGACGTGCTTGAGGACACGCCGGACTTTCTCGAGGATAGCGAGGACGACCAGCTCTGGTTCGAGCAGAAGCCCCCTAAGGACTTCGACTTCGACGATTAGTCAGGGCGCCGGCGACCGGCACCCATTAATCGGTAGGTTGCTTCGATGGCCGATGCTGCAATCGAAGCGAGCGGCTTGCGAAAGTTCTACGGGGACGTGCGTGCCCTCGACGGGATCGATCTCAGCGCTTCCGCCGGGACGATCCTGGCCATGCTCGGACCAAACGGAGCCGGCAAGACGACCGCGGTCCGCATCCTCACCACTCTGTTGCGCCCCGACGGTGGCAGCGCCCGGGTGGCCGGCCTCGACGTGGAGCACGAAGCGGCCAAGCTGCGCACTCAGATCGGGCTGGCTGGCCAGTACGCGGCGGTCGACGAAAACTTGACCGGGGCGGAGAACCTGGAGATGGTCGGGCGGCTCTACCATCTGCCGAAGGGCGAGCCGCGCCGCCGAGCCGCCGAGCTACTGGAGCGCTTCGACCTCAGCGACGCCGCCGACCGCCTGGTCCGCACCTACTCGGGCGGGATGCGGCGCCGGCTGGACCTGGCCGCGGCGCTGGTCGCCCGCCCGCCGGTGCTCTTCCTCGACGAGCCCACCACCGGGCTGGACCCGCGCAGCCGAATCGACCTCTGGGGGACGATCGAAGCCCGCGTGGCGGAGGGCACGACCGTGCTGCTTACCACCCAGTACCTCGATGAGGCCGACCGGCTCGCCGACCGGATCTCGGTGATCGACCGCGGCCGCGTGATCGCCGCCGGCAGCTCCGATGAGTTAAAGGACCAGGTCGGCGGCGAGCGGCTCGACGTGACACTGGATGCGCCGTCCGACGCAGAGGCCGCGATAGCCGCCCTGGAGCCGATCGCGGCGGAGCGCCCGGCGATCTCCGACGGGACCCTGCGCGTGCCTCTCCGGGAACGCCGGGGGGCGATCGCTGAGGCGGTGAGGCGACTGGACGAGGCCGGGGTCGAGATCGACGACGTGGCTCTGCATCGGCCGACGCTCGACGACGTCTTCCTTACCCTCACCGGGCGGGCGGCGGAGCGGGGCGAGGAGGACGACAAGGGAATGGAGGTGCTGTGAGCGGGCTGCGAAACAGCATCTCCGACACGCTGGTGCTGGCCAAACGAAGCTTCATGCGCATCCCACGAGCCCCCGACCTGCTGCTCTCCTTCACGGTGCAGCCGATCATGTTCGTGTTGCTCTTCGTCTACGTCTTCGGCGGGGCTATCAGCACGCCCGGCTACGAATACGTCGATTACCTGATCCCGGGGATCATCGTGCAGACAATGTCCTTTGGCGGCTTCGTCACCGCGCTGGGGCTGTCGGAGGACCTGAAGAAGGGGCTGGTCGACCGTTTCCGCTCGCTGCCGATGTCCCGCGCCGCGGTCCTCGCCGGCCGCACCCTAGCCGACGTCGGTACCAACACGATCTCACTCGCGATCATGATCGTGGTCGGAATGATCGCCGGTTTCTCCTTTAGCGCCCCGGCCAGCCACGTGGTCGCCGGGATCGGGCTGGCGCTGCTCTATGGCTACGCCTTCTCCTGGGTTTTCGCCTTCGTAGGCCTCTCCTCGTCATCGCCGGAGGCATCGCAGTCGATCGGCTTCATCCTCATCTTCCCCCTCACCTTCGTCTCCTCGGCCTTTGTCCCGGTCGCCTCGATGCCGCCGGCCCTGCAGGCCTTCGCTGAAGTAAACCCCTTCACGATCACCGTCGATGCGATGCGCGCCCTCTTCCTCGGCGCCCCAGCAGGCAACAACGTCTGGGGCGCAGTCGTCTGGTCGATCGGCATCGCCGCGCTCTTCGCATTCCTCTCGGTAGCCCGCTACAAGCGCGCCGTCGCCAAGTAGCGACGCCCCCCTAGACTTAAACGCACGGGGCCATAGCTCAGCTGGCAGAGCGCCGCCTTTGCAAGGCGGAGGTCGCCGGTTCGATCCCGGCTGGCTCCACTAACAGCAAACCGCATTCCAGAGCCGAAAGCAGCGCCTCGACATCATTCAAAACACTAAGCTTTTTCGGTGTGGGTACCACATTTGGGTACCAACCTGGGAGGGAATTGCACGCATGCCTGTTTGGTGAGGTGCTTCTCTGCCGCGGACGCCGTGAACGAGGTCGCTGCTGCTGCCGCGGCCGCTACCCTTGAAGGATGGCCAAGACCATACGGATCGAGGATTGGAAGAAGGCGGCGCAGGCCGAGGTCACGCTAGGTGACGGCCGAGAGCTGAAACTTCGTCGCCCCGTCTTTCGTGCCCAAGATCAGGCGGTCTGGGCGACGCGGCGGCCCGGCTGGGGCAACGCGAAGGCCGCCGCGGAGGTGATCCTGCTCCACGCCTATGACGGTGAGCTGAGCAGCGCCGAACTGCGCGTCCTCAACCATCGTGACCGACGCCGCCTGATCGTTGCGGTGGTGCGGCTGGTCGGTGCCGAGGAGGCCTGGCGTCGCCTTTACGGCACGAGCCTCGACTTGGACGAGCGCTTATTTGCGACGATGATCTGGGTTGAGCGCCGCGAAGTCCGCCAGATGCTGATCAGCCTGCGCGAAATACAGGAGCGTCTGATCGAGCGCCCGCGGATTGACGCGCAGGCGATCGTACGCAGCATCGCCGGTGCAAGCGGCATCACCAAGCAGATGGCGGCGATTGACTCCCTCACCCATGCGGCGAAGATTGCCGGCCTCGGCTCGCGCTTCCAGTTCCCGGGCGCCGCCCTAAAGGCAAGCGAGCTAAGCGTGGCAAATGGTCTTGGCTCCTACCCAGGCGTGGCGTCAGTGGCTGGAGCCGCCAAAGCCTCGATGCTTCACTGGGGCTGTCTTGGAAAGCCGCAGGTAGATCTAAAGGTGATCGGGCCTGCCAAGGGGTTGGCCTCGGGGCTCGTTGGAGCGGGTTTACGGGCGGAAATGCCGATGTTAGTGGCGCATATGAGGGAGCACTCGATCACCGAGAAGTTCACCGCGGCAAAGTTCGCTGAAGGGGTGGCAGGCATCCCTTCGATCTCCAAACAGCTCGATTTCACACCCGGCATTCTCGGTTGGGGTACCTTCAAGCCGCCGCTCAGTTCGGCGCTTATTGGCGAGGGAAGTATCGCCAGGTCCCTGCCGATGCTCGACCCGACGAGGCTCGGTTTCGGCAACGACATCTGGCGGCAGACGCAGAGGACGTTTGAGTCGCTGCTGCTGGCCGAGATGGCCCGGCTCTGGGACGAAGATCCGCTCTGGTTTCTGATCAGCCACCTGGATCCGCGAAAGCTTCCGGCGCTGCTTCAGCGCGACCGAGAGGAGGTCTATGAGGCGGTATTCAACGGACTCGAGCAGGTGGTGCGGGACTCGACGTTGATCGAGCAGCTGTTCACTGCATGTGAAGAGATCGGGTTCCTTACCTCCGAGCAGCGTGAGTGGATCAGGCACGGCCTGCGACACGCCCGAGAGGGTGAGTGGCTGCAGGCGATGCCGCCTCTGACCTGCGGCTTTGAGGGAGCGATCTTCAGCGGAGCGGTGGCGGCGAAGGCGATTGCCACCCGCGAAGGCAAGAAGCTAGGAGCCGAGAAGGTAATCAAGGCGGTTCAGCTCGGCGAGGAGCTTGAGGTCTTCGCGATCCGGCTCGTCTTCGGCGGTCGCGGCAACGCGTTCCGCCACGGTCGCCCCGAGCACAAGGCGCGCGACCAAGCGCTGCTGCAGATTGTAGCCCTGGTTGGCTGGGTCGACTTTACGCTTGGAACCTCGGGCACCGCACGGTTGGCGAGCAAGCTGGAGACCCCGCTCGCCAGCGTGCTGGGGGCGGGGCGCCAGCGTGAGCTTACGGCTGCCTGACTGTCCCCCGGTGCCGCTAAACCTGGGGGCGAAGCGACTCACAGCTGACGGCTGAAATCGTGCTCGGAGTGGCTCGCCGAGGGTTGATCACTGGCATTAGCTCTTGTCTGGCTTCATTGTTTGGCCTATCTCTGTGGGCGCTGCTTGAACGCCAAAATCCAGCGGCTGTCAGGTCCGGCTTCCGCCCAGTTCAGATCCGTGTCGGTTTCCGTCTGCGCCCGGGACTGTGCTTGGGGAAGTTGACCGTGCGCTGCCCATTCGACACGTCGAGTACGACCTCGCCGATCTTGCTCCGCCGCCACCGCATCACCGCCTGGTCCAGTTTTGCGCCATCGCTTGGCGCCATCGCCACCAGCGCCGCCAGCAGGTCCGAGCGCTCGGGCTCCGTACCCCCCGCGCGTTCAACCAGTTGGTCAAGGCGACGGTCGACCGCGGCGCTCCAGCTCACGGTGGTTTTCCGCAGTGGAGCTTTAATGGCGAGCTCGTCTGGCCGCCCCGTCTCTGGCTTTCCGTCAGCTGGCAAAGTTATACTTTCAATCCATATTGAATTCTTTATGAATCCCGATCTAATCCATAAAGCGAGCGGACTATTCTACGCTTAGCGATGGGAGCACGATGCGAGAGCTGAACCAGGAAGACTTTCTTCAGGCCCTGATTGCCGCCCTCGCGGTCAAGGGAGTCCGGCGGGCCTCGATCCGCACCGAGAACTACGACCCCGTGCTAGCCGCCGTCTTCGAGCGCCTCGAGGAGGAAGCTCCTCGCTATGACCTCGAACTCGATTTCGAGATCGTCCCCGATGCGACCCACAACGACTCCCTCACTGCTCGCGATGCGCTCGCGACCAGCGCTAGCGACGGACTGATCTCCTACGACAACCCCGAGTACCAGGACATCGAGATCAAGATCGGCCCGCAGACCGGAGCGGCTCTGCTGAATCGGCGCTTCGCCGAGCTGAAGCCGCTGTTTAGCGAGCTCGCCGACGTCTTCTTGGAGCACTACGCCGCCTCGCCTACAGCTCACTAGAGCTGAAGGAGATCGTGACGCTGGAGGACTTTACAGCCGCGATTCATGCCTGGACAGAGCGGCTGCTGCGGCCCTACTTAGAGCGGCTCGCTGAGGTAGAAGATGCTTCGCGCACGACACCCAAGGAGTTCAACGACGGCGTCTGGAGCACAGTCTCCTTGCGTCCCCTCGAGGTCGTCTTCCTCGACAGCCCGCTGATCCAGCGCCTCCGTCATATCCGCCAGCTCGGCGTCGTCCACCTCGTCTATCCCAGCGCCACTCACACGCGGATTGATCACACGATCGGCACCGTGCACCAAGTGACAAGGCTTGTCTCCGCGCTCAACGAGCGCGAGGAGGTAGTTGATCTGCCAACGCGCAATCTGCTCCGCCTCGCCGCCCTCTGCCATGACATCGGCCATGGGGCGATGTCGCATGTCTCCGAAAACGCGATGCGCGGCCTACCCTCGATGCGCGCGACGATGCGCGAATTCAGCAAGGAGATCGCTCGCGAGCGAGGCAAGCCGAGTGAGGCCGTCGCCTATTACATGCTGGGCGCACCGGCAATCGATGCGCTTCTTGTACAGGCCCAGCGGGTAACCGGCGATTATGACCTCCCCCCCGCGGCGCTAGAGCTTGTCCGCAAGGCGGTGGTCGGCAAGCAGATCAGCAACGAGATCCCCCTCCTACACGAGCTGATCTCCGGCCCGTTCGACGCCGACAAGCTCGACTACATGACACGCGACGCGCGGATGACCGGCGTCCCCGTCGTCACCGACATTCCCCGTCTCGTCCAAAAGGTTAGGGGTCGTCGACTGCCGATGGCAAAGCTGCCGGCTGAGATCAAGCGCGAGGTGCGCGAGGACGACGCCGGCTACATCCTCACTGGCATCGCACTCTCCGGGGGGAGGACCCTCGATGAGCTGATGTTCGGCCAGACCCTCCTCTTCGACAAGCTCTATCGCCACCAGAAGGTCCGCGCCGCGGAGTCGATGGTCGCCTCGGTATACGACCAGATCGCGCCACTCTGCAAGAAGGGCGAGCTGCTCGCCCCCTACGAGCTCCTCGACGCCGAGCTGATCCACCTCAGCCGCGACACCCTTGAGCGCTTCGCCGGCCGCGCGATCGAGGGAGAGGATGAGCGCCGCGCCGAGGTCGCCGAGGACATATGCGGCCGCCTTGTAGATCGCCGCCTCTTCCGGCGCGCCTATGCCTTCGCCCAGAACATGCCGCTCGACCCCTACCGGATGGATCGAGACCATAACACCGGCTTGATCGCGCTCGTCAGCGACGCCCGCAGCCACTCCGCCCGGGCCGAGCTCGTCTCCGAAGTCGTCAGGGAGACCTATCGTGTCCTTGAGGGCCTCGGTTTCAACGCTCGCCTTGAGCAGCTGCCGGGTGCCGACATCTCTCCGTACGTTCGCCTCGATCCCCCACGCGCGGCCCCTCAAGGAAACGACACCGCCCGCGCCTATCTCGTCAACGATTCACACAGCGGTCCACCTGTGATCCGCTTCAAGGACGAGTATGCCGAGACGACCGGATGGTCGAACGCTTATCTGTTGACGCGCGACACCGGCTACATCTTCACCACCGAGGAGCTCGCCCTCCCCGTCTACCTTGCGGCCGAGAAGGTCGCTCGGGTGCAGTACGGCGTGCGGACCCCGCAGAGCATGCTCGCCTACGCCAAGCACGATGCCGGTCGCCTTGGCCAGGCCAAGCGTGAGCTCGAGGCGAAGGGGTTCTACGACGGCGCTCCTTTTGATGTGCGCCCGTTGCCCGAGCAGTTCGAGATGGGCGACTACCGCGACCGCGTCAACACCGTGGTCGAGCGCCTCTTCGGCTACCAGGGCCCGGTCCTTGAGGGGCAGGAGAGCAAGAAGGGCAGCGTCTTCAGTCGCCAGCGCGTCGAGGCCTGGGTCCAACAGTTCGGCCTAGAGCACGCCGATCACGCTCTCGCCGCCGCCCAGCGCATCCACCTCGTCGGGCGCGATGAGATCAAAGCCGCCGTAGCTGCCTTTCTTGCGAGTGGGGACGGCCCTCCCTTTGCGGGCGCCTCGATCACGCCGCTCGGCGATGCGAAGGACAGCTCGGCGCTGACTACCTACTTCGCGGGCGACGTTCCCGGTCCCCGCCTCTACAACCTCGGCGAGGCGCTCCGCAAGGAGGCCCCAATCCTCTTCGCCGAGGACTTCGTCGGCACTGGCGCGCAGACCATCACGATCCTTGAGAGCTGGCTCGGCCTGCCGCTAACCCGCGACCTACACGAGGAGCGAGATGATCCCCTGCCCGACCACCTCCGCCAGGCCCTGCTCGATCGCCCCCTCGCCCTCGTCTATGCCGCGGGCCGGCAGGAGGGTGCCGATGAGGTCAGGAAGGCAGCGCGTGCGATGGGACTCAACATCAAAGTCCATCTTCACGACCCCAGCGCGCCCGTGGCCTTCAGGACGGAGGCCGACGAGGCCTTCCAAGAGCGCTGTCGCCAGATCGGCGAACAACTTCTTCACGACGAGGATCCTGAGCACGACGAGGTGTGGGTTGCCGAGCGCGCTCTCGGCTACGGCAATGAGGGCTTCCTGGTCGCCTTCCCCTACAACACCCCGACCCAAGCGCTCACTTGTCTCTGGAAGGCGGGCGAGGTCGATGGCGTCGAGTGGGTTCCGCTCTCGCCGCGCCGCCCCAAGTCTTAGTGCCTTTCAAGCCACACAGAAATAAAGGGCGACCTGGCGGCAATTGATTGCGCCGAAGGACATGCGCAGCAGCTGCTCGGATGATCAGCGCTGGGCCGGATCCAACCAATGGGCTAGCTGGTTGCGAACCAGCGACCTCTTGCGTGTGAAGCGAGCGGCTTTACTTTCCGCGGTTCGCTGATAGTGCCATTTTCCCTAATTTAGAGCCGAAAATTGCAAAAATGGATCCGGCTCCATGAGGCTCTATTTGGCTGCGTTTGACACCAGGAATGACACCACGGCCGGGCCTCGCGGCTGGCCGCAATAGTTCCTCGAGGCGAAGAGAAGAGGACTGAACCACCTGGCGCGACTCTCGCCGACGCACGATTGGCACGCGAATCGCCGCGCCTCCCGCGCCCTCAACCTTCCCCCGCCACCCTTACCGCCTCCCCGCCCCCCAAAAACGGCCTCAGCACCAACTCGACCAGCGCCGGCAGCAGCTCCTCCAGTCCCTCCGCTTCGCCGGCGTTGACCTTGCGCACGATCAGCTGAGAGATGCCCCCTGCGAGAGCCTGTTCTCGGGTTTCCGATGACTCGCCCGGCCCCGGCGCGTTTGGGGCTCCTTCGGTCAGGCCGGTGACCAGCTCCCGCATCGCCAGGTGATGGCGGTCGGCGATCTCATCGCCGGCGCTGACCGGCGCGATCAGGAAGAACGTGGCGAGCTCCGGGTGCTCGGCGAGCATCGAGAGCAGGCCGGCGAGCCCGGCACGAACTCGCCGCGGCCACTCCTTCTGCGCCGCTGCCGCTGCCAGCACCCCCTCGCGGATGTACGTGAAGCTCGCCTCATAGGCGGCGCTGAAGCAGGCTTCCTTGTTGTCGAAGTGCTCGTAGAAGGTCCGTCGCGACAGCTTCGCCGCAGCCGTTATCTGGGCGATCGTCGTCGCCCCGTAACCGTGCTCGGCGACCGCTTCGATCACCCCGCTTATCAGCCGCTCACGCTGATTCTCGATGACCATCTCTCGCGGCAGTCCGTGCCGTCCGCGGGGCAGACGCGACGGACCCGAGCCTGATCCCTCCCCCCTGGATTCGCGCTTCGCCACGCCGGGACGATATCCCGCTTCAACTTCGCTTCGCTCTCTCCGGTGGCGGCATCGTCAACTCCCGCGCGGCTGCCTCCTCGCCGAGATAGGGCAGTACCGCCAGGTACATCAGCCGCGGGACGTATTCATAGGCCGAGGCCCCCTTTTGCTGGGCTCGCCGGGCGAGCATCCCTGCGACCGAGCCGACCACGCCCTCGGCCGTCGAGGCAGACACCGAGTCCAGGTTCTCAGCATGCGCTCGCCCGCCGTCTGCCATCCGGGTGAATTCCGCCAGCGCCAGCTCCCTTCGCGCCTGGGAGAGCTCGCTCACCCAGAGGATCTCCAATCCCCCGAAGCGCGCCTCCCGGGGGTGCTCGTCGAGCCACCTCGCCAGCTCATAAGCCGCGGCGCGCAGCGAGTCGGGCCACACCGGCTGGCGCTCAAAGGCCTCGCGAACCTGCCCGACGCAGTCCTCCATGAAGCGATCGAAGACCGCCAGCGCGCAGCCCTCCTTCGAAGAGAACTCGCTTTCGAACTCCGCCCGCGTCGCGCCTGCCCGTTCGAGCAGCTCCTCAACGCCGAACGCCTCATAGCCCTGCGAGCTGACCAAGTCGAGCATCGCCTCTTCCAGGCGCTCACGAGCCGGGGCGCTCACAGCCGCCCCTCCGATAGTTTTCCGCTCAGGCCTGAAGTGCCGCGAACTCGCTTGCGGCCTTGTGCGCTTCGGTCTCGCCCAGGTAGGGGGAGAGGGCGATCCGAATTACCTCCTCCAGCGAATCCTTGACCTTGTCGGCTTCGCTCCGGACCAGTCGCTGGTGAAATATCCAGGAAATGCCGCCGATGATCGCTTCCTCCATCGTGCTGGCCAGCGCCGTCGCCTTCTCTGCCCTCAGCGCCCGCCCCTCGCGCAGCTTCGGGATCGCGCCGTCGATCGCCGCCTCGTAGCGAGCGAAGCCCAGTGGCCCCGCCGCCTGCGCCTCGACCAAGGCGACCCGCGCTCGCGCCGGATCGGCGCCGATCAACCCGACCAGCGTTTTCAGTCCGATGCAGATCTGCTCGGGCCAGGGCATCTCGGGCGTCACGCTCTCGCTTATCTCTGCGCGGGTATCGGCGACGATCCGCTCGAAGGCGGCCTCGAAGCAGTCCTCCTTGCCCTCGAACAGCTCGTAGAAGGCGACGTAGCCCACCCGCGCCCCCTTCACGATCTGATCGACCGAAGTGCCGCGGTAGCCGCGCTTGGCGACCAGTTCGATCGTCGCTGCGAGCAGCCGCTCGCGCTGGTGGGCGCTGACGATGTCGGCCGGCAGGCCGTGGCGCCCCGTCGGCGCCACCATCAGCCGCTCTTCCTGCCCCGCCATTGGGCGAGGATACCTCACCGGTGGGAGCTGTAAAAGCGGTTGCGCCCGGCGTGGCTCCGACCGCTGCGTTTGCCAGGACAAAGGGCACATGGTTCGTTGTTGGAATTTTGTTTCCCGATATAGGGATATAGTTTCCCATCGTCGTCCCGCCTCTCCGGAGGCACTCAACTTGATGCAGGAGGCGGGCGGCGCGTATGAGATTCGAGAGAAGGGGATCGTGGCCAGCCAACCGAGGATTGGAGCTGCCGGCGAGCAGCGCAGGGCCCGCGAGCGCGCTCAGATTATGGAGGCGATGCTCGAGGTGAGCGGCGAGGTGGGCTATCGCCGCGCCACCGTGCGGCGGGTGCTTGAGCGAAGCGGCGCCCCCCAGAGCCAGTTCTACGGGTCCTTCTGCAGCAAAGAGGACTGCTTCGCCGCGGCCTATGAGGTCGAGGCCGAGTGCCTCTGCTCGGCGCTGATCGAGGCCGCCCACAGCCGCTCGAGCTGGCGCGAGGGCCTGCGCGCCGCCCTTGAGAAGCTGTTCTGCTTCGCCACCGAGCGCCCGCTCATCGCCCGCGCCATCCTCAGGGAGGTCTACACCGCCGGCGGGCCGGCGGTGGTCAAGCACGAGGAAGTCTTGGGGCGCCTCTCCCACGCCATCGACGGCGCTCGCCATGAGCCCGCTGAGTCCCGACACGCTCCACCTCCTATGACAGGCCCCTTCATGGTAGGCGCTATCGAGGGGGTTGTGCGCGCCCAGATCACCGCCCGCAGCCCCGAGCGACTTTGGACTGCGATGCCCGAGTTGATGTACCTGCTTGTCGCCCCCTACCTGGGGGATGAGGCCGCCCGCGAGGAGCTGACCCTCCCCGCCCCCACGACACAGCCGCCGACTAGATAAACGCACTTCCTCTATAAGGAAACGCAACCTTGACAACTCAGAGGGGTTGGGTTTATATTGCAGGCCGCTCGCCAGGGGGTGAGCAGGGTTGCGACATCAAACCGGGTTTCAGCAAGGGGCCGCAAGGGAAGCGGCCGGCAGAAGGAGAAGTCAGTGAGCGCATGGAGTAGGGACCACGAAGGGCCACCGGCCTGCGCCGAGCGGCCCACGCTGCGTCCTCCTCAGGCTGCTCCCCCTAAACCTTCCGAGCCCGCGCCCCCAAGGCAGCAGGGCTCCCCCAGATGGCTCTCGCCCCCCACCCTGCCGGGCGAGGCCGAAGGCCCCTCGACGCTTTCCCAGGCGTTCGAGGGGTCATGCACAGCGCCGGCGACCCATAACGCTTCCGGGCATTTGCTAGTCCCACCCGGGCGTTGGCCGTCAGCGACTCTGTGCAACCGGCGTCTGTCGTTCTATCTCTCCGACGGCGCCAAATGGCGTCCGCCCGCTCTCCCTGGCAGGCGGCGTCTGAGGTGCAGTGCGAGCGGTCCAATGAGCTTTGGGGACCTTCCCAGTCCCGGGCTCGGGCCGCTCGCAACTGCTCCACCGCTTCCGCTCATACGCCTGACCTTCTCCGATCGACGCGCGCCTGCCACCCGCGACTTCGCGCCCACACAAGGGTTCAAGCAGAACGGGGCGCAGATCGCAGAGCTTTCCATGCCCGCCAGCCACCCCCACGACCTCCATCGCCTCGGCAGTCCCCGCATCGGTAGCTGCTCCGGCTCCTCCCCCTTTGGCGCCCACCCGGCCACCGCCGATCAGGCCTGCGTCCCCACACCCCGACACCCAAGCCGCGCCGCAGTCACCCGCCAGGGCGCGGCCCTGGCTGCGAGCCCGCAGGGCTTGACGGCGAGCGCGGCTGATAATTCGACTAGGTCGGCAGGGCGAGTTGCTCATCTCGCCTCCGCTGACCTCCACCCAACCACCGGCGCACCTCGGCCTGCCGACCTGGGCGCCTGCGCCTTAACCGCCTCGTCCCTCGCCACCGCCCCAGGGGCCATCGCCCCCGTTGCGTCCCTCGCCGCCCACACCCCGCCGCCCACGCACGGGCTGGTGTCGTGGGCAGTCGGGAGCGGGGGGGAGGCCACCACCCCGGCCGGAGCCCCCACATGACCCTCCGCCGCTCTCGCCCCACCCCCGCCGAGCAGCCCCACACACATGCTTTCGTGGGCCCGCGCAGGCGGGCCCCCCTCGCCCTCCTCTCGACCCTCGCAACGCTGGCAGCCCTCGCTCTCCTCGCCACCCCAGCCCTCGCCTTCCCGACCCACGCCGTCAAGGTCGTGCCGATCGGCACCGGCAAAGGCACCGTCACCAGCGAACCCGAAGGCATCGAATGCGGCAACGGCCCCGAAGCCTGCGAAGCCAACTTCGAATACGTCATTCTCGACATCGCCCTCACCGCCAAACCTGCCAACGAACGCACCGCCTTCGCCGGCTGGTCGGGCTATCCATGCTCCTCCCACGAAGGCCACCCCACCACCTGCGAAGCCGATATCGGCTTCGCGCGAGAATTCTACGAATTCAAGGCCAGGTTCACCGCAATCCCCCAGCTCAAGCTCACCGTCGCCACCGAAGGCGAAGGCACCGTCACCGGCACCTCCCCCGGCGGCGAATTCACCCCGATCGAATGCGGCTCGACCTGCGAAGCCGAATACAACGAAGGCGCCACGATCACCCTCTTCGCCAACCGCGCCACCCACAGCAAGTTCACCGGCTGGGAAGGCTGCCCCAACGTGCTCAGCTCCCCCGAATACGGCACCGGCGAATGCGAAGTGCAGATGACCGAAGCCAAGGCGGTCAAGGCCAAATTCGCCCCCATCCCCCAGCACAACCTCGAACTCGAAGTCACCGGCGCCGGCCACGGTGAAATCACCAGCTCGCCCGGCGGAATCGCCTGCGCCTCCGGCGACGTCGGGACCTGCACCGAACACTTCGACTCCGAAGGCCCCGAAAGCACCGTCACCCTCTTCGCCAACCACAACGAACGCTCCACTTTCACCGGTTGGACGGGCTGCGAAGAAGAGCCAAGCCCCACCGAATGCAAGGTCACGCTCAGCGCCGCCAAATCGGTCAAAGCGCAGTTCGCCCCCATCCCCCAGCAGACCCTGACCGTCGCCACCGAAGGCACCGGCGAAGGCACCATCACCGGCACCTCCCCCGGCGGCGAATTCACCCCGATCGAATGCGGCTCGACCTGCTCGGCCGAATACAACGAAGGCGCCACGATCACCCTCTTCGCCAACCGCGCCACCCACAGCAAGTTCACCGGCTGGGAAGGCTGCCCCAACGTGCTCAGCTCCCCCGAATACGGCACCGGCGAATGCGAAGTGCAGATGACCGAAGCCAAGGCGGTCAAGGCCAAATTCGCCCCCATCCCCCAGCACAACCTCGAACTCGAAGTCACCGGCGCCGGCCACGGTGAAATCACCAGCTCGCCCGGCGGAATCGCCTGCGCCTCCGGCGACGTCGGGATCTGCACCGAACACTTCGACTCCGAAGGCCCCGAAAGCACCGTCACCCTCTTCGCCAACCGCAGCAACGAACGCACCGCCTTCACCGGCTGGTCCGAAGTAGAAGGCCATCCCGGCACCTGCACGGGGACCACAGCGCCCTGCGAAGTCACGCTCAGCGAAGCCATCAAGCTCAAAGCCGAATTCGCCCCCATCCCCCAGCAGACCCTCACCGTCGCCACCGAAGGCGAAGGCAACGTCACCGGCTCCGCCCCGAGCGAATTCACCCCGATCGAATGCGGCTCGACCTGCTCGGCCGAATACAACGAAGGCGCCGAAATCACCCTCACCGCCAACCCGGCTGTCGACAATCAACTCAAAGAATGGGAAGGCGCCTGCTCCGGCACCGAACCGACCTGCCAGGTCACGATCAGCGCCGCCAAGTCGGTGAAGGCCATCTTCACCCCGGCCCTGCACACCCTCACCGTCACCCCCACCGGCTCCGGCGAAGTCACCAGCTCCCCCGCCGGCATCGCCTGCGGCACGACCTGCGAAGCCAAATACCAGGAAGGCTCCGCCGTCACCCTCAAAGCCCACCCCGCCCCCCACAGCCAATTCCACGCCTGGGGCGGCGGCGGGTGCGCCGATGAACCCGAGCCCCACCGAATGCGAAGTGCGAATCGGCGCCTCCGACACGACCGTCCAGGCTGAATTCGCCCCCACACCGCACACCCTCACCGTCGCCACCGAAGGCGGCGGCTCGGTCAGCGCCAGCCGGGGCGCGATCGTTGGCTGCACTTCCGGCGGCGGCGTCTGCGCGGGCCAATACGACGAGGCCTCCACCCTCACGCTCACCGCCACGCCCTTCGCCCACACCACCTTCCACGCCTGGACCGGCTGCACCCCCAAGCCGAATCCCGCCGAATGCGAAGTCACGATCGGCGCCTCCGACGAAACGGTCCACGCCGTCTTCCTCCCCAATAAGCACACCCTCACCCTCACCCCGACCGGTCCGGGCTCGCTGGCGGCCGACAGCGGCCCGATCTCCGCTTGCGAAGCCGGCGGCGGCGTCTGCGCCGGCGAATACATCGAAGGAGCGACGGTCACCCTCACCGCCACCCCCGCCCCCCACCAGGCGGTTTCCTGGAGCGGTTGCACCAACTCCTCCCAAGACACCTGCGAAGTGCAGATCGGCGCCTCCGACCTCGGCGTCCAGGCCTCCTTCGCCCAGGCCACCCACGCCCTCACCCTGACCAAGGCCGGCACCGGGCAGGGCACCCTCACCTGCAATGGCGCCCCCTGCGCCTCCACCTACCCCGACGCCACCGCCCTCACCCTCACCGCCACCCCCGCCTCCGGCTCGACCTTCGCCGGCTGGAGTGGGGAAGGCTGTTCAGGTACAGGGGCCTGCCACCTAACCCTCCAAGCCGACACCCATGTCATCGCCACCTTCACCGCCACCACCCCGCCTGTGGAAGAAAAGTGCGTCGTCCCAACGCTCGCTGGCAAGACCCTCGCCCAGGCGCGCTCCGCCCTCAGCGCCGCCCACTGCACCCTCGGCACCGTGGCCAAACCGAAGAAAAAGAAAGGCCACAAGCTCGGCCCGCTCGTGGTCAAGTCCTCCTCTCCGGAAGCGGGGACCACTATGGCCGCCAACAGCAAGGTGAACTTGAAGTTGGGCACTAGAGCGAAGAAGAAGCACTGAGCTGAGATGACCATGCAATCCGCATATTCAAATTCTTCTGTTTCAAGGTCGACTGGGTTCGGTCCGGTGAGCCAGGCCCGCTCCTCGCGAGCGAAAACCAAGCCTGGGGGTGTACTCGGGAGCATGAGGTCCGTCTTCGTGGCCGCGTGTGACTGGGGGCGCCTGGCGCCAAGCAGTCCAAGGACGCAGGCCGCAGCGCTTGGTGGTGCCAAGTGCAAGGCCGAGGACACCGGAATGCGCAGTGCGCCAGGTGTCATCCAGGCGTGCGGGGTCGCGGAGACGGACCTCCATAGCAGCGCTATTCACGCGAGCGAGGACGCCGCCAGGCGCCGGTTTGCAGCCGTGAGGACGGCGCCTGGATCGGCGGACCGGACTCAGTCGACCTCAAGAGACCTCACCCTCGGCCCCAAGCCCAAGAAGAAGCACTAAATGAGACTTCGCCGATCCCCCCGAACCACTGTCCTAAGTGCTTTTTTTGCAGTAGTCGCTCGGTTCACCACTGACGCCCCAAGGACTGCCGCCCACACCCCATCCCACGCCTCTTTAAATTCCTTTGGAGCGAGGAGGGGCGACTCCGCGACGACAGGTGCCGCGATGGCGACTGTCGGACCAAGCGGGGCAAGGACGCAGGGAGGCCGAATAGCAGCGCTATTCGGCCGACTGAGGACACAGCACCGCGCATTGTCCGGGGCCGCTAGCGTGGTGGCTGTCGGTGTGGGGGCGCTCCTCCTCGCCCCCACCTCAGCCTTTGCGTCTCCCCCTACCCGCAACTTCGACACTCAGATCGCCGGTTCGGTACCGCCGAACGCCCCGGTGCAGAGACCTTTCGATCACGAAGGGTACTTTGCATTGGCGCTCGACGGAGAGGGCAACCTCTGGGCCTCCCACATGGCGGGCAGACGAAGGCGGTTCTGGCATTGGTGCGATCGCCGAGTACGACTCCTCCGGCGGCTACGTCTCCGAGATAGCTGCCGATCGTGCCGGAGTCCCCGGCGAATTCATTGCTCCCGTTGACAGTCTCGCCGTCGACAACTCCACCGGCGACCTCTACGCCGGCATCCCGGAAAATGGCCACCGAACATTCCAAATCCACCATCGACGTTTTCGATCCCACCAACGGCCACATCCTCGACGAAAGTCCCGGCCTCCGCAGATACGAGACCATGATAGCCGTCGACAACTCCGGCGGCTCTGGTGCTCCCGGCGAAGGCAAGCAGGGCCGCTACTACGTATTCAACTCGAATCTGAGTGAACTCAGCCGCCTTCGAACCTAACGGCGACGAACACGAATTCGAAGCCAAAGAGCCATACATCAAAGGTAATACAATCAACAGCGGTACCGCTTGCACGTACGAAGGATTTGAGCCTCGGGCTCTCGCCGTCGGTCCCCAGGGCGACTTCTACGCTCTTGCCCGCCAGGGCATCGTCTGCGGGTATAGGCCGAGCGGCGAACTCTTCGCAGAGTGGGACGCCGGGACCGAACCCGAAGGACTTGCCGTCGACCCCACCAATGGCCACGTCCTCGTCGCCAACCAGGGAGTCGGTGACGTAGAAGAATTCGAATCCTCCGGCACTTTTCTCGACAGCTTCACCGTTCCCGGTGGTTTCGGCGGCCTCCGCGCAGCCTGGCCTCGCCGTCAGCTCCGCCGGCTACCTCTACGTCGCCGACAGCGGATTTAGGCGGGTCGACGTCTTCCTCCCCCCCGGCCTCGGCCCCCTCCCCGAAGCCACCGCCGAAGCGGCCACCGAAGTCCATCGCACCACCGCCACCCTCCACGCCACGGCCGCCCTCGGCGGCGGCGCCAAGATCACCAAGTGCCGCTTCGAATACCTCCCCGCCGCCAACTACCAGCCCTGGGCCGACGAAGCCCCCCGCTACTCCGCCGGCCACAACTCCGGCACCGCCCCCTGCCTGAACGAAGAAGGCCACGAAGTCGGCACCGAATCCGAAGCCGATCGAAGCCGAAACCAAGATCCACGCCGACGCCCACGTCCTCGCCGGCACCGCCTACCACTACCGCGTCTCCCTCGCCAACGCCGGGCCCCCCACGCCTCCCCGCTACGGCGCCGACGAGGAATTCGAAACCGTACCCGCCGTCACCGATCTCAACACCACCGGGCCGGCGACCGCGATAACCAACGAAGCCGCCACCCTGCACGGCTCCTTCACCGCCGAAGAAGAACTCGAAACCGAATACTTCTTCGAATACGGCACCTCCGACCAGTTCGGCCAGAAGACCCCGCTCGGCTCCCTCCCCGGCACCGCCCACGGCGCCGGCACCCAGACCGAGAGCCCCAGCCTCACCTTCGAAGGCTTCGAACCCGGCACCACCTACCACTACCGCATCGTCGCCGAAAACAAATACGGCACCACCACCGCCTCTAACGAAGAGACCTTCACCACCGACCAGGCCCCCACCATCGAAGCCTTCTCCACCTCCCACCTCACCGCCACCTCCGCCGACCTCGAAGCCAAGATCAACCCCCAGGTCCTCCCCTCCCAGCAGGCGGCCGAATGCAGCTTCGAATACGGCCCGACCACCTCCTACGGGACCGTCGCGCCGTGCCCCGAACCGCTCGAAGGGACCAGCCGCCCGCTCGGTCAAGGTCGAAGTCGCCGGCCTCCAGTCCGGCGCCACCTATCACTTCCGCGTCATCGCCGAAAACGAATGGGGCACCAGGGCCTCCGAAGATGAGAGCTTCGAATTCTTCCCCCCCGCCTGCCCCAACTCCGCCGTGCGCCAGCAGACCGGCTCCGCCTATCTCCCCGACTGCCGCGCCTATGAGCTCGTCTCCCCCGGCAACGCCGGCGGCACCCAGCTCTTCTCCGGCGGGCCCAACACCGCCGCCGCCACCGACCCCTCCCGCTTCTCCTTCACCGGCCTCTACGGCTCCGTCCCCGGCACCGACACCATCGACACCGCCGGCGACCTCTACGTCTCCACCCGCACCGACACCGGCTGGGCCACCCGCTACGTCGGCCTTCCCGGCAGCCAGGCAGGTTGCATGGGCGGGCCGCCCGACGCGCCCCGCTCCCACGTCGTCGCCGTGAGCCCGCCCTACCTCACCGACTCCGTGCTCACCGATCCCTCGATGAGCAGGTTCCTCCTCTGGCTCGACGGCACGCCCGAGGATTGCTCATCGGCAACGGCGACGCCAACTGGGAACTGGCCTCGCCCTCCAACGCCCCCTACATGTGCAACGCCGACGGCACCCTCGCCCAGCGCCTGCCGACCGACCTCCCCGCCCAATCCGGCGCCGCTCGAAGCGGCGCTCAAGTGCCCGTATTCCCCGAAGAAGATCGCACCCCGCCCTGCACCAGCGAAGTCGCCGCCTCTGCCGACCTCAGCCACTTCGTCTTCTCCTCCAACACGACCTCCTTCTCCGAGCCCCCCGAACCGGCGGGCCTCACCAAAGCCCCCGGCTCCGCCTACGACGACGACATCGCCGCCGGCACCGTCAAGTTGATCTCGCTGCAAAGAACGGCGAAAACATCCCCCAGGACCCCGTCTTCGCCAAAACTCCTCCTCAGACCAACAACGTTGGCGGCAGAATAGAAGTGCCCGGCGGCGAAGAAGAGTTCCTCCGCTTCCCCGCCGTCTCCACCGACGGCTCCCACGTCCTCATCTCCACCGCCACCGCCGGCACCGACATCTGCAACAACGGCGGTGAAATCCGCTTCGGGATATGCCCCCGCTTCACCGCCACCCCCGTCCACCTCTACATGAGCGTCAACGACCTGCTCCACTATGACGTCTCCGAAAATCGACCTCACCCACGAAAACGCCGCCGTCCACTTCGCCGGCATGACCCCCGACGGCTCCAAGGTCTTCTTCACCTCCGAAGAACACCTCACCGCCGAAGACCCCGGACACGGCGGCGCCGCCCTCTACATGTGGTCAGAAAACGGCGGGAATCCGACGCTCACCCTGATCTCCAAGGGCGAAAGCGAAGCACCGGGCGCCCCCGGCAACACCGCTGAATGCCACCCCGCCATCCGCAAGCAGTTCGCGCCGGTCGATCAGGGTGGCGCTCACTTCGAAGGAGAAGTCCCCTGGACCAACAGCTGCGGCGCGGTGCCGATCTCGACCTACTACTACTCCGTCTTGACCGGCGGCGCCGGCGGCAACGGCGTCTCTGACTCCTCGATCTCCGCCAACGGCGACATCTACTTCTACTCCCCCGAGCAACTCGAAGGCGGCAAGGGCGTCCCCGGGCAGCAGAACCTCTATGACTACCGCGGCGGCAGGGCCCGCTACGTCACCACGCTCAAGCCCGAAAGCAAGTGCACCAAGACCAACCGCGAGGGCGAAGACACGATCTGCACCCCCGAACCGGTGCTCCGCATCGACGTCAGCCCCACCGACAGCCACATGGCCTTCGTCACCGGCTCCCGGCTCACCTCCTACGACAACGCCGGCCATCTTGAGATGTACTCCTACACCCCTGCCAGCGGTAACCTCGTCTGCGATTCCTGCAACCCCGACGGCCGCCCGGCCACCGCCGACGTCGGGGCCAGCCAGGACGGCCTCTTCATGACCGACGACGGCCGCGCCTTCTTCTCAACCACCGAATCGCTCGTCCCCCGCGACACAAACGTTGGCCCCGACGTCTATGAGTTCGTCGACGGTCGCCCCCAGCTGATCACCCCCGGCACCGGCACCAGCTCGGCGAACTCCGCCCTCTTCAGCTTTGCCGCCTCCACCCAGCTGCCCGGCCTGGTCGGCGTCAGCGCCAACGGCACCGATGTCTACTTCTCCACCTTCGACATCCTCACCTCCGAAGACCACAACGGCAACTTCTTCAAGTTCTATGACGCCCGCACCGACGGCGGCTTCCCCCAGGCCCCGCCGGCCCCCCCTGCGCCGCCGCCGAAGAATGCCACGGCCCCGGCGCCGAAGCCCCCCAGCCCACCACCCAGGGCACCGCCGCCAGC
>CAWJGB010000004.1:0-57512 GCA_963842375.1 uncultured Solirubrobacterales bacterium
TTTCACGCTACGAGTGACAAACAGCGCGTGCGCGATCGGGTGTTTGCTCTTATTGCCGAGTCAGACGTGCGATTTGACGCCACGATTCTGGACAAGCGGAAGGCGCTGGACCGGCTGCGTGACGGACCACTGTACTTCAACAAGCTGGCCTGGTATCCTCCACTTCAAGTACGTCGCCGGAATCGCGGACGCAAGAGATGAGCTTCTCGTCGTAGCGTCTTCACTCCAGATCAAACGCAAACAGAAAACGTCGAAAGCTGCGATTCACAAGGCAGTTCAGGAGGTCGTGAACGAAGTTTCACCAACCGTCACCTGCCACTGCGCCTCTCGCCAGCGAGCACCGCACCCTTGCCTAGCAGGCCGCCGATTACCTGACCTGGGCGATCCAGCGAAAGCACGAGGGCAGCGATACGCGGTCATACGAACTCATCGAGCACCTTGTCAGCTCGGAGTTCGAGCCCTTCAAGATCGGCTCCACGCTTATTGACGAGAGGCCCCTGGCTAGCTAGCCGTTAGGGCAAGTCCCGATGGACCTTTTCACCAGCTTGGGCACCTCTCAAGATGAAAGTAGATAGCAGGTCGGACGGATATACGCGAGCCAGTTATTTGCTCACAGACGGCGCAGTGGCCGCCCCCCAATCGACGCTGCCTATGCAGGTTGCTCCGTCCGTCGCTCGCGAAACCGACAAAGCTCAGAGCTACGGCAGTAGCCTTTCCTCGTCATGACAGACCCTGACGACGCTTATCTCGCCCGAGAGGCGAGGGCGCCGAGAACATCGAGCCGACAGCTGGATTCCGCAGGTTGGATCGTCGAAAGCGCCGATCAGGCCAAGGTCACGGCTGGCCCAGGCGTAGCAGTGAGGGAGTTCATCCTTGAGAAGGGACACGGTCGGGTTGACTATCTGCTGTTCGTGGACGGCGAGCCTGCTGGCGTGATCGAGGCCAAAACTGAGGGAACGACATTGGTAGAGGTCGAGCACGAAAGCGGGAAATACGTAGACGGTCTGCCTGACTGGATCAAGCCGCCGGTTCACCCGCTCCCGTTCATCTACGAGTCAACCGGAGCCGAGACCCGCTTCACGAGCGGATACGACCCTGACGCTCGTAGCCGTGGGTGTTTACGTTCCATCGGCCTGAGACGCTCGCGGAGTGGTCGAGACAGATCCTCGCGACACCCGATGCCCCGACCTTTCGAGCGCGCCTCAAGGCGATGCCGCCCCTTGATACCACCCCGGCGGTGGGGAGTCCAGGCCACGGCCATCGCCAACCTTGAGGAGTCTTTGCGGCTGGATCGCCCCCGCGCTCTGATCCAGATGGCTACCGGGTCGGGGAAGACATTTACGGCGGCAAACGTCGCATTCCGTCTCATCCGCCACGCCGATGCGAAGCGCATCCTGTTCCTCGTAGATCGCTCCACGCTCGGCAAACAGACGAAGCTGGAGTTCGAGAAGTTCGTGATCCCCGACACCGCAGCGCAACTTTCCTTCCGAATACAACATCCAACACCTCCACCACGAACACCATAGATACGACCTCGCGTGTCTGCATCTCGACGATCCAGCGCGTCTTCTCGATCCTGCGTGGGGACAAGGAGCGGAGCCAGAAATGGATGAGCACTCGATCTACGAGCTACCGGTCGCAGAGCCAGTGGTTGAATACAACCCCAAGCTCCCCCCGGACGAGTTCGACATCATCGTCATCGACGAGTGCCACCGCTCCATCTACGGGCAATGGCGGCAAGTCTCGGAGTACTTCGACGCGCACCTGATAGGACTCACGGCAACCCCACCAAGCAGACTTTCGGTTTCTTCCACCAGAACCTGGTGATCGAGTACTCACACGACATGGCAGTGGCCGATGGGGTAAACGTGGACTTCACGATCTACAAGATCAAGACCGCGATAACCGAGGCCGGGTCTGAGATCGAGGTAGGCGAATTCGCTGGCTACCGAGATCGGATGACTCGTAAGGTCCGCTGGGATGCCGTCGATGAGCCAATCGAGTACGCACCCAACCAGCTAGACCGGGCCGTCGTCGCCCCCGATCAGATTCGGACGATTATCTCGACGTTCGACCGTCTCTACCGAACTCTTTCCCGGACGCACCACTGTCCCAAAGACGCTGATCTTCGCCAAGGACGACTCCCACGCCGATGATCTAGTGCAGATCGTCCGTGAGGTCTTCGGGAAGGGCAACGAGTTCGCCACCAAGATCACCTACCGCGCACGCGACGGCAAGGCAGAGGACCTTCTACAGGCGTTCCGCAATTCGCTGAATCCCCGGATCGTCGTCACCGTGGACATGATCGCTACCGGCACCGATGTCAAACCACTGGAGTGTCTGATTTTCATGCGCACGGTCAAGAGCCGGACTTATTTCGAGCAGATGATTGGGCGCGGAGTGCGAGTCATGGACGACACGGATTTCCAGTCGGTCACAGACGATTCCAAGCACAAGGACCGCTTCATCGTCGTGGATGCCGTGGGCGTGACCGACACCGATCTCATCGAGACTACGTTGCCGCTGGAGCGCAAGCCCACCAAGAGCCTTGGTGCCCTCATGAAAATGGTGGGCTTCGGCAACGCGGAGCCGGATCTCGCATCGACTATCGCTGGTCGCCTGGCACGCCTTGACACGAGACTGCCCGAGGACGAGCAGGAATTGCTCTCGAAGCTCGCGGGAGGGGTCGGCCTCGGGGACCTCGCGCACAGCATCGTGGAGGCGCTCGACCCCGACAACCAACTGGCAACCGTCCAGGCCGCTGGCGAGTCTGCTGACGATCCCGCAGCGGTCAAGCAGGCAGCCACCAACTTGATTGCCGAGGCTCTCAAGCCCCTCGCGACCAACCCGGAGCTGCGGACGGCGATCCTTGATGTCCAGAAGTCTTTTGAGCAGACCATCGATGAGGTCTCGAAAGATGTGCTGCTCGAAGCCGGACCTTCTGAGGAGGGCCGCGAAAAGGTCGCTGCACTGGTCAACTCGTTCCGGGACTACATCGAGGAGCACAAGGACGACATCCGCGCCCTCGAAGTCCTTTACAGCCGATCCCACAAGGACCGGCTGACATTCCCCGAGATCAAGGAATTCGCTCATGCAATCGAGCGGCCTCCCCGCCGATGGACCCCGAGAAGCTCTGGCACGCCTACGAGATGCTCGACAGGTCCAAGGTTCGAGGTTCGGGCGGACAGATGCTCACGGATATTGTCGCACTCGTGCGCTACGCCCTCCACCAAGACGACGAGCTTGTCCCCTTCCGCGATCAGGTTGAGATCCGCTTTCAGGGTTGGCTACTCGCTCAGGAGCAAAAGGGGGCGACGTTCACACCTGAACAGCTTCAATGGCTCATATGGATGAAGGAGAGCATTGCCACTGACCTGGGAGTTAGTCCCGAGTCCTTCGAGTACACCCCGTTCGCCGAGCACGGCGGTATTGGCAAGGCTGTTCAGGTCTTTGGAGAGCAGTTGACTCCGCTCGTGAACGAACTGACTGAGGTTCTTGCGGCGTGACTAGTCTGGCACCCGGATGGGCAGCGACAAACCTAGAGTCCCTAGTGACCTTTTCGATAGGAGGACTCTGGGGCTCGGCTCCAGGAAGCGGTGCACCCAAAGCATCCACCGTGGCTGTCATGCGCGGGGCTGATTACCGCAACTGGGCAACGACACGGGCGTCTGGAGCTGCCATTAGAAGTGTTGCGACTAAGGCAGCTGCGAGCAGACGCCTCGAAGCTGGAGATTTGGTCATCGAGGTATTAGGTGGCGGGCCAACTCAACCCGTCGGCCGCGTTGTAGTCATTGACGATGCTGCGCTAGCCAGTAGCAACCTTCCGCTGATCTCATCGAATTTCTGTCGCCGCGTCGTCCTCGATCGGGAAGTAAATCCGTGGTTTGTCTACTACCAGCTCCTCTTTAGGTACTTGTCAGGGGACACCGAAAGATTTCAGACTGCAACGACCAACATTCGGAATCTCAACTTCAAAAAGTACTTAGCTGAGACGATGCTGGCGGTTGCGCCTCTGCCTGAGCAGGAGCGCATCGTAGCCGCCATCGCGGAGCAGTTCTCCCAGATCGATGCTGGGGTGGCAGCACTGGAGCGCGTTGTCGGCCCTTCGGTCATCCAGACTGGCCGCGTAGGGCGGTTGCGGTCTGCGATCCTGGCCGCCGCATTCTCCGGCCACCTCGTCGCGCAGGTGCCCGACGATGAGTCTGCCGAAGCCCTTCTAGAGCGAATCGCCGCTGACGGCGTGTCATCGAAGAAGCACAAGCCGGTTCGTGCCAGAAAGCCAAGGACACTACGACCGAGTTCCGGTGATAAAAAAGAGCAAAAGAAGCGTCGCATTGGTCTTCAGTTGATGTGGAATGAAGGGCATTCAATGGCCGAAATTGCCGCCACGATGGAGATCACCACCGCAAAGCTAGGCAACGAAATGACAAGGATGCGCAAGGAAGGTTGGGACTTGCCCTATCGACGCAGAAGGGCAACTGCATGAGCGACTCTTCCGCGATCGTCCAGAAGCTCTGGAACTACTGCAACGTCCTCCGAGACGATGGCCTCTCGTACCAAGACTACTTAGAGCAACTCACGTTCTTGCTGTTCCTGAAGATGGCGGAAGAGCAAACCAAGCCGCCATTTAGTCGTCCTCCAGTCGTGCCCGAGGGTCTGGACTGGGCTGCTCTGCACCGACTTGATGGCGACGATCTCGACGTTCAGTACCGCCGTACGCTCGTGAAGCTTGGAAAACAGCCCGGCACGCTCGGCGTGATCTTCGGCAAAGCTCAGAACAAGATCCAAGACCCGGCCAAGCTCAAGCGACTGGTCTCGGACCTGATCGAGAAGGAGCAATGGATGACCCTCGATGCCGACGTGAAGGGTGATGCCTACGAGGGTCTGCTAGCCAAGAACGCCGAGGACACTAAGTCCGGCGCAGGGCAGTACTTCACCCCGCGTGCACTGATCAAGGCCATCGTGGAGGTGATGCGACCAACAGGGGAGATGCGAATCGCTGACCCCGCAGCTGGCACCGGGGGCTTCCTCTAGCCGCATACGAGCAAATGAAGTCTGACCACCTCGATCCCGACGAAAAGAAGTTTCTCCGCGACGAAGCTTTACGAGGGTGGGAGATTGTCGATGCTACTGCCCGCCTCTGTGCTATGAACCTACTGCTTCACGGCATTGGCACACCCGAAGGCGACAGTCTCGTCACAGTCGACGACGCTCTCCGCTCCCAGCCATCAAGCCACTTCGACATGGTGCTGACCAATCCGCCGTTCGGCACGAAGTCCTCGTACAAGGTCGTAAACGCCGAAGGTGACACCGAGACCGAAAGCTTGACCTACTTTCGCGAAGACTTCTGGGCCACGACCTCGAACAAGCAACTCAACTTCCTACAACACGTCCGCTCACTCCTTGAGATAAACGGACGCGCAGCCATCGTCGTCCCGGACAACGTGCTCTTCGAGGGTGGCGCGGGCGAAACCGTTCGGCGAAAGCTCTTGGAGCAATGCGATGTCCACACACTGCTTCGGCTCCCCACGGGGATCTTCTACAAACCCGGCGTCAAGGCGAACGTCCTGTTCTTCGACCGCAAGCTTCCATCTGAGCGCCCGCGGACGACGAAGCTCTGGATATACGACTTTCGGACCAACCAGAGCTCTACGCTCAAGGAACGGCCGCTAGCTCGGCCTGACCTCGACGACTTCGTTGCCTGCTACAACGCCGACAACCGCGAGGGCAGAGTCGAGACGCAGTGCTTCAAACCGTTCCACCTACGAAGAGCTACTTGCGCGGGACAAGGCATCGCTCGATATCTTCTGGCTGCGCGACGAGTCGCTGGAGGACACGGACAATCTCCCGGCGCCCGAGGTGATCGCCGCCGAGATCGTCGAAGACCTTCAAGCCGCGCTGGACGAGTTCAGCGCGATCGCCTTGTCACTGAGCGCGACAGAGGCGACTCGGTGACGTACCGTAGGAGCGGTGGGCCAGCGTATTCGTTGATCCCGGTTGGCCTATTTTTGGAGCTGTGTCGCGTAGCGCTTTCTGACCTCCGTCTCGTCAACGGCGTCGGATGATCGGGCGTCTTCAGCAGCTTCCGGGCCAACGCTTGGCATACGTCCGGTCTAGACGAAGGCTCAGAGTAATGCGGAGCCGCCGTGGGCACGACGGCGAGACGCTCCTTCCAGTCCAGGGCGGGCCGTGCGCGGTCGGCACCAAGTGAATGGATTAGCGCCTGGTGGCCACGTCAATCTTCTTCAGTCACAGCAATAGCGACCGCCAATGGTGTGAGTGGCTAGCAGCCGATGCAGAGAAGGTCGAGATCACTGTCTATCTCGCCGAGCATGACGAGCAGCCAGGCGGGCTGCTAGCTGACAAGGTCAAGCGCAACATCAGTAAGTGCAACGCTTTGGTGGTTCTATTGACAGATAACTCCGTAGCATCGTCATACGTCCATCAAGAGGTTGGCTACGCTCTCGGCAAGAAAAAGCTAGTCATTCCTCTGGTCCAGCCAGGCACCTCTCCGGCCCAACTCGCGATGCTTCAGGGCGTCGAGTACATCGAGTTCGACTTCCACAACCCCCGTCCGGGGAAAGAGAGCTTCGCGGCGGAGCTCGGGCGACTCGCCGAACGGCAGCGCAAGCAGGACGACCTCGAAACTTTGATCGCGCTTGGTGTGTGTGTTGCGTTGCTGGTCTTGCTTCTTGGAGAGGGCGGCCCAGCCGCCGCGGGCGTTTGACTGACATACCCGCTCTGCGATGTTGGAAGCTGGGATAGGGAGACCGCCCTGCTGCATCAGATCAATGCCCTCGTCGCCCGAAGCTGTGCCCGGCGGGAGCGACGGCGCGCAGCTCGGCCACGGCCCGCTGGCGCGCACGGCGCCGCTCGGCGAGGCTCACCTCACCTGGCTTTGTGCGCTGCGGAGCGACCTTCGACGCCTTCGCCTCGGACCCCACTCCAGGGCGTCGAGGTCGGCGACGATCACGTTGATCACCCCTTCGCGGCGCTCCAGGCGACCGCGCGCGCGGACGAGCGGCGCGGCTCGAACCACGGCGCGGCGGCGCTCATAGACCGACGACGGGACGATCAGGTTGACCGTGCCGCGCTCGTCTTCGAGCAGCATGAAGGTGATCCCCTTCGCGGTCTCGGGGCGCTGGCGGGCGACCACCATGCCGGCGACCTCGACCGTGGCGCCATCGTCGACCCGCTTCAGGTCGGAGCTGCGAGCAACGCCCTTGCCCAGCCCTGCGCGCAGCAGCGCCATCGGGTGCTCGCCGAGGTTGATCCCGGTCGAGCGGTAGTCCTCGACGATCCTCTCCCAGCGGCCCAGCGGCGACAGCTCGGGCGGCTGGCGGTGGATCAAGGGGAAGCGGGAGCTGCGTCGCGTCCCCGGCGCGCCGCGGCCGGCGACGCCGAGGCGCCAGTAGTCCTCGCGGCGGCTCGGCGCCGCCAGCGGCAGGCCGTCGAGAGCCCCGGCCCAGACCAGCCGCTCCAGGCCGTCGCGGCCCGCGCCCGAGCGGGAGGCGAGATCGGCGATCCCCGCGTAGGGGCCGCCGCGCTCGCGCTCGGTGACCAGCGCCTCCATCTCCTCCTCGCGGACGCCCTTGACGTAGCCGAGCCCGATCCGCACCGCGAGGCCGCCGCGCTCGCGCTCGACCTGGCAGAGGACGGTGCTGCGGTTGACGTCGGGGGCGCCACCCGCACCCCCCGGCGCTGGGCCTCGTGAACGAGGGAGTCGGGCGGATAGAAGCCCATCGGCTGCTCGTTTAGCAGCGAGCAGAGGAACTCCGGCGCGTAGTGCTCGCGCAGCCAGGCCGACTGGTAGGCGAGCAGGCCGAAGGCGGCCGAGTGGGCCTTCGGGAAGCCGAAGCCCGAGAAGCCCTCGATCTGCGCCCAGACTCGCTCGGCGACGGCGTCGGGACGTCGCTCCCCGCGCCCCCCGACGAAGCGCTCGTGGTGGGAGAGGATCGCCTCCTCGCGAGCGCTTGCGACTCATCGCCCGGCGCAGGCCCTCGGCCTCGGCGGAGGAGAAGCCGGCGAGCGCCATCGCCACCTCGATCACCTGCTCCTGGAAGACGATCGTGCCGAGGGTGTCGCTGCAGGACCGGCTCCAGCAGCGGATGCTCGTAGGGGACCTCGAAGCCGGGGTCCTCGCGCAGCGCCTTGCGGCGTTCGATGTAGGGGTGGATGGCACCGCCCTGGATCGGGCCGGGGCGGACCAGGGCGACCTGCACGGTCAGGTCGTCGAGGTCTGCGGGCTGGGTACGGGGCAGCATCTGCATCTGCGCCCGGCTCTCGATCTGAAAGACGCCGGTGGTCTTCGCGGCCCGGATCGATTCGAAGGTCGTCTGGTCGTCGAGCGGGATGCGCGAGAGGTCGATCCGCTCGCCGCGCACCCGCTCGATTTCCACGACGCAGCGCTCGACCGCCGAGAGCATCCCCAGGCCGAGCAGGTCGATCTTCAGGAAGCCGGCGTCGGCGCAGGAGTCCTTGTCCCACTGGACGATCTGGCGGCCCTCCATCGCCGCCGGCACCACCGGGCAGACGTCGATCAGCGGCCGGGTGGAGATCACCATCCCGCCGGGATGCTGGGAGGCGTGGCGGGGCAGGCCGATCGCCTCGCCGCAGAGCGCGATCAGCGAGCGCCAGCGCGGCGAGCCGGCGCGCTCGGCACCGATCGCGCCGGCGACATGACTCGCTCGATCTCCCCCGCCTCGCCGTGGAAGCCGACCGTCCTCGCCACCCGCTCGATCTCCCCGGCGGGCAGGCCGAGCGCCTTGCCGAGATCGCGCACGCGCGCTGCGCGGGCGATAGGTGGGGAAGGCGGCGACCAGCGCCGCAGTGCTCGCGCCGTAGCGCTCGTGGACGCGGAGGATCAGCTCCTCGCGGATGTCGCGCGGGAAGTCGATGTCGATGTCGGGGCATCGGGACATTTCCTCGTTTAGGAAGCGGCCCGACGAAGAGGCCGGCCTTGACCGGGTCGACGTGGGAGAGGCCGGTCAGGTAGCAGACGATCGAGCTGACGCTGGAGCCCCTGCCCCGGCCCGGCGGCAAGCAGCGAGCGGGCCGAGTCGGGTCCGCGCACCTCCACCGCCACCTCGCGCGCCAGCGTCCAGCAGGTCGCGGTGCAGGAGGAAGAAGCCCGAGAGGCCGAGCCTGCGGATCATCCGCCAGCTCGCTCCTCAAGCCGCGCTCGGCCTCGGGGCGATCGGAGGAGCCCGCGTAGCGCTCGGCCAGCAGCGCCCGAGAGGCCTCGGCCAGCTTGCGATCGGCGTCCGGCGTCCTCGGAGCCGGGATAGCGGTAGCCGAGCTCTGCGGTGAGGTCGAAGCGCAGCGCTCGGCAAGCCGAAGGGTCTCGCCGACGCGCCTCGGGGTGCTCGGCGAAGCGCGCGGCCATCCCCTGCGGCAGAGGCCAGCGCCGAGCTGGAGTTGCCGCGCCGCAGCGGCTCGGACTCCTCCAGGCTCATGCCCAGTCGCGCACCGCGACGAAGGCGTCCTGGAGATCGCGAGCGCGAGCGGCGTGGGAGTGGACGTCACCGGTTGCCACGCAGGGCACCCCAAGCTGCTCGGCCAAAGCTCGCAGAGCCAGCGGTTGCGGGCGCGGTCGTGACGCTCGTAGGGACGCTGCAGCTCGACCCGAAGGCGATCGCGGCCGAAGGCGTCGAGCAGCTCCCGTCCAGCGCCGTCGCGGCGGCGCGCTCACCGCGCTCCCAGCGCCCGCCAGGACACCCTCGCGCGCGCAGCCCGAGAGGCAGATCAGGCCCTCGGCGTGCTCGGCTTACGAGCTGCTCAGCTTCGACCCAGGGCTGAGCGGCGTTGCGCTGGGCGTTGTCGCGGGTGTGGGAGTGGGCCGCGGTGAGCAGGCGGCAGAGGTTGCGATAGCCGGCCGCGCGTCTCGACCAGGAGGGTTAGGTGGGCGAGCTCGGCGACCCTCTCCGGCAGCGCCACGCGTCAGCTCGGCTCCGGTGATCGCGCTGGATCCCAGCCCCTCGCAGGCGTGGGCGAACTCCATCGAGCCCCAGATCCCGTCGTGGTCGGTGAGGGCCATCGCGGGGTAGCCGAGCGCGGCCGCCGCGCCGGCCAGCTCGGTCGGCGTCGAGGCGCCGTCGAGGAAGGAGTAGGCCGAGTGGGCGTGCAGCTCGACGTAGGGAGCCGCGGTGGCCATCAGGCCGACTGGCGGTACCAGCGACCGGTGCGCACGTCGTGAAAGACGGTGACGCCGCGGCCGTCGGCGAGGACCAACTCGTAGTAGTGGCGATGCAGGGGGCGCCCGGTCCACCAGCGATCCTCGACCAGCCACTCCTCGCGGATCGCCTCGACGGCTACGCGCCGCAGCGCGCACGGCGCTCCGTCGCTGGTCGACTCTGACCGCCGCCGTCCTGCGGTGAGTAGATGCGCCGCGCTCGGCTCATTGGTCTCGGGTAGGGCGTGAGCAGGAAACGCCGCTCGGGAGACGCGCGAGCGCGGGGTCGACGTCGATGACCTTGCAGCAGGGCCTCGGGGCCGGCCGCAGCTCGGACCTCTCGCACCGCCGCCGCCGAGTCGCCCCCGCTCGCGGCTCCGGCCGCCCAGCGCGAGTTCGAGCTGATCGGTCGCTGCGGTGGCCCCAAGGCGAGCGCCCGCAGACTGCAACGCGCTCGGCGGGGCCCGGCAGCGCTCTCCAGGCGCGGGATCAGCAGCGAGCCGATCGTCCGCGCCGAGGCGGTCGGGCGGCCCAGCCCCTGCTCGACGCTCCAGCTTCCGCCGCCGCCGAGCGAGGCGGAGAGGCGCAGCGCCAGCACGGTCCTCTCCACGCCGGGAGGGCGCAGCGAGGAAACGGTCGACCAGACAGCTCGATGGCGCGGTCGAGCTGGGAGCCGGCGGTCCCTTCGGGCAGCTCGATCTCCTCGGCCAGCTCCTCACGTGGAGCGCGCGGGCGAAGCGGCTCGTCCTCGCCACGGGCGAGGCGCAGCGCCCGCAGGCCGAGCGGTCCGAAACGGTCGGCGACCTGGTCGGCCGAGAGCGCCGCGAGCTGCCGAGGGTGCCGAGCCCCAGGCGCTTGAGGGCTGCGATCAGCTCGGCTCGCCTCTGGCTCGGAGTGCCGAGCCGTACTCGGCAGCGTCGCGACCGGGAGCGGGGCGAGGAACTTGCGCAGCGCGCGTTCGGGACGATCGCCTCGGCCCACCGGCGCTCGCGCGGCAGGCGCGATCCGCGACGCGCGGCGAGGAAGGCGGCGAAGCGGTTGGGCGCCGCGGCGATCTGCACCGGCGGCTGCGCCGCCTCGCGCGCCGCCGCCAGGACGCCGGCCGCCTCGCCGCCGTAGAGCCCGCGCAGGCCGTCGACGGCGAAGAACGCCTCGCCCGCACGCTCTGACTCCACCGCGGCGCCGATCCCCTCCAGGCGCCCCAGCAGCGCCTCCCACAGCTCGGCGGACGCGGGCCGGATCGGGCGGGATCAGCCGCAGCGAGGGACAGCGGGCGAGCGCCTCTCCCAGCGCCATCCCGGCGTGCACTCCCTCGGCTTCGGCGGCGCCGGAGACCTCCCCCACCGCCTGGCGCGCGCCGGCTAGCGGGGCGAGCGCGGCAGGGCCGTCGAGGAGCCGATGCAGCGCACAGGCGACTCGGAGCGCGAAGCGGGGGATGAGGACGCAAGCTACTCATCGAACACCTGTTCGTATGAAAGCAGAGGCGTCAAGTGCCGATACCCGGCGCCCCCTTCGACCCCCGCCACCCAACCTGCGAACGATTGAGGCGCCACGCCGGGACGTAGGAAGGCCGGACCACACCCTGAACCGAGGTAGGAACGGGCAATCCACCCCCGCACCGCTCGCCACTGCGCTTTGAGCGCCCTGATCGCCGCCGACCCCGCCCCCCCACCATAGGTGGGAGACCGGGGTCGGCGGCTGTGTTGGTGGGGCAGTGGCAAGCGGTGCGGGGGTGGATTGCAGTGGTGGTGCAGAGAGCAGAGACAGGGAGGTGAGTGAGGGAGAAAAAAAGAGAAAAGAAAAAAGAGAAACAGAAAAACCGAAAACCAGGTGGGACCAAATGGGGCTGGTTTACGTCTTGGGGACAGATGGAGACGGTGATCGGACAGATTCAAGTGGAGCCCAAACCGATGGTGACGGGGCGTTGTCGCGACCGCGAGCTGCTGCGCTTTGTCGGCCGCCACGGCGTCGTCGCGATCGAGCACGTGATGGCGGCGATGGGCGTCGGGCGCACCGCAGCCTACCGCCGGGTGGCAGCCCTGATCGAAGCTGGGCTCCTGGAGCGTCTCGAGCTGCTGCGCACCGAGCCGAGCCTTCTGCGCGCCACCCGCGACGGGTTGCGCTACGCGGGCCTTGGGCTCCCCGTCGCGGTCGTCTCGCCCGGCGCGGTCGAGCACTGGTTGCGCTGTACTACCACCGCACTTCAACTCGGCGAGGAGCTACGGCGACCACAACGTCCTCACCGAGCGCGAGCTGGCCCTGGAGGAGCGGATCGAGGACCGCGCCGATCGCCTCCGCCAAGGTCGGCGACTACCCCGACGGCTCGCCGCGCCTTCACAGCCCCGACCTCGCGATCCTGAACGGAGAGCGCCCGATCGCGATCGAGGTCGAGCTGACCCCGAAGTCACCGCAGGCGCCTGGTGGCGATCATCCGCGCCTGGCGGCGGGCGAGCTGGGTCGCGGAGGTCCGCTACCTCTGCGCGCCCGGGGGTGACCCGCCGCGCGGTGCAGCGGGCGGTCGCGAAAGACGCACGCCCAGGAGCGCGTCCGAGTCATGGAGGTGGGAATCCGGTGAGGCACGCACACAGACACGCAAACGCGCTACTGGCGCTGAGCAGCAAGCTCTGGGCGGCGGCGATCCCTCTGCTGGTCGGGATGGCGGTCGGCGCGCTTCGTCATGGTCGCCCTGCGCGCGTCGCGTCTGCGCTTCACCTGGGCGCTTTGGGGAGTTCCGCTCGCCTACCTCGCCTGGCTGGCCGACTGGCAGGTCGGGCTCGCCTTCGCCGCCGCCACCCTGACCGCTGCCGGCGGCGGCGCCTACCGGCACTTCCAGGCGCTTGAACGCGGCGGCGAGGAGGCGCGCGAGCTACGCGAGAGCACCGGGCCGCTGCGCTGGGCGTGGTCCAGGCGGCTGGCAGGAGAGCCCACACGGGCCGGGTGCGCCGGGCAAGCTGGCGATCGGCACCTCGCCCCGCGGTGGGGTCTGTCGGGTGCCGCTCGGCCTCTCGCGCGGCATCCACGCGCTGGTGATCGGCGCGACCGGGGCCGGTAAGACCGTCACCCAGGCGGCGCTCGCCGAGGCCTACATCCTCGCCGGGCTGCCGGTGATCGTGATCGACCCCAAGGGCGATCCCTACCTGCGGGCGGTGCTGAGGGACGCTGCGAGGAGGGCCGGCAAGCGCTTTGTCGAGTGGTCTCCCACCGGCCCCAGCGTCTATAACCCCTTGCCCGCGGCGGCCCGACCGAGATCGCCGATAAGTGCCTGGCCGGGCATCTATGGACCGAGCCCCACTACGAGCTGGCGACCCGGCGGCTGCTCGGCATGGTCATGGCGACGATGCGGGCGGCGGGACTGTGGCCGCCGACCCTCTCTCAGATCGTCCGCTACATGGACCCCGAGCAGCTCGACATCCTCGCCTCCAAGGTCGGAGGCGAGACCGCCGAGCGGGTCTGCGCCTACGTCGACTCGCTCTCAGAGCGCGCCAAGGCAGACCTCGGCGGCGGTAGGAACCGGCTCGCCGTGCTCTGCGAGGGCGAGCTGGGGCGCTGGCTCGACCCCGAGCTGGGCGAGGGACCGCAGCTCAGCCTCGATCTCTCCCTGCGCGCCGGCGAGGTCGTCTACTATCAACCTCGACGCCGACCGCTACCCGGCCCAGTCAAAGCTCTTCGCGGCGGCGCTGGTGATCGACCTGGTCACCCTGACCGCCGATCTGCAGGGCCGCCCGCAGGGCGGCCTGGTGGTGATCGACGAGTTCGCAGCACTCGCCGCCGAGCAGGTCAACCGGCTCTTCGCCCGCGCCCGCTCGGCCGGGCTCAGCGTCGTGCTCGGCGCCCAGAGCCTCGCCGACCTGCGCGGCGCGAGTCCCGACGATGCCTCCGACACGCTGACCGAGCGGGTGCTCTCAAACGTCGAGTTCACCCTCGCCCACCGGATCGGCGACCCCGACTCCGCCGAGCGCCTGGCACGGGTGGGAGGGACAACGCCGGCCTGGTCTACGACCCAGCGGGTAGCGGAGGGGGCGGCTGGATCGGGACGCCTTCGGAAGGGACGCGAACTCGGGAGCGGGAGTTCGTGGTCTTGCCCGATCAGTTCAAGCGGCTGGGCATCGGCGAAGCGGTGCTCATCACCCCGACCGCGAAGCGCCTGGCCCAGGTGGTGCGGGTCTGGCTGCCGGGCGATGGGCGCAGTGACCAGCACAGTGGGTAGGGTCGCGTGGCGTGCGCACGATCGTCTACGTGGACGGGTTCAACCTCTACTACCGGGCACTCAGGGACACCCCCTTCCGATGGCTTGACCCAGCCGCCCTGAGCGACGCCCTGCTGCCCGACGACGAGGTCATCGAGGTCAAGTACTTCACCGCTCGCATCAAGGGCTTGCCTCACGATCCCGGCGCACCAACTCACCAGCAGGCGTATTTGCGGGCGCTGGATGCCCTTCCCCGCGTCAAGCTCGAGTTCGGGTTCTTCAGCCGGCGCAGGGTCTTCCACGCGCTTGCGATTGGCAGGGTTGGGCAGCCTCTCAGCTGGCGGGAGAAAAGGGCGGCCTGGCTGTCTCGCATTGCCTTCGCGGGGAGCGGCCTCTTGAAGATGAAGTCCGACCCGATCCCCAGGCTTCGCGTTTGGAAGACGGAGGAGAAGGGCTCTGATGTCAATCTCGGCAGCCACCTCCTGGTCGACGGGTTCAAAGCTCGCTACGAGCAGGCAGCGGTCCTCTCAAACGACTCGGACCTTGAATGGCCGATCCAATACGTTCGAGAGACCCTTGGGCTCCCCGTCGTGGTCCTCAACCCCTCCAGGCACCGCAACCGACGATTGGCTCCTGAAGGTCTTCCCTCCGGGGCCTACAAGCGCATCGAGGAGCCGCAGCTCGCCGCCAGCCAGCTTCCGCTTGAAATGTCCGACGCTCAGGGCACATTCCACCGCCCGCCGGGCTGGGACCAAGCCGAGAAACGCTGAGGCCGCCTCTCGGCGGCCCCAGACCTCCAGTCCCGAAGGCTTGGAGGTAGTGACGACAAGATAGCAATTCTACGGCTAGGTAAGCCCGATTTTCACCCGACCCGGAGCCCGTCGGCGCGAGCCTATGATTCCAAGCAATCCCCCTGTCGTTTCGTCAACAGGGAGCGAGGCCGCCGCGAGGCGGCCTCGGCATTTTCAGGGTGGGTCGGTCTGACGCTCCCTACTGGAGTCGCGTGCTACTTCCAGAGCGACACCAGCCGCTCGCGAATCTTCTGGGCCTCTTCGACGAGATCGTGCATCCCCTTGTCGGGAAGCCGGGCACCGTCAAGGAGGCCGAAGTCGAGGACGAACTGCTCAACGGGAAGTTCGTGGCCACGATGGTCGCTGTATTCGAAGTGCGCGATATGTCGTCTGGGCAGGTCGCTGTCCAAGCGGTCGGGAACCTTGTCGAGCAAGATGAGTCGCTCCTCTCCCGGAACAAACACGGGAGTCTCCTCCGAGAGCATTGCGACTTTGCCGATGCCGCCGCTCAACGTCGTGACAAGTTAGATCGAACCGGAGCCGAACATTCCGCGCCGCTGTGGTTCCGAGGTTCTGAACCGCAACGAAGGCAAAGTTGCTTCGGAAGTGAAAGCTGGCCGTTACCCAGGGGCGGAACTGTTCCCGCCGTAGTTCCCGCGCCTCTCTGACCTGCTTGATGACGTAGAGGAGGGTGCCAAGGAGGACGAGGAAAGTTGCCCAGGTACCCGCGGCGGTCCACGTCTCGGGGTTGTGGATGTGAATGAATGCGAGCACGGCACGCCCAGCTTCCCAGCGGGCTCGGTCGGAGGGGGGCGAAACGGTGCCCCGCTACGTCTTAGAGACGTAGAGCGAGGCGACCGCCTCGAAAGTCGTCGACCGGAGAACCAATGCAAAAGCAAGCCGCCCGCGAGCCCGCCGCGCTGTGGAGCATCATCCACAGGATGGAGAGAGCCGCGAGCGAAAGGAGAAGCTGATGGCTGCCAAACTCGAAACGACCCGCTACCCCGGCATCTACAGGCGCGGCTCCAGCTACGTCATCATCTGGGAGCACCGAGGCCAGCAGCACAAAGAAACCTTCGCCACGATGGCCGAGGCGCGCGAGAAAAAGGGAGGTCGACAGTCGGGCGAGAAGCGCCCGGTATCCAAGATCCTCTTCGGCCCCTACTTCACCAGCTGGATCAAGGGCTACGCCGGGCGCACGTCGCGCGGGTTCTCCGAGACGACGCGCCCGGAGTACGAACGGCCGATCAAGGCCCACGCGCTGCCGCAGTGGAAGGCGTGGAAGCTGGCCGACGTTGAACCTGCCGACGTTCGTGAGCTGTTCGCCGAAATGCGCGAGGACGGCTGCTCGACCTCGCAGATAAAGAAGCTCCGGGCTGCCCTTTCGGTGATGTTCGCCACCGCCGTCGAGGACGGCCTTCGGCCCTCCAATCCGATCCTCGGCGTCCGGATTCCTGCGGCGCGAGGAAGAGGAGCCGGCAGAAGAGAAGGCCAAAGCCCTGACCCGAGCGGAGCTGGGGGTTCTGCTGGCGGCGATCCCGAAGGATTGGCGGCTCTTCTTCGAGTTTCTGACCCACACGGGGCTGCGGATCAGCGAGGCGATCGGACTGCGCTGGGAGCACCTTGACCTTGGCGAGAAGCCGAAGATCAGGGTCCGCGAGCAGTTCTACAAGGGCCGGCGCAAGCGGCTGAAGAGCGGCGCCGGCAAGCGCGACATCCCTCTCTCGAAGGGGATGGCGAAGCGACTCCTTGCCCACCGCCGCGACAACTACCGAGGACCGAAGACGCCGGTATTCGCGTCCAAGGCAGGTACGGAGCTGCTGCCGGCCAACGTGTATCGGCGAGTGCTGGCGCCCGCTGCAAAGAGCGTCGGCTTCAAGATCGAGGTCGTCGTCAAAGACAAAGATGGTAAGGACAAGACGCAGATCCGCTCGACCGTCTCGTTCCACAACTTCCGCCACACCTGCGCTTCGCTGCTGTTCGATGACGGGCGCAACATCAAGCAGGTACAGGAGTGGCTGGGACACGCAGACCCCGGCTTCACCCTGCGGACGTATGTGCATCTGATGGACGATGGCGTCGGCGACGCGGACTTCTTCGATGAGGCTGTCGCCCCTGGGGGTGGCAAGGGGGTGGCAAGGCAAGGTCCGAAAAGAGCGGCAAACGCGAAAACCGGGGAATCACCGAAAACCGCTTATTAGCAGGGAAAAGATCGAACAGCCGCAACTGGCGGCAAGCCCCGCAGCGGAATCATAATCCGCGTGTCGGGGGTTCGAGTCCCTCCTCCGGCATCGCAGAAAAGCCCCGCTACGGTGGGGAGTTTTTTCGTTCTAGGTCCGGACGCTCACCGCACCGATTTGCGGCGAGTGAGTCCAAAGTGAGTCCACGCGCACAATCCACGCGCGCACCCGGCGGGATTTGGGCAGCATTCGCCACAGGCGCCCCGGACTCGCATTGACAGCACCGGCTGACCGCGAAGGCTCAGGCTTGGGACGCTTCGGAGCGAGCGATGCTCAACTCCCAGTAGGCGAACGCCCAGTTTGCCGCCGCCAGTGCTAGGAACGCCATCGTCCACCCGTACGTCTTCCAGTCGTTACCACCAAAGGGGAGCGTGACGACGCCAAGGGCGGCCAAGACGACACCGCTGACGATGCGCACGCGCGCCCAGGCACGGAGATGCCGATACTCCCATGGCGAGATAATCAGCCGCATACCGGTCCGCGGGGGAGATGTCCACCACCTGCGAAGACCTTTCGGAGCGAAATTTGTTATCCGGTGCGTGCATCGGAACGACTCCTGTTTGCCCGTGATGCGATAAGCGTAGATGGCGGGGAGGAGCCCGAACGGTAAGAGGGCCAACACTCACGGCGAGGGCAATTCAGTGTCCGGCGGACACAGGACACAGCGTCCACAACAACCGCCGGCGCCACAGCTCGCTCAATATGCTCACCCCAACGGAGTTCGAGGAGCTCCATCAGAAAGAATCCAGCTAGCTGGATTCTCATTCAGCGTGGACGGCGCTGGGGGCTAGATCGAGTGGACGGAGCTGGGGGTTAGATCAGTCGGACCGATTTCAGGGTTTCGGGCCATGTGCGCCGGGCGGTAATTCTCCATATGAACCGCCGACGTGGCTCCTGGCGGCTCTGACGAGGTCTGAGGAATGAGAGCGAAGGCGGACGAACTCGGGCTCGCGCTGTTTTGTCATGCCGGCGATCCGTTGGGACGCTCCGACCTACTGCCAAGCGACGCCGAACTCGACCTCGCCGGGAGCTGCGCCGAACTCGAGCGCGAGCTCCAAGCCGCCGAGTGGGCCGCGCCCGAACGCTTGCTCCTGCACATAGACGAGGACCGGATCATCGTCCCCCGCGACCCGATCGAGCGCAACCGGTTGGTCGCCGACATTTTCACGCTTGGCTGGACTCGGCGAAGGCCGACCCTTGACTAACTGGAACTCGCCACCGTCGCACTTGGCCCCCGGTGAGCGCCTCGGCTGGTACTGCTGCTCTGGCCGCGGCCGAGGGGCGCGGCTCGGCGGCGGACCACATCCCCGCCGCCGAGTCGTCGCCCAGCTTCTTCGACTAGTAGATCTCTCTGTCTCCTCGGGGTCGTGGCCGAGTCGGGGAGACTCTATGCGAGGCATGACGGCCAGTGATGCGCGGATCGTTATGTACAAACTTCGGCTAGGGCGATCCGGAGGCGGAACAGCTGAAGGGCGTCCGAAGCGCCCTTCAGCTCGTTGCGATGTCTTGAGCTGCTCAACTCTTTTTGGCGCACTGGGTGAGACCGAGTGCGTGCAGTTTTTCACCGGCACCCACGAAGGCACTTTCCTTGCCGAAGGCCAGTTCGGGGTTCGCCTTGACTTTGTTCAGCTCTTGCTGGGCAGTTTCCAGCGCCGATGTCACCTGCTGTTCCTCACCGCTTGGCGCGCCGATGTTCTTGACAGCGGTGATCTGGGACTGGACGCCGGGGACCAAGATGGTATTCACGGCTTCAGCCTGCTGAGCCTTGGTCGGTTGCTGGTTTTCCTTGAGGCCATGTTTCTTGGCAAAGGCTGTGAATGCGGCTTCCTGCGTCTTGGAGCCTGCGGCGCAAATTGCGTTTCCCTTCGCAACGAATTCGGCTTTGGTGATCGCGGCCGTCGTTGTGATACTGGACGTGGTCGAGCTACTGCTCCCACAACCCGCAACGAACAGACCGGCGCTGAGAAAGATGGCTACCGGCAAAACACCCATGAATCTGCGGTGCATCGAAACCTCCTTGCATTGACTGGTCTGAGCGACCTTAGCTTGTGACCGGTCAACGCTGCTGCCCTATATGCAGGCGAGGGCTCGAAGGGCATGCGCGCCGATGCTCGATTCTGTAGCGGCTCTTGCCGTGCTGAGGCATCGCGGCTCTCCCGCCTTCTCCCCCACTCTGACGGCTCGACTGCTCGCGCACCGTCGGGACACCTACGGCGGCACCCAAGACACCTGTGTTCGCCTCGCAGACCCGAACCGAGCTGCTTCCGTCCAACGTCTATCGTCGAGTCTTGGCGCCCGCCGCCAAGAGCGTCGGCTTCACGGTCGAGGTCGACGGCAAATCCCGTTCAGCGGTCAGCTTCCACACTTTCCGCCATTCCTGCGCCTCGCTGCTATTCGAGGCTGGCCGCAACGTCAAGCAGGTCCAGGAGTGGCTGGGCCACGCCGACCCGAGCTTCACATTGCGGACCTACGTGCATCTGATGGACGCCGACGTGGGGAGCGCTGAGTTCTTCGATTCCGCAGTCGGAGCACCGACAGCGCCCGCCCACATTGAAGCCCGTATCCCGGCCCTTCCGCAGCCAAGCGCCAAAGAGACTATGGTCGTGGCAATCGGAACAAACCAGTCACGGAGGCACATATGAGCGTGGAGAACATCAATACGGCCCGGCGCCTATTCGAGGAAGCCTGGAGCGAAGGCAAGATCGAGTTGTTTGACGAGCTTTGCTCAGAGGGGTTCGTCGATCACGATCCGCTTCTCGGCGAAGCCGATCTACGGGCGCTCAAAGACAGGGTGAGCACCTACCGTGCGGCCTTCCCCGACCTCACGTTCACGATCGAGGAGATTTTCGCCGCGGGCGATCGAGTGGTTGCGCGCTGGAGAGGGGTTGGCACCTTCGAAAACGAGCTCATGGGTTTCGCTCCAACAGGCGAAAAGCGCGACCCCATCGAAGGCATCGGGATCAGTCGCTTTGAAGACGGCAAGGTTGTCGAGACCTGGACCCAGTGGGACACCTTGCGCTTCATGAAAGACCTTGGGGCGATTCCAGAGGACGCTGCCGCACGCGCAAGCAGCTAAAGCACCCGTTCCGAGAGCGCGGCTGGATTCTCGGCGAGCCCGGCGCGCCACCGTCGATATGGGTTTCGGCGGAGCCGCCGGACTCCCTCGGGGTGGCAAGGAACACCCGAAAACAGCTGCGAATACGGCGGCCCCCGGAGGGGCTGAAACCGCGGTCTAGAGCGGAAAACTGGACCAGCCGCTAAGGCCTGCAAACGCCTGGGCATAATCATAATCTGCGTGTCGGGGGTTCGAGTCCCTCCTCCGGCATGGCTGCTAGAGCCAAATATGCCGCTTCCGGGGCGGATTTTCGGTCGGGGTGGCAACCCGCGGCACGTCTGAGCCTTGACGAGCACGCGGGCGGGCGGCGAGGATGCGGTCCATGCGACGTCCCCACTGGCGCAAGATGAACTGGGTCATCCTGATCTAGTCGGTCCTCATGGGGGCCTGGATCATCGGGGCATACCTGCGAGGCGTTCAGCAGCCGGGACGGGGATCGGTGTGCTCGTCCCGGCGATCCTCTGGTTCTTCAGGTTCCTATTCTTGTCGCTGATCTGGTTGATGTCGAAACCGAAGACCCGGCTATGTCCCGTGTGCGGCGAAAAGGTCCGAAAGGTACTGACGCTTGCCCGTCGTGCCATCACGACTTCGCCGCCGCGGCAGCAGCGGGACAACCACTCCCGAGTTGACGACCGGCCAGCTTCACGGCTCTCCCGCCTCCTCTCAGGCTCAGGTGCCGATGGCTACCGGAGGGCGTGGAGGAACGGCTCGCAAGCCGCCGTAAGCGCACAGAGCGCGCCCGCGAGGCGATATGACGCCCTCACCGAGCCCAGATGAGTCCGGCCGGGGCGTCGAGGTTCAACCGAGCATCGTGAGGTCCGACGCGTCGCCTCCAGCCTCATGTATCGCCTCGCGGGCGCGCTCAAGTGCCCCGTCGAGGTTGGCGGACTCGATTTTCAGATGATGGCGGCGGCGTTTAGATTCTGGTTGGGTGACGGAGCCTGCGAACCAGTAGACGCCCTGAGCGTCGAGCTTGCCGATCACTCCCTCGTCGAACACGGCTCGGCAGGTGATCTCGAATTGCGGCATGTCCGAACCTTAGCCCTTGAATTGCTGCCCACCGAGCCGGGACGCCGCGTCAACGCGGTTCAGGGGGCCTAATCGGATGCTGTCCCGGCGTCCACGGGATCAGATCTCCGGTTGCCTGGGGTGGCGTGCGTGTTTACGAGACACGCCAACGGCCAAGAATGCCTGCTCTGCTTCCCCGGATTACAGCTCATATATATGTTGAGCGTACGTCAAGGGATCGCCAGCGAGGCGACTAGACTTCCTCCTCATCATGGCAACGGTCCTTACTCTGGTTTCCGGCGACATTACGGTCAAAGAGGACATCAAGGTGGTGCAGGCGCACGTCGAACGGAGAGCCGGGCTCATGTCGCTCACCGACGCAGCCGACGGCTCCCGAGTCCTCATCAGCCCGGCGCACGTCGAGAAGCTCCTCGTCCGCCCTGAGCGTCCAAACCCCCCAACGGCGTTTCCGCGGTGGTCTGCGCAATTCGGACCGTCCTCGGACTTCGTTGACGGACGCCCGGAGACTCCTACCCGGTCAACTTGACCCGCAGTAGCGGCTTAATCGCCTCCAACACGGCCCGCTCGTGGCCGGGGGCGACATCGCGCAGCAGCTCGGCGGCAGAGGCGATCTCGTCCAGGCTGGGCTCCGCTTCGTCAAGGAACTTCGCCAGCCAGCGCCGGGCTAGCCGCGTGTAGCGCTCCGGGTCCTTTGTCAGGGACATGAGCGTAAGCATGAGAGCATCTTTGAGATCGATGCGGGGCAATTCGCGGGCAGCGTCTTTGACCATCTGCCAGCTCCCCGTTTTGAGCCCCTGCCTGAAATGGCCGTATGGGGAGCCTGCGTTGCCCACGTGCTCAATTCCAATCTGCGGGAAGGCGAGCAATCAAGGCGATGAGGACGGCCGCTACTACGAGGCTACTGACTAGGACGAGCACGGGCGATTCCACCTCAACCAGTTCGGAACGAGTGCAACGGTGCTTGAGCGTTGGCCGCTGAGATGCATGGCCGTCGTGGCTGACCGCCGCTGCCCAATCTGCGGCACGAGCCCGACGGCCAGCGACGGCCTCACCTGTTGGCTACCGGGGAACTGGCTCCCGCTGCAATCGAGAGCAGCTCGCCCGTGATGCAGCTTGGACAGATCACGCCGAAAACCTCGCCCGCTTTGTCTGTCGACACGCCCCAATCGACGGGCAGGCTGGTGCTCTCCACATCAGGATTCGGGCGCTGACAGATCATGCAGCGATGTTCTGCGTGGCCGTTCATCTGCTCATACCTCCGATCCAATATCCGAGCCAGGGAGTCTCAAGTTCCCGATCACACAAAGCACCCAAGAGTGATCGACCCCCCCAGCCGGCCCCTTGAGGTCGAGGTGGCTAGATGTCCAATCTGTGGAGCCGACCTCTCAGCGCGCCGGGCAGACGCCCGTTACTGCGGGGGGCTGCTGCCGTCCCGAGGCTTCCCGGCTCAGATGCCTTCTTGCAGGCTCATGGGCTGATGGCGACGGGGCGTGGAGGAACGGCTCCAGGCCTCGTAAGCACACAGGCGGCGCGAGCGCGGCAATGTAAACCGCTCGGTGGCAATCAGCAGTTTTGGGGGTTTGTCCGTCCAACTTGAGGCGACACCGATCAAGAAGCAACCGGCCGGGCCGACCGTTAGAGAGATAATGACGCACGACCCCGGCCTGCCCGGAGAGCGGGCCGGGGGTCGCGTCGCTGATGGCCTCACACTTTGCCCGCTGGGGGGCACCAATGTCGGCCCCGAGACCGATACAACTGGCGGAATGCGCCGGGACGATCCGCCGTGGCCGCAAGGGCTGACGGTCCTCCTCTTTATCGTCGTAGCCGTCGACCTCGTCGAAGGGATGAGTTCTCCGGTCTTATGGGGCGTCCTGGCCCTTTGTATCGCAGGCCGGTTCTACGTCATCTTTCGCAGGCCCGCTCGTAGTCACTTGCGCTCCGCCGCCGTCTGCGCAGGAGACCGGCGCCCGTGGGCGGACTTCCACGCCTTTCCGGCACACCTTCGCGACTCCGCTTCTTCGCCGACGGTCGGAACGTCGTATAGGTGCAGCGCTGGTTGGGTCACCACTCCCCCGCAACGCGCGGGCGCGGATCATAATCCGGGTGTCGGGAGTTCGAGTCCCTCCTCTGGCATCGAGAAGCTGCTTAGCCGGGGGGCGACTCGCGGGCGGTGAGCTGGACGATCGGGATCATCCGGTTCACCTTCGCCGCTTCTCGACGGTACGCGGCGTAGGGCGCGAAGACGCGGTCGGCGAGCGTCCAAAGCCTCTGGCGCTCAACTTCGTCGCTCACCACCGCCGCCCTCATGGGAATACCACCGAACGTGACATCGGGGTGGGCTCGAAGATTGTGAAACCACGCCGGGTGTTTTTGGTGGCCGAGCTTTGAGGCGATGATCGTGACCCGTTCCCCGTCGTGGAAGTAGATGACCACGTTGCGTCGCACCGCGCCGCTCTTCGCGCCCCGGGTTTCGAGCAGGGCGGTGGGCATGACCAGGCCCATTCCAACGCGGCCCCGGGTTGCCCGCATCAGAGATGGATCGACCTTCCAAACGACGTGGACCGACATGAACCTTCCCGGGCGGGTGTTGGCAAGCGCAGCATAAGCGCGGCTGAACAAGCTGGGCGGGCGATTGGGGTCGACGTACTTGAGCTGAGCAGGCATCTCGGGATTATCTTCGGGCGTGGGTGCGCGGGGTGCCCGTGATCCTCGAGCACCACGTCGCGCGGGGGTCTCATCGGTGTGTCAGGCCCTAACTTCCTTCAACGACCTGGAGGCTAAGGGGTGAACTATGCGGCGGCGACTCAGATGCCTGTGCCCTAATTCGCCGCTTGCACGACTTCCGCGAGGAAACGATCACCGTTCTGCGTGTCTGAGCCCCCGATGCTTGCCCCTCAAGAAGGGTCGGCAGAAGTGGCGAGGAACTCGCGCGCCCGCTCCGCGACCAGGTCCGGGCGCTCGTCGGCGATGAAGTGGCCGCAGCCGGGGACCAGCTCGACTTCCATGTCCTCGGCGTGGCGCTGGTATCCGGCCAGGATCTCGGGCCGCAACGCCGTGTCGTCTATCCCGAAGAGGAGGCGGGTCGGCACCGCCAGCCGCTGGTGGGCGTAACGGCCGCGCAGGATCGGCAGCGCCTCATGCAGATTGAACACTCTGTACATCTGCACCGCAGCCCGCGCCCGGGTGGGCTCGGCGAGGTTCTCGGCGAAGGCGCGCAGCGTGTCCTCGTCCCAGGCCTCGCGCCTGGTGGAGCCACCGACCAGCACCTTGGGCACGAACTTGCCGCCGCGGTGCAGGCCGTAGCCGATCCCCGGCGAGAGGATCAGCCACTGGTACCAGAAGCGCCAGAGGTGCGGGACCAACGCCCGGGCGCTCACCCAGGGAGGGAGGATGTTGAGGGCGAGGAAACGCTCGAAGCGCTGCGGCGCCCGCAGACAAAGCAGGAATCCGACCCAACCGCCCCAGTCGTGGCCGATCAGCTTTACCCGCTCAAGGCCGAGCTCGTCCAAAACGGCCAGTACGTCGGCCGCCAGCTCCTCCTTCTCATAGCCCTCGCGCGGCGCGTCAGACCAACCGAAGCCACGAAGGTCGAGCGCCAGCACGCGGTGGCGGTCGGTGAGGGCCGGCATCAGGTGGCGCCACTCATACCAGTGCTGCGGCCAGCCGTGCAGGCAGAGCACGACATCCTCGCCGAAGCCCGCTTCGGCGAGGTGGAACTCGATGCCCCGCGCCCGCACCTGGCGATGGGTGACTCCCTCGACGTTAGGCGGGTCGGTCATGCCGATAATCTAGGTGAGGACCGAGCGCGGTCCAGGGTCCAGGGTTCATTGAGCGCGATGCGGCGAGCGCCGGGCTGCGACCACGTGACGCTCCATCACAGGCCGAGGCCTCCCACTCCGCGCTCGTTCCAGCCGAGGTGGTGTGCCAGCTCATGGCGCAGCGTGCGCTCAACCTGGCGAGCAAGCAGCCGGCGGTCGTGGCCGAAGTCGCGCTCCAGGGTGTCGCGGTAGATGACGATCCGGTCCTCGTAGCGATCCCGTGCCACGCCGTCGCCGAAGTACTGGCCGTAAGCGTGCGCTTCGACTCCGCGATCTGAGACGACCACCGCGACACTTTCCAGCACCTTTTGGAATTCCTCGGGAAGCGCGTCGATCGCGTCGGCGACCAGGGATTCGAACTCGTCGAGGTTGGGTTCATCCGGCATATGTCCCACGGTAGAGACTCCGCTCTGAGGCGGTTGAATTGACTAGCCTCTCGCCATGCCCTCACCCGAGAAGCCACGGAAGGGACGGTGCCTGTGCGGCGAGGTCCGCTTCGAGGTGACCGCGTCGTTTCAGACTGCCGGCTACTGCCACTGCAAGCGCTGCCAGCGTCGCAGCGGCACGACCTCGACGCTGAACGCGAGAGTGGCGACCGAGGGCTTCGAGATCCCTCGAGGGAGCCGAGATGGTCCGAACGTGGCGCCCGCCAGACGGGCAGCCAAAGTCGTTTGCGCAAACTGCGGCGGGCACATGTTCAGCGGGGACCCCGAAGGGGATGGCTTGGTGGGTATACGGCTGGGCACCATCGACGGCGACCCGACGATCCGCCTCTCCTGGCGCCAATGGGTCTCCTCAGCACCAGCGTGGGAGTCGATCCCCGAGGACGGCCTCAAGCGCTTCAGCGAGGGCAAAGGTCCGGGACATAGAGCCGATCGATGAACAGCACCGCCTACGATCGTCTGGGGCGTGGCTACAGCGAGGTACGGCGGCCCGACCCGCGGATCGCCGCCCGCATCCAAACCGCACTCGGTGACGCTCGCACGGTCCTCAACGTCGGTGCCGGCACCGGTTCCTACGAGCCCACCGACCGAGATGTGACCGCGGTCGAGCCATCAGCCGAGATGATCGCCCAGCGGCCCGCCGGGTCCGCGCCTGTGGTGCAGGCAGGCGCTGAAGCTCTGCCGTTCGACGATGACAGCTTCGACGCGGCGATGGCAGTGCTGACCGTCCACCACTGGATCGACCTTGGCGCCGGCCTGGCCGAGCTGCGTCGGGTCGCGAGGCAGCGCATCGTAGTGGTGGCGTTCGACCCCGAGGTGCTGTGGGATCTGTGGATCGTCCGCGACTACTTCCCGGAGATGGTGCAGGCTAAGTCGGACCCAACCTCAAGCCCTCGATTGGCGGCAGCGCTGCCTGCGGCGAAGGAGCTACCGCTGCCGGTCCCGCGAGACTGCAGCGACTATTTCTTCGCGGCCCTGTGGGCTCGGCCCGAGCTGTTCTTCGACGCCGAGGTGGTGAAGCCGATGTGGGTGTGGCAGCGGCTGTCTGAGGAGGCCAGGCAGGAGGGCCGCGGCCGACTCGCCGCCGACCTGGAGAGCGGGGCCTGGGATGAGCGCTTCGGGCACCTGCGCGAAACGCAGGAGCTGGACGTCGGACTGCGGCTGGTGGTCTCAAGGCTCGGCTGATGAACCCAGAAGGGCTCACGGCACGCTTACGAGTCAGACGGCCCCTCCCGTCCGACGAGGCCGCCTACCTGGCTCTCTGTCTCAACCGTCTGTAGGTGTCCGTCTGCGTCCGCCGCCCCTGCCAGCATTCGCCATCCCTCAGGTACGGGAAATGCTGGGCGAAGACATCCACCACTGGGACGAACGCCGATCAGCGCATGAAGCTCCTTCGCGTCGGATTCCCCCAGGAGAGGAGGTGAGGGTCAGAGGGTTGGACTCCCAAGCATGGGAGTTTTGAGTCTCTGAATCTGATCCCTACGCTCAACCCGAGAGCCACTCCGCGACTTGGGTCGGTTCGGGTAGGGATGAGAAGCCACCGTGATCGCGAATTCGTTCCGCTGCCTCCGTCATAGCTCCGACCGCAGCCCAGACAAGCCTTCCTCCGACACTGACCCTCTGCGCGCCCGCCTCGACGATCTCCTCCAGGGAGAGACTCGGGACGGCGAGCACGTTGAGCGGCCGGCCGATCGCTTCCGCCACAGCTCGAATCTCCTCCGCGCTGCGTAGCCCTGGGGCGAAGAGGACGTCGGCACCGGCTTGCTCAAAGGCCCGCAAGCGCACGATCGTGTCGTCGAGGTCAGGATTTCCCCGGACGTGGTTCTCGGCCCTGGCCGTCAGCGTGAAGGGGAAATCGAGGCGGCCGGCGGCCTCACAGGCAGCGGCGACTCGCTCGGTAGCACGCTCGATCCCATAGATCCCGTCCTCGGGGTCATAGTCCTCGATCGAACCGCCGACGGCGCCCGCCTCCGCGATACGACCGATCGCTCTCGATGCATCCTCGGGGTCAGGCCCGAAGCCGTTCTCCAGGTCGACCGAGAGCGGCAAGCCGCTGGCCGCATCGAGGAGCCGGGCGTGGTCTACCAGCTCCTCGAGCGTGACGGCGCCGTCCCGGCGCCCCAGGGTGAAGGCAAAGCCGGAGCTGGTGCTCGCCAGGGCCTTGAATCCGAGCCCCGCCAGGACCTTGGCCGAGCCGGCGTCCCAGGGGTTGGGGATGACGAACGGCTCGCCCTCGTGGAGAGCACGGAAGATGGCGGCCTTTTGGTCTTGGGTCGGGTTTGGCATGGAGATGATGGAGGCGGAGGAAGGATTCGAGCGTTATCAGGCTTGATAGCAGCTACAACGAGCGTCGGATCATCAGGCGCTTCTCATCCCGTCGACCCAGTCGCGTTTGGGGATGCGGCGGTGGCCGGGTCACGCCACATCTCGCGGAGTGGCGGCCCGCCGCCGGGCATCTCGAAGGTTCCGGTCAGGACGAAGCCTTTGCGCTCGTACAGCGCCTGGCTGCGCTCGGTGCTCGACTCCAGGTGGGCGGGAGTGCCGTCACGGTCGCACAGCTCAAGCACCGGCGCGAGCAGGGCTGCGCCGAGGCCGCGCCCTTGGCGGCGCGGCTCGACCCCGAGGTAGTGCAGGTACCAGTGCCGCGGCACTGAGGGGTGGTGTCGTTCGATCCGCAACAGGGTCCAGACCGCCAGAGGTAGTCGGCTGCCGAAGACCCCCGCCATCGGAAGCGCCTGGCGCAGCGTCCGCGCAAGCGGCACCCGCCAGCGCCCCGGAGGGGCCCACACCGCCGCGCCGCTGCCGTCCTCGGTAACCCAGACCTGGCGGTACTGCGGGGTCAAGTTCTCGATCTCGGCAGTGAAGAAGGCAAGAAGCCGTTCGGCTCTTGTAGATGGATCGGAGAGCAGGTGCGCCCAGGCCGGGTCATCGGCAAACGCCAGCGCAAGCGCCTCGGCAGCAGCCTCGTGGTCACCCTCGATCGCCGGCCTGACCGGGAGATTCTGCCTCGCCATCGACCTCACTCTAATGACGTTGTGTGCTCCTCAAGAGAGAGCCGACATACTCGGGGCGCTCGATGCCAGGCGCGAGCCGCTCGTCGGGCTCGGGCTCGCCGGCGACGAGATGCAGGCCCACCACGCCCGCCCAAACGGGCAGCTCGTGATCGGCCCCATCATCGACCGGCGGGCCGCTTCTGACCTTCGCCGAGGCTTCCTCCAACGGAATCCTGAGAACCGAAGTGGCGCGCAGCTCCTGGTCGGTCGGCGACCGAACGTCCGCCCAACGTCCAGGCACAAGCTTCTCGATCAGGGCCTCGAGCACGTCGCGCTTCTCATTGGCGTCCTCGATCTGTAGGCCCCAGCCGAACAGCATCACCGAGCGATAGTTCGCCGAGTGATGCATGGCCGCGCGGGCGAGAACCAGGCCATCGAGCAGGGTCGCGGTCAGGCAAACCTCCGACCGGCCCGCCGTGCGGAGCGTGCGGCTCGCCGCCGAGCCGTGGACGTAAACGTACTCGCCTACCCGTACGTGAAGCGTCGGGGTGACCACCGGGCACCCACTCTCGTCGATCGCCCCGAGATGGCAGACGAGCGCCTCGTCGAGGATCGCCTCGATGACCTCACGGTCATGGGAGCCGCGCCCCGGCTTCCTGCGCAGTTTCGTTCTCGACGTTGAAGTCATTTTGTTACAGTACAGTTAAATGTCTGAACTGAAACAATATACAATCTCTGGAAAGGGTGCTCGGGAGATCGCCGCGAGTGTCGAGCAGGCGATCGAGGAGGGAGCGCTTAGCCCCGGCGATCCGCTGCCTGCGGTTCGCCGGCTCGCAACCCAGCTCGAGGTCAGCCCCACGACGGTCGCCGCGGCGCTCGCAGACCTTCGCTCCCGGGGGCTCGTGGTGACACGGGCGCGGAGTCGCTCCTACGTAAGTTGGCGCCCGCCGGTGGCGGGAGCCTGGCTTGGGTCGGCGATCCCGGCCGGGGCTCGCGACCTGGCGAGTGGCAACCCCGACCCCACCCTGCTCCCCGACCTGGGGCCGTTCCTGCGCCGGATGGAGCCGCCCCACCAGCTCTACGGGGGTGAGCCGGCCGTCCCCGAGCTGCTTCGCCTGGCCGAGGCGGAGTTCGCGGAGACCGGAATCGACCCTGGGGACATCGCCGTCGTCAGCGGCGCCCTCGACGGGATCGAGCGGGCCCTGCAGGCACAGCTGCGGCCCGGTGACGTCATCGCCGTGGAGGATCCCGGCTATGCGGGTCTCTTCGACCTCCTGCGAGCCTTGGGACTGGCGCTACGGCCGGTCCCGGTTGACGAGAAGGGAATGATCCCCACGGTCCTCGCCGAGGCTCTTGGCGAAGGCGCCACCGCGGTTTTGGTCAACCCGCGCGGCCAGAACCCGACCGGAGCATCGCTCGACAAGGCGCGGACGAAAGAGCTGCGCGGTGTCCTCGACGCCGCGCCCGACGTGCTGGTCATCGAGGACGACCACCTCGGGCCGATCGCCGGGTCGCCGCGGCTGACGCTGACGACCGGCCGGAGCAGGTGGGCGGCGGCCCGCTCGGTGGCAAAGTCTCTCGGTCCCGACATTCGCCTCGCCCTCCTTGCCGGCGATGCCCAAACGATCAGCCGGGTTCGCGGCCGCCAGGCGGTCGGCCCCCAATGGGTCAGCCATCTGCTTCAACGCCTGGTCGCGATGATGTGGTCGGATGCTGGTGTGGTCGCCACCCTGGAGCGAGCCGCCGAGGTGTACGGCGAGCGCCGGGATCTCTTCCTCGAGAAGCTTGCCCAGCGGAGGATCGAGGCACAGACGTCGGCCGGCATCACGGTGTGGATTCCGGTTCCCGAGGAAGCGCCTGTCGCGCAGTCGCTACTCGAAGGGGGTTGGGCAGTCTCCCCGGGGGCGCCCTACCGGCTGCAGAGCGAGCGCGCGGTCCGGGTCACGATCAGCACCCTGAAGGAGCGCGAGGCCGACGAGTTGGCCGAGGCGATCAAGGCTGCGCTGCGGCCGGCGCATCGGACTCGAACGGCTTGATCGGCATCCCTATGCAGAGCCGAGGGTGCGCGGCCTCGGCGCCGGGGGGCGGCGCACCAGGTAGGCGCCATCCCGCGTCGTGAGCTTCGCCACGAAGCCGTGGTCGAGCAGGGCCCTGATCGCGACGCGGCGGTCGGCGATCACCGCCCCGATATGCAACCGCGAGACGAGGTAGGTTGGATTGGCCCTCCTCCCGTCCAGCACAGCGTAGGTCCCGCGAAGCTCAGCCGGGGAGAAGTGTTCCAGCCACCCGTCGAGCTCGACTGGCGTCCGCGGGGATCGCCATAGCATGTAGGAACCGACACTCGCGTAGCTGGCTATGTGCCCTTCCCGAGGGGGATGTTCGGTGGCGTAGTTGACGAGTGTCGACCCCAGCGGCTGTTCGTTGCGCGCTGGGCCGATCGTCGTGACCCAGACCAGCGCGGCAGCAGCGGATGCTGCGACGGCCAGCCCGATCAGCGGGCGAGGAACGGCCACCTCGCGGTCGGGAGCCGAGACGGCGATTTGCAGGGCGAGCGCCGGGCCGATGAAAACCAGGTTGCGCAGCGCGAGGACGGCGAAGACGAGGAAGCCCGCGGTGACCAGCAGCGGGCCGAGCGGCCGAGGAGTCGGCACCCTGGACCAGAGCCAGACGGCGAATCCAGCAGCAGTTGCCAGGTATGCCATCGCCAGGGGCGATCCCAAGCGCGGATTCCCATTCGCTGCTCACAAACGCGATCGCGGGGTTGCGGAAACTGAGGACGTAGGCCCAGATCTCGGTGCCGAGCGGCGTCGCGAGCGTGACCGTGATCGCCGCTAGGGCACCGGTCAGGCCCAGCACGACGAGGCGGTGGGCGCCGACGGCCTCAGACAGCCCGCGCACTCGATCGAGAACCAGCCCTGCGGTTACCACGCCGATCAGCAGCAGGCCGGCGATGAATCCTCCATGGAGGTTCGCCCAGAGAGCAAACACGAGAAGGATCGCCGGTATGCCGAATCGAAAGCGCCGGCCGGCCCCGGGAGAGGATCTCGGCGCCAGCCAAGTCAGTGTCACGATCCCGACGATCACGGAGAAGGCAAGCAAGGTGAAGCCCGCGGCCCGGGGATGGATGATCACCCACAGCCCCGGGCAGTAGAGCGCCGCGAGGGCGACCATCATCGCTGGGCCCTTGTGCCGGCAGAGCCACAGCAGCAGGGCAAGCGGCGCGGCTAGCAGCCCCGCGTAGGCGATCGTCAGGCCGGTCACCCCGATCAACTGGGCCACCTGGTAGACGGTCAGCTCGGTGAGCCACTGCTGATTGAGCCAGGGGGTGCCCTGGGCTATCGTCGGGAACGGATCGACGTTGGTAAGCCCGTGCTGGGCGATCAGCCGCCCGCCGAGCATCTGCAGGTACAGGTCGCCGTCCCGGGTCCCGTCGAAGCACAGCATTAGCGCGGCGACGAGCAAAACCAGGGCGCCGATGAGGGCATGGGTTCGAGTCAACAGACCCGGGAGCATGCCAATCCAAGCTGACGAACGACTTAACGCACCAAGCCCGCAGCCGGCATTGCGATCGCCTCTGGCCGAGAGCCGCGAAGCCCCCGGCCACAAAAGTCGATCGCTCAGTGACCGACCGGCTGGCCCGTGGTCGGGTCCAGCATCAGCTTCCTGTTCCGATCAGAGGAGTGGAAATCGAACATCCCCGCTAGGTCAAATGGAATGTGTTCGGCGCTGTCGGCCTTCGTGAGCGCCTGGTCATAGGAGCCAGAGATGCCGGGCAGGTGCCAGTTGTACTCGATCAGATTGATGATCGATGACTGATCGCTCAGGTTGTGGTCCACATAGTTGCGCCGAGCGAACGGTGAGACCACCAGCATCGGCAGGCGCGGGCCAAGGCCACAGCGGCCCTGCTCACCTCCCAGGGGCGGGTTGCTCTGGGGGTTAGGGCCGCATTGACCGGACGTCGTCCCGCTCAGCGTCGTGTTCGTGAGGTTATCGGCCGGCGACAGCGATGGGTTGGTGACGCCACTGAATGCGTGGTCGTAGAAGCCATCGGAGTCGTCGTAGTTGACGATGATCGCCGTGTGCCTCCAGTCGGGGCTCTTCATGATCTCGTTTATCGTGCGGACCAAGAACTGCTGCTCATCTGCGGGGTCTGAGTACCCGGCATGGCCGTCCTCATAGCCCGGGGCCTTGAGGAAAGTGACCGCGGGCAGAGCCGAGGGCGGCAGTTCGTGATTTGTGATCGCCGCCACCAGCTCGTCGAAATCGCTCGTGTCGTAGTCGTGGTTTGGCGTGTTGAACTGCGGCACACCGCCCACGTAGGACTGCGTGTCGCTGCCGATCGTCGCGAGACCTTCCAGGGTGTCATGACCATTGGGTTCAGTCGGCACCGTCAGGTGGTGCGGGTTGGCCGTTGATGCGTAGTACTGGAATGGGTCATGATGGGGGATGTAGTCGTCCTTGTATCCGTACTGGCCGGCTCCGCCGAGGGTCTTACCGATCGGAGTGACGGCGTCGCACAGCCCCTGGTTGCTGGAGTGCGGCACCGAGTTCTGGAAACCGGCGCTCTTGAACTCGTCTGGGATGAAGGTGCTCGTCGGCTGACCGGAGTTGCCGGTCGCCGCCAGGGCCGCCGAGTAGGAGGTGGTGGGACGGAAGCCGCCCTGAAACCAGCCCCAGGAGAGGCCGGCGGCGTCTAGCTCATCGCCGATGTTCTTACCTGACATCGCGACCGCATCGCGCGTGGAGCAATCATCCCAGTAGGGCTGGGCGTCGCTGGTCAGCGAGTAGCCGCCCAGGCCATCCGGCGTCAGGTCGCCATCGGGACTGGTCGAAGTGGAAATCGAGGGGCTATTGACCTCGTGAGCGACGTCGACGTTGCCGGTGTCGCCAGAGACCAGGTTGATCGCGCCTGGGGCCGAGGGACCGAAGGTGGTGCCGTATGAGTTGTCGCTCATCGCATAGTGCTGAGCGTAGTTCCACAATCCAGTGACGGTGTTGCCGTCGTAGTAATCCATGACGGTGTCGGCGTTGCAAGGTGTGCCGAACGGCGATGAGCCGCTCCCGGTGCCGACGCTCTGGACGAAGTGATCCATTTTGCCGTTGTCGAAGGCCTGCTGCTCGTCACTGTAGTCGTGATCCTGATCGCAGATAAGCTGCCCGCCGGCGTCGCCTGGAAGACCCGTGACGTTGCTGTCGAGGCGCTGCGGGAGCGCGGCGTTAGGATTTTCGGTCAGCAGATCGGTGCTGTGCCGTATGCTCGCCGGCAGCGAATGGCTGGTCGCCGGAGCCAGACCGTCAACCGCCGGGGTGCCGGGCAATGCATGGAAGGGCTGGCCATCGGCGTTGGTGGCATTCGGGTAAGTGCCGAAGTAATGATCAAAGGAGACGTTCTCCTGGAAGATCACCACGACATGGTGGATCGGCGTTTGGGTGAACATACGGCGAAGCGGTGTCTTGGGAGACGGCGCTGCCGAGGCACCCGCGACCGAGGCTACAAGTGCAGAAAGGGCGACGAGAGCTAGGAGGATTCGTTTCATTGCTTCGAGTTCCTGTCAGGAGAGGAGGGTCGGAGAAAGAACGGCCTCCCCTACGCTAAGAACGCCCTCCAGCCCCGTTGTTAACCAGTGGTTGGGAGCCGGTGTCAGTTTTGCGACGAAGCTGTTAACTCCTCGACCAGGGACGACGCGTCATAGGCACCGTAATGGCGGCGCCCGTTGACGAAGAAGGTCGGGGTGCCGGTCGCGTCGCTCTGCTTGGCAGAGTTCAAGTCCCGCTCAACACGCTCGCGCCAGACCCTGGCCTCTAACTCCCCCGCCATCCGCTCGGCATCGAGCCCCAGTTCGCGGCCGAGCTCCAGAATCGTCTCGTGGGAGAGCTTCGGCTGGGCCGCGAAGAGGGCGTCGTGGTACTCCCAGAAGCTCCCCTGCGCAGCGGCAGCCTCGCTGGCCTCGGCCGCGAACGGCGCCAGCGGGTGGCGCTCGGGGATCGGCAGATGACGGAAGGCGAAGACGAACCGCTCGCCAAGCCGCTCACGCACCCGACGCAGGACCGACTGGGCACCGAGGCAGAAGGGACACTGGAAGTCCCCGAACATGACCAGCTCAAGCGGCGCCCCCCGCTCCCCGCGGACGTGGTCGATCTCCTCGAGCGGGGGTGAGAGCCTGTCGTCCACGCGGCACGATGTTATGTGCTCGTGCACGACGTCGAGTACATCTTGGTCTTGCTGCTGGCCGCGGCGCTGCTGGTCCGGGTCGCCGAGTTCGGCAAGATCCCTGCGCCGATCGTACTGGTGCTCGGCGGCCTGGGCATCGCGCTAATCCCCGGCCTGCCGGAGGTGGATCTCAATCCCGAAGTCATCTTCCTCCTCTTCCTGCCACCGCTCGTCTATGCGGCGGGATGGCGCACCTCCGCGCACGAGCTGCGGGCGCTGATGCGGCCGCTGGCGCTGTTGGCGATCGCTTTAGTCTTCGTCACCGCGGCGGTGGTGGCGATGGTGGCCCACGCCCTCGTCCCCGAGCTGACCTGGGCCGACGCCGCCGTCCTCGGCGCCGTGCTCGCCCCCACCGACGCCGTCTCTGCGACCTCCATCTTCCGCCGCCTCGGCGCCCCGGAGCGGGTACGCCTTCTGATCGAAGGGGAGTCGATGATCAACGATGGCACGGCGCTGGTCCTTTACCGGATCGCAATCGGGGTCGCCACTGGCGGCGCCTTCAGCCTCGGTGGCGCGACCCTGGAGTTCGTCGGCATCTCGGTCGGCGGCCTGGCCGTCGGGCTCGCGGTCGGCGCCCTCTCCAGCATCGTCATCCGACGCCAGACCGACACCAGCCTGGTCATCATCCTCACCGTCCTCACCGCCTACGGCGCCTATATCGGCGCCGAGCAGCTGCACGTATCCGGGGTGCTGGCGGCGGTCGTCTGCGGCGTCTACGCCGGCTACCAGTCGCCGCGCACCCTCGATGCCGACACCCGGCTCAGTGCCGTCGCCTTCTGGAGCGTCCTCGTCTTTGCCCTGGAGATGACCCTGTTCGTGTTGCTCGGCCTGCAGCTTCCGTCCATCGTCGACACGCTCAACCAAACCTCCTCGGGGATCGACCAGTTGCTGGGACCGGTGGCGGCGATTGCCGCCGTCTCGATCGCCGCCCGACTCGCCTTCGTCTTCGCGATGGGCTCCGACGCCGGTGACACAGTCGGTCAGCGCTTCGCAGTCGGGTGGAGCGGGATGCGCGGAGCGGTCTCGCTCGCGGCGGCGCTCGCGGTTCCGCTCAGCGTCGGCGCCCGCCCGGAGATCGTCTTCCTCAGCTTTGCCCTGATCCTGGTCACCCTGGTCGGTCAGGGGCTCTCGCTGCCGTTCGTGATCCGTGCCCTGCGTCTAGAGGAGCCACGCCGCTGGAGCGACGAGGAGGCGGTCGCGCGGATGGAGGCAGCCCAGGCCGCGCTTGACCGCCTCGACGAGATCGAAGAGGAGGAGCGAGCCGGTGAGTCGCAGCTGAAGCGGTTGCGCGACCTCTACCGGGCCCGCTTCCGCATGTGCGCGGCGGTGCTCGGCGGTGAGGATCCAAAGACCGCTGCGCGCCAGCAGCGCCTCGCCGATTACGGCCAGCTGCGCCGCGAGCTGATCGGGGTCGAGCGCGACCAGCTTCTCGAGTTGCGCGGCACCGGGCGCCTGCGCAACACCACGATGCGCCAGATCGAGCGCGATCTCGACCTCGAGGAGGCGCGGATCAGGAGCTGAGAGCTGCGCAGGGCTCAGCTCGGCGCGGCGATGCCGTCGTGTCGAAACTCCATCACGACTTCCTCCATCGCGACGGCGTCGCACGGGACCATCTCCGGCCATGGCCTGATCGGCTGCTCGGCCAGGGTCTTTAAGCCGTTGCCGCTGATCACGACGACGACGGTGTCGTCGGGATCGAGCACGCCCCGCTCGGCGAGCTTCATCGTCGCGGCGACCGTGGTGCCGCCTGCGGGCTCGGTGAGGACGCCCTCGCTGGCGGCGAGCAACTCCATCGCAGTGATGATCTCCCCATCGGCCACGGCCGCAGCCGATCCGCCGCGACTGCGGACGGCGTCGAGGACGAGCAGGCCGTCGCCGGGCGCCCCGATCGCCAGCGAGTGCGCGAGCGTCTCTGGCTGTTGGGGCACGATCTTCTCGCTGCCATCGAGGATCGCCGTCGCGATCGGAGAGCAGCCGGTCGGCTGCCCGACGTGGAGCTTGGTCGGAGCGGTGTCTGCCAGACCGACGACCTGCAGCTCATTCAGCCCCTTGTGGACGCGCGAGGCGAGGGTCCCGCCCGCAGCCGGCATGACGATGTGCTCGGGCGAACGCCAGCTCAAGCTGCTCAACGACCTCGAAGGCAAGCGTCTTTGCCCCCTCCGCATAGAACGGGCGCAAGGTGATGTTGGCGAACTGAATGCCGCTCGCTTCCGCCAGCTCGCGGCAGGCGCGGTTGGCCTCGTCGTAGTTGCCGTCAAGCTGGCAGACTTGGGCACCGAGGGCGCGGCAGCTACGCGCCTTGGCCCGCTCCAGGTTCGCCGGGTAAAAGACGTAGGGCTTGAGGCCGGCCTTCGCGCCGAGCGAAGCGGTGGCGGTGCCGACGTTGCCGGTCGATACGCAGCCGATCTCCCCGCCGCCCAACTCCAGCGCGCGGGCGACAGCAATCGCGACGACGCGGTCCTTGTAGGAGAGCGAGGGCCGATTGGTCGAGTCGTCCTTAAGGTAGAGGTTGCGCAGGCCCAGCTCGGCGCCGAGACGGTCGGCGCGGATTAGCGGAGTGTGGCCTGAGAACTGGCCGACCCTGGCCTGCGCGCTGCGGTCGACGATCGGCAGCAGCTCCTCGAAGCGCCAGATGTTGGGCGACCGCCCGGCCGGCGCCAGTTCCGCCACCCGCGCCCTGGCCAACTCGTAGTCGTATTCGATATCGAGGCCGGCGTCGCAACCCGGGCACCTGAACGTCGTGTCGACGAGCGGCGCCCTGTAGCCGCAGTCGCGACAAACGAGTTCCGTCGCGCAAGAGCGGGTGCGCGAGGACTCGGCCCCACTCGGATCTGTCAACAACCCCTCGGCCATAGCGAGATTCTGCCTATCAGCTTAAAGGGCCCGGCGGGCGTTGGGTGAAACCCTGGTGTGAATCTGGACATCTTGTCAGCGGCGAAGAGACTTGGGTGCCACCGCGTCGAAAGCGGAATCCGCCTCCGGCCACGGCCCCGGCAGACCCGGCCCGTCCTCCCGTCCCGAGACGATCAGCAGCGCCTCGGCGGCATGCGGGGCGAACGGGGCAAGCGTCTGGGCGAGCACGATGAGCGCCGCGACCTGGGCCTCGGCGTCCTCGCGGCACAGCGCGCCGCGCCGCTTGACGACGCGCTTCTCGAAGTCCTGGATCCGCTCGAAGAGACGGGTCACGTTGCGCACCGCCTTATGCATCTGCAGGTTCTCGAGGTCAGCTGTGATCCGCTCCAGCCCGTTCTCGCACCATTTGCGCAGTCGCTCGCGCAGGAACTCGGTGTCGGCGGCTGCCTCCGCGTCGGCCAGCGCACCCTCCGCGGCAGCGAAGCGCTCGTGCGAGTAGTCCCAGATGCCAAGCAGGAAGCGGCGGGCGAAGCGGATCGCGCCGTCGTTCCAGTTGAGGGTCTTCGCCGGCCCGGCGGCGTAGAGGACGGCGAGGCGCACCGTGTCGGCGCCATAGCGCTCGACCAAATCGTCGGGGTCGACCACGTTGCCGAGGTGCTTGCTCATCTTGCGCCCATCGGCGATCACCATCTCGTGAAAGAGACAGCCGGCGAAGGGCTCACCGTCTGCGAGAAAGGAGAGTGGGCCGATGTCGCGCAACGCCTTGGTAAGGACGCGCTGGTCAAAGACGAAGCCGCCGCTGTCGGCACCGGCAATGAGGCGCTCGGCCGGCAGCCACCTGTGCAGGTCGGGATGCTCGAACATCTTCTCAGCGCGGTCCTCGGGGGGCACTGCGGCGGGAATCCACAGCCACAGCGCGTCGAAGTGACAGTCGAGGGTGTCGGTCTCGCGCTTGGCGGGCTCGCCGCAGCGCGGACAGGGAACGTCGACGAAGTCGGGGCGCTCGGCAAGCGGATTGCCTTCCCCCGTCGGCTCGATATCGCGAGGCAGGCGCACCGGCAGCTCCTCGAAATCGACCGGTACGGACCCGCAGCGCTCGCAGTAGACGACCGGGATCGGCGTTCCCCAGTAGCGCTGGCGGGAGATCGAGAAGTCGGCGGCGCGGTAGCGGCTGGCCACGCGCGGCACCGCGTCGGCCCGCACCCCCGCCGCTGCCTCGGCGAGGGTGCGCGGCATCCGCCGCCAGATCACCTCGTCAGCCTCGTCGACCGAAGGGATGCCGAGCGCAGCGGTCGGGCCGTAGCGAGCATCGACGATCGGCGAGACGAAGACAGGAAGCTTCCCGCCCTCGGGGCCGGCAAGCGATGCCCCGGTGTCGATCACCGGTACCGCCGACGCGTCGCGGGCGCTCCGCTCCCAGCCGCCCGAGCGCATCTCGTCGAGCTCGGCTTGGACGCCCGGTCCCGAAGCCCACGCCTCAATGTCTGGGTGGCGGGGGGAGAGAAGTACGAAGCGTGCCTCGCCGATCGAGTCCTGGTGAGGGGTGAACACCGTGAGGGTGCGGCCGGCGGACCCCTCGAGGTCGAGCTCCACACCGCCGCTGTGCCCCAGGATGTAGCGCTGAGTGGCGAGGGAAAGCTCGTCCCAGTGATCGAGCCGCTCGAGGTTGCGGTCGTTCTCCTCGAGGTAGGGCGCGATGCGCAGGAACCAGGTCGGGCGGCGGATGAGGCGGACCTCGTTGTGACAGCGCCAGCAGCGGCCGTCCTCGACCTGGAGCGCGGCGAGCGTGGTCTGACAGTGATCGCACCAATCGACGGTGGCGTCGTCACGGTAGATCAGACCGGCGTCGAGCAGGATGAGGAAGAGCCACTGCGACCAGCGGTACTGCCCCTCATCGGAGCTGTAGAAGACGCGGTCGTAGTCGAAGGAGAATCCGAGGCGCCTCATCTGAGCGAGCATCCGCTCGCCGCTGCTGCTGACCCAGTCGGCGGGTGGTTCCCGGCGCTCTATCGCGGCGAGCTCGGCGGGTAGGCCGAAGGCGTCGAAGCCGAAGCCGAAGAGCACGGCGTCGCCGCGGGCGCGACGAAAGCGCGCGTAGGCGTCGCCGATCGCGTAGTCGCGCACGTGCCCCATATGTAGGTTGCCCGAGGTGAACGGGCTGGAGGGCTTCACGTAGACCCCGGGCCGCCCCTCGGGGGGCTCCGGCGTCCCGAATGCATCCCGCCGCGACCACGCCTCCTGCCGGGCGGCCTCCACCGCCCCGGCGTCATAGGTCGCTTTCTCGGTCGTCATCTACCTTCCATGCGCCCGGTGGGAATCGAACCCACGACCTTCGGTTGGAAAGACCGATGCTCTTTGGCCTCCTTGCAGAGGCCGTTGACCACTGAGCTACGGGCGCGGAGGCGGCTGAGTTTACCCTCAGGCGAAGGTCCAGAGCCTGTTGCCGAGGAAGTTGAACGGCATCGCGATGGCGACCGCAATCGCCTGGGCGGAGAGGTCGCCCATGTGGGCGCCAGCGACCAAGGCCTCGAGGACGACGAGGTTGATCGCCAGCGAGGCGAGGCTGACCGCGAAGAAACGGAAGGCCTGGAAAGCCGGGTGGCTTTCGCCCGGGCCGAATGTCCAGTAGCGGTTCCAGAGGAAGTTGTTGGTGACGGCGACGCAGAAGGCGGCGATCGCGGCGATCGTGTGGTGCACGCCGAGGTTGTTGACCAGGACGGCGAAGACGGCGAGGTTGATCAGGTAGCCGGAGACGCCGACGACGCCGAACTTGAGCAGCTGCCACCAGTTCGCGGGGTGGCGGGCAGCTGCCCCCAGCCGGTAGGCGAACTCTGAGGCGCTCATCGTCGCGTTTCCCCGCGAGCGCGGTTGAGGGGCACCGATCCCAATGGGCCTCCGTCCAGGGCAGCGTACCGCGGCACGCTCGCCTGCGCCGGGAGCCCGTCGATCAGGACTGCATTGCGCCCAAAGCCAATATGCAGGTGATACAGGCGGTGGAATGAGACTGTTATCGGTTGATTCGACACGTAGCGGCTAAGGGTAATGCGCGCGGTCTTGACGCGCCCCGCCAAGCGGAAGGGGGGCGGCACGTCGACGAAGCCCCGCCAAGGTGGATGGCTTGCTGAGTATGTCGATCTCCTTGACCCGCAGCTTGCCCCCCGAGAGCCGCTGGGCGCCGTCTGCCAGGTAGTAATCGACCGTGTCGATACCGACTTTCCAGGTGACGATCGCGCGGGGCACTTTCGTCGGGCCGACCCGTTCGATCACCGTGCGATAGTCAAGCTTCTGCAGGCTCGGGGTCTGGGTGACGAGAACGTCGAAGACCAACCAGTAGGCACAGAGGACCACCGCGAGGCTCAACCCGAGCCGGCGCGTCCCGCTGGCGGCAAACCCGATCGAGGCGACGACGCCCAGCGGAACGATGGCCGGCAGGAGGTTGCGAGACTCGATGTAGTCCTTGCCGACCACCAGGGCAGCGGCGAGCGGCAGCAGCAAGACCCCCGCCCCAACGGCGGCGGCGAGCGCCGCCCCACGCTTCTCCCGCGGGGTTCCGCGCATCACAACAAGGAGGAACGCGAGGCCAACCAGCAAAGCCGGAATCAGGGCGTAATGGATTCGCGGCTGCTCCGCGATCACATTGCCGGTCTCTCCGATCAGGAAGGCTACCCCGCTTTCCCAGAGACGAGTCGGCAGCGGGATGTGGTGGATCCAGCCGATGTGTTCCGGATTGGCCTGGATCAGGATCAGAGGCACCAGCGCCAGCCCTACCGCGGCGACGCCGGCAACCGGCACAATGACCCGGCGCCAGCTCGAGCGAAACGCAATCAGCAGCCAGGCGGCCTCGACCGAGACGGCGAAGAAGGCGAAGTAGTGGGTACAAAGTGCCAGCGCCGAGGTCAACGCCCAGAAGGTCAGGTCGCGGCTCTCGCCGCGTGCGCAACGCCCTCGCAAAGAACAACAGGGACAGCGCAGCGAAGAAAACCAGCAGGGCGTAGCCACGGGCCTCCTGCGAGTACCAGATCAGCATCGGGTTGACCGCGACGAGCGCGGCGGTAATGAAGCCAGCACGCCTGCCCGAGAGCTCCCGGCCGATGAGGTAGGCGACCGGAACGGTGGCCGCCCCGAACAGCGCCGAGAACGAGCGCAAGCCGACTTCTCCAACGCCGAACACCTTCGCCCATCCCCAAGCGAGCACGTAATAGAGCGGCGGGTTCGACTCACTTGACCTGATCTGGTGCAGCATGTCGCCGAAGCTGCCGGGAATTACCCGCGCGGCGGTGATCACCTCATCGTGGTGGTAGCTCTGCAGGCCGAGGGTCGAGAAGCGGATCGCTACGCCGAGCGCGGTTAGACCAGCGACTACCCACAGCACAGTCGATACGGCAGGCTCTGTGCGCTTGGTGTCCGTGCCGATTGCGGCAGCCGGAACGGTGGCTGCGGAGGTGTCCACGAGGCTAGAGATTCGACGGAGTGGGTTAGGTGGCCTTCAAGGGCAGAAAAAGCAAGGATATAGCGCTCGGGCGACCGACCTCATGGCCTGCGAGAGTTTTCGGCATCCGTCGGTGCCTCGGAGCCAATGAGGAGGCGCGGCGCCGCTGGGGCACCCCGAAGGGGACGGCGGGGGGGAAGTTCTGACCGCTGCCGTAGAGGTGTTGCACCAGGTTGGGGTGCGGGGGGAAGAGCTTTAAATGCGGCCAGACCGGCGGCAGGCGCCGAGGCTGCCGCAACCTCCAGAAGAGCCCGACGACCGCGCCCAGCATGGGGAATTTTTGGGTCTTGACGGTCGTCGGCCTGCTCTTTGGGATGAAGCCCGCTGCCCTTGGATGCGCGCCCACGTTGGCCGGCCCCCCCCGAGGTCACCACGGGGATCTGCATGAGAGAGCGGCCGGGCGCGTAATCTTCCCGCACTCAATGCGGGGCAGAATCGCCATCCTCGCGGTCACCCTTGTGGCGGCCGTCGCGCTCGTCGCGGTGCTCACATCCGGCGGAGGCGGCAACAGCGCCCTGCAGCAACTCCAGCAGCGGCTTCCCCAATACAAGCCCCCCCCAATCCCCGGCGAGCCCAGCGTCGACGTGATATCGCCGCGCAACGGCGAGCGGCAGACCAACGGCGCGGTCATAGTTCGGGTAGCGGTTCATAACTTCCGCCTCTCTCCCCAGCAGTTCGGTCGCGAGCCCGAGCTGGACGAAGGCAACATCCGCTTCCAGCTGCATCGGGTCCCCGACTGCGTCGGGGCGAAACGGCTTCGCCAGACGCTGAAAAACCCACTCGGCAACGGCAGGGTTCTGGGTGCCTCCTACGACTACCCGCGTTACTCGGGGCCCAACGGCGTCCTCGCCGAACGGCTCGGCGTCGCCGGCAGCTACTCGCCCGCGACGCGGCCGGTGATCTACTACCACAACCTGCCGGTGGGCTTCTACCACATCGTCATCGACCTGGCCAAAAACAACGGGACGATGACTCCTTTCCACGGTGTCACAAACTTCGAGATCCTGGCCCCGTCCGGCCAGGGCGGGCCCAGCCCGTGTAAGAAAGGAATGGTCGCCAGCGCCAGGGCCGCGGCGGCGCTCGAATAGGCACGCGTCGTGGGACGCGGAGTCGCCTGGCCGTATCCCGGGACCAATACTTCACTTTGTATAGTGAGGTCGATGGGGAATTTCCGCCGCCTGATGGGCTTCCTGCGCCCCTACCGCCGCGAACTGTGGGGGTCGATGGCCTTCGCCTGGCTGGCGACGGGAATGTCCGTGCTGATCCCATGGTTGATCGGTCGGGCAGTGAACGCGATCCACGGTCTCAACAAGCCCGACCTGCTCCCGCTCGCACTGGCGATCGTCGGGGCGAGCGTGCTGAGGATGGGGCTGACCATGGTAAGACGACTGGTCGCCGGCAAGGTCTCGCTCGCAGTCGAGTTCGACCTGCGCCAGCGCTTCTACGCGCACCTGCAGCGTCTGGAGCTGGGCTTCTTCGACTCCCAGCAGACCGGCCAGCTGATGTCGCGCGCGACCGTCGACCTGCAGTCGATCCGCTTCTTCCTCGGCTATGGCCTGGTCTTCATCACCCAGGCCCTGCTGACGATTACCCTGGCGAGCGCGGTGATGATCGCGATCAAGCCCTGGCTGGCGCTGATCGCGCTGGCGCCGGCGCCACTTGTCGTCTTCACCGCTTCCCGCTACAACCGCGTCTCCCGCCCCGCGCTGCAGGAGGTGCAACAGCGGCTCGCCGAGCTGACCGCGGAGGCCGAGGAGAATATCTCCGGCATCCGCATCGTCAAGGCGTTCGCTCGCGAGGAATACCAGCTTCACCGCTTCCGGCGCGCCGTCACCCGGGTCTTCGACCAGAGCATCTACTCGACTCGGCTGCAGGCTTTCTTCTCGCCCCTGATCGGGCTACTGCCACAGATCGGAATTGCGCTGGTGCTGCTGATCGGCGGCCGGGAGGTGATCGCCCACAACCTCAGCCTCGGCGACTTCACCGCCTTTTATATCTACCTTGTGATGCTCGCCGGGCCGATGCGGATGCTCGGGGTCACTATGGGAATGGCGCAGCGCGCGGTCGCCTCGGGCAACCGGATGTTCGAAATCCTCGACCGCGATCCGATGATCGAGAGCCCGCCCGACGCGCCCGTTCTGCCGGAGGGCGGCGGCGAGGTCGAGCTGCGCGGGGTGACGCTGCGCTACGACGGCGCAGCGCCGGCTCTTACCGACATCGACCTCCATGTCGAGGCCGGCAGGACGGTAGCCCTGGTCGGCCCCTCCGGATCGGGCAAGACCAGCCTGGTAGCGCTGATCGCGCGGCTGTATGACCCCAGCGAGGGGACGGTCGTGGTCGACGGCGCCGACGTGCGCAAGGTCGACGTCACATCGCTTCGCTCCGAGGTCGCCTTCGTCGCCGACGACAGCTTCCTCTTCACTGCGAGCGTCGCCGAGAACATCGCCTACGCCCACCCCGACGCAACCCGCGAGCAGGTCGAAGCAGCGGCCCGGCGCGCCCAGGCCGACCAGTTCATCCGCGAGCTGCCCGACGGCTATGAGACGCGGGTGGGCGAGCGTGGGCTGACCCTCTCGGGTGGCCAGCGCCAGCGCGTCGCAATCGCCCGCGCCCTGCTCGCCGACCCGCGCATCCTGATCCTCGACGACGCCACCTCATCGGTCGATGCTCGCACCGAGGCGGCGATCAAGACCGGCCTGCAGGAGGCGATGGCGGAGCGCACCACCTTCATCATCGCCCACCGGCTCTCGACCGTCTCGCTGGCTGATGAGGTGGTGGTCATGGACGCTGGGCGGATCGTCGACCAAGGCACCCACGAGGAACTGCTGGAGCGCTGCGGCTTCTACGTCGAGATCGCCGAGCACGGCCTCGCCGACTCCGTCTTTCTGCAGCGGGATCTGGAGCAAAGAGAGCCGCTGGCGCAACTGTGAGCGAGCGCGAGGAGATCCGAGCGGAGGAGGAGATGGAGGCCGAGCAGGCCGCCTACTCACCGGATACCAACCGGTTCCGGGAGATCTTCCTGCTCTTTGCGGCGCTTTGGCGCCTCCTCCGCGGCCAGGACCAGCGGGCTCGCAAGGTGCGCTGGATGATCGGCCTGCTGCGCCCCTACCGCGGGCGAATGACGCTGATGTTCGCAGCCCTGCTGATCGAGACCGGAGCCGGCCTCGCTCCCCCTACTTGGCCGGCCGCGCAATCGAGTGCCGGGATCAAGACCGGCGACCTCAGCACGCTCGACCTGATCGTCGCTGCCTTCGTCGCCGCCGCCCTGCTCTATGCGGTCGGCACTTACGCCGAGACCTACCTGGTCGGATGGGTGGGGACCCGCGCCCTCCAGGATCTGCGCGAGCGGCTCTTCTCCCACATCCAATCGATGTCGATCGGCTTCTTCACACGCCGCAGCCCCGGCGTTTTGATCTCGAGGATTACGAACGACATCGAGGCGCTCAACCAGCTCGTCACCGACGGCGTCGTAACGATGTTCTCGAGCACGCTGACCCTGATTGGGGTGGTGGTGATCCTGCTCGCCCTCGACGTGAAGCTGGCCCTGATCACCTTCCTCACCTTCCCGTTGCTGGCTGTCGCCAGCCTCGTCTTCCGAATCGTCTCGGCTGGCGCCTACAAGGCGACCCGAGAGCGGATCGCGGCCGTGACCGCCTACCTCCAGGAGACGCTGAGCGGCGTGCGGGTCGTGCGTAGCTTCGGTCAGGAGCCTCGTCACGAAGCCGTGATGACCGACCTCAACGAGCAAAACCGGGCGATCAACATGAAGACGGTCTACCTCAACGCCGCCTACTTCCCGGCCGTCGAAATGCTCGCCGCGGTCGGCACCGCGGTGATCCTGCTATACGGCGGCAGCCAGGCGATCGACGGCGCGATCCAGATCGGCGTGGTTGTCTCCTTCGTCGCCTACCTGGCGACCTTCTTCGAACCGATCCAGGAACTCTCCCAGCTCTACACGACCTACCAGCAGGGGATGGCGGCGCTGGACAAGGTCTTCGATCTGCTCGACACCGAGCCCGACATGGTCGACGCGCCGGGAGCGATCGATCCCGGGACACTGCGCGGCGAGATCGAGATGGAAGGAGTTTCCTTCGCTTACGCCGATGACGCGCTGAAGCGGGAGGAGCGCGGTGAGCAGGTCGAGTGGGCGCTGCGAGCAGTAGACCTGCACGTACCGCCCGGCCAAACCCTTGCCTTGGTCGGGGCGACCGGAGCCGGCAAGTCGACCTTCGCGAAGCTGGTGGCGCGCTTTTACGACCCGCAGCAAGGCCGGGTGCTGGTCGACGGCCACGACCTGCGCGGCGTCCAGCAGCTGGCGCTGCGTCGCCAGCTTGGGATCGTCCCTCAGGAGGGGTTCCTCTTCTCTGGCAGCGTGCGGGAGAACATCGCCTTCGGACGCCCGGAGGCGAGCCGCGAGGAAATCGAAGAGGCGATCCGCACGGTCGGGGCGAGCGAGTTCGTCGCTGCTCTGCCAGACGGCATGGAGACCCAGGTCGGCGAGCGCGGCATCCAGCTCTCGGCGGGGCAACGGCAACTGGTCGCCTTCGCCCGGGCGCTGCTGGCCGAGCCGCGCATCCTGATCCTCGACGAGGCCACCTCCAACGTCGATGTCCGGACCGAGAAGACAATCGAGCGGGGCCTTGAGCGGTTGCTGGCCGGCCGTACGGCGATCGTCATCGCCCACCGCCTCTCGACGATCCGCCGCGCCGGCAAGATCGTCGTCCTCGAAGGTGGCAGGATCGCCGAGCAGGGCACCCACGACGAGCTGATCGGGGCCGGCGGGCCCTACTCGCGCCTTTACGGCGCCTGGGCGGAGTCCTCGGCTGCATAGATCGCTCGGTTGTGGACGCCGAGCGGATTAGCTGAGCTCTATCCGGGGCCGATGCCGCCGGACCCGGCGCCGCCGCCGGATGCCCCGCCCCCGGCCGCCCCTCCCGTCGCTCCCCCCGTTTCGCCGGCCCCGCCGGCGCTGGGAGCGGGTTCGGCTTCCGGAGTGGATTCGGGCGCGCTCGTCGTTTCGGGCGCACTTGAGGAAGACTGAGTCGTCGTCGAGCCCGATGACGCCGAAGGCGCCTTCGGCCCTTCGCTGCAATTCTTAAAGCCATAGGCCTGCGCCGTCACCTGGAAGGAGGTGAGCGCCGAGGTGGCACTTGTCTCGGCCGCGCTGAGCGCGGCGCTGTCGCTGCGCTCCTCGGCGAGCTTGGCTTCACCCTCCGCCTTTGAGAGGGCTTCGGCGGCGGAGATGAATTTGGAGTTGCCGCTACCCTCCGGCGTTCCTAACCCCTTGAGGCTGTTGACCATGCCCGTGTAGATGTCCGCCACCTGACCGACCTGGCTGACCTTGCTGGTTGAAGCAGGGTTCGACGAGGAGCCGACTGAGCCGACCGCCGCATTCACCTCTGCGCAGATCGCGTCGCCCTGTTTGATGTATTCGGCCTTGTTGAGCGCGGCGGGAGTCGGCGCCGCCGCCGTGGTGGTAGACGCAGTCGATCCCCCCCTCCTCCACTGCAACCGGCGAGGGCCACAGCGGCGAGGGCCAGCCCGAGCAAGCTGTTTCGTGGTCTCATTCGGGTCGCGACGCTAACAGAGCGATTGGATGGGCGGTACCCTGAGCATCGAGGAGATCGTGCTCCTTCAGAGGCGTCCGATGACGACGATGCCGGCGATGCAGCCTGCGGCGATGACCGTCAAAGCCATGTTCTCCCTGCCCCGCTTGGTTCGGGCGTACTCGATGAAGTCGTCGAAGCGATAGCGGATCATGTGCTTTTAGTAACACACTCCGCTTCGATTCAATTCGGTCTCAAGCCCTGACAATTCGGTCTCAAGCCCTGATTCTGAAGCTGCGGCCCAGGACTCGAAATCTACTCCCTATCTATCGGCGGCGGTCCCCAGCGGCCTCAAGCGCCTACCGACGCGGTTTAGCAGGGTTCGCGGCGTCGCCGTCAGACGCAGAAATAGGCTGGGCGACGGCGCTCACTGGCACGGCTGGCGCACGGATCACCAGAATCCACCCGTTATTGGGGTACGCTGGGGTCGCGGCGATTCGATTACGACCTCTCAGCAAATGACGAGCACAGGGCGCGCATTCCAGCTGGCCACGAGGGCGCTGCTCGGCGCCGTGCTGCTGGCCTTGGCCATCGGTGCTTCAAGTGCCAGTGCCGCGACCGCTAGCTGGTCTGTGGAACCGTCCTTCTATGACTTCGGAGCGCTGCTACCCGAAAGCGGACCGTCGAGTCCTGCGGCGTTCACGCTCACCAACACCGGTGAAGTTGAGCTTCCGCCTCCGAGAGTCTTCCTGACCTCCGGCGCGGACGAAGGCCCCGAACCGGGGCCCTTCGGCTTCACGGCAAGCGATTGCGAAAACCGCGCGAGCCTTGCGCCAGCAGAATCATGCACGGCCGAAGTGACCTTCAACCCCTTCTACCCCGGCCAGAGGCAAGGCTCGATCACTTTCACCGATCCGACCTCTCAGGTGGCGCCTGCGAGTGCGGCTTTCGCTGGTCGCGGTATCGGCCCGATCGTCTCGTTCTCCCCTCCTATGGTGAGCATGTCGGCTCGGGTTGGTGAAGGACCATCGCCGCCGAAAATCCTCACCGTCACCAACGACGGCGATGCCGACCTCTCGATCTTGGGCATCTCACTCCTCGGAGAAGACGCCAGCCATTTCGCGATCGTCGGGGGCAGCTGCCACCCCGACGGAAGTGTCGCGCCGAGCGCCAGCTGCACGATTCAACTGACCTTCTCCCCAACAACGGCGGGATTTGTCTTCGGTGAACTGCAGCTCAAGGACACCGCTGCGCACGGCACTCAAATCGCGGGACTTCAGGGCGTCGGACTCGCCCCGCCGCCCGCGCGGCTCGTACCGCTGGCTACCTTCATCTTCGAGCGCCCACCCAAGGTGACCAAGAGACGGTTCGCGACCTTCCGCTTCGGCGTGGAAGCGGGTCCCGCGCGCTTTGTCTGCGAGCTGGATCGCGGCCCTGTCCACCCCTGCTCGTCGCCGAGGACCTACAGGCACCTGGCACTCGGCCCTCACGTGTTCAGGGTCAAGCCGCGTAAACGAACGCCGGGCGTATCCCCGGCGTTCTCGGTGGCCCGCTTCCGGGTTGTCCGACGGGGCGGCAACTCATCAGGGCCGTGACGATCACGGCGATCCCCGGCGCGTGGTGGCTGACCGGAGCGATGATGCCGCTGAGGTCACCCTGTCCGTATGTCTTGATCATCAAATGCTTCCCTTCTCGGTTGTCGCGCCTCCCCGGGCAACAGGGCCGGAAAGCAGACCGCTTCGTCGTGATGAATCTAGGCTATGCCCGTTTGAGGTGGTGCATCCGCAGTTCTTGGCACGTTCAAGCGGGGGACTACGTAGACGCGGCGGCACCCAGAGGCCTCCGATCTCCGGCGCGGAAAACTGCGGCCATCACCCCCGGTCTAACTCCCGGTAGCGTGATCGCGATTCTTAACTAGTAAGAACCTTCGGAGGTGAAGCTGCATGACGTTGCAAGAGCTTTTCGATCTGTGCGGGGCGTCCGCGGCAGGCGATTGGAACAAGATCATTTTCGGGCCTTCGTACCTCGGCCAATTCATTGAGAACTACCCACACGGGGGCGCGTTTGAACTCCGTTACCAAGAGCACCTGAGCCGGGCGTCCTTCAAGCCGGACCTGGCGATCGGCATTGCATGGGGCATGGACGCCGATCCAGCCCTCGATGGCGAGAAGAGGGTCTTCAACGAGGAGTGGGCCACCCAATTCCCCGATCAGGCGGCGACGAAGCACCTCGTGGACTTCTTCTACAACGGGGCCTTGGTGGGCCGCGAGCACTACGTCAGGGTTGATGGCCGTTGCAGTCTGCCGATCCCTCGAATGGAACTCGAGGGGCAAGGACCCGAGGCCGAGGTTACCGCGCTAACGATCACGGCCTGGCAGGCCGATTTCTTCCGTGTTCTCAACGCTTTGGAGACCGCCGTCGAATACGACCGGTACTTGGATGAGGCTGGATTCGAGCTCCGGGACTAGCCAGCCCGAGAATCCGAATGCGAAACCGGCATTGTTACTTGAACGCGAACTCGGCTCCCACCCGGGCGCCGCACTCGCCGCAGCTGCCACTAGTCGGGTAGATCCGACTCCCGCACCACGGGCATGGGCCACCATTTTGAGGCTCCCACGCGATCGGACGGGCGTGCTCCTGCTCCCAACGGTTGGGGCCAAACGGCGACCAAGCAGCGGGCTTGAAGTCGGGCAATAACGGAATCTCCTCCAGGCAGGCGGTGATGCTCCGAAGGTTGGCGACGAACTCTCCGCCATAAGGAAACCCGCTGATCACCAGCATGGGATCGAGCGACGGCGGCTCCAATCCGGCCGGCGGCGGCGGTGGCCGAAGTTCCTCGGCCACACCCTCCCCGAGCGCGGCGACGAGCAGACGTTCCGTGTGCTTTCGCCATGCCTCAAGTGTCTGCCCACGCCGTAGTACGACGACTTCGTCCCCGACCACGGCGACGGCGCTCGAGGAGATCCCGCAGGCCCTCTCGTCGTCGCTGCTCGCGCCTCGCGGCGGCCCAGAGCTGGAATGCGACCGCCGCGGAGAGCAGCCCCCGATCGCTGTGATCGCAGCAACGACGGCCGCGATGCCGCCGACCTCGATCCAGGGCGAGGCTGTCCCAGCGAGGATCACTCCCGGCATCATCTCGCAGGTTGGCGGTTGAGGCTCAGCCCTTCCGCTGGGAGCCGGCCTAAGCCCCTGGCACCCCTTAGCCTCAATCCACCGATTCACCCTCACAGATAGGCGAATCGCCACCGGCGACGGTGTGAACGGCGAAAACCGCCGGCTCGAAGGTGTGTCGGGCGGCGGCGAGTCGCAGTAGGGCCAGCTGCCGGTGGTCAGTGACCGAGAAACGAGCAGGCCGAGACGACCGGGAGGCCGGCCGGTGGGTGAAGCACGTGAGGGTAGGGTCAGGCTGCGGCCGGCAGAGAAAAAAAAAAAAAAAAAAAAAAAAAAAAAAAAAAGAAAAAAAAAGAAAAAGAGAAAGCTGCTGCTCAGGCGGCGCGGGAAGTGGCTGCCCGCGAGCCGAGGCGGTGAGCAGGTCGACGAGGTAGGCGAACAGCGAGCGGCCCTGCAGGCGGCAGGTAACCGAGGCCGAGAGCGCCCGCTCGATGAAACGCTCGCCATCGCGGGAGCGAGTGCCGTGGGAGAGCTTTCTGTGGATGACCGGGCCGCGCAGGGCCCGCTCGGCGGCGTTGTTGGTGGGCTCGACGCCCGGGACCGTGACGAAAGTCCAGAGGGCGGGCCAGATCTTCAGCAGGTTGCGGGCAAAGCGGCCGTGGTAGCGGCTGCGCTTTGACTTGCGTGCGGCGCGCTCGCAGAGCACCCGCAGCTCGGCCTCGATCGGCTCCATCTCGCGCTTCAGGCGGTCGCGCTCGCCATGCTCGGCGAAGGCGTGCCAGGCCTCAAACAGCCGCCTGGTCAGCTCAAGGCCTGCCTCGCCGAAGGCCTTCTGCTCGGCGAGCCCTTCGGAGTGGCGGGTGAAATCTCGCCATAGGTGCTGCCAACACGCCTGGCGGCGCTCGGGGTCAAGGTGGTCATAGGCCCACCAGCGATCCGAGCAGACGATCCCCGCGTAGTCGGCGCCGATCAGCTCCTCCAGTCGGTCGCGGTGGCGGTCCTCTGCGACGCGGAAGATCGCCGCGGCGGGCGTGGTCGCCGTCCACAGCGTGCGGCCCTGCCCAGCGGTGTGCCAGCCGGTCTCATCGACGTTCAGCGCGGCCGAGCCCGCCACCGAGGCGGCAAGCCGCTCGTGCGGGCCCTCGAGCGCGGCCGAGGCACGCTGGCAGATCGCGTCGGCTGCTCCCACCGACGTCTGCAGGCCAAACAGGTCCCCAGCAAGCTCGGCCATGTCGCGGCGCGAGATGCGGTTGCGGGCGCTCATCGTCACCACCGCTGCCTGCGTGCGTGGGCCGAAGGCCGAGCCCCGCAACCCGTCGGGCAGCGCAGCTGTCGTCTTTGCCCGGCACTTCGGGCAGCGCAGGCGGTGTGTGCGGTGCTCTGTCGGCGCCACCGCGATCGGCGGCAGCTCGGCGACCTGGTGGCGACCGAAGCAGGAAGAGAGCCGGCGCTCATCGGAGCCGAAGCCGTGCCCGCAGTGCCGGCAGGAATCGGGGTAGTGCTCGACGATCTCATCGACCTGATCCTCGGGGGTGAGCCCTCGCCCCGAACCACGGTGCCCGGGCTGAGCGCCGGCTTTATGCTGCCCGCCCTCGCCGCGCAGCAGCTCCCTGGCCTTCTCGCGGGCCTCGGCGCGGCGCTCCTGCCGGGTCTTCGGCGGGTCTTGAGAAGGCGGCTTGGAGCTGTTGCGCGAGTCCTTGCGCAGCTCCTCTTCGAGCCGCTCGATCCGTGTCTGCAGGCCGGCGATCTGGCGCTCTGAGCGCTGCGCCAGCTCCTCGAAGCGTTGCGCCAGCTCAAGCATGAACTCGACGCAGGCCTCACGGCCGGAGTCATAGACAGCTTCGGCCTCGGCGCGCTCCACGCCTCGGGGTTCGACGCGGTTGCGGGAGCCCTTGGTTATGTCAACCGGCCCCGTCGCCCTCCCGTACTCGGCGCAGGGCGGCCGGAGACTGGAGCAGCCCGAGGCGACCGGGTGACTCGGCGGGTGAGGCGAGCTGGTAAGGAAGCTCAGCCGCGGCCGGCACGCCCTGATCCTGCTCAGCGCCTCGACGAAGGCCGCCTGCCAGGGCCAGCGGGCTGGCAGGTGCAAGGTGAAGCGCCGAGCCGTGCGGGTGAGCCGACCCGGCATCGCGATCAGCCGGCGGCGGATCGTCGCAGCGGTGCGCCAGGTCGAGTCCTCCAGGCCGAGTTGCCCGACCCAGCGCACCAGGTTGTGGGCGAGGCAGGCGATCACGGTCCAGGCCGCGTTGGCGTCGAACTGCCCGGAGGGGAAGTGCGCGAGCGCCTGGTCCTTTAAGTCGCGGATCGCGAGCTCGACCTCCGCGTGTCGGCGGTGCTCGGCGTCGACCGTGTGCATGTCCTCCTCCCGGTTGGTGAGAAAGGCGAAGTGGCGCCAGTAGGCAAAGAGCTCGGTCTGCTCGGTCTGGGCGTGCAGGTGGACGCGGCGGACGATCAACCTGCGGCCGCCGTAGGTGGTCTCGGCCAGCTCGCAGACTCCCGTCTCGGGGTAGTCGGGCACCGCTCGCCAGGCCGACTCGGGGATCTGCGCAGTCCGCTCTGCGATGCGCTTGTGCTGGGTGACCGAGATCGAGTAGCGGCAGCCCTTTGCCTCCAGGTAGGAGATCACCTTGCCCGAGTAAAAGGCGGAGTCGGCGCGGATCAGGATCTCGCCGGCGGCCCCGGCCGCGCCCGGGCGATCAGCCTTCGCGAAGCGAGCGCGCCGCGCCCTGAGGCCGCCGAGCCCTTGCGCAGGCGGGCGTGCAGGACCTCGCCCGTCCCCGCCCGCGTGGCGAGCAGGGGGTGATAGCCGCGCTGGCCGGTGTAGCCGAAGGAGGCGCCCTGCTTGAGGCGGCCTTTGGCCTCGCCGATGAAGGAGTCGATGTCGATCACCAGCCGCTTGGCGCCCGGTCCCGCGCCCGCCGCCCAGGCGCACTTGATCGCCTCGCCCAGCACCCGGTCGAGCTGGCGGACGTGGCCGAAGCTGAAGGCGCGCAGGAAGGTGCCGAGCGTGGAGGGCGCCATCGCCCGGTGGCCGAGCAGTGCTCCGCTACCGCCGGCGCGAAGCACGTCGGCATCGTCGATCGAGTCGGCACCGGCAGCGATCGCATGCACGAGGGTGAGCACCTTGCGCCCTGGGCCGGCGGCGCCTGCGCGCTGGCCGAGGCGAACTGTCTTGTCGACCAGGGACTCGATCCCGAGCCGGATGCTCAGGGTGGAGACTAGGACCAATCCGGCGTTGGCGACGAGGCGCTCGTCGTCGAACTCGACGCCGACCGAGTCGGGCCGCACGGACCCCGCAAAGACCTTCACCATGTGAGTGACCTCCTGATGTCAGGCCGCGGCTGCCCGAAACAGCCGCTATTTGCCTGCTCGGGAGGTCATTTTCGTGACGGGAGCGGACGGATCAGGTGTGGTCGGGCGGTGGATTGAGGTTAAGTGCCTCGGGCTCTTGTGGCTGATTTCTGTGTCGGGACGCCTCCGAACGGCCGCGAGAGTCGCCTTACTACTGGGCAGCACCCTGAGCTGACTGGCGCACAGACTGGCGCACCGACCCCAGATTTCTCGGCTTTCAGCTTAATAGAGCCATATCCGAGAACTGCGGCCCAGGGACTCGAACCCCGACTACCTCGTCCAGAGCGAGGCGTGCTGCCATTACACCAGGCCGCAAGGAGAGACCGGAGGATAGCCGGAGAGGTGGTGCGAAATGGTCAGGCGCCGATCTCGGAGAGGTCGCTGGCGGAGTCGGCTATCAGGGCCGTGGCAGCGGAGACGTCGACACCGTTCGGCGAGCATGCGGCGGGCCTCGGCGAGGTCCTCGGAACGACCGACACTGAGCGCGCCCGCGACCATGCCGCTCTTTAAGTACCAGACCGAGAATTCGCCGGAATCGCGATCGCCGCGCCAGATCTCCTCGTCCCACTCAGTGGCGGGGCCGACGTACTCGATGCTCGCCCAGTCGGCGAGGTCGCTGAAGAAGTACGGGACGACGTCGTAGTCGCGATCCTCGCCGAGCATGTTGCGGGCGGCGTGCATGCCCTGCTGCATCGCCACGTCCCAGTGCTCGACCCGCAGCCGCCGACCGTGGACGACGCTCTCATACGAGCAGCAGTCGCCCGCCGCGTAGATGCCCGCGGCGGAGGTCTGGAGCTTCGCGTCGCAGAGGATCCCGTCGCCCACATCGAGGCCCGCTCGCTGGGCGAGCATCATGTCGGGGCGCACGCCGGCACCGACCACGACCGCGTCGCACTCGATGCTCAGCCCGCTCTTCGTCACCACCGCCTTGACGCGGCCGTCGCCCTCGAAGGCCTCCAGCTCCTCGCCGCCGTGGACGGTGATGCCTTTGGACTCGATCAGCTCTTGGAACCAGCGGCCGGCGTCCTCGCCGAAGGTCCGCGAGAGCACTACGTCCTCCATCATCACGATCGTGCACTTGACGCCCATTGCGGTGAGCGAGGCGGCGACCTCGGTGCCGATGTAGCTACCGCCGATCAGCACCACGTGCTCGGCCGCCTCGGCGTCGGCGCGGATCGCGTCGGAGTTGCCGAAGGCGCGCAGGTAGTGGATGCCCTCGTTCTCGGCTCCCTCGACACGGAGGATGTTGACCGTCGCGCCGGTGCCGAGCAGCGCCTTGCCGAAGGACACCTCCTCCCCGCCCTGAAGCTTCGCCGTCCGCGCAGGCCGGGTCGAGCGTCATCACGTTGTGCCCGCTCAGCAGATCAACCCCGTTCTCCTCATACCACGAGGGAGGATTTACGTAGGCGTCCTCGCGCTTGCCCTCGCCGCGCAGGTACTCCTTGGAGAGCGGCGGCCGTTCGTAGGGCGGCTCGGGCTCACGCCCGACCAAGAGGATCGATCCCTCCGCCCCGCGCCGTCGCAGCTCGGCCGCGCAGTGGGCGGAGGCCATGCCGCCGCCGACCAGCAGGAAGTCGACCGCGCGATCAGCCACCGTCGACCGTACCGTTCCCTTGCGGCCCGAAGAGCGCTTTGAGATCGTCCTCCCTGCCCGGGTCGAGCACGGCGAGCACCTCGTCACCGGCCTCCAACACGGTGTCGGGGCCAGGGACGAAGCCCTTGCCAGAACGTAGGATGGAGATCAGCAGGCTGCCTTCGGGCATCTGCAGGTCGCCGACCCGCCGCCCGGTCACCCCGGAGTCCTGGCCGAGCAGCATCTCGATGATCTCCAGCTGCTCTTCCTGCAGGTCGAGCAGGTGGACGAGCCCGTACTCCGGCACCTCGTGCTCGAGCAGTCGGAGGATGAGATCGGTGGCCGAGACCGACGGCTTGATGTTCAGCAGGTCGAAGTGCTGGCGGTTGCGGGGGTTGTTGACGCGGGCGATCACCCGGTTGACGAGGTACTTCTCGCGGGCCACCTGGCAGATAAGCATGTTGTCCTCGTCATCGCCGGTGACCGCGATCACCATGTCTGCCCGCTGGATGCCGGCCCGCTCCAGCACCCACAGCTCCGAGGCATCGCCGTAGGAGATGTTGTGCTCGAGCTCCTGCTCGACGGTCAGGTAGCGGCGCCGGTTGCTCTCGATCACCGTCACCTCGTGCCCCTTGTCGAGCAGCTCCCGCGCCAGGTTCCAGCCGACCTTGCCCGCTCCGACGACGATTATGTACATGCGACTCCCCCTTCCCTCGTCGCCTCAGGCGGCTTCCGCCGAGTCGCCCGGCGCGCCGCCGCCCCGCTGGGCGCCCTCACGGACCGCGTTCTCCAGCATGTCGATCGCGACCCGGGTCGGACAGACTGTGTGCAGGCCCTGGCGCTGATACCACTCGGCCCGCAGCGGATCGAGCACCCGCGCGATCACCGTCGGCACCTCGTAGCGGCGCTGGGCGATCTGGGCGATGATGATGTTGGTGTTGTCGCCGTCGGTGGAGGCGATGAAGGCATCGGCGCGCTCGACCCCGGCGGCGATCAGCGCCTCGGTCTCCAGGCCGGCTCCGACCGTGAAGTGGCCGCCAAGATCCTCCCAGCCCTTCTCGAGGCCGACCTCAAGCCGGGCGTGGGACTCCGGGTCCTCATCGAGGCAGGAGACCTCGTGGTCCTCGCGCAACATCGCCCGGGCGACCGAAGAACCAACCCGGCCGCAGCCGACGATCAGGATGAACATAGCCGGATACTAGTCGGCCGCAGGGGCCTGGGCCGCCGCCCCCAGAGTGGTCTCCGGCGGCGCCGTCAGGAGCACCCGACAGGGGGATTTCTTCAGCACGTACTCGGTCGCGGCACCGATCTCGGCGGGTTTAGCGGCACCGATCCCGCCGAGCGTCGCCCCACCCCTGATCTTGGTCGGCGGCTCCGAGTGCGACCGCTCCGCCTCCGGCGCGCTCACCGATCCATCCGGGATGCCGCCCACAGCCGTCCGGCACCAACCGCGGCGAAGGCGACACCCATCACCACCCCGATCGAGAGAGGCCCGCCACCGGCAGCGAGGGTGGCAATGAGGATCCAGGCCCAGCGCGAGGAAGATCAGCGAGAAGGCCCGGACGGAGCCGCGGTAGATCCCCTCTGCCGAT
>CAWJGB010000005.1:0-143970 GCA_963842375.1 uncultured Solirubrobacterales bacterium
GAGCTTTGGCACGCCGAGTGGTGGAGAGGGCTGCGCACTCAGGAGTTACGCACCAGCTTGCCGACGACCAGACCAGGTCGTAGCGCTCCGGGTCCACTCTCAGCACTTCCTGTCTGCGGGTGTCGGCCACCTCTTGGGCGATGACCGACATGCTCACCAGAACTGGAGCGCAAGCTGCGTCGCCAACCGGCCGAGCCCCTAGATCACTGATTCGTGTGCCCAGAGTTCGGAGGTGGTGCCATCGAGTGACCTGATCTGAACATAAGCTCGCATCGGCCCGCCGGTGAAAGTCCGGTCCCGGTAAGCACCAGGGCGCCGGGTAGCAGGCTGGCGGCGTCGGGGGGAACGCTCGGCGTCGAAGCCCAGCGTCAAATGCCCCTTGGGGGAAGCAATCGGCCGGTCCGTAACGTCAAGTGAATCCTGCCGCCTCGTGACGCTAGCCCCGTCAGGGGACAAGGGGGAGCCGAGCCCGGGAATTCGGGGCGAAGGCCATGGAAGCCGCGAAGAGCCTGGAAGCGCAGCGGCGATGAACCCCCCGGGGTAGAGGGAGCGGAACGGTCGGAAGGTCGGTGCGGGAACTGGGGAAGCCCTCCCCGGCCCCGGACCTGCGGACGTTGTGTCCGGGAAGCGATGGGCGCGTATAAGCCGTTGGCGAAGTCGCGCTCGGCCGGGAGGGTGGCGGAGCGGCCCGTAGTACCGCTTGAACCCGAAGGACAACACAACCTCGGGTAAGGGAAGGGGCCGTGCTTCATCTGTGCTTGACAACGACGGAAGGACCGGTGCGTGCCCACCATGGCTAACAACACCGAGCAGGACAAGGTTCGAGAACTCCAAGTCAAGCTTTACCTGGCGGCCAAGCGGTCGCCGAGCAGGCGCTTCCATGCGCTCTGGGATCGCATCCACCGCAGGGATGTCCTGGAGCGGGCGTGGCGTCAGGTGCGTGAGAACCGCGGCTCTGCCGGGGTCGACCGCACCACCATCGCCCAGATTGAAGCTGAGGGGGTCGAGGCGTTTCTCGATGGGCTCCAGGCGGAGCTGGCAGAGCAGCGCTATCGACCCCGACCGGTCAAGCGGGTGCATATCCCGAAGCCCGGTCGCTCCGAGAGGAGGCCGCTGGGCATCCCGTCCGTCAAAGACCGGGTTGTCCAGGCCGCGGCAAAGCTCGTCTTGGAGCCGATCTTCGAGGCCGATTTCCGCGGCTGCTCGTTTGGATTTCGGCCCAAGCGCTCAGCACACGATGCCCTTGATGTGATCAAGAGCGAGGTGATGCGGGGACGGCGCCGCTGGGTGGTGGATGTCGACATCCGCGGTTTCTTCGATGCGCTCGACCGAGAGATCCTGATGCAGCTCCTCAGCGAGCGGGTCTCCGATCGGCGCGTGCTGAAATTGCTGCGGAGTTGGCTACGGGCTGGGGTGCTTGACGGGGCGACCCTGATGCACCCCGAGGCTGGCACGCCGCAGGGCGGGGTGATCTCCCCGTTGCTCGCCAACGTCTATCTGAACGCGCTCGACCGGGCGTGGGAGGACAGCCAGGGCGGGTACGGCGTGCTCGTCAGGTATGCCGATGATCTCGTTGTGCTCTGCCGCACCAAGGCCCAGGCCGAGGCGGCCCTCCGAGAGTTGCGAGCGATGCTCGCCGCTCTCGGCTTGGAGCTGGCCGAGGCCAAGACTCGCCTTGTGTGTGTGCAAGAGGACGGCGAGGGCTTCGACTTCCTGGGCTTTCATCACCGCATGGTGGAGAGCTTCAGCAAGCCGGGGTTTCGGTTCCTGGCCCGCTGGCCGTCGGCGCGCGCCATGGCGGCGGCGAGGCAAAGGATCCGCGAGTTGACCGACCGGCGACTGTTGTTGTTGTCGGTCGAGGATGTGGTGGCCAACCTCAACCGGTTTCTGACCGGCTGGGCCGGTTATTTTCGCCGGGGCAACTCCACGGTTCAGTTCCACAAGCTCGACTGTCACGTGGCCGAGCGACTGGCACGCTGGATCGGGATGCGCCACCAGGCCCAGCGTCCTCTCGCCTATGGCCTCTGGCGACTGCGCCAGGAGCGCTTCTTTGGCCTGCGCCCGCTGGTTGGACGTGTCCATCTCGGCACCGCGCAAGCGGTCAGGTGAAGGATGTCGGCGAGCCGTGTGAGGGAAAACCTCACGCACGGTTCGATGTGGCGGTGGGAGGAGACCAGACCAAGTCGGGCTCACATATGCCGCACGGCCCAGGCGCCTCCCGCCGACCCGACCCATTCCCCCGATCAGTGGTCATAGGCGATCAGACTGCGCCCCGGCTCCCCGATCTCCCAGTTGTGCCAGACGCAGGCCGCGAGGGCGAGCAGCCGCTGGGCGACCCTGGCGCAGAGGCCTCCCATCGTGTGGGCGCCGTGGCGCTCCAGCGATAGCTGGTCCTTTAACTGGTCAAAGATCGCCTCGATCCATTGGCGCACGCCGCCGAGGTCGCCGAAGCGAGGTGCCTCATCGCGGCGGTCGGGGCGAAGGAAGGCGCCGCCGAGGGAGGCGACGAGTTCCTCGATCTCTGCACCGGAGAGCCCTTTGTCGCCGATCACCGTGTAGCCACGCAGATCGACGCCTTCGAGCATCCCGGCGACTACCTCTCGCTCGGGGACGTTGGCCGGGACGAGCTCGAAGGCGATCGGCATCCCGTCGGGGGCTGCCAGCAGGTAGAGCTTGAAGCCCCAGAAGCGGCGCGAGTGGGCGGCGCAGTAACCGTAAGCGGCGTGCCCGGCGAACTCCGAGCGCTTCACGGTCTGGCGTGACTGCCCGCAGGGCACCGGGGTCGCGTCCACCAGGCGCAGGTCATCGCACCAGGAAGGCGAGACCCGGGCCAGGTACCCCAGCAGCCAGACGATCTGTGGGGCCAGTCCCCGGACCCGCTTGTTGTAGCCGGACTGGCCGGGGATGTAGGGGAAGAGGTGACCGAGCCGCCGCCTGGCGAAGCGCAGGAAGCGGCGCTCCTTGGGGCAGTCGAGCAGGACCTGGGCGACGGCGAGGCAGATCACCTCCGCGTCGGCGATCCGGGGCTTTCGCCCCGGTCGCGATCTCGCCCGCCCGGGCAGGAGATCGTCGGCCAGCACGTAAAGTGCGGTCAAGAGGGTGTCGAGGTCGGTGGGCACGTTGCCACCTCCGTGGTCGGCGTTCCAGAGACACACCGACCTTCGACGCCTTCTATCGCGCCCCCTACGCAGCTAACCGCCGTACATGACGATTAGGAATCAGTGATCTAGGATTCCTTCACCATGAGCGCCAAGCCCAAGGTGGAGGTCGCTCGCGAGCACCTGGCGAAGGCATGGGAGGAGGCCGACGGCGGCGATCTGCGCGATGCCGTGCAGTGGGCCTTCGCCCGCGAGGCGGAGTGACCGAAGCGTCGAAATCTGATCTTTCGCGAGGGAGTGAAGCCGAGCATTTGTTCCTTGAGGCGGCGATCGACGCCCTCGCCGAGTCGCAGGGCATCGCGATCGGCGAACAGCACTGGAAGCGCACCGATGCGCGTGATCACGCAAACCTCCCACATCCGATCACAGGAATTCCCCAGGTATGAGCGCCAGCACCGCCCCCGCCGCGTAGCACAGCCGACTCGCCCTACCCGGCCAAGCGTTCTCAACGCTCACTTGCGCTTCCGTCCTTTACGAATCCTTGCCCTTCGGACTGGGGTTGCGCGCAATCTGGCACGCAACGATCGCACTCCCTCAGGTCAGAGCGAATGATATATTGGGTACCGTTACGTCTGGATCAAAGGTAAGGCCACGCTGGGAGGCAGGATGAAGCAATGCGAGCAGACCACCGTGACGCCGTCAGCCAAGGCATCGCAACCGCGCCTTGCGCGTAGCCGGGCCGTCGCGACAGGCCTTTTCCTCACCGTTTTTCTGGCCACTCCCGTCCTCGCTGCCCCCACCGCCTTCGCAGCGCCAATCCTGCCGGTCCCCGCCCCTGGCCTCCCCGATGGCCGCGCCTACGAGCTGCTCACACCGACCGACAAGGAAGGCGCCGAAGACATGTTCGTCTCCGGCGAACGAAGCTACGACGTCGGCGTCTCTTCCGCCGACGGCAACGAGTTCCTCCTCGACACCGCCTCCGTCTTCGGTCCCTTCCCCGCCGCGCGGCAGAACGTCTACGTCTTCTCCCGCGGCGAGGATGGCTGGTCCTACACCGCCGCCGCCTCGCCCACTCTCGGCGTCCAAAGCATCGGCGATGTCGTCTATGACCCCTCCGACTTTTCGCGGCTCGGCCTCCTCGATGCCGCCGGATCATCCGCCGGGGGTGGAGCTGTCCAGGCGATCGACCTGCTCGGCCCTCCCGGTGGACCCTATGCCACGATCGGCTCCGGCCTCCTCGAATCGGCCGAAGAAGCGACTCCGGTCGGCGGCTCCTCCGACCTCAGCCACCTCGTCTTGCAATCCCGCGACCACCAGCTGGCGCCTGGCGATGCCGCCCAGGACCCAGAAAGCGAGGCGCTCTATGACTGGACGGGCGGCGAACTCCATCTCGTAAACGTCGACAGCGAAGGGGCGCTGCTCAGCCCCTGCGGCGCCGTCCTCGGCCTCGGCGCGAGCGCCAACCCTGGCGCCGTCTCCGCCGACGGCGCCAGGATCTTCTTCACCGCGCCCGATCCCAGCGCGACCGGCACCGGCTGCTGGAACGGTGCCACAGCCAACCCACCCCAGCTCTACATGCGCGCCGGCGAAGCCACCACGGTCGACATCTCCGCCCCCGAAGCCGGCGTCTCAGACCCCAACGGCCTTCAGGCCGCCGCCTTCGTTGGCGCCTCCTCCGACGGCTCGCGGGTCTTCTTCATGACCGAAACCGAGCTAACCCACGACGACGAAGGCGTCCACGACCCCGAGCTGTATTCCTATGACACCGAAACCCACGCTCTGACCCGCGTCTCCCGCGGCGAATCGGGCCACGCCGAAGCAGATGTCTACAACGTCCCCGCGATCTCCGCCGACGGGCGTGCCGTCTACTTCACCGCCTTCGGTCAGCTCACCGCCGACGCCCCAGCCCTCAGCCCCGAAGAAGTCAATCTCTACCGCTACGACACCGAAACCGAAGCTACCACCTACGTCGCCACCGTCAACCAGCGTGACTACGCCGACACTTCGATCGGCCGCTGGTGGCCCTTTCTCCACGGCGAGGAGATCGGCCTCGACCCGACGGCCAACTGGGAGACAACCCCCGACGGGCGCTACCTGCTCTTCGCCACGACGCATGACGTCAGCGCCTACAACAGCACCGCCGCCGCTAGCGCCGACTGCCCCGACGCCACCGGCGCCGCCCCCCCGAACGGGAACTGCGATGAGGTCTACCGCTATGACTCCGCCGCCAGCCCTGGCGAACAGATCAGGTGTGTCTCCTGCGACCCCGGCGGTGCCGACCCCACATCCAACGCCCTCTTCGCCCGCTCATCTTTCTCCACGGACAATCCTGCCGCGACGCCCCCGCAGGCAATCTCCGACGATGGCTCCTACGTCTTCTTCGACACCGCCGACGCCCTCGTCCCCACCGACGTCAACGAACGCCTCGATGTCTATGAGTGGCACGAAGGCACCGTCTCGCTGATCAGCTCCGGCCGCGATTCCAACGACTCCTTCTTCCTTGACTCCAGCCCCGACGGCTCCAACGTCTTCTTCGGCACCCACGCTGGCCTCGTCCCCCAGGACACCGACCAATCCGGCGACCTTTACGACGCTCGCATCGGCGGCGGCTTCGGCGGTTCCTCCGGCGCGGCCCCTTGCGAAGGTGACGCCTGCCAGAGCCCGCCGCCTCCTCCCGATCACCCGACGGCCGCGACCGAAACCTCGCCGGGTCCCGGCAACCCGACGCCCACCTTCCCCAAGGAATCCCACCGCAAGCGCCACCACCACAGGCAAAAGCACCGCAAGCGGGCTTACGGCACCCGACACGCCGACAACAACCGGAGGGCAGGAAAGTGATCCCCCCCAACGCAGAGATGGCGGGGAGCGACGGACGCGCCCGACGCCGCCTGGCGCGCGTTGCAGCCCTGACGGCGGGCCTCGCGGGGCTGACGCTCTTCGCCGCCGCACCGGCCTTCGCCCTTCCTCAGAGCCCCCAGTGGACCGTCACCTCGGTCTCGATGCCGACCAATTTCGCTCCCAACGACCAAAGCGGTGACGATCTCTACAAGGTGACCGTCATTAACACCGGCGGCGGCGCCAGCGACGGTTCCACGGTCACGGTCACAGACGCCCTACCGCCGGGCCTCTCCCTGGACCCCGCCGGCGCCTCCGGCGAAGAGCTGCTCCACCACGAACCGCTCAGCTGCGCCGGCCTCACCTGCACCTACTCGGGCACTGTAGTTCCCGATGACACCCTCACCCTCACCTTCCCTGTAGACGTCTCCGCGAGTCCCTCGCCTTCTTGCGAAGTGCCGGCCACAGCGACTAGCTGCGTCGCCAACGTGGTAAGTGTCTCCGGTGGCGGCGCCCCCGACGCCTCGATGCGCACTCCGACCGCGATCTCCTCTGCGCCAGCCGAATTCGGCCTAGCCCCCGGCGGTGAGACCACCGCCCTCTCCACCAACCAGGCTGGTGCCCACGCCGACGTCACTGTCTTCGAAGCCTTCGATACAACCACCGCAAAGGGGGACGTTGCCGGCGATCCAAAGGACGCCACCTATGACCTCCCGCCTGGGTTCGCCGGTGACGTAGTCGATACGCCTGTTTGCCCGGTCGCCCTCTTCTCCCGCGAAGATTGTCAGATCGGGACCCAGGTCGGGATAACGACCCTCGCCGTCAACCTCGGCGGCACCACCTTGGTAGCGCACAGGCCCGTCTATAACCTGATTCCGGACTCCGGCAAGATCTCCAAGATCGGCTTCTATGCTGACACCTTCCATATTCAGGGGGACGTCTCCCTGCGCCCCGGCGACTACGGCCTGCGCACCGCGTTCCGCAATCTTTACAGCGGCGGCGGCTCGGCGCAGCTCGACAGTGCCACCTTCACGATCTGGGGAGTACCGGCGGACCCCGTGCACGACCCTCTGCGCTGGAATCCTGCCAGCGGCGAATTCGGTGCCTCCTCCGACGCCGCTCTCGCTCCCTACTTCACCAACCCGACCTCCTGCACGGGCGAACCGCTCCAGGCTGACCTCTCGGTTGACTCCTGGCAACGGCCCGCCCAAACTGAATCTGTGCAGATGCCCATTGGGGCACTCGTCGGCTGCGACCGCCTCGGCATTGAACCCTCACTGAGCGCCCAGCCGACCACCGCTGCGGCCTCCTCACCAAGCGGCCTCGACGTCGATCTGAAGATTCCCCAGACCTACGAAGACCCCGACGGTCTCGCCACCTCAAACCTCAAGACGCTTGCTTTCAGTTTGCCCGAAGGGATGACGCTCAACCCCTCCGCCGCCGCCGGTCTCGGTGCCTGCACCGCAACCGAGTACGCGGCGGAAACGCTCCAACCTGCCCCTGGGGAGGGCTGCCCGGAAGAATCCAAACTCGGTTCGGTCCGAATCCAATCGGCCTCGGTCTCTGGAGAAGCGACCGGCTCCCTGTTCATCGCCAAGCCATATGAAAATCCCTTCGACTCTCTGCTCGCCCTATACCTTGTTGCGCGAATTCCAGACCGCGGCATTGTCATCAAGATCGCAGGCAGAGTGCATTCCGACGCACGGACCGGGCGCCTCCTCACCACCTTTGAAAACAATCCCCAGCTGCCGTTCTCCGACCTTGACCTCAGCTTCCGCCAGGGCCAGACCTCGCCCTTCGTCACCCCAGATGCCTGCGGTAGCTTCACCACGCAGGCCGAAGTAACCCCCTGGTCGGACCCGAGCATGGTCGAGCATCCCTCCGCGAGCTTCCAGATCACAAGGGGGGCGAACGGCGCCCCCTGCCCCGCCGCCGGGCCGCCGCCTTTTCACCCCAGCGTCAGCTCCGGCACGCTTAGCAACCAGGCCGGCCAGTTCAGCCCTTACTACCAGGAGATGACCCGCGCTGACGGCGAAGCGGAAATAACCCATTTCGCCGCACATCTCCCGCCGGGGCTGGTCGCCAAGCTAGCCGGCGTTCCCTTTTGCTCTGATGCGGCGATCGAAGCCGCCAAGACGAGGAGCGGCGCCGAGGAGGAAGAACACCCATCCTGTCCCGAATCCTCCGAGATCGGTCACACCGAGGTCGGTGTCGGCGTTGGCAACATTCTCACCTGGGTCCCCGGCAAGGTCTACCTCGCCGGGCCTTACCGCGGCTCGGGTGTCAGCTTCGTCGCGATCACCGCTGCCAAGGTCGGACCTTTCGACCTTGGCACCGTCGTCGTCCGTGCCGTCGGTCACATCGATCCAGAAACCGGCCTTGCCACGATTGAGTCGAGCGGCACCGATGCAATCCCCCACATCATCGACGGTATCCCCCTTCGCGTCCGCGACATCCAAGTCCGCATCGATCGTCCCGACTTCATCCTTAATCCAACCTCCTGTGATCCCTTCTCGACCCTTTTCGAAATGACCGGCGCTGGCACCGAGTCCGAAGGAGGCGAACTCCAAGCCACGGTCGCCGATCCCTTCCAGGTGACCAATTGCGCCATCCTCCCCTTCACTCCCAGGCTTGCCCTGCAGATCAGCGGCGGCGCTGGACGGGGCGCTTACCCGGCCCTCTCCGTGACCCTGACCGCAAGCCCCGGCGAAGCCAACATCGCCCGCGCGGAAACGCTCTTGCCGCGTTCGGAGTTCGTCGAAAATGCCCACCTCCACAGCGTCTGCACCCGCGTGCAGTTCGCAGCGAGTGCTTGTCCGGCCGAATCTATCTATGGCTACGCCAGGGCGGAAACCCCGCTTCTCTCCGAACCCGTCGAAGGCCCTGTCTACCTTCGCTCTTCAAACCACCAGCTCCCTGATATCGTCGTCGCCCTTCAAAACAGAGAGGTCGGTGTGTACTTGGACGGCCACGTCGACTCCGTCAACCGGCACATTCGCGCGACCTTCGAAGCGCTCCCCGACGCCCCCCTGTCCAACTTCACCCTCAGCCTCGGCGGCGGCGCCAAAGGTCTCTTCGTCAACTCCACTAACCTCTGCAAGTCCACCAATCGCGCTGTAGTCAGGTTGACCGCCCAGAACGGCAAGACTATGGTGAGTTCCCCGCAGTTCGTGCCGAGCAGCTGCGCCAAGCACAGACGCAAACACCACCGGATGCATCGGCGGCCCTAGATCAGCGAGCATCAGTATCGAACGAACTCGCGCTCGTGCCCAATTCCGGCATCGAGTGTCAGCAGTATACCCTTGGGGAGGATCCCGGCCCCTTCGAGCCTCTCCTGTACTAGTTGGTATTCCATCAGTCGTTCCCGATGCGCTTCAAGCTGCACGACTGCCCGCTGCGCCGACGGGCATTTCGACGCCTACGCCGTCGCCAAGTTCTCAGGCGGCGTCGAACTCGCCGGTCCCCTCCAGACTTCCTGCCGATCCAAAGGCGGCTGAGATGCCCCGAACCTGGGCGCACAATGTCGATCCCCAGGCTCCGGTCATCGCAGACTTGGCCACTGAGGCGGACTATCGCATCGGGTTCCAAAGCCTCAAGGTCGAGCGGGAAATCGACTCGCTGGAAATCGAGGGGCGAGTTCCGCAATGGCTTTCGGGATCGTTGTACCGCATCGGTCCGGCGAAGTTCGAGGTCGGCGAGCGCTCGGTCAACCACTGGTTCGACGGGTTCTCGATGCTCCACCGCTTCTCGATCACCGACGGCCGCGTGTCTTATGCCAACCGTTTCCTGCAGAGCAAGGCTTACCGTGCTGCCACCGAGACCGGTGAGATCAGCTTCTCGGAGTTCGCCACCGACCCCTGCCGCTCGCTGTTCAGGCGTCTGGTCGCGGCCTTCAGGCCGCAGATCTCCGACAACGCCAACGTCAACCTCATCCGTCTCGGCGACGAGCTCGTCGCGATGACCGAGACGCCGCTTCCGATCGTCTTCGACCCGCAGACGCTCCATGCCGCCGGCGTCGCCTCCAAGGCGCCCGGCGAGCACACGACCGCGCACCCGCATTTCGATCCGGCCAGTGGCGAGGCGCTCTTCTACGCTGTCAAGTTCGGGCCCCGAAGTACCTACCGCCTCTTTGCACGGCCCGACTCCTCCTCCCAACGCCAGATCGCCAAGCTGCCGGCCCCCCGCCCGTCCTACATGCACAGCTTCGGCCTCACCGAGCGCTACGCAGTGCTTGCCGAGTTCCCCTTCGTGATCAACCCCCTCGACCTCGTGCGCAGCGGTCGACCTTTCATCGAGAACTACCACTGGCGGCCAGATCGCCCGGCCGTGTTCACGGTGATCGACCGCCGCAGCGGCGAGGTCCGCGCGCGCACCGAGTCCGAGCCGTTCTTCTGCTTCCACCACGTCAACGCCTTCGAGGAAGACGGTGCGCTGGTAGTCGACCTCGTCGCCTATGAGGACGCCGAGATCGTCGAGGCGCTCTACCTCGGCCGGTTGCAAGGGGAAGGTAGGCTTCCCTACTTCGGGCTGCGCCGCTACCACGTGCCGCTGGATGGCGGCGAGGCGCGATCCGAAGCGATCGCGCCCGGCATGGAGCTGCCGCGGATCAACTATTTCCGCCACAACGCCCGCCCCTATCGCTACGCCTACGGCATGGGCTTCGATCACGAGGGCGGGGGGGAGGGGTTCCTCACCCGGATCCAGAAGGCCGACGTCGACGCGGGATCGACGATCGAGTGGTATGAGTCTGGCTCCTACCCTGGCGAGGCCGTCTTCGTACCGTCTCCAAGCGCCGCCCGCGAGGACGATGGCATCCTGCTCTCGCTGGTCCTCGAGCCGGCAACCGAGACCTCGTTTCTGTTAGTCCTCGATGCTCGCGACCTCGGTGAGATCTGCCGGGCGCGGGTGCCCCATCCGATTCCATTCGGCTTCCACGGGCAGTTCTTCGCGGACTCCGTGCCGCGGCCGGAGACAATGGGGACGGCTAGATGACTTCCCGCCGCGTCGAGCCCTGTCTCATCGCCGCCACCGCTCTCACCTTGGGGCTTGCTGCCATTGCCCACGCCGGGGTCGACCAGCGGGGCGACCTGCGCGTAAGCTTCGCCGGCGAGATCGCCCCGCTCACCCTGCCCCGCTCGGGCACCGCCCCGGTCGCGGTCACCGTCGGCGGGCGCATCACCACCACTGACGGCTACCCGCCGCCGCAGCTGCAGACGATCTCGATCCAGATCAACCGCCATGGTCACCTCGACTCCTCAGGCTTGCCCATCTGTCGCTTCAAGCAGATCCAGCCGTCGACCACCAGTGCCGCACTCGCCGCCTGCCGGCGCTCTCTCGTCGGAGAAGGCAGCTTCTCAGCCGACGTCGAGCTTCCTCAGCAGGCCCCCTTTCCTTCCCAGGGCAAGGTCCTCGCCTTCAACGGCAGAATGGGTGGTCGGCCGGTGATCCTCGCCCACGTCTTCGGTACGCGGCCCGTTCCCACCTCCGTTGTCCTGCCCTTCGCGATCGGCCGTGCCCGCGGTCAGTTTGGCACTCGCTTAACCGCCGCCCTGCCCGAGACGACCGGCGAATGGGGTTTCGTCACCGGCATCTCGATGACTCTCCATCGTCGCTTCAACTACCACGGCGCTACTCGCAGTTACGTGAGCGCTGGCTGCCCCGCCCCCGCTGGCTTCCCCGGCGTGCTTTTCCCCCTCGCGCGGGCCCGCTTTGCCTTCGCCGGGGGGCGGACCCTGACCAACACCTTGACGAAGGTCTGCAAAGTGAGGCGCTAAGCCCCGGTCCGCCTTCAAGCGGGTAGAAATACACGGGCGCTCCCCCTGAGCGACAGCTGAACCACAATCCGTGTGAGCAGGAGCTCACACTCGACTCTGGAGACCGACATGCATGCAACATCCGCCGAGCCCCAAATCGACCCCGAGTTTCTGGTTGAGTTCGGTACCCGCCTGAAGGATGCTTGGAACAGCCTCGACGCTGACGCAGTTTCTGCACATTGCACCGAGGACGTCTCCTGGAACGACGCTGGGTTGCCAGAGCCAGCTCGTGGCCGCGCCGGCGTCGCGGCCTTCGTCAGGGACACCGCGCGGAGCCTCCCCGACTTTCACGTCGAGGAGCAGGAGGACTGCCCTCCTGTCGTTTCCCCCGATCTACCACGGGTATTCGTGCCATATCGGATGAGCGGGACCATGCTCGGCGACTGGGAGCCGCTTGGAGTTGCCGCAACCAATCGCCGCTTCAGCATCGAGGGGATCGACCAGTGGACCTTCCGCGGCGAGCTGATCTGCCACTACACCACCTATTACGACAGCATCGCGGTTGGCCGCCAGCTCGGGTTGTTTCCGAACCCCGCCACCGTCTCCCACCGCGCCTTTACCCACCTGCAGCACCTGCAGGCCGCCTTCCTGCGCCTCACGGCACCGCGTTCGTGACAGCTCAGCCGAGATCTGAGCACTGATCCCAACTGTGTTGGAGTTTGGTAGGCGCAACGGCCGTCATATAGCATCCCGGTGAGCATCGTGGCGGAACGGAGCCTGACCCCTAACTCCTACATCATCCTCGGAATGCTCCAGTACGGACCGGCGACACCGTATGAGCTGAAGAACCGCGTCGCTAACGCGCTCGCGAATTTCTGGGCGGTCCAGCACGCCCAGCTCTATACCGAGACTGCGCGCCTCGCCAAAGAGGGCCTCCTCAATGAGGACCGAGAGCACGGCGGGCGTCGCCGCAAGACCTACTCGCTCACCGAGGCTGGGCGAAAGGCGTTCGATGAGTGGCTCGCAATGCCGACACGGGCGTTGACGGAAGTGCGCGATCTCGGGACTCTTAAGCTCTTCCTCGGCGCTGATCCGGCGATCATCGCGCCCGCCCAGCTTGAGGTCCATCGAGCCAAGCTCGGCGAATACGAAGGTTATCTCGCCGAGATCTCGGCGCTGGACCTCGATATTCCCAAAGGGATGAAATCGGGACTCGAATCCGGCATCATGCACGAGCGCGTGTTCGTACGCTTTTGGTCTGGCTTGGCATAGCGCTTGGGCTGGATGCGGGTCTGCCGTCAAGTCCCTTGACGCAATACTGGAGCCAGCTGCCTTCGCGTCACGGCGACCTCTGACCGGCGCGACGTGACTGGCACGGGCAGCACGCTATCGGGAACCTCAAGCGCCTGGCTTTGAGCTTTGCACAAGCCGTCGACCTCCATCGCCGGCTTTGCGGTCGCGAGCTTGGCACCGGTGTCGAAGCCCTGCAAGCTACGGCTTGTGACCCCCGCGCCGGCTTCGCCGAGCGGATGGAGGCTGCGCTTCGCGCTGCCCCGGCGCTCTTTGCCGCCGAGCACGATCTTGCCCGCCTGCTCACCGTCGAGGCCTGTCTGGGGGCGAGGCCGCCATAGCCTGTTCCCAGCACTGGAGGAAGCGATACAGGGTCCTTCTGCGCCACGCCGCAGCCACGGACCCCGAACGTCCGACCCATCCTCCCTTCATGGAGCCGGCGCTGATTGACGGTATCCGCTTCCAGATCTCCCGCCGCATCCTCGCCGGTAGGACGGCGGAGCTCCTCGTCCTCCGCTCCCTGCAACACCGCCGCCTGCGCTGGAGCTGGGCCCTTTGGGGAGTGCCGATCGCCTACACGGTCTGGTTCATCGACTGGCACGTCGGCCTGGTCCTCGCGATCGCCACCGGCATCGCGGTCTGGCACGGCGCCCGCGCCCATGGCGAAGTCCTCCAGCACGGCGGCGAGGAGGCGCACCGGATGCGCGACTCCCTCGGCCCGCTGCGTTGGGGCTTCTCGCGCATGACCGACAGGCGCGCCCAGAAGGAGCGTCTGCGCAAGGGCCGCCTCGCGATCGGCACCTCGCGCGGCGGTGGGCCGTGCACCGTCCCCTTCGATCGACCTCGCCGACTCGCTGCGCCGCGGCGACATCGTCTACTTCAACCTCGACGCCGACCGCTACCCCGCCGCCGCCAGGTTGCTCGCCTCGGCGCTCGTGATCGACCTGGTCGGCCTCAGCGCCGAGATGCAGGGCAGTGGGGTAGGAGGGCTGGTGGTGATCGACGAGTTCGCCGCGATCGCCCCCGAGCACGTCTCCCGCCTCTTCGCCCGCGCCCGCTCCGCCGCCCTCAGCGTCCTGCTCGGCACCCAGAGCCTCGCCGACCTGCGCGGCGCCAGGCCCGACGATTCCTCCGACACCCTGACCGAGCAGGTGCTCTCCAACGTCGAGTTCACCGTCGTGCATCGCTGCGGGGATCCCGACTCCGCCGAGCGCTTCGCCCGCATGGCCGGCACCGTCCCCTCCTGGTCTGTCACCGAGCGGGTCGCCGGCAACGGCACGATGCTCGCCAGGGGGGAGGGGACGAGGACCCGGGAGCGCGAGTTCCTCGTCTTGCCCGACCAGTTCAAGCGGCTCAGCACCGGCGAGGCGGTGGTGATCGACCCCAAGGCGAAGCACCAAGCGCAGATCGTGCGGATCTGGCCGCCGCGGGCCTGATTATTTACACGACTCGATTGAGGCGATCCACCGCCGCGACTTCGAATTGGCACGGGTGGCGCTCGTCGATCCCGTCGGCCTGAGCCGACGAAGATAGCGTCCCGATCCAGCGTGATCAGACCTGGTTACGGTCTCGAGCTGATCGAGCCGCAGCGAGCCGCCGCCGTCACGAGCGCCACTTGATCGAGCAGCCAACCGGCTCGGTTTCGGCCGGGTCGGGCCTGGAGCCGCTCAGCAGCGCCTCCAGGGCCGAGCGCAGCCAGGCCGCTCCCTGGGCTGGGTCCTGGTAGTCGGGGTCCGGGGCGCCGCGGTAGCGCAGCGCCAGCTCGGAGTCGAAGACAAAGACGTCGGGGGTGGTGCGGGCGCCGAAGGCCCTGGCGACCTCCTGGCTTGCGTCGTACAGGTAGGGCATCCCCCACTCCTCGGCGTCATAGCGTTCCGCCATCGCCTGCGGCGAGTCCGCCGGGTAGCGCTCGGCGTCGTTGGAGTTGATCGCCAGGAAGCGGACGCCGCGCTCGGCGTACTCGCGCGCGGCCGCCGTCAGCCGCTCGTGCCAGGCGAGCGCGTAGGGGCAGTGGTTACAGGTCCACACCACCACTGATGCCTGCGTCTCCCCGGGCGCCGGCAGGCTCGTGGCGTTGCCCTCGGTGTCGGGCAGCTCCAGGGTCGGAGCGGACTCGCCGATCCCGATCCCGCCCGCGCTCATCCGCCTGCCCCCTGCTTCGCAGGGCCGCAGGGCTCCGCGCCGGCAGCGAGCCCAGAGACCCGCAGGGCGTCGCGCACGTCGGCGGGATCGGGGAGGGCGGAGATCCGCCCGTCGCGCAGACGGTAGACGCGGCAGCTGAGGCCGATCGGCTCCTCGCCCGCGTCCTGGACGTCGCGTCCTTCGACCAGGATCGTCGGCGAGCCGTGGAAGCGCTCTCGCTCGGCCTCCTCGTCTGTGCGCAGCTCGCGCACATCGAGGCAGCCCGGGTCAAGGCCTGCGGCTGCCATCTCGTCGCGGACGAGGCGGCAGGCTTGCTCCCAGCTCGGGCAGCCGGCCCACCAGAGCAATTCCACATGAGGATTCGACGGCGGCACGATTCAAGGGTAGGACACGGCGCTCGACAACCGGCCGTGCCGTCGTCGTTCTTTACACACCGCCAACCGTTCCTGCGAAGGACCGCATCGGCGTTCTCCCGGACGACTTGGCTCCAAATACTGCCCAGCGCTGCGTGGATGGGCGTGGATTGAGCCGATCAAACGAATCACGTCCCCTGTAGCTCGGCTGGCGTTATTGCTGACCCACCCGACCTCCATCGTCGGCTTTGCGACCGTGAAGCATGGCACCGGCGACGTTATGCCGACATCGGCATAACGTCGCTTATGCCGACCTCTGCGTTATGCCGACATGGGGTGGCGAAGCCGCTTTGGAGGCCAAAATCAGGCTGAAGTAGTCGGCATAATCCGCCGCTCGCACTGGACGGTGAAGCTCCTCCTCCCACCAACCAGAGGAGGAGACCGATGTCTGATTCATATCGCAAACGAAGGCTTGGATCCCGGAGACTTAACCTCCGCTGCGATCGAGCGTTTCGCGGCGGCTCGTCGCGCCGCCGGCTACCGCGTGCACCACTCGACGCAGGCGCTCGTGCCTTTACTCACCTACGCTACGCCTGCGGGACGATCCCGGCTACGTCGCCGAGCAGGGAGGTTGGAAGGACCCCTCCTTCCCGATTCGCGTCTACGCCAGGGCCGTGAGACGGCGTCAGCGCCTCTCCGGCACCCACCGCGAAGCCTTCGACCAGGCCCTTCATTGGGCAGCAGTGGACAGCGAGGTGGAGAATCCCCTTTCAGAGCAGTCTGACAGTGTCGATATAGCAACCAAGGAAACGGCTGTCTAGAGCCGAAAACTAGATCTTCTGCCCCCGTAGCTCAGTGGACAGAGCGACGGCCTTCTAAGCCGTGGGTCGCTGGTTCGAATCCAGCCGGGGGTGTCCGGATCCGGGGACTGCTAGCAAGCGTGGAGGGGGGCTGCGCTCTTGACGACTTCGAAGGCGCTGCCGGGGATGCGCTTCAGCTGGTCGAGGTTTTCGTTGTTCCAGCGCCGGTCGCTGGTGCCGCTGAAGTACCAGTTGGAGCCGTTGTCGGCGACGATCAAGCCGTAGCGCTTCAGCGCGGTGGCGATCGTCTTGGCCGCGCCGCTGAAGCCGCTGAGGCCGTAGTCGGCCTTCAGTCGCAGGCGCAGCCCCATCGGCGGCGCGTCGGTGCTTGAGGTGTCGCCGGCGCAGTGGGAGGCGGGGTGGACCCAGGCGTTGCGGGTGCTTTCGAAGGTGACGCGGATCGCGTGGTCGATCTGCCCTGAGGCGGCTTCTTCGTAGCGGACCAGGCCGGGGAAGATCGGCAGCCCCGCGGCGTCGGCCGAGGTCCAGGAGTCCGGCCGCCGCGCGGTCGAGCGGAGGTTCCAGCGGACTCCCGAGTCGGCGTTCCAGTGGGGATGTCTTCCGGGCACGAAGAACGCTTGGTAGAGCTCGTAGAGCATGCAGCTGGAGCGGTCGACGACCAGGACGTGGCGGTCGCCTTCGCTTCGCTGCCCGCCCTCGATCGGCGCGCCCTTGGGAATAGGGAACGGGCCGGGGTCGCTTTCGCTTCCATAGGCGGTGTAGTAGATCGGCAGCTTGCGCTGATGGGCGTCGACAACGGCGTATGGGAACCCGTAGGAGCGGGGCGAGCCGAAGTCGGGGTGCAGGTGATCGCCGCCGTGGGAGTCGATGTAGGCGATGTAGGCGGCCGAGCGGGGGTCGACCGGTGCCCTGGAGATATCCTGGTTCCAGGCGGACTCGTCCGGTTGTGACGGCGCGGTAGCCGGCAGCGAGGCGGGAGGATCGGGGAAGACGGGGCAGGTGCCGAGGCTGGGGTAGGGGCCGAGCGCGCTGGCGCTCGCCGTCGGAGATCTGGCCAAAATCGCGACGCCGCCGAGCGCCGCAGTTACCAGGACCGCCGCAGCCGCGGCCGCGCTCCATGTCTGGCGCCTCACGCTTCTGGCGAGCGCTCGCGGATCCGCAGGCGACCGATCTCGAGATCCTCGACTTTGAGCTCGGCGATCGAGGCGCGCCGGATCGCGAGCCGGCCGACGCTGAGGCGCCCAATCGCAAAGCCGCCCACCGCGGCCGCGCCCACGGCGAGCGCGCCGAGCGCCGCCGCCCCGCGCGCTTGCGCCCCGGTCATCGTCGCCGGGCGAAGCTCCGGCCGGAAGATGGCGATCTTTCGCGGTCTGTGCATCCTGCGCACGGTAGCGCGATTAGCCTGCGGCTCGTGAATGTCACGGCACCGTCGCTGCTTGTGCTCAGGCATGCGTCCTGGGAGGGTCCGCACCGCATCCTCGACGCCTTCGGATCGCTCGCCGTCAGGATCGTCGATCCCCTCGAAGGCGAGCCGCTTCCCGGCTCCTCGGAGAGTTCGGGCGTGCTGGTGATGGGAGGGCCTATGAGCGTCGAGGAGACTGACCGCCACCCGGCGCTCGCGATCGAGCGCGATTGGATCGCCGACGCGGTGCACCGAAACATCCCGGTGCTCGGCATCTGCCTCGGCGCCCAGCTTTTGGCGAGCGCGCTCGGTGCCCGGGTGGGACCTGCGGAGAGGCCAGAGATCGGCTTCGCTCCGATCGAGGTGCTCAACCCGACCGACCCGATCCTCGGTGGCCTTGCGCCCAGCGCGAACGTTCTGCACTGGCACCGCGATGTCTTCGAGTTGCCCAAAGGCGCCCAGCTCCTTGCTTCCTCTGCGCAGACCGAGAACCAGGCCTTCCGCCTCGGCAACGCCTGGGGCGTGCTCTTCCATCCTGAGGCCGACGCGGCGCTGGTCGAGGCCTGGCTCTCGGTTTCTCATATGGCCACAGAAGCCGAACGGGCCCTCGGTCGCGAGGGCGTCGCCGCCTTGCCCGGAGAAGCACTTTCGGTTGAGCGGGAGCTGACCCGGATCTCGACCCCCGGCTTCCGCGCTTTCGCCAAGATGGTCGAAGCTTCAGAATGATGCGGTGAGCGCAGTGGCGATGGCAGAGCGGATGGCTATGGAGGCGGACGCCGTCGCCATCTCGGTCCGCGGGTTGAGCAAGTCCTTCGGCGAGATCGAGGCGGTACGCGGCGTCAGCTTCGAGGTGGCAACGGGGGAGGTGTTCGGCTTTCTCGGCCCCAACGGGGCAGGCAAGACGACGACGATCAACATGCTGTGCACGCTGAGCGCGCCCAGCAGCGGCGCCGCCAGCGTCTCAGGCTTTGACGTGGTCACCCAGCGCGACGACGTGCGACGCCACATCGGTCTCGTCTTCCAGGATCCGACCCTCGACGGGTACCTGACGGCGGAACAGAACCTGCGCCTTCATGCCGAGCTCTACGGCGTCGAGAAGCAGCTGGTGGTGCCGCGGATGCGTCAGGTGCTGGAGATGATCGGGCTGTGGGAGAGGCGCAAGGCGCAGGTCCTCACCTTCTCGGGCGGGATGCGGCGGCGGCTGGAAATTGCCCGCGGTCTCATGCATTCGCCGCGGGTGCTTTTCCTCGATGAGCCGACGATCGGGCTCGACCCCCAGACCCGCAACTCTATTTGGGGCTATATCCGCCAGCTCCAAGAGAGCGAGGAGATCACGATCTTCATGACTACCCACTACATGGACGAGGCTGAGTTCTGCGGGCGGATCGCGATCATGGACCACGGTGAGATCGTCGCCCTCAACACGCCCGAGGCGCTGAAGGAGGAGGTCGGTGCTGACCGGATCCGGATCGAGACCGATGACGACCTGGCGGCGATTGAGGCAATCGGGGGGCGGTTCGGGCTCAAAGCCCAGGTTTCTGAGGGGGCTGTCACATTCGCGGTACCCGATGGGGAGGAGTTCGTTCCGCGCCTCTTCGCGGAGTTGGGCGTGCCGATCCGCTCGGTTAGCCTCTCTCGCCCGACCCTCGACGATGTCTTCATGTCATACACCGGGACGACGATTCGCGACGCAGAAGATCCTGGCAACAAAGCGGCGAACCGGATCGCGATGCAGATGATGAGCGGGGGTCGCCGATGAGCGCTCCGGTGAAGGCCGTGACGGTCGCGGCCGAGAAGTCGCCTGAGGTCGTCACCGTCAAGGTGCCGGTGCGAAGTTTCGGCAGCGAGTTGCGGGCGATCAGGATCGTCTGGCGCCGCGAGCTGATCCGTTTCTCCAAAGACAGGACGCGGATCGTCACCTCGCTGGTCCAGCCCTTGCTCTTCCTCTTCGTGCTTGGCTCGGGGCTCCAGCAGCTCTCCGCAGCGAGCACCCACGGCGTCAACCTGAAGACGTTCATCTATCCAGGGATCCTCTGCATTTCGGTGATGTTCACCGCGATGTTCTCGGCCGCCTCGATCGTCTGGGACCGCGAGTTCGGCTTCTTGCGCGAGATGATGGTGGCTCCGATACGGCGTAGCTCGATCGTGATCGGCAAGTGCTTCGGTGGGGCGACGGTCGCCGCCTTACAGGGCGTGATCCTGATCTGCTTGGCTGGGACGGTCGGCGTCCCCTATGACCCGCTGATGATCCTCGGCGTCTTCTTCCTGCAGCTGCTGCTCGCCTTCAGCATCACCGCCTTCGGCGTCATGGCGGCCGTCCGGGTCAAACAGATGCAGTCGTTCATGGGCCTGATGCAGATGGTGATCATGCCGATGTTCTTCATCTCCGGCGCGCTGTTCCCGGTTACCAACCTGCCCGGCTGGCTCGCTTTCCTCAACCGCATCGATCCCCTCACCTACGCGGTCGCTCCGATGCGCAGCCTCATCTTCAGCCATCTCGCCCTCAGCGAAGCCGCTAAGCAGGCGCTCGATCCCGGCATCACCTGGTTCGGCTGGACCGTACCAGCCGTCCTTGAGGTCGCCACCGTCCTCGTCCTCGGCCTGATCATGTTGGCGATTGCGATCTGGGAGTTCAACGCGGGGGAGTAGTCGACCCCAGTGCGCGCCCCGGATGAATGCGATCGGTCTCGGCCGCACGCCAGACTGGTGTTGCACGTGGACCTAGTGGTGTGACCACCAACGTTTGCCGGTTTCCATAACCAGGCCCAAGCGCCCCGCTGCCGAAGTGGCCCCCGAACGCAATCGAGACTCGGGAGGCCACAATGGCGGCAAGGGTGCAGCTGCGGGAGATCACCAACGAGGAGGGCAACCGGCTGCTGCGGATCGTGCGCCGCGACTCAGGCTCGGTGGTCACCTGGCGAAGGGCCCAGATCGTGCTGCTCTCAGCCCAGCGGATGAGCCCGACGAAGATCAGTGAGGTCGTCTTCACCGACCCCGACACCGTCCGCGAGGTGATCCACAACTTCAACCGCGACGGCTTCGATGCGCTCTATCCCCGCTACTCAGGCGGTCGCCCTCCGACCTTCACCCTGCCCCAGCGGCGCGAGATCAAGAAGATCGCGCTCTCGATCCCGACCGACCTCGGCCGGCCGTTTGCGACCTGGAGCCTGGCCAAGCTGGCCGACTACCTGGTCGCCGAGGGGGTGGTCACCGACATCTCCCACGAGGGGCTGCGTCAGCTCCTTCGTGAGGAAGGCGTCTCCTTTCAAGCGGTGAGGAGCTGGAAGCGCTCCAACGACCCCAACTTCGAGGCCAAGAAGAACCGCATCCTGGAGCTCTATGAGCTCGCCGACGCCGCTCAGGCGATCGTGATCTGCCTCGACGAGTTCGGCCCCCTGAACCTCCAGCCCCAGAGCGGCGGGAAGGCCTGGGCGCCGTTGAGGAAGCCGCGGCGAATCCGCGCCACCTACACCCGTCCCCACGGCGTCCGCCACATGCTCGGCGCCTATGACGTCACCCACGATCGCCTCTACGGCCACGTCAAGAAGCGCAAGTCGAGGGTCGAGTTCCTCGCCTTCTGCCGCTACGTCCGCTCGCTGCACCCGGCCGAGGTGAGGCTGCACTTCATCCTCGACAACTTCAGCCCCCACCTCGGTCAGGACGTCCGCGACTGGGCCCGAGACAACAACGTCGAGCTCGCCTACACCCCGCACTACGGCTCCTGGCTCAACCGCATCGAGGCGCAGTTCAAGGCGCTTCGCTACTTCACCCTCGACGGCACCGACCATCCCGACCACGCCACCCAGGCCCGCCTGATCCGCCGCTACATCGCCTGGCGCAACTACAACGCCGACGACGCGAAGCTACGGGAGGTGGTCAACACGGCAAACGTTGCTTGACGCTCCACTAGGTCGGTGGTAGAGCTCCCTTTGCACCCAGCCTGCATCGGGCGATGCACTCGTAAGGCGACCAGAGGGAATCGAACCCTCATTGTCGCGACCACAACGCGAAGTTCTACCGTTGAACTATGGCCGCCATATAAGCGGGGGCAGCTTATCGAGGCCCCTATCCCCAGGGATCTGGATGGCCCGCGAGAAAGCGGGACAAAACAGCCCAGCAACGCTACGGCTATCCCGTCCGGCACAGCACAGTGGCCACCGTTGTGGCGAGCCTTAGATGATCCTCGACCACCCAGCACCCTCATACCCAAGTGGCCGGTCAGCTGCAAGTCGGCGAGGGGTCAGGTGCAACGAAGACTCCGCATTGGATCCAGACGGTCGCCGGGTTGGAATCCGGTCGTCTGCCTTCATGCAGGCCCATACCGGCAGGGGCGCGGCATGCCGGGTCGAAAAAGGGTGCATGGATCCGAAGCTCGATGTCGGCGACACTCTCAGCGAGGTTTTCTCAACCTACGGGACCAAGGCGGGCGTACTGCTGCCGGTGGCGTTCTGGCTCTTCTTGGTCGTGGCTATCGTCAACGGCCTCACAGCCACGAATCTGGCCCTGTTCCCGATCGCGCTTGCGCTCAACGTGGTCGCCGCGACGCTCTACCAGGGCATGGTCGTGGGGTTGGTGCGTGACGTCCAGGACGGCCGCCGCGACTCCTCAGCAGGCGAGCTCATGCGCTCGGCGGCTCCGGTGGTCCTGCCCTTGATCGGAGCCGGTTTGCTCTCAGGCCTGGGCGTCGGTGTCGGCATTGTGTTGTTCATCGTTCCGGGCCTGGTCCTGCTGACGATCTGGGCCGTCATCGCCCCGGTGATCGTGGTCGAGCGCTCCGGCGTCATCGGCGCGTTCGGCCGCTCGCGCGCACTCGTTCGCGGTAACGGGTGGCGGGTCTTCGGCGCGATCCTCGTCGCGTTTCTGATCACTTTCATCGTCGGGCTCGTGCTCAGCGCGATCGGCGCGGGCATCGCCAACGGCGCCATCGTGCGGATCGTCTTCAACGCTGTCGCTTCGACGCTCACCGCACCTATCGGGGCGCTCCTGGCAGCGGTGCTCTACTTCCGCCTGCGTGCGATCAGGGAGGCCGCGGGCTCCTCCGCCGCGGGTCCAGGCGACCCATCTACGCCGCCAGGGCCTGCGGCGGTCTAGCTTCAGCGTATTTCGATCAACTCGACGCGATAGCCATCCGGGTCGCGGACGAAGCAGATGCGGGAGCCTTCGGTGCGGCCGCCGGGGCGGTAAGGGGGCCTCTCGGGGTCGATGCCGTCGGCGGCGAGGCGCTCAAGGGTGCCCTCAAGGTCGTCGACCCCGATCGCGATGTGGTTATAGCCGGTGCCCAACTCATAGGAGTCGACGCCGTGGTTATAGGTCAGCTCGAGGCGCGGATCCTCGCCTGGCATGCCCATGAAGACGTTGATCGCCTCCTCGCCGATCGGCATCCGGCCGACCTCCTCGAAGCCCAGCTTCTCATAGAAGGCAACCGAGCGGTCGATGTCTCCGATCCGGTAGCAGGTGTGCAGGTAGGTGACCATATGGGTCATCAGGCTATCGCTCGTCGATACCAGGAGAGGATCCGCGCCGCCGCTTTTCACGTTGGCTCTCCCAGACACAGGGATTCGCGGTTAAGGTCAGGGCGTCCGTGACACCGATTAGGAGGAGGACTGATGCGAAGAAGGGTTATCTGCGGGTTGCCGCTGACCGCGGCCCTCATCGTCGGGGTCGGCCTGAGCGGGTGTGGCAGCAGCAGTACGACCAACACCGCCACGACGCCGACGATCACGAAGGCCGACTTCATCGCAAAGAGCAACGCCATCTGCGCCAAGGGCAACAAGGAACAGCAGGCTGGGTTCGCCGTCTACGGCAAGAAGCACAGCCTAAAACCCAACCAGGAACCGACCAAGGCGCAAGAAACAGAACTCGTCAACAGCGTCTTCGTCCCCAACGTCCAGTCCCAGATCGACGCGGTCAAGGCCCTCGGTGTGCCGAGCGGCGAGGAACAGCAGGTGAACTCGGCGCTGGAAGCCTCCCAGCAGGCTCTCAACAAAGTCAAGGCCAAGCCCGAACTGGCTTTCGCCAAGACAAGTCCCTTCGCCGCCGCCGGGAAGCAGCTTCACGCGCTCGGGTCTCAAGGAGTGCGCGCCGAACAGCTGAGCACGCGACATCTGAGAATCGTTCAGAGAGCGCTACGGCGCCCTTCTGCTTTGGATGCCGCCCCAGTCGGTCTCGTCTGCGGTCGCCGAGCCGGAGTCGGCCTCAAGCGGGTCGGCGTCCCGCCGCTGGGTCCTCACGAACCAGGCGGCGCCGACGATCGTCAATACGCAGGCCACGTAGAAGTTCAGCCGTAGGCCGAAGATGTAGTGGGCGGGATCGACTCGCAGCGACTCCTCGAAGATGCGAAAGGCCGAGTAGCCGGTGACGTAGAGGGCGAAAAGGCCCGGCGGCTTGATCCGGCGGTGGTGGCCCAGCCAGACGAGGAATGCAGCGAGGCAGAGGTTCCAGATCAGCTCGTAGAGGAAGGTGGGCTGGAAGGTGGCGAAGCTCGCATAGCCGGGCGGGCGGTGGGCAGGTGAGATCTGAAGCGCCCAAGGCAGGTTCGTCGGCCCGCCGAAGAGCTCCTGGTTGAAGTAGTTGCCGATCCGGCCCACCGCCTGGCCGACCAGGAGCGCCGGGGCGGCCGCGTCCATGAAGGGGCCAGGTGAGACGCCGGCTCGGCGCAGCCGCCACAGCCCCGACCGCTGCGCCCAGGGCGATGCCGCCCCAGATCCCCATCCCGCCGTCCCAGACCGCGAACGGCCCCCACCAGTGCGGGGGGACAAGGTTCGAGCTGGTCAGGTCGAAGTAGATCCGCCCTCCGATCAGTCCCGCCGGGAAGCCCCACATCGCGACGTCATAGACCAGCTCGCGCGAGCCGCCGATCGCCTCCCAGCGGCGGACCGTTATGAGGATCGCCAGCGCCAGCGCGATCACGTACATCAGCCCGTAGACGTGGACTTCGAAGGGGCCGAGCTGAAAGCCGCTGGAGGAGGGGCTGGGTATCGAGGCGAGCATAGGGGACTGGATTGTCCCTGACTGCGCCCTCAGCCCGGCGCGCTGAGGTCGGCGGCGAGGCCGGCGACGCCCTGGCCGCCCTCGATCTCATAGCGGTTCAGTTCGTAGGGGCGACTGCGGCTCGCGTAGCCGGCGTTCTCGGTGACGGCGCCGGTGTAGCCGGCGGCGCGCACCGCGGCGATCGTCGCGCTGTCGTAGAGGCTCGACGGGTAGCAGAAGTTGTTCGAGGGCACGTGGTAGGTGCGCTGCAAGAAGCGGCGCGAGCCGGCCACCTGGTAGGTGAGTTCAGAGCCGCTCATCGCGGTCAGGTCGGGGTGGGTGGCCGAGTGCGAGTCGACCTCCCAGCCCTTGGCGATGATCGGTCTGATGTAGGGAGGGGTCAGGTGTTCCACGGTGATCTCGAAGAGGACCCCAGGCCAGCCGTAGCGGTCCAGCACCGAAGGGGCGAAGCGGACCTGGGCCGGGTAGCCGTTGTCGAAGGTGATCACGATCGGCTTCGGGGGCAGCGTCCCGTTGCCATACCAGGCGCGCTCGACCTCATCGAGGGTGACGCCCTGATAGCCGTTGCGCGCGAGCCAGGCCATCTCTTCGCGGAATTCGCGCGGAGAGACGTAGAGCCCCGGGTAGGCCTCGCTGGGCGGCGGGTGCCGAGCGCGTGGTAGACGAGGATCGGAACCGGTCCGCGGTGCGGCTTCCAGCCGGGCTGCGGCCGCGCGTTGCGGACTAGCTCGGAGTGGGGCTGGGGGCTCCCCGAGCCGCGCCTGCGGCGCGGACTTCGACCCTCCGGCGCCGCGGCTCGCTCCCGAGCCGCCGCCGCTCTGCTCGGCGATCGCCAGGACCGCGAGCGCCGCCACGCCGAGCAGCGCCAGGCGCCGCGATCAGGCGCCGCCGCCGCACGCTCCTGAGCCGCCGTGCCTGCCGCGCGCCTCTCCTGCAGCCGATCGGGGGAGTGCTCGTCCATAGCGCCCGCAGCCTAATTCGTGGACGGGCGGTTAAGAGCTTTCTAAGGCGGGGTTTGCCCTCGCTTAGGGAATCAAACCGAGTATGCGGACCGATGGATGACCTCCACCGCCTCGAGGCCAAGGGCCTTGCCCGCGCCAAGATCCGGTCAAAGCGCCGCCGCGTCCAGATGATCCGTCGCCGCACGATTCGCGGGTCGCTGGCGCTGTTCGCGCTCGCCTGGGCGATCGTCTTCGGCCAGCTGGTGACCGGAAACGACCCGGCCCTCAGCCGCGCCCACAGCACCCGCAAGCTGCTCGCCTCGACGCACCGGCCTCGTCCACCGCATCGCGCCCCGGAGGTGAAAGCGCGCCGGTCGTGGCGCCGGCGCCGCCCAGCGAAGAACCGGCGTCCGGCGAAGAATGCAGCGCCCGGCCGAGAAGCTGCGCCCAGCGAAGAACCGGCGCCGAGCGAAGAAGTCGCGCCGAGCCCGGCGCCCGGCGCCGGCCCCGCCCATCGTCACCTCGGCGTCGTGATCGCGGCAACCTCGACCTCCGTCGGTCCGCATCTCTTCTGGATCACCAGCCGCGCCGCGGGGATCGCGGCGCTGATCCTCTCCAGCGCCTCCGTCGGCGCCGGGCTGCTGATCAGCGGGCGCGGAAGCCCGCGCAAGGGCCTAGGTGGTGACGCCAAGGCATTGCACGAGGCGCTCTCCATGGCCACCCTGGTCGCGATCGCGGTCCACGGGGCCGCCCTGCTCGGCGACCACTTCCTCCACCCGAGCGTCTTCGACATCTCGATCCCGTTCACGGGCGGGTACCGGCCTTTTTGGACCGGCATCGGGATCACGGCCGGCTGGGCGCTGGCGGCGCTCGGTCTCTCCTATTACGCCCGGGGGTGGGTCGGCCAGTCGCGCTGGCGATCCCTGCACCGCTTCACGGCCGTGTTCTGGGTATCTCGGCATCGCCCACTCGATCGGCTCGGGCACCGACGCCGGACAGCCGTGGTTCCTGCTCGTGCTCGTCGTCTCCGCCGCCCCCGCCGCGATCCTGCTGCTGGGCAAACTGACCCGGCCCTCGGCTCCGGCTCAGCCCTCGACTTCGCGGTAGTGCTCGCGCCAGATCGCGCGGTAGACGCGCAGGTGGCGGGGCAGGGTCCGCAGGCCGGGGATGAACGGGATGCAGATCAGGGCGAGGCTGAGGATGCCCATGATCGAGAAGACCAGCAGGTCGGCGTTGGTCGATGCCTTGAACGGTTCGATCTGATACCAGAAGGTGTAGAGCCACAGCCAGACCTGCCCGGGGTAGCTGCCGGTCTCGTTCATCATCCCCCACTGGGTGCCGAGCAGGTGCTGGGATTCGGCGCGTTCGGCGAAGTATTCCCCGCCGGAGAGGAAGAGCAGCGGCTTGGTGTAGTTGGTCTCATAGAAGCGGTGGTTGCCGGCCACCAGGGCGCCGTCTAAGCCGCCGCTTTGGGCCAGCCCGAGCAGCGCCGCCATCATCGGCGCGACCGGGCCGTAGCGCCCGGCGAGGCAGGATCGGCACGCCGCGCGACGAAGCGGGCCTTGGGCAGGGCTTCTTCATAGGCGCCGGCCCAGGCTTCCTGCGAGTTTGGGAGGTGCCGCCTGATAGGCGGCGAGGGCTGCCTTTAGGCGGGGGTCGGCGGGGATCTCCTTCAGCGGTTCGATCACGTAGTCCTTTGCCGTGTCGATCGGGATGTGGACCCCGACCACTTCGGCGGGCGAGACCCCGGCGATTTCTTGCGAGACGCCGGAGGTGTGGGTGTAGGGCGGGCCGTAGGTGGCGATCGCGCTGGTCCCGTTTAGCTCGGTGACCGCGGTGGTGAGGAAGTCAGAGGGGCTTGCCTTGGCCCAGCTTTGGATCGTCGTCGCCGGGTCATCGGGAGAGGAGAAGAGGATGGTGAGCAAGACCGCGAGCCCGGTGATCACGGCGAGCGCGACGACGAACTCCTTGACCAGGTCATAGCGGACGAAGGGACCCGGCCAGGGAGCCGCCTCATCCGCCATCTGCCGCCGGTGGGCCGGGGCGCTCACGGCGCGCCGCCCTCGCTCGGCGCCGCTGCGGCGGCGGGGCGCCGGCTCGGCCCGCCTTGCCTTCGCCGGGTAGGGCGGCACCACCCCGTGGCGGCGGACCAACAGCACGTGGGCGATCACCAGCGCGACCACGACCACCGGCAGCAAGATCACGTGGAAGGTGTACATCTGGCCGAAGTCGGCGACGTTAAAGAAGGCGCCGACGCCGATCGAGTTGATCCCGTCCTTGCCCTGGCTGGCGATCCACTGGGAGTCGAAGTTCTGCTGGGAGAGGTAGCCGGTGAAGGCGGCGCCGATCGCGACCAAGAAGGTGACCGCGCCGGTCACCCAGGTGCGCGCCCGCCCGCCGCGCCAGGCGCCCATGAAGAACTTCCCCCAAAGGTGGACGACCATCGCGAAGAAGAACAGCTCAACACCCCAGAGGTGGATGCTGTTGAAGAAGTGCCCGACGCCAGAGACGTGCCACCATTCGGGCCCCTTTAAGCCGAGGATCATCCCCGAGACCACGACCACGATCAGCGCCGCGATCGTGGCGACGCCGAAGACGTAGATCCACGAGGACACGTAGGAGGGCTGGCGGTCGGGGAGGAGCTTCTCCGGTGGCAGGGCGCCGACCGCGCGCTCGCGCACCCAGGTCGTCCACATCCGCCGCTCCTCGGGGGACAGCTCCCGCCCCTCGCCCTCGCTCACGAGACCTTCCGGTGCTTTGGGAAGGGCAGAAGGATCGCGGCGATGAAGACGGCGATCATCAGCAAGATCACGATCACGTTGGGCACCGACATCTGAAAGAAGTGCCAGTGCACGTAATGCGCGGGGTGGTTCAGGTCAAAAAGCGCGCCCGAGACCACGGATACTGATGCCATCGCCTAACTTCCTCCTCCCGTTGACTGGTTGGGAGGAACCTACACCGCGAGCCGGACTTGTCAACCAACTCTACGGGAAACCCGATTTTCGTTACGGGAGAGCCGAATCCCACGTTTGAGCGGGCCGATCGTCTCAACCCGGCCGCTGTCGTGGACGAGCAGCCCGCCGCGCGCGGTGAGGATCGCGCGGCCGCCCTCGGGTCCGCAGAGTAGCGCCGCCTTGGCCAGGGTCTCTGCCTCCCCCGCGCTGGCGCCGAGCGCGGTAGCGCTGACCAGGCCGGTCCAGGCAGGTTGCCCGGTTGAGGGATCGAGCAGGTGGTGGGAGTAGCGCCCATCTGCATTGCGCCAGATCCGCACGCCCAGACCCGAGGTCGCGACCGCGCCGGAGCCGAGCCGCAGCACGTAGGCGCGCTCGCCGCTCAGCGGGTGCTCGACGAAGACCTCGTAGGGCCGGGTGAGGGCGTCGGGGCCGCCAATCCGAATGTCGCCGCCGCAGTCGATGAGGAAGCGAGAGTGGCCGCGCAGCCGGGCTGCAATCGTGTCGGCTGCGAGGCCCTTGCCGGCGCCGCCGGTATCGAAGCGCACGCCGGGCGGGCGGGAGATCGTCCCCGCGGCGTCATCCACCTCAAACTGGCGCCAACGCCCATCGGGGCGTGGCATCGCCGGCCGGCGCGGCGGCGCGGCGGCGAGGGCGGCGCCAAGCGGCGCGCCCGCCACCCCGGCCCGCGAAGCGACATAGCCAGCGGCTTCGATCTCTTCGACCAGGGTCGGGTCTACCAGGCCGCCGCTTCGCTCCGCCGCCTCCAGGCCGGCCTTTACCGCGTCGCGCAAGAGCCCTGAGGTAGGGACGCGCTCGCGCGGATCCTCGTTCAGTGCGCACAGCTCGCTCTCGGGTTTAAAGCGAGACAGCGTCGCGTCGAATTCTGCGATGAGACGCCTCGCCTGCTCGGTCGCCTCTGCTGCAGGAGCGATCCCGGGACCGGGGTCGCTGATCAGCAGCCGCACATGGGTGCCCATCGCGTCGAAGCTGACGTCGTGCTCGCCGATGGTCAGCGGCCCTCAGCGGCGCGCTCAGCTGCCTCCGCGACCGCCCCGATGCTCGGGCGCTGGTCGCGGTGGCGGGCCGGGAGAGTCGCTTCGATCGCCGTACCGGCGCCCACTGCGCTTCTGACCTCCAGCGTCCCGCCCGCCAGCGCCACCCGCTCGCGCATCCCCCGCAGCCCGAACCCGCCGGTGTCTTCGTCGGGGTCGAACCCGCGCCCGCGGTCCTCGATCCGCACCCGGATGCTCTCCTCGTCCTCGGTCACCTCGACCGCCGCCCGATTGGTCTCGGCGTGTTTTGCGGCGTTGTTCAGCGCCTCCTGGACCAGCCGGTAGACCGTGTCCTCGACCTGGTTCAGGAGGCGGGTCGGATGCCGACCGGAGTCATAGGCGAGGTCGGCGCCGAGCTCAACGCCAAGCACCTCGCCCCAGTTGAGTCGCTCGACCAGCGCCTCCAGGGCCGCCGCCAGTCCCAGCTCGTCGAGCGTCGGCGGGCGCAGGTCGGCGATCAGCCTTCGCATCTCGGCGATCGTGTGGTCGACCCGCTCGATCGCCTGCGAGAGCAGCGCGTCCATCTCGCCCTCGGTTCCGCTCCGGCGGGCGGTGGAGAGGAGGACCCGCAGCCCGCCCATGCTCTGAAGGGCCTCGTCGTGCAGCTCGCGGGCCCAGCGGCCGCGCTCGCGCTCGGCCGCTTCGATGCTGTTGCGCACCTTGTCTTCGGCCACCGACTGGGCTGTCGCCACCGCGATCGCGGCGCTGGCCGCGAAGGACCCAAGCACCCGCTCGCTCTCGTTGCTGAACTCAGTGTCCTCACCGAGCGGATCGAGCGCAACCAGGACGCCGACTGACTGGCCCCGGAAGACAAGCGGCACCAGCAGCGCCGCCGCCCCGGACCCCTGGCTGCGGGGCTGGGACATCAGGTTGGGGCCGAGGTCGCGGAGGCGGCTGGGCCGGCGCGCCTCGAGCACCTGGCCCGGCGCCGATCCGGCGACCGGAAGGCGCAGCTCCGCGTCGCGGTCGAACTCGCCGGCGGCTGCCGCGACGCGCAGCTCGCCGCGGTCCTCGAGCAAGATCAGCAACGTGCGGGCCTCGATCAGGGCCCGCCCTCGCTTGACGATCGTCTCCAGGATCCGGTCGAGGTCGGTCTCACCACCGACGGCGCGGGCGATCTCGGCCGTCGCCTCGAGGCTTCGGACGGCGCGCTCGAAGTCGTCGCGCTGCTCCTCGACATCGCGGTAGAGGTGGGCGTTGCCGACCGCGATCGCCGTCCACTCGGCGAGGATCAGTGCCGATTGCTCGTCGGCCTCGTCGAAATCGCCGCCCGCCTTCTCGGTCAGGTAGAGGTTGCCCCAGGCCTCGCCGCGGATCACGATCGGCACCCCGAGAAAGCTGGTCATCGGCGGGTGGCCGGGGGGGAATCCGTAGGAGCGGGGATGGTCGCCGACATCGCCGAGTCGCAGGGGCTCGGGGTCCTCGATCAGCAGGCCGAGCACACCGCGACCGCGGGGCAGGGCGCCGATCGCCTCTTTAGCCCTCTCATCGATGCCTCGGGTGATGAAGCGCTCCAGCTCACGTCGATCGGCGTCGAGCACGCCCACTGCGGCGTAGCGGGCGCCGGTCAGCTCGCAGGCGACCTCGAGCACCCGGCTCAGGACGACCTCCAAGTCCAACTCTGCTACCAGGCCGCGGCCGACGTCGATCAACTCGCGCAGTCTGCGCTGGTCCAGGACGCCGTTGTCATCGTCGCGGGATCCCACCATCACCCGACCCGATCCGAAGTCATCAACAGACTCCATGCTAGTGCGGGGCCGGCCTCGATGTTCAACTTTCGCTTAACAAAACTCATCCAGGAGCTGGCGCGATTGCTCGATTAGGCTGAGGAAGCTCACGGGAAAACACGGATGGCGGAGTATGCGGTAGAAGCTTAGATAAGCGCATGCGCTCTTTCGACGGCTCCGGAGGCGCCGGTAACCTCGTCGCCATGCCCACCACCGAACGCCCCGCCGAGGGCCCGAGCGCGGACACGACGACGATCGTCCTGGCCGACGACCACGCCGTCGTGCGCAGCGCCCTGCGGATGCTGCTCGAGGCCGAGCCCGACTTCGAGGTCGTCGCCGAGGCTGGCGACGCCGACACCGCCGTCCGCTACGTGCGCGGTCACAAGCCGACGGTGTTGATCCTCGACCTCAACATGCCGGGTCGTTCAAGCCTCGAGGCGGTGCCGGACATCCAGGAGGCCTCGCCCGCGACTGAGATCGTCGTCCTGACGATGCAAAACGAGCCGGCGTTCGCCCGCAATGCGCTTCAGGCCGGGGTGCGCGGCTACGTGCTGAAGGAGGCCGCCGACGCGGAGCTGGTCCAGGCGGTGCGCAGCGCCGCGGCGGGCGACACCTACCTGCAGCCGGCGCTCGGCGCGCGACTGGCGTCTGAGCCCGACTCGCGCCGCGCCGACGGCCTCAGCGAGCGCGAGCGCGAGGTGCTGCGCCTGATCGCGCTGGGCCACACCAACGCCGAGATCGCCGAGCAGCTCTACCTCAGCATCCGCACGGTGGAGAGCCACCGGGCCCACATCCAGCAGAAGCTGCGACTCTCCGGCCGCGCCGAGCTGGTCCACTACGCGCTGGAGCGCGGCTTGGTCGAGACCTAGGCCGTGGCCCGGCCCGAGTTCGTCCAGATCTCTCCGCAACCCCTCGACAGGTACCGGTCTCTGCTCGGTGACGACGCGTTCGAGGAAATCGAGCGGGTCGCCGCCCGGGCGCGGCGACTCTTCTCGGGCCGGGCGGTCTGGCACGTCAACTCGACACACCGCGGCGGCGGCGTGGCGGAGATGCTGCGCGCGCTGCTGCCCTACGTGCGGGGCGCCGGCGTCGACACCCGCTGGGTAGTCCTTCACGACGGCCCCGGGTTCTTCGCCGTCACCAAGCGCCTCCACAACAACCTCCACGGCGACCCCGGCGACGGCGGCGAACTTGGGGGGGAGGAGCGCGAGGTCTATGAGGGAACCATGATGGATAGCGCCCGCCACCTCACCCGTCTGCTGCAACCCGGCGACGTCGCCTACCTCCACGACCCGCAGACGGCGGGGCTGGTGCCGGCGGTGCGCGAGCGCGGGGTCAGGGTGGTTTGGCGTTGCCACATCGGGGTCGACCGGCCCAACGACCTGGTCCGGCGGGCTTGGGACTTCCTCCGCCCCTATGTCGAGCCCGCGGACGCCTACGTCTTCTCTCGCGGCCAATACGCCTGGGAGGGCCTGGACCCGGAGCGAGTGTGGGTGATGCCGCCCGCGGTTGACCCCTTCTCCCCGAAGAACCAGGCGATGGAGCCCTCGACCGTCGAGGCGATCCTGGCCAGGATCGGCCTGCGCGAGGGAGCGATGGCGGCGGCGCCGGTGTTCAGGCGCGGCGACGGGACGCCAGGGCGGGTGGAGCGCCGCGCCGAACTTCTCCAGGATACTCCGCTTCCCGAGGGGGCCAAGCTGGTGGCCCAGGTCTCCCGCTGGGACCGGCTGAAGGACCCGCTCGGGGTGCTGGAGTGCTTCGCCGAGCACCTCGACGACCCGGCGATCCACTTGGCGCTGGTCGGCCCGGCGACCGGCGCGGTCTCCGACGACCCCGAGGGCGCCGGGGTGCTGGAGGCAGTCGGTGCGGCCTGGCGGCGGCTGCCGGATGCAAAGCGCGGCCGCGCCCACCTGGTCAGCCTGCCGATGGACGACACCGATGAGAACGGGGCGATGGTCAACGCGCTGCAGCGCCGCGCCGACGTGCTCGTGCAGAAGAGCGTCGCCGAGGGCTTCGGGATGACAGTCGCCGAGGGGATGTGGAAGGAGCGCCCGGTGGTCGCCAGCCGCGTCGGCGGCATCCAGGATCAGATCGTCGACGGCGAGAGCGGCCTGCTGATCGACGACCCGGGTGACCTGAAGGGGTTCGCCGTGGCGATCCGCGCCCTGCTGGAGGACCCCGAGCGCGCCGAGCGGATCGGGCGGGCCGCCCGGCACCGCGTCATCGAGCGGTTCCTTGGCGTGCACAGGCTCACCGACTACGTCGACCTCCTCGCCAGCCTCTATCCGGCGCCGACGGCACCCTGACTCAGCGTCAGCGCGCCTGACTCAGGAGCAGGCGGCGCTCGGCGGCTGCGACCAAGCGCCGGGCGCGGTCAACCGCGTCGATGTTGACCGAGATCGCGTCGATCCCGGCGCGGACCAGGACGTCCGCGTACTCGGGGTGGACCGAGGGCGCCTGCCCGCAGATCGAGGTCTGAAGGCCGAGCCCGCGGGCTCGGCCAAGCAGCTCGGTGATGTATTCGGTGACGGCGGGGTCACGCTCGTCGAAGACCTCGGCGAGGAGCTCGGAATCGCGGTCGGCGCCGAGCACCAGCTGGGTGAGGTCGTTTGAGCCGATCGAGATGCCGGCGATGCCGAGCTCGGCGTAGCGGCCGAGGTGGAACAGCACCGAGGGCACCTCGGCCATGATCCACAGCTCGAATCCGGGCCGGGAGAGCAGTCCCGCGGTCTCCATCTCCCTGCGGCAGGCGCTTACCTCGTGCGGGGTTCGCACGAACGGCAGCATCACATGGAAGTTGGTGTGCCCGGCGTCCCAGACGCGGGCGATCGCCTCCAGCTCCAAGCGCAGCAGGTCGGGCTCGCGCATGTAGCGCAGGGCGCCGCGGTAGCCGATCATCGGGTTGGCCTCCTGCGGCTCGAAGCGCTCGCCGCCCTTGAGGCCTCGGAACTCGTTGGTGCGGAAGTCGATCGTCCGGTAGGTGATCGGACGGGGTGAGAAGGCAGCCGCGAACTCGGTCAGCGAGGTGGCCATCCGCTCGACAAACAGCCCGCCCTCGCCCCGCTCCAGCAACGCCCGCGGGTGGACCCCGTCGAGGGCCTCGACGACCATCAGCTCGGCGCGGAGCAGTCCGACTCCGTCGACGTCGAGGCCGGCGGCGCGCTGCAGCTGGGAGGGCTCAGAGAGGTTGACGAGCAGCTTGGTGCCGGTAACCACGCCGGCCGCGGCGACGGCGATCGGGGCCGGCGTCACCCGGTCGGGCGCCGTGGCGCCCTCGGTGACGACCCCGCGGGTGGCGTCGACCGTCACCACCTCGCCGTCGCGCAGCACCTTGGTCGCCTCGGCGGTGCCGACCACGCAGGGGATGCCCAGCTCGCGGGAGACGATCGCCGCGTGGCAGGTCATGCCCCCGGAGTCGGTGACGATCGCCGCCGCCCTGCGCATCAGCGGCACCCAGTCCGGAGCGGTCATGTGGGTGACCAAGACCTCGCCCTCCGCCAGGCTGGCAGCGCCGTTAAGCGAGGCGACGATCCGGGCCGGCCCGGAGGCGGCGCCCGGCGCCGCGCCGAGCCCGCGGACAAGCTGCGGCGCCGCGCTCGGCCTGCGGCTCGGCGAGGCTCTCGCCGCCAGCGGCGGTGACCGGGCGCGACTGGAGCATCCAGACGGCGCCCGACCCGTCGATCGCCCACTCGGTGTCCTGGGGGGCGCCGTAGTGGGCTTCGATCCGGGTACCCAGCTCGGCGATCTGCCTCACCTCCTCGTCGCCGAGCACCGGCTGCTCGGCCTCGTGCTCGCCCAGCTCGCGGGTGGCGGTGCCGCCGCCCTCAACCGCCTCGATCGCCAACTCCTTGCGGCGAACTTCCCGGCGCTCGATCGTCAGCCGGTCCTTGCCGACCACGTAGCGGTCCGGCGAGACCGAGCCTGAGACGACCGACTCGCCGAGGCCGAAGGCGCCCTCGATCACCAGCTTGTCCGTCGCCCCAGAGGCGGGGTCGATCGTGAACATCACCCCGGCGCGAGTCGCCTCGACCTGACGCTGGACGACCACCGCGATGTCCATGTCTGCCTGCCCGAAGCCGCGCTTTGACCGGTAGTAGACGGTGCGGGCGCCGAATAGGGAGGACCAGCAGCGACGGACGGCGTCGAGGACGGTGTCGGCGCCGTGCACGTTGAGGATCGTCTCGTTCATGCCGGCGAAGGAGGCCGACTCGGTGTCCTCCGCGGTGGCGGAGGATCGCACCGCGACCGCGGTCTGCGGGTCGTCCTCGGCCAGCCGGCCATAGGCCACCCGAATCGCCGCGGAGAGCCACCCCGGCACCGGCTCCGCCTCGACCATCGCCCGCACCTCATCCGCAGCCCCTTCCAGTGCGGCGGTGTCCTCGACGTCGACTCCGGAGAGGCGCGCCTCGATCCGCTCGCGCAGGCCGCCCTGCGCGCAGAAGGTGGCGTAGGCAGGGGCGCCGATGACGAAGCCGGGGGGGACGGGGAAGCCGGCTGCGGTCAGCTCGCCGAGGTTCGCCCCCTTGCCGCCCGCGTAGGCGACGTCGGCCCGCGACAGGCTCTCGAAGCCGCGGACCGCGTCCGCGGCTGCCGCGCCCGGACTCGCCTCGGCCGGTGCCGTCGGAGCGGAAGGGTCGGTTGCCGGCATGGATCCGGTGTCGGCCATCCACCCGACCCTATGGTGATCGGAGTGCGCTGGCATCCGGGCGTACCACTGCTTAGGAGTTGCGGAGGTCTACGGACTCAGCTGCGTTTCCTGGGTCCTGGGTTCCGGGATCCCGAGCGGCAGCTCGGCTTCGTCGGGGCGCGGCGCGTAGCGCTTCGAAGGCGGGACGCGGCCGAGCGCTGCGACTCCGATCGACGCGGCGAGCAGGCAGGCGACTCCGCCGATCGCCAGCCCGTAGCGGGGGCCGACGTACTCGCTGATGGCGCCGACGATCGGGCCGCCGATTGGAGTGCTGCCGAGGAAGGTCACCGACCACAGCGCCATCACCCGTCCGCGGAGACGGGGATCGCTGGTCAGCTGAAGGGTGCTGTTGCCGGTGGCGAGGAACGTCGTGCTGGCGAAGCCGACGATCGGCAGTACGACCAGCTCCACCGTCAGGGAGGGAGCGATGGCGGCGGCGAAGATCGTCGCTCCGAAGCCGGCGGCCGCGACGGTGAGTGGCAAAAGGCCGGTCGAATCGCGGGTCGCCACGTAGAGCCCGCCGGCGACCGCCCCAGCCGCCATCGCCGCGGTCATGAAGCCGTAGGTCTCTGCATCCCCGTGCAGGGTGATGCGAGCCAGCAACGGCAGGACGACCTGGAACTCGTAGGCGAGGGTGCCGATCAGGGCCATCATCAAGAGTGGCACCAGAAGGCCCACGGTCCGGCGCACGTAGCGAAGCCCCTCGCGCAGCTGGCCCCCTTCGCGCGGCACCGGCTCGGTCGGGCACAGCTCGGAGACGCGCATCACCGAGAGGGCGATCAGCACCGCGATGAAGCTGGCCGCGTTGACGAGGAAGCAGACCCCGACGCCCACCGTGGCGATCAGCCCACCCGCCACCGCCGGCCCTACCGCCCGCGAGCCGTTGACCATCGCGCTGTTGAGGCTGACTGCGTTTTGGACTCTGATCCCGCCGACCATCTCCATCACGAAGGACTGCCTGGTCGGGTTGTCTAGCGAATTGACGCAGCCGAACAGCGCGGCGATGACGAAGATCATCCAGAGCTGCACGGTGTGCGTCACGGTCAGCATCCCCAGCAGCAGGGCGAGCAGCGCCATCGCCGTCTGCGTGGCGAGCAGGAGGCGCCGCTTGTTGAGCCGGTCGACCACCAGGCCGGCGTAGGCGCCAAGCAGCAGCACGGGGAGGAACTGCGCCGCCACCACCAGGCCAAGCAAGGTGCCCGACCCGGTGATTTCCAGCACCAGCCAGACGAGCGCGACCGATTGCATCCAGGTCCCGACCAGGCTGATTGCTTGACCGGTGAAGTAAAGGCGGAAATTCGGCACGCTCAGAGCGGCGAACAGCCCCGCCGATCGGCGTCGGGGGCGGGCCGCTTGCGGCTTCTCGCGACGTCCCATCGGGCAAACCATCGCAGGACGCGATCCGGCGGACCGGCGGCTGGCTGAGCGTCCCGACCCAGGGAAATCCGCGCCAATCCTGCGCGTTTACACGGATGGCAACGGCGCGTCCGGGTGATGGACTCCTGCTGGTTCGGGGTCCCCCCGCAAGACGCGAGTCGTGGAGACCTCTCGCCGCTGATCACCCATCGCTTCTGCTGGATCAGATCGAGGATGCCTACGACCTCTTCGGCAACCAGCGCGAGGGCGTGATCAAGGTCGGGCTGGCGCCCTGAGGGCGCGCGGACCCCTCTCCATCAGGCGCTGCTGTTGAGGAGAAGCCCGGCACGGCGAGCCGCAAGGCGCCGGAGGGCATAGCGCCGCAGCTCGTCGGCGCCCCAGACGATGAACGGGTAGGGCAGCGTGATCAGCAGGAAATTCGCCGGCAGGGCGGCGGTGCCGAGCAGCGCCTGCATCGGCGGCGCGTAGATGAAGAACGCGGCGAGGGAGAGCTCCCCGACGATTGCGGCGATCAGGAAGCGGTTGGAGAAGACGCCGACCGAGCGCAACGAGGCACGCTGGGTGCGGACCGCGAAGGCGGTCCCGATCTGGCCGGCGATCATCCCGAAGAAGGTCATTGTCGTCGCCTGCTGGTAGGCGTGGTGCAGCGGGGATCCGGTACCGACCGGATCACCTGGGCTCCAGCCTGCCCGGGTGAGGACGTAGAAGAAGCCGCCCATCTGCAGTGCAGCGACGATCAGGCCCAGGAAGAGCCAGGCGCGGACGAGCATCGGGCCGCGGATCACCCCCTCCGAGCGCGGCCGGGGAGGGCGCTCCATCAGGCCCGGCTCGGCGGGCTCGCGGCTCAGCGCCAGGGCGGGCAGGGTCTCGCTGCCGACGTCGAAGGCGAGCAGCTGGAGGATGGTCAACGGCAGCGGGATCGCGCCCCCGGCAAGCCCGAAGACGACGAACGGCGTTACCTCCGGCGTGGCGTGGGCGAAGATGTAGAGGATGAACTTGCGGACGTTGTCGTAGACCTGCCGCCCCGCCTGGACGGCGGTTACGACGGTCGCGAAGTTGTCGTCGGTCAGCACCATGGTCGAGGCCTCGCGGGCGACGTCGGTCCCCGAGCGCCCCATCGCGACGCCGATGTCGGCGCGCCGCAGGGCGGGGGCGTCGTTCACCCCGTCCCCGGTCATCGCCACTACGTGCCCCAGGTCGCGCAGCGCGTCGGCTATCCGCAGCTTCGCCTCGGGCGAGGCGCGGGCGAAGAGCGTCTCGCGATCGCCGCTCAGCAGCTCGCCCAGCTCGCGGTCGTCGAGCCGGTCGAGCTCCTCGCCGACTATCACCATCGGTTCCGCGCCGCCGATTCCCACCCGCCGAGCGATCGCCGCGGCGGTCAGCGGGTGATCCCCGGTGATGACGATGATGCGGATGCCCGCGGTGTGGCAGCGGGCGACCGCGCCGGCCACCTCCGGGCGCGGCGGGTCGAGCATCGCGATCAGGCCGGCGAAGCAGAGCTCCCGCTCGGCGTCGTCGCGAAGATGCGGCGCGCCGACACCGACGGGCAGCGGGCGCTGGGCAAGGGCCAGGACGCGTAGGCCCTCGGCGGCGCAGCGGTCGACCTGCTCGCCGATCCGCGCACGCTGGCGACTCGTCGAGCTCCGCTTCGGCCCCCTGCTGCTCCGAGCAGGGTCGAGCAGCGTGGCAGCAGCGCCTCCGGCGCGCCCTTGGTGTGGACGACAAGCCGGTCGCCCTCGGCGTCGACAGTCGACATCAGCTTGCGCTCGGGGTCGAAATGGAACTGCCAGCGGCGCCCGGCCTCGCGCTCTGCCACGCCGATCCCGGCGCCGAGTTGCCGCGCGGCGAGCAGGACCGCGATCTCGGTCGGATCGCCGCTGCGCTCCTCGCCGGGCTCGAGGCGCGCGTTGTTGCAGGCGGCGGCGATCCGGCCCACGGCCCGCAGGTCCGGCTCGTCCCGGCTCGTCTGACCCCTCGTCCCCCAGCCGCACCGAGGCGGCCGCCGTCCAGACCAGCGTCGGCTCCATCCGGTTCTCGGTCAGGGTGCCGGTCTTGTCGGTGCAGATCACGTCGGTCGAGCCGAGCGTCTCCACCGCGCTGAGGCGCTTGACGACGGCGCCTCGCCGGGCCAAGGCGCGGACTGCGACGGCCAGGGCCAGGGTGATGACCGGCAGCAGTCCCTCGGGGACGAGCCCAGCCACCAGCCCGACGGCGAAGACGACGGCGTTGACCAGCGTGAGCCCGGCCGAGAGGGTCGCGAACGGGTATGAAGACAACCCCGAGCGCCACCGCCACCGCGGCGATCAGCCAGGCGACCCGCCGCACCTGGCTCTCGAGCGGGCTGGGATCCTGGGTTACGCGCTCCGACAGCGCCGCGATCCGGCCCAGCTCGGTGGCCATGCCGGTGGCGAAGACCACACCCTGGGCTTCCCCACCCGTGCAGCTTGTGCCGCTGAAGACCAGATCGCGGGCCGTCAGCAGGGGGACGTCGACGTCGAGGGAGGAGGCGGAGCGAAGCGCCGGCACCGACTCCCCGGTCAGCGCCGACATGTCCACCTCGATCGCCCCGGAGAGGAGGCGGACGTCGGCGGCGATCCGGTCGCCTTCTTCGAGCGCCACGACGTCGCCAGGCACCAGCTCGACCGCGTCGATCTCCCGCGACTCCCCGTCGCGCATCGCCCGCGCCCGCTGCGGGATGAACTGCGCGAGGGCCTCCACCGCGCGCTCGGCCTGCACCTCCTGCACAGAAGGCGAAGGTGGCGTTGAGCACGATGATCAGGAGCACCGCGATCGCCACCTCCGTCGAGCCGACGAGGATCAGCAGCAGGGCGGCGACCCACAGCAGGAGGGCCAGCGGGTGCGTGAACTGGCGGGCCAGCTCGCGCGGCCAACGCCGCCCGCCTCGCCGGTGCAACTCGTTCGGCCCGTACTGGGAGAGTCGCCGCTGCCACCTCGACGCTGGACAGGCCCTGCCGCGAGCTGCGCAGGTTCCGCAGCAGCAGGTTCGCGGCCTCCTCGGGGTCCAGCCCCGGCGGCCCCACCCACTCCTCGTGCTGGCTTCTCACCTCGACGACCGGTCGCCCACCGGCGAGGATCGCATGCGATCGGGGAAAAGCCGAACCCAGTACTGGGGAATACCCCGATGACTCGTCCCGCAAAGGCGCAGAGAATGGCTCGACAGCGATGTCCCTGATCGAGCCAGACAGCGACGGAGGCCGCTTTGCCGACCGGCGAGACGCCGGAAGGCAGCTGGCCGAGCAGTTGCTACCGCTGGCGGACGAGCACCCTGTCGTCGTGGCGCTCCCCCGCGGCGGTGTGCCGGTGGCGAGGGAGGTCGCGATGGCGCTGGGCGCGCCGCTGGAGATCCTCGCCGTGCGCAAGCTCGGCGCTCCGCATAACCCCGAGTACGGGATCGGTGCCGTCGCCGAGGACGGGACCCGCCTGATCGACGCCGAGGCGGTGGCCGGGCTGGGGATCAGCGGAGGGGCTCTCGACTCGATCATCGCCCGCGAGACCGCCGAGCTGCGCCGCCGCGTGGACGCCTACCGCGACGATCGCCCGCCGCTCGATCTGAAGGGACCGAACGGTGATCGTCGTCGACGACGGCATCGCGACCGGAGTCACCGATACGGCCGCGCTTCGCGCGCTGCGCCGCCGGGAGCCGCGGCGGTTGGTCCTCGCGGTTCCGGTCTGCGCGGCGGACTCGATCCGGCGGCTGCGCGGGGAGGCGGACGCGATCGTCTGCCTGCTCGTCCCGCCGTTGCTTTACGGGGTCGGCCAGTGGTACCGGGACTTCTCGCAGGTCTCCGACGAGGACGTCGTGTCGGTGTTGGAGGAGTTCCACAATGCCGCCGCCTGAATGCGCCAGCGCGGCGCCAGCCGCCGTAGCGGCGATGCACGGAGGGTGCGCCGATGAGCCGGGGCAGCATTCGCATCGGGCGCCTCGCCGGCATCCCGATCGGCGTACAGCCGCTGTGGCTGGTGATCGTCGGCGCTGATCACCTGGTCGCTGGGCGCCGCCTACTACCCGGCCCAGGTCTCCGGCATCGCCCCGGCGCTCGCCTACGGCCTGGGCCTGCTCAGCGCCCTGCTGCTCTTCGCCAGCATCCTCCTGCACGAGCTGGGCCACGCCGTGATCGCGCGGCGCCGCGGCGTCGAGATCGAGGAGATCGACCTCTGGCTGCTGGGTGGCGTCTCGAGGATGAAGGGCTACCCGAAGACGGCAGGGGACGAGCTGCGCTTTGCGATCGCCGGCCCGGCGGTGACCCTCGTCATCGCCGCGGCCTTCGGGGCCCTCGCGCTGGCGCTGCCGTCCTCGTCTCCCGCGGCGCTGCGGGCGGTGGTCGAATACCAGGTGCTGATCAACGCGGTGATCCTCGCCTTCAACCTGCTGCCCGCCTTTCCCGCTGGACGGCGGCCGCGTCGCCAGGGCGCTGATCTGGGGCCGGATCGGCGACCTCTCCCGGGCCACCGCGATCGCCGCCTCGATCGGGCGCGGCTTCGGCTACGGCGATGATCGGCCTCGGTCTGCTCGCCACCGCGGCGGGCGCCTTCGGCGGGCTCTGGCTGGCCCTGATCGGCCTCTTCGTCATCTTCGCCGCCAAAGCCGAAGAGGGAGGGCTGAGGGTTCGCACCGCGTTCGCCGGCCGCGAGGCGGGGCGGTTCATGTCCTTCCCGGCCGTGACCGTGCGCGCCGACGCCACCGTCGAGGAGGCGATCGAGGACTTCTTCGTCAGGCACCGCTATTCCGCGTTCCCGGTGCTCGACGGCGGCAGGCCGGTGGGCCTGGTCGACCTCGGGGCCGTGGAGCGCGTCCCGCTGTCGCGACGAGGTACCACCACGGTGGGCCAGGTGGCGGTCAAAGACCCCGACCTGATCGTCGACGAGCACCAGGACGTCGCCGAGCTGCTGGAGCGCCCCGCCTTCCAGCGGGTCGGACGAGCGGTCGTGCTCACGCAGGGCCGCGATGTGGGGATCCTCTCGATCACCGACGTCAATCGAGCCCTGCGGGCGCTCGAGTTGAGCGCGACCCCGAGGGTTGAAGCACGCGCGCAGGCGATCTGACCGGCAGCTATCCGCCGCCGCCTCCTCTCATCTCAATATGCGCTCGGCGAGACCAACCCGACCACTGACGCGATCATAGTTTGCGCTGCGGTGACGGACGGGCGTCTCGGGTTTGTCCGGCGCTCAGTGGCCGGGCAAACCGGAGAGCCAGGGGGCGGCGAGCGAGAACGTCGCGAGGGCGAGGACGAGGCCGGCCAGCATTGAGGTGGCGAGCAGCGTCAGCCGCAGTCCCGAACCGGCTAGCGCCGCCTCGCGGCCGCCGCTCCCGCGCCAGTCGGGTAGGGCGAGCTGGGGCACCTCCAGGAGGTGGCCGAGGACGTGGACCGCCATCAGGGCGAACCAGAGGATGAAGCTCGCCTTGTGCAGGAAGATGAGGGAGTGGTTGCCGGGCCCCGCGATTAGGAGCGCGACGCCGGTGCCGAACAGCGCCATCGTCGTGAGCACCACTCCGGGCGCGAACAGGCGCATCGGCAGAGGCGGTGGTCCCTTGCGGCGGTAGGGCGGGTTGCCGGAGTAGTAGCGGGCGAAGCGATAGCCGGTGCTGCCGAGCTTCAGCAGCACCGGCGGGATCAGCAGCATGCCGATGAAGATGTGGGGGCCGCGCAGGCGGCCGATTAGTGGGACCGTCGCCCCCTCGATCGCCAGCAGGACGAGCAGCATCGCCGCGGCGCCGCCGGTAAGGCGCGCGTTGCCGGCGACCCCTTCTCGGACTGGGGCCGTGCTCTCGCTGTACATGGCTCGATGCTGTCCACGCCCGCTTACGGCTGGCTAATGCCCCCGTGAGAGGTCTCTCATGGTGGTCTGAGGGGGCGTTTAGAGGTCGGCGAGACAGTGCGGGGGATGCCAGACGAGTACGAGACGGGGACCTTCGAGCCGCCGCCCGCCCGCCCTCGCCGCAGGGACACCGGCTGGAAGGGGCGGGGTGGGATATCTCCCGCCATGGCGCTGTTCCCGCTGCGCCTCTTCCTCGGCGTCACCTTCGTCTACGCGGGGATCCAGAAGCTCGGCGATCCGGGCTTCCTGCATCCCGGGGCGCCGACCTACATCGGCACGCAGCTTCACGGCTTCGCCAGTGGTACGCCGGGCGGCTTCATCCTGCGCACCTTCGCCCTTCCCCACCCCGCGCTGGCGGGCATCGGCGTGGCGATCGCCGAGATCCTGATCGGCCTCCTGGTCACCACCGGGCTCTTCACCCGCACCGCCGCCGCCTGTGGCATGGGGTTGAACTTCCTCCTCTTCCTCACCGCGAGCTGGCACACCACGCCCTATTTCCTTGGCCCGGACATCGTCTTTACCTTCGCATGGCTGCCGTTCGTGCTGGCCGGCGCGAGCGGGCAGCCTGCCCTCGACAACGTCACCAAGCGCCCCTCGGCGGCGATGGCGCGCCGCACCCACCTGCGTCCGGTCGAGGACGAGGGAGGGGGCGAAGCGCTCGCCACCTCGACCCGCCGCGTACTGTTGGCGGAGTTCGCCGGGATGGCGGTGGCGATCGCCGGCATCTCGGCGCTGGCGAAGGGGATCTACTCGGGACCGCGCACGCTGGCGGCGGGATCCTCGTCGGGGTCGGGCGGATCGTCTCCTGGCGGCGCCTCGAATAGCGGCGGCGGGGGCAGCGGCTCCGGAAGTGGCGGTGGCTCCGGCTCGGCGGCGCGCGCCTCCTCGGTCCCCTCCGGTGCGGTCAAGCTCGGCCCCGCCAACCGGCTGCCCAGCGGGCAGGCGGCCACCTACAGCGATCCCTCCGACGGCTCACCCGACATCCTGATCCGCGAGACCGACGGCAAGCTGAAGGCGTTCAGCGCCGTTTGCACCCACGCGGGCTGCACGGTCGGATACGAAGGTGGCGTCATCGTCTGCCCTTGCCACGGCGGCGAGTACAGCGCCGAAACCGGCGAAGTGATCGCCGGCCCGCCGCCCAGCGGGCTGACGCCGAGAAAAGTGCTCGAAGCAGGCGGGCAGATCTACGCCGTGCCGAGCTGAGGGTCGAACCCACCGAGCTCGAAGGCGATCCGCGCCCCGCCCAGGGGCGAGTCCTCCACCCAGATCCGCCCCTCGTGCAGCTCGACGATCGAGCGGGCGATCGCCAGCCCCAACCCGCTGCCGCCGGAGCCGCGGTCCCGCGCCGCCTCGCTGCGATGAAAGCGCTCGAAGACTCGGCTTCGTTCCGCGGGGGCGATGCCCGGGCCGTCGTCGTCGACGCGGATCGTCAGCCGCGAGCCGCGCGCCACGGCGGAGATCGCGACCTGCCCGCGAGGGCCGGTGTGGCGGCGGGCGTTGCCCAGCAGGTTGCGGATCACCTGGGTCAGCCGGTCGGGGTCGGCGCGCAGGGTGCCGGCCGGCAGCTCGCCCACCGCGACGCCGCCCAGCGGCTCGTCCTGGGCGAGGCGCCGCAGGTATGCCGCGAGCGGGATCTCGCGGCGCCGGAGCGGCGCGGCCTCGTCGAGGCGGGCCAGGGTGAGCAGATCGTCGACCAGGCGCTCGATCCGCGCCATCTCGACCAGCACCACGCGCTCCACCCGGCGCACCTCCCCGGGCTCGACCCGCTCGCTGCGGGCCAGCACCTCGAGCTGGCCCCGGATCGCGGTCAGAGGCGTACGCAGCTCGTGAGAGGCATCCGAGACGAACTGACGCTGGCGCGAGAAAGCGTCGTCGAGACGGTCCAGCATGTGGTCGAAGGCCTCGGCGAGGGTCCGCACCTCGACCGCCGCCGAGCCCTCGGGGCCGATGCGCGGGGTCAGCTCCCCAGCGTCGACCGCTGCGGCGGTGGCGGCCATGCGTCGCAGTGGGGCGGCGGTTCGCGCGGCGAGCAGGTAGCCCGCCAGCAACGCCGCCCCGAGGGTGATCGCGCCTGTGATCAGGAACGTCCTCACCACCTCGGCCTGAGCGTCCTCGACCGGCGAGAGCGGGGTGCCCTTGGCACCGTCGGCGTCAGCCGGCGCTGGGGCCAGGCCAGCTGCCTCGCGCTGCTCCTCGTGCTTGATCACCGCCGACTCCTCGCTCATCTCCTGGCGGACGGAGACGTACAGCACCCCGAAGGCTGTGAGGACGATCGCGGCAATCGAGAGCGCCAGCCTGCCGCGCAGGCCGAGGCGCAGCCAAGCGCCCTTCATCCCCGCTCGGCCAGCCGGTAGCCGACCGAGCGCACGGTCTCGATCGGCGCCGGAGAGTCGGGTAGGGCAAGTCGTCGGCGCAGGTAGCCGATGTAGACCTGGACGACGTTGGTGCGCGGATCGTGGTCATAGCCCCAGACGGCGGAGAGGATCTCGCTGTGCGTGCATACCTTCCCGGCGTGGCGCATCAGGTGGGCGAGAAGCTCGGCCTCCCGCTCAGGAAGACGCACCGAGAGGCCGTCGCGCTCTGCCCGCCGCGCCAGCAGGTCGAGTCGTATGCCCCCCGCTTCCAGGGTCGTCGCCGCCTCGCCGTCTGGCTGGCGCAGGTGGACCCTGACCCGCGCCGCCAACTCCTCGAAGGAGAAGGGCTTGGTCACGTAGTCGGTGGCGCCGCGGTCGAGCCCCTCGACGCGATCGGCGATCTCCTCCTTGGCAGTCAGCAGGATCACCGGCAGGGCCGGCTTCGCGTTGCGGATCGCGGCCAGCACCTGCATCCCGTCGCGCCGGGGGAGCATCCGGTCGAGGATCACCAAGTCGACGCCCTGGGCCAGGGCGAGCCGCTCTCCCTCGACGCCGTCGTGGGCGGTTAGGACCGCGAAGCCCTCGGCCTTGAGGCCGCGCTCGAGGAAATCGGCGATCGACTCTTCGTCCTCGACGACCAGGATCTCCACGGCGCCGATGCTAGTCGCAGGTGCGGATTCCGGCTCATAGCTGCCAGTAGTGGCCGATGTGGGCCGCCGCGCGGGAGGTGAGCGGCGCCTCGGGCGCGGCCGACGTGGCTTCTCCCTCGCCGCCCAGGGCGGCCATCGTCTCCGATACGCACTCGGCCAGCGCGAGCTTGTCGTAGCCGCCCTCCAGCACCGCTCCCACGGGAGCGCCCAGGCCCCCGGCCATGTCGCGGACGTGGCGGGCCATCTCTGCAAACGATCCCGCCTGCAGCCGGCAATCCGCGAGGGGATCGTCGATGTGGGCGTCGAACCCGGCCGAGACCAGCACCAGGTCGGGCCCGAACTCGGTAGCGACCGGGACCACGATGTGCTCGATCAGCGATAGCCACAGCTCCTCTTCGGAGCCGGCTGGTACCGGGAGGTTGATCGTGTAGCCCTCCCCGGGGCCGGAGCCGACGTCGCCGATCGCACCGGTGCCCGGGAAGATCCCGGCTTGGTGGATGCTCGCGAAGAGGACGTCGGAGCGCTGCCGGAACGCCTCCGCAGTGCCGTTGCCGTGATGCACGTCCCAGTCGAGGATGAACACGCGCCGGGCGTCCAGCTCCCGGATCGCCAGCTCCGCAGCGATGGCGACGTTGTCAAAGAGGCAGAAGCCCATCGCCCGATCGGGTTCGGCGTGGTGCCCGGAAGGCCTCACCGCACAAAAACCGACCCCGCCTTCGCCGGCCAACAGCGCCCGGGCCATCGCACACGTCCCGCCGGCGGCGTGAAGGGCGGCGCGGTAGGAGGCCTCGCCGACAAAGGTGTCGGCGTCGATCGCGCCTCCGCCGGACAAGCAGAGGTCCCGGATGCCCTCGACGTGGCGGCGGGTGTGCAGGAGCTCGAGCTGTTCCTCCTCCGCCGGCGGGGCCTCGCGCCGTTCCCATCCGTGCCAGTCTCGCTCAGCCAGCAGCCGCTCGATGGCGAGCAGCCGCTCGGGCGTGTCGGGGTGCTGGGGCAGGTGCGCCCGCGGGTCGTGCTCGAGGCAGGAGGGGTGGCTGAAGTAGAGCGACGGCTCGGTCGACATCCCCCGACTGTACGCCGCGGAAGCGGACTACCATCGCCGGTGGGAGTGGCGTACCCAGCCCAAACCTGGAGGCCGACGTCGTCCTGCGCGACGGCTCGACCATCCATCTGCGCCGGTCAGGGTGAGGACCGCGGCCCCGGCGCGACCGTGGCCGAGGACGTGGGCATGACGGCCCGCGATAAGGAGCAGTCGTCGCGCCTTCGGAGGCATACCGAGCCGAGATCAGTACTTCCCGCGGATGGCGCTTGGAGCCTGCGGTCGTAGGGTCGCTGGCATGCAAGGACGGCAGCAGAACAGCTTGAGGCCCCGGGTGGTGATCGCCGGGGGCGGAGTGGCCGGGCTGGAGGCGATGGTTGCGCTGCACGAGCTGGCCGGCGAGCGCGCCGAGGTCGAACTGCTCGCTCCCCGCCGAGAGTTCGCCTACCGACCGCTGGCTGTCGGCGAGCCGTTTCGCGCCGGTCGGGTGATCGATTTTGACCTCGATGAGCTGGCGAACCGAGCCGGGGCCTCTTTCCGCCTCGGCAGCGTGATCGCCGTCGACGCGGCCCTTCGCCACGTCGTCACCCACGACGGGCACGAGGTCCCTTACGACTACCTGCTCGTTGCGCTAGGCACGCGGATGCTTTGGGCCGTGCCGGGTGCCGTAACCTTCTGGGGCGTCGCCGACGAGGGCGGCGTCGCTGACGTGGTGGGAGGGCTGCGCGAGGGAGTGCTTCGCCGGGTCATCTTCACGAGGCCAAGCGGTGCCGGCTGGCCCCTTCCGGCCTACGAGCTGGCGCTGCTCGCGGAGGCTGAGCTGACGCGGGTCGGGGCGAGGGCCAGCGCCTCGCTGACGGTCCTCACGCCCGAGGATCGGCCGCTGGGTCTATTTGGCGTTCGGGCGAGCGAGCAGGTCGGTCGGCTGCTGGCCGAGCGCGGCATCGAGGTTGTCACTCGCACGCACCCCGTCAAGTTCGAGAGCGGCCTCCTGCACGTCGCTCCCGGCAGGCCGATCGAAGCCGACGCTGTTGTGAGCTCGCCCCGTATCGAGGGGCAACAGATCGCCGGCATCCCCCACGATCGATCCGGCTTTATCCCGGTCGACGAGCATGGTCGAGTGACAGGGATGGAGCGTGTCTTCGCGGCAGGCGACGTCACTGCGTTCCCGGTCAAGCAGGGCGGGATCGCCGCCCAGCAGGCTGACGTGGCCGCCGAGGCGATCGCCGCCGATCTCGGGTCTGCGGTCGAGCCGCGCGCCTTCGAACCGGTTCTGCGCGCGACGCTTTGGACCGGGGAGAAGCCGCAGTACCTCTACGGCAAGTTGATGCCTGGCCGCGGGGACACCTCGATCTTCAGCGACCACGCGAAGTGGGAGAGCGAAGGCAAGATCGTCGGCAGGTACCTGGTGCCGTTCCTGGGCTCGGTCCCGGGGGCCGAGCGGCCCGAATCCCAGTCGGGCAGGCCGGGCCGAGTTCGGGCCGTGGAGTCCTCGCCGACCTAGGGCAGGCTAGCTTCCCGAGCCATGCCCCAGGTGGTCGTCCTGGTGATCGCTGCGAGCGGTGCGGCGCTGGCCACCGGGCTGGGTGCGATCCCGGTCTTCTTCCTCGGCGACAGGGCGGCGCAGCTGACGCCGATCCTGCTTGGCTTCGCCGCCGGGGTGATGGGGGTGGCGTCGATCGCCGGCCTTCTGATCCCGGCCACTGAAGAAGGGTCGACCCTCGCGGTGCTCGCCGGCCTGGCGGTGGGAGGCGGGGTGCTGGGCGTGGCGCGCCGCCGACTCGGCGCCGACCGCGGCTTCATGGGCCATACCGGCCCCGGCGCTCGCACCTCGGCGCTGGTCTTCGCCGTCCTTTTCGTCCACAGCCTCCCGGAGGGCCTGGCTATCGGTACCGCCTTCGCCTCAAACCGCGTCGGCCTCAGCCTCTTCGTGATCCTCGCTATGGCGCTCCAGAACATCCCCGAGGGGACCAGCGTCGCGATCCCGATGGACGCGGCGGGGTTCAGCCGCGCGCGGCAGTTCTGGGCTGCAGTCGGGACCAGCGCCCCGCAGCCGGTCGGAGCCCTGATCGCCTTCGTCGCCGTCGAGCAGATCCAGGGCCTGCTGTCGTTCTCCTTCGCCTTCGCTGCCGGAGCGATGCTGGCGCTGATCGCCGTCGAGCTGCTGCCCCAAGCCTACGCGGGGTCGAGGCGGGCGGGGCCGAGCGTCGGCATCGCGGGCGGGGCTGCGGTGATGCTGGCGCTGAGCCTTCTGCTCGGAGTGTGATCGCCGAGGATCCTGATGGCCGGGCACAATGCAACGCTGTTGTCGTGGTGAGTGCGATCCGAGCCGAGGGACTGACTAAGCGCTACGGCGAGACCCTCGCCCTGGACGCTCTCGACCTGACGGTCGCAGAGGGCGAGGTCTACGGCTACCTCGGGCCCAATGGCGCCGGCAAGACGACGACGATCCGCCTCCTGCTCGGCCTGCACCGGCCCAGCGCCGGCCGGGCAGAGGTGTTCGGACTCGACGCCTGGAGCGATCCGGTCTCGGCCCACCGCCGGGTCGCCTACGTCGCCGGGGAGCCCTTCCTCTGGCCATCGCTGACCAGCGCCGAGACCTTCGAGTTCCTCGCCCGTCTGCACGGCGGTGCCGACACCGCGTATCGCGACCTGCTTGTAGAGCGCTTCAAGTTGGACACCTCAAAGAAGGTGCGGGCGCTCTCCAAAGGCAACCGGCAGAAGGTACAGCTGGTCGCCGCGCTTGCCAGCCGGGCCGACTTGCTGGTCCTCGACGAGCCGACCTCCGGGTTGGACCCGCTGATGGAGGTGGCGTTCCGGGAGAGCGTCCACGAAGCGAAGGAGCGCGGCCAGGCGGTCTTCCTCTCCTCCCACATCCTCAGCGAGGTCGAGGCGCTCTGCGACCGGGTCGGAATCCTGCGCGAAGGCCGGCTCGTCGACGAGGGCAGCCTCGCCGAGCTGCGTCATCTCAACTCCTACACCGTCGAGGCCACCTTCGAGGGCCCCCCGCCCGACCTCGGGCCGCTGCCAGGGGTTGCGGTAGCGGGAGCCGGCGCCAACGCGCTGCGCTTCGAGGTGACGGGCCCTATCGGCCCGCTGATCTCGGCGCTGGCCGGCACTCCCGTGAGGGCAATGACCAGCCGCGAGCCCTCGCTCGAGGAGATCTTCTTGCACCACTACGACACCGGCGAGGACCGTGCTGGCGGCTAAGGCGATCGCCCGCCGCTCGTTCGCTGACGGGCGGACCCGGACGTTCTCCTTCGCGCTGCTGTTTGGCCTCGTCGCCCTGATCCAGGTCGTCGGCTACCGTCACAGCTTCCCGACGCTCAAGGACCGGATTGGCTTTGCCCAGAGCTTCGGCGACAACAAGGCGGTGCGGCTCTTTTACGGCGTGCCGCATGACCTGCTCACGGTCGGGGGCTACGCCGCTTGGCGGGTGGCGGGCACCCTCTCGATCTTCGCCGCGATGTGGGGGCTGCTGGCGGCGGTCAGGGCGCTGCGCGCCGAGGAGGAGGCGGGTCGGCAGGAGCTGGTCCTGGCCGGCGCGGTGGCCCGCCGGACCGCCTACGTCGCTGCGCTCCTCGCGGTAGCGGCCGGCGCAGCGCTGATCTGGCTGGCCACCTTCGCCGGCCTGTTCGCAGGGAGGCTCTCCGCGGGGGGCTCCGCCTACCTCGCGCTGGTCACGGTCTCGCCCGTGCCGGTGTTCGTCGGGATCGGCGCCCTGGCCAGCCAGCTCGCCCCGACTCGCCGCATGGCGCTGGAGATCGGCACCGTCGCGCTCGGCTTCACGCTGGTGCTTCGCGTCCTCGCCGATACCTCCTCGGGCCTGGAATGGCTGCGCTGGGCCACCCCGTTGGGCTGGGCAGAGCAGATGAGGGCGTTCGCCGGGCCGCGACCGGAAGTTCTCGTCCTCCCCCTCTTGGCGAGCGCGCTGTTGGGGGTCGCGGCCGGGCTGATCGCCGTGCGGCGGGACGTCGGCAACGGGCTGCTCCCGAGTCGCGACAGCAGGGTGCCGCGCCTGAGCCTGCTCTCCTCGCCGACCGCTCAGGCGCTGCGCGGCGAGCGCGGCAGCCTGCTCGGCTGGCTGGCCGGGATCGGCTTCTTCGCCGTCATCTTCGGGTTGCTCTCCAACACCTTCGCCTCCGCGCACCTCTCGGCGAGTCTGAGGCAGCAGATTCACAAGGTCGGAGGGGCGTCGATCGTCACGCCTTCCGGCGCTCTCGGCTTCTACTTCCTGATGTTCGTGTTGGCGATTGGGCTCTTCGCCTGTTCGCAGATTGCCGCCGTTCGCCGCGAGGAGGCAGACCAGCGACTGGAGACCCTGTTCGCCCTTCCCGTCGGTCGCGCGAGCTGGCTGGGGGGGAGGCTGGCGCTCGCGGCGCTCGGATCTGCCCTGCTTGCTCTGGTGGCGGGCCTGTTCGCCTGGGCGGGTGCCGCTTCGCAGGGGGTGGGCGTGTCGCTCGCAGACATGATCGAGGCGGGCGCGAACTGCCTGCCAGCTGCGCTGCTCTTCCTCGCTCTCGGCGCACTCGCCTTCGCTTTGGTCCCGCGCGCCAGCGCCGGGATTGCCTACGGCCTGGTCAGCGTCGCTTTCCTGTGGGAGCTGTTCGGGGCGCTGCTCGGCGCCCCCGCCTGGACGCTCGATCTCTCTCCATTCCACCACGTCGGGCTGGTTCCCGCACAGCCTTTCAAGGCGACCGCGGCGGTAGCGATGCTGGCGCTCGCGCTTCTCGCCGCGCTTCTCGCCATACGGATCTTCGAGCGGCGCGACATCGTCGGGGCCTGATTGATCGTCCGCCTCCAAAGCGCAGGCCGGCTTTCGAGCACTGTTAAGATCAAATTAGTTGAGTGATCGGCTGATTTAGCCGGGGCGAATCAGGGAGATGCCGGAGGCTCTGTGGGGAATGCCGCCAGACCCGAGACGACCGCCTCGACCTTCGAGCAGCTGCTCGAGGCCGCTCCCGACGCGATCGTCGGAGTCGACCGGGACGGGCGGATCGTCTTGGTCAACAGCCAGGCAGAGGAGCTTTTCGGCTACCCGCGCGAGCAACTGCTCGGGCAGATGGTGGAGGCTCTCATCCCCGAGCGCTTCCGTGAAACCCACCCCGATCACCGCGCCGGCTACTTCGCGGAGCCGCGCACGCGGCCGATGGACGCCGGGGTAGAGCTCTCTGGCGTCCGAAAGGACGGGACGGAGTTCCCGGCCGAGATCAGCCTCTCCGGTATCGAAACCGAGGACGGCGTCATCGCCATGGCCGCCGTTCGCGACATCAGCGAGCGTGCCGAGAGCGAGCGGGAGAGGGCGCTCCAAGGGCAGCTCGCACAGGCGCGGAGGCTGGAGAGCGTCGGGCAGCTCGCCGGCGGCATCGCCCACGACTTCAACAACATCCTCGGCGTAATCGTCAACTACGCGGAGTTCATCGCCGACGAGCTGGAGCCCGGCTCTCAGGCGCACCGAGACGTGGAGGAGATCCGCAGCGCCGCCGACCGCGCGGCGGCGCTGACCCGCCAGCTGCTGACCTTCAGCCGGCGCGAGGTCGTAAAGCCGGAGGTGCTCTACCTGCGCAACGTCGTCAGGGAGCTGGAGTACCTCCTGCGCCGGGCGCTCGGCGAGCGAGTCGAGCTCATCACCCGCTTCGGCGAGGACCTTTGCGCGGTCGAAGCGGACCCCGGCCAGATCGAGCAGGTGCTCGTCAACCTCGCGGTCAACGCCCGTGACGCGATGCCGGACGGAGGGCGCTTGGTGATCGAGGTCGACAGGGCCGAACTCGACGAGGAGTACGCCTACATGCACCCCGACACCGAGCCCGGGACCTACGTTCGGCTGAAAGTGAGCGATACCGGCATCGGGATGGACGAGGAGACCGTCCAACGTGCCTTCGATCCGTTCTTCACCACCAAGGGCAAGGGGAAGGGCACCGGCCTCGGGCTCGCAACCGTGTACGGGATCATCACCGAGGCGGGCGGGCGGATCGACCTCTACTCCGAGCCGAACATCGGCACCACGGTAATGATCCATCTTCCCTCAAGCTCAAAGGCGCCCAGCGAGGGCGAGGCTCGGTCCAAGGAGCGGCCGATCGGGAAAGGCGAGACGATCCTCGTGGTCGAGGATGAGCCTGACGTGCGGCGGATGGCCGAGCGCATCCTCGGCAAGGGCGGGTACTCGGTGATCGGCACAACGGGCGGCGAGGAGGCTCTCGGCATCTGCGAGCGCGGGGAGCCGATCCACCTCCTCCTCACCGACGTGATCATGCCGGGGATGCTTGGGACCGAGCTGGTCGAGCGGGTCAGGGCGATCCAGCCCGAGCTCAAGGTGATCTTCATGTCCGGATACAGCCACGAAGTGCTCGCGCCGCAGGCGCTTGCCGACAAGGGCGACGCCGCCTTCATCGAGAAGCCGTTCAGTAGCGAGGAGCTGCTCCGAGCCGTCCATCGCCTGCTCGAGTAGACGAGGGACGGTGGGCGCGATCGGCCTCGCCGCCCCGATGCACGATGTCGGCAAGGTCGCGATCCCCGACGCGATCCTGCTGAAGCCGGGGTCGCTGAGCCCCGGGGAGCGCGAGGTGGTGAAGCGCCACGCCCAGATCGGTCACGACATCCTCGCCTACTCGGACTCTCCGCTTCTCGACCTCACCGGGGAGATTGCCCCCACCCATCACGAGCGCTTCGACGGGGGCGGCTATCCGGCCGGCCTGCCCGGCGAGAAGATCCCGCTCGAGCGCGCGCTCGAGATCATGGGCGCCGTCAGGGAGCCTATTTCGACCCCGCCCTGCTCGACTGCTTCATGGAGAACATCGACGAGGTGCTCGAGGTCTCGGGAGCCGTGAAGGATCCGGCGCGCTGAGCGGGCCGGGGTATCTGTTAGGGTCCCCTAACTCCCCTATTCGCTCCTCAGGAGGCGGCGCTTCTTGTCTTTCGGTCAAACCGCGGCTCTAGGTGCCCTGGCGGGCTTCACGATTTACCTCGGACTTCCGTTTGGGCGACTCCAGCTCTTGGACGATCGCGCCCGGGTGGCGCTGGCTATGTTCTCGGTGGGGGTGCTCGCCTTCATCTTCGTCGACGTCATGGAGCACTCCTTCGCGATCGTCGAGGGGGCGGTAACGAGCTTCAAGCACAACTCGGGGAGCTTGGGCCGGGCCGTCGGCCTTGCGGCGCTTCTCGGGACCGGCTTTGCGGCGGGCTCGGCCGGCCTGGCAATGATCGAGCGCCGCCTGAGGTCGATGCGTCCTCCGCCACCGATCGCGGGTGGCGCCGTCGACGCGATGAGCGCTGAGCAGCTCGCGTCCCACGATGCCGCTGTGCGCGCGAAAGCGCTGCGGACGGGCATGACGATCGCGGTCGCGATCGGCCTCCACAACTTCGCCGAGGGCCTCGCCATCGGGGTCTCCGCGAGTGCGGGGGACCTCAGCCTCGCCACGGTGCTGATCGTCGGCTTCGCCCTCCACAACGCTACCGAGGGCTTCGGCATCGTCGGCCCGCTCGGCGACGTGCGGCCCTCCTGGCTGTGGCTTGGCCTGGCGGGGTTGATCGGGGGCGGCCCGACCTTCCTCGGCTCGATGCTCGGCTACAGCGTCACCTCCGAGCCGCTGGAGCTGGCCTTCTACGCGATCGCTGGCGGCGCGATCCTCTACGTGATCGGCGAGGTCTGGAACGGGATGCGCCGCTACGGGCACCGCGAGATCGGCCTGTGGCTGCTCTCGCTTGGCTTCTTCGTCGGTGTCGCGACCGACCTGATCATCACCTACGGCGGCGGCTAAACCGGCCGCAACTCACATGAGCGCTGGCGCTGGACTGACGTTCATCTGAGTGTCAGCTCCTAAGAGTCCGGCCAGGACCTCTCGATCGGCTACGACAGCCACGACGAGGGGATCGTGCGTCTCTACCTGCAGGAGAGCTTCACCTTCGTGGTCGCGACGTCGGAGGCCGCGGTGCCGCTCAGCTCCTGAGCAAGGGCTGCGCCTGGCAGTCTTGGAGCGATGGCGCCCTGGAAGCTCCCCCTTCTCGCCGCCGCGATCGCCGTCCCGATCATCCTCGCCTTCCTAACGGGTGGCCCCGGCGCGGGGGTCCTCGTCGGCGCCATCGTCGCGGTAGGGATCGTCGCCATCGCGGTTGCCCAGCGGCCCCGCGGGCCGATCGCCTCGTTACCGAGACGGGACGCCCGCCGTCACCTCCTGGTCGTCGTCAGCCGCCCGGTGGAGGACGCTGCGGCGGTCCAGGCGATCCTCGCCGAGGCGAGCGGCGACGGCTCAGAGGGCGAGGCGGATGTCCTCGTCCTCGCGCCCGCGCGCATCGGCTTCCTCGATCGCTGGGCCTCCGACCTCGAGGGCGCTCGCCGCGAGGCTCAGCAGAGTCTGGTGATCACCGTGGCCTCTCTGGCGAAGGCCGGTGTAGCCGCTGAGGCCAGGGTCGGCGACGAAGACCTCGTGCAGGCGGTCGAAGATCAGCTCCAAAGCTTCCCCGCCACCACCGTGGTGCTGGTGACCGCGAGCGCCGAGGAGGATCCCGCCGCCAATGAGGCGGCGGGAGAGTTGGGATCCCGACTTGAGGCCGAGTTCCACCACCTCATCCTCTAGTGACCTGAGTCATTGATCCGCTGGCAATAGGAGGCGAGGCTGTCGAGGATCTCATCGGCGCTCTTGTGCCAGACGTAGGGCTCGGGTTCCTCGTTCCAGTTGGCGATCCAGGTGCGGATCGAGGCGACGAGGTCGCGGACCGAGCGGTGGGAGCTGCGCCTGATCCACTTCGTGGTCAGCTCGGCGAATCAGCGCTCGACGAGATTCAGCCATGAGCTGTAGGTGGGTGTGAAGTGCAAGGTGAAGCGCGGATGGCGCTTCAGCCAACGCTGGATCGAGGGGGTCTTGTGGGTCGAGGAGTTGTCGAGCACGACGTGGACGTCGAGGTGGACGGCACCGAGCTCTCGATCAGATTCAGGAACCGGCGGAACTCCTCGGCGCGGTGACGTGGGGTCATCTCGGCGATCACCTGACCGGAGGCGACGTCGAGCGCGGCGTAGAGGTTCGTGATGCCGTTGCGCACGTAGTCGTGGGTGTGGCGCTCGGGCACGCCCGGCATCAGCGGCAGGATCGGGGCGCTTCGGTCAAGCGCCTGGATCTGGGACTTCTCATCGACGCAGAGCACCACGGCGGCCTCGGGCGGGTTGAGGTAGAGCCCGGCGATGTCTCTGACCTTGTCGACGAACTGCGGATCGGGCGAGAGCTTGAAGTGCTCGGTGCGGTGGGGCTTCAGCCCGAACGCACGCCAGATCCGGCTGATCGCCGTCTGGCTCATCCCGGTCGCGACCGCCATCTGGCGGGTCGACCAGTGCGTGGCGTCCGCCGGCTGCTCCTCCAGCGTCTTGACGATCACCCGCTCGACGTCGGCGTCGGAGATCTGCCGCGGCTTGCCCGGGCGTGGCTCGTCGTGCAGGCCGTCGAGGCCCCGTCGGGCGAAGCGGCCCCGCCAGCGGCCGACCGTCTGCGTGCTGCAGCCCAGGCGCGCCGCGATGTCCTTGCTCTTCTCCCCGTCCGCCGCCGCCAGCACGATCCTGCAGCGCAGCGCCAGGGCCTGGGCGCTCTTCGGGCGGCGGGCCCACCGCTCCAGCACCTCTCGGTCTTCGTCACCAAGCACGACATCCACACGTCGGGGCATCAGTCCTCCCATCGTCGCTTGCGATGGCGACGACTTCGACGGCGAAGGAGCTATGCCTGCGAACTAACGACTCGGGACACTAGGCCCGCGCCGTCAACCGGTCAACAGCTCGTGGAAGCGGAGGGCGGCGCGGGTCGGTAGGACAAAGGGGTCGTGACGGTGCAGGAGGCCGGCGCCGACGAGGCAGCGGATGCCGCAGGGCAGTGAGCAGATTGGCGGTGCCTGAATGAGTTGGGGCTCCCATCGGGCAGGCAATATAGAGCTAACGAACCGTTTTGTCTGTAGGGCTTTCGTCTGCAACTCAGGCGTCCTCGTGGACGCCGCCCATCTCGGTGAAGACGGCGGTGGGGCCGCCGTCCTCGCGCTGCTCATCAGCGATCACGTGGGAGACGGCGTTGATCAGCGCCAGGTGGGTGAAGGCCTGGGGGAAGTTGCCGAGGTGCTGTCCGCTCTCGGCCTCCAGCTCCTCGGCGTAGAGGTCGAGCAAGCCGGCGGCATTCAGCAATCGCCCACAGAGAGCCCGCGCCCGCTTCGGCTCGCCGATCTCTGAGAGCGCCGAGACCAGCCAGAAGGAGCAGATCAGGAAGGTGCCCTCCTCGCCGCTGAGGCCGTCGTCGGTCTCGTCCACCTTGTAGCGGAGGACCAGGCCGTGCTGGGTCAGTTGGTCGGCGATCGCCTCGACCGTCGCCCTGACCCGGAGGTCGTCGGGGGGGAGGAAGCGCAGCAGCGGGATCAGCAGCAGGGAGGCGTCGAGCGCGTCGGTGTCGTAGTGCTGGCGGAAGACGCCGTCGCGTACCCCGCGCTCGAGAATCTCGTCGCGGATCTTCTCGGCCGTCTGCTCCCATTCCGTGGCCAGCTCATCGAACCCGATCGCCGCGAGCGAGGCGGACGCCGCGGTCGACCGCGACCCAGATCATCAGCTTCGAGGAGACGTAGTGGCGGGGCTCGCCGCGGGACTCCCAGATCCCCTGGTCGGGATGGGGCCAGGCCTCGATCGCGGCTTCCACCTGGTGGCGGATCAGCTGGCGGTCGGCCGGCGTGCCAGCGCCCCGCAGGGCTTTCTCATGCAGATAGATCGAGTCCAGCAGGGCCCCCCAGACATCGTTTTGGCGCTGGTCGTAGGCGCCGTTGCCGATCCGCACCGGCTTCGATCCGACGTAGCCGCCGAGGTGGTCGAGGGTCTTCTCGGTCAGCTCCTTCTCGCCGCCGATCCCGTACATGATCTGGAGGTCCGGATTGTCGCGGCAGACGTTGACGATGAAGCGCATGAAGTCGCGCGCCTCCTGGTCGAAACCGAGCGTGTGCAGCGCCCAGAGGCTGAAGGTCGAGTCGCGGATCCAGCTGAAGCGGTAGTCCCAGTTGCGCTCGCCACCGGGGGTCTCCGGCAGCGAGGTGGTCGGCGCGGCGAGGATCGCGCCGGTCGGCGTGTAGGTGAGGCCCTTGAGGACGAGGGCAGAGCGCTGCAGGTGGATCCGCCATGGGTGGTCGGGGAAGTCGCCGTCGCGCAGCCAGTCGCGCCAGAACTCTTTGGTCGACTCCAGCCGCTCCGCCGCCTCCGGGGCGCTGCGCGGCCCGCCCAGGTCGCTCCTCGCCCCAGGAGACCGCGCAGAACCCGTTCTCGCCCTCGCGCAGCCGCAGCCGGCCGCGGGCGGCGCCGTCCTCCAGGGTCAGCTCCATGTCGCTGGTCAGGCTCAGCTCGGCCTCGCCGCCTCGCGCGATCGCCTCGCCAAGCTCGCCGCCGCTCCAGGTGGCCTCCTCGAGGCCGTAACCGAAGCGCGGCAGGCACTCCATCTCCAGGTCCACCTCGCCGTCGACGCAGGTCATCAGCCGCAGCAGCGAGTGGTCTGACTCGTGTTCGGTCTGCGGCCGGGAGCCGGCGCCGCCCTGCGCTGCCCACTCGCCGATCGTCAGTGCGTCGTGGATCACCACCCAGCCGGTGTCGGTCACCCAGGTCGTCTCGATGATCAGCGTGCCCGGCTCATAGCGGCGGCTGATCGGGACGACGACGCCGCGCGGTCCCAGCCTGAAGTGGCCGGCGCCGCGGTCGAGCAAGGCGGCGAAGGCGCTGGGCGAGTCAAAGCGCGGCAGGCAGAGCCACTCGACGGCGCCCGCGAAGGAGACCAGGGCGCTGGTGTGGCAGTCGGAGAGGAAGCCGTAGCTCCCGATCGGCGGGAAGCGGTTCTGGGGAGCTGTCACGGCGTCGCCAAGCTAGCACCGTCGGCGGGCGCCAGCGGGCGGTAGGCTCACCGCCATGACGGCCCCGCGCAGTCCGGTCTCGGCCTTCACGGACGGGGCGCTTGCCTGGATCGTCACCGGGCCGCTGGGACGGGGGCTCTCCTTCGCGATCGACTTCGCGGTGGCGCTGCGCGCCGGCCTCGCCCGGCGGCGGTAGTCCACCGGGTCGATTCGTCTAGGGTCAGGCGCCGATGCAGACCTCGGTCACAGAGCTGCCCGACTCGCGGGCGCGCGTCGACGTCGAGGTTCCCGCCGCCGATGTCGAGCGTGCCATGCAGCGCGCCGCTCGGGCCCTCGCGCGGGAGATGCGGATGCCGGGGTTTCGCAAGGGCAAGGCGCCTCCCGTCGCTGGTCATCCAGCGGCTCGGCTTCGACTCGGTGTTGGAAGAGGCGATCCGCGACGCGCTGCCGGAGTGGTATGAAAGGGCGCTGCTCGCCTCCGGCCTAAGCTCGGTCGGCGATCCCGGCATCGAGATCGTCTCGACCCCGGAGGAGGAGGGCGAGCCGCTTGAGTTCAAGTTCGAGGTCGGGGTGCGCCCCAGGGCGAAGCTCGGCGACTACAAGGGCCTGGAGGTGGGGCGGGCGCAGGCCGAGGTCCCCGACGACATCGTCGAGCGGGAGGTCGAGCGGGTTCGCGAGAGCTTCGCCAGGCTTGAGCAGGTCGAGCGGGCGGCCGCAGAGGGCGACGTCCTCTTGGTCGATTTCGAGGGGACGATCGACGGCAAGGCGTTCGAGGGCGGCAAGGCCGGCGACTACCTGCTGGAGCTGGGCGCTGGCCAGCTGATCGAGGGCTTCGAGGAACAGCTCGTCGGCGCGGAGGCGGGCGAGCGCCGCGAGGTCGAGGTCAGCTTCCCCGAGGACTACCAGGACGAGCAGCTCGCCGGCAAAGACGCGGTCTTCGCGGTCGAGGTCAAGGAGGTGCGGGAGAAGGTCCTGCCGGCCCTCGACGACGACTTCGCCTCCGAGGCCTCCGAGTTCGACACGCTCGAGGAGCTGCGCGACGATATCCGCACGCGGCTGGGCGAGGCGGTCGGGCAGCGGATCGAGCAGGACTTCCGGATCGCCGCGATCGACGCGGCGCTCGCGCGGCGCGACGGTGGAGCTACCCGACGTGCTCGCACTCGCCCGCGCCACCGAGCGCTGGGAGCGGGTCGAGCGCCAGCTAGCCGCTCGCGGCATGGACCCCGCCACCTACCTGCAGATCCAGGGCAAGACCCGCGAGGAGGTGATCGAGGAATCCAAGCCCGACGCGGAACTGGAGTTGAAGCGGGAGGCGGTGCTGGCGGCGATCGCCGAGGCGGAGGAGATCGAGGTTTCCGATGAGGAGATGGTCGAGGCGCTCGCGCACGCCGCCGAGCACGAGCGCATGAGGCCCGAGAAGCTGCTGGAGCGGCTGCGCGAGAACGGGCGAGACACGATAGTCCGCGAGGACGTAAAGACCCGCAAGGTGATCGACCTCCTCGCCGAGTCGGCGAAGCCGATCCCGATCGAGCAGGCGGAGGCGCGGGAGAAGATCTGGACTCCCGAGAAGGAGCGCGAGGCCGCCGGCAGCCTCTGGACCCCGGGCTCGGACTGAGCCTCGCGCGAGCACGCCGGACGCCTTCTATAGAGTGCGGAAACATGAGCCCTTTGGTCCCGATGGTGGTCGAGCAGACCTCGCGCGGCGAGCGCGCCTTTGACATCTACTCGCGCCTGCTCGGCGAGCGGATCGTCTTCCTCGGCACCCCGATCACCGAGGACATCGCCAACCTGATCGTCGCCCAGCTGCTGCATCTGGAGTCCGAGGACCCCGACAAGGACATCAGCCTCTACGTCAACTCCCCGGGCGGCTCCGTCTACGCCGGGCTGGCGATCTACGACACGATGCAGTTCATCAAGCCTGACGTGCAGACGATCTGCGTCGGCATCGCGATGAGCATGGGAGCGCTGCTGCTTGCCGGCGGGGCCGCGGGCAAGCGGATGTCGCTGCCCAACTCGAAGATCCTCATCCATCAGGTCTCCTCCAGCTTTCAGGGCCAGGCAACCGACATCGAGATCCACGCCAAAGAGATCATCGACGTCCGCCGGCGCCTCGACGAGATCCTCGCCAAGCACACCGGCCAGCCCTTCGACAAAGTCGCCAAAGACACCGAGCGCGACTACTTCATGAGTGCGGAGGAAGCGAAGGAGTACAACCTCGTCGACCGCGTCATCGAGCACCACTGACGCTCTAGGGCTCCAGTTCGTAGGCGATCCAGGTCGAGCGCTCGGCGTCGGTTGAGTCGTAAAGGCGCTGGGCAGTGTGGTTGTCAGGCGGCGGTGACCCACTCAAGGTGGTGAGCGCCTCGCTCGCGGGTCGTGGCGGCGCTCGCCTCGATCAGGGCGCGGCCGACGCCGCGCCCGCGGGCCGCCTCCTCGACGAAGAGGTCGTTCATCAGCACGATCTCGGCCGGCGCTAACGAAGTGAAGGTCCAGTAGAGGCAGGCGTAGCCAACCAGCCGCTCGCCGTCCCAGGCGCCGAGCAGCAGGCCGTCGTCGCTGGGGGCGAGGAAGCGGCGAAAGAAGGCGCGGTTGCGCCGGTCGTCGATGTCGGTTACCTCGATAGAAGCGCTGGTAGGCCGCGATCATCGGCAGCAGCGTCTCGAGCTGTTCCGCCGCGATCGGCTCGATTCTGACCTCACCCCGCACGCCGCCCACCGTAGCGAAACGGCGCAACGCCGCGCTCACGAGGAGGGACGGGGGCCTGCACGAAGTAAACGACCCCGACAGGCCCGGCTTGTCCCCCCGTCTAAGCTGTTGGGGCGGCCGGGAAGTCAACGACCGCCCCGCAAGGAGGGGATTCCGCTGGCACGCCCCACAGACTCCAACGAGCAGCTCCTCTGCAGCTTCTGCGGTAAGTCGCAACGCCAAGTCAAGAAGCTGATCGCCGGCCCCGGCGTCTACATCTGCGATGAGTGCATCGACCTCTGCAACGAGATCATCGACGAGGAGCTGACCGCGCCGCCGACCTTCGAGCTGGAGAACCTGCCGAAACCGCGCGAGATCCACGAGGTGCTGCAGGAGTACGTGGTCGGCCAGGAGGCCGCCAAGCGGGCTCTCTCGGTCGCCGTCTACAACCACTACAAGCGGGTCCAGATCGCCCAGTCCGAGGACGCCGAGATCGAGCTTCAGAAGTCGAACATCATGATGCTCGGCCCGACCGGCTGCGGCAAGACGCTGCTTGCCCAGACCCTCGCCCGCATCCTCAACGTCCCCTTCGCGATCGCCGACGCGACCGCGCTGACCGAGGCCGGTTACGTCGGCGAGGATGTCGAGAACATCCTCCTGAAGCTGATCCAGGCGGCCGATTTCGACGTCAAGAAGGCCGAGACGGGGATCATCTACATCGACGAGATCGACAAGATCGCGCGCAAGGCCGACAACCCGTCGATCACCCGCGACGTTTCCGGTGAAGGCGTCCAGCAGGCGCTGCTGAAGATCCTCGAGGGGACAACCGCCTCGGTGCCTCCTCAGGGAGGGCGCAAGCACCCCCACCAGGAGTTCCTGACGATCGACACGACCAACATCCTCTTCATCTGTGGCGGCTCCTTCGCCGAGCTGGACAAGGTGATCGAGCGCCGGATCGGCGACCGGGGCGTGGGCTTCGGCGCCGCGATCTCCTCACGCCAGCACAAGGACACCGGCGAGTGGTTCGAGCAGGTGCTGCCCGAGGACCTGATGGAGTACGGGCTGATCCCGGAGTTCATCGGGCGCTTGCCGGTCGTCGCCGCGATCCACCAGCTCAGCCGCGACGATCTGATCACGATCCTGACCGAGCCGCGCAACGCCCTAACCCGCCAGTTTCAGCGCTTCTTCGAGTTCGACGACATCGAGCTCGTCTTCGCCGAGGACAGCCTCGAGGCGATCGCCGACAAGGCGCTGGAGCGCGAGACCGGCGCCCGCGGGCTGCGCTCGATCCTCGAGGAGACGCTGCTTGATGTGCAGTTCGAGCTGCCCTCCCGCCGCGACGTCACCAAGTGCGTCGTGACCAGGGAGACGATCATCCAGGGACGCCGCCCCACCCTGGTCACCGAGGCCGCGCACCAGGACATCGGCGAGGCCGAGGACGGCCTCACCGAGGAATCCGCCTAGGCGGCACTCCGAAACTAAACTCGGCGCCATGAGCGCGAAGCGAGCAAGCATGCATCTCTGGCTCTTTGCGCAGCAAGCCAAGCGCGAACTTGGTTCATGACCGAAGGGCGCCAAGACTCGCTGCAGGACAAGACGCGCTACGACCCCGCCGAGGTCGAGCGGCGGATCTTCGCCGAGTGGATCGAGGGCGGCTACTTCCATCCCGCCGCGGCGGGCACGCCGGAGGAGAACTTCTCAGTTTCGATCCCGCCGCCCAACGTCACCGGCGCCCTGCACATGGGCCATGCGCTGAACGGCTCGATACAAGACGCGCTGGTGCGGATGAACCGGATGCGGGGGCGCAACACCCTCTGGGTCCTCGGCACCGACCACGCCGGGATCGCCACCCAGTCTGTGGTCGAGAAGGAGCTGCGTGCCGAGGGCGCTTCGCGCCGGGAGCTGGGCCGCGAGGGGTTCGAAGCGCGGGTCTGGGCCTGGAAGGAGGAGTACGGCTCGCGGATCGTCGAGCAGTACAAGCGGCTCGGCGCCTCCTGCGATTACGAGCGCGAGCGCTTCACCCTCGACGAGGGATACGTCCGCGCGGTGTACCGGGCCTTCAAGCGGCTCTACGACCGTGGCTACATCTTCCGCGACAACTACATGGTCAACTGGGACCCGGGTTCTCACTCGGCGATCTCCGACCTTGAGGTGGAAAACCGCGAGGTGCAGGACACGCTCTACTCGATCGACTACCCGGTCGAGGGCTCCGAGCGGGTACTTACCGTCGCCACGGTGCGCCCGGAGACGATGCTCGCCGACACCGCGGTCGCGGTCAACCCCGACGACCAGCGCTACGCCGACCTGGTCGGGCAGAGCTGCGTGCTGCCGCTGGTCGGCCGCCGCCTGCCGATAATCGCCGATCCACACGTCGACCCCGAGTTCGGTACCGGGGCGCTGAAGATCACCCCGGGCCACGACCCCAACGACTTCGAGATCGGCCGCAGGCACGGGCTGAAGGAGATCGTCGCGATCGGTCCCGACGGGCAGATGAGGGAGGAGGCCGGTCGCTTCGCGGGGCTGAGCGTCGCCGAGGCCCAGGAGGCGGTGGTCGCGGCGCTGCGCGAGGAGGGGCTGCTGCGCGCCGAGCAGCCCTACCTCCACTCGGTCCCCTTCTCGCACCGCTCGGGCGAGCGGATCGAGCCGCTGATCTCGTTGCAGTGGTTCTGCCGAATGGACGAGCTGGCGAAGCCGGCGATCGAGATCGTCGAGCGCGACGGGGTGCGGATAGCACCGGGCCAGTGGAAGCGCGTCTATCTCGACTGGATGCAGGAGATCCGCCCCTGGTGCATCTCGCGCCAGCTGTGGTGGGGCCACCGCATCCCGGTCTGGTACTGCGACGCCTGCGAGGAGACGATCGTCGCTGAGCACCCGCCCGAGCGCTGTGGCGCCTGCGACGGTGAACTGCGCCAGGAGGAGGACGTGCTCGACACCTGGTTTAGCTCGGCGCTCTGGCCATTCGCGACGCTCGGCTGGCCGGACGACACCCCGGAGCTGCGTGCCTTCTATCCGACCAGCTTTCTCACCACTGCCCGGGAGATCCTCTTCCTCTGGGTGGCGCGGATGATCATGATGGGGCTGGAGTTCCCCGGCGAAGCCCCCTTCCGCGACGTCTACGTGCACTCGGTGATCCAGGCCCGCGACGGGCGGCGGATGTCAAAGAGCCTCGGCACCGGGATCGACCCGCTGGAGGAGATCGACGTCCACGGCGCCGACGCGCTGCGCTTCGGCTTGCTGGCGATGTCCTCGACCCAGGACGTGCGCTACTCCGACGCGAAGGTGCAACAGGGCAGCGACCTTGCCAATAAGGCCTGGAACGCAAGCCGCTTGATTCTCCTGAACGCCGCCGAAGTGGAGGCCGAGCCAAGACCGCTCCGGGTCGAGGACCGCTGGATCCTATCCAGGCTGGAGCGGACGATCTCCTCGGTCACCGAGCTATTGGAGTCATACGATTTCGCCCACGCCGTCCAGGAGGCCTACTCGTTCTTTTGGTCTGAGCTCTGCGACTGGTACCTGGAGATCGTCAAGCCGCGCCTCTACGACGGCGAGCCTGAGGTCTCGGCGACGCTGCTCTGGGCGCTGGAGCGGGTCCTCGCACTGCTGCACCCGATCATGCCTTTCGTCACCGAGGAGATCTGGTCCTTCCATCCGGCGCGGCGGGGTCACCTCGCGGTGCATCCGTTCCCCGAGGCCGACGAGTCGCTGTTCGACCCCGCTGCCGAGGTGGACGTCGAGGGTGGGATCGAGTTGACGCGGCGCCTGCGCGCCTGGCGCGACTTGGTCGAGGTGCCGGTGGCGAGCGTGCTTTCGGCCCACGTCGAAGACATCGAGCCGCAGGAGTTCGTCGCCCGCCTCGCCCGCTTTGATTTCGGGGAGGACGGCGGCGACTCGGTTGCCTCGCTGGGGCCGGTCAGAGTGCTCGCCAGTGCGGAGTTGAACGCCGGGGCCGTCGCTGAGCGGCTGGAGAAGCGCCGCGAGGAGCTGCGCTCCGAGGTCGACCGCGCCGAGCGCAAGCTCGCCAACGAGGGCTTCGTCTCCAAGGCCCCGCCGGAGGTTGTCGAGGAGGAGCGCGTCAAGCTCGAGCGCTACCGCGCCGAGCTCGAGGAGCTCTCCGAATAGACCCCGAGGCCTACCTGGACTCGCTGGAGCCGATCGGCTGGAAGCTCGGCCTTGAGCGGATGCGCAAGCTGACCGCGGTGCTGGGCATGCCCCAGCACCGCTTCGCCTCGATCCACGTCGTCGGCACCAACGGCAAGTCCTCGGTGACGCGGATGCTGGCCGCCCTCCTGGAGGCGCATGGGCTGGACGCCGGTGCCTGCGTCTCGCCGCACGCGGCGCGCTGGTCGGAACGGACGCTGATTCACGGCGAGGAGATCGGCGCGGCCGAGTTCGCTGCCGCGGTCAAGCGCGTCGCGCAGGCGGCCGAGGTCGTCAATCGCACCCTGGAGGAGGGCGAGGCCATCACCCAGTTCGAGGCCGCCACCGCCGCCGGCTTCCTCGCTCTGGCGGCGGCCCGCGTGCAGGTGGGAGCGATCGAGGCGGGTCTGGGGGGGAGGCTCGACGCGACCAACACGATCCCCTCGCGGGTCACCGTGCTGACCTCGATCGGCCTCGACCACACCGAGTGGCTGGGCGACACCGAAGCCGAGATCGCCGCCGAGAAGCTGGCCGTCTTGCGCGATCAGTCGACCTTGGTGCTGGGGAAGGTGAGCTCGACGGTCGCGACGCTGGCCGAGGGCCTCGCCGCCGAGCGGGGGGCGCGGCTGGTCCGGGCGCCCGAGGATCCCGGGCCGGAGCTGCGCCTGCGGGCCGCCGGCTCGTTTCAGCGGCGCAACTTCGCGCTGGCGCTCGCCGCAGCGGAGGCGTTTCTCGGCGAGCTCGACTCCGGCCGAGTCGCCGAGGTCGCCGCGACCGTGACGATCCCGGGACGCCTGGAGCAGATCGCCGAGCGACCACCGACCCTGATCGATGCGGCCCACAACCCCGACGGCGCTGCCGCGCTCGCTGAGGCGCTGCCGGCGCTCGCCGCGAGCCGCCCGATCGTCGCCTGCCTGGCGATTCTCCGCGACAAGGACGCGGCGGCGATGGCGCGGGCCCTGGCTCCGGTCCTCGATCGTGTGGTCTGCACCGTGCTCCCGGCGGAGGCGCTCGCCGCCTCGGGACGCCCGGGGGCCGCCTCTCACCCCGCCGCCGAGTTGGCCGCTGTCTTTGCGGAGGTGGGCCTGCCCGCGGAGTCTCGGCCGGCCTTCCCCGAGGCGCTGCGGCGCGCCTGCGAGCTGGCCGCCGAGCCCCCCGGCGGGGTGCTCCTCATCACCGGATCTCACTACGTGCTGGCACCCGCTCGCGCTGCGCTTGGCGCCGCTCAGAGGGCCTGAGAGGGCAAGCGGCCCTAGCCGGGACTGTGCGAGGATTCGGCGATGGATCGAAGCGCGGGCTCCGAACTGCTCTCGATGATGGCCTTGGTCGCCGGCGTGGTCGCCGTTGTGATCCTCCTCTTCTTCGGAGTCGGGTACCTGTTCGGCAGGCTCTTCTTGTGAGTGTCCGCACAGGGTTCATGAGACCGGCGGCGAAGTAGACTGCCGCTCTTTCCCCCGCGACGTCCCAGCCATGTCACTAGCGATCTTCGGCATCAGCAACAGCGGCCTCAACTTGGCTGTCTCCCTGCTCGTGCTGATCTTCGTCGTTGTTTGGCTGGCGCTGATCGTCTACACCTACCTCGACGCAAAGCGCCGCCTCTCCGATCCCTTCCTGGTCGCTTGCGCGACGATCGCCTCCTTCTTCCCCTACATCGGCACCGCGGTGTACGCGATCGTGCGCCCGCCGGAGTTCCTCGAGGATGCGCACGAGCGCGAGCTGGAGATCAAAGCCGCCGAGCTGCGAGTGCGCCAGCTGACCGAGGCCTCCTGCCCCAGATGCAAGTTCCCGATCGAGAAAAGCTTCCTGCGCTGCCCCAACTGCCAGCACCGCCTCAAGGATCCCTGCCCGAGCTGCGGCAGGCCGGTCGGGCTCGACTGGAAGCTCTGCCCGTACTGCGAGACGGCCCTGCGAGCGCGCGAGCGGCGTCCGCGGAGGGGGGAGGAGCGAAAGGCCCCTCCCCCGCGGGGAGAGGGGGCGGCTCCGGGGGAGGAGCGATCCGCATCTCGCGAGGAGGGGCCAGTTCCGCGAGAGGAGCGACCGGCCCAAAAGCGGCAGCCCGTCGCCCGCAAGAAACCTCCTGTGTCCACCAAGCAAGAGCCGGCCACGCGCGCCGCCTCCAAAGAGGCGCCGAGCCCCAAACGACAGCAAGGGAGCCCCAGCCGTGAGCCGGACCCTGATCCTCGTCAAGCCTGACGCCTTCGAGCGTGCCCTGACCGGCGAGGTGATCGCCCGCTTCGAGCGCAAGGGCCTGCGCATCGCGGCGTTAAAGACGATGCGCGCCGACGAGCCGATCGCCAACCGGCACTACGCAGAGCACGCCGAGAAGCCATTCTTCGGCGAGCTGGTCTCCTTCATCACCGGCGGCACGCTCGTGGCGATGGTGCTGGAGGGCCACGACGCCGTCGCCGCTGCCCGTCAGCTGATCGGCGCGACCAACCCGGTCGAGGCGGCGCCCGGCTCGATCCGTGGCGACTTCGCCCTCGAGGTCACCTTCAACATGGTCCACGGCTCCGACTCCGAGGAGTCCGCCGAGCGCGAGATCGAGATCTGGTTCCCAGAGCTGCCCTGAGAGTTGTACTGGCATCCGGGTCTCCCCAGAGGAGCGAGATCCTTCGGAAGCTGGAGATCGAGTTCGAGGTGGTGGTCCCAGGCGTCGAGGAGCTGACCGGCGGCGATCCAGAGGTCGAGGTGCTCGAGAACGCTCGGATGAAGGCCTCGGCCGTGGGGCGGGACAGGTTGGTGATCGCATGTGACACCGATGTCGTCCTCGACGGGCGCGCGCTCGGGAAGCCCGAAGACGAGACGCAGGCCCGCGAGTACCTGGAGCTGCTCTCGGACAGAGCACATGAAGTCCTGAGCGGGCTGGTGGTGCTCTCCGGCGAGGAGGAGCGCAGTGGGGTGGAGCGGACGACGGTCGTGTTCAGGGAGTTGGGCGCTGCGGAGAGGGAGCGCTACGTTCGGTTCGGAGAGTGGCGCGGGCGGTCGGGGGGATATGCGATCCAGACGCTGGGGTCAACGCTGGTGAGACGGATCGAGGGGAGCGTCTCCAATGTGGTGGGGTTGCCGGTCGGGCTGCTCGTCGATCTGGCCCCCGAGCTCTTCGAGCGGGCAGACCGCCGCCGGCCGGTCCCCTAGCGCCATCTTGGCGACGGCCTCCAATTGGTCAAGTTAGTCTGAGCGTACTCCGCTGTATACAAGGGAGCAAATGACCCACTTGCGGCGTCTGGGATGATCAGCCCGCGAGATTCATCCAAAATGGGCCTTTTCAGCTACCTGACCCGACTCGGCGGCCGCGACATGGCGGTTGATCTCGGCACCGCCAACACGCTCGTCTACGTGCGGGGCCGTGGGATCGTGCTCTCGGAGCCCTCGGTGGTGGCAATCGACTCGCGCAACGGGCAAGTCCACGCGGTCGGCGTCGAGGCGAAGCGAATGCTGGGTCGGACGCCGGGGACGATCACTGCGATTCGCCCGCTCAAGGACGGCGTCATCGCCGATTTCGACGTCACCGAGCAGATGCTGCGCCACTTCATCAAGAAGGTCCACTCGAACCGCTTTGCCCATCCACGCGTCGTCGTCTGCGTGCCCTCCGGGGTGACCGGCGTGGAGAAGCGCGCCGTCGAGGAGGCCTGCCTCTCGGCCGGCGCCCGCCACGCCTACCTGATCGAGGAGCCGATGGCGGCGGCGATCGGCGCCGGGCTGCCGGTCGGTGAGCCGACCGGCTCGATGATCGTCGACATCGGCGGCGGCACTACCGAGGTCGCGGTGATATCGCTCGGCGGGATCGTCGTCTCGCAGTCGATAAGGGTCGGCGGCGACGAGCTCGACGATGCGATCGTCGGCCACTGCAAGCACGAGTACAAGCTGGCGATCGGCACTCAGACGGCGGAGGAGGTGAAGCTCGAGGCCGGCTCGGCCTCGTCGCTCCCCGAAGAGGTGCGGACCGAGATCCGCGGCCGCGACCTCGTTTCCGGCCTGCCGAAAACGATCACCCTTGGCTCCGAGGAGATCCGCGAGGCGCTCGATGAGACGGTCGGCCATATCGTCGATGCGGTCAAGGACACACTTGACCGCACCCCTCCCGAGCTGGCCGGCGACATCATGGACCGCGGGATCACCCTGGCCGGCGGCGGCGCGCTTTTGCAAGGACTGGAGCAGCGCCTCCGCGACGAGTGCCAAATGCCCTGCCAGCTGGCAGAGTCCCCGCTGACGTGCGTCGCTGTCGGGTCGGGAATATCGCTTGAGGAGTTCGAGGCGATCCATCGTGCCAGCAAGCACAATTCCGGAGCGCGGCGCTTTGCTTAGCCGCCGCTCATGTAAAGCCCCAAACTGAGGCCTTCACCGTGTACCGAAAGCAAGTACGCCGCCGTAGGGCGGTGCTCGCGCTGTTGATCATCGGCTCCTTCGTGTTGCTGACGGTTACCTACGGGCAGAGCTCCGATGGTTTGCAGCGCGGGGTGAGCACGATCTTCAGCCCACTGCAGGAAGTCGCCAACCGGGCGCTGAAGCCCGCTCGCGACCTGGTCAACTGGTTCGATCAGACCTTCGACGCGCGCGGCCGCGACAGCCGGCTGGAGTCCGAACTGGAGAAGGCCCGCAGGCAGGCGGTCACCGACCGGGCGGCGACCGCCGAAAACGCGCAGCTGCGCAAGCTCCTCTCCCTTGACCGCAGCGTGGTCCCCGGCGGATATAAGCCGGTCACGGGGCAGGTGATCGCCCGCTCGCCGACGGTCTGGTACTCGGCCGTGACCATCGACGTCGGCAGCGGCGACGGGGTCGCGGTCAACGACCCGGTGGTCAACGGCGACGGCCTGGTCGGCAGGGTTGCTGCAGTGACCGGCGGCTCTGCGCAGGTGACGTTGATCTCCGACCACTCCAGCGCAGTCTCGGCCAAGGTCGTCCCGCAGGGGGTGCAGGGCGTGGTGAAGCCAGTGGTCGGCAACCCCGGCGAACTGATCCTCGACTTCCTTGACTCGAGCAAGCACCTCCACCGGGGGGAAACGGTCGTCACCGCCGGCTGGCGCGCCCAGGGGCTAACCTCGCTGTTCCCGCCCAACCTCCCGGTCGGGGAAGTGACGGAAACGTCGATCATCGAGCAGGAGGCGAGCCAGATGGTGCATCTTCGCCCCTTCGCCGAAATTCGCAACCTTGAAACGCTGCAGGTGCTGACCGGAGGGTCGCGAGGGTGATCGTCACGCCGAAGATCCTCGCTCGTATCGTCGCGATCGTGGTCCTCGGGGTGCTGCTCCAACTCAGTTTCTTCTCGCAGGTCGCCCTCTTTCACGTCAGCCCCGACATCCTCCCGGCGCTGGTCGTCTCCTTGGGCCTGCTCGGTGGCACCATGACCGGGGTGGTGAGCGGGTTCTCGATCGGCTTGCTGATCGATTGCCTGCTGATCGAGCCGCTTGGCGCGAGCTCTCTCGTGCTGCTCAGCACCGGCTATCTCGCCGGTCTCTTCCGCGAGCGCTTCGAGATCCACAGCCCCCTCGTGCCGCCTCTTCTCTGCATGGGGCTGACCCTGTTCGCCGAGCTGGGGTTTGGCCTGCTCCAACTCCTCCTCGGGTTCGACGCAAAGGTCAGCGTCTTGGTGTTGCGAGAGGTACTTATCCAGAGCATCTTCGCCTTCTTCCTTGGCTGGCCGCTCTACCTCGGCGTGCGGCGCGCCTTGCGTCCGGCGCTGGTCGAGGATCCGACCGTGCGGCGACGCAGGCAGCCGACCGTGCTGGGAGCCTAAGGAAAGCCGATGTACCTTCGCTCCGACGACCGTCGCCCCCAGATGAGCAACGGCTTGGCGCTTCGCATCGCCGTCGTCGTCGGCGTCGCGCTAGGACTCTTCGCGGTGCTCTTCTTCCGCCTCTGGGACCTTCAGGTGCTCTCCGGCAAGAAGTACCTGGAAGAGGCGAACAACAACCGCACGCGCGAGTTCCGGGTCGAAGCGCCGCGCGGGAAAATACTCGACCGCAATGGCAAGGCGCTGGTCGAAAACCGCACCAGCCTGGCGCTCCAGATCAACCCGCAGAAGCTGCCGCCGTTGCCGACGAGGCGCCGGGCCGAGCTGGCGCGGCTCGGCGGGCTCACGCATATGTCACTGCGCCAGGTGCGAAGGACGATGCACCAGCAGCTGGCGGTGGCCGGCGGCGCCCCGATCACACTGCGCCGCGACGTCGGCTATGACCTCGTCTACTACCTGCAGGAAAACCAGGGCAGCTTTCCCGGGGTGCAGGTACAGCGAGTCTTCGTCCGCAACTACCCGGGCGGGACGCTGGCCGCGCACGTGCTTGGCACCGTCGGGGAGATCAACGAAGAAGAACTGAAGGAACCGCGTCATCGCGGCCTGCAGCCGGGCGACGAGGTCGGCAAAGGCGGGGTCGAGCAGACCTATGACCGCTACCTGCGCGGCAAGTCGGGCATCACCCGCATCCAGGTCAACGCGCTCGGGGAACCGACCCCCGGCGGGCAGCTGGTCTCCAAGTCGCCGGTCCCCGGCGACAACCTGAAGCTCTCGCTGATGGCCAACGTGCAGGAAGCGGGGGAACAGGCGCTCGCCTCCCGCGGCCTGCCGGGCGCCTTCCTGACGATGAACGTCGACAACGGCCAGATTCTCGCCCTCGGCTCCTACCCGACCTACGAACCGAGCGTGTTCACCAAGCCGCTGACCCAGGCGCAGGTGAACAGCCTCTACCGCAACAATACGCTGTCGCCGCTCACCAACCGCGCCACCGAAGGGCTTTATCCCACCGGCTCGACCTTCAAGCTGATCACCGCGATGGCGGCGCTGAACAGCGGCGTGATCACGCCGCAGACCGTGATCGACGACACCGGCTCGATCACGGTGGGGGGGAGACGTTCCACAACTCGGGCAACGCAGCCTACGGCGCGCTCACCCTCGTCCCGGCGATCAAGGTCTCCGACGACGTGTTCTTCTACACCCTCGGGTATAAAATGTGGACCACCGGGGCGCTTCAGCACTGGGGCCATCTGCTCGGGATCGGTCGGTCGGCCGGGATCGACCTGCCCGAGCAGGAAAACGGGCTGCTGCCCAGCAAACAGTGGCAAGAACGCCGCTACAGGCGAGGGGAAGCCGAAGGCCCCTGGTCGCCTGGGGACAACATCCAGCTGGCGACCGGCCAGGGGTACCTGCAGACGAATCCCTTGCAGATGGCGATCGCCTACGCGACGGTGGCCAACGGCGGCACCGTGGTGACCCCGCACGTGGGGATGCAGGTCGACGATCCCGTCGGCCGCGTGCTGAAGGAATTCGAACCGCCGCCGCGTCGCCACGTCAACGTCAACCCCACCTACCGGGCGGCGATCCTCGAAGGCATGCACGAGGCGGCGCAGTCGGCCGGTGGTACCTCCTACGCCGTCTTCGGCGGCTTCCCGGTCCCGGTGGCAGGCAAGACCGGGACCGCAGAACGGCCCCCTCACCCCTATCAGTCCTGGTACATCGTCATGTCCCCGTACCCGAATCCGCGTATCGTCACGGCGGTGACGATCGAAGAAGGAGGCTTCGGCGCCGAATCGGCCGCGCCGGCCGCGCTGAAGATCCTCGAGGCCTACTACCACAAGCACACGACCGGCCCCGCCGGCCCCAACGGGGGGAGCCCGGGCTGATGTACGCGACCCGCGCCCGCCAGGCTCGCCCCGAGCCGTTCCTCGCCCGGCCCGGCATCGCCGAGCGGCTCGGCATCCCCTACATGGACCTGACGCTGGCACTGTCCGCGATCGTCCTGGTCGCCTTCAGTGCCTTCGTGCTGAGCCAGGCGACCCTGCACGACGTCCCCGGGGACCCCCACTACTACGTTGACCGCCAAGTCGTCTACGGCGTGCTCGGCGTCGTCGGGATGCTTGCGTTGACCCGCATCGACTACTCGCGTTTCCGCGAGCTGCGGGTCGGCATCTACACATTTCTTTGCGTAAGCATCGCGCTGATCTTCGTCTTCGGCATCGCGGCGCGCGGCTCGCGGCGCGCTTTCGAACTTCCATTCTTCAGTTTCCAGCCATCTGAGCTCGGCAAGCTCCTGCTCGTGCTTGCGCTCGCCGGGTTCGTCATCGATGGCGCCAGGCGCGGTTCTTCGAGGCAGCGCACGGTGCGCTACCTCTGTCTCGGCCTGGCACCGGCTGCGCTCGTCTTCTTGCAGCCCGACCTCGGCACCTCGCTGGTGTTCGCGGTCGCAACACTCGCCGTGATGTACTTCGGGGGCGTCCGCTGGACGCACTTCGCGGTGATCGGCGGGGCCCTCGTCGCACTTGTAACGCTGGTCCTAGTGGTGGCGCCCGCAGTCGGGACGCCCGTGCTGAAGGGCTACCAGGCACAGAGGCTGACCTCGTTCCTGCACCCCAGCCAGGACCCTCGCAACGCGGGCTACCAGCAGCATCAGGCACTGATCGCCATCGGATCCGGGGAGAAAACCGGGCGCGGCAATCAGGCCACCCAGACGGGGCTCGACTTCGTCCCTGAGCGGAGCACCGACTTCATCTTCGCGGTGATCGGTGAGCGCTACGGATTCGTCGGAGCCGCGTTCGTCCTATCCCTATACGCCCTGCTGATCTGGCGGGCGCTGAGGATCGTGACGCTCTCGAAGAACTCCTACGGAACCCTCGTGGCGGGCGGCATCGCCGTCTCGCTGCTGTTCCAGGTCTTCGTCAACGTGGGGATGAACCTCGGGATCATGCCGATCACCGGGATCCCCTTACCGCTGGTGAGCTATGGAGGTTCCTCCGTGCTCGCGACGTTCCTTGCGGTGGGCGTTCTCCAGAGCATCCACATCCAAGCGCGGCTCAGCCAGAAGGGCAGGTTCGCCTGGTGACCCTCGCAGGAGGATCGGCGAATGCGTACCTATCTGAACTGAGCTGACCAAATGAAAAAGACAATCCTGGTTTCCGCCGACAGCGGCGAGACCCGCGTGGCAGTCCTCGAGTCGAAGGCAAAAGGAGGCCAGCGTGACGTCGCCGAGCTCTACATAGAGCGCCGCGGCCGCCGCTCGATCGTCGGCAACATCTACAAGGGGAAGGTCGACAACGTCCTTCCCGGCATGGAGGCTGCCTTCGTCGACATCGGCCTCGAGCGCAACGGTTTCCTGCACGTCGACGAGATCGTCCTGCCCGGCGGCGAGCAGGCGCCGAAGCGCGGTCGCGGCACCGGACGCCGCATCAACGAGCTGATCAAGCCCGGGCAGGAAATCGTCGTGCAGGTAGTCAAGGACCCATTGAAGACGAAGGGCGCCCGGCTCTCGATGAACGTCTCGATCGCCGGCCGCTACCTCGTCTACGCGCCGCAGGGCAGCGGCGTCGGGGTGAGCCGCCGGCTGAGCGACTCTGAGCGCGACCGGCTGCGCAAGATGGTCGACCGCACCTACAAGGGCCCCGGTGGGCTGATCGTCCGCACCGCCGCGCACGGGGCGAAGAAATCCGACTTCGTGCGCGAGATCGACTACCTGCACAAGCTAAACGACGTGCTCGAGCGTCGCACCGCAGAGACCCGGGCTCCCAACCTGCTCTTTCAGGAGGCCGATCTCCCGGTACGGGTGCTGCGCGACGTCTTCCTCAGCGACTTCGAGAAGGCGATCATCGACTCCCGCAAGCAGTTCGACCGGGTCACCAGCTTCTTTCAGCGCACCGCTCCGGAGCTGGTCAACGGGGTCGAGCTCTACGCCGACCGCAAGCCGTTGTTCGAGAAATGGGCGATCGACAGGGAGATCGCCTCGACGCTGAACCGCCGGGTCGATCTGCCCGCCGGCGGTTACCTGATCATCGACTACGCCGAGGCGCTGACCGTGATCGACGTCAACAGCGGCAGCTTCACAGGGCGCGGCAAAGGTGGCCTAGAGGAGACGATCACCAAGGTCAACACGGAGGCTGCCGAGGAGGTCGTGCGCCAGCTACGGCTGCGCGACATCGGCGGGATCATCGTCATCGACTTCATCGACATGGCCCGTGCCCGCAACCGCGACAAAGTGCTGAAAACGCTGCGAAAAGCGCTCGATGCCGACAAGTCGAAGAGCTACGTGGTTGAGGTATCGCCTCTGGGCCTGGTCGAGATGACCCGCCAGAACGTCACCGATGGGGTGCGGGAGATCCTCACTGCACCGTGCCCGACCTGCGAAGGGGAGGGCGTCGTCCTCTCGGCTGAGACGGTGGCGCTGGAGGGCCTGCGCAAGCTGCGCGACATCGCCGCCGAGCACCCCGAGGTCGAGGCCTTCCTGCTGCGGGTCAACCCGAAAGCGGTGAGGGAGCTGACCGATCCCGACAGCGGGTTGACCGAGCTGGAGGCCGAGACCGGCAAGCAGTTCCACTTCGAGGGCGGCGATGCGCTGCCGATTGACACCTTCGACCTGGTCGAGGCGGGTAGCCGCGAGGAGATCGAGGAGCGAGCACTGCCGTTCAAAGTGGGTGAGGAGGTGTTGGTCAAGATAGATGAGCCCCACATGTACAACGCCGATGACGCGGTCGCTCGCATCGACTCCTATATCGTCAGCGTCACCGGCGGCGGGCGTTTCGTCGGGGAGCGAAAGCTGGTTCGGATCGAGGAGGTGGCGCGCTCCTCGGCTACCGCCTCGCTGCCCGGGGTGGAGGTTGGCAACGGGGCCGGAGGGGGCGAGGAGGACGGCTCCGAGCTACACTCCGGCGCCTCGCGCAGGCGCAGCCGCAGGGGCGGTCGTGGGCGTTCGCGCGCCAACCAAGGCAGCAAGGACGAGTGAGCATGTACGCAGTGGTCGAAAGCGGTGGCAAGCAGTACAAGGTCGAGAAGGGAACCTTTCTGCTCGTTGACCGTCTCAGCGCTAAGGAGGGCGACAAGGTTGCCCTGAGGGCGGTGATGTTCCGCGACAAGGAGGTCGTCGCCGAGCCGAAGGAGCTGGAGAAAGTCAAGGTAGAGGCGACCGTCGCCGAGCATCTGCGGGGGCCGAAGGTCAAGGTCTTCAAATACAAGCCGAAGAAGGGCTACCGACGCCGTGCCGGGCACCGCTCCGAGCTGACCAAGCTCGAGGTGACCGATGTCAAACTGGTGACCCGCAAAGCGGCGGAGAGAAAAGAGCCGGTGGGAAAGAAAGCGACTGTGGAGAAAAAAGCGGCTGCTAAAAGACCTGCCGAGAAGAAAGCCTCCGCCGGGAAACCGGCCGCCAAGAAAGCCGCTGCGAAGAAGGAGGACTCCGATGGCTCATAAGAAGGGACTCGGCTCCAGCCGCAACGGGCGCGAATCCAATCCCAACATGCTCGGGGTGAAGGTGTTCGCCGGGCAGAAGGTCTCCGGGGGCGAGATCATCGTGCGGCAGCGGGGGACTCGGTTCTGGCCCGGCGACGGGACGGGGCTGGGGCGGGACCACACGATCTTTGCCACCAGGGCCGGGACGGTCGACTTCAAACCGTCGCGGCGTGGGCGCACCATCTCGGTCCTTCAGGACTAGGTCAGGCGGAAGGGGGAGTCGGGTGCAGACTCGCCCGACCCCCTTATCCGGCTCCCTGTGACGAGGTCTCCATAACCTCTCCTTCTGGATGTATGACAAGGCGAAGATATGGGTCGAGGGGGGGGCTGGCGGGAGTGGCTGTGTCTCGTTTCGCAGGGAGGCGCATGTGCCTGAGGGTGGGCCCAATGGCGGGGATGGAGGGCATGGCGGTGACATCGTGCTGGTTTGCGACTCCTCGCGACGCGACCTCGGCGCCTTGCGTGGTAGCAAGCACTTCCGGGCTGGGCGGGGACGGCATGGAGAAGGGTCAAATCGCCACGGAGCCAGGGGAGCAAATGAGCTGATTCCGGTGCCTGTCGGCACACAGGTGGTCGCGGTGGATGGAAGCACCGTAGACCTGGTCGAGGTTGGACAGCGGGTCGTGGTCGCGCATGGGGGGCGCGGGGGGCATGGGAACAAGCGGTTTGCGACCTCGACTCGGCAGGCTCCGCGGTTCGCCGAGAAGGGGACCGGGGGGGAAGCGGGGTGGATCGAGCTGCGCTTGAAGCTGCTGGCGGACGTGGGGTTGGTTGGGTTGCCGAATGCGGGGAAGTCCTCGTTGCTGGGACGGTTGACCCGGGCGGCGCCCAAGGTGGCCGACTATCCGTTCACGACGATCTCACCGGTGCTGGGGACGATCGAGGGCGAAGATCGGCAGGCGGTGGTTGCCGACATCCCTGGACTGATCGAGGGGGCGGCTGAGGGGGCCGGGCTCGGGCATGAGTTCCTGGCTCACGTCGAGCGCTGCGCGATGCTCGTTCACCTGGTCGATCTGGCGCCGCTGGAGGGAGAGCCAGCGTCGAGCTATGAGGCCGTTCGGAAGGAGCTGTCCTATTACGGCGCGGGGCTCGACCTGCTGCCGGAGCTGGTCGTGCTCTCCAAGCGCGATTTGCTCTCCGACGAGCAGGTTGAGTCTTCCAGGGAGGAATGGAAGGAGCGACTTGAGGGACGCGTTCTCGGCGTGCTGGCGGTCTCCTCGGCCACCGGCGAGGGGCTGGAGGAGTTGCGACGGCGGATCTTCTCCGCGCTGCCCGAGTTCCCGGCTCGGGTCAAGGGCCCGGGCGAGCCCGTCGCCGAGTTCGAGGCAGAGTACCGCGTCTACCGGCCGGCGGGAGAGGGCGGCTACCGGGTCGAGCGCGAGGAGGATGGCGGCTTCCGCGTCCTCGGCCACGGCGTCGAGCTGCTCTTTGAGCGCCACGACCTCTCCAACGAGGAGGCGCTCGCCTACTTGGAGCAGAGGCTGAATGAGATCGGCGTGGTCGCGGCGCTGAAGAAGGCTGGCTTTAAGCCGGGCGACGACGTGCGCGTCGGCGAGCGGGAGTTCGAACTGAACCCCGGTTCCTAGACTGCTCGGGCCATGACCCTCGTCGTCAAGCTGGGCTCCTCGATCGTCGCCGCCGATGACTGGGAGCTGCGCGTCGACGTGCTCGACTCGGTATGCGAGCAGGTCGCCGCACTGGAGCGGGAAGGCGAGCGGGTCGTGATGGTCACCTCGGGGGCGATCGCCCGGGGGATGGGGCTGATGGAGCTACCGGCACGGCCGCGGGCCATGGACGAGCTGCAGGCGGCATCGGCGATCGGCCAGGGCGACCTCTTCCGCGCCTATGAGAGCCGGCTGGCGCGGCACGGTACCCGCGCCGCGCAGGTGCTGCTGACCGCCGCCGACATCGCCGCTCGCACCAACTACCTCAACGCCCGCCAGACCCTGCGGCGGCTGATCGAGTGGGGGGTGGTGCCGGTGGTCAACGAGAACGACACCACCGCCACCGATGAGATCACCTTCGGCGATAACGACTTCCTCGCCGCCCAGGTGGCCGTCCTCCTCGACGCCCGCCTGCTCGTCCTGCTCACCGACATCGACGGTCTCCACACCGCCGACCCGCGCCTCCAGCCAGATGCGGAGCTGATCGCCGAGGTCGTGGACTTCTCCCAACTCGCCGACCTGGAGATTGGCGACCGCACCTCGGCCTTCGGCTCGGGCGGCATGCGCAGCAAGGTCGCGGCTGCGGAGATGGCAAGCGAGGCCGGCATCCCGGCTGTGATCTGCAACGGCACCCGCGAGGGCACCCTCACCGCCGCAGCGAGTGGGGAGGCCGTTGGAACTAGCTTTCCCGCCCAGCCGTCGACGGTGTCCAGCTTCAAGCTCTGGCTCAAGTACGCGAAGCCGGCTCACGGAAGGCTGGCGGTCGATGCTGGCGCGGCGCGCACGCTGCGCGAGCGCGGCTCAAGTCTCTTGCCGGTCGGGATCGTGGGCGTCGAGGGCGAGTTCGCTGCCGGAGATGCGGTCGAGGTGGCGGCGAACGGAACGGTGATCGGCAAGGGGATAGTCGACTACTCCGCCAGTGAGCTGTCCCGCGTGATCGGCATGAAAAGTGAGCAAGTAAGAGAGCTGCTCCCCCACGCGGCGGATGAGGTGGTCCACCGCGACCGCTTCGTACTCGTGTAGAGGGGAGGGACTACTAGAGGCGTCTCGGGCTCTTGCCAACCCGTCACTCCCCGGAGGGGAACCAGGCTCCAGCTACCCTTCTTCGCTAGTGGCAGTGACGACCACCACCGTTGCGGAGACCTGCGCCGCCGCCAAGCGAGCGGCGCGAGCCCTTGCCTCTACACCCACCGAGGCCAAGGATGCCGCGTTGGAGGCGACGGCGCAGTTGCTCGACGAGCGGGTCGTCGAGGTACTGGAAGCCAATGCGGCCGATCTCGCCGACGAGCGGGCCGCCGGGCTGAGCGAGGCGTTGCGGGACAGGTTGGCGCTGACCGAGGCGCGGGTGGCGGCGATGGCCGAGGGGGTGCGGGCGATCGCCGCGCTGGAGGATCCGGTTGGCACGGAGTTGGAGCGCAGGACGCTGGAGAGTGGGATCGACCTGCGCAAGGTGAGGGTGCCGTTGGGGGTGGTCGCGGTGGTCTATGAGGCGCGGCCGAACGTGACGATCGACTGCGCTGCGCTGACGATCAAGAGCGGGAACGCGATCGTGCTGCGGGGGTCGAGCTATGCGGAGCGGTCAAACGGGGCGCTGGCGGCGATCGTTCGCGAGGCGCTCGCCGCGGCGGGGCTGCCAGAGGACGCGGTCTTGCTGCTCGCGGGCGGCGGTCGCGAGGAGCTGGCCGAGCTGGCGACTCAGGACGGTTTGGTCGACCTGCTGATCCCGCGTGGTGGCGAAGGGCTGAAGGCGGCACTGAAGGACGTGGCGACGGTGCCGGTGATGTACGCGGCGGCCGGGAACTGCCACGTGTACGTGCATGCCGACGCCGATCTGGAGATGGCGCGGCGGATCGCGGTCAACGCGAAGGTGCAGCGGCCCGGGGTCTGCAACGCGGCGGAGACACTGCTGGTCGACGTGGCGGTTGCCGAGAGCTTCCTCCCCACCGTCCTCTCTGACCTGCGCGAGGCCGGGGTCGAGCTGGTTGGAGACGAGCGGGTGCGGGGGCTGGCGGTCGGTGTCGAGGTCGGCCCCGCCACGACCGAGGACTGGGACACCGAGTACCTCGACCTGAAGATGGCTGTGGGAGTGGTCGACTCCCTCGACGCGGCGATCGATCACATCAACCGGCACGGCAGCGGTCACTCTGAGGCGATCGTCTCCTCCTCCTCGCAGGCGGCGGAGCGCTTCGTCGCCGAGGTCGACGCGGCCGCGGTCTACGTCAATGCCTCGACTCGCTTTACCGATGGCTTCGAGTACGGAATGGGCGCCGAGATCGGGAACTCGACCCAGAAGCTGCACGCCCGGGGACCGATCGGGCTGCGCGAGCTGACGACCTTCAAGTACGTGGCGTTCGGCGACGGCCAGGTGCGTGAGTAGTCGCCTCCGCCGGCATCGGCGTCCTCGGCTCGGCGTTTAACCCGCCGCACCTCGGTCACCTGGCGCTCGCCCAGGAGGCGCTCTGGCAGCTCGACCTGAGCGAGGTGGTCCTGGTCCCGACCGGAGAGGCCCCACACAAGCGGATCGTCGATGACCCGGGGCGCGAGCTGCGGCTGGCGATGACCCGTCTCGCCGCGGCCGACGATGCGCGCTTCTCCGTTTCCACCCTGGAGGTCGAGCGCGAGGGGCCGTCCTACACGTATGAGACGTTGGAGCTGCTTGGGCGAGAGAGAGGCGACACGGAGCTGGTGTTCGTGATGGGGGCGGACGCCGCCGTGGGTCTGGAGAGCTGGCTCAGGCCAGAGCGCGTCGTCGAACTGGCCCGGCTCGCGATCGCCCGGCGCGCCGGAGTGGCCGACGCCGAGGTCGGGGCGGTGCTGCGCAGCCTCGGCGCCACGGACCGGGCGACGATGCTGGAGATGCCGCAGTTCGGCGTTTCCTCCTCTGCGGTGCGGGAGCGCGCGGCCGTCGGCCGGCCCCTGCGCTACCTGGTCCCCGAGGCGGTGGCCCGGTTCATCGAGGAGAAGGGGGTATACGGGTGAGCGGCCCTGGCTCCCGAGGCACTGGCGCGGCGGCTGGCCGAGCTGGCCGACTCCAAGCATGCCGACGAGATCGTCGTCCTCGACATGCGCGACCTCGTCTCCTATACCGACTTCCTGGCGATCTGCACGGCCCGCAATGAGCGCCAGGCGCGGGCGATCGTCGAGGAGGTGAGGACGCGGGGCGAAGCAGGAGCTGGGCGTCCTGCCTGGCGGCATCGAGGGCACCGGGGACGCCGGTTGGATCGTCCTCGACTTCCTCGACTGCGTGCTCCACGTCTTCACCGCCGAGGAGCGCGATCGCTACCAGCTCGAGGACCTCTGGCGCGAGGCGCCCCGCCTGGAGCTGGACTCGGGTGCGGCGGAGGCGTCGACGTCGGCCGGCGCCTGAGGCCAGTCCGAACACCAGTTCGGCCCTGGAGCGAGCGTCGCGAAATGCCGTCCGAGGGCCCCCCTACGGTGCCGCGCATGGGTAGCTTCAAGAGGGTCCTCCTCGGCTACCGCCGCCCCGATGTGGACGCGGCAATCTTGGCACGGGACACGCGGATCTGGACGCTCGAGCGCGATGCCGAGGACGCCCTGGCGCGGTGGCGTGACGCAGCCGACGCGTCCGCTCTGGCAGAGCAGGAGCTGGCTGCTCTCTCCGGCATGGTGATCGAGCGCGAGCGGGAGATCCATTGCCTCTGCGAGCGGCTGCGCGAGGCCAACGAGCGCCACGATCGCAGCATCGCCTCGCTGGAGGCGGTCTCTGCGCGGCTGGAGGAGATCCAGGCGCAGGCGCGTGGCCAGGCGACCCGGATCCGGATGAAGGCGCTGCGCGAGGCGGTCGAGGTGAGCCGCCGCGCCCGGGAGCTGAGCGAAATGCAGCAGCACCCGGCGGCGGAGGGCGAGGCTCCGAGCGCCAATGGTCACGTCGAGCCCGAGCCTGCAGGATCTCTTCGAGGGGCTGGTCAAGGTCGAGATCGGTCCGCTCGGCGACTTCTCCCAGCTGGTCGGCTTCGAGGATGCTGCGGGCCAGATCGACGCCACCTCAGAGATCTCGGTCGAACGCTTCTCCGAGGGCCGCGCCACGCTCTCGATGCGCCTCGACGAACCGGTCGAGCTGCTCCGCGAGCTGGAGGCCCGCTCCCCTCTGGAGTTCCACGTTCGCCACACAGCGGCCGACAACCTGATCCTCGACATAGACGAGGACCAGGGTCCCGAGCACCGGGTCGCCTAGCGCGGGCAGCGGGGAGGCGCATCTCGCGCCTGGTGGGCAAGAGCGCTCACTCATGGCCGTTGTCTGGCAAGGGGCCTCTCGTCGTCGCATCGAGCACGCCCCTGGATGTCGATGCGGTCCATCGAATTGGTCTGACGATCTCAGATGGCGGACCTTGACACGCAGCTCTTTGTCTGCGAACATATGTTCGTGTTCAACTCTAATCACAAGGGGAACGTCGCCGAGCTGGCGATCGCCACTGAGGCTGCCAGGCTCGGCCTCTCGATCCTCAAGCCTCTGACCGAGCACGAGCGCTATGACCTGGCGCTCGATTTAGGCTCGCGGATCTTGCGTGTGCAATGCAAGTGGGCCCGCCACAATGGTGGTGTTGTCATCGTCAAGGTCGGCCGATCGCGAACGAGTCGCCGCGGCTATATCAGGAGTACGTACCGCGAAGACGAGGTCGACGCGCTCGCTGCCTACTGCGAGGAACTCGATCGCTGCTATCTGCTGCCGGTATCGATGATCGCCGGGAGGCATTCGGTGTATCTGCGGACATCGGCCGCGCGGAATAACCAAAGAGCAGCGATAAACTTCGCCGCCGATTACGAGCTTGGGGCTGTAGCTCAGCTGGAAGAGCGTTCGGATGGCATCCGAAAGGTCGAGGGTTCGAGTCCCTCCAGCTCCACTCCGACATTCAAGGCCTCTGCGGCTCTCAACTTTCCCGATCAGGACGATTTTACCGACCTAAAGCACACGGTTGGCATGGACGAGTTCTATGCCAAGCTCGCACAATACGTCCGTTTGTCGGAGTCAGGGGAGGAGATCCTCATCACTCGCTGGGGTCGACCTGTCGCAACACTGGGTCCACCATGCAATGGTCGGCCGACGATCAGCGGTCCGGCCTCCCTTCACCTGGCTTCGTGAACCCGCCGTGCATTTCCGCGCCATTCGAGCGATTGCTGCGCGATGGCGCAGCCGACGGCTCGCTGCGTTCCAAACCAGGGAGACTGGCGACCGCTGTCTTTAACTCATCGGCTGACCGACTCTACTTGCGGACAGATCACTAAGTCGAAGAGGGTGCTCGCCGCGGCATTGTCGGCCGTTACTGCACGGCTTGCTCACGGACTTTGAAAATTCGCCGACGGAGAAGCATCGGCACCTGATTCAACCCGATCCAGTTGGAGCACTTGCTCGCTCAGACTCCAGCCGCCCGAAGGATCACCTCGCGATTGTGTGAGTACCTCGAAGCCGAAATCTCGGGTGGCTCACCGGATGGGATGCGTGCGCGTCTTGAGGCACACGCTCTCCACTTCACCGCAAACGTGGCAATCTCGGTGGGTCGGGGCAGCTCTGGTTCAGCCGGGCAAGGAGGGCCGTGAGCCGGCGCTCAATCGCTGCGGCGGTGTTGCCGATGACTGAGCCGATGGACGCCGCCAACCAGCACGTGTTCTCGCACGGGATGCGCGACACGCGAGAGACCTTCGAGGCATGGAACGGGCGGCCGTGGCACGTGCTGCGAGGGTGGCTGGCGCTGAGCCTGGCGATCGCGCTGACGCTGCTCCTCGCCGTCTGGTTCGTGGCCGGGCTACTGACGCCGGATCTGACACCTGTTCACCTTCCTGGGATCACCGAACCGTCTGATCCCGGCGACCTACTGCCGATCCTCGAGCGCAACTCGGTGGTCCTCGCCTTCCACGCCACCGCCTGCATCGCCGGCTTCATCGCCGGCGCCTCGATGCCGATCGCCGCCGCGCAGCGCAACGGCTTCTCGCGCTGGGTCCACGTCAAAGCGGGCGAGTTGGCGATCCTCTTCGTCTGCGCGGTGACCCTCTTCTCCCTCGCCACCCAGGTCTTCTACCTCGGCTTTCAAGGCTCGACCCTCGCCTTCCAGCTCCACATCTCCCGCGCCGCGCTCATCCTCTCGGTCCTTCCTCACGCCATCCCGGAGTTGACCGCCCTGTTTCTCCCCCTGGCCGCCTGGCTTATAGCCAGCCGCCGCGGCGAGTGGGACCAACTGCTCGCCGCCACCTTCATCACCGTCGCGCTGGCGATTCCGACCCTCGTCGTTGCAGCGACAATCGAGGTCTACGTCTGGCCCCACATCCTCACGGCCCTCTCGCCGGTCGTCTGAGAAGATCGCCGCCAGTGAGCGGCTACGACCCCAAGGCGATCGAGAGCAAGTGGCAACAGATCTGGGCCGAGGAGAGGACCTGGGAGGTCCCCAACCCGGGGCAGTCCGGCTTCGAGGGCTCCAAGCCGAAGTCCTACGTGCTGGAGATGCTTCCCTACCCCTCGGGCGAGCCCCACGTAGGCCACCTCAAGGTCTACGCGGTCGGCGATGCGATCGCCCACTTCCGCCGCCGCCACGGCTTCGAGGTGATCCATCCGATGGGCTATGACTCCTTCGGCCTGCCGGCCGAGAACAACGCGATCAAGACCGGCGAGCCCCCCCGCGAGGTGACCGAGCTCTCGATCGACTCCTTTCGCCGCCAGTTCCGCGAGTGGGGGATCTCGATCGACTGGTCGCGCGAGCTAGCGACGCATACGCCCGAGTACTACCGCTGGACCCAGTGGATCTTCCTGCAGCTGCTCGAGCGCGGCCTCGCCTACCGGGCCGAGGCGCCGGTCCAGTGGTGCCCGAGGGACGCGACCGTGCTCGCCAACGAGCAGGTCATCGACGGACGCTGCGAGCGCTGCGGGACGCCGGTCGTGCAGCGCAAGCTCGAGCAGTGGTTCTTCCGCATCACCGAGTACGCCGAGCGCCTGCTCGCCGACTTCGACGCGCTCGAGTCCTGGCCCGAGCACGTGATCACGATGCAGCGCAACTGGATCGGCCGCTCCGAGGGTGCGGAGGTCGTCTTTCGCTGTAAGGAGCTCGACCTCGACTTCGGGGTCTTCACAACCCGCCCCGACACGCTGTTCGGCGCCACCTTCTTCGTTCTCGCCCCCGAGCACCCCGAGCTGGAGCGGCTGGTCGCGGGCACGCCGGCCGAGGAGCCGGTGCGCGAGTACGTCGACCTGGTCGCCCGCGAGTCGGCCGAGGAGCGTGGCGCGGAGGATCGCGAGAAGACCGGCGTGCCACTGGGTCGTAGCGTGCTCAACCCGGTCAATGGCGAGCAGATCCCGATGTTCGTCGCCGACTACGTGCTGATGGAGTACGGGACCGGGGCGATCATGGCGGTGCCGGCGCACGACGCCCGCGACTATGAGTTCGCCAAGGCCTTCGACCTGCCGGTACGCCGTGTGATCGAGGGCGTCGATCCCGAGGCGGCGCGCGACGAGGACGGCCTTCCATATCCCGGCGACGGTCCGATGGTCGACTCCGGGCGCTTCGACGGCAGGGGCAACCGCGAGGCCTACGCGGAGATCGTCGAGTGGCTGGCCTCAGAGGGGCGGGGTCGCCCCTCCGTCAACTACCGCCTCCGTGACTGGCTGGTCTCCCGTCAGCGCTACTGGGGTGCGCCGATCCCGGTCGTCTACTGCGAGGGATGCGGGGTAGTCCCCGTTCCCGACGATCAGCTCCCGGTCGAGCTGCCCGAGGTCGAGGACTACGCGCCGCAGGGCCGCAGCCCGCTGGCTGCCGCCGAGGAGTGGGTCGCGACCGAGTGTCCGCGCTGCGGCGGCGCGGCCCGCCGCGAGACCGACACCATGGACACCTTCGTCGACTCCTCCTGGTATTTCATCCGCTACCTCGACCCGCGCAACGAAGCAGCGGCCTGGAGCCGCTCCGCGACCGACCACTGGCTGCCGGTCGACCAGTACATCGGTGGGGTCGAGCACGCGATCTTGCACCTGATGTATGCGCGCTTCCTGACCAAGGCGCTCGCCGACCTCGGCCACCTCGACGTGCAGGAGCCGTTCGCCAACCTCTTCGCCCAGGGGATGATCACCCGTGACGGGGCGAAGATGTCGAAGTCGAGGGGCAACACGGTCAGCCCCGGCGAGTACGTCGAGCGCTACGGGGCCGACACCGCCCGCACCTATATCTGCTTCATGGGCCCGCCCGAGCGTGGTGGCGATTGGTCCGATGAGGGGGTGGAGGGCGTCAACCGCTTCCTTGCGAGGCTGTGGAGGCTCTGCGAGGAGGTCGCATCGAAGGAGGCCGCCGAGGTCGACGCAGGCGCCGCCGCTCGGCGAGGCCCGCGCCCTGCTCGCAAAGGCCCACTGGGCGATCGACAAGGTCACCCGCGACTTCCAGCGCGGCTTCCAGTTCAACACCGCGATCGCCGCAGTGATGGAGCTGGTCAACGATGCCTACCGGCTCAAGGACGGCCTATACGGCGACCCGACCGGCACCGCCACGGTCCGCTTCGCAACGGCGACCGCAGCCTCGCTTGATCTTCCCGTTCGCGCCCCACCTGGGGGCCGAGGTGTGGGAGCGGCTGAGCGGAGGGCGCGTCTGGGAGCAGCCCTGGCCGGTGGCCGACCCGGAGCTGCTGGCGAGCGACACGGTGACGCTGATCGTCCAGGTCAACGGCAGGCTGCGAGACCGCATCGAGGCTCGCTCCGAGGCCCCCCGCGAGGAGCTGCTGCGCCTCGCCAGGGAGAGCGAGAAGGTGAGCCGGCACCTCGACGGCAAGGAGGTCGTCAAGGAGGTCGTCGTCCCGGGCAAGCTGGTCAACTTCGTGGTTCGCTGAGAGCGCCCTGTCGGGGTCTTCTGCTCCGGCATCTGGTACAAAGCGCGCGAATGCTCGTCAGGCGCCTCGGCGAAGCCCCGGTGGAGGAGTGGCACCGCCTCCGCTCCCACGTTCTCATGGACGCGGGCGAACTGGGCTCGCGCAACCTCTCCGTCACCTGGTTGGAGATACCGACCGGGACCGAGCAGGCGCTGCGCTCCCACGAGGAGGGCGAGCAGGTCTACGTGGTCGTGCGGGGGGCGGGCACGATGTCTGTGGCGGGCGATACCCAGCCGGTCGGGGAGGGCGATCTGATCCTGGTCCCGCCCGCCACCGATCACTCGATCGCCAACGACGGCGAGGGTGAGCTCGCCTGCGTGTCCGTCCAGTCGCCCCCAGTCTCGGTCGCCGAGCTCTACGGCGGGCAGATGGCCGAAGTGTCCGGTTACGAGGACGACGAAGGTCCCTAGGCGACTCATCTAAGTCCGGCCGGTGCCGCGCGCTGCCTGCTCTTCATGCACGCAGCAAACCCCCAGGTACGCGTCGTCCTCGGGGTCCAGCGAGGCTCGATCAGGTGAGCGCGAGCGGCCGAGAGGAGTCGGCCAGGGCCGTCACTAGACTCGGGCTCAATGGCCGAGGAGATGCGCTCGCTCTATCTGATCGCCGGCACCGACCAGGCGAAGATCGACGCCACCCGCGCCAGGTTGCGTGCCCGCGCAGAGGGCGAGGGCGGCGTCGCGGCGCTGGAGGTCTTTGAGCCGAGTGAGGGCAGGGGAGCGCCGGATCACGAGGCGCTATTGGGAGCGATCCCGGCGATGTCGCTCACCGAGTCGCGCCGCTACCTGCTCGCCGACGGCGTCGAGCGCTGGCGCGAGCGCCAGGTCGAGGCGGTCGCCGAGGCGCTCGCCGGGCTTCCCCCGGACCTCACCGTGGTGCTGATCGCCCGCGCCAAGGCGCCGGCCAAGCTCGCCCGCGCGGTCAAGGCCGCGGGGGGTGAGGTCCACGAGTTCGAGGCGCCGAAGGCCCGCGACATGCCGCGGGCGCTTCTCGCTGAGGCCAAGCGGCTCGGGTTCGGGCTCGAGCCGGCCGGCGGCCCGGGCCCTGGTCGAGCGGATGGGCCCCAACCCGACCCGGCTCGCCCACGAGCTGGAGCGCCTGGCGCTTTGGGCGGGGCAGGGGGGAGAGGTCAGCGCCGCCGATCTCGAGGCGATGGTCGCCGACACCTCCGAGACCGCCGTCTGGTCGCTCTCCGATGCGCTCCTTGAGCGCGACCCGGTCCGCGCCCTTGAGATCGGCGAGCGGCTGATCGACCAGGGCGAGAACGTCACCGGCCTGGTCTATGGCCTCGCCTCGCGGCTCCGTAGCGCTCTCGCGGCCGCCGCCCAACTGGAAGAGGGCGTTTCTCCCAAGCAGGTCGAGTCGAGCCTGGCGATGCACCCCTACGCGGCGCGCCAGCTCCTCGCCCGCGTCCGCGACGTCGACCTCGGCGATCTGCGGGGAGCGACCGAGGTGCTCGCCGACCTTGAGGTCTCCTGCCGCGGCGGGGCCGAGTACGGCGACGAGCTGGCGCTGACGCTGGCCCTCAGGCGGGCGGCCGGCTCTCCGGTCTGATCACTTGGCGGCGCTGGACGCGAGCCTGGCCGCCCGGGCCTTCTTGCGCGCGCCGGTGTTCCGGTGCAGGGCGCCCTTCTGCACTGCCTTGTCGATCTTCGAGACCAGCGAGCGGTGCTCGGTCTCGATCGCGCTCGCCTCGCTGCTCTCCACGGCGCTCTGCAGGCGGCGGAAGTGGGTCTTGACCGTGCTGGTCAGCAGACGGTTCTCCGCTCGCTCGCGCTCGCTGCGTAGGATGCGCTTCTTCTGTGAGGCTATGTTGGCCATGAGTCGTGTGCCTGAGCGGGCGCCGAGCCGGCTCCGGGCGGCCGCCGACTATAGCGACTGAGACCAGCTTGGAGACGCCCAAGGCACCCGACACACCCGAGCGCGAGGAGGCCGCGGTGGACTCCGACGCGGCGCTGCGCGCCGCCGAGGCGTTTGACCCCGGCGAGGATCTCGCCGGCGAGCCGGCCCCCGGCCGCCAGGCGGGGCGCATCGCCCGCTCCACCGCCTTCTTCTCGGTCGCCACCGCCGCCTCGCGGATCGCCGGCCTGGCCAGGGAAGTGGTCGCGGCCGGCTACTACGGGATCAGCGGGCCGATGTCGGCCTTCACGATCGCCTTCCAGGTCCCCAACCTGGTCCGCAGCCTCTTCGCCGATGCGGCGCTCCAGCCCGCCTTCGTCCCGGTCTTCACCGAGCAGCTCCAGCAGAAGAACTACCGGGAGGCGTTCCGGCTCGCCTCGACCCTGCTGCTGATCGTGACCATGGTCCTGGGCGCGATCACCGCCCTCTTCGTGGTGATCGCCCCGGTCGTGATGCCGATCTTCGCCCCCGGCTTCAAGGGCGAGATCCTCGAACTGACGATCGCCCTCTCCCGCATCCTCTTCCCGATCTTGATCCTGCTCGGGCTCAGCGGGGTCGTCGTCGGCATCCTCAACAGCTATGACCGCTTCGGCGCCTTCGCGATCGCCCCGCTGTTTTGGAACCTGACGATCATCGTCGTGCTTGGTCCTGCTTGATACCGGACTTCCACGGCCAGCGACCGCATCTATGCCTACGCGATCGCCATCCTCGTCGGCACCTTGGTCCAGCTGCTGATCCCCGTCTTCGACCTGCGCAACACGCCGTTTCGGTTCAACTGGAGCTTCGAGTGGCGCCACCCTGGGGTGCGCCGCGTCCTGCTGCTGATGCTGCCGGTGACGATCAGCCTCGGCCTGATCAACTTCAACCAGCTGATCAACAGCTTCTTCGGCAGCCTCGTGTCCGACCAAGCGCCGGCGGCGATCGACAAAGCGTTCCGCATCTACCAGCTGCCGCAGGGGATCTTCTCGGTGGCGATCGCAACCGTGCTCTTCCCGACCCTCGCCCGCTTCGCCAATCGCGGTGAGATCGACAACCTGCGCGCCACGATGGCAAACGGGATGCGCCAGATCCTCTTCGTCTTGGTCCCCGCCGCCGCCGCCATCCTCGCCCTCTCCGAACCGATGATCCGGCTCGTCTACCAGCGCGGCGCCTTCAACTCGGCGCAGACCACCCTGGTCGCCACGGCGCTCTTCTGGTTTGCCTTCTCGCTGCCGACCAACGGCATCTACCTGCTCCAGACCCGCACCTTCTTCAGCCTCCAGCGCCCCTGGCTCGCGACTGGCCTGGCCGTGGTTGACCTCGTCGTCTCAGCGCTCGCCGCGCTGGCCCTCTACAAGCCGTTCGGGGTCGGGGGGATCGTCGCTGGCACCGGCATCGGCACCACGGCGGCAGTGGTCGCCCAGGCAGTGGTGCTGCGCCGCGAGTTCGACGGGCTGGAGCTCGACAGGCTGCTCTCGACCGCCGCTGCGCATCACGCTCGCGTCGCTCGCCCTGGCGGCGGTTGGCTACGGCGTCTGGCACTTCCTGTACCAGGCACTCGGGATCGGGGCTGCTCGGCCAGGTCGTCTCCCTGGGCAGCGGCCTGGCGCTCGGCGCCGCCGTCTACCTCGCGCTTCGCCAAACTCCTGCGCATCGCCGAGCTGGAGCAGATACTGCGCCTTCTGCGCCGTCGCTAGATGCTCGGCGCCGGGCGCTATCTGCTGGGTGTCGCCGAGCTAGCGGTGCTCGCGGGCTTCGCCACGCTGGGAGCTGCGCGGGTGCGCTCGCGGCTGCTGCCGAGCCTTTCGGGGCCTCCCGCCTGGCTGGCGACCGCGGTGGTGGCGCTGGCGCTTTTGATCTGGGTCGCCGAGCTGCTCGGGACTTTCGGGGCGTTTAAGGCGGTGCCCTACGTTCTGTGTGTGTGCCGGCGTCAGGGCTCGGCATCTGGGCGCTTTGCCGGGCGCCCGGCGGAAGAGCCGCCGTCTCAAGTCCCGGACGCCCGAAGCCGGGAACGGTGTGCCACGGTGCTCGCGCTGACTGGTCGCTGCGGTCGCGGTCGTCCACTTTGCCGCTGGCGTGCGGTATGCGCCTCAGCACCGGGATGACCGGGTTTGATTCGACCTGGTACCACGGGCCGCTTGCCGCCGAGTTCTTCCAGACCGGCGAACACCTTTGACCTGCACTTCATCGCGCCGCAGTACCTGGCGTGGTTTTATCCGGCCAACGCCGAACTCTTCCACGCGGTCGGGATGGTGGCGTTCGGCCGCGACATCCTCTCGCCGCTGCTCAATTTCGGTTGGCTCCTGGGTTGCCTGTTCGCTGCTTGGTGCATCGGGCGGCCCTACCGCGTCGCGCCGGCGTCGCTGGCCTTGGTCTCGATCGCGCTGAGCGTCCCGGTGCTGGGCGATCAAGCCGGGGAGGCTCGCAATGACCTCGTCGGGATCTTCTTCCTGCTCGCCGCCGTTGCGATCGCCGTCAACGCCTGGGAGGCTCGCTCGGATCGACGACTCTCGAACTGGGGCGCTCGTGGTCGTCGGGCTGGCGGCGGGGCTGGCGGCCGGGACCAAGCTCAACTTCGTGCCGCCCGCCGTGGTGCTTGTGATCGGGCTGGTCGCGATCGCGCCCAGAGGGAGAAGGCGGCGCGCCCTCGCGGCCGCCGGCCTGCCCGCGCTGGCTGGCGGCGGCTACTGGTACCTGCGCAACCTAGTCGCAGGCCGGCAACCCGCTTCCCTGGGTGCGCCACCTTGGGCCGATCTCCCTCCCGGCCCCCGAACAGGCGCTGGGCGGCCGCGAAGCGCACAGCGTCTTCGAATATCTGACCGACGGCTCAGTCTGGTCGCACTGGTTTTTGCCGGGCCTGCACCAGGGACTCTGGATCGTCTGGCCGTTGCTCGGCGGGCTGGCGCTGGCGGGCTGGCGCTCTGCCTCGGGCGCGGCGCGAGCCCGCTGCTGCGGCGTCTTCGGGGTGGTCGGGCTGGTCGCGGCGCTGACCTGGCTGCTCGCGCCGACCTCGGCAGAGGGGCCCGCCGGGATGCCGCGCGGGTTTGAGTCCGCGCTGCGCTACCTGACCCCGACCCTGATCCTCGGCATGGCGCTGCTGCCGGTCACGCCTCCCCTGAGGGAGCCGATCGGCCGCTGGGCCGTCGCTCGGCCCCCGCCGCAGGCGGGCCGCGCCCGCCTGGGCCCCGGTGGCGCTGGGCGCTGCTGTCTGTGGCCTGGCGGTGGCGTTCGGCTATCGAGAGCAACGCAGCTACCTCCAGCACCGCTACGCCCATCCCGGCTTCACGACCCAGGGCCTCGACGCCGCCTTTCGCTGGGCGCGCTCGATCTCGGGCGCGCGCATCGCCACGACCAGCACCCGCCAGTACCCGCTGTTCGGAACCGATCTCTCAAACCACGTCCAGTACGTCGGCATCGAGCGTCCCCACGGCGGCTTCGTCGCCCCCACCACTTGCCGCTCATGGCGGCGCCAGCTCAACGCCGGCCATTACGACTACGTGGTCGCTACTCGCGATCGCATCGAACCGGGCAAGCCGACCTACCCCCCAGCGGCTCGATGGACCGAAGGTCCCGGCGCCACCGTCATCCTCCGAAAGCCCCCCACGGTCGTCTTCCACATCACGGCCCAACTGAACCCCTCGTCCTGCCCGAAGTAGCAGCACCTTCGCGGGTGGGTCGGGTTGGGTGTCACCGCTTGGTCTGCGCGCTCCGGGCGCGGCGGACTTTTCACTTACAGGGTCGGCCTTTCGCCTGCTCTCACCGGCCGGAGCACCCAAGGCGACGAACGCCCCACGGCCAGAGCGCATTCGTGCAGCCGCCATACTCCGGCCGGCCCATGGACCGCATCCGCAACTTCTCGATCATCGCCCACATCGACCACGGCAAGTCGACCCTGGCCGACCGAATCCTCGAGATCACCGGGGCGGTCGACCCGAAGAAGATGCGCGCCCAGGTGCTCGACTCGATGGACCTCGAGCGCGAGCGCGGGAATCACGATCAAGGCGCAGGCGGTGCGGGTCGACTACCGCGCCTCTGACGGTGAGACCTACCACCTGCACCTGATCGACACCCCCGGCCACGTCGACTTCTCCTATGAGGTCTCGCGCAGCCTCGCCGCCTGCGAGGGGGCGCTGCTTGTCGTCGACGCCGCCCAGGGAGTGGAGGCGCAGACCGTCGCCAACACCTACCTGGCGATCGAGAACGAACTGGAGCTGATCCCGGTGATCAACAAGGTCGACCTGCCCGGCGCCGAGCCGGAGCGCGTCGCCGGGGAGATCGCCGACCTGCTCGGCGGCCGACTCCGGTGAGGTGCTGCGGATCTCGGCCAAGACCGGGGAGGGGGTGGTCGAGGTGCTGGAGGCGATCGTCGAGCGGATCCCGCCGCCGCAGGGAGACCCGGCGGCGCCGCCGCGCGCCCTCATCTTCGACTCCGAGTTCGACCAGTACCGCGGCGTGATCGCCTACGTGCGAATGGTCGACGGAGCCTTCCGCAAGCGCGAGCGGGTCCTCGCGATGCAGAACGGCACCGAGGCCGACATCGATGACATCGGCTTCTTCCGCCCGCAGATGTCCCCCGCTCCGGGCATGGAGGCGGGCGAGGTCGGCTACGTGATCACCGGCATCAAGGACGTCGCCAAGCTGCGGGTCGGTGACACGCTGACCGCGCTCGAGCGGCCTGCCGCGGAGCCGCTGGAGGGATATCGCGAGGTGAAGCCGATGGTCTTCTGTGGGCTCTTCCCGATCGATACCGACCGCTACGAAGACCTCCGCGACGCGCTCGACAAGCTGGCCCTCAACGACGCGGCCCTCTCCTATGAGCCGGAGACCTCCGAGGCGCTCGGCTTCGGCTTTCGCTGCGGCTTCCTCGGCCTCCTCCACATGGAGATCGTGCGCGAGCGGCTGGAGCGCGAGTACGGCCTGGAGCTGCTGGCGACGACCCCGAACGTGCGCTACGAGGTCAAGCTGATCGGGGGTGAGACGGTCGAGGTCCGCAGCCCGACCGAGATGCCCGACGCCGGGCTCGATCCTCGAGATCGATGAGCCCTACATCCGGGCGACGATCATCGCCCCCTCGGACTACGTCGGCGCGGTGATGGAGCTCTGCCAGAAGCGCCGCGGCACCCACGTCGACATGCACTACCTCAGCCCGCAGCGGGTGCAGATCCGCTACGACCTGCCGCTGGCCGAGATCGTGCTCGACTTCTTCGACTACCTGAAGTCGTCCACCCGCGGCTACGCCTCGCTCGACTACGAGACGATCGGCAACCGCCCCGGCGACCTGGTCAAGCTCGACATCCTGCTTGCCGGCGAGAAGGTCGACGCCCTCTCGGTGATCGTCCACCGCGACTTCGCCTACGAGCAGGGCAAGGCCCTGGTCGAGCGCCTGCGCAAGACGATCCCGCGGCAGCTGTTCGACATCCCGGTGCAGGCGGCGATCGGCTCGAGGGTGCTGGCGCGCGAGACGGTCAAGGCCCTGCGCAAGGACGTCACCGCGAAGCTCTACGGCGGCGACGTCACCCGCAAGCAGAAGCTGCTGAAGAAGCAGAAAGCGGGGAAGAAGCGGATGAAGCAGGTGGGGCGGGTGGAGGTGCCCCAGGAGGCGTTCCTCGCGGTGCTGGAGATCGACGAATAGGTAGGGTGCCCGCCGATGGCGATCAAGACAGAGGCGATAGGCAAGGAGTGGCCCGCCACGAACTATGAGGTGGGCAAGGAGAAGATCAGGGAGTACGCGACGGTGCTCGGAATCGACAACCCGGTCCACTTCGATCGCGAGGCCGCGAAGGCGGCGGGCTTCCGGGACATCGTCGCGCCGCCGATGTTCTGCGTCGTCTACAGCGCTCCGGCGCTGGCGCCGGCGATGTTTGACCCCGAGGTGGGAATGAACTTCGCGACGATGGTGCACGGCGGCCAGGAGTTCGAGTGGAGCGAGCCGGCCTGCTCGGGCGACGAGATAACGACGACCGCGAAGTGCCTGGAGATCTTCGAGAAGGACGGCAAGGGCTTCTACGTCTTTGAGTCCAACTCGGTCAACCAGGACGGCGAGCAGGTCGTGCGGGGCGTCTGGACCAACATCGTCAGGGGGGTGTGAGTATGGAGCGAGCTGAAGGTCGGAGACCAGGTCCCAGAGCTGCGGGTGACCCCCGATAAGTACCTGCCGCACCGCTACGCGGGCGCCTCGGGCGACTTCAACCCGATCCATATCGACCCCGAGTTCGCCAAGGCGGTCGGGTTGCCGGGCACGATCCTGCACGGCCTCTACATGATGGGGCTCGTCGCCCGGGCCAACGCGGCCCTCGCCGGTGGCGACCCAAGGGCGCTGAAGCGCCTCACGGTGCAGTTCCGCGGCATGGGCACGCCAGAGCAGGAGATCGTCGTGACCGGCACGGTCAAGTCGGTCGAGGGCGGACGAGTAGTGATCGACACGGTCGCGGCTCAGGGCGATAACCAGACGATTCGAAACGCCGAGGCCGAGGTCCAGCTGTAGCGGTTCCTAGAATGGAGAGTCGATGCTCTCCACGCGGCAAGAGCTGATTCTTCGCTTGGTGGTCGATTCGTATCTCGGATCGGCGAAGCCGGTCGCGTCCCGGGAGATCGCCGAGAGGCCCGATGTCGAGTGGGGGGCCTCTACGGTTCGGGCGGAGTTGGCCGCACTGGAGGCTGCGGGATACCTGACGCATCCGCACACCTCGGCCGGTCGCGTGCCGACCGATGCCGGCTACCGGCGCTACGTCGACACGCTGGTCGAGTCAGGGGCAGCTGAGGCGGGAGCGCGGGTTGAGCTGGAGCTCTCGTGGCTGCGGCGCGAGGTCGATGAGGCGATGCGGGAGACGACGACCGTGTTGGCCCAGGTCACCGACCTGATGGCCCTGGCCACCGCGCCGCCCCTCGGCGAAACCCTCTACATGCACGGCGCCGCGCGCCTGCTCTCCGAGGAGCACTTCGCCGACCTGCCGCGGATCGACCGGCTGATGACCGCGCTGGAAGGCCGCGCCGACGTGCTCGGAATGCTGCACTCCGCTCTGGAGGAGCGCTCGGTCTTCTGCTGGATCGGCGACGAGAACCCGCAGCCGGAGCTGCGCTCGGTCAGCGTCGTCGGCGCCAACTACGGGCTAGGCCAGCGCAACCTTGGCTCGGTCGGCGTGGTCGGGCCGCTGCGGATGGACTACGCGACGGCGATCGCCTCCGTCCAGGTCGCCGCGCGCGAGCTCTCGCGCTACTTCGAGACCGTCTACGGCGACTGATCGCGGATGCCGAGCGACTACTACGACGTCCTCGGCGTCGAGCGGGGCGCCTCCGAGGCGGAGGTGAAGAAGGCGTTCCGGCGCCTCGCCCGCGAGCTGCACCCCGACGTCAACGACCACGACCCGGCGGCGGAGGAGAAGTTCAAGGCGGCAGCCGAGGCCTACGAGGTGCTCTCTGACCCCGAGCGCCGGCGCGTCTATGACGCCTATGGCCACGAGGGCCTGCGATCCGGCGGCTTCCCGCCCGGCGGCGCCGGCTTCGGCTCGATCGAGGACATCTTCCAGGCCTTCTTCGGGGGCGGGCTCGGCTTCGAAGTGCGGCGTGGCCCGATGCGCGGCCAGGACCTGATCCAGGCGGTCGAGCTGACCGCCGTCGAGGCGATGCTCGGCGAGACGGTGAAGATCCCCAGCCACGAGGGTGAGCGCGAGATCGAGATCCCGGCCGGGACCCAGCATGGCGCTCGCTACGCGCTGCGTGGTCACGGGCTGCCCGGATCGGGCGGCGGACCGCCCGGCGACCTGGTGATCGTCGTCCATGTGATCGTTCCCTCCAACCTCTCCGCGGAGCAGCGCGAGCTGGCGGAGAGGCTCGGGGAGACGCTCGGGCCGAGCAACCTCGGCTCTCGGCACGGCGCCGAGGAAGGGTTCTTCTCCCGCGTCCGCAGAGCCTTCGGTTGATCCGACTTGCGGTTCGCTGCTCCCCCGAGCAGGCCGATCTGGTCCTCGCCGAGCTGGTGGTGCTGGCGCCGAACGGGGTCGAGGAAGAGCGTGGACCTGGCTACGTCGAGTACGCGATCTACGGCGGCGAGGGAGAGCTGCCGGAGCTCGGAGAGATCGAGGCCGCGCTCGGCGAGGGGCGGGTCGAGGTGAGCGCGACCGAGGTCCCCGACGACTGGGCCGATCGCTGGCAGGATTTCCACAAGCCGCTCCTGGTCGGCGACCGCCTCTGGCTGCGGCCCTCCTGGGAGGAGCCGCGCGAGGGCGCGGTCGACCTCGTCGTCGACCCCGGCCGCGCCTTCGGCACCGGCGCCCATCCCACCACCCGCCTCTGCCTGGAGCTGCTGCTCGAGCTGGAGGCGGCGGGCGAGGCATGCGGCGCGCTCACCGACCTCGGCACCGGCTCCGGCGTGCTGGCGATCGCCGCCGCCAAGCTGGGTTGGGAGCCGGTGCACGGCTACGACCACGAGGCGGCGGCGATCGAGGCCGCGGCAGCCAACGCCGAAGGCCAACTGCGTCGCGGTCGAGCTGGAGCGCACTCAATCTGCGCGAGCGCCTGCCCGCCCTCGCGCCGACGACGGTCGCCAATCTGACCGCCCCGATCCTGCGCGTCGTCGCCGCGCGGCTCGACGAGTGCACGCGCTCCCCGCACCCTGGTCTGCTCGGGCCTGCTCCCCTCCGAGCTCGACGAGGTCTCAGCCGCCTTCGCCGCCGCCGGCCTCGCCGAGGCCGAGCGCCGCCGCGACGGCGACTGGGCGGCGCTGTTGCTGCGCCGAGCCTGACCGGGGTCGTGCCGGGGTTTGGCATATCGTTTCCGCCGATGCTGGCGACGATCACCGGCTACAGCGTCGGCCTGTTCATCCACATCCTGGCCGTCGTCCTGGCCTTCGGCCCGACTTTCGGCTACGCGCTGTTCTTCTCCGTGGCGCCCCAGTTCCCGCGAGCGACGCCGGCGATCCTGGCCGGGGTGCAGAAGACCGACCGCTACCTGGTCAACCCCGGCATGATCGTCCTGCTTTTGGCCGGGATCTACCTGCTCGCCGAAGGACCATGGAAGGGCAGCGAAGCGTTCGTCGGCGTCGGCATCGTGGCGATCATCGTCCTCTTCGGTCTCCAGCACGGGTTCTTCCAGCCGCAGGTCCGCAGGGCGAAAGCGCTGGCCGAGCGGGACCTGGAGTCCGGCGAGCTGCTCAGCGAGGAGTTCCTCGCCGTCTCCCAGCGGATCGGCCAGGTCGGCGCCCTCGCCGGCCTGATCGTCGTCGTGGCGATCTTCTTCATGGTCGTCAAACCCTGACGCTCCTGTCCGCCGCCGCCCCCCAGCTCGACGCCTCCCTGCCGATCGCGATGTTCGACTCCGGGGTCGGCGGACTGACGGTGCTGCACGAGTGCCTGGTCTCGCTGCCCGAGGAGGACTTCGTCTACCTCGGCGACACGGCGATGTTCCCCTACGGGACGCGCGATCCCGATCGGCTGCGGGAGCGGATCGGCCGGATCGCCGAGCTGCTGCTCGGACGGCGGCGCCAAGCTGCTGGTGATCGCCTGCAACACGGCGACCTCGATCGGCGAGGACGTGGCGCGCGAGGTCGCCGCTCGGCGCGGGGTGGAGGTCGTCCCGGTGGTCGAGCCGCAGGCGGAGATCGCGGCGGCGATCACCGACAGCGGACGGGTCGGCGTGCTGGCGACGCCGAACACGGTGGAGAGCGGCTCCTACCGCGCGCTCGCTGGAAGGCTCAGGGCCGCGCCCTGGAGGTGACCGAGGTCGAGGCGCCGGACCTCGCCCCCTTCATCCAAAACGGCTCCCTCTTCGACGAGGACACGATGGCGATGGCGCGCGCCTACTGCGCGCCGCTGAAGCGAGCCGGGGTCGACACCCTGATCCTCGGCTGCACCCACTACCCGCTGGTTGCACCGATGCTCCAGCGGATCCTCGGCCGCGACGTGCGCCTGGTCAGCGGTGGCCACGCGGTCGCCGCCGCCGCCCAGCGGGCGCTGGAGCGCCGCGGCCTCGCCCGCGAGCCCGACGGCGAGGGCGCCTACCGCTTCCTGTGCACCGGAGACGCCGACTCCTTCCGTGACCTCGGCACCCGCTTCCTGCAAATGCCGCTGGGGAAAGTCGAGGCAGTTTCCCTCCCGGACGGCGACGCCTCTACCCTTAGTCCATGAGCGAGACGATCCTCGAGTTGGTCCAGGCGGACGTGCGGACGGCGATGAAAGCAAGGGAGCGCGAGCGCGCTGCGGCGCTGCGGATGGTGGTCGACGCGCTCCAGCAGGACGCCAAGCTGGGCAAGGGCGATGAGGTCGCGGTGCTGCAGCGGGAGCGCAAGAAGCGGCTGGAGGCCGCTGCAGGCCTACGAGGAGGCCGGGCGCGCGAAGCAGGCCGCCGACGAGCGCTTCGAGAGCGAGCTGATCGAGGCCTACCTGCCGCAGCAGCTCTCCGATGAGGAGCTGGGGGAGCTGGTCGATGCCGCGGTCGCCGAGACCGGGGCCAGCGAGCCCCGCCAGATCGGCCAGGTGATGTCGGCGCTGATGCCGAAGCTGGGCGGGCGGGCCGACGGCAAGCGGGTCAGCGCGGCGGTGCGAGAGAAGCTTGGCTCGTAGGCAGCTGACCCTCGACAACAGCGTCGCCGCGGAGCTGGCGGGCTCTGAGGACGCCGTGCTGCGGGCCCTGCGTGGCCGCCTTGACTGCGACTTTCACCTGCGCGGCAACGTGCTCACCCTGGACGGCGATTCCGGCGACGTGCAGACCGCAGCGACGGTGGTCGACGAGCTGGTCGAGCTGATCGAGCAGGGGCACGAGGTCGCGCCGGGGACGATCGAGGCGGTAGCCGGGGCGCTCGATGCGCACGAGAGCCCGGCCGAGATCCTCGAGGACGTGGTCTGGCGGCACCGCAACACCAAGGTCGCGCCGAAGACCCTCAACCAGAAGCGCTACGTCGACTCGATCCGCCGTCACACGATCACCTTCGGGATCGGCCCGGCCGGCACCGGCAAGACTTTCCTCGCGGTGGCGATGGCCGCGGCGGCGCTGGCCGAGCGCCAAGTGCAGCGGATCATCCTCACCCGGCCGGCGGTCGAGGCGGGTGAGCGGCTCGGCTTCTTGCCGGGTGACATCCAGGCCAAGGTCGATCCCTACCTGCGGCCGCTCTTCGACGCCCTCTACGACATGCTCGACCCCGATCGGGTCAACGGCTACTTCGAGCGCGGCGTGATCGAGGTGGCACCGCTCGCCTTCATGCGCGGCCGCACCCTCAACGACTCCTTCGTGATCCTCGACGAGGCGCAGAACACCAGCCCCGAGCAGATGAAGATGTTCCTGACCCGGCTCGGCTTCAACTCGCGGATGGTGGTGACCGGCGACATCACCCAGATCGACCTGCCGACCGATCAGCGCTCCGGCCTGATCGCGGTGCGCGACATCCTCGGCGAGGTCCAGGACATCTCCTTCGTCCACTTCGGCGGCGAGGACGTGGTCCGCCACAAGCTGGTGCAGCGCATCGTCGCGGCCTACGGGGAGCACGCCGAGCGCGAGTCGCACCGCTCGCGGTGACGACGGTCGATCTCTCAGACGTGCCGGCGAATCTGCGCACCGCCGTGGCCGCGGCGCTCGCGGCGGCCGGCGTCAGCCGACGGGCACCTCGCGGTCGAGCTGGTCGGCGCGGGCCGCATGCGCGAGCTGAACCGCGAGCACCGCGGCAGAGGACGCCGCCACCGATGTCCTCGCCTTCCCCGTCGACGGAGTCGGCCCAAGCGCCGGTCCGCGCGAGCTGGGTGACGTGGTGATCTGCCAGGCGCACTGCTCGGAGATAACCGAGGCGGCGGTCCACGGAGTCTCTGCACCTCTGCGGCTTTGACCACGAGACCGATGCGGCGAGATGCTCGCGCTCCAGGACGCGTGTGATGGACGGCCTGCGGTGACGCGGGCCGGCTTCATCGGACTCGCCGGCCGTCCCAACGTCGGCAAGTCGACGCTGGTCAACGCGATCGTCGGCTCGCGGGTGGCGATCGTCTCGGTGCGGCCGCAGACGACGCGGCGGGCGATCCGCGGCGTCGCCACCGACCTCAAGGCCGGTCGCCAGCTCGTCCTCGTCGACCTGCCGGGCGTGCAGCGCCCGCGCGATGTCCTCACCGAGCGGATGCAGCGCCGGGTCGAGCGGCGAGCTGGCCGACTCCGACCTGGCGCTGATCGTCGTCAACGGCGAGGAGGGGGTCGGGCCGGGCGATCGCTTCATCGCCAGGGCCCTGCTCGGCGCCGGCACGAAGGCTGCCGGTCCTCTGCGCGGTGAACAAGTCCGACCGGGTGGGGCCCAACGAGCTGGTGCCCGTCCTCGCCGCGGCCGCGGAGCTTGAGGGCGTCGATGAGGTCTTCCCGATCAGCGCCCGCAGTGGCGAGGGGCTGGAGGCGCTGATCGAGCGGCTCGGGGAGCTGCTGCCGGAGGGCCCATATCTGTACCCGCCGGAGGACCACAGCGACCAGTCGAGCGAGGTGCTGCTCGCCGAGCTGATCCGCGAGCAGGTGCTGAACCGCACCCGCGAGGAGATTCCCCACTCGGTCGAGGTCTCGGTGAAGGAGATCGCGGCCGCGCGATGACGGGCTGGTCACTGATTCGCGCCGAGGTCTGGGCGGAGACGGAGTCCCAGAAGGGCATCCTGATCGGCAAGGGCGGCGCCAAGGTCGGCGAGATCGGCGCCGCCGCCCGCCGCTCGCTTGAAGCGGAGCTCGGCGCCAAGGTTCACCTCGACCTCCAGGTCCGCGTCCGCCGTCGCTGGCGCCGCGATGAGGACCTGCTCGACCGCCTGGGAATCGAATAGGCGCCTGCCAACTACGATTGCCCGATGTATCGAGCAGGTCTACAATTCGACGAGCGCGGCCTGGTGCCGTGCGTCGCCCAGGACTTCGTCAGCGGCGAGGTGCTGACCCTCGCCTACATGAGCGAGGAGTCGCTGCGGCTGACCGTGGAGACGGGAGAGGTCCACTTCTACAGCCGCTCGCGCGAGGAGATCTGGCGAAAAGGGGGAAGCCTCGGGCAACGTGATGCGGGTGCGCCAGCTCCGCTACGACTGCGACGGGGATGCGATCGTCGCCCTGGTCGAGCCGACCGGCCCTGCCTGTCACACCGGGGAGCGCAGCTGCTTTTACCGCGAGCTCGGCGGCTCGGCGTCGACCGAGAAGGACGCCCCGGCGGTGCCCGGCGAGCCCTCTCCCGTCGCCCACGAGGCGCTGGCGGCGCTGGAGCGAACCCTGCGCAGCCGCGCCGCCGAGCGGCCCGCAGGGCAGCTACACCGTGAAGCTGCTCGACGACCCGAGGCTGATCGCCGAGAAGGTCGACGAGGAGGCCGAGGAGGTGGTCCGCGCGGCGCGCGAGGAGTCCGATCAGCGGGTCGCCGAGGAGGCGGCCGACCTGCTCTACCACCTCAGCGTCCTGCTGGCCTCGCGCGAGGTCCCGCAGTCCGCCGTGATGGAAGTGCTCAATGGCCGTCGCGGCTGAGTCTGAGCTGCGGCTGGAGCCGAGCCTCGACGAGGCGCGGCGGCTCGCCGAGCAGGGCAACGTCGTCCCGGTCCGCGCCCGCACTCGTCGACGATTGCGAGACGCCGGTCTCGGCCTTTCTCAAGCTGCGCGCCGGCGAGCCCGAGGGTGCGCCCTGCTTCCTGCTGGAGTCGGCCGAGCAGGGCCAGGTCGGCCGCTACTCGTTCGTCGGCTTCCGGCCGCGCTCGGTGCTGCGCTGGAGCGATGGCGTGCTCTCGGAGTCCGGCGGCGAGGATCGCGAGGCGCCCGATCCCTACGCCGCGGTCGCCGAGCGACCTCGCCGCGTTTCGCCTCGCTCCGGTCGAGGGGCTGCCGCCCTTCGTCGGCGGCGCGGTCGGCTTCTTCGGCTATGACCTGGTGCGCACGGTCGAGCCGCTGGGCGAGCCCAACCCCGACCCACTCGGTCTGCCGGACATGGCGCTGATGGTCACCGACTCGATGCTCGTCTTCGACCACCTAAGCCACGAGCTGACGATCCTCGCCTGCGCCTTCGCCGACTCCGACGGCGGCATCGACGCCGCCTACGCCCGCGCCGCCGAGCAGATCGCCGACGCCCGCCGCCTCCTGCGCGGCGCGGTGCCGGCGCCCGAGCAGCCCGCCGTCGCCGAGCCGCCGCATTTCGCCTCCAACATGGAGCGCGAGGAGTTCGAAGCCGCGGTCGAGCGGATCGTCGAGTACGTCCACGCCGGCGACGCCTTCCAGGTCGTTCCCTCGCAGCGCTTCTCGGCACCGGCCCCGGTCGAGGCGTTCTCGATCTACCGCGGCCTGCGTGCCGTCAACCCCTCCCCCTACATGTACTTCCTCGAGTTCGGCGACTTCCAGATCGCCGGCGCCTCGCCCGAGCCGCTGGTCAAGGTCCACGGCGAGCGGGTGGAGACCCGCCCGATCGCCGGCACCTACCCGCGCGGCGCCAACGAGGAGGAGGACCGCCGCCTCGCCGAGCGCCTCGTCAACGACCCCAAGGAGCGCGCCGAGCACGTGATGCTGGTCGACCTCGGACGCAACGACCTGGGCCGGGTCTGCGAGTACGGGACGGTCAGCGTCGACGAGCTGATGGTGGTCGAGACCTACTCCCACGTCCTGCACATCGTCAGCCAGGTCTCGGGGAGGCTGCGCGAGGGGGTGAGCGCGATGGACGTGCTGCGCTCGGCGCTCCCCGCCGGCACGCTGTCGGGCGCGCCCGAAGGTCCGCGCGATGCAGATCATCGACGAGCTGGAGCCGGTCAAGCGCTGCTCCTACGGCGGCGCGATCGGCTACCTCTCCTGGAACGGCGATCTCGACACGGCGATCCACATCCGCACCGTCGTCGTCAAGGACGGTCAGATCCACGTGCAGGCGGGCGGCGGCACCGTCGCCGATGCCAAGCCGGCCTATGAGTACAACGAGTCGGTGAACAAGGCGAAGGCGGTCTTCCGCGCGGTGGAGCTCGCCTGCGAGCAACCGGATTGGCCCTAGCGATGCGCGTGCTGGTGATCGATAACTACGACTCCTTCACCTACAACCTCGTCCAGTACCTGGGCGAGCTGGGGGCGGAGATCGAGGTCGTGCGCAACGACAAGGCGACCGTGGCCGAGCTGCTGGAGCGCCGCCCCGACCGCCTCGTCGTCTCGCCCGGTCCCTGCACGCCCGCCGAGGCAGGGATCTCGGTCGAGGCGGTCCGCGCCTTCGCCGAGGCCGGCACGCCGGTGCTCGGGGTCTGCCTCGGACACCAGGCGATGGTCGAGGCGTTCGGCGGGCGCGTCGTCCAGGGCGAGCCGGTCCACGGCAAGGACGCCGAGGTCACCCACGACGGCAAGGACGATCTACGCGGGCCTGCCGAGCCCGCTGGTCGCCGGGCGCTACCACTCGCTTGTCGCCGACCCCGATCTGCCGGCGGAGCTGGAGCTGAGCGCCACGCTGGGCGAGGTGGTGATGGGCGCCCGCCACCGCGAGCTGCCGGCCGAGGGCGTCCAGTTTCACCCCGAGTCGGTGCTCGACCCCGCAGGGCAAGCACCTGCTCGCCAACTTCCTCGGAGAGGACTGATGCCCAACGACGTCGCTGACCCGGGCGATCGACGCCGTCTGCCGCGGCGATCACCTCACCGCCGACCACGCCTCCGCGGTGCTGGCCGAGATCATGGAGGGGCGCACCGACCCTGTCCAGACCGGCGCCTTCCTGATCGCCCTGCGCGCCAAGGGGGAGACGGTGTCCCGAGCTGGTCGGCTTGGCGCGGACGATGCGGGCGCTCGCCGTCCCACGTCAGCGCCGAGCGGGCCGAGCTGATCGACACCGCCGGCACCGGCGGCGGCCCCTCGACCTTCAACGTCTCCACCACGGCGGCGCTGGTCGCCGCCGGCGCCGGCTGCGCGATCGCCAAGCACGGCAACCGCTCCAACACCAGCAGCTGCGGCTCGGCCGACCTGCTCGAGGCGCTCGGGGTCAAGATCGACCTCGGTCCCGAGGCGGTCGCCCGCTGCATCGATGAGGTCGGCTTCGGCTTCATGTTCGCCCCCCGCCACCACGCAGCGATGGCCCACGTGGTCCCGGTCCGCAAGGAGCTGGGCGTGAGGACGATCTTCAACTTCCTCGGCCCCCTGACCAACCCGGCCGGCGCCGAGCGCCAGCTGCTCGGCGTCTCCGACCGCCACTACCAGGAGACGATCGCCGAGGCGCTGGTCGGCCTCGGCTCGGTGCGGGCGATGGTGGTTGCGGCCGAGGACGGTGTCGACGAGCTCTCGATCTCGGCGCGGACCCGGGTGATCGAGGTCGCCGACGGGGGCACCTCGGAGTGGTTCGTCGAGCCGGGCGAGTTCGGGCTGGTCGGAGGCCGAGCTGGAGGAGGTCGCCGGCGGCACGCCGAAGGAGAACGCCGCCGCCTCGCGGGCCGTCCTGGAGGGTGAGAGCGGTCCGCGCCGCGATCTCGTCCTGCTCAACGCCGGCGCCACGATCTACGTTGGAGACCTCGCCGCCGACCTCGGCGAGGGGATCGACAAGGCGGCCGTGGCGATCGACTCGGGCGCCGCCCGCCAGGTTCTCGACCATCTGATCGCAGACGAGCGCCGCAGGCTCAGCGATGCAGGCTCGGTCGGTCAGAGTGAGGACGATCGAGCAGCTCATCTCACGCCGCCCGACCACGGCGGCGTGGATCGACGCCGCCGCGAGGTTCCCTCAGGCCGAGCTTGAGTCGCGGCTCGTCGGCGCGGAAAGGGGGCGTCCCTTCGGTGAGGCGCTGGCTGCGCCCCGGCCTCTGCCTGATCGCCGAGTTCAAGCGGCGCTCGCCCAGCGTCGGGGAGATCGCCGCTGCGCGCTCGGTGGCCGACCAAGTCGCGAGCCTATGAGACGGGGGGGTGCGGCGGCGCTCTCGATCCTCACCGATGAGACCCACTTCGGCGGCTCGCTCGAGGATCTGCGTGCTGCGCGGGCCGACCTGCGACCTGCCGATCCTTCGCAAGGACTTCATCGTCGATCCCTACCAGCTCTACGAGGCGGCGCTGAACGGCGCCGACGCGGTCCTGTTGATCGTCCGGCCCTCGACGATCGCGGCCCTGCGCTCGATGCGCGAAGAGGCAGAGGCGATCGAGCCTCGATTGTCTGGTGGAGGTCCACCACGCGGCGGAGCTGGAGCGGGCGCTGGAGCTGGGCGCCGAGGTCGATCGGGATCAACAACCGCGACCTCGACGAGGAGACGGTCAACGTCTCGCACCACCTACGAGCTGATCCCGAGGCGTGCCGACAGGGAAGACGGTCGTCGCCGAGAGCGGCATCTCCAGCCGAGCCGAGCTGGAGGAGCTTGAGCGAGTCAGGCGTTGATGCCGTGCTGATCGGTGGGGCGCTGATGCGAAGCCGCTGACCCCGAGGCAAAGGCCCGCGAGTTGCTCGGCGCCGACGAGCGCGGCCGACCTGCCCTGGCCGGTCGCCGAATTTAAGAAGTCTTTGAGGATCGTTTAGGGGCGACTCAGCGCTGGCCCGACCATCGCCACATGAGCAAGCAGGCGCAGCGCTTCTTCCGCACCCCCTTCGGCTCGGCCCTGCTGGGTGGCGCGGTCGTCGGCGTCTTCGGCTGGATCGCGATCGCCGCCGGCTGGATCGACGCCCAGGGCAGCTCGACCACGACGGTCGCCGCGCCCCTGGCCACCACCGCCGCCAGTAAGAGCGGCAACACCAACGTCGTCAACCAGATCTACCGCCGCGACGGGCAGGGCGTCGCCTTCATCCAGGCCGAAATCCCCGCCAAGCGCTCCCCCTCGCCGTTTGGGGCATTCGGGAAGAAGCCGAAAAGGAAAGCGGCGGCACCGCGACCGGCTCGGGCATCGTGATCGACACCGACGGCCATATCCTCACCAACAACCACGTGGTCGCCGGCGCCAACCGGATCCAGGTCAAACTGGGTGCCTCAAACACCACCTACAACGCCACCGTGGTCGGCACCGACCCGGCGACCGACCTGGCGCTGCTCAAGGTCAACGCCCCGTCCGACCAGCTTCACCCGCTGCCGCTCGGCAATTCCTCGAAGATGGAAGTCGGCGACCCGGTGGTCGCGATCGGCAACCCCTTCGGCCTCGATCGCACCGTCACCAGCGGCATCGTCTCGGCGCTCCAGCGTCAGATCCAGGCCCCCGACGGCTTCTCGATCTCCAACGTGATCCAGACCGACGCCGCGATCAATCCCGGCAACTCCGGCGGACCGCTGATCGAAGCCGCCGGAAACGTGATCGGGATCAACTCGCAGATCGAGACCGGCGGCAACGGCAGCAACGGCAACGTCGGCATCGGCTTCGCGATCCCGATCAACACCGCACGGGAAGAGATCAGCCAGCTGGAGACCAAGGGCAAGGTCCAGCACGCGTTCCTCGGCATCACCGGGACCAGCGTCACCCCGGCCCTGGCCCAGGCGGTCAACCTGCCGGTCAAGGAAGGCGTGCTCGTTCAGGAAGTGGTCAAGAACGGCCCCGCCGACAAGGCGGGCATCAAGGGCGGCACCACGGCGGCGACGATCGACGGCGCCAACTTCAGCCTCGGCGGCGACATCATCACCAAGATCAACGGCAAGAAGATCTCCTCGATGGACGAAGTGGTCAGCATCGTCAACGCCGCCAAGCCGGGAGAATCGCTCGAAGTCACCGTGCTGCGCGGCGGCTCGACCAAGACGGTGACGGTGACGCTCGGCGAACGCCCCGCCTCGATCCGCGACGCTCAGTCCGGGTCGATCGGGCCGCTGGGCAGGTAGCTCCCGTACCCTGGAGGGAGTGCGGGTCAAGATCTGCGGAGTCACGAATCTCGACGACGCCGCCGAGGCGGTACGCCTCGGGGCCTGGGCCGTCGGCCTCGTCTACTACGAGCAGAGCCCGCGGCGATGCGAGCCGGCCCGGGCGGCCGAGATCGGCGCAGCGTTCCGGCGCAAGTGCGAGGTGGCCGGCGTCTTCGTCAACCCGGAGCTGGAGGAGGTCGGCAAGGCGGTCGAGAGCGCCGGCCTGACCATGGTGCAGCTAAACGGGGGGGAGGGCCCATCGTTCTGCGCCGAGGTGGCGCGGCGAACCGGGATCAAGGTGGTGAAGGCGGTCCACGTCGCCAGCGCCGCCGACATCCACGCGGCCGAGGCCTACCGCACCGACTTCCACCTCTTCGACCGACGCAGCGGTGGCCTCTGGGGTGGGACCGGCGAGAGCTTCGACTGGGGGTTGCTGGCCGAGCGCCGCTCGGAGGTGCCGGCGATCCTCGCCGGCGGCCTGCGCCCCGAGAACGTCGCCGAGGCGATCGCGGTCACCCATCCCTACGCGGTCGACGTCGCGAGCGGGGTGGAGGCCGAGCCCGGCCGCAAGGACCACGCGGCGATGGCCGCCTTCTTCGAGGCCGCCAAGGCCGCTAGCGTCCCCGCCGCATGAGCGCGGTGGAGGAGCGGTTTGGGCCCTACGGGGGCCGCTACGTGCCGGAGACGCTGATCGCGGCGCTCGACGAGCTGACCGCCGCCTGGGCCGATGCCCGCGAGGATCGGAAGTTCCAGCGCAGGCTCGGCCTCCTGCACCGCGACTTCATCGGCCGCCCGACGCCGCTGTACCGGGCAGAGCGGCTCTCCGAGCGAGCCGGGCGCACCGTCTATCTGAAGCGCGAGGACCTCGCCCACACCGGTGCCCACAAGATCAACAACGCGATCGGCCAGGCGCTGCTCGCGCAGCGGATGGGCAAGCCCAGGGTGATCGCCGAGACCGGCGCCGGCCAGCACGGGGTGGCGACGGCGACCGCCTGCGCCCTGCTCGGCCTGGAGTGCGTCGTCTACATGGGGACCGAGGACATCCGCCGCCAGGCGCCAAACGTCGACCGGATGCGGCTGCTCGGAGCCGAGGTGGTCGCGGTGGAGGCCGGCGCCCGCACCCTGAAGGAGGCGGTCAGCGCCGCGATCCGCGACTGGGTGGCGAACGTCGAGACCACCCACTACGTGATCGGCTCCGCGGTCGGACCGGCGCCGTTCCCGGCGCTGGTGCGCGACCTTCAGCGGGTGATCGGCGACGAGGCGCGCGAGCAGGCGCTGGGCGCCGAGGGCTCGCTCCCCGCCCGGGTGATCGCCTGCGTCGGCGGCGGCTCCAACTCGATCGGGATCTTCACCCCGTTCGTCGCCGACGAGGGGGTCGAGCTGATCGGCGTCGAGGCAGCGGGGGAGGGCTTGGAGAGCGGCCGCCACGGCGCCTCGCTGCTCGCCGGCAGCGCCGGGGTCCTGCACGGCTCGCTCTCCTCGGTGATCGCCAACGAGGAGGGCCAGATCCTCGAGGCCCACTCGGTCTCCGCCGGCCTCGACTATCCGGGAGTCGGGCCCGAGCACGCCCACCTGCGCGATACGGGTCGCGCCAGCTATTACGCGGTGACCGACGCGCAGGCGCTCGCCGCCTTCGTCCAGCTCTCCCGCCTGGAGGGGATCATCCCGGCGCTGGAGTCCTCCCACGCGATCGCCTGGTTTCTTGAGAATGGAGGCGGGGACGGATATGACGTTCTCTGTCTGTCCGGGCGCGGCGACAAGGACCTGGCCGAGGTGATGGAGCGGACAGGTGGCTGAGGCGACCCTGACCGGGGTCGAGCGGATCGCCGCGTGCCTTCGACGCCGCTCGCGCCGAGAGCCGCGCCGCGTTGATGCCATACATGATGGCCGGCTACCCCGACCTCGAGTCCTCGCTGGCGATCGCCGCCGCCTACGCCGACGCGGGCGCCGACCTGATCGAGCTGGGTGTGCCCTTCTCCGATCCGCTGGCCGACGGCCCGACGATCCACGCCGCCGCGACCGCGGCGCTGGCCGCGGGCGCCACGCTGGACACCGCCCTGCAGGCCTGCGCGTCGGTCGCCGACCGGGTGCCGGTCGTCCTCATGGTCTACGCCAACATGGTGCTGGCGCACGGGGGTGCGGCGGAGTTCGCCCGCCGCGCGGCTGGCGCCGGCGGCACCGGGGCGATCGTCCCCGACCTGCCGCTCGGCGAGGGCGATGAGGCGTTCGAGGCGCTCTCTGCCGCCGGGCTGGCGTCGGTGCCGCTGGTCGCGCCGACCACTCCGCCCCAGCGCCGCGCCAGGATCTGCGCCGTCGCCCGGGGCTTCGTCTACGTCGTCTCCACGGTCGGCACGACGGGCGAGCGCGACGCGCTTCCCCCAGCCCTCTCTGAGCTGGTTTCCGCGACCAAGGCGGAGTCCGAGGTGCCGGTGGCGGTCGGCTTTGGGATCGGGACGCCGCAACAGGCCGCGCAGGTAGGAGAGATCGCCGATGGCGTGATCATCGGCAGCCGGCTGGTCCGGGCCGCCGGCGAGGCGGGCTCCTCGGAGGCGGCCGCGGAAGCCGTCGCCGCCTTCCTGCGCGAGACGCGCGTCGCCCTCGCGGGCTAGGATCAGCGCCTCATGGGACTGGTCGTAACGCTCTTCCTGGCGCTCGCCGCGATGACGGTCTCCTACGCCCTCGGCCAGGGCGGCCCGGTGGCCGGACTCGTCTTCCTCACGGTGCTGCTGATCGGTGCCGCGATCCGCATCGCCCAGCCGAAGTCCTGAGCGACGCTTCAGGTGAAGAATCGCTTGGCGATCTCGAGCACGCCGAGGTCGACCTGCTTGACGTGCGGTCCCCTCCTCAAGCGGGATCGCGACCAGCTCGGGACCGCGCAGCGCTGTCATCTTGCCGAGTTCGCCGGCCTTTGCCAACGCGTAGGCGTGGGCACCGAAGCGGGTGGCGAGGATCCGGTCGGTGGCGGTGGGGGTGCCTCCCCGCTGCACATGGCCGAGCACCGTCACCCGGGTCTCATAGCTAGTCTGCGCCTCCAGCTCGGTCGCCAGCGCGGCACCGATCCCGCCGAGCCGCGGGTAGCCGTACTCGTCGGTCTCATCGATCGGCTGGATCAGCCGCTCCTCGCCGCTCGCAAAGGCCAGCTTCGCCCCCTCGGCGACGACGACGATCGAGAAGTCCTTGCCGCGATCGTGGCGGCGCAGCACTCCGGTAGCCAGATCCTCGACCGTCGTCGTCACCTCGGGGATGACGATTCCGTCGGCGCCGCCCGCGAGCCCCGCGTAGGCGGCGATCCAGCCGGTGTTGCGGCCCATCACCTCGACCACCATCACCCGGTCATGGGACTGCGCGGTGGTGTGGAGGCGGTCGATTGCGTCGGTGGCGATCTGCACGGCGGTGTTGAAGCCGAAGGTGAAGTCGGTGCCGCCGACATCGTTGTCGATCGTCTTCGGAATGCCGATCAGCGGCAAGCCGTGGTCGGTATAGAGGCGGTTGGTGATCGCCATGGTGTGCTCGCCGCCGATCGCGATGACGGCGTCCAGCTCCTGGCCCTCGAACGCCCGTTTCACCCGGTCGACCGCGCCTTCGCGAATCGGCTCGAAGCTGGAGGTACTGAGGATCGTCCCGCCCAGGTGGAGGATGCCGGAGACGGTGCGCATGTCAAGCGGCATGTAGTCGCCCTCGACCAGCCCGCGGTAGCCGCAGCGTATGCCTACCGCTTCGTCGCCGTTGTCCATCGCCGAGCGCGCGACAGCACGGATCGCGGCGTTTAGCCCGGGGCAGTCGCCTCCTGCTGTCAGCACGCCGATCCTCATCTGGGGCGAGTTTATGATCGCCGCCCGTGCGCCGCGCCACCGTCCTCTCGCTTGTCTGCGCCCTGGCCATCGCTCTCGCGGGGTGCGGAGGAGGGGGCGGTGTCTCCAGAGGGGCGATCGTGGCCGTCTACGTCAGCGCACCGCTGCACGGCGCCCAGGCGACCGCGGGGAAGGCGATTTGCGCCGGAGCTCGCCGGGAGCTTGCACGCAGCGGTGGTCGGGCCGGTCTCCTGCGGGTCCGAGTCGTCTGCCTCGACGACACCGAGGGCGGTCCGAGGTGGAGCCTCGCCGCGGTCGGCGCCGACGCGCGCCGGGCCTCGGAGGACTCGACGGCGGTCGGCTACATCGGTGAGTTCGATCCCGCCGCGACGCGCTTCTCGCGGCCGATCCTCGGCGCCGCGGGGATCGCGCAAGTCGCGGGCCCGTCCGGCCGCGCGGCGATGGTGAGGCTCCTGAAGGCGATCCGGGAAGCAGGGGGGTCGGGCGAAGTGCGAGAAGCCGTGCGCGACGCCGTCAACCGGCGCTAGGAAACAGGTCCCGCAGCGCCTCGTCGAGGTCGGGGTGGCGGAACTCATAGCCGAGGTCCTGCGCCCGTCGCGGCGCCACCCGCTGGCCCCCCTTCAGCACGGCGGCGAACTCTCCGCCGAACATCAGGTCGAGGGCGAAGCCGGGCACGGGGACCACGGCAGGGCGCCCGAGAGTGCGTCCCAGCGCCTTCGACAGCTCGCGGTTGGTGACCGGGTTGGGCGCTGTCGAGTTGACGGTGCCGCTCACCTTCTCCTCACCGAGCGCCCAGAGCAGGATCCCGACCTCGTCGTCGATGTGGACCCAGGAGATGTACTGCCTACCGCTGGCGATCGGGCCGCCGATCCCGAGCTTGAACGGCGTCAAGAGCTGGCCCAGCAGCCCCCCGCCGGGATCGAGCACGTGTCCGGTGCGAACCACGACGAGGCGCACGCCGCTGTCCTCGATCTCGTGCGCCGCCTTCTCCCACTCCCGCGCCACCTCGGCGTCAAAGCCGTCGCCCGGCTCGTCTGACTCGTCGACGATCGCCTCGCCGCGGTCGCCGTAGTAGCCGATCGCCGATTGGCTGACCAGCACCGCAGGCTTGCGGCCCAGCGAGGCGATCGCCCCGACTAAGTTGTGTGTGCCGGTGCAGCGGCTCTCCATGATCCGGCGCTTGGCGTCGTCGGTCCAGCGCTGGTTGATCTTCTCGCCGAGCAGGTTGACGACGCCATCGACGCCCTCGAAGGCCTCAGCTGGAGGCCGTTCCAGAGTCGGCTCCCAAGCGTGCCAGACGACCCTCGGGCTCGTGCGGTGCGCCCGCTCGGGGTCGCGCGTCAACCCCACAACCTCCTCGCCCCGGACCAACATCGCGTCGCAGAGCGCCCGCCCGATGAAGCCGCTGGCTCCGGTGATGAGGACCTTCACGAGGGAAGCGGGACCTCCACCGTCGAGAAGGTGCCAGTCTCCTCGCTGAATCGGGCGATGCCGGCGCGCTTGGCCTCCTCGACCACCGCCTGCGCGACCTTAGGCGCGACGTCGCGATTGAAGACGCTGGGGATGATGTAGTCCTCGGAGAGGTCGTCGTCGGTGACCACCTCGGCGATCCCCTTCGCGGCCGCCAACTTCATCTCCTCGGTGATCCGTGGAGCGCCGGCGTCGAGGGCGCCCCGGAAGATGCCGGGGAAGCAGAGCACGTTGTTGATCTGGTTTGGGTAATCGGAGCGGCCGGTGGCCATGATCCGCACGTAGGGGGCGGCGTCCTCGGGCATCACCTCTGGGTTGGGGTTGGCCATCGCGAAGACGATCGCATCGTCGTTCATCTTGCCCAGCGCCTCCGCCGGGACGGTCCCGGGGCCGGAGAGCCCGATGAAGAGGTCCATGCCCTCGATCACGTCGGCGGGCTGACCGGAGAGCCTCTCCGGGTTGGAGTTCTCCGCGTACCAGCGCTTGATCGGGCTCATCTCGCCCGACACGTAGTCCTCGCGCTCGGTCGAGAGGGCACCGCGGCGGTCGCAGCCGACGATGTGGGTGACTCCGGAGGCGAGCATCATCTTGGTCACCGCGACCCCGGCCGCGCCGAGCCCGACCACCAGCACCCGCAGCTCCTCGATCGGCTTGCCGACGATCTTCAGCGCGTTGAACAGCGCCGCCAGCGTCACCACCGCGGTGCCGTGCTGGTCGTCGTGGAAGACGGGGATGTCGATCGACTCCTTAAGCCTGTCCTCGATCTCAAAGCAGCGCGGGGCGGAGATGTCCTCGAGGTTGATGCCGCCGAAGGTCGGAGCGATCAGCTCCACCGCCTTGACGATCTCCTCGGCGTCCTGGGTGTCGAGGCAGATCGGGAAGGCATCGACCCCGCCGAACTCCTTGAACAGCATCGCCTTGCCCTCCATCACCGGCATCGCCGCCTCGGGCCCGATGTTGCCCAGCCCCAGCACGGCGCTGCCATCGGAGACGACCGCGACAGTGTTCTTCTTGATCGTGTACTCGAAGGCCTTGGCGCGGTCGGCGTGGATGTCCTGGCAGACCCGGGCGACGCCGGGTGTGTAGGCCATCGAGAGGTCGTCGCGCGTCTTCAACGGGTACTTGTTGTGCAGCTCGATCTTGCCGCCTCGGTGCATCTGCATCGTGCGGTCGACGTAGTCGAGCACCTTGGCGCCGCGGGTCGAGCCGATCGCCCGCAGGATCCGCTCCCAGTGCTCGCGGTCCTGGGCGTCGATCGTGAACTCGCGCACCCTTTTCCCCTCGCCGCCGGCGCCGGGCACCAGGTCCACGCCCTGCAGCTGGCCGCCCGCCTCGGCGATCGCAGCGGTCAGCTTCCCGAGCGGCTCCTGCCGCGCGTCGAGCTCGACCCGGATCGTGACGCTGTACTGGGCGCTGACGGCCATGGCGGCCTATCGAATCAGATTCGGCCCGCTCGCCTGCGGCCGCCCGGAGGGGCGCTGCCCCACGAACTAGGATCGGGGCACCGATGAACCTGGGATTCCTCATCCTCGCCGACTCAAGCGAGGCGATCAACGGCAAGGTCTACGCTCTCGGCGCGGGCTGGAACGAGCTTCGCCTCCCATCGCTGCCGCGGGAATACGTCTTCAGCATCGCTCTCGCCGTCGATGTCCCGTGGAGCGAGACCAACCGTCGCCACGCGCTCTCGCTCCACGTCCAGGACCCTGACGGCGAGGTGATCGGCGATGAGTTCACGATGGAGTTCGAGGCCGGCCGGCCCCCCGGCAGCGTCGAGGGCGCCGACCAGCGCATCGTTGTCTCCCTGGCCACGAGCCTCGCCTTCTCCACGACCGGTCCCCACGCGGCGGTGATCAGCGTCGGCGAGGAGGAGATAGGCCGTAGCCGCTTCTACGTGCGCGAGGTCCCCCAGGAGATGACGCCGCCGGAGCTGCTGCAGTAGTGGGCGACGGGCGCGAGCTCTTCCTGATCGACGGGAACTCCCTCGCCTACCGGGCGTTCTTCGCGCTGCCGGAGTCGATCGGGACCAGCGACGGGCGGCCGACCAATGCGATCTATGGCCTGGCGTCGATGCTGGTCAAGATCATCGCCGAGCACCGTCCGGCCGGGGTGATCGTCGCCTGGGACGCGGGGATGTCGGGACGAGAGGTCGCCTATGACCTCTACAAGGCGCAGCGACCGCCCCGCCCTGACCTGCTTTCGGAGCAATGGCCGCACCTGATGCCGCTGGTCGAGGCCTTCGGCTACGCCAACGTCAAGGTCGAGGGGTATGAGGCCGACGACCTGATCGCCTCGCTCGCCAGGCAGGCGCGCGAAGAGGGGATCGCGGTGATGGTCGTCTCCGGCGACCGCGACGTCTACCAGCTGGTCGGAGAGGGGGTGCGGGTGATGAGCACCTCGCGCGGCATCACCGAGACCAAGGTCTATGACCGTGAGGCGGTGATCGAGCGCTACGGCGTGCCGCCCGAGCTGGTTCCCGACCTGATTGGGCTGAAGGGTGACAGCTCAGACAACATCCCCGGCGTGCCCGGGATCGGGGAGAAGACCGCGTCCCAGCTGCTGCAGAAATTCGGCTCGCTGGAGGGGGTGCTGGCCAATGTCGGCGAGGTCTCCGGCGCAAAACGCAAGCACAACCTGCTTGAGCACGCCGAGGACGCCCGGGTCTCGAAGCAGCTGGCGACCGTGATCGACGAGATCGATACGGGCGTCGACCTCAGCAAGGTGATGGCCACCGAGCCCGATCGAGGTGCCCTGCGCGACTTCATGCGCGAGTTCGAGCTGAGGGCGGTGATGGATCGACTCGAAGAAGCCCTCCCCGAGGGCGAGGCGGTGCCCGGCCGCAGCGTCGAGAGGGAGCTGGAGGTCGAGACTGTCGAGGGGACGCCCGCCGATCTGGCCGACGGCCAGGTGGCCCTGGCGATCGAGGGCGAGCGCTGGGCTGCCGCCGGCGATCGCGTCCTCGTCGGCAGCTCGACCCTGGACGAGCTCGTCGTGGCGCTGGCCGCACGCCCGATCCTCGCTCACGACGCAAAGTCTCTCGGCGGAGGCCGCCATGGGCTGCTCGCTGCGGCCGCCCGCGAGGGAGTCGAGCTGAATCTCGTCCACGACACGATGATCGCCGCCTACCTGCTCGAGCCCCAGCGCCGAACCTACGAACTGATCGACCTGGCCGCCGATGCAGGGATCGGCATCGCCGGGTCTGCGTCCGAGGGCCGGGGTGATGCGGCAGACGGACAGCTCGCGTTGGGCGAGGAGGGCGAGGCGGGTCTGGATCCTGCCGAGGAGGCGCGCCTCGTCTCCGCGCTGGCGGACGCTCAGCGGCCGCGGATCGAGGGGCTCGACCTGGAGCCGCTCTTGCGCGGGGTCGAGCTGCCGCTGGTCCACGTGCTGGCGGCGATGGAGCGGGAGGGGCTGAAGCTCGACGCTGCGCGCCTCGCCGAGGTCGGCGACGGCTTCGGCGAGCGGATCGCCACGCTTGAGAGGGAGATCTTCGAGTTGGCGGGGCACGAGTTCACGATCGGCTCCCCGCAGCAGGTCGGTCAGCTTCTCTTCGAAGAGCTCGGCCTGACCCGAAAGCGCCGCGGCAAGACCGGCTTCTCAACCGATGCCCGCGTCCTCGCCCAGATCCGCGACGAGCACGAGATCGTCGAGAAGATCGAGTCCTGGCGCGAGCTGACCAAGCTGAAGAACACCTACCTGGACTCGCTGCCAGACCTGATCGACCCCCAGACCAGCCGCATCCATACCACCTTCAACCAGACCACAGCCGCGACCGGCCGTCTCTCCAGCACTAGCCCCAACCTACAGAACATCCCCATCCGCACCGAGCTGGGCCGTCCCGTCCGCGCCTGCTTTGTCGCCGAGCGCGGCGCCCGACTGCTCTCCGCCGATTACAGCCAGGTCGAGTTGCGCGTCCTCGCCCACGTCGCCGAGGAGGAGGTGCTGAAAGAGATCTTCAGGGCCGGCGACGACGTCCACGCCGCCACCGCGGCCGAGGTTTTCGACATCTCCCGCGAGGAGGTAGATGTCGGCCAGCGCTCGAAGGCGAAGATGGTCAACTTCGGGATCGTCTACGGGCTGACCGGGTTCGGGCTTGCCGATCGGCTCAACATCCCCCGCAAGGAGGGCGAGGAGTTCGTCGCCCGCTACCTGGAGCGCTTCCCCGCGGTCCGCGCCTTCCGCGAGGAGATCGTCGAGCGGGCGCAGGCCGACGGCTACGTGACGACCCTGATGGGCCGCCGCCGCGCCATCCCAGAGCTGCGCTCGGGCAATGTCAACACCCGCCGCCTCGGCGAGCGGCTCGCCGTCAACACGGTGATCCAGGGGACCGCCGCCGACATCATCAAGGTGGCGATGGTCCGCTGCCACCGGGAGCTGGCCGCGGCCGGGATGAGGACCCGCCTGGTCCTCCAGATTCACGACGAGCTGCTCTTCGAGGGCCCGTCAGGGGAGATGGATGACGCGGTTGAGTTGGTGCGCCGCGAGATGTGCGCCGCTTATGAGCTCGACCCGCCGCTCGAGGTCGACGTCGGCATCGGCAAGGACTGGCTCGATGCCAAGTGATCGTGACGAGGGAGAGCAGTTGGACACTAGAAGGGGGTTTCTGATGGACCACCGGAGCCTGCTCGTCATCCTGACCGCCGGCGCGGGCGGGTTGATCGCCCTCCAGGCGCCGATCAACGCTGGCTTGGCGAGGGCAACGGGTGGCCTGCCGGCGGCGCTTGTCTCGTTCGCCGTCGGCGCCCTCGCCCTCGCCGCGATCGTCGTCCTCAGCGGCGAAGCGAGCGGGCTCGACTCGACCTTCAGCGTCAGCTGGTACTACCTGCTAGGCGGTCTGCTCGGTGCCGTATATGTCGCAAACGCGCTGATCGCCGTGTCGGTCATCGGCGCTGGCGGCGTCGCGGCGGCGACCGTCACGGGCCAACTCACCGCCGCAGTCGCGATCGATCGCTTAGGCCTGTTCGGCTTGGACCAGATCCCGCTCAGCCCGGGGCGGATTGCCGGCGTCGTCCTGCTGCTGCTCGGGACGGTCCTGATTGTCCGGTGAGGCGGCGAACTCCGGTGGGGCGATGCGCAGGTAGTGGTTGAAGGACCAATTGACGAAGCGCTCGGACCCCATCAGGCGGATCAGTGGGCCGAGCAGGCGCGGGGGAACGTGGGGGATCAGCCGCTGGACGTGCAGCATCGAGCGGAACTTCCACTCGTGGGAGTCGTTGAACTCGGCATAGCGGGCGGCAGCCGTCTCGCGGCTCTGGCGACCCTCGACGACGCCGCGTAGCTCCCGGCCTAGGGCGATCCCGAAGTAGAGCGCAGTCCTGATCCCCTCGGCGGTCAGCGGCAGGCAGTGCCCGGCTGAGTCGCCGGCGAAGAAGACGCCGCCCTCGGTCGCCCGGCGCAGCTTGTGGGGTATCCAGTTACCCTGGTAGCCGTCCCGCTCCTGCCCCAGGTCCTCGGCGAGCAGCTCGGTCGTCTCGCGGATGTGGAAGCGTGGGTCAAAGGAGCCGATGCCGATCCGCAGTTCGTCCTTCGCGGGGAAGGACCAGCCGTAGCCGGCCGGCACGTAGCGGCGGTCGATCCAGATCTCAAGGTCCTCGCCGGCCCCTGCGGGGTGAACCTCCAGCCCGCGCGAGAGCGGTGCGTCGGGCGGCTGGTAGCCGTCGCCCGATGCAAGTACCCGCCGCCAGCCGAGCGCGTCTACGACCAGCGGAGAGGAGAGGACGCCGCGGTCGGTCTCAATCTGGTTCGCAATCGTCGCGGTTGGCGGTGGCGGTGCGCCCGTTCACCGTCGCGGTCTCGAATCGCGCATCACACTCGCGCCAGAGCAGCTCGCAGAGTTCGCGGTAATCGAAGGTCGAGAAAGTCCAGGGCAGGCGATAGCGAGTGTCGCCGTGGGGGGTGTGCATCAGCAGCGAGTCGAAGCGCTGGCGCTCGGCCCCCATCAGGCCCATCTGCCGCAGCCACCCGGTCGGGACGCCGCAGGCGGAGGTCTGCCGCTCGCCGATCTCATAGCGGTCGACGACCATTACCTCGGCCCCCGAGCCGGCCAGCTCCCGCGCCACGGCGAGCCCCGCGAAGCTCGCTCCGCAGACCAGCACGTCGTAGGTCCCAGCGAGCCGAGTCCGCTCCTGACCGCGCTTTGTCGCCCGCACCGGCATTGCGGACGATTCTGCCATTATTCGGCGCCGTGTCCGCCACCGACACATTGACTGCCCCTGCGGCTGCGGCGCCTGAGGGCACTCCCGTCGAGGGATCCGACGGCCTGTTGCTCCAAGTCAACGGCCACGTGGTCCCCAACTACGCGGCGACGATGGTCTCCTTCGACGAGGGTGACGTCGTCAGCGGCAAGGTGGTGCGGATCGACAAGGACGAGGTTCTGGTCGACATCGGCTACAAGTCGGAGGGGGTCATCCCCTCCGGCGAGCTCTCGATCCGCAAGTCCGTCGATCCCGCCGAAGAGGTCGAGCTGGGCGAGGAGATCGACGCCCTCGTCCTCACCAAGGAGGACGCCGAGGGGCGGTTGATCCTCTCCAAGAAGCGCGCCCGCTTCGAGAAGGCGTGGCGCCGGATCGAGGCCGCGGCCGAGTCGGGCGAACCGGTTGAGGGAAGCGTGATCGAGGTGGTCAAGGGCGGTCTCATCCTCGACCTCGGGGTGCGCGGCTTCCTGCCGGCCTCTCTGGTCGACATCCGTCGCGTCCACAACCTCGACGAGTTCATGAGCCAGACGCTCGAGTGCAAGGTGATCGAGCTGAACCGCAGCCGCAACAACGTGGTGCTCTCGCGGCGCGCCGTGCTGGAGGAGGAGCGCAAGGAGGTCCGCGAGCAGATCCTCGGTCGCCTGGCGCCCGGCCAGGTGGTCGAAGGCAAGATCTCCAACATCGTCGACTTCGGCGCCTTCGTCGACCTCGACGGGATCGACGGGCTGATCCATATCTCCGAGCTCTCTTGGAGCCACGTCAACCATCCCTCCGAGGTCGTCGCGATCGGTGACACGGTGCGGATCAAGGTGCTCGACATCGATCGCGATCGCCAGCGCATCTCGCTCGGCCTCAAGCAGACGCAGGAGGACCCGTGGCAGCGCGTGGTCAGCACCCACCGCCCCGGTGACGTTTTGGAGGGGGTCGTGACCAAGGTCGTCGCCTTCGGCGCCTTCGTCGAAATCCTGCCGGGCGTCGAGGGCCTGGTCCACATCTCCGAGCTTGCCGACCATCACGTCGAGAACCCCAGCGAGGTGGTCGAGCCAGGCACCACCCTCAACGTCAAGATCCTCGAGATCGACGAGGAGCGCCGCCGCCTGTCCCTCAGCATCAAGCGAGTCGAGGACCAGAACATGCCGATGCAGGATCTGGGCGACCAGATCCAGGCGGCCGAGGCGGCGGACATCGAGGCAGAGGAGACTCCCGCCGACTTCGCCGATGCGGACGAGGAAGTCGCGGACCAGACGGATCAAGGATCTCAGGGCGATGGCGCAACGACCGCCGCCCCGCGAAGAGGCGGGGCGGTTGATGAGGCGCCGCCCTCCTCTGACTCCGATCACGACGTCTCTCGGAGTCAGAGGAGGCCTCTGCCGCCGACTCTGAATCGCCCTCCTCCTCTTCTGAGGACCCCTCCGCCGCTTAGCTCCAGGCCGATGTCGCTGACCATCGGCCTCACCGGCGGTATTGCGGCCGGGAAGTCCGAGGCGCTTGCGGCTTTCGAGCGGCTCGGTGCGTGCGACGATCTCCAGCGACGCGGTGGTCCACGAGCTGCTCGATTCCGAGCCTCTGCTGAGTCGCCTCGTCGAGCACTGGGGCCCCGAGGTGGCGCCCGCGGGCAGGGTTGACCGCAACCGCATCGGCGAGATCGTCTTCGCCGACCCCGAGCAGCTCTCCTGGCTGGAGCGGCAGGTCCATCCCCTGGTGGGCGAGCGGATCGGGGCCTGGCTGGGCTCGCTGCCCGCCGGCGCCGAGATCGCCGTCGTCGAGGTCCCGCTGCTGTTCGAGGCGGAGATGGAGAGCATCTTTGACACCACCGTTGCCGTGGTCGCCGCAGAGGACCTGCGCCGCGCCGCGCGCCGAGGCGCGCGGCCACGCGCTGGTCGGCGAGCGCGAGGCCCGCCAGCTGCCTCCGGGGGAGAAGGCGGCCCGTGCAGCTCACGTGATCGAGAACGACGGCACGATCGAGGACCTGGAGCGCTCGCTGTCCGCCCTGATCGAGACCCTGAGAGGATGAGGAAGTGGGCGATCGGGGGCGCGGCCGTCGCCGCCGGCGTAGCGGCCGCCCTGCTGCTCGGGGTGGTCGGCGACGTCGACTACGCGCTCCAGCAGCTCACCCTGCCCTTGCACGACGAGGACATCATCCGCCAGCAGTCGCAGGAAAAGGGCGTCGACGCGGCGCTGATCGCCGCCGTCATCTACTCGGAGTCGCGCTTTCGCGAACAGACCTCCGACGCGGGTGCGCGGGGGCTGATGCAGATCACGCCCGCCACGGCCATGGAGATCGAGCGGCTCAGCGGCGGCACGACCTTCAAGCTGGAAGACCTCTCCGATCCTGAACTCAACATTCGCTACGGGACCTTCTACCTGCGCCAGCTGCTCGACCGCTACGGTGGCAACGAGGTCGCCGCCCTCGCCGCCTACAACGCCGGGCCCGGCAATGCCGACAAATGGGGCGGGGCCTCGCTGACGTTGGAAGCGATCCCGCTGGCCGCGACCCGCGCCTACGTCGCCGAGGTGCTCGAAAAGCGCAAGGCCTACCGCGAAAAGTACGCGAAGGAGCTGGGATATTGAGCACCGGTCCCCCGAGGCCGCGCGTCGCCGCCCTGGCGTTGGCGGTCGGCCTGGTGCTGGCCGACTCCTCGGTCGTCGTCCTGGCGCTGCCGCAGATCTACCGCGAGCTGGGTACCAGCGTCGCCGGCGTCACCTGGGTGCTGGTCTCTTTCAATCTGGTGATGGCTCTTGCCGCGGTGCCCGCTGCCCTGGTGGCGCGCCGGGTCGGGCCCGGCCGCGCGGCGGCGGTCGGACTCGCCGTCTTCGCTGGCGCAGGGCTCGCCTGCGGCCTCTCCGATCAGCTCTCGACGCTGATCGTCGCTCGCTGCGTGCAGGCGCTCGGCGGCGCCGCCGCGGTGACCGCGGCGCTGGAGCTGCTACCTGCCACCGTCGGGTCGGAGCGCCGCGCTGCCGCGGTCTGGGCCAGCGCCGGCGCCACCGGCGCCGCGGTCGGCCCGGCGGTCGGCGGCATCCTCACCGAGCTGGTCTCGTGGCAGTCGATCTTCCTGCTGCAGGTGCCGGTGGCAATCGCCGCTGCGGTACCGATCCTCGCGGTCGCCAGGCACGAGGCGGCTACCGGGATCGTCGAGTCGGAGTTGCGCAAGACGGGTCGCCCGCACCTGCTCGCCAACCTGGCGCTGGCGATGGTCTCGGCGGCGATCGCCGCGGCGCTCTTCCTGCTCGTCTTGCTACTGATCGAAGGCTGGCGGCTGAGCCCGATCGGCGCCGCAATCGTCGTCTCGGTCATGCCCCTCTCGGCCCTGGCCGGCAGTCGCATCGGCCCCTTGGTCCCAAGCGCCAGGGCGCGCGCCGCCGCCGGCGCGATCCTGGTCTCCGGCGGGCTGGCTGGGCTGGCGCTGCTGCCCAAGGCCGAGGTGGTGCTGACGCTGCCGCCCCAGGTCCTGGTCGGGGTGGGGCTCGCGTTGGTGCTCTCGGCCCTGACCGAGACCGCGCTCCGCGGACGGGCCTCGCAGGCGATCCACGGCGGCTGGACGATCTCGGCACGCCACGCCGGCGTCGTCATCGGCCTGCTGGCGCTGACGCCGGTCTTCACCGCCGACATCGCCCAACAGCGCCACGATGCGATCGAAGCTGGCACCGCGGTGATCCTGGACTCCAGAGTCCAGCCGCTGCTGAAGATCCAGCTGGCCCAGCGCATCGCGGCCCGCATGGAAGCGGAGCGGGGAAAGGTGCCGACGATCGGGGCCGCCTTCGAGCCGCTGCCGAGCGATCCCACTGAAAGGGCGGCGGTTCTCCAGCTCCGCGAAGAACTCCAGAGACCAGCTCGACCGTGGCGCCACCCACGCCTTCAGCCTCTCCTTCCTGCTCGGTGCGCTGCTGGGTCTGTTGGCCCTGATCCCGATCGGCCTGGCGCGGAGGGTGGAACTTTGAGCGATCTGCTGAGGGGGCGGCTGTTGGTCGGCGGCGCGCTCCTCGCCGCGCTCGCGCTGGTCGGCGCCTACCTCGCGGCAGGTGGCTTCTCCTACGTGCCGGAGAAGACCCAGAACCCATGCAAGCACCGTCCCTGGGGTCACCCGGAAGGGATACAGGCGATAGCCGAGCAGTTCTCGCTCTCGGCGTTGGACGGTGCCGCCTGCAAGCTCGGGGTGACGCGGGAGGCGCTGGCGCGTGCGCTGGCGACGCCGCAGGCGCGCGCCAGCTTCAGCCGCCGCTACGGGATCGACGATACGAAGCTGGCCGAAGCGATTCGCGCCGGCCTGTTGCGGGCGGTCGGAGAAGCCGAAAGGGCGGGCGCCCTCAGCCCCTTCATCGCCGCGCCGCTCCGCACGGCCGTCCAGGAAATTCCGCTCGGCCAGGCGATCAGACTGATCCAAGACGCGCGTTCACTGCTCGACAACGTCCAGACCTTCCTCGGCCCAGCCGGCGGCCTGCTGCAGCAGTTCCTGCCCTAGGCCGAGCGCAGGCGTCTACCGCGCCGCCTCGATCTTGAAGCGACCCGGGCGGGGAAGCCAGCGGATGCCGGCGCAGAGCTCGACGGGCGTGGTGTCGAGAGCCCCGGCGAGCTTGACGATCGTGCCGAGGCGCGGCTCGCGCCCGCCCCGCTCAAGCAGGGAAATCTCGGTTCGATGCAGTCCGCAGCGGAAGCCGAGCTCCTCCTGCGAGATGCCCTGCCTACGGCGTGCTTGGCGTAGGTTAACGGCAAAGCGCTCGCGCGGCTCCACGCACTGATCTTCGGCGCCTGAAGACGAAAGCTCTACAGACAAAACATTTCTCGCGACAGATCACCCCCGAGTAGCGCGCCAAACCCAGAGCATCGCCAGCGGTTGCAGCGGCAACCGTGCCCACAGCGCCCAGCGGGGGATGCGCCTCAGGTCGAGGCCCCGGACTTGCTCGGGGTTGACCGCCATCTGGACGTTTGCCGGGAAGACGGCTGTCAGCAGGCCGAGCAGCCACCAGCGGGCGAAGCGGCGGCTGTTGCGGGACAGGACCGCCGCGCCGCCGACAATCTCAGCGACCCCGCTGAGGATCACCGCCTCGCGGCGGAGCGGCAGCCAGGGTGGCACGATCGATTCGTAACTACGCGGAATGACGAAGTGCATCGCTCCCGCAAAGGCGAAGAAGCCGGCCAGTAGGCGGTGGGATCGGGTCATCGGCCGAGAGTCTTCCATGCTCCCGCTATCTTCAGCTTGGTGCCCGAGTTCAAGCTCAACCCCGCTTACACGCCGACCGCCGACCAGCCGCAGGCGATCGACGGGTTGGCCGAGGGGCTGGAGGCGGGGGAGCGCTTCCAGACGCTACTGGGCGCGACCGGGACCGGCAAGACCTTCACGATGGCGGGGACGATTGCCGCTGTCCAACGGCCGTCGCTGGTGATCGCCCACAACAAGACCCTAGCCGCCCAGCTCTGCAACGAGTTCCGCGAGTTCTTCCCCGAGAACGCGGTCGAGTACTTCGTCTCCTACTACGACTACTACCAGCCGGAGGCCTACGTCCCCGCGCAGGACCTCTACATCGAGAAGGACTCCTCGATCAACGACGAGATCGACCGCCTCCGCCACGCTGCCACCGCGGCGCTGTTCGCCCGCCGCGACGTGATCATCGTCGCCTCGGTCTCCTGCATCTACGGGATCGGCTCGCCTCAGGTCTACAACGAAAAAATGCAGCTGTTCAAGGTCGGCGAGGTGATCGATCGCGATGAGGTGCTGCGCAAGCTGGTGAAGATGCAGTACCAGCGCAACGACTCGGTGCTGGGGCGCGGCAGCTTCCGGGCGCGCGGCGAGGTGCTGGAGATCATGCCCTCCTACGCGGGATCCGCCTACCGGATCGCCCTCTTCGGCGAGGAGATCGAGGGAATCCAGCACTTCGACCCTCTCACCGGCGAGGTGCTCGATACGATCGACCACGTCTCGGTCTGGCCTGCCTCCCACTACGTGACCCGCGACGAGACGCTGGAGCGTGCGGTCGAGGAGATCCGCGCCGAACTGAACGCGCGCACCGCCGAGCTGGAGGCGGAGGGCAAGCAGCTCGAGGCGCACCGCCTCCGCCAGCGCACCGCCTACGACATCGAGATGCTGAAGGAGCTGGGCTTCACCTCAGGGATCGAGAACTACTCGCGGATCCTCGATGGTCGGCCCGAGGGCAGCCCGCCGCACACGCTGATCGACTACTTCCCCGACGACTTTGTCGTCTTCGTCGACGAGTCCCACCAGACGATCCCCCAGATCGGCGGCATGTACGAGGGCGACCGCTCGCGCAAGCAGACGCTGATCGACTACGGCTTCCGGCTGCCGTCGGCGATCGACAACCGGCCGCTCAAGTTCGATGAGTTCCTCGAGCGGGTCGACCAGCTGGTGATGGTCTCGGCGACGCCGGGGCCGTTTGAGCGAGCCGAGTCGACTCGGATCGTCGAGCAGATCGTCCGCCCGACCGGGATCATCGATCCCGGCGATCGAGGTGCGCGAGACCAAGAACCAGATCGACGACCTGATGAACGAGATCAAGGCGCGTGCCGAGGCCGGCGACCGGGTGCTGGTCACGACCCTGACCAAGAAGATGGCCGAGGACTTGACCGCCTACCTGCTCGAGTACGGGATCAAGGTTCGCTACCTGCACTCCGAGGTCGACACTCTGGAGCGGATCCAGATCATCCGCGACCTTCGGCTCGGCGAGTACGACGTGTTGGTCGGGGTCAACCTCCTGCGCGAGGGACTCGACCTGCCCGAGGTCTCCTTGGTCGCGATCCTCGACGCCGACAAGGAGGGCTTCCTGCGCGGCGAGACGAGCCTGGTACAGACGATCGGCCGCGCCGCCCGCAACGTCAACGGGCGGGTGCTGATGTACGCTGACCGCGAGACCGACGCGATGCGCGCCGCGATCCGCGAGACGGATCGCCGCCGCGCGATCCAGCTCGCCTACAACACCGAGCACGGGATCACCCCGGAGACAGTCCGCAAGGGGATCTCCGAGATGGCGGAGTTCCTGGCGATGGAGGACCGGGCGCCGCGCAGGCGCCGTCGCAAGCGCAGCGAGGACTTCGCTGACCCCGCCGAGCTGGAGCGCACCATCGTCGCCCTCGAGGAGGAGATGCTCGCTGCCGCCGACGACCTCCGCTTCGAGGAGGCGGCCCGCATTCGCGACGAGCTGAAGGAGTTGCGCCGCGACCTCGACGGAATGCGAGCGGGCGCGTGAGCTGCCCTCAGGGGAACAACCGTTCGCCTGCGTAGAATCGGGCGCAGTGGCCGCATCTGAGCGAATCGTCATCTCCGGCGCCCGCGAGCACAATCTCAAGGACATCGACGTCGAGTTGCCGCGCGACGCGCTGATCGTGATCACCGGGCTCTCCGGCTCGGGCAAGTCGAGCCTCGCCTTCGACACGATCTACGCCGAGGGCCAGCGCCGCTACGTCGAGTCGCTGTCCTCCTACGCGCGCCAGTTTCTCGGCCTGATGGAGAAGCCGGACGTCGACTCGATCGAGGGGCTCTCACCGGCGATCTCGATCGACCAGAAGACGACCTCGCGCAACCCACGCTCGACGGTTGGCACGGTGACCGAGATCTACGACTACCTGCGGTTGCTTTGGGCGCGGATCGGCACGCCCCACTGTCCGGCCTGCGGTGAGCCGATCGCCGGCCAGTCCCAGGAGCAGATCGTCGATCGGCTGATGACACTTGAGGAGGGCACTAAGTTCATGGTGATGGCCCCGGTCGTGCGGGGGCGCAAAGGTGAGTACGGGAAGCTGCTCGAGCAGCTGCGCCTCGAGGGCTACTCGCGGGCCAAGCTCGACGGCGAGTTGCGCCGGCTCGACGAGAAGATCGTCCTCGACAAGAAGTTCAAACACGACGTGTCGGTGGTCGTCGACCGGTTGGTGATGAAGCCCGATCTTCGACGGCGCCTCTCGGAGTCGGTCGAGGCGGCAGTGGGCCTCGCCGGCGGCCTGGTCGAAGTGGAGCTCGTCGATCGGGGAGAGGCCGGGACCATGCTCTTCTCCGAGCAGTTCGCCTGCCTGGCCTGCGGCACCTCGATCCCTGAGCTGGAGCCCCGGATCTTCTCCTTCAACTCCCCCCACGGCGCCTGCGAGCGCTGCCATGGGCTCGGCTTCCAGCGTGTGATCGACCCCGAGTTGGTCATCCCCGACCCGACCCTCTCGCTTGCTGAGGGGGCGCTGCAGCCGTGGAATCGTGGCGTCACCGCCTACTGGCGGCGGCTGATCGCCGCCGTCGCCGAGGAATACGGTGTCGACATCGAGCAGCCGTGGGCGAAGCTGAAGAAGTCCGAGCGCGAGGTGTTCCTTTTCGGCACCGGCGGCGAGCGCCACCGGGTCACCTACACCAATCGTTTCGGGCGGCGGCGCTCCTACAACGTTCGCTTCGAGGGCATCGTCAACCACCTCCAGCGCCGCTACGAGGAGACCGATTCTGAGACCAACCGCGAGCGGATCGAGGGCTACATGGCCGAGCAGTCCTGCCCCGAGTGCAAAGGCGCGCGACTGCGGCCGGAGACCCTTGCGGTCAAAGTCGGCGGAATCAGCATCGCCGAGTACAGCGCGATGTCGGCGCGGGCGGCGGGCGAGTGGATCGCGGCGCTGGAGATGACCGAGACCGAACGGGCGATCGCGCGGCTGATCGTGCGCGAGATCTCCGAACGGCTCGCTTTCCTTGAGAACGTAGGCATCGGCTACCTCTCGCTGGACCGCTCGGCCCGCTCGCTGTCAGGTGGCGAGGCGCAGCGGATACGGCTCGCGACCCAGATCGGCTCCAGCCTGGTCGGCGTCATGTACGTGCTCGATGAGCCCTCGATCGGCCTGCACCAGCGCGACAACGAGAAGCTGATCGCCACCCTCGACCGGTTGCGCGACCTCGGCAACACGGTGATCGTGGTCGAGCACGACGAGGGGACGATGATGGCTGCCGACCACCTCGTCGACCTCGGGCCGGGAGCCGGTGAGCACGGAGGTCACGTTATCTCCGAGGGCCCGCCTGCCGAGGTCGCCAGGGATCCTGCCTCGCTGACCGGCCAGTACCTCTCCGGCAAGCGCAGGATCGAGGTTCCGGCGGAGCGGCGAGAGCCGCGTGGGGCGCTGCTGGTGCGCGGCGCCCGTGAACACAACCTCAAGGGCATCGACGTCGAGATCCCACTAGGCGTTTTCTGCTGCGTTACCGGGGTTTCGGGCTCGGGCAAGTCGACCCTGATCAACGAGACCCTGCACCACGCCGTCGCCAACCGCCTGCACCAGGCGAAGCTGCGTCCCGGTGCCCACGACGGTATCGACGGCCTCGACCAGATCGACAAGATCATCAACATCGACCAGTCGCCGATCGGCCGCACACCGCGCTCGAACCCGGCCACCTATACCAACGTCTTCGACCACATTCGTCAGCTCTTCGCCCAGACCCAGGAGGCGCGTGCGCGCGGTTACAAGCCCGGGCGCTTCAGTTTCAACGTCAAGGGCGGGCGCTGCGAGGTCTGTCGCGGGGACGGCCAGATCAAGATCGAGATGCACTTCCTGCCCGACGTATATGTCCCCTGTGAGCAGTGCCATGGAAAACGCTACAACCGCGAGACGCTGGAGGTGCGTTTCAAGGGCAAGAGCATCGCCGACGTGCTGGAGATGTCGGTCGAGGAGGCGGTCGAGTTCTTCGAGAACGTGCCGAAGATCGCCCGCCGCCTTCGCACCCTTCACGACGTCGGGCTCGACTACATCCGCCTCGGCCAGCCGGCGACGACGCTGTCGGGGGGCGAGGCGCAGCGGGTGAAGCTGGCGACCGAGCTGTCGAAGGTCGCCACCGGCGACACCCTCTACATCCTCGACGAGCCGACCACCGGCCTGCACTTCGCCGATGTGCAGCGCCTACTCGACGTGCTCGGGAGGCTGGTCGACGCCGGCAACACCGTCGTCGTGATCGAGCATAACCTCGATGTGATCAAGACCGCAGACCGGCTGATCGACCTCGGGCCCGAGGGCGGGGAGGAGGGGGGAGAGGTGGTCGCCACCGGCACGCCGGAGGACGTCGCCGCGGTTCAGTCCTCCTATACCGGCCGCTTCCTCGCCGCCCTGCCCGGCTCGGCCAAGCCGAAGCGTCCCGCCCGCAATCGGCGCGAGCCGGTCGCGGCTTAGCGGGCGAAGAGAAGCGAAGCGCCAATCGCCCCGCCGAGATCCGCAAGCGAGGCGATCCGAACCGCCGGAGGCCGCTCGTCGACGAAGAGGTGTTTGCCCATCTCCTTGGTCAGCGGCTCCATGTAGCGCTCGCCGAAGCGGATGCCGAGCCCGCCGCCGAGGATCAAGGCTTCGGGGTCAAGCAGGTTCACGGCGGAGGCTATCCCGGTGCCCAGAGCCTCGATCGCGCGATCGACCAGGTCCTCGGCGAGGCGGTCGCCGTGGTCGAGAGCACGCTCCCAGATGCCGCTGGTCAGCCGGTCGCGGTCGTGTTTACGCATCAGCTTGAAGAGGTCGGTCTTGACGCCCTCCTCGTGCTGGCGCCTCGCCTCGGCCTCCATTGCCGCCCGCCCGGCGTAGGCCTCCAGGCAGCCCTTGCGCCCGCAGGGGCACTTGGCACCGCCCCGCTTGACCACCATGTGGCCGATCTCGCCGGCGGCGCCCCGGCCCAGCCACGGCTTGCCGCCGAGCACGAGTCCGCCGCCGACTCCGGTGCCCCAGAAGACGCCGACCAGGCTCTGGAACTCCCTGCCGGCACCGAGGTGGAACTCGGCCTCGGTAGCGACTTGGACGTCGTTGCCGATCCGCACCTCGGCACCGAGGTCCTTCTTCAAGACTTCGGCGAGCGGGAAGCTGCCGTCCCAGCCGGGCAGATTGCGGGCGCCGGAGACGACGCCGTTGGCCTCGTCGACGTCGCCGGGCGAGCCGACGCCGATGCCGTCCAGTGCGCTCGTCTCAGTCCCGGCTTCCCCGGCCGCCTCGCGCAGCGCGGCGGCCATCGCGTCCGCCACGTCCTGCGGCCCGCCGCTAGTCGGCGTCGGCCGGCGCGACTCGCCCAGAACCTTGCCGCCGCCGCCGACGATCGCAGTCTGGATCTTCGTCCCCCCAAGGTCGATGCCCCCGCGCATCTGGTCTTTGGTCGGACTCACGCTCGATTCCCTCCTGGCCGGATTGCGAGCCGACCCTACTGCGGGAGGCTCTGGAAAGCTAGGCGAATGTCTGAGCTAGGGGATTGGAGGCTGTGGTGGGCGAAGCGCCGCTGGTACGAGCGCAACCGCCGCTGCCTGCGCCGCTGGCGGATCGCCCGCTACGCCGCCCGCGGCGGCTTCTTTATCCGACTGCCGATCGAGGGCGAGGTGCTGGAGGCGCTCGAGGAGGGTCGGCTGAAGGTTGGCGCTGGCACCCTGCTCGAGCCCGGTTGCTGGCTCACCCTGGCGCCCCGGGCGAGGATCGAGATTGGCGCGGGCTGCTTTCTCAACCGCAACACGATGCTCGCAGCCTACGAGCGGATCGCGATTGGTGACCACACGATGTTTGCCAATGGCTGCTTCGTCGGCGACGCCGAGCACCGCTTCGACGACCCCGATACACCGATCACCTGGCAGGGCTTCGCCTCAAAGGGCCCGATCGAGATCGGCTCCAACTGCTGGTTCGGTGTCAACTGCGTCATCACTGGCGGCGTCACCATCGGCGACCGCTGCGTGATAGGCGCCAACTCCGTCGTCACCCAATCCCTCCCCCCAGGCGTGATCGCAGCCGGCGCCCCCGCCAAGGTGGTCAGGCAGATCGAGTGGCGTGACTGAGCCCTCCTACGGCAACGGCTCCCAGTCCCACGCCTTCTGGGACGCCAGGCTCTCCTGATCCAGGTACCGCCTGAACTCGGCCAGCTCAGCTGGCTCGACGCTGTAGACGTGGTCGGGCTCTGGGAAGTGGCGGGAACGGACCTCATCGGTGTATTCGCTCAGCCCTCGCACCATCTCCTCGTGGATGTCGGTGTAGCGCTTGACGAACTTGGCCATGCGGCCGGTGGTGATGCCCAAGAGGTCATGGAAGACCAGCACCTGACCGGCGGTGGCGGGGCCCGCACCTATCCCGATTGTGGGGATGTCGAGCTTCTCGACGATCGCCTCGGTGATTGCGGCGGGAACTGCCTCGAAGACGATTGCGAAGCAGCCGACGGATTGCAGCGCCAGTGCGTCCTCGCAAAGCTGAATCGCCCCCTTGGCCGTCTTGCCCTGGGTCTTGTAGCCGCCGAGGGCGGTGGCGGTCTGCGGCGTCAGGCCAACATGGCCCATCACCGGAATCCCCGATCGCACGATTGCCCGCGCCCGCTCGACAGACGTGCCTCCGGCCTCGAGCTTTACGACCTGGCAGCCGGTCTCCTTGATGAGTCGCTGAGCGTTGTGGACTGCGATCTCGTTGCTGGCCTCGTAGCTTCCCATCGGCATGTCGCCGACCATCAGCGGTGTTCGCAGCCCGCGGCGGACCGCCTTGCCGAGCATCAACATCTCCTCCATCGAGACGGGCTCGGTGCCCGGATAGCCGAGGACGACCATCGCCGCGGTATCGCCCACCAAGACGATGTCAACGCCCGCCTCCTCGGCGGCCTTCGCCGAGGGATAGTCGTAGGCGGTGACCATCACGATCGGTTCGCCCCCCTCCTTCATCTCGGTGAGGCGGGGGAGCGTCACCGGCTTGCGCACGGCGGTCGTCGGGGCGGTCTGTCCACGGACGCCCGAGCTCATGAGAGGAGCACCTCCGGGTGGCTGTCGACGGCGACGGCACGGTTGACGTCGTCGACGTGGACGACTACCGGCGAGTAGGCATCTAGGTCGCTCTCGTCGTAAGCGGCAAAAGAGGCGACGATGATCCGGTGGCCGGGTCTGGTCAGGTGCGCCGCCGCGCCGTTTACCTGCATCGTCCCTGAGCCCGGCTCGCCGTCGATCGCGTAGGTGACGAAGCGGGCGCCGTTGTCGATGTCCCAGACGTGCACCTGCTCATTGGTGATCAGGTCGGCGCCCGTCATCAGCTCGGTGTCGATGGTGATGCTGCCGATGTAGTCGACATCGCAGGCGGTCACTGTCGCCCGGTGGATCTTCGACTTCAACATCTGTCTTTGCATTTGGCTCCCCCTCTTGCCATGTTTCAGGGTTGGATCAAGACGTTGTCGATCAGGCGGGCGCCGCCGACCTGGGCAGCGATCGCGACCAGCACCGGACGGCCGTTCAGCTCGGCGACCGGGTAGAGCTCCTCGGCGTCGCGCGCCTCCAGGTACTCGGGCTCGATCTCCGCCGCCTTCAGCTCGTCACGAGCTGCGGCGAGGCCGGCGGCAAGCGACTCGGTCTGCGCCCTCTCTGCGGCGGCGCGCAGCGAGCGCGATATTGCCGTCGCCCGCCGCCGGTCCTCGGCGTCGAGATAGGCGTTGCGAGAGCTCATCGCCAGGCCGTCCGGTTCGCGCACCGTGGGCAGCACCTCGATCCGCACCGGGAAGTCGAGGTCACGCACCATGCGGCGGATGACAGCCGCCTGCTGGGCGTCCTTCTGGCCGAAGTAGGCGACCTCGGGCTGGACGGTGTTGAAGAGCTGTGCGACCACCGTGGCGACGCCGCGGAAGTGGCCGGCACCGCGACGCGCGGGGTCGCCGCACAGAACATCGGTCAGGCCCTTGACCTCGACCTCTGTGGAAAAGCCCTCCGGGTAGACCTCCTCGACCGGTGGTGCGTAAACGAGGTCGACGCCGGCCTCCGCGGCGAGTCGCAAGTCGCGCTCCTCATCGCGCGGGTAGCGGTCGAGGTCCTCGTCGGGGCCGAACTGGGCCGGGTTGACGAAGAGGCTCATGACGACAACCTCGCACGCGGCGCGGGCGGCGCGCAGCAGCGAGAGATGCCCCAAGTGCAGGTAGCCCATGGTCGGGACAAGGCCGATCGAGCGCCTGCAGGCGCGCGCTTCGGCCAGCGCGTCGCGCAGCTCGGCCTTGGCGCGAATCGTACGCACGCCGCCGTTTGTCACAAGCGGGAAGTCGCTTAGTTGGGATTCCATAGGGTCCATGCCCTTGGGGTCACGGCCTCAAGGGATTATAAAGGCCTCGTATGCCGATCTATGAGTTCGAGTGCGAGGAGTGCGGAAGCCACTTCGAGGAGCTGGTCCGCTCGGGCTGCGGGAGCCCCGCCTGTCCGACGTGTGGATCGGGAGCAAACGCGCCGGCTGCTTTCGCCGGTCTCTCCACCGGGGCGCCAGCCGCGCGGCGCCGGCATCAGGTCCGGCGAATCGAGGCGCCGCGAGCGCGAAGCAGCGCGCGGCGAGCGCCTGGCGGCGACGAAGCGCAAGCGCGCGGCCGGAGAGATCCCGTCGCCGGGCCGCGGGGAGGAATCGCAGTGAGTCGGTCCCCCGAGGAGCGCCGCGCCAGGCTCGTCGAGCTCTTCAAGGAAGTCCAGGCCTGCACCAGGTGTCCCCTCCACGAGACGCGCACCAAAGCCGTCTTCGGGGCCGGCGACGCCGACGCGGACCTGATGTTCGTCGGTGAGGCGCCCGGGGCCGAAGAGGATCAACAGGGTCTGCCCTTCGTCGGCCGCGCGGGACAGCTCTTAGGCGAGCTGCTGGAGGGCATCGGGATGTCGCGCAACGACGTTTTCATCGCCAACGTTCTCAAGTCAAGGCCTCCTGGCAATCGGGACCCGCAGCCGCTGGAGATAGAGGCTTGCCGTCCCTACTTGTTCGAGCAGGTGCGGCTGATCGAGCCGAAGGTCGTCTGCACCCTGGGCAACTTCGCCACCAAGCTGCTCAGCGGCAGCCCGGCTGGGATCACCAAGGTGCGGGGGACGCCGCAGGTGCACGAGCTGGGTGGCCGGACCGTTTTCCTGCTGCCGCTCTTCCACCCGGCCGCGGCGCTGCGCACCCCCGCGGTGAAGGAGACCCTGCGCGCCGACTTCGAGCGCCTGCCGGAGTTACTCGCCGGGCCCATGCCGGCCTCGGCGGCCGAGATTCACGAGGCGGTCGAGGCCCGAGACGAGAGCCCTCCGCCATCGCATCCGGTCGACCAGCTCGACCTGTTCGGCTAGACCGATGGAGAGGATCGAGAGCCGCTCGGCGGCGGAGACGGAAGCGCTCGGCGCCCACATCGCCGCTCGGCTGGGGCCCGGCGAGGTGGTCGTGGTCCGCGGCGAGATCGGCGCCGGCAAGACGACGCTGATTCGCGGTGCCTGTCGGGCGCTCGGGGTCGAGGGGCCGGTCACATCCCCGACCTTCACGATCGGCCAGCGCTACTCGGGCGGGCGGTTGCCCATCTCCCACCTCGACCTCTACAGACTGGAGAGCCTCGATGGAGAGGACCCGGCTCTGCTCGACGACTATCTCGACCCCGACGGGGTCGCCTTCGTCGAGTGGCCGGCGGTGGCGGAGCCGCACTTCGCGCGCTCCGGCGCTAGAGGTGCGGCTCCGCCACGCGGGCGGGGACAGCCGCGAGATCGAATTCGGCTGAACCGCTAGTAACCCGAGTTCTTTAGCTGTTCCTTGGCCTTTTCGATCGCTTCGTTGGCCTTGCCTTTAGCTTCGTTCAGCTTCTTTTGGGCTTCCTTGCTGACCTTGTCGCTGTTGAGCCCCTTCTGGGTCTGTTCGATCGCCTTGTTGCCCTTGCTCTGGACTTCCTTGAGCGTCTTTTGGCCCTGATTCGTCGCCTTGTTGAGCTGCTTCTGGCCTTGTTCTAGGGCCTTGTTGACTTCTTCCTTGGCGCCGCTGACCTGGTTGCTGATGCTGTTTGAGGTGCTGCTTCCTCCGCAGCCGGCCAAGATCGCTCCGCTAGCGGCTATTGCCAGCACGGCCACGAGCGGCGTCGCCCGGTGGGTGAATCTCCTCAACGCGGGTCTCCTTTCGTGACGAGGGAACCGCACCTTACTCCGCGATGCGGCGCATCCACCGGCTCGCGGGCGTGTTCGGGGAATGTGAAAGGGCGCTGTAGCATCGGCCCTGAACTCGATCCAGAAGGGAAGGAATTTCCGCATGATGGGACTGAAGGCGCTGGCGGCAACGGTGTTGGGGGTTGCCCTGCTCGCCGGCGCGGCGCCCGCCTCGGCGGGGGCGGCGGCCTACAAGCACTACGTCGGCTGCGGCGTCTCCGAACACGCCACGCCCGCCCGCTCCTGCTCGAAGTCAGAGCAAAAAGGGCGCCTTCTTCGAGAGCCTCGACGCCAACGTCTTCTACTCCGTTTGCGTCAAGTTCCCGAACGGGAAACATCTCTGCAAGCACAAAAGCAGGAAGCGACCAAAGGGACGCTGTACGTGAACAAGATCACCTCTGACATCCCCGGCAAGCACAAAGTGACCTGGTTCGTCTCGGGCAAACGCGTCGGCTCCTACTCCTTTACCGTCGGGAAGTAGCGCCGAGCTGGTAGTCGTCGGCTTCGACACCGCGACCGGCGACACCGCCGTCTGCGCCGCGCGCGGCGGCGAGGTGCTGCACGAGTCGCTGCTGGGCCTCTCCGCGGAGGGCAGGCCCCGACATGCAGCGGTACTGCTGGAGGAGGTCGAGCGGGCAGCCGCCGCGGGCGGCGGCTGGGCGGCGGTCGACCTGATTGCGGTCGGCCTCGGGCCGGGCTCGTTCACCGGGGTGCGGATCGGGATCGCCACCGCGCGGGGCCTGGCGGTGAGCACGGGTCTGCCGTTGGCTGGGGTCTGCACGCTCGACGCTGATCGGGCGGGCACTGGGCGAGCGAGGCGGCCGGGGGGCCGCTCGCCTCGCCGTTCTCGACGCCCGTCGCGGCGAGGTCTTCGCGGCGCTTTACTCGGCGGAGCGGTGCGAGCGGCTCTGGGAGCCGTTCGTTGCCTCGCCCGCCGATCTCGCCGAGCGGGTGGCGGAGCTGTCCCAGCCCCCCCGGGCAGGCGGATCGGGGGCGCTACGATTTCGCCAAGAGCTGGCCCGGTGCGGCGTCGAGGTCCCCGACGACGCCGATCCCGTGCACCGGGTCGCCGCGCGGCACATCTGCGCTACTCGCGGCGGCCGGGGAGGCGGGGGACGCCGGCCCGCTCGCCCCGATCTACCTGAGACCCCCCGACGCGGTGCGGTGGCATGAGCGAGACACTGTCCAGACAGCCGAGTGAGGTATCCCGCGAGGTGAGGGTGAGGCGGCTCGCCTACAGCGACCTGCCCGCCGTGATCGCGATCGAGCGGCGCTCCTTCCCGACGCCGTGGTCGCTGGCAATGTTCGTGCTGGAGCTCTCCAAGCCGTCCGGGATCTGCCTTGCGGCGACCGCCGGGGAGGAGTTGCTCGGCTACGTCGTCTGCTCCCGCTACGACCAGGTCTGGCACCTGATGAACGTCGCCGTTGCACCGGAGCGGCGCCGCTCCGGGAGTCGCCGGGCGGCTGATCTCGCGACTGATCGATGAGGCGCGGGGGGAGCTGCCCTTCACCCTCGAGGTGCGGGTCTCCAACCTCGCGGCGATCGCCATGTATGAGCGCTTCGGCTTCCGCTCCGCTGGCGTCCGTCCCCGCTACTACCACGACAACGGCGAGGACGCGCTGATCATGTGGCTGGACTAGCTCCTTGATCCTCGCGATCGAGACCTCCTGCGACGACACCTGCGCGGCCGTCCTCGACGGCCCGCGCGTCCTCGCCAACGCGATCTCCTCCCAGGCCGCCGCCCACGAGCCGTTCGGCGGCGTCGTGCCCGAGGTCGCCTCCCGCCACCACCTGGAGCTGACCGGAGCCGGTGGTCGAGGCAGCCCTCGACGAGGCGGGCGTCTCGCTCGACCAGGTCGAGGCGGTAGCGGTCACCGCCGGTCCTGGCCTGATCGGCGCCCTCCTGGTCGGGGTCAGCACCGCGAAGGCGATCGCCGCGCCCCGTCGGCTGCCGCTGATTCCGGTCGACCATCTGCAGGGCCACGTTGCCGCCAACTTCCTCGAGCCCGAGCCGCTGGAGCCACCTTTCCTTTGTCTCGTTGCCAGTGGCGGGCACACGCTGCTGGGCGCTGTCCGCGACCACCACGGCCACGAGGTTCTCGGCCAGACCCTCGACGACGCCGCCGGTGAGGCATTCGACAAGGCGGCCCGCTTGCTCGGGCTCGGCTACCCCGGCGGGCCCGCCCTGGAGAGGCTGGCGGCGGCGGGCGATCCCGCCGCCTTCGAGCTGCCGGTGGCGATGGCCCGCGACCCCGGGCTCGACTTCAGCTTCAGCGGCTTAAAGACGGCGCTCGTCTACCGCTGCCGCGAGCTCGGGCCCCACGGGGTGCAGGAGCGGGACGCCGATCTCGCCGCCTCCTTCCAGGCCGCGGTGGTCAGCCAACTCGTCGCCAAGCTGGAGCGCGCCCTCGACAGGGGCGGATGGGAGGCGGTTGCGCTCGGCGGCGGGGTGGCGGCGAACGGGCCGTTGCGCGAGGCGGTGGCCACGCTCTGTGACCGCCTCGGGCTGCGGCTGAAGCTGGTCCCCCGCTGAGCTCTGCACCGACAACGCGGCGATGATCGGCTCGGCGGCGCACTTCGCCGAGCCGATCCCCTACCCGAGCTACCTTTCCTATGACGCCTTCGCCTCCGGCAGTCCGCCGGTGGCCGCATGAGCGAGGTGATCGTCTACTCGCGCCGCGGCTGCCACCTCTGCGAGGAGGCGCTGGATGCGATCCTCGCGCTCCGTTCCGAGGGCTTTCGCTTCGAGCTGCGCGAGGTCGATATCGAGAGCGACGAAGCGCTGCTGCGCTCCTACCTGGAGCGAATCCCCGTGGTCGAGGTCGACGGCGAGGTCGTCTCCGAGCTTCTGCTCGACGAAGCGGGCCTGCGGGCGAGGCTCGATATCGTGGGGGCAGATGGCGCAGGCGATCGAGGAGCGTGAGGTGGCCGAAGGGCTGATCGTCGACGGCGAGCGGCTCTCGCTCGGCGTCGCGGCGCGCCTCTCGCGCTACCTCCAGGTCCTCACCCAGGCTCGCAAGATGGGGCGGGAGACGATCTCCTCGCAGGAGCTCTCCGAGTACACCCACATCAACCCGACCCAGATTCGCCGCGACCTCTCCGGCTTCGGCAAGTTCGGCAAGCGGGGCGTCGGCTACAACGTCGACTCGCTGGTCGCCGAGATCCGCAAGATCCTCCGCACCTCCGGCCAGCACAACATCGCCCTCTTCGGCGCCGGCAACCTCGGCCAGGCGATCGCCAGCTCCGACATCTTCGCCGACCACGGCTTCCAGATCGTCGCCATGTTCGACGTCGACCCTGGTGTCGTCGGCACCGAGGTCGGCGGCATGCGAGTCCGAGACTTCGGCGACCTGGAGGCGATCGTCTCCGAGGAGGAGATCGTGGTCGGGGTGCTTGCCGTCCCCGCCGCCGCCGCCCAGGACGTCGCCGACCGCCTGGTCGAGTCCGGCGTCAAGATCATCTTCAACTACTCCGAGCAGCTTCTCCAGGTGCCGCCGGAGGTGACCGTTCACACCTCCAGTCCCGCCGTCGACCTGCTCTACGCGCTCTACTTCTACCTCGCCTGATCCTTGTCCCTCGACCTCGACCTCGTTCGGGAGAGATTCGAGTCCTCTACCGACTTCACGGTCGGCCTGGAGGAGGAGTTCGCGATCCTCGACCCCGCGACGCTGGAGCTGGAGCATCGCTTCGAGGAGGTCTATGCGGCCTGCCAGGCCGACGAGGTGCTCGGCGAGTCGGCGGCCGGCGAGCTGATCGCCTCCGAGATAGAGATCCGCTCGGGGCGCACGGAGACCTTCGCCGAGGCAGTTGCGAGCCAGCGCGAGCGCCGCGCCCGGCTGTTCGAGCTGACCGCCGGTATGGGCCTGGCGCTGGGGGCGATGGGCACCCACCCCTGGGCCAGCTACCTCGACCAGCGGATCATCGACACCCCGCACTACACGCGCCTGCGGCACGAACTGGGCTGGGTCGCCCAGCGCAACAACACCTGGAGCATGCACGTCCACATGGGGGTGCGCGGCGCCGACCGGGCGATCGCGGTCTGCGACTGGATGCGGGAGCTGCTGCCGCTGCTGCTCGCGGTCTCGGCTAACTCGCCCTTCCTGGACCGTCGCGACACCGGCCTGCACACGGTTCGCACCGAGATCTTCACCCGCACCTTCCCGCGCTGCGGCATCCCGTCCCCGTTTGGCGACTGGGACCGCTACGCCGAGTTCGTCGGCATGCTGGAGCGGACCGGGACGATCGTCGAGTCCACCCAGCTCTGGTGGAGCGTCCGCCCCCATCACCACTTCGGCACCGTCGAGGTGCGGATCTGCGACGCGCAGACCAGGGGGGACGAGTCGTTCGCCCTCGCCGGGCTGATCGCGGCCTGCATCGCCCAGACCGCGCTCGATTACGACGAGCGCGGCTACGACGGCGCCGGAGAGCCGCTCGCCGACCGCGAGATCGAGGAGAACCTCTGGCGGGCGATCCGCCACGGGATGGACGGCAAGACGATCGACTTCCGGCGCGGTGAGGTGGTCGAGTCCAGGGCGGCGCTGGAGTCGGTGCTCGCTTGGACCGAGCCGGCCCGCTCGCGGCTTGGCATCGAGGTTGAGCTGCCGGAGCGAAACGGCGCCCAGCGGGCACGCGAGGCGCTTGGACGCCGGGATTCCGATCGAGGACGTCTACCGCGACGCCGTGGGGGAGACGAAGCGCACCTACACGGCCGCCGAGCGGGCCGCGAAACCTGCGTAGGGGACCGAGCGCGGGGCGAGGGCCGCCGCGCTCGCATATAGACTCCCGCGCCGCTAAACCAGCCGGAGGAACCTAACTTGACCAAGTTCTTGACCGATTACGGAGTCGTCGTCGCGCTCGTCTGCGCCGGGGCGGCGGTGGTGTATGGATTGGTGATCACCCAGCGCCTGCTCGCGAAATCGCCGGGCAACGAGCGCATGCAGGAAATCTCGGGAGCGGTGCAGGAAGGCGCCAAGGCCTATCTCACTCGCCAGTACACGATCATCGCTGCGGTTGCGGTGCCGCTCGCGATCGTGCTCTGGATCCTCCAGGACTACAAGACTGCGATCGGCTTTGTGATCGGCGGTTTCCTCTCTGGCTCGGCCGGCTTCATCGGGATGAACCTCTCGGTGCGGGCCAACTCCCGGGTCGCCGAGGCAGCCCGCGGTGGCGTTCCGCCGGCGCTCGACGTCGCCTTCAAGGGTGGTTCGGTCACCGGTCTGCTGGTGGTCGGCCTGGCGCTGCTGGGCGTCGCCGGCTATTACGGTTTCCTGATCCTCACCGGCAGTACCGACAAGCAGGCCGTCGACGCGCTGATCGGCCTCGGCTTCGGCGGCTCGCTGATCTCCGTCTTCGCCCGGCTCGGCGGCGGCATCTTTACCAAGGCCGCTGACGTCGGCGCCGATTTGGTCGGCAAGGTCGAGGCGGGAATACCCGAGGACGATCCTCGCAACCCGGCGGTGATCGCCGACAACGTCGGCGACAACGTCGGCGACTGTGCCGGAATGGCAGCCGACCTCTTTGAGACCTACGCGGTCACCTCGGTCGCCGTGATGCTGCTCGGCGTGCTCACCTTCACCGGCGCCGGTGGCGACTTCTCACGTGAGGTGGCGATCTTCCCGCTGGTGATCGGCGGTGTCGCGATCATCGCCTCGATCGTCGGAGCGCTCTCGGTGCGAACAAAATCCGACCGCGTCGAGGGCGCGCTGTATCAGGGCCTGATCGTCTCGGGGATCCTCTCGATCGCCGCCTTCTACCCGATCACCAAGTGGCTGATGAGCGACCCGGTGCGGCTCGGCCTCAGCACCGCCGCTAAGACGGTGACCACCACCGATCTCTGGCTCTGCGCCGTGATCGGCGTCGCCGTCACGGCCCTCCTTTTCGTGATCACCGACTACTACACCTCGACCCGCTTCCGCCCGGTACGGACGATCGCCAAGGCCTCAGAGACCGGTCATGCGACCAACATCATCCAGGGGCTCGCCCAGGGCTTTCAGTCGACCGCCGCACCCGCCCTGGTCCTCGCGCTGGCGATCCTCGGCGCCAACCAGCTCGCCGGGATCTACGGAATCGGCGTCGCGGTGATGGCACAGCTCTCGCTCTGCGGCCTGATCGTCGCCCTCGACGCCTTCGGCCCGATCACCGACAACGCCGGCGGCATCGCCGAGATGGCCGACCTACCGGAGGACGTGCGCAACGTCACCGACCCGCTAGACGCGGTCGGCAACACGACCAAGGCCGTCACCAAGGGGTACGCGATCGGCTCCGCCGCGCTCGCTGCCCTGGTCCTGTTTGCGGCCTTCAAAAGCGAATTGGGCGACCACGCTCCGGCGGGCTATCGACCTCAGCAGCCTCTTTCGCCTGACCAGCCCCGAAGTGCTGATCGGGCTGATCGTCGGCGGCATGATGGTCTACCTGTTCGTGGCGCTGGCGATCGAGGCGGTCGGCCGCGCCGGCGGCCAGGTCGTCGAGGAGGTACGCAGGCAGTTCCGCGAGCACCCGGGGATCATGGAGGGCACCGAGAAGCCCGAGTACGGCAAGACGGTCAGCATCGTCACCGCCGCCGCCCAGAAGGAGATGATCCTCCCGGCGCTGATCCCGATCGCCGTGCCGGTGGTGGTCGGCCTGCTCAGCGTCAACGCGCTCGGCGGCCTTCTGATCGGGGTGATCGTCGTCGGCCTCTTCGCGGCGATCTCGATGACCGCCGGCGGCGGCGCCTGGGACAACGCCAAGAAGCTGATCGAGGACGGCGCCTACGGCGGCAAGGGCTCCGAGGCCCACGCCGCCTCGGTCACCGGCGACACGGTTGGCGACCCCTACAAGGACACCGCCGGTCCTGCGATCAACCCGATGATCAAGGTCGCGAACATCGTCGCGATCCTGATCATTCCCATCGTTCACTTCTGAGTTCTCACGCGCCACTCAACGTCTCCGACTTCGAGAGGCTTGCCTCTCAGAAGTTAGAGGCTGGAGTCCTGGGGTATTTCGTCGGGGGCGCCTGCGATGAGGTGACGTTGAGGGACAACGTCGATGCCTGGCGGCGGTGGCGGCTGCGGCCGCGAGTGCTCGTCGATGTGAGTGAGGTGAGGACCGCGGCGAGTGTCCTGGGCTCCGAGGTCTCGATGCCTGTCCTGGTTGCGCCGGTGGCCTATCAGCGACTGGTGGACGACGAGGGTGAGGTGGGAATGGCCCACGCCGCGGCAACCGCAGGGACGGTGATGTGCCTTTCGACCCTGGCAACTGTACGGCCGAGCGAGGTCGCCGCCGCTGCGCCAGCCGGGCGGCGCTGGTTCCAGCTCTACTGCTTCAAGGACAGGGGCGTCACCCGAGCTCTGGTAGACGAGGCGGCCGGATCGGGTTTCGAGGCGATAGTGATCACCGTCGACGCGCCGCGGGGGGGTCGCCGCGAGCGCGACCTGCGGAACGGGTTCAAGATCCCGGAGGGACTCGGCGTGCCGAGCGTGCAGGCCGCCCTGGGGGTCGACCGTGAGGTGACGATCGAGGAGACGTTCTCGCTGATGGACCCGGCGCTGAGCTGGCGGGACCTCGAGGGTCTCGTCTCGGAATGCAGTCTCCCGGTGGTGGTCAAGGGCGTGCTGACCGCCGAGGACGCGGCGCTTGCGGTCGAGCACGGCGCCGCCGGCGTCGTCGTTTCCAACCATGGCGGCCGCCAGCTCGACTGCGTACTGGCGAGCGTCGATGCCCTACCGGAGGTGGTCGACGCCGTCGAGGGCCGGGCCTCCGTGCTCGTCGACGGTGGCGTGCGCCGCGGCACCGACGTCGCCGTCGCGCTCGCCCTGGGGGCAGACGCCGTAATGGTCGGGCGCCCTGCCCTCTGGGGGCTCGCAGCGGCCGGCGAGGAGGGGGCCCGGCGCGTGCTCGAGTTGCTCCGCGACGAGCTGGAGCTGGCGCTCGCCCTCTGCGGCTGCGCCTCGCCCGCGGACCTGGGGCGCCTTCACGTTCAGAGGGCACCCTAGAATCGCGACGATGTTGCGCCTTGCAAGCTGGACCAGACCTGCGGGTGAGAGTCCCGTCCGGGTAAGCGCCGGAGCGCCCGGTAGCAGGCCCCGGCCCGTCGTCGAGAGGCGGCTGGCCGAGCGGGGTGTCAAAGGCCTCTTTGGAGGGAGCAAGCGCGCGGGCTGCGACTTCAGCCTCGTCAGATTCACAACGGGGGAGCCGAGCCGCTCATGTCACGGCGAAGGCCACGTCCGCCGATCCAGCTCCGAGAACGGTCGGCGGGTCCCCCCGGGGTACGGGGAGTTGCACGCGCGCACGGCCTGGTCCGGAACAAGGGAGACCCGTCTGCTCAGCCCAACGTCGGGCAAAGACCGGCCCTGTAGGCCGAGTGCGAAAGGGGACGGAGGGCAGCGGGAGTCCGAGGGGGTCG
>CAWJGB010000006.1:0-97084 GCA_963842375.1 uncultured Solirubrobacterales bacterium
CAATCGTCGAGTTGAAAGACACAGTTTTTTTTGCTGGAAGGTGTTTTGGTAAATTGTCTTGAGTCTCACTTCTTTGTTTTTCTTGAGAGGTAAAATGATTATTAACCGATGTAATAGAAGACATACGCCGTTCCATAATTTATGCGAGAGGTTTGGGGATTTTATAAGTACGTGCGGTTTTTCTTCAATGTTAATGAAATGGGGTAGACTGAGCACAGTATAATTTACTTTCCCGATGAAAATTTTCCTCTAGGAAAATTCTTCGTCGAGAAATGCTCTCTTTACGATGCGCGAGAAAATTCGCGGTCAGGATGGTGAAAAATAATCACTGTAAAGACAGCGACGATCGTAAAGGCGGCGAGCAATAGAAAAGCTCCCTGATAGTTGCCGGTCAAGTCGATCAGCCAGCCGGTAAATAGCGGGGCGACAATTCCCGCTAAGGAAAGGCAGCTTGAAGTCACGCCTTGCGAAGAAGCAGACCGTTGTTTTGCAACATGGATACTGATGCTAAGAAAAAGCAGGCTGCGGCATGAAGCCGAACCCTAGCCCCTAAGCTTATTGACGCCCTGAGTCGCCCTCCCCATCTCTGAGATCCCGCCGACCGAGGTCCGCTGGACCATCCCGTTCTGGGAGATGAAGAGCAGCTCCTGGTGCTCGCGGACGATCAGCGCTCCTGCCAGGCCGCCTTTGCGCTCGGTCAGCTTCGCGGTCAGCACACCTTTTGTCCCCCGGCCCTTCACCGGGTACTCGGCGACCGGCGTGCGCTTGCCGTAGCCGTTCTCGGTGACTACGAACAGTTCGGTGTCATCGCGAGCGATGTCCATAGCCAGCACCCGGTTGCCCTTGCCGGCGACGTTCATCCCCTTGATCCCACTGGTGTCGCGCCCCATCGGCCGCACCAGCTCCTCGGAGAAGCGCGCCGCATGCCCGGAGTGGGAGACCATGAGGATGTCGTCGTCGCCGGAGGTCAAGCGCACCTGGACCAGCTCGTCGCCGTCGCGAACCTTGATCGCGATGATCCCGTCGGCTCGGATCGGTGTGTTGTAGGAGAGGAACTCGGTCTTCTTGATCTGCCCTTTGGCGGTTGCGAAGGCGAGGTATTTGTTCTCCTTGAAGTCTCGGGTCGGGATCACGGCCATCACCTTCTCCCCCTCGCGCAGGGGCAGCAGGTTGACCAGAGCGCTGCCTTTCGCGGTCCGCGAGCCCTCTGGCAACTCGTAGACCTTGAGCCGGTAGACCTTGCCGCGATTAGTGAAGAAGAGCAGGAAATCGTGGGTCGAGCAGATGTGGAGGTGCTCGATGTAGTCGTCCTCCTTGAGGTTCATCCCCATCACCCCGACCCCGCCGCGGTGCTGCTGGCGGTAGGTGGCGAGCGGCAGCCGCTTGACGTAGCCCGAGGCGGTCAGCGAGATCACCATCTGCTGGTCGGCGATCATGTCCTCGATCCCGACGTCGCCCTCGAAGTGGGCCAGCTCGGTGCGCCGCTCGTCGCCGTAGGACTCGACGATTTCGGCCAGCTCCTCCTGGACCAGCCCCATCACACGCGACTCGTCGCCGAGGATCGCCCTCAGCTCTGCGATCCGCTCGATCAGGTCCGCGTGCTCGGCCCGAACCTTGTCGGCCTCCAGGGCGGTGAGGCGCTGCAGGCGCATGTCGAGGATCGCCTGCGCCTGCTCGCGCGAGAGCTCGAACCTGCGCCGATCAGGCCCTCGCGGGCCTCGTCGGGGTCGCGAGGAGCCGCGGATCAGTTTGATCACCGCGTCGAGGTTGTCGAGCGCGACCAGCAGACCCTCGAGGATGTGGGCGCGGGTCTCGGCGCGGCGAAGCTCGTACTGGGTGCGGCGGGTGACGACCTCGCGCTGGTGCTGGACGTAGTGATGGACCAGCTCCAGCAGGCTCAGGGTTCGAGGCACCCCGTCGACCAGCGCCACCATGTTGACGCCGAAGGTCGTCTGCATGGCGGTTTTCTTGTAGAGGTTGTTGAGCACCACCTTGGCCGGCGGCCCGCCGCGCTTCAGCTCGATCACCAGCCGCATGCCCGAGCGATCGGACTCGTCGCGGAGGTCGGAGATCCCGTCCAGCTTCTTGTCGCGGACGAGGTCGGCGATCTTGGTGATCAGACCGCCGTCGCCGCCCTTCTTGACCATGAACGGCAGCTCGGTGACGACGATCGCCTCCTTGCCTCCCTTCAAGCGGCTCGACGTGGGCGCGGGCCCGCACCCTGACGCTCCCCCGGCCCGAGGCATAGGCGTCGCGGATCCCCTCCATGCTCATGATCCCGCCGCCCGGGAAGTCGGGTCCTTTGACGTGCTCCATCAGGCCCGCCAGATCGACCTCGGGATCGTCGATGTAGGCCCTGACGGCGCCGCCGACCTCGCGCAGGTTGTGGGGCGGGATGTTGGTCGCCATCCCGACCGCGATCCCCGAGGCGCCGTTGACCAGCAGGTTCGGGAAGCGCGCCGGCAGGATCAGCGGCTCCTGCGTCGACTCGTCGTAGTTGGGGCCGAAGTCGACCGTATCGGCATCGATGTCGCGCAGCAGCTCGGTGGCGAGACGCTCGAAGCGCGCCTCGGTGTTGTGACTGACGAAGCCGTTGGTCAGGAACGAGTGCTCATCGGTATCGACCCGGAGCGAGTAGACCGGCTGGACCCCGGCGGCGAGAACCGACTCGACCTCGGCGTAGAAGTACTCGCCCGTCAGCAGGGGCGAAACGGCATCGCGGGCCTCCCGCGATTCGATCCGCTCGAGGATCATGGCGCCCCCCTGGTTGGCCTCGCTACCGGGCCGATCAGCGTCCGCTGATGTCAACTCGCCCTCAGAGCAGCGGTAGCCTCGAAGGAGTGCGGCCGGGTCTTGCTCAGGCAGTGGGCCGGCCTGCGAGCGTAGCTGCAGCACCCTGTCGCCGGGGCTGACCTCCTCCAGCAGCTTCCAGAGCAAAAGGGGCACCCCCGCCATGTCAACCAGGCAGAGGACCGGATGGTTGTGGGTGCCCGTCAGTTCGTGGCCCTGGGCCGTGCGGAGGCAAAGCGTCGCGTGTTCTCCGGAGTGGAAGAGCTTTGAGGCGTGAACGGGTCGACCGAGACGATCCAGCACTTCGAGATCGACATCGTTATCTGAGTTCGGAGTGGGATCTTGGACGATCGAGTCGATTCGAACGACGCCCCGGGGAGTCGCGACCCGTGTGTCGCCGGAAACGCAGTACCTCATCGCCGCAGCCGGGTCGTCGTCGATCGAGCCGAAGTTGCCCTGGCCGTCGACCAGCACGTAGCGCAGCGAGAACTCCTGCGCCATCCGCACCAGCGTGTCGTAGATGGCCGAGTCGCCGTGCGGGTGGTACTTGCCCATCACCTCGCCGACGATGAAGGCGCACTTGCGGTAGGCGCGGGTCGGCTGCAGGCCGATGTCGTGCATCGCGTAGAGCACCCGCCGGTGTACGGGCTTCAGCCCGTCGCGCACGTCCGGCAGCGCCCGACCGACGATCACGCTCATCGCGTAATCGAGGTAAGAGGAGCGCATCTCTTTCTCGAGCTCGCGCTCCTCGATCCGCCCGGTCAGCGCTTCAAGCGCCATCAGCCGCGCCGCTCCTAGACATCGAGGAACCTGACCTCTTTCGCGTGCGCCTCGATGAAGTTGCGGCGCGGCTCGACCTGATCGCCCATCAGCATCGAGAAGATCTGGTCGGCGGCGGTCGCGTCCTCGAGGGTGACGCGCGCCAGGGTGCGCGTGGCGGGGTCCATCGTCGTCTCGCGCAGCTGGTCGGCGTTCATCTCCCCCAGTCCCTTGAAGCGGGTCAGCTGGACCCCGTGGCGAGCCAGGTCCAGCACCGCGCCGCGCAGCGCCTGGAAGGAGAGAGCCGCGCCGTGACGGCCGCCGAAGCGGACCTCAAACGGCGGCCGGCCGACCTGCTTCAGCAGCACGTCGTGGACCTCGACGAACTTGCGGTAGTCGTGGTGGGCGAACAGCTGCCGCGGGGAGCCGGTGCGTGCGCGCCAGCCCGCTCTGGCGCTCGATCGCCTTGACGACGAGCTCTCTCCTCGGAGGCCTCGAGGACCTCGGTGTCGAAGGGCTCGCTCTCCGCGGCCTTGCGGCTGAGCACCTCGCTGGCGGCGGCGATCGTCGCCACTTCCTCGTCGAGCAGGCTCGACTCCTCGAGGAAGCGCACGGTCTCATGGCCGAACTCGGCCTGCAGGGAGGACCCCCAGCCCTCGTACTCCTTCGAGCGTCGCACGTAGGCCTGCCAGCGGCTCGGCGTCAGCTTCCTCGACTGCCCGGTCGCGTCGATCAGCTCGAAGTCCTCGAGTTTGTCGCGCAGCAGCAGCTCCTCGAGTTCGGACTCCCGCTCCAGGTAGGTCTCCTGGTTGCCCTGCTTGACCCGGTATAGCGGCGGTTTGGCGATGTAGACGTAGCCGGCGTCGATTAGCTCCGGCATCTGCCGGTAGAGGAAGGTCAGCACCAGGGTACGGATGTGGGCGCCGTCGACGTCGGCGTCGGTCGCCATCACGATCTTGTGGTAGCGGGCGTCCTCGATCTTGAACTCCTCGTGGACGCCGGTGCCGATCGCCGTTATCAGCGCCTGGATCTCGTTGTTGGCCAGAACCTTGTCGATGCGGCTCTTCTCGACGTTGATGATCTTGCCGCGCAGCGGCAGGACGGCCTGGGTCGAGCGGTCGCGCGCCTGCTTGGCAGAACCGCCCGCGGAGTCGCCCTCGACCACGAAGATCTCAGCCAGGCTCGGGTCCTTGACCGTGCAGTCGGCGAGCTTGCCCGGCAGGGTCGAGTTCTCTAGGGCCGACTTGCGCCGGGTCAGGTCGCGCGCCTTTCGCGCCGCATCGCGCGCCCGTGAGGCGTCGATCGCCTTGCTGATGATCCGCCGGGCGTCTCCGGGGTTCTCCTCGAAGAACTCTCCCAGCTTGCGGTTCACCGTCTCCTCGACCAAGCCGCGGATCGGAGGGTTGCCCAGTTTGGTCTTCGTCTGGCCCTCGAACTGGGGGTCGCGCAGCTTCACCGAGATCACCGCGGTCAAGCCCTCGCGAACGTCCTCGCCGGCCAGGTTGTCGTCTTTCTCTTTGAGCAGGCCCTTCCCCCGTGCGTAGGCGTTCAACGTCCGGGTCAGCGCCGCGCGAAAGCCGGAGAGGTGAGTGCCGCCCTCATGGGTGTTGATGTTGTTGGCGAAGCTGAAGATCGACTCCTGGTAGGAGGTGTTCCATTGCATCGCCACCTCGACTTGGCCCTCGTCCTCGGCGGCCTCGAAGAAGATCACCTGGCGGTGCAGCTCGTCACGGTTCTCGTTGAGGTGGCGGACGAAGTCCTCGATCCCGCCCTCGTAGCGAAAGGTGACGCTGTTGGTCGCCCCCCGCTCGTCGATCAGTTCGATCTTCAGGCCGCGGGTGAGGAAGGCGGTCTCGCGCAGCCGCTCGGCGAGCGTCTGGAAGTCGAAGTCGATCTCTTCGAAGATCTCCAGATCGGGGAGGAAGGTGATCTTGGTGCCGTGCTCCTTGGTTGCGGGCCCCTTGGTCAACTCCGTCAGCGGCTTGCCGCGCTCGTAGTCCTGGGACCAGATGTGGCCGTCGCGGGCGATCTCCAGGTGGAGGCGCTCCGACAGCGCGTTGACGACCGAGACGCCGACCCCGTGCAGGCCCCCCGAGACCTTGTACCCGCCGCCGTCTCCGAACTTGCCGCCGGCGTGCAGGACGGTCAGCACGACCTCGGCCGCGGGGCGCTGCTCCTTCTCCATCGTCTCGACCGGGATGCCTCGGCCGTTGTCAGAGACCGTGCAACTGTTGTCAGGGTGAAGGACGACGCGGACGCTGTCGCAGTGCCCGGCGATCGCCTCGTCGACTGAGTTGTCGACAACCTCGTAGACGAGGTGGTGAAGGCCGCGTGGGCCGGTCGAGCCGATGTACATGCCGGGCCGCTTGCGAACCGCCTCCAGGCCCTCAAGGACGGTGATGTCCTTGGCGCCATAGGAATCGGCCGGTTCGGCGGCTTTGGTCGTCTTCTCAGGCAATTAGTCCCTTCCGGTTCTCACAGAAAACCCCGACTGCCTGGAGACCTGCTCCACACCGGTCGGGGCGCAAACACAAGTTGACATAAGGATACCAGTCCGGGACTTCGGAAAGCACCCTCTGTAACTATAAAATCCCTGCAAATCATGAACAAAGTGCGGCTAACAGCGCGAACCGTTGACGCGGAAGCGAAGACTCGTTCGGCGCCAGCTCACCGAGCCGAGCGCGAAGGCTGCTCAGCAACTGCTCCTGCATCAGGTCCAGCTCCTGCGCCCAGACCGCGTCGACGCACTCGACCGTCACCGTCCCCGCCCGCTCGGAGACCGGCTGCGCTCTGGCCGCAAGCTGGCTGCCGAGCGCGCCGTCCCAGGCCGCCTGGATCGCCGCCAGCCGCGTCCGCGGAGCGGCGCGCTCGCGAGCCGCTCGGATCGCGCTCGCGGCGGGACGGGGAGCGCGGCGCCTGGTCATGCGGCAGCAGCTTCGGCGGGCGGGTTGCCAGGGCATCCGTAGGACGCTGCCCATCGCGGCGGCAGGGATCGACTCCTCATCGGCGGCCGTGATCACCGCCTGGCCGCCGCGCTTGAGGTGCTCCACCAGGCGCTCTCGGCGCCCCGGGTCGAGCTCGCTCATCACGTCGTCGAGCAGCAGCAACGGCGTCACCCGCCGCGCCTCGAGCAGGGCGTCGCGCTCGGCGAAGAGCAAGGAGAGGAGCGCGGCGCGTTGCTGACCCTGGGAGCCATAGCGCCGCAGCGAGCGAGACGAGCAGGAGACCTTCAGCTCGTCGAGGTGCGGGCCCCATGAGCTGCGCCCCATCCGCAGGTCCTGCTCGCGGTGCTGTGCCAGCCCCTCGCGGATCTGCGCCGCCGAGCCGCTCGCCCGCGGGGCATACTCAAGGGTGGCGCTCCCGTCCAGGCCCAGCTCGGCGGCCGTCGCAGCGAACGGCTGAGCCAGCGCCTCGACCGCCTCGGCCCGCGCCGTGATCAGCGGCTCCGCCGCCTCGGCCAGCGCGGCGTCCCAGACGTTCAGCTCACCGGCCGCCCCCGGGCCGCCCGCCAACCGGGCGAGCAGGGCGTTGCGTTGGGCCAGCGCTTGGCCGTAGCGCTTGCGCAACTCCGAGCGCGACGGCCAGCGCGCCGCCACGAAGCCGTCGAGGTGAGCGCGCCGCTCTGCCGGTGGCCCCTTGATTAGGGTCAGGCGATCAGGAGAGAAGACCGCCACCGGCGGGCGGTTGCGAGCGATCGTCGCCGGGTCGGCGAACGTTGCCATCGAGCAGGTGGCGTCGACCATCGACTCTGCTCACCGAGGCGAGCAGGCGCCGCTCGATCCCGTCCCCGTCGCGGACGGCGACCTCGACGCGGGCCAGCGATGCTCCGAAAGGGATCAGCTCGCGACGATCCGACGGTCCGGAAGGAGCGCCCGGTCAGGCCAAAGTAGAGCGCCTCGACGAAGTTGGTCTTGCCAGCCCCGTTGGGGCCGATCAGGCTGACGATCCCCGGGCCGAGCTCGACCCGCAAGTCATCAAGGCTCCGTACCGGCTTCGCTTCGACGACAGTGACGAGCACGGACTCGGCCTCACACGTTGAGGCGGATGGGCATCACCAGGTAGCGGAAGTCGTCGTTGTCGACCGGCTGCAGCAGCCCGGGGCGCAGCGGCGAGATCAGCCGCAGCACCACCTCGTCGCCCTCGACGCTTTCGATGCCCTCCTTGAGGAACTCGGGGTTGAACCCGATCTCCAGCGGCTCGCCCTCGAAGGCGGCAGGCATCGTCTCCCTGGCGTCGCCGACATCAGGCGTCTCGGCTGCCACGGTCAGCTCGCCAGGGGCGAAGGACAGCCGCAGCGGCGCGTTGCGCTGAGCGAGCTGGCTCACCCGGCGGGTGACGTCGAGGAGATCGGAACGCGGGAGGCGCACGTCATGCTCGTAGGACTCGGGCAGGAGCTGTCGAAAGTTGGGGAATTGGCCGTCGATCAGCCTCGTATTGAGGGTGACTGTGCCTGCCTTGAAAACCGCCTGATTTGAGAGCAGCGATACGGCGACCTCCTCGACCTCCTCACCCGAGAGGATGCGCCCCAGCTCACGAAGAGCCCGGGCTGGGATATTGGCCTCCAGCTCGCCGCCGATCCCGCCCTCCAGCTCGGTTCGCTTGACGGCGAGGCGGTAGGAATCGGTCGCGACCATCGTCATCTCGCTGCCGGTGGCGCTGACGAGCACGCCGGTTAAGACCGGACGCATGTCATCGGCCGAGGCGGCACGGGCAACCAGCTCTGCGGTCGAAGCCAGGGCGGCGGCCGGGATCACCAGCGGCTCGGCCTGTTGCTCGGGGAACTTAGGGAAGTCCTCGGCCGGCAAAACCCGCAAGTGGAAGCTCGACTCACCGCTGCGGATCTCCACATCGCGCTCGGCCTCGCGCGATTCGATCTCGACCGCCCCCTCGCCAAGTGAGCGTGCCACTTCGGCAAACAGGCGACCGGGCAGTAGAATCGCGCCCTCACCCCCGACTTCGGCTCGAAGGCCAGTCCTGAGGCCCATCTCAAGATCGGTCGCGGCGAGCGTCACACCGTCCGGGGAGGCCGTCGCGAGAATCCCGGAGAGCGACTGAGTTGCGGCTCGGTTGGAGATGGCGCGAGAGACGATGGAGAGCTTGGAGACCAGTTCGTCGCGTTGAGTGGTGAGCTTCAAGTGATGGGTGCTTTCTTGAGTTGGAATAGGTCCTGTGGAAACTGCCCGGACCATCGGTGATTCGGCCTTGGGATGCGGTTTGCTGGTTGTGGAGGCTGCTGTGGGGAAATCGGATTCTTGCAGCGCCGTCGGCCGTCAGGCGCCGTCTTGGGTCGGGTTGTGGATTGCTGTCCGCAGCTCGGCGACGCGGCTGGCCAGGGTGGAGTCCTCGGCCAAACCGGTCTCGATTCTGCGAACCGAGTTGAGGACCGTCGAGTGATCGCGCCCCCCGTAGAGCCGGCCGATCTGAGGTAGCGAGAGGTCGGTCAACTCGCGGGTTAGGAAGATCGCCACCTGCCGCGCGCGGAGTGGGCGCGCCGAGCGGGTCGAGCCGAGCAGCTCGGCGCGGGAGACGTCGAAGGCGACCGCAACTTGCTGCTGGATCTGCTCGACTGCGGTGGGCTGGCTCGAGCGTGGACCCTGGGGTATTACCTCGGCGATCAGCTCGGAGCTGAGCGGCTTGGCCGTCAGCGAGGCGTGGGCGATGACCCGGGTCAGCGCTCCGTGTAGCTGGCGCACGTTGGCATCGATTCGGCGGGCAAGCTCGCCGAGCGCCTCGCGGTCGGCGATCTCAACGCCGGCCTCGCGGACCAGCCGGCGCAGGACGGTGAGGCGGGTTGCGAGGTTCGGAGGCCCGACCGGGACGGTGAGGCCCCACTCGAAGCGGTCACGCAGCCGCGCAGCGAGGGTGGACAGCTCACTGGGGATGCGGTCGGCGGAGAGGACCAGCTGGCTGCCGGACTCATAGAGGGCGTTGAAGGTGTGGAAGAACTCCTCCTCGGTGTGGTGCTTGCCTTCGAGGAACTGCACGTCGTCGATCAGCAGCACGTCGATGTCGCGATAGCGGCTCTTGAACGCCTCGGCTCCGGTCGAGCGCAACGCGCCGACGAACTCGTTGGTGAATGACTCTGCCGTCGTGTAGCGGACGCTGAGGCCCGGCGCGTTGACCCCGAGGTAGTTGGCTATCGCAACCAGCAGATGCGTCTTGCCCAGTCCTGGCGGGCCGTGGAGGAAGACCGGGTTGTAGGCCTCCGATGGGGCCTCGGCGACGGCGAGCGCCGCAGCGTGGGCGAGGCGGTTCCCGTCGCCGATCACGAAGCGCTCAAAGGTGTAATTCGGGTTGAGTTCGATCTCGCCGCGGAAAGCCCCACTGCCGACGCCCTCTCCTTGACCGGCCGTGAAGCTGACCTCGTCCAGCGGCGCTTCAGCCGCGGCGAGCGCCTCGCGGATCAGTGACGAGTAGCGTCGCTGAACCCAGGCTCGTATCCCCTCGGGAGCGGTGAGGTAGAGGGCGCCGCGCTGCGCTCCAACCGCGCGCAGGGGCTCCAGCCAGAGCTTGAAGGTCGATTCAGGGACCGAGGTCCGCAGCCGCGCCTGGATATCTCGCCAGAGGGCGTCGAGGTCATGTCGATCCAGCTCATCTGCCACCGACGGCCGACCATAGCGTCGTCAGGGGGAGCCATATCAGGGGCTTCCGCAAATCCCGGCCAAAACCGCTCGCCCCTATACTCCCGCCCCGATGAAGCGGACCTATCAGCCCAAGAAGCGCAAGCGGGCAAAGACGCATGGGTTTCGAGCACGGATGAGCACCCGTGCGGGCCGCGCCATTCTCAAACGACGACGGCGCAAGGGCCGGAAGCGCCTGACGGTGTAGATGGCGGCGAAGCGACGCCGCCTCTCGCGCAGCGGCGAGTTCGACCGCGTCTACCGCGACGGCTCATCTCATGCGACACGCTACCTTGTGCTCTACAGCTTTCCACGTCGCGACGGAGAAGAGCGCGGCGTGAGGCTCGGGGTCTCGACGAGTCGCAAGGTCGGTGGCGCAGTCGAGCGCAACCGCGTCAAGCGGGCGCTGCGCGAGGCGTTTTGGAGCCTTTCGGACGGTCTTCCGACCGGACACGACTTCGTTCTCGTTGCCCGCCCGGAAATCGCCGGCCTCCTTGAACGGGAGGGGACCGACGGCGTGCGCAAGAGCATCGAAGAGGCGCTGGCGGGAGCGTCTGTCGGGCAGCGTTCCACGTGAAACGCGCGCTGCTTGACCCGATTCGGGCCTACCGACGCTGGATTTCCCCGATGCGCCCACGTCGGTGCCGCTACGAGCCGACCTGCTCCGCCTACGCCTTGGAGGCCGTCGAGCGCTTCGGCGCGATCGCGAGGCCTGCTGCTCGCCGGCTGGCGGCTGCTGCGCTGCAACCCCTTCAGCCACGGCGGCTTCGATCCGGTCCCCGACCGCTTCACCTTGCGCGTCGGCCCGGTCGACCCAGCGAAGTACCACGGCGAGGCCCACACCTGATGCAGCCACTCGCGATCCAGCTCGCCCCGCAGTTCCTGGTCGAAATCGCCAACGGCGTCCTTCAGTTCTTCCACGACCACGCCGGCCTCAGCTGGGGAGCGTCGATCATCGCGCTCACCGTCTGCACCCGGGCCGTGCTCATCCCGCTCACCTACAAACAGCTGAAGGGGATGCGGGCGATGCAGGCGCTGCAGCCGCAGATCAAGGAGATCCAGGCCAAATACAAGAACGACAAACAGCGCATGCAGCAAGAGATGATGAGCTTCTACAAAGAGAACAAAGTCAACCCCTTTGCCTCCTGCATCCCGCTGCTGGCGCAGCTGCCGGTCTTCATCACGCTCTTCTACGTCCTCCGCCACGAGCTGCCCAACGACATCGGCTGCGGGGCGATGGGCTGCACCCAGGGCCAGGCCTCGTTTCTCTTCATCCCCGACCTGACCGCGAAGGCGACCGGGAGCGTCCTGATCGTGCTGCTGGTCCTCTACGTCGGCACGCAGCTGATCTCCGGGATGATGATGTCGGTTACCGTCGACAAAAGCCAGCGGATGATGATGTTCGTGCTGCCGCTGATCTTCGTCCCCATCGTGATCGGCTTCCCTGCCGGCCTCGTCCTCTACTGGATCACGACCAACATCTGGACGATCGGCCAGCAGTACACGATCCAACGCATAGTCCCGGCGCCGCATGTGCCCACTGCGGCGGAGGTCGCGGCGGCAAAACCGCCGCCGCCGCCTCCTAAAAAGAAGAAGAAGCGGCGCTAGGGGGGGCCTCGGCCTTCGGTATGGCCTGAGCTTGAATAGGGTGCCTTGGGTGGGTGAGACGAGCGATTGGCCACAGCAGCCCGCGGAGCGGGTGAGAGAGCTTGTCGAAGGGGTGCTGGACGAGCTCGATCTCGACGGCGATGTCGAGATCCATGAGGACGACGATCGGATCGCCGCTGTGGTTGAAGGTGATGACGATTACGGGTTGCTGATCGGCAAGCGGGGCCAGACGATCGACGCGCTTCAGCTGCTCTGCTACCAGGCCGCTTTTCGGGGGATGCGCGAGCGCAAGCGGGTGGTTGTGGACGCGGCTGGCTATAGGCAGAGACGGAGGGAGACGTTGGAGTCGCGGGCCGATCGAGCCGCCGAGCAGGCATTGAGCGGCAACCGGGCGGTGGAAATGGATCCGATGAGCGCCCAGGAACGACGCGTCGTGCACGAGCGCCTCAAAGAGCGCGCCGGAGTCGAGACCTACAGCGAGGGCGACGAGCCGCGCCGCTGCGTCGTCGTGGCGCCCCTCGTCTCCGAGTGAGCCCGGACCCGACGGGCGCCCTTGACCCCGAGGCCCGTTCCGCCCTGCAAAAGGTCCTCGACCTCCTCGCCCAAGAGCGGGCCTCGGTCAGCTCGATAACCGATGACCGGGCATGGGAGGTCCACGTGGCAGACAGCCTCACCGGCCTTGAGATACCCGAGCTCTGGCGAGGCGTCTAGGATCGTCGATATCGGCTCTGGGGCTGGCTTTCCGGGTCTCGCCCTCGCCGTCGCCCTGCCCCGGGCCCAGGTCGATCTGATCGAGTCCGTAGCTCGAAAGTGCGCGTTTATGCAGCGGGCGATAGACGATGCCGCGATCCCCAACGCCCGGGTGATCAACGCCCGATCTGAGCAGTGGGCGAGGGGAGAGGGCCGCGAGTCCTACGAGGCGGCCACCGCCCGAGCAGTGGGCCGGCTCTCGACCCTCGCGGAGCTGGCCTCTCCGCTCCTCCTCGACGGCGGGGTCTTGCTCGCTTGGAAGGGCAAGCGCGACGAGGACGAGGAAGCCCAGCTGCAACGCGCCGCCGCCAAGCTCGCCATGCAGCCTGACCGAGTCCTGCACGTCGGCCCCTACGCTGGTAGCGAGCACCGCCACCTTCACCTGATCCGAAAGCAGGGCCCGACCCCGCCTGACCTGCCCCGTCGTCCGGGAATGGCAAAGAAGCGCCCACGCGGCTGAGCCCCGCCGCCTGGACCCAAATAGTCTGGCCCGGCATGGGTGTTGTCTACGCGGTCGCAAACGAAAAGGGTGGGGTCGGCAAGACGACCACGTCGGTGAACCTCGCCGCCTGCGTAGCCGCTTCAGGGTCGCAGACCTTGCTGGTCGATCTCGATCCACAATGCAACGCGACGGTCGCCCTCGGCCTCGACCGTGATCTTCATCCCTCCTCTTATGACTGCCTCACCGGCGACGTCTCGGTCGCCGAAGCAGCCAGACCGGCCGGCCCAGACAACCTCTGGCTGGTGCCCGCCAGCCGCGACCTTGCCGGCGCTGCGGTCGAGCTGCCCAGGATCGACGGCTCCGAGACGCGGCTGCGCGACCGCCTCGGTCCCGTCCGCGACCGCTTCGCCGTCACCCTGCTCGACTGTCCCCCCTCCCTTGGCCCGGTCAGCGTCAACTCCTTGGTGGCGGCCGACCGTGTGATCGTGCCCGTGCAGGCCGAGTACCTGGCGCTCGAGGGCCTGGTCCAGTTCATCGAGACGCTCAACCTGATCCGGCGTGAGCTAAACCCCGCACTGGAGGTGTCGGGACTGCTGATCACCATGCACGACGAGCGCACTCGGCTCGCGCAAGATGTCGAGGGCGAGTTGCGCCGCCACTTTAAGGGAATGGTCTTCGAGACGGTGATACCACGCAGCGTGCGGGTCGCCGAGGCGCCCAGTTATGGTCTGCCCGTGACCGAGCACTCCCCCCACTCGCGTGGATCCGAAGCCTATCGCGCGCTCGCAGGGGAGCTGCAAGAGCGTGGCTAGCGGGGCCAAGCGAGGGATCGGCCGGGGCCTTGCCGCGATCCTCCCCGAGACGATCTCTGAGGAGATCGGCGAGCTGCTTGAGCTTCCGGTCGGCTTGATCAAGCCGAATCCGCATCAGCCGCGGACGAAGTTCGACCCTGAGGCGCTGGCCGGCCTGGCGGCATCAATCGAGGCCAGCGGCGTCGTGCAGCCGCTGCTCGTTCGCCCCCTCCACGACGGTAGCTATGAGTTGATCGCCGGCGAGCGGCGCTGGCGGGCGGCGAAGCAGGCGGGATTGGAGAGGGTGCCGGCGGTCGTCCGCGACCCTGAGGAGGCCGAGCGCCTGCAGGCGGCGCTGATCGAGAACATGGTCCGCGAGGATCTCAACCCGGTCGAGGAGGCGCGCGCCTGCGCCTCCCTGGTCGAGGACCTCGGGCTCTCCAAGGAGGAGCTGGCGCGCCGCCTCGGCCGCAGCCGCCCAGCCGTCTCCAATCTGATCCGCCTTCTCGACCTTCCCGACGAGGCGCTCGCCCTGCTCGAGTCGGGCGAGCTCAGCGAGGGGCACGGCCGTGCCCTTCTCACCGCCCGCGGCAACGACGTCCGCCGCCGCCTCGCCCGGGACGCGGCGCGAGGGGGGTGGTCGGTCCGCGAGACCGAAAACAGGGTTAGGCTGGCTGGCCAGACAAAGACCGGTGCAGGGGCTCGCCCGAGGGTCGACCCCGAGGAGGCCGCGGCGCTGAGCGAGGCAACCGACCGCTTTGAGTCCGCCCTCGGGCGCGAAGTCAAGGTTCGCCCGCGAGGGGCGCAGATCACCGTCGAGGTCCGCTTCGATGACCTCGACGAAGCCCTCGCCTTGGCGCAGAAGCTTGACCGGCGCCGCGCCTGAGCGCCGCGCCTGGAGCCCCAGCCCGGCCGCTATCATCGCCACAATCCGGGCGATTAGCTCAGTCGGTTAGAGCGCGTCTCTGATAAGGACGAGGTCCCTGGTTCGAATCCAGGATCGCCCACTCGTGCAGCAGATGCAGATCTATGGCGTCAGCTTCGACATGGTCGGCAAGCAGCCGATCGTCTTGCTGAAGACCGTCGACAGCAACAAGTTCCTGCCGATTTGGATCGGGCACCCCGAGGCGGCAGCGATCCTGATGAAGCTCCAGGGGGCCTCGACGCCTCGGCCGATGACCCACGACCTGCTCTCCGACCTGCTCGAGCAGCTCGACGCCAAATGCGAGCGGGTCTCGGTCACCGAGCTGCGTGACAACACCTTCTACGCCTCGATCACGGTTTCGGTCAACGGGTCGGAGATGGAGATCGACTCGCGGCCATCCGATGCCCTCGCCCTCGCAGTCCGCGTTTCGGCCCCGATCTTCGCGGCCGAGGAGGTGATCGAGGAGTCCGCGATCGAGTTCGAACATGAGGTAGAGGACACCGAGGAGGTCGTCGACAAGTTCAAGGAGTTCCTCGACGAGGTGTCCCCCGAGGACTTCGCCCAGGGAGAGGATTCCTAGGCCGAGGCGGCGGAAGGGTTCAAGGCCAGGTCGAGGATGCGCTCGACAAGGCGCTCGAACGACACCCCCGCCGCCTCGGCGGCTTGGGGCAGGAGGCTGGTGTCGGTGAGGCCGGGGATCGCGTTGACCTCAAGCACCTGCGGCCCGTCGGCGCCGAGGATCAGGTCGGCGCGGGCAAAGCCGGCGCAGCCGAGCGTGCGGTAGGCGCCCAGCGCCGCCTCGGTCACCGCAGCCGCCTCGGCCTCCTCCAACTCGGCCGGGCACGCGAAGGCGGTGCGGCCGATCTCATATCGCGCCTCGAAGTCGTAGCGATCATGGCCGGCGGGGATCGCCTCGACCACCGGCAGCGGCTCGCTCCCCGAGCACGCTCACCGCCAGCTCCCGGCCCTCGACATAGCGCTCCAGCAGCACCCGGCTGTCGTAGCTGAAGGCCGAGATCAGGGCCTCCGGCACCTCGGCTCGCCCCGCAGCAAACTTGACCCCCAGCGCCGAGCCGCCGCGGCTCGGCTTGACCACGAGCGGGAAGCCGAGCCGCTCCTCCAGCCGGCCGAGCGCGTCGGCGGCGCCCAGCTCGCGGAAGGCCGTCTCGTTGAATGCGAACCAGTCCGGCGTCGGCAGGCCCGCCTCGCGCAGCGAGTGCTTGGCGAGCACCTTGTCCATGCAGCGGGCGCAGGCCGCCACGCCGGGACCGGTGAACGGGACGCCGAGGATCTCCAGCAGCTCCTGCGCGGTACCGTCCTCACCGCCCGGCCCGTGCATCGCGACGAAGGCGACGTCGGGGCGCTCGGCGCTCAGCCTCTCGACGAGATCAGCGCCGACGTCGATCGCCAGCACCTCGTGCCCGAGTCGCTCAAGAGCGTCCTCGACCCGGGCGGCTGAGCGCAGCGAGACGCCGCGCTCAAGCGACCGGCCGCCTTTGAGGACCGCCACCTTCACGAGCCGGCCTCACCCGTCTTGCGAAACGGCAGCACGCTTGCCTGCCCCGCCTCCTCTCGAGGAGCCACGTCGACTGGGGCCTCGCCGGTCAGCGCCTCGTAGAGCTCCACCTGCTCTGAGATGACATTGCCGATCCGGCGGATGCCCTCGCGGATCTCACTCTCGCTGACGCCGGAGAAGTTGAGCCGCATCGAGTTGTGGCCGCGACCGTCGACGTAGGCGGCCTGGCCCGGCACGAAGGCGACGTCCGTCGCGCAGCGCCTTGGCCAGCAGAGTCGCTGGTGTCGATGTATCCGGGCAGGGTCGCCCAGATGAAGAGGCCGCCCTCGGGCTCGGTCCAGCTCGCCTGCGCTGGGAAGTGCTCGCGAAGCGCCTCGAGCATGACGTCGCGACGGCGGCGGTAGATCTCGACCAGGTCCTCGACGTACTGGCGCCAGCGTGCTTCGGCGAAGTACTCGCGCACGAAGTACTGGGTCAGGGTCGAGGTGCACAGGTCGGAGGCTTGCTTGCCGAGCACGATCTTCTCCATAACCGGCGGCGGCGCCACCGCCCAGCCGAGGCGGATGCCGGGCGAGAGGATCTTCGAGAAGGTGCCGACGTAGAGCACGTAGTCGCCGCCGTCGAGCTGGTAGAGCGGCGGCAGCGGCTCGCCGCCGTAGCGGAGCAGCCCGTAGGGGTTGTCCTCGACGATCAGGAGCTCGTGCAGGCGGGCCAACTCGACCAGGCGCCGGCGACGCTGCAGGGACATTGTCACTCCAGCCGGGTTTTGGAAGCTGGGCACCGAGTAGATGAATTTCGGCCGCCGCCCCTCACCGGCTAGCCTCTCCAGCGCCTCCTCCAGCAGCTCGATTCGCATCCCGTCCGCGTCGCAGTCGATCTGCAGCACGTCGGCCTGGTAGCTGCAGAACACCGGCACCGCGCCGGGATAGGTCGGCGCCTCGCAGATCACGACGTCGCCGGGATCGACCAGCGTCTTGCAGATCAGGTCGATCGCCTGCTGGCCGCCGGTGGTGACGATCACGTCGTCTGGGTCGGGCAGCATCCCCTCGGCGCCCATCACCTGCGCGATGCAGTCCTTGGTCTCCTCGAAGCCCTCGGTCGGCCCGTACTGGAGAGCCTCGGCCGCCGAGTCCTGGGCAATCCGGGTCATCTGCGCGGCAAAGCTCTGCGGCGGGAAGGTCGAGGTGTCCGGCAGGCCGCCGGCCAGCGAGATCACCTCAGGGCGGGCGGTCACCGCCATTAGGTCCCGCATCGCCGATGAGCGCATCACTGCGGTGCGCTCGGCGAACAGCCCGGCGTAGCGCTCCAGGTCCCGCGTCCTGGTGTGGGCTCGCCGCCGCTGCGGCGAGCTCGGCGGCTCGTTCATACCTCAAGTGTGCCGAATCCACGTGAAAGCGCCAGGAGGGTTAGGTTTTCGGGGCGTGAGCTTCCTCTCCGGCATCAGCCTCGAGCTCGGCATCGGCATCGCGATCGGGATGCTCGCCGGGACCACCGGCACCCACGGATCGGCGCGCGGCAGGATGACCCTGCTCGCCTCGGTGATCGCCCTGGTTGTCGGCTTCCTGTTGGCGGGCGCTGCCAATCTCGGCGCCCCACTCGGAGCGATCTTCTGCCTGATCGGCGCCGCCTTCGCCTGCATCGTCGTCAGCGACGTGGTCGGCGGCGCAGGGCGACGCAAGGGGGGCGGCTCCGCTGCGCTCGGCTTCCTGATCTCACTCATCGCCCTGGTGGTCGTCGCTGTCTCGGTACTGCTGCCCCCCGCCGCGCTGCTGGTGGCGGCCTCGCTGGCCTGGCTCGCGCTCGCCCGCCGCCGCCGTGCCCGGCGAAAGCACGCGGGCCTGCGCGTGCTGCGGTAGGCCGCGCCGGTCGAGCATCATTCGGGCCGATGCCCGCGAAGAAGCTCGTCCTCACCTACGTAGACTCGTTGCGCACCGACATGCTGGAGCGAGCCGTCGCCGAGGGGAGGGCGCCGACCTTCGCGGCCTTGATCAAGCGCGGCGTCCTCGTCCCGGACTGCGTCTCCAGCTTCCCCTCGGTGACGCCGGTCGCCTGCGCCGAGATGGTCACCGGCCTCGGCGCCGAGCAGCACTGGATCAGCGCCATGAACTGGTACCACCGGCTGGAGCGGCGCTACGTCGAGTACGGCTCTTCGCTGGAGGCGAGCCGCTCCTTCGGGGTCTTTCGCACTCTCTATGACCTCGTCTACAACCTGAACCTGGCGCACCTCAACCCCGGGGCCCAGACCCTCTTCGAGCGACTCGACGACGCCGGCGCCCGTACCGCCTGCACGCCGTTTCTGATCTACCGGGGGCGCCACCGCCACCAGGTCTCCCTCGACGGCCTGCTGCGCCGCGCCGTCGAGGCGACCCGGCTCAAGTTCCGCCACCACACCTGGGGGCCCGGCGAGCTCTTCTACGGCGACCTCTACGCCAGTCGCGAGGTTCCCTGCAAGCCGTCCTCGATCCCCGGCAGCCGCGACGGCTACTCGGCTTGCTGCGCGGCGGAGCTGGTCAAGGCCGACCTCTTCGACTTCCTGCTTTTCTCCTTACCCGACAACGACAACTACTCCCACCGCCACGGGCCGCAGGAGAGCATCGAGTCGATCGCCAAGGCCGATCGCTGCTTTAAGAAGCTGACCGAGGCGGCGGGCGGGCTCGACGCCTTCCTCGGTAAGTACGCCCTGATCCTGTTGGCCGACCACGCTCAGACGCCGGTTCATCGCGGCCTGCCGCTGGCGGAACTCCTGGGTCGGGAGTGGACCGTGCTGCAGCCGTCCGAGGCCCGCCCGGAGGGGGCCCAGCTCGCGGTCAGCCCGACCGGGCGGGCAGCGCACATCTACCTGCTGCCGGGCGAGGGCGAGGGGGCGGAGCCGCGGGCGGTGAAACGAGCGCTGAGCGAGATCGAGGGGATCGACTTGGTCTGCCGCCTCGAGGGGGCAGACGGCGAGCAGCTGGAGCGGGAGGGGTCCGGGGTAGCGATCGAGGACGGGATGGTGGCGGTTGTCGAGCGCGCCGGGGAGCGGATTCGCTTCCGGCCCGGCGGTCCCGTCGCCGATCTGCGTGGGGGGAGCTGGGAGGTCGAGGGTGAGCTAGCGGCGCTGGAGGCGCGAGTCGAGGACGCCCGGTTGCACAGCGACACCTACCCTGATCCGCTCGCTCGCGTCTGGTCGGCGCTCACTGCGCCGAACGCCGGTGACTTCGTCCTCTCGCTCTCGCCCGGCTTCGAGGCGGTCGACTGGGGCGGGGTCACCCACGCCGGGGGCGGCAGCCACGGCTCCCTTCACGCCGGCGACTCGCTCGGTCCGCTGCTCTTCGTCGGCTGCGGGCCGGAGTCTCGGGGTGAGCGGTCGCAGTGGGCTCTGCGCGACGTTGCGCCGGTCGTGCTCGGGCACTTCGGATTGGGCGACCCGGGGTGAAGCTGCTGGCGCTCGCGGCGCTGCTCGCGGTCGCCCTCTCGGCGCCGAGCCCTGCGAGCGCGGCGCAGATCAGCGCGGGGAAGGCGACCAGGATCGCGAATCGCGATCCCAAGGCGATCGAAGAGCGACAGAAGAATCCCGGGCTGAGGCCCAGCGCCACGATGAACGACGGCAACTGGGAAGTCGGCTATTTCGCCGGGAGCAAGGAGGTGGCGCTGGTAGTCGTCGACCCGATCACCGGCATCGTCCGCGAATCGTGGACCGGTTATCAGGTCGCCTGGAAGATGGCCCGTGGCTACCCGGGCGCGTTCGGCCACAAGCTCGACGCCCCCTACGTCTTTCTGCCGCTCTGCGGGCTCTTTTTGCTCGGACTGGTGGATTGGCGGCGACTCTGGCGGATCGCCAACCTCGACCTTCTCGTCCTGATCGGCTTCGGCGCCTCGTTCATCTTCTTTAACCGGGCCGAAATCGGCGTCTCGGTCCCCCTCCAGTACCCGCCGCTGCTCTACCTCCTCATCAGGGCCCTGTGGATCGGGTTTCGCGGGCGCGGAGAGGGGATCCGCCCGGTCTGGCCGGCCACCTGGCTGCTCCTCGTCGCCCTCTTTCTGGTCGGCTTCCGGATCGGGCTGAACGTCGCTGACTCCGGCGTGATCGACGTCGGTTACGCGGGGGTCGTCGGCGCCGATCGCATCGCCCACGGCCAGCCTATCTACGACAACTTCCCAAAGGAAATCTCCCAGGGAGACACCTACGGCCCGGTCAACTACTACGCCTACGTTCCCTTCGAGCGAATCTGGCCCTGGTCTGGCACTTGGAACGATCTCCCGGCCGCCCACGCCGCGGCCGTCTTCTTCGACTTGATCACCTTCGGCTTCCTGATCCTCCTCGGCATTCGGATCCGTCCCGGACCGGCGGGCAAAAAGCTCGCCGCTACCCTCGCCTTCGGCTGGGCCGCCTACCCCTATACGGCCTACGCGCTGGAGTCGAATTCCAACGACACACTTGTGGCGATGCTGTTGGCGGGACTTCTGTTGGTGCTCACGCGCCCAATATCCCGAGGCGCGATGACCGCCCTCGCCACTTTCACCAAGTTCGCACCGCTGGTACTCGCACCGATGCTGCTGACATACGAAGCCAAGCGCAAGACGCGAGTGACGTTCGCGCTGTCCTTCCTGCTCGTATCGGCGCTGGTCATGCTCTGGGCGGCAATCGATCCAGGGCTCGGCACCTTCTACGAAAGAACCGTCGCCTACCAGGCTGGCCGCGACTCTCCCTTCAGCATCTGGGGCCAGGTCCCCGGCCTAGAGCCCCTGCGCGTAGCGCTCCTTGCCGCGACGGCGGCCCTTTCATTGCTCCTGGCCTGGCGACCTCGGAGGAAGACGGTCGTGCAGGTGGCCGCCCTGGAGCTCGGCGCTCCTCATCGCCCTGCAGCTGACCATGCACCACTGGTTCTACCTCTACATAGTGTGGTTCTATCCGCTGTTGCTGGTGGCATTGGCGGGTGTCAAGACCTGCACGATTGATTCGGCAGACCCATCGGATCCCACCTCCACCAAAGCTCCCATTACCCACACGTCATCCTCAGCAGTTTCGAACTTCACCGGCATCTGAGTGATGAGCCGCTCCAACACCTGCTCTGGCTTTACCCCAAGCACACTGGTTCGCGAGCCGGTCATGCCGACGTCTGAGATAAACGCCGTCCCATTTGGCAACACCCGGGCGTCGGCCGTCGGAACGTGAGTGTGCGTTCCGAGAACGGCGGCAACCCTGCCGTCGAGGTGCCAGCCCAGAGCGACCTTCTCACTTGTCATCTCAGCATGGAAGTCGACGATCACGCAGTCAGCTCGAAGCCTGTCGAGGACAGCGTCGGCCTCGTGAAAGGGGGAGCGGGCCACCTTCAGACCCTCCGCGCCGCTCAGGTTGATCACACCGACCTGCAGCCCCCCGGCCTCGACCACTGTGTGCCCCCGCCCGGGGTTGGCATGCGGGTAGTTGGCCGGTCGGATCACGCGGTCGCTGCGGTCTAGGTACCCATAGACCTCCCTGTGTCTGTAGACATGGTTGCCGGTGGTGATCACGTCGGCTCCGGCATCAAACAGGTCGCGCGCCGTCTTCTCGGTGATCCCCATCCCTCCGGCGGAGTTCTCGCCGTTGACAATGACAAGCTCGGGCTCGTAACACTCCCGCAGCCCCGGCATCGCAGCTTTCAGTCCCCTGCGACCTGGGCCACCGACCACATCTCCAATGAAGAGCACCCGCATCGTAACGTCACCCTAGACCGCGGCGAATCTCCGCAGCGCGAGGCGGGCGATCAGCCCGTAGGCGGCGATCAGGACGATGAGGTGCAGCAACGGCCCGCCGAGCCCTGGGCCCGCGGTGTTAAGCGCCGCCGGTCAGGGCTTCCAGCGCTGGCTTGAACGGGAAGAGCGCGGTGATCAGCTTGATCGTGTCGTATAGCCCCGGCCCGACGACGCCCGAGGGGATCAGGGAGAGGAACGCGATCGGCAGCGAGACCATGAAGGCGAGCAGGGAGACGGCACGGACTTCGCGCGCCGCCGCGCCCAGCGCCGCCCCAGCGGCGGCCAGCGCCCCGCCCCCGGCGAGGATCGCCACGAGCCAGAGGCCGATGCGGCTCCAGTGCAGCGGCACGAAGATCTGAAGGCCGGCGAGCATCAGCAGGGTGACGGCCAAGCCGACGGCCATCCCGAGCGCGACCTTCTCGCCGAGCAGGGCGGAGGGCGAGACGAGGCCGCGGGTCAGGCGGGAGAAGGCGTTTTCCTCCCGCTCCAGCGCGAGCGAGCCGGCCACCAACAGCACCGTGACGAAGGTCAGGGTGAGGGTCGCAGCGACCGCGATCGCGAAGACTTCGAGCGGCGGGGTCGCGGCACTGAGCACCTGCTTGTCGACTTCGATCGGCTGGGCTAGGCGGTCGATCAGCGGGCCGGCGACGTTGAGGTTTTCGCGGGACAGGTTGGCAAAGCGGGTGACCTCGTCGAGCGAGCTGCGCAGCGGCCCCCGCGGCATCGCGGGGCGCAGCGCCTGGAGGATCTGGGCGCTGGCGCGCAGGCCGAGGATGTGGAACGTCTGGCCGATCACGCTGAGGCCGCCGCCGTTGACGAGGAGGTTGAGATAGTGACCGCCTTCCACCGCGATCCGCCGCGCGATCAGCAGGTTCGCCTGCGCCAGCAGCGATTCGATCCGGTCGTTGACCAACTGCGCCTTGACCGGGTCCTCCTCGTTGACGATCACCTCGACCCGGGGCGTCCCCGGGTTGAGGGTGGAGAGCGAGTTGATCTGCTCAACCAGGTCCGACGGCAAGATCAAGGCCGCGAGGACGTCGCCCGAGCGGACCTCCTTGACCGCTTCGGGTCGGTTCTTTACGTGGACGCATTCGACCTTCTCGCAGATGCGCACGCCGACCCCGACCGCCGGCAGCTGCCGGCCACCGACGCTGACCCGCTCGCCGGCGGGAATTTCGTTTAGGAAGGCGACCCGCGGCTTGCTCGGCTCGCGGGAGATCGCGAACCCGACCAGCACCGCTATCAGCATCGGGTAGGCGACCAGCAGGAAGGCCTGAAGCGGCGTGCGTCGCAGGATCTGGAGGTCCTTGAGCAGCAGCCAGCGCGCCCTGAGCAACTGGCTTTGCGCACCCCGCGGTCGCAAAGGGTTAGGCATGGGTGCTTCCTGCGGGCACGCTCGATCAGTGCCCCCGGTGGTGGAGGTAGGCGACGAAGGCGGTCTCGAAGTCGCGGTCGGCGGCCTCCGGGGCCTCGCTGCGCACCGCCTCGCGCAGCTTCGCGGTCGAACCGTCGAAGAGGGCCTCGCCGTCGGCGAGGACGAGCAGCCGCCTCCCGTAGCGCTCAGCCTCCTGGATGTCGTGTGTGGAGAAGATCACCGTCGTTCCCCGCCCGGCCAGGCCGGCGACGAACTCCCACAGCCGTGCCCGTTGGCGGGGGTCGAGCCCGACGCTGGGCTCGTCCAGCAGCAGCACCACCGGCCGCGCCAGCAGCCCGATCGCGATGTTGATCCGCTGTTGGTTTCCCCCGGAGAGCCGAGCCACGATCTCCCCCCGCCGCTGCGCGAGCCCCGCCAGCTCCAGCATCTCCTCGACCAAGGCACCCGGATCCTCGTGCCCCTCCAGCCGAGCGAACAGCCGCAGGTTCTCCTCGACGGTCAAGCGCCGGTAAAGCGCCGCCTGCTGAGGCACCCAGCCCACCTCCCCATGGGGAAGATCCACTTCACCCTCATCGGCCCTGACGATCCCAGCCAGGATCGAGAGCAGCGTCGTCTTTCCGGCTCCGTTGGGCCCGATCACAGCGACCAGCTCCCCGGCTCGTGCCGCGAAGTCGACCCCGCGCAGCGCGGCCTGCTCCCCATAGCGCTTGGCCAGCCCCCGCGCCTGAATAGCTGCTGCCTCGGTCCCTGTGGACATCGCCGGAACGCTACCCGGCCTAGAATCGGCGGAGTGCCTTTCCCCGCAACACGCATGCGCCGGCTGCGGCGCAACGAGGCCCTGCGCGGGCTCATCCGCGAGACCAGCCTGGCGCCCTCACAGCTGATCCAGCCCGCCTTCGTCCTCGCCGGAGAAGGCGTGCGCGAGGAGGTCGGCTCTATGCCCGGCATCGAGCGCTTTTCGATTTCTGAGCTGCTCGCCGAGGCGACTGAGATCGCCGCGGCCGGGATCGGAGCGATCCTCCTCTTCGGTGTCCCCTCCAACAAGGACGAGAACGGCAGCGGTGCCTACGACGATGAGGGCATCGTCCAGATGGCGGTCCGCGCCCTCAAGGAGGCCCACCCCGACCTCGTCGTGATCACCGATGTTTGCCTTTGCGAGTACACCTCGCACGGCCACTGCGGCTTTCTCCGCGACGGTGAGGTCGACAACGACATCACCGTCGAGCTGCTCGCCAAGACCGCGATCTCCCACGCCGAGGCCGGTGCCGACGCGGTGGCGCCGAGCGACATGATGGACGGGCGGGTCGGGACGATCCGTTTCCAGCTCGACGAGGAGGGGCACTCAGGCGTCCCGATCGTCGCCTACAGCGCAAAGTACGCCTCCGCCTTCTATGGCCCCTTCCGCGAGGCTGCCTCCTCTACCCCCCAGTTCGGCGATCGGCGCGGCTACCAGATGGACCCCGCCAACGCCGCCGAGGCGGTGCGCGAGGCCCGGCTCGACCTCGAGGAGGGCGCCGACATGCTGATGGTCAAGCCCGCAACTCCCTACCTCGACGTCGTACGCCGCGTCAAGGAGGAGACCGGCGCCCCGCTTGCCGCCTACCATGTCTCCGGCGAGTACTCGATGCTGAAGGCCGCCGCCGAGCGCGGCTGGATCGACGAGCGCGCCGCGGTGCTGGAGATCTTGACCTCGATCCGCCGGGCCGGCGCCGACGCGATCGTCACCTACTACGCCAAGGAGGCCGCAGGGTGGCTTCAGTAGACGCACCGAAGATCCCCCAGCCTAAGGCCCGCTCGCGCAGGGACGGCGCCGCAATCCCGCTCGATGAGACCGACAAGCATCTGATGAACCTCCTCCAGTCGAGCTTCCCGCTCGACCCCGAGCCCTTCGCGCTGCTTGCCGCGGAGGCCGAGTTGGAGCTGGACGACGTCATGGCGCGCACGAAGCGCCTGCTCGAGGGGCGGATCATCCGCGAGATCACCCCGATCTTCGACACCCGGGCGCTCGGCTATGAGTCGATGCTGGTCGCCGCCAAAGTCGACCCCGAGCACCCCCAGCGCGCCGCCAAGATCGTCAACTCCCATCCCGGCGTCTCCCACAACTACCTGCGCACGCACGACTTCAACCTCTGGTTCACGATCGCTACCCCGCCGGACTCTGAATTGGGCCTCCAGGGCACCCTCGACGTCCTGATGCAGGCGACCGGCGCCACCTCGATGCGCCAGCTCCCCACCCTCACCCTGTTCAAGATCAACATGAACCTAGAGATGGAGAAGGGCACCGATGCGCTGGCGGCGGCGGCCGACGCCTCGCCGCCGCGCGAGCTGGACGCCCAGCCCTACGACGAGGTCGACGTCGCGGTGATCCGCGCCCTCCAGGGCCCGATGGCCGCGGTCGAGCGCCCCTACGACGAGGCCGCCGCCGAGCTTGGAATCTCCACCGAGGACCTGCTCGTGAGCCTGCGCGGCATGGTCGAGCGCAAGATCCTCCGCCGCGTCGCCGCCATCCTCTACCACCGCCGCGCAGGCTTCTCCGCCAACGGGATGGGAGTCTGGAAGGTCCCCGAGGGCGAGATCATGCAGATGGGCGCCCGCATGGCCTCCTTCCGCGGCATCTCCCACTGCTACCAGCGCCCCACCTATGAGGACTGGCCCTACAGCGTCTTCACCATGGCCCACGGCCGCTCCAAGGAGGAGTGCGACGCGATCCTCGACACAATCGCCGAGGAGTGCGGGATGGGCCCGCAGGACCGCGCAACCCTGTACTCCTCGACCGAGTACAAGAAGATCCGCCTCCACTACTTCACCGAGGAGTACTCGCGCTGGGAGCGCGAGTACTCCTCCTGACGGCGACCCAGCCCCTCGTGGGGGACCAGAGATTGACACCGGCCCTCGCGATCCCAACCCCTTGACCGCATCCTCTGAGTTATACGAACGAGCGTTGAAGGTTCTCCCGGGCGGCGTCAACTCCCCGGTCCGCTCGATGGGTCAGATCGGGCGGGATCCGATCTTCATCGAGCGTGGCGAGGGCTGTGAGCTGGTCGACGTCGACGGCAACCGCTACCTCGACTGGGTCGGCTCCTGGGGGCCGCTGATCCTTGGCCACGCCCACCCCGCGGTTCTCTCCGCGCTGATCGAGGCGGCGCGGCGCGGCACCAGCTTCGGCGCCGCGACCGCCGCCGAGGTCGAGCTTGCCGAGGAGGTCGCCGCCCGCATCCCCTCGGTCGAGATGCTGCGCATGACCAGCTCCGGCACCGAGGCTGCGATGAGCGCCGTCCGCCTCGCCCGCGCCGCGACCGGGCGCGAGGTCATCGTCAAGTTCTCCGGCGCCTATCACGGCCACTCCGACGGCTTGCTCGCCGATGCCGGCTCGGGTCTGGCGACGCTGGGCATCCCGGCGAGTCCGGGGGTCACCGCCGCCCAGGCGGCCTCGACCGTGGTTGTCGGCTGGAACGATCGCGCTGCGGTGAAGCGCGCCCTCGGCGAACACGACGTGGCCGCCGTGCTCGCCGAGCCGGTCCCCGCCAACATGGGCGTAGTCCCGCCCGCGCCGGGCTTCCTCGAGTTCCTGCGAGCGCTCAGCGCCGAGGCAGGCGCGCTGCTCGTCTTCGACGAGGTGATCACCGGCTTCCGGGTGGCGCGCGGCGGCGCCCAGGAGCTCTACGGCGTGCAGCCCGACCTCACCGTTCTCGGCAAGGTACTCGGCGGGGGGCTCCCTGCCGCCGCCTTCGCCGGGCGCCGGGAGCTGATGGAGCGGCTGGCCCCAGCGGGCGACGTCTACCAGGCTGGGACCCTGTCCGGCAACCCGCTCGCCCTCGCCGCCGGCCTCGCTACGCTGGGCGAGCTGGACGGTGCCGCCTACGAGCGTCTCGCCGAGCTGACCGACCGCCTCGCCGCCGGCCTCGCCGAGCTGGCTCTCGACCGCCCCCTGCAGGTCGCCTCGGTTCCGGGTCTGCTCACCCTCTTCTTCAGCGAGGCGGCGGTCGGTGAGTTCGAGGCCGCCCGAGCCTGCGACCTCGAGGCCCACGCCCGCTTCTGCCGGGCGATGCTCGAGCGCGGCGTCTACCCACCCCCCTCTCAGTTCGAGGCCTGGTTCGTCTCCTTAGCCCACGATGAGGAGGCAGTCGAGCGCACCCTTGAAGCCGCCGCGGAGTCCCTCGAGGAGGCACTCGCGTGAGACGCCCAGCCGACGCGCTGCACCTCCTCGCCACTCAGCTCCGCGACGAGGACACGCCGATCTCCCCCTACGTGGTGGAGCCCACCGAGGGCCCCGCCTTCGGCCTGATCGCCGCGGCCGGCCCGAGCGCCGCCTCCGCGCCGGTCGAGTACGCGCTGGTCGTGGAGGCGGTCCGCGAGGGCTATCTCCTGCACTACGGCGAGCCGCGCCTGCTCGCCGGTCACGATGCCGACCTCGCCCTGCTCGCCGGCGATTATCTCTACGCGCTCGGCATCGAGCGGCTCTCGGCCCTTGGCGACAGCGACGCGGTCCGCGAGCTGGCCGATCTGATCAGCCTCTGCGCCCAGCTCCACAGCGAAGGCCGAGAGGATGCGACGCCCGATCTTTGGAGGGCGTCCGCGGCGGTGCTCGGAGAGGGTCCGAGCGATGACCACGAGGCAGCGAAGCTCGCGCTTCGCTCAGGGCGACCGCATCGGTCTCGGAGTCAATAGACTCAGCGCTTCCAAAAGCGAGCTGTGGCTGACGACGCGGACAAGAGGAACGGAGCCGAGGAGGCTCCAAAGCAAGAGCGGGCGCAGCCCGACCCCCCCGGCTACTTCGAGGGCGAGTCGATGACCCGCCGCCGCGCCTTCACGATCGCCGCCCAGGGCATCGGCGGCGTCGCCGGACTCGCGATCGTCCTGCCGGCGGTCGGCTTCGCCGTAGCCCCGATTTTCTACCGCGGCAAGGAGCGCTGGGAGGCGGTCGGCCCGGTCGGCAACTTCGTCGAGGACACCTATCGCCAGGTCGTCTTCAGCGAAACAGAGGGGATCGGCGACATCGGCAAGACCACCGCCTACGTCCGCAAGGGCTCCGCCCAGCTCGGCGAGAACCCAAAGGAAATCATTGCCCTCTCCAACCGCTGTGCTCACCTCGGCTGTCCGGTCCGCTTCGTTGAAGCGGCTGGCAACTTCATCTGCCCCTGCCACGGCGGCGTCTACGAATTCCAGGGCAAGCCAATCGGCGGGCCCCCGGTGCGCCCGCTCGACCATTTCCAGACTCGCATCCGCAACGGCCAGGTCGAGCTCGGCCCGCGCTACAGCGTCACCAACCAGCTCGAACCGGTGCGAGCGCGCGACCCCGGCGAGTTCACCGGCGGGATCTGGGAATACCTCTACCCGCCCCGCCCGTCGACCTTCCCGCCGCCCTCCAATTAGCTCTAGCAAGCCATGAAGATCCCCGACGTGATCGTCCCCGCACCGCTCCGAAAGCCGACCAAGCCGGGCCAGGGCGCCAACGGTAAAGGCCAGGCGCCAGCCGACCTGAAGACCTCTCCGCCCGAACGCCCCAGCGACGCTGAGCGCCTGCGCGACCAGGCCAAGGACGCCCCGGCGGACGTGCTCGCCTGGGTCGACCAGCGCACCGGCGCCAGCGGCTTCCTCACCGGGATGCTCTACCGCAAGGTCCCGAAGGGCACCAACTGGTACTACACGCTCGGCTCGGCGACCCTCTTCGCTTTCATCGTCCAGGCGATCACCGGCGTCTTCCTGGCGATGTTCTACACGCCCTCGGCGACCCAGGCCTACGCCTCGATCTCCCACATAAACAACGACGTCTTCCTCGGCCAGTTCGTGCACGGGATGCACAAGTGGGGAGCCAGCGTGATGGTCATCCTCGTCTTCTTGCACATGGGCCGCACCTTCTTCTTCGGCGCCTACAAGTACCCGCGCGAGCTGAACTGGGTGATCGGCGTCGTACTGCTGATCTTGACGATGACGATGGCCTTCACCGGCTACCTTTTGCCCTTCGACCAGCGCTCCTACTGGGCCTCGATCGTTGGCATCAACATCAACGGCACCGCGCCGATCCTCGGGCCCTACCTAAGCGACTTCCTGCGCGCCGGGCCCGAGTTCGGCGCGACGACGCTGGCCCGCTTCTACTCGATCCACATGCTGCTCCTCCCCGGCGCGATCATCGCTCTGATCGGGGCCCACCTCTACCTCGTCGTCAAGCTCGGGACCACCGCGCCTCCCTGGGCGCGAGCTGAGAAGCCGAAGGCGGCGGTGCCGGTCGAGCAGCTCGACGCCGGGGTCGAGGGCAACGGAGCCTCCCCGGTCTGATCCGATGAAGGGACGCGACAAGCAGGCATACCTCGAGGAGTACGAGCTGCTCAAGAAGAAGGGCAAGCCCTTCTTCCCCTACGCGGTCCTGAAGGACTCGACGATGGCGCTGATCGTCGTCGCCGTGATCATCGCGATGTCGATCATCCTCGGAGCCGAACAGGGGCCGAAGGCCAACCCGACGACGACGACCTACGTACCGCGGCCGGAGTGGTACTTCTACTTCCTCTTCGAGGTTCTGCGCGTCATCAAAGGACCGGACCTAGTGCCGATCGCGACGATCGGCATTCCCACCGTCTGCATGGTGCTGCTGCTCCTGCTTCCCTTCTATGACCGCGGCCCCGAGCGACGCCCCGAGCGACGCCCGATCGCGACCACGGCCGGCGTCCTGACGATTTTCGCGATGGGCTACCTGACCTACTCCGGCGCCGTCGGGGGGCCGCCCACCGAAATCTCGATGAAAGTCGCCCCGCAATATGAAGCAGGCAAGTTGGTGGTGGCCGGCTCGGGTTGCCTCGCCTGCCACCGACTGGGTGAAAACGGCAACAAAGGGCCAGGGCCCGAACTGACCCACATCGGCGCGAGGATCCCTCGCGCGGCGATCATCCGATCGGTGGAAATCGGGCCGGGTATCATGCCCTCCTTCCGCGACCTGCCGCCGAAGAAGCTCAACGAGCTAGCTGACTTCCTCTCCTCACTCAACTAAGCCCTCTCGGGACTCCGCGCAGTTCGCGGAGCAGGTCAACCGCATGTTCGACCGGGTCGCGGCCCGCTACGACGTGCTGAACTCGGTGATGACCGCGGGACTCCACCACCGCTGGCGCGAGCGAGCCGCGGACCGTGCGGCGCTGGAGCCGGGCGACTTCGCGCTCGACGTCTGCTGTGGGACCGGCGATCTCGCGCTGGAGCTGGCGCGGCGCGTCGCCCCAGACGGCCATGTGGTCGGCTGCGACTTCTCCGAGCCGATGCTCGACCTGGCGCGAGAGAAGGCGGCCGCGGCAGAGGCGAGTGCCGTCCGCTTTGAGTGGGCCGACGCGCTCCAGCTTCCATATGACGCCGGCCGCTTCGATGCGGTGACCGTCGGTTTCGGCCTGCGCAACCTCGCTGACCTCGATCGCGGCCTGCGGGAGATGAGCCCGTGTCCTGCGTCCCGGAGGCAGGCTGGTGATCCTCGAGATCACCCAGCCGAAGCGCCGGCCGCTTTCGACCTTCTATTCGCTCTGGTTCGACCGCATCGTCCCCGAGATCGGCAACCTCTCCGGGGACCCGGAAGCCTACGCTTACCTTCCCGAGTCGGTTCGCAGCTTCCCAGACCCCTACGGCCTCGCGACCAAGATGGACTCAGCCGGGCTGCAGCGCATCCGCTACACGGTCCTCGCCGGCGGGATCATCGCGATCCACAGCGGCGTCATCAGGTGACCCGCCGCTCCGCCGTCCCGCCGCCGGTGACGGCGGTCCTCGACGCTTCCAGCCGCTGGCTACCGACTCGGCTGGGGGAGGTGGAGGCAAGCCTGCGGGAGTTGAGCGCCGGCCACGGCGAGCCGCTCACCGTGGACGCGACGGCAACGCTCGCCGCGGGGGGAAAGCGCCTGCGGCCGCTGCTCGTTTTGCTCTGCGCGGGTGGGAGCGGGGGGGATGCGGCGGTCCGCGCCGCCACCGCGATCGAGTTGGTCCACATGGCGAGCCTCGTACACGACGACGTGCTCGACGAGGCACCGCTGCGTCGGGGCCAGCCCACCGTCGCCGTCATCTCCGGTCGGCGCCGGGCGATCGCCACCGGCGATCTGCTCTTCTCCCGCGCCTTCGCGCTGCTCTCCGGGGCGGGGGACGGGCATGCGGTCGAGCTACTGAGCGAGGCTTCGGTCGCCCTCGCGCGCGGAGAGCTGACTCAGCGCCAGGACGCCTTCGACACCGGGATCTCCGAGGAGCGCTACCTGGAGCGCTGCCGGTTGAAGACCGGCAGGCTCTTCGAGTGCGCCTGCCTGATGGGACGCGATGATGAGGCGTTGCGGGCCTTCGGCGCCGAGATCGGGCTCGCCTTCCAGCTGCTGGACGACGTGCTCGACGTGGCCGGTCCACCGGAGCGCACCGGCAAGGCCCGCGGCACCGACCTGCTCGACGGGACCGTCACCCTGCCGCTGATCACCGCCGCCGAGATCGACCCGGGCATCGCGTCCGTCGACCTGCGCGCGCTGGACGCCGGGACGGCGGAGGCCCTCTGCGATCGCATCGCCGCAACGGGCGCCCTCGAGGAGGTCCGCTCCCGAGCTCTAGAGATGGTCACCAGGGCCAAGCGCCAACTCGACTCCCCGACATTTGAGCCCGAACAGCGCCAGCTCCTTGAGCTTGTCGCCGACGGCGTGGTGCAGAGGTATAGCTAGCGGAAGTCTTCGGCGGTGATCAGGTCGGCGGCGAGGGCGGTGATGAAGGCCGCGGCCATCTGCGCCATGTTCTCGCGCTCCAGCGCCTTCAGCTCCTCGGCCAGCTCGTGTGTGCCGATGTCGAGCTGCTCGTCGAAGTCGTCGATCTCGCGCTCGCCGTGTACGCCGTCGCAGCTCCACTCGCAGTCGGGGCAACGCCGCCAGACCCGCCAGTGGAAGCGATCGTCGGTCTGCTCCCAGCAGGTTGGCTGGACCAGGCGCGAGCCGCACTGCGGGCAGACGTGAAGCCCGGCGGCGGTCTGCGTATGGCTGTGAGCTGCGTCTCTCATCCCTTCACCATCGAACCCGGAAGAGGGGCGCTTGATCCGCACTTTTACGCAGCTTTACGACAAAACCCAACTACCGGGTAGGCCGAAGCCCCGCAAACGCTGATCCGATCGCGACTGTGCCCCGTTACCATGGGATCGATGCTTGGAAACATCGGCCCAATGGAGATCCTCGTCGTCTTGATCATCGCCCTGGTGGTCTTCGGCCCAAAACGTCTGCCCGAGCTGGGCAACAGCCTCGGCCGCGGCATCCGCGAGTTCCGCGATTCTCTCAGCGGCGATAAGCCCGACGAGGACGACGGCGAGACCAAGCGGCTGGAGCGCTCAGACACCGCGGCGAGCACCGCGCCGGGGCAGCCCGAGCGCGAGGTCGTCTCCGACAAACGGGCCTGAGGGGACCGCCGGGATGCCCCGCCGCGTCAAGGCGGTCTCCCACGAGGATCGCCTCACCCTGGTCGAGCATCTCGACGAGCTTCGCAGCCGCATCGTCGTCTCGCTGGCGATCTTCGGCGTTGCCCTTGCACTCTGCTTCTGGCAGAACCACCTGCTGCTGCAGATCGCCTCGGGGCCGCTTCCCTCCGACCACAAGAAGCTCCTCACCTTCGGAGTGACGGAGCCGTTCACGACGACGCTCACCGTCGCCGCCTACGGAGCGATCGTCCTCTCGCTTGCCGTTCGTCCTCTATGAGCTCTACGCCTACGTCCTGCCCGCCTTCAGCCTTGCCGAGCGCCGCGTGATCGTGCCGATCCTCGTGCTCGCCCCGGTTCTCTTCCTCGCGGGCGTCGCCTTCGCCTACTTCGCCGTGATGCCGGCCGCGGTCCAGTTCCTGCTCGGCTTCAACAGCAGCCAGTTCAACGTCCAGGTCCGCGCCAGCGACTACTACAGCTTCTTCTCGATGACGATGCTGGCCTGCGGCATCATCTTCGAGCTGCCGCTGGCGATCGTCGCCGTCACCCGGCTCGGCATCGTCAAGGTCGAGCAGCTCAGCTCCAACCGCCGCTACGCGTATCTGATCATCTCGATCATCGCCGCGGCCCTGCCCGGCGTCGACCCGATCTCGATGATCCTCGAGATGGTGCCGCTCCTCGTGCTGTATGAGTTGAGTATCTTGCTCGCCCGGGCCTTCGGCCGGCCGGGTAAGGCCGGAGGCATTGCAGAGCCCTCAACTCAGGAGCGGTAGTCAGCCGATGGCAGCGAGCGGTGAGCGGAGGATGGTCTTCGATATCCGAGGGCGGCGCAAACACGTCGTCCGGGTCGTCTACGCGCTCCTCGCCCTGCTGATGGGCGCCAGCCTCTTCCTCGTCGTCGGCCCCAACATCGGAGGCCTGCTCGGCACCAGCAGCCCGACCAGCAACGCCGCGAGCCTGCTCGAGGAACAGGCCGCGGGAATCGAAAGGAGGCTGAGGAGGAGCCCCGAAGACCCGAGCCTGCTGCTCTCCCTCACCCGCACCCGGATCAGCGCCGGCAACGCGCTGACCGAAGTCAACTCGACGACCGGTCGCAGCCAACCGTCACCCCCGCCGCGCGCGACCAGCTCGAAAAAGCCAGCGAGGCCTGGAGCGCGCTATCTGAAGCAGGCCGGCAAGAAACCCAGCCCCTCCGCCGCCCAGCTCATCGCCGGCGCCCTCTTCAGCCTGGCCCAGACCTCGACCACCGGCCCCGAAGCCGAGGCCAACCTCAAGGCGGCCGCCCAAGCCCAGCAGATCGTCGCCGATGCCCATCCAAGCCTCGGCTCGGTCAGCACCCTGGCGGAGTTCAAGTACTTCGCCTTCGACTTCGCAGGCGGCGACAAGGACGTCAAGCAGGCCCAGTCCCTCGCCACCTCCACGGCGCAGAAGAAGCAGCTCGAAACGCAGCTCGGCGAAGTCCGCAAACGAGCGAAGGCATTCCAAAAGCAGGTGAAGGCGGAGGCGAAGGAATCGAAGGGCAAAGGCAAAGAAGCGCTCAAAAACCCGCTCGGCGGCCTCTCGGGTGAAGGGTCCGCGCTTCCGTAGTGCCAGAGACGGGGGCGGCCAGTCTTCGACGGCCTCCGCAACATCACTGGCCACGTGACAGGGAAGGGACGGCAATGATCTGGGCCACGACCTCCACGGTGAGCGGGAACGGGGACCAGGGTGCAGACCCCAACAAGGTCGTCTCGATCACCGATGACCTCGCCGCCAGCGCCCTGCCGGCCTCCGAGAGCTTCAGGACGATGCGGTCCGCGGGCTTCGGTGAAGTCCTCCGCGGGGTCTCGTTCACGCCCGGGACGTCGATCCGATCCGACGGCGAGGGGCACTGACGGCCGCCCTAACGCTGTGCGGGGGCCTGGCAGTGCGGGAGGGTCCCTGTGCTGTGCACGGAGTGCCGGTGCGGGGAATGGGCCGAACCTGTCAGTGGGAGAACCAGAAGAAGATTGATGCTGGCGGGTGAGCCGTTTGGCATTCGAGCGGCATGTCGAGGTGTCGGCGGGGGGTTCGACCGGCCGAGCTAGCCAACAGCGAACGAGCTAACTGCACGGGTACGCGCAATCAGCACTGTGCCCACGGCCATTACGACGATTCCGGCAAAGAGCACGGCCCCGTCCAGCGCCGCAGTGCTCAGACTCTCAGTGAGGAACAAAGGCTCCAAGGCGATAGGCAAGAAGGTCTGAACTGCCGTGGAGATCGGAACAACCGTCGTCGCCTGGGCCCGCTGGAGTGCCGTCATGCCGGTAACCGTCGCGCCGACGCCCGCAAGCACGGCGACGGTGAGCCAGATAGCCGCCCTTGGGAAGTGGCCGCTTTCAATGTCGTCTGCCATCAGCTTCGTCGCCACGTTCGTTGCTGCAAAGCCGCAAGCCGAACCGAGGTTTGGAACCAGTGCGTTGTCGAAGCGCGTGCCCTTCATCAGGAATGGGATCAGAGAAGCGAAGACGAGCGCGGCCATCACGGCGACGACTGCGAAGATGCTGCGGTGGTGCTCGTTATGTTCAGGAGCTCCCCAAGCGATGAGTGCCGTCCCCGCGATAATCGCGAGAACCCCGAACAACACCGCAACGCTGATCCGCTCGCCGAGCATCCGGGCGCCCATCACCAGCAAGATCAGCAAGCCGGAAGCTAGGAGCGGCTCAACGACCACAAAGGGCGCATTGGCAAACGCCAAGACCTCAAAGGGAACGCCAAGTCCCCCGAGGAGCAATCCAGCCAACCATCGTGGGCGCCTTATCAGGCTGACCAGAAGGGAGACGCGTAGGGCCTGCTTGTGCGGAGCCTGTCGGGCCTCGATCGCCTGCAGTGCGATGCCAACGTTGAACAGAGCCGAAGCGGCGATGCCCGCAAGTAATCCAATCCCGACCATAGCGCCATTCTCCCTTGCTCAAGAGAGACTCAATGCAGAGCTATGGAGAAGTTGGAGAGGCCCCGTGCTTTGTCTGAGGACCTCCCCGGGATTGGAGCCGCGGTCAAGGACCCAACCTTCAGCCTCGAGATTGGCCTAAGCCGCCGTGTGGTGTTGCTACATTGCGCTTAGAAAGCACAGATCGGGAGCCAATCATTGAGCCGTCGTTTCTGTACCGTAGTTCTCGGCAGTGCTCTTTTAATCGCTGGAGCGTTTGCGATGCCCCTCAGTGCCAATGTCGCGGGACGCCATCCTCGTTCGGGGGAGTCGTGCAACTGCCACCGGATATACCGGGTTCCGGATGTTGAGGGCCTAAAGCCTCAGGCCGCCGACCGAGTGCTGGGGCGGCGGCACTTCAAGGTGGAGTACACAGCTCTGAGCAATGTGTGCGCCGGCCTTCCGCCCCACGGCCACATCATCGCCCAGAAGCCAGCGGCAGGCAAGCTGGTTCGACGGGACTCTACGGTTCGGCTGCAAACCAGCTGCGGCTGACCCGATGAGCTGCTACAGGCGTGTCTGCTGGCGGTTGGTCCTCTCGCTCTATTCGTTGACAAGCCCGACTTGTGAGGTCTTTGAGATGGCGATTGCCACGGTCTGATGGGATCGGGGATGGGCGTGGAGGACTCGAACCTTCAACCTTGAGATTAAGAGTCACCTGGTAGGTCGCGTCGATAGAAGTGGTGTAACGGACCCGAGGTAGAGCCGGAGAAAGTTCCGGCCACCGCGGGCCCCAGACTCGTCGGTTGACCACCAAGTCAATCGATGAAAGGAACACCACGATGGCCGAGAGCCAGAGCATGACGGCCGCCGAGGTCGTAGCAAAGACCCTGATCACCCAGCACGCCGACTTGGCCAGACTTCCTGCGCGACGCAGTCGCGCTCCTCGCCCGCGAGCTGATGGAGGCCGAGATCTCGGGGGAGATCGGCGCCGGGCGGGGTGAGGTCTCAGCGGATCGCCACGCGGCACAGGTAGGCGCGTTCACCGATCCGACCGTCGTTCAGGCTTCGGGGTTATCCGCTAGCAGCGTCCTGACCATGCCAGTCCCCCTCGCTGCCTGTTCGGGTCTCGATTGTGGGAATATCCACAAGGAATGATACATACTGCCCTCAAACGCCTCACCTTTGCAGCTTCGGTCCTTGCCCTGAGTGCAGCATTACTCCTCACCGCCGGGCTCATCCCCTACCCCGCCCTTGCTCATACCCGCGCCGGCTGCAGCCGGACCAGCGAGGAGCCGAGCAAGGCGACCCTGCGCCACCTCCGCACCTCGGTCCTGTGCCTGGTCAACCTGACGCGCAAGCGCTACGGCCTGGTTCCGCTCCACCACAACCCCGACTTGCGCCGCTCGGCGACCCGGCATTCCAACGACATGGTTGCCAATGACTACTTCTCCCACTTCGGATCGCACGGCAGCACGCTGGGTGGCCGGATCGCGAGGGCGGGGTATCTGGCCGGCACCAGTGTCTACTTTGTCGGCGAGAACATCGGGTGGGGCAGGGGCCGCAGGTTCGGCTCTCCGCTCGGTATCCTCCGCGCCTGGATGCACAGTTCCCCACGCGCCAACATCCTCGACCCCAGATTCCGCGACTTCGGCGTCGGCGTAGCGCGCGGCTTCCCTGGCGCCCCCGCCGCAGACGCAACCACTTACACGCTCGACCTCGGAACGCGGCGATAGCCTAACCCTCACTGCGGGCTACCGTTCTGGGGTTGATCGTTGGGTGACGGTGTGGAGGGCCGCAGGAGGGCGCTCAGAGTGTCCGGAGGGATGGCCTGCGACGTGGGGTTTGAAGGGGATCAGGCCGCTTGAACCAGGCGCCTATGGCCCACCGAGCCGCCAGCTGATTGAGCCGGTGTTGTAGTTGTCAGGGCCCGTGTATCGGTAGTCTTCGTACTTGCCACCTGTTTCCTTAGTGATCGCAATGCAGTGAAAGGTCTGCGCGGTGGCGGTGGTACTAATTTCGCCGTCTTCGGGTTCGCATTGCGTTTGAATGATTGGGCCTTGAAGCGCCTTTTCGGGATACACGGCGACGACGTAGCTAGCGTCCTCGCAGCGGCTCGGTGAGGCGGCACAAACGCGATCCGCAGCGGGCCAAGCCAGGAGAGACAAGTCTGCCCGAGCGCCGCCGTGCGCGCCAACGGGCAGTCGCTGAGTTGCGGGCTGTTGTTCTGGCTGGGCATTAGCTTCGGGCGTCGAGAGCGCTGACTCGGGGAGGCCAGCGAACCGCGGCACGCGGCGTACAATGACTGCCTGGAAGCCGCCTTACCGCTCCCAGGTCACCCCGAATGACGTGCCAGCAGGCGATAGGGGGCCAGGTGTCGCTTCGCCTTCTGAGCCATGCGCTAGCGGGCATCTCGGTTTTCTGATTACCAACCCGGTCCTGTCGCGAAGCAGCAGCTGGTTCACAAAGAACGACGGACCGCTGATCGCTTCCATCCCGCCGCCCTGGGTAGCCGCTTCGGCTTCTGTGAACGCGAGTTCGCCGAAATCGGCAAGTGGTAGCAACCATATGCAGTTGCTCCCGCAAGGGCGGGCCGGTGCCTCAGCGATCCACTCCGCCGAAGAAGTGTCAGGCTTGCTGGTCAGAACGATCCTTGTACGCCGTTCATGGGTCGTGAGGTCATCGAGTTGCAGTGAAACCCTGCGTCCACGCACCGACACGTTCGCCACGAGCTGGTCGCCTGGGCGCACTTCCAGTGTCAGCAGGCCAGACCGTTCCGGCCAGAGTTCGTAAAAGGCATGCACTTCGGAGTGTCCGTCTTCGCACCTGGCCTTGGTGCCGACCTGCTCAAGCAGATGGGATCGTCTCTTGAACCCTCCAAGACCGACCCAGAAGGCTGAGTAGGTCGACTGCTCTCCGCACGTAAGAGAAGGCTGAGTCCAGGCCCCGCGAACCCGCTGGATTGGAGTCCGGGGAGTCACGGCATAGCCCGCCCAGTTGTGGTCGGTTCTTGCCTTGGGGTCTGCCCGGACGACGCTGCCGGGCAGGACAGCGCGGCGAGCAGGATCATTGCAGCCACTGCGACGGTGGGTGTTCCCCGACCCCAGGAACGCCGGGGTTCGGGGGATAGCCTCGCGTCTGACACTCGGCGCCAATTCTAATGCTGCGCGGGCGGCTCAGCGCCGAATGCGTCTAGACTGCGCGCAGCCGCAAGCCGTTGCGCACGTCATCAGTTGGCGCGGCGCAGCTGGAACGCGTTGACCAGCGGCAACGTCGCCAACAGCAGCCGGTCGCAGCCAGGCGTCGGCGGCAGCGCGTGAAGCAGCCCGCCGATGGAACCAAATAATGGAACCAAAATCTTGAGAGCGCAAATGAACAAGCATGAACTGAATGGAGCGCCGCGCCGTCGTAATGGCGATGAAGCGCCTTAAAAAGCCGGAAACCCCGCCTGTAGCGGGGCTTCCGGGGTCATGGGCCGCCCGGGAATCGAACCCGGAACCTTGAGATTAAGAGTCTCCTGCTCTACCGGTTGAGCTAACGGCCCGCGGCGGGCAAGTATAGGAAGCCGCGGTCGCTATCGGACGCTGCAAGGCTCGGAGACGCTGCCGCTCATTACGGTGCCGTCGGCGAAGCTGAAGCGGCCCTGGGTCTGGAGGATGCCGCGCGAGCAGCGGGCCGAGGTGTAGCTGAGCTGTCGTCTGCCGACGCTGTAGAGCCGGCCGATCTTCGCGTCGATATGGGTCAGCGCTCCGTATCCCCCGGCGATCGGCGGGACGTTGATGGTCGCTCGGTAGCTGAAGGCACCGGACAGTCGTTCGATCGGCACGACGACGGCAAAGGTCTGGGCGACGGGGACAGTGGTGCGGGCGTGAAGGATGACGGTAGGGTCGCCGTTTTGGGGCAGGCCGTTGAACAGGGTCAGTGGCGAGGTGGCAAGCACCGGCGCCTGCCCCGGCAAGGCGATCGACGCGGCGATGTGTCCGGTGCCGACGATCGAGTCCTTGCAGACCTCTCGCGCTTCCTGCGGCGTCGCTTCCTCGATCTGGCTCACCGAGCAGGTGGGCAGCCCGCGCGTGCTCAGTCGCCCGTCGCGGTCGAATTCGAGCACCGCCTGCTGGAGCGCCGCCGGCACCCCACCGTCCTTTGCCGCGATGTCTACGTACCCCTGGAACCTGATCGGAGCGAAGGCCCGACGCGGCAGCACCCTCGGCTCGAACCCACCTTCGGCCCGAAGCACCAGATCGCCGACCTTGATCACGGCCGCGCCGGCGCTGCCGACGAGCAGGAGGCAGGCCACCGCGAGTACTCCGATTGTCAGATATCTCTTCAAGTCGTCCTTGGTCCAGGCTATCGCAGAGTTACGCTACCTTGACGGTACAGGTCTCGAACACGGTTCCCGACAGGAAGGTGCCGTCCACCGAGGTGATTTTCCCGTTCTTGGAAGCTGCGCACCCGGGGGCTCGCGGCTGGAAGCCCGGAGTCGTTCTTTGCACTTCCAGGCTCGGCCCGTTGCGGTTATGCCCGGTCGCTGAAGATCGAGTTCGGCGAGAAGGCGGAATCGGCCCTCGCTACGCGGAAGTAGACGGCTCGTGTCCCAGAGGTCCGTGCCGACGTTCGCCCCGTTGCCACAAGCATGCAGGCCGCGCCGCCGTCGCGACAGGGTCTCCCGCAGGGCGCCTATCCCAGCCTGCGCGTATCGCGCGTCGTGCGTGTCGAACAAGAGCCTCTCGGTGGTGACGATCAGCTTGTCGCCTCCAGGCGCGCGCCTACGCAGTGTCGGCGACCACGACAATGAGAGCGCCTGCAAAGACAGGCGCTCTTAACAGAGTCTTCTGCATATGTTCGCTCCTCCCGCTCCCTGAATCGCCAAACTACCAAATGTGCCTATGAGGAGGAGGAGCAGGGGCCGGGGCGGTTCGTCGCGCACCGACGGCGGCGCGCGCGTCATCCGCTGCTGCTGCGCTACCCGCGGCGCGTGCTCGCGGTGGCCTTCGTCGTGCTCTTGCAGTGCTCGGGATTCTCGGGCTCGGGGTCAACTCAAAGCTCCAGCCCACTTCGCTCAACATCGCCGGGACGCCGTCGTCGAAGGCCAACGAGATGCTGACGAACAGCTTCGGCAACTCGGCCCCCTTCGCGATCCTGCTGCGCGGCCCGGCGCGCCGCCCTAGACGAACAGGGCCCGGCGCTGATCCGCGACCTGCGCCGCGACCCCAAGGTCACCACGCTCTCGCCCTGGGATCGCGGCTCTGTGGCGCGCCTGCGCCCCAGCCCCGACAAGGCCCTGATCCTGGTCGACTTCCACGTCGACATCGACCAGGCGGTAAACGAAACCGTCCCCAAGCTCAACCGCATCCTCGAAGAAGACATCCACCCGCCGGTGCGGGCGACCCAGTCGGGCTTCGCGAGCATCTCTCGAGCGCTTCAGACCGAGTCGATCTCCGCCAGCGAGCGCGGCGAGCTGATCGCGATACCGATCCTGCTGATCGTCCTGCTCCTCGTCTTCCGCTCGCCGATCGCCGCCGCCATCCCGCTGGGCTTCGGGGCGATCACCGTGTTCGCCTCGCGCGGCATCCTCTATCTGCTCACCTCCTATCTCGGCATCGACGCCTTCGCCCTCACCGTCACGACGATGATGGGGTTAGCGCTCGGCGTCGACTACTCGTTGCTGATGGTCTCCCGCTTTCGCGAGGAACTCGCCGCCGGGGCGACGCCCTTAGACGCCGCATGGGCGACGCGGCGGACGGCCGGGCGAACGTGTGTATTCGCCGGCAGCACGCTGCTGATCTCGATGGTCGTCGCCCTCTTCATCGTCCCCGGGGCGCTGCTCGCCGGCGCTGGCTGGAACGGTGGCGATGGTCGCCGCGCTCAGCGTCCTCGTCGCGACGGTGGTCGGCCCGGCGTTGCTGACGCTGATCGGCCCCAACCTCGACCGCTGGCGGATCGGACCCGAACCGACCGGGAGATCGCGGCTGATGGTCTTCGTCCGCGCCGCGATGCGCCGCCCGGCTCCGGTCGCCGCCGCTGATCGGCGCCGTCGTCCTGGTGTTCGCCGCCCCGGCGATCGCCCTGAAGACCGGACCGCCCAGCCCCGAACAGCTCTCCAAGGGCGACCCCGCGCGCAAGGACGCCGAACTGATCGACCACGTGATCGGCCCCGGCTGGGACGCGCCGTTTCAGATCATCGCCACCACGAACCCAGGGCCCGATCACCGAACCCGCCCGCCTCGCCACGCTGGACCGCTGGCAACGCCGCTTCGCCGACTTGCCGGGCGTGCAGGCGGTGATCGGCCCGGGGCAGGTCGCACGCAAAGTCGCGCCGCTGCGCGAAACCGGGAACGGCCTGCTCGCCGGAGGCAACAAAGGGCCAGGCGGCGAACTCGGCAAGCTCGGCCGCAAGCTGAACGTCGCCGCCGGCGGCGTCTCTCAGCTGCGCGAAGGGATCTCGCAGGCCAGCTCGGGGGCGGGCCTGCTCTCCGAAGGGTCCGGCCGGGCCGCCAGCGGGGCGCTGACGATCTCACACGGCCTCGCGAAGGCCAGCGCCGGCAGCCAGCGGGCGGTCACCGCGCTCGATGAATTCGCAAAGGGCACGCGGAAACTTTCCGAAGCCCAGCAAGAAGCCACGCTCGGCGCGGAAGCAGGTGAAGGATGGCATCAGACCGCGCGGACCTCGCTGCGCGAAAACGCCCTGCCTCGTTCGCGCAGGACAGAAAGTCCCTCAAAGGAGACGCCAACAACAAGCTCCCCGAACTGATCGCGCCGGCCAAGGTCGCAGACGAACAGCTGAGCACCGCCCTCGCAGCAGCTCGACCAGATGACGGTCGGGAAGTCCGACGCCCACTACGGGGCGGCGCTGGAAGCGGTCCGCAAGGCCTCCGCGGCGGTCAGCGGCACCGACCCGGTCAGCGGCCAGCCCTATGCGCCGGGCTATGCGGGCCTGCCCACCGAACTGACCGCACTGCAGAAGCGCCTGGTCCTCGACACCGAAGAAACCGACGAAGTCAGGCGCTATCTGGAAACCGAAACCAAGCAACCTAAGGAAGCTCGAAAAGCACGCGTCGGAACTCCATCGAAGGCATGAGGAAAATCCAAAACGGCGACAACAAGCTCGTCAGACGGCGCCAACCACCTCGCCACCGCCTCCTCCTCCCTGGACAGCGGCCTCGCCCGCCTGGCCACCGGCTCGGCGGCGCTGGTCGGAGGCGTATCGCGGATCGGCGGCGGCGCCACCGCCCTGCAGGAAAACCTCGCCGCCGGCTACCACGCAAGCCGCGCCCCTGCAGTCAGGGCTAAACCGCGCCTCGGTGCGGGTGATCGCCGGCCACCAGAAGCTCCAGCGCAAGACCGGGAAGCTTCGCCGCGGCTCGCCGGGCCTCTTTAACTCCGGCTACTTCGTCCTCTCGGCGCTCGACGGCGCGCCGAAGCGCGAACGCGAAGCCGCCGCCGGCACGATCGACCTGCGCCACGGCGGCCAGGCGAGACGACGCTCGTCGTCTCCAGCTACAGCTTCAACACCCCCGGCTCGATCTCGCTCAACCACCGCCTCGACAAGATGACCACCGCGATGGGCCGCGACGCCGACGTCACGGCCGGCGTCGCCGGCGGGGCGGCCGAGCTCAACGACTACAGCCGCGTGAGCAGGGCGAGCCATCCCCTACGTGGTCGCGGCGATCACGTTCGCCACCTTCCTCGTCTTGGTCATCGTCCTGCGGGCCATCCCCCTGGCCGCGATCGCGGTCGGGCTCAACCTGGCGACGGTCGGGGTCGCCTTCGGCATCCTCACCTTGCTCTTCAACGTTCCCGCCGGCTGGCCGTTGGGCGGTCACAAATACGTGGACGCGGTCGGGGCGACGATGATCTTCGGCGTCGTATTCGGGCTCTCGATCGACTACGCGGTCTTCCTGTTGACCCGGATGAAGGAGCGCTTTGACCGCGACGGTGATCACGCCGCCGCGGTCGATTTCGGCCTCGAGAAGACCGCCCGGGTGATCACCGGCGCCGCGGCGATCATGATGGCCGTCTTCATCGCCTTCGCCGCGGCGCCGATCGCGACGGTCAGCCAGCTCGGAATCGGCCTGACCGTTGCGGTGCTGCTCGACGCCACCGTGGTGCGCATCGTCTTGCTGCCGGCCCTGATGCTCTTGGTCGGCGAGCGGGTCTGGTGGTTGCCGCGGTCCTTGGAGCGCATCCTGCCGCGGCTCAACGTCTAGCCGACGCTCGGCAGCGGGCCTCATGCGTCTATGCTTCTTTGCTGCGCCTGCGGCGTCCGGCGCGTGGCCGAGTCTTCCAGAGCCATCGGCGGATCGCGCATGACGCTCGAGGCGTCAAGAGCTCCGTTGCCAAGCGTCCCCGGCCAAATAGGAGCGCGTTGAATTCCAGTTAAGTCCCTGCGTGGCTCCCTCTTGCCCGGGGATGGCTCGGATACGATTCCGGCGCCGTTCTTCCGGGTCGGAGGCCGGGGAACCGCAAGCGACGATCCGTGGCTGCCAATCCCTTAGGCGAGGAGAAAAGCCCGGCGCCCAGCCGGGGGTTCACCCCCGCCCGTATCGCCGTCATCGCGGCCCTCGCGGTCGTGGTGATCGCGCTCGGCGTCGTGCTGTTCGGCGGCGGCGGCGGCTACCAGTACGACCTGATCTTCCAAAACGCGGGCCAGCTCGTTTCCGACAACCAGGTCCTGATCGGCGGCTCGCCGGTCGGCACTGTCGAAAGCATCGAACTGACCGAAAACAATCTCGCCAGCGTCCACGTCTCGGTCAGCCAGCAGCTGCACGAGGGGACCACGGCGGTGATCCGCGCCACCTCGCTTTCGGGCGTCGCCAACCACTACGTCTCGATCAGCCCCGGCCCCAACAGCAACCCCGCCGCTTGGAGAAGGCGCCACGCTCGGCCTCGCCTCGACCACCACGCCGGTCGACATCGACCAGCTCTTCAACACCTTCCCGCCCTCGGTGCGCCGCGCGCCTCGGCGAGTTCGTCCGCGGCAACGCCGCTATCTATGCCGGGGTCGGCCAAGCAGGCGAACCAGACCTATAAGTACTTCGGCCCCGGCGCTCAACCGCAGCCGACGCCTTCGTGCACGCGCTGAACGCCGACCAGAGCCTCTTCACCCGCTTCATCGTCAGCTCCAGCAAGCTCGCCACCGTGGTCTCGGAGCGCAGCAGCCAGCTCTCCAGCGCGGTCTCCAACGCCAGCACCGCCTTCGGCGCGATCGCCAGCCAGAACGTCGCCCTCGACCAGACCCTCCAGCGCTTCCCGCCCGTGCTGCGCCAGAGCAACACGACCTTCGTCAACCTCCGCGCCGCCCTCGGCGACCTCGAACCGCTCGTCAACACCGCCAAGCCCGCGACCAAGAACCTGGCGGCCTTCCTCGCCGAACTCCGCCCGGTCGTCTACGCGGCGGTCCCCGTGTTCAAGAACCTGCGCCTCACGGTGCGGCGACAGGGCAAGGCCAACGACGCTGCGGAACTGCTCGCCACGCTGCCCGACGTCCAGCAGCGCGCCGCCAGAGGCCTTTCCCCACGCTCGAAGCTGCGATCACCGCCTTCCAGCCGACCCTCAACTTCGCCCGCGCCTACACGCCGGACATCTTCAACGGGTTCGGCAAGCTCGGAGTGGCCTCGGGCTACTACGACGGCAACGGCAACTACGTCCGGGTCTCACCGGCCGATCAGAACCTCTTCAAGTACAACGGCGGCAGCGGCGAACTGGAACCGATCACGCCGGCCCAGCAGTTCGAAGCCTTCGGTTCCTCGGCCGCTATCCACCGGCGCTGCCCGGGCGGCGCCACCCAGTCCGCTCCCGACAACTCCAACCCCTTCGTCGACCCGCCCTGGACCGGCGCCGGCGTCACCCCGTCCGAATGCAAACCGTCCGACGCGCCACCGGGTCCATGAAAAAGGGACTGATAGTCGCCGCGCTGGTGATCGCGGTCGTCGCCGCGATCGTGCTGATCTCCTCGGGTGGCAGCAACGGCTACCTGGTTCGCGCCTACTTCGACGACGGCTCCTTCATGGTCCAGGGCGAGCAGGTCCGGATCGCCGGGGCGAACGTCGGCGCAGATCCAGTCGGTCGGCGTCTCGATGCCCGGCGAAATCGATGCCTACCGCAACGGCAAGCCGGAGGCGATGCCCGGCAAAGCGATCATCGTCTTGGAAATCACCAACCCCGGTTTTCAGGACTTCCGCAGCGACGCCAGCTGCATGATCCGCCCGCAGTCGCTGATCGGCGAGAAGTACGTCGATTGCAACCCGACCCTGCCCCGCGCGCCGGGCTCGCCGCCCCCCCCGCCGCTGAAGCAGATCCCCTCCGGCCAGCCCGGCGCCGGCCAGTACCTGCTGCCGGTGGAGAACAACAGCAGCAGCGTCGAGCCCGACCTGATCAACGACATCCAGACCCTTCCCTACGCGCAGCGCTTCCGCCTCATCCTCAACGAACTCGGCGCCGGGCTGGCAGGCCGCGGCAAGGACATCGAAGAAGTCGTGATGCGCGCCAATCCGGTGCTGCGCGAGGTCGACCAGCTGCTGGGGATCCTCAACGCCCAGCGCGACCGGCTCGCCCAGCTGGCGAGCGACTCCGAGACGATCCTGCGGCCGCTCTCCCGCGAGCGCGCCCATGTCGCGGGCTTCCTCGCCAACGCCGGCGCCGCCGCCCAGGCCAGCTCCGAACGCGGCGCCGCGCTGGAAGCCTCGCTGCAGAAGTTCCCCCGCTTCCTGCGCGAGTTCCGCCTCACGATGCGCAGCCTTCGAGGGATTCTCCAACGCCGCCACGCCGGTCTTCACCGACCTCGGCAAGGCGGCGCCCTCGCTGACCGAGGCGACCAGGGAGCTGACCCCGTTCTCCGCGGCCTCGACCGTGGCGCTGAAGAGCCTCGGCGCCACCGGGGCGGTCGCCGGTCCGAAGCTTGCCGAAGCCGATCCGATCGTCCGCAAGGCGTCCGAACTCGCGCATCAGCGGCGTCGCCTCCACCACCAACCTCGCCAAGTTCTTCGTCAACACGAAGGAAACCGGGGGCTGGAACGGGTTGGTCGAACTGATCTACAACACGACCGCGACGCTGAACGGCTTCGACCGCTACGGCCACTTCGGCCGCACCCTTGTCACCCTCAGCAACTGCCTCAACTACGTAGCTCACCCCCGAAGTGGCGAATGCGACGCCAACTTCACCGGCCCGAACGCCAGCGGCCTCGGCCACCGTCGAGCAGCGCCGCGCCTCTACCGCCGCCTTGAGCGCACGCCTGGAAGGTCAGAGCGGCGGGACCGGCAGCGGCGCCTCCCGCGTCGCAGCCGCCCAACCGCCCAAGGTCGGCCAGGCCGGCGCGGCCGCCTCCACCGCCAAGACCGGCGGCACCTCCCCGCTCCTCAACTACCTGCTGGCGCCATGAGGAACCGCAGCGGACTGACGGGAATCGCGAGCAGCCCGGTCCTGATCGGGGCGGTCACCGTGCTGGTCGTCCTCGTCGCCGTCTTCCTCGCCTACAACGCCAACAACGGACTGCCCTTCGTCTCCACCTACAACCTCAACGCCGAGGTGCCCAACGCCGACGCGCTGGTCAAAGGAAACGATGTCCGGATCGGCGGCGTCCTGGTCGGGCGTGTCAAGTCGGTCGTCCCCGTCGCGCTCGGCGACGGCCGCTTCGCCGCCAAGCTCTCACTCAGCCTCGACAAGAGCGTCGAACCGCTGCCGGTCAACTCGACGATGATCATCCGGCCGAAATCTCCGCTCGGTCTCAAGTACCTGCAGATCGTCCCCGGCAACTCCAGCAAGAGCTTCGCCGCGGGCGAAACGATCCCGCTCTCCGCGGCGCGACCCGAACCGGTCGACATCGACCAGTTCTTCGACATGTTCAACACCAAGACGCGCGCCGCGATCCGGGTCAACGAGGCCGGCTTCGGCAACGCGCTGGCCGGCCGCGGCCCACAGCTAAACGAAGCGTTCGGCTCACTGCGCGACCTCGTCATCAGCGCCGAGCCGGCGCTGGGCACCCTCGTCGCCCCGCAGACCAACTTCGGCGGCTTCTGGCACGCGCTCGAGGACCTCTCGGCGACCGTCGCCCCGGTGGCCGAGACTCAGGCCAGCCTCTTTGTCGCCCTCGATCAGACCTTCGGCGCCTTCGCCCGCGTCGCGCGGCCCTTCATCCAGGAAACGATCTCCAAGAGCCCCTCGACGCTCGACGCCGCCAACGCCGACCTGCCCGTGCTGCGGCCGTTCCTGCGACGACTCCCAGCGCTTCTTCACCGCGCTTCAGCCGGGCGCCGCGGTCGCTCGCCAAGACCTCGCCGACAATCGCCGCCGCGCTGCACGCCGGCACCCCGGCCCTCAACGCGCTGCCCATCCTGAACGCGCAGCTGGTGCCGACCGCCGAAGCGCTGCTCGCCTTCCAAAACGCGCCGGGCGTCTTTAACGGTCTCGACCTGCTGATCGACACCAACAACACCCTCGGACCGGCGATCAGCTTCATCGCCCCGGCGCAGAGCACCTGCAACTACCTCACCCTCGTCTTCAAGAACATCGCCAGCGCCACCAGCGAAGGCAACGGGCTCGGCAACTGGCTCAACTTCATCTCCCTGGCGCCGCCGGAAGGCCCCAACAGCGAGGGCTCACCCTCCTCCGCGCCAGCCAACGGCCCCAGCGTCGAAAACCACCTCCACTACAACCCCTACCCGAACACCGCCTCTCCCGGCCAGCCACATGAGTGCGAAGCGGGCAACGTCCGCTACACGGCCGGCCAGACCGTGATCGGCAACGTCCCGGGCAACCACGGCACCAAGACCTCCGGCCAGCTGAAGGGCCAAGGGGGTAAGCAAGTGAGCCGTCTGCCCGAGCGCGACACCAGGCAGGGCGCCACCAACCGCCGCTTCAAGTGGCGGCCCAGCAACGCGATGATCGCGATCGTTTTCATCCTCATCTTCACGCTGGGCCCCTACCTCGCCTTCACCGGGCACGTTCCCTTCACCAGCTATGGCTATGAGCTGAATGCGACCTTCTCCAACTCGGCCAACATCGCCGTCAAATCCCCGGTTCGGATCGCCGGTGTCGAAGTCGGCGAAGTCATCTCGACCAGCCGCAACGGCAATGACACCAACGTCACCTTCACCGTCGAAAGCGCCGGCCGGCCGGTCCACGCCGACGCCTACGCCGAGATCCGCCCGCGGACCTTCCTCGAAGGCAACTTCTTCATCGAACTCGACCCCGGCAGCCCCAGCGCACCGGAACTGGGCAGCGGAGCGACGATCCCGGTCAGCCGCACCTCCACCGCGGTACAGCTCGACGAAATCCTCACCGCGCTGCAGTCTCCCGTCCGCGCCGACCTCAGCCACCTGCTGGAGAGCTACGGCGAAGCTCTCACCCACAAGCCGACCGCAGCCGAAGACGCCACCCAGCTTCCGGAAGTGAAAGGCAAGACCGGGGCCGAAGGCCTGAACGGTGCGCTGCGCTACGGCGGCCCCGCGGGTCGCTACAGCGCCCAGGTCGCCAACGCCTTCCTCGGCACCCAGGAGGGCGATCTCTCGCGGCTGATCGCGGGCGCCGGGCGCACCTTCGGCGCCTTCGCCAGCCGCGAGAGCGACCTGAAGGGCCTGATCGACAACTTCGACGTCTTCACCGGCGCCCTCGCCGCCCAATCGGCCAACCTCGCCACCACCGTCCACCTCCTCGCCCCGACCCTGAAGACCGCCCACGCCTCGCTGGTCAGCCTCGACCGCGCGCTGCCGCCGCTGCGCACCTACGCGATCGAGCTGACCCCCGCGGTCGCCGAGTTGCCGGGGTTGATCAGCGCCTCCAAACCGTGGCTGAGGCAGGTCCGGCCGCTGCTCTCCGACAAGGAGGGCGGCGGCATCGCGAGGCTGTTGGAGGAACTGACCCCGGGCTTCGCCGGTGCCGCCCAGGCCGGCAAGGTCAACGCGCTTCCACAGCTCAACCAGCTCAGCCTCTGCACGACCAAGGTGCTGGTGCCGACCGGCAACCAGACGATCGAAGACCGCTTCGGGACCGGCGGCGCCCAACTACCGCGAATTCTTCTACGCCCTGAGCAACTTCGCTGGGTCCGGACAGAACTTCGACGGCAACGGGCCCTACCTGCGGATCCAGGCCGGCGGCGGCGGGCAAGCTCGTCAGCCAGCCCAACCCGAACGGTCGAACTCACCATCGAGAAGACAGGACTTTGCGCACACGATTGAAGCGCCGCTGGGCACCCAGCCGCAGCTCGGCGGCCAGCCCCCGCAGAAGCCGAGCGTGCGCTGCGAAACAAACCCCGTCCCCGACGTCAACGGGCCGCTGGGGCAGGTAGGTCCCCCCGACCCGGCGGCGACCAAACCATGAGCGAGAACGCCCCCACGACGAGCCGCTTCAGGCACTTCCGCGCCTCGCTCGCCCGCCAGGCACGCGGTCGCGGCAAAGACACGATCGCGATCGCGGTGCTCGCCGCGCTCGGGAATCGCGATGATGCTCGGGATCTTCATCGAGCAGAAGGCATCACTGCCCTCCTGGCTGCCTTTCGTCGGGGAAAGCTTTGATCACATCACCGCCGACTTCACTACCGCGCAGGCCGTCACCCCGGGCCAGGGTCAGGCGGTCGACATCGCCGGCATCCAGATCGGCAAGGTCGCCTCGGTCAACCTCGAAGACGGCCACGCGGTGGTCGGGATGGAGATAGAGCCCCAGTACATGCAGCTGATCCACCCCAACGCCAGCGCGTTGCTGCGGCCGAAAACCAACCTCAACGACATGATCGTCGAGGTCGAACCGGGCAGCGGCAGCGGCCACATCGAAAACGGCGCGAACATCCCCCTCTCCCGCACCGAGGCCAACGTCAACCTCGACCAGTTCCTCGCCACCCTCGACGGCGATACGCGCCAGTACCTGCAGCTGCTGCTCGCCGGCGGCGCCCAGGGCATCGGCGGCCACGGGCGGGAGCTCTCGGGCGCCTTCCGCCGCTTCCAGCCCTTCTCTCACTATCTCGCGCAGCTAAACGGCGCGGTCGCCAGACGCCACGTGGCGCTCGCCCACGTCATCCACGACTTCTCTCTGCTCACCACCGAACTCGGCCGCCACGACACCGAGATCCAGCGCTTCGTCACCTCCTCTGACGCGGCGCTCGGCAACTTCGCCAACCAGCAGGAATCGATCCAGGCCGCGCTGCGCGAATTCCCGGCGACGCTGCAGGCGGCGCAGGCCGGCCTCGCAAGCTCTGACCGCTTCTCCACAGCCGCCCGTCCCGCCCTTTTCGGTCTGATCCCCCAAGCCCAGGCGCTGACCCCTGCCGTCAAGGCAACTGAGCGCCTCTTCAGGCAGACGACCGCGCCGATCCGCGACCAGATCCGGCCCTTCACGCGCCAGATCCGACCAGTGCTGACTCATGCCAACGAAGGCTCCGCGGCGCTGAAGAAGACGGTGACCGGCTTCGGCAACTCGCTCAGCGGCCTCAACGCCTTCTTCAACGAGCTCGCCTACAAGCCGCAGGGCTCAAAGCAGAGCTACCTCTTCTACCTGCCCTGGCTAAACCACGACCTGAACGCCGACTTCAACCTCCAAGACGCCGCCGGCCCCGTCCAGCGGGCCCTTGTGATGATCTCCTGCAACGGCGCCACCCTCGCCGTATGGTACGGCTAATGCCTTTCCGTTCATCAAGGCGCTCCTGCAGACAGCCCGCGTCCCCAAGGGAAATGAACTTCCCGAAATCTCCGGAAGACCCCGAAGTCCATGGCTATTTCTGTGGCCCCAACTGGGGGAACCAAATGAGCAAGCGCGCGCCCAGCACGACCCAGCTCCTGGTGATCGCCGGCTTCGCGCTGTCGTGCTTCGGGATCCTGCTCTTCCTCTGGATCACCTTCGGCGGGCCGACCCCGTTCAAGGCTAAGCCCTACGAAATCAAGAGTCCCCTTCTACTCGGCGACCCAGCTCGCCGAACAGTCCGACGTGCGCATCTCCGGAGTCGACGTCGGCAAAGTGCAGAGCATCGCCCTCGCGCCCAACCGCAGGCAGGCGCTGGCGACGATCTACATCGAAGACCGCTACGCGCCGCTGCCGCTCTCGACCAGGGCCATCCTTGCGCACCAAGACCCTGCTCGGCGAGACCTACGTCGAACTTACGCCCGGCAGCCGTAACGGCCCCAAGCTCCCCGACGGCGGCACCCTTCCCACCGCGAACGTCGAACAGTCGGTCCAGCTCGATGAGATCTTCCGCACCTTCAACCCGAGGACCCGTGCCGCCTTCCAGACCTGGATGCAGGAAGCCGCGGTCGCGATCGGCGGCCAGGGCGCGTCGCTCTCCGCCGCGCTGGGCGAGTTCGACCCGACCTTCACCGAATTCGACCGACTCTTCCGCGTCCTCGACACCCAGCGCCTCGCGGTCCGCCAGCTGTTCAGCAACAGCGCGATCGCCCTGGAGGCGCTGCGCGGCCGCCAGGGCGAGCTGGCCGGCCTGATCCGCAACTCCAACGCGGTCTTCCAGACCACAGCCCAGCGCGACACCGACATCGAAGAACTCTTCCGCGCCTTCCCGACCTTCCTCGACCAGTCGAAGCTCACCCTGGCAACCGGCTCAGGTCGTTCTCCCTCGACGCCGACCCGCTGATGCGCCAACTCGTCCCCGTCGCCGAACAGCTGTCCCCGACCCTGATCGCCTTCGCCAAGCTGGCGCCGCAGGCGAAGGGATTCTTCGAAGGACTCACCCCGGTGATCGCCCTGGCCCCGACCGGCTTCCCGGCCATTCGCAAGCTCTTCCGCGACGATTTCCCGCCCCTGCTGCGGGCGCTTGACCCCTTCCTTCGCAACCTCAACCCGATCCTCACCGGCCTCGGCCTCTACAAGCAGGAGATCACCGGGGTGATGGCCAACCTTGCGACGGCAAGTAACGCGGTCCTCCCGATTGAAAACAAAAAGGGCGAAAAACTCCACTATCTGCGGACGATGGGGCCGCTCAACCCCGAATCGCTGGCCACCTTCGGTCACCGCCTGACCACCAACCGCGGCAGCGCCTACAGCCAGCCGCTCTTCGCAAGCGAAGTCGCCAACGGCCTACCCAGCTTTGAGACCCGCCAGTGCAGCTCGGGGATCACCGCCTCACTTAACCCAAACACGCCCAACGAACCGGCCTTCAACGAACGCACCGTCTGGTTCAGCGAAAAAGAACGCGCCGAAAAAGCCACAGAATTCTTCAACCTCCTCAAGAAATACGCCTTCGCCGGAAAGACCAGCACCGCAACGCTGCCGGCTCCGGGTTGCACCCAGCAGCACCCCTTCAGCCCGATCGGCAGGCCGGGCTCACCCACCACCTACCAGCACACCTTCGAACAGCAGGGCAAGTAGAGCGGCAGGCATGAAGAAGGGCGACCCGCAGGCCGCCCTTCTTCATGCTCGCATGTCCTGAGGAGAGACCTGGCGGCGCGGCTCTTGGCCGCGCCACCTGCGCTTTAGTCGGTGGGCCTTAACCCTTCGCCTTGCAGGTCCGGACCACGCTGCCCGTGAGGCTGGTCCCGTCACTGAACAGAGCTTTCGCCTGGGCCAATAAATGGCCATTGGAGCATTTGGCCTCCAGGTAGCTCTGCTTCTTTCCCTTGTAGGTGAACGTTTTGCCGATCTTGAGGCTGAAGTTGGTCACCGCGCCGCTGCCACCGGCGATCACAGGGACTGACGCGACCGACTGAAGCCCGTAGGGGCCCTGATGGATCTTCTTGACCTTGATCGTGGTGACGAGTGCCGTCGGCGCCGGCACCGAGACATAGGCCTGGATGTACAGCGTCGTCACGCCGCCCTTTTCGCCGCCGTTGAAGACGACCAGCGGTCCCGTGGCATTGAACGGTATCGATTCCGGGAACTCCACCCGCACCGTGGTACGGCCTTCACCGACGATCGCTTCAGGGCATGCTTTCTTAGCCTGCTCGGTGTCCTCAGCCTGGAGTTTGCCGGACGCGCAGGTCGCCAGACCCTTGGCGTTGATCGTGCCGTTCTTGTCGGTGAGGATGACGGTTTCCTTGAGAGCCGGCGGCTGGGCGCCGTTCTTGGTCGCGATTTCGCCGCTCACGCTCAGCGTGATCGGCGCCAGCTTGTTCTTCGGCAACGTCGTCGGCTTCACACCGCCGTTGATCGTCAGGATCAGATTTCCCACTTCAACGACGGTCGGCTTTTCCGGCGAAGGCCACCGCGGCCACGGAGACCGCGATCGCGGTCCCCAGGGCGATGATCAAAGTCAGACGTTTGCGCATGTCCTATGTCTCTCCTTTTTCGGCCTGCCCGTCTCGAGCCACGGCCAATCTAAAGCTTCGGGTATCCCTCCGCCGGCCAAAGTACCAGCATCCGGTACTAAAGAAACCCGCCTATTCACATGAAAGAGCGCCTTAACAAGCTTTTTCTAGCGCTCCGGCATCGAGAGCCGGGTCCGCTCGCGCTCTTTGGCAGCTCCCTCCGCCCCCAGGAACGGGAGGGTGACCCAGAACATCAGGTCTGGCAAGCGGCTTGGCAAGCGTGCCACCGCCCCGTGCAAGATCTCGCTGTAGAGCAGCTCATTGATCCCGCCCACCAGCGAGAGCGAGGTGATCCCCGGCAGCTCGACCGGGGTTTCCGCCCGCCCGGCGTCAAGGAAACCGATGAACTGGCGCAGCGCCGCGTCGCGGCGCGCCAGCGCCTTCGGCCCCGCCGCCAGCACCTCGACGATCGCGAACCGCGCCTCGTCGGGGTGTACGGCCAGGTGATCGAGCAGCGCCCCGAGTCCGGCTGCCACGCGCTCAGCCCATGGCGCCCCGGGCTTTGACTCAAACCCCCCGGCGGTGTCGCTCAGAAGGGACCCCAGCAGCACGTCGTAGGCGGCGAGGAAGCAGTCTTCCTTACTGTCGAACAGCTCGTAGAAGGTCTTTCTCGACACCCCGGCGACGCTGATCACGTCCACTACCCGCGTGTCGGGGTAGCCGCGCTCGGAGACGACCTCGATCATCGCCCGGTGGATGCGATTGCGCTGGGATTCCGCCATCGCCTTCCGCGGCAATCCGTGGCGGCCCCTGGGCAGTCGCTCGCTCAACCTGGCTGCGCGCCTACCGGAAGCCACCGCGAAACTGTAGAACAGAGGAGCAGAGAGCCAAAAACCGCGATCGCTGTACCCCGCCGCCACCGTTCTTGAGTCCGACTGGCGGCTGCCGCTAACCCTGAGCTTCAGTCGATCCAGATGACCTGCTCGCGGTCGGGCCCGACCCCGACGAGGCGGATCGGGACCCCCGCCGACTCGGCGATGAAGCGCAGGTACTCGCGTGCCTCTCCGGGCAGGTCGGCCTCGCTGCGGACGCCGCTGATCTCCGCGTCAAAGCCGGGCAGCTCCTCGTACTCGGGCTCGGCCGAGTGCAGGATCGACTGGTGATAGGGGAAGCTGTCAAAGACGGCGCCCTCCTTGGAGCGGTAGCGCACGGCGACGCGCAGCGGGTCGATCCCGCTCAGCACGTCGAGCTTGGTGATCGTCAGCGCGCTCATCCGGTTGAGGCGGACCGCGTAGCGCAGCGCGACCAGGTCCATCCAGCCGCAGCGTCGCCGCCGCCCGGTCGTCGTCCCGAACTCGTGACCGCGCTCCAGCATCCGCTCACCGACCTCGTCGTGCAGCTCGGTCGGGAACGGGCCGGCGCCGACCCGGGTCGCGTAGGCCTTGGCGATCCCCCAGACCTCGTCGATGTCGGTGGGGCCGACCCCGGCGCCGACGCAGGCGGCGCCGGCGATCGGGTTGGAGGAGGTGACGAAGGGGTAGGTGCCGTGGTCGAGGTCGAGCAGCGTCGCCTGGGCGCCCTCGAAGATCACCGTTTGGCCCTCATCCAGCGCCTCCCAGCACAGGCGGGCGGTGTCGGCGATGTGGGGCTCGAGGCGGTGGCCGTAGCTGACGTGCTCCTCGGTCATCGTGTGCAGGTCGAGGCGGGGATCGGGAGCCCCCTCGATCGCCTCCCGGTCGGCCCCCTCGCCGGCCTCCTTGCGCAGCTTTCGCCGCTGCACCGAGAGTTCGCGCAGCGCCTGCTGCTTGGGCTCCAGCGCCGCCCGGATCTTGGTCCGCAGGATCTTCTCGTCGAGCAGGTCCTGGACGCGGATGCCGAGACGCAGCGCCTTGTCCGCGTAGCAGGGCCCGATGCCGCGCCGCGTGGTGCCGATCGAGAGCTTGCCGAGCTTCGTCTCCCCGGCCGTGTCGAGCAGCACGTGGTAGGGCATGATCAGGTGCGCGTTGGCGGAGATGCGCAGGTTGCCGACGTCGATGCCGCGCCGGCGCAGGCCGTCGATCTCCCCCAGCAGGATGCGCGGGTCCAGCACCACCCCGTTGCCGATCACGCTGGTCTTCTCCGGGTGCAGGATGCCCGAGGGGATCAGGTGGAACTTGAACTCCTCGCCGTCGCGGACGATCGTGTGCCCGGCGTTGTTGCCGCCCTGGAAGCGCACGACCATCTGCGGCGCGCTCGGCAAGCAGGTCGGTGACCTTGCCCTTGCCCTCATCGCCCCACTGGGCGCCGACTATCACCACGCCAGGCATGACCGGGGGATTGTGCCTGGTTCTACTCGCCGACCGCTCGCGCCTGGACGCGCTGGTCGGGGCCGAACAGGGGCAGGGGGTCGCCACAGATCTCGACCAGGCGGGACACGGTGCGCGCCCCGATCTGCTCCTCGAGCTCCTGCTGGTCGAGGTTGGTGGTGATGAGCATCGAGCGCTGCGCTTCGTAGCGCTCGTTGATCAGCGCGTAGAGCTGCTCCAGGACCCAGTCCGAGCGCTTCTCGGCGCCGAGGTCATCGATGTGGAGCAGATCGACCGAGGTGAGGCGCTCGAAGAAGGGGAGGTAGGAGTCCTCCCCGGGCCCGGAGTCATAGGTGCGACGGATGCGGGCCAGCAGCTTCGGCAGCGAGTAGATCGCGACCGAGCGGCCCTCCTGCAGCGCGGCCTTGGAGACGAGCATCGCCAGCGTCGTCTTGCCGGTGCCGGTGTCCCCCATCAGCCAGAGGCCGCGGCCGGCGTCGAGGTTTGCCTCGCAGATCCTCGACCCAGCTGCGCACCACCCGCACCACCATCGGCTCGATCAGCGTCACCGGCGGACGGTCGAAGGAGACGCCGCGGTAGCGGGGCGGGATCACCGAGGCGACGCCGCGACTGCGCCCCCGCCGCAGGCGCTGCTCGCGGCACTCACACGGGCGCGCCATGTCTTCGGGTCCGAGGATCCAGCCGGAGCCGTCGCAGACCCCCAGCGGGCAGGACCGGGGCTCGCGGAACGGCTCGCTTCGCGCGATCGCCATCAGAAGTCAGGCCCCGCCGCTGCGATATCGGCGATCGGCGGTCCTTCTCCGGCCGGTTGCTCGATCGGCCGCTCTTGACCCGCGAAGTCGGCGAATTTCGGGAAGCGGTCGAGGAAGACCAGCTTTGCGGGTCCCGATGGGCCCGTTTCGATGCTTGGCGATGATCAGGTCGGCGAGGCCGTCCGGCTCGTCCTCCGGGTCGCGGTAGTAGTCCTCACGGAAGAGGAAGGCGACCACGTCGGCGTCCTGCTCGATCGAGTTGTGGACTACGACATTGTCGGCGACGAAATTGTGCAGTCCCTCGACAGTCAGGTCATAGACCTCCTCCACTCCCCCCGGCTCGATCGAAGCAATTGGATCCCAGTATGCGTCCCCGAGCGCCAGGTCGACGAGCGCCTCTGAGTGCACGGCAGAGGCCACACGCAGCGCTCGCTCGCGACCGATTCCGTTCTTGTAGAGGGACGTCCCGCAATACCTGGTGCCGATGGCTGCCTGCATCTCGCGGCTCGTCAGCCCGGCTTTCTTCATCGCAGGCACAACGAGATCCCTCCATGCCTCCTTGGGGATGACATCCCGGTTTGGGTTTCGTGCTCGGTCGCTGAAGTGGTCCAGGATCGCGCTGGCGCAGCGACTCTTGTCGGCGCCTAGAGCGCCGACAACCTCCAAGAAGCGGACCAGCTCCGTGCCTCCACTCAGAGTGACGTGAAACTGTGGCCGCCCCTTCTCGAGGTTCTCGTGTCGAGACACACGCCCGTTGATGCCCAAGCGAAGCAGTAGCGCCTGGACATCGCTGGCGAGGCCGGGGCTGGCGGTCGCGTAGTAGACGTTCGCCGTCCTGCGCGGCCCGCCGAGCCATATGCTGCCATCGGTCGCCCAGAGATGCCTGAGGAACGTCGCAATCGCGGTTTGAGGTTGTGCGAAAACGGCGTCTGGCACGCGCTTCTCGTATGAGCGCAGGCCAAAGACCCCGAGTTCGTCCAGCCAACGCGCAACCGGGTTACGCCTGCCGTGGCCGAGGCGCTCTTTGGCGGTGAGGTAGACCTGATACCAACGCCGCTCGGGATTCACGCGGGGCTCGATCGCACTCCCGAATACCCGAAGAGACAGATCCGCGACCAGGTCCGCCAGCTTTCGCTCGTTGCTCGTGTACTGAATTACGTGGCTGGGAAGGGTGCAGCCATCCCCGATCAGATGGCCGAGAAGTGCCAGCTCGTCTTCCGACATGCCCGCGAGCTCGGGGCCAGGCAACCTCCCCGGTACGGCGATCGGATCCCCATCGCTCAATTCGTCAAGCCTGCGCCAGCCGCCGAGGGTCAGGAACCTGTGGTTTGCGGTCGCACGGATCGTGCGGCCAAGCCGAGTCGTGAGCCGGAAGACCTGCCTGCGCCCGGTCGGAAATGCCCGTGTCGCAAGAGCAGCGCGAAGTCGCCAGGTCTCGCGATCCATGGCCAAGACCTCGAAGGAGTGCTCGCCGAGAAGGTCTCGTATCGGACGACGGACACCGTCCCTTGGCAGGTAGACAAGAGTATCTCCCGTCAAGCAGCCCGACTCTCTGAGGTCGGAGAGAATGGGCCGTTTGTCTGGGCGCTGCTCCGGTGCTCGTGAGAGCTGGGAAATCGCGAGCACGGGAATATCGAGCTCGCGAGCGAGGATCTTCAGGCCCCTGCTCATCTGCCCTACCTGCTCGACGCGGTTAGTCCGCGGGTCGTCCGGTCGCATCAGCTGGAGGTAGTCGACGATCACCAGCCCCAGCCCCCCATTTGGCTGCTCCATCGCGTGAAGGCGCCGGGCCTTTGCCCTCAGGTCCAGTAGCCCGAGGTCGGAGGAGTCGTCGATCCAAAGCGGCGCTTGCTCAAGCTCGTTGCACGCCCGCACGACCTTTGGCCAGTCCTTCTGAGAGACCTGCCCCTTGCGCAGCCGGTCGCCGGAGATCCGCGCGCGACAGGCGATGAAGCGCTGCGCCAGCTCAACCTCGGACATCTCCAGTGAGAAGAAGGCGACCGGCCGCCTGTGCTTTAGGGCGACGTGCTCGGCGATGTTCGCGACCAGAGCACTCTTGCCGACAGATGGTCGAGCCGCGACGATGATCAGGTTGCCGGGCTGAAAGCCGCCCGGTCAGTCCGTCGATGTCTCGAAACCCCGAGGGGGTGCCGGTCAGCTCCGCCTCACCGGTCGAGAGCTTCTCGAGGCGGTCGACCTCGTCGTGGAGGATCTCGTTTAGCTGTCGGAAGTCGCTCGCCTGCTCTTTGTGGGCGACGTCGAAGAGCAGCTTCTCGGCTCGCTCTGAGAGCTCGCGCGGCTCGCCGTCGCGCTCGTGCACCCACCCCTGGATCTGCTGTCCGGCGCCGAGCAGTCGGCGCAGCAGCGAGTTCTGCTGGACGATCTCCGCGTAGTGCTTGGCGTTACCGGCGGCCGGCACCTTTGCCGCCAGCTCGGAGACGTAGTGCTTGCCGCCCGCCGCCTCGATCTGGTTGTGCTGGGTCAGCGCCTCGGTGACGGTCAGCTCGTCGACCGGGGCTGAGGCCGCGTAGAGGTCATGGATGCAGGTGAAGATCGCCGCGTGCTTGTCGAGGTAGAAGTCGGCGGCGTTCAGCTTCACCTCGTCGATCACCCTGCTGAGCGCCGCCTCGGCGACCAGCATCGCCCCCAAGACCGATTCCTCCGCCTCGATGTTCTGGGGCGGCACGTGGGTTGTGGGCGGCTGCGGCATCTACTCCTAGTTAAGGCGGCGGGTCGGCGGATTCGCCCCCCGAGCCCGACGGATCAAGCAAACCAGAGCCCGATCCCCGCCACCACCTGGCTCCCAGCAAATAAGGAGAAAGAAAATCCGCCCGCTCGGGGCGGGCAGAGATCCGCCGGTTAAGAACGGGCGGCAGGACTCGGGACGCCGTTGCCCGCCGGCGGGATCAGCCCCTCTTCCTCTTGGTGGCGCTCGCCGCGGCGGAGCATCCGTTGGGTGAGGATCGCGATGCTGAGGATCGCCATTGCGCCGAGGCTGAGCTGGACGCTCAGCAAGCCTTCCCTGGTCCAGTAGACGTCGCGCAGGTCGAGCAGCAGCGCCGCCTCGTCGAAGGTGAGCCCCATGCCCGCCCCCATCGACGCCGCCAGGAGGTCCTCGAGCTCGTCGTCATCGCTCAGCAGCGCGGCCGTGCCGGATGCGAAGGCGAGCAGGATGCCGGGCACGAAGTGGTGGATGTGGCGACCGCCGACGCTGACGTTGCGAAAGGGCCCCCATTCGTCGCGGATCCCCCAGGTGGAGAGTCGCACCAGGGCGAAGGAGCCGAGGAAGCCGGCGAGGAGGTTGAAGAGGACGGTTTCGCTGCGCGGGGTGGCGGCATAGCCGCGCACCGCAACGCCGACAGTGTCCAGCGCGGCGGCCGGGGCAGTTTCGATCAGCCCCTCGCCGCCGCGGCGAAGGTGCGCTCGGCGGCGCAGCATGCGGCCGAACTGTCCGAAGATGACCGCACCCGCGCCGCCGAGCGCGAGGGCCGCGAGCCCCACCGTCGCCCGCTCCGAGCGCGCCCATCCGAGCCGCGTCCGAGCTTCGGCGCGGCGTTTCAAGCGGGTTGGCCGGCGTCGCTGGCGCACAGTGACGCCAGCCTAGCGCCGTCGCTCCCAGGCTCGGGCTACTTTTCTTCGGCGACGATCGTCTTGACCGCGGCTGTGGCGCCGTCGGCGAGCTCGATCTCGACCATGAAGGTGCCGATCTCTCGGATCGGCTGCTCGAGGCGGATCTTACGGCGGTCGATGCGCAGGTCACGCGCCTCGCGGATCGCATCGGCGATCTCCTTGGTGCCGACCGAGCCGAACAGCTTGCCGTCCTCGCCCGCCCGCTGGTGGATCGTCAGCACGGTCTTGGAGAGCAGGCCGGCGGCCTCGGCTTCGCGCTGCGCCCGCGCCCGCTCGGCCTTCTCGGCCGCCGCGTGACGGCGCTGGGCCTCCTCCAGGGCCCCCGGGGTCGCCGGCTGGGCGAGCTTGCGGGGGACTAGGTAGTTGCGCAGGTAGCCGGGTGCGACATCGACCGGATCCCCGCGGCGGCCGAGGTCCTCGACGTCTTGAAGCAGGATCGCCTGCGCCATCAGCGCTCTCCGACGTAGGGCAGCAGCGCGATCTCGCGGGCGCGCTTCACGGCCACGGAGAGCTGGCGCTGGTGCTTTCGGGAGAGGCCGGTGACGCGGCGGCCGCGGGTCTTGCCCTTGTCGGAGAGGAAGCGGCGCAGCAGATTGAGGTCCTTGTAGTCGACAGAGTCGGCATTGACTCTCGTGTACTTGCGCGGCCGCATGCGGTCCGGCATCCGCCGCCCCCGCCGCGGCGTCGATGTCGTCTCTCTTGTTCTTGCCACTTTGTCGCCCCTTACGTGGAAGTCGCCCGGCATGGCCGGGCGACGAAAACCAAGCGGCGAAAAGCTTACCTAGAACGGGATGTCGTCGTCCCCGCCGCCGGCTCCGGCCACGGCGCCCTCGAAGTCCGAGGTGTCCGCCGTGACGTCGCCGCCGGGGGTGAAGCCGCCGTTAGCGGTGCCGGCACCGGCAGCCGTCGCGCGAGCCGAGGAACTGGACCGAGTTGGCGATGATCTCGACGCTCTGGCGTTTGCCGCTGCCGTCCTGGGCCTCCCACTCGCGCCAGTCCAGACGCCCCTCGACCGCTACCGGGCGGCCCTTGGAGAGGTAGTTGGCGCAGTTCTCGCCCTGCGCCCCCCAGACCGTCACGTCGAAGTAGTTGGGCTTATCGACCCACTCGCCGCTCTGCCCGTCCTTGCGGCGGCTGTTGACCGCCACCCGCAGCTTGCAGACCGACGTCCCGCCTGGGGTGCTCCGCAGCTCCGGGTCACGGGTCAGGTTCCCGGTCACGACCACCACGTTCACGTTCGAAGCTGCCACGGCTCTCACTCCTCTGAATCGCTTGTCAGGACAGCAGTCTAAGAGCCGCAGCGGCGCGACTTCTCCCCCCGGTGTCGGAGATTCCTCGCAAAGAGCGGGCCCCGAGAGGCGGCGCTACTCCTCCGCGTCGCCGCGCTCGTCGCGGCTTCCGTGCGCCGCGCGCTCGCGTGGCGGGGCGGAGGCCCCGACCGCCGGCGGGACGATCACCGGGGCGCCGGGGTCGACCTTGAAGATGCGAAAGCGAAGGACGCCGTCGGCGATCTTCAGGTTGTGGTCGAGTTGGCCGAGCAGCTCGGTGGGAGCCTCAAAGCGAAACCAGCGGTAGTCGGCCTCGTTGCGATGCCCGATCTCATAGGCCATCTTGCGAAGGCCCCAGTTGTTCTCGTGCTTGAGCGTGCCGCCGGCCTCGATCTGCCCCCGCGCCTCCTGGGCAAGCCCCTCCCGCTCGGGCTCTCCGAGGTTGGGGTCAAGCATCAAGACCAGCTCATATTCGCGTGGGGCGACCAAAACGGCGAGGGACTATAGCTGCGGGGTGGGGTGCCCGCACCCGACACTTCGCGCTCAAGCTCCATCAAACCCGCTGCCGGGCGGCGGCGCATGAAGGTCAGCCGAGTGACCGCGCGGGGCGGTGGAACAGGGCTTTGCGGGCGGCGGCGGCGTTGGCGGCTTCATCGTGCCCAGCCAGGCCCCGGCTCCCGGCCCTCCTAGGCTACGGCCTCGCGCAGCTCCGCGATGTCGGCCAGCTGCTCATCGACCCAATCCCCGGGATTGCGGGAGTAGATGATCTCCTTTAACCGCTGCGCCCTCAGCCGCTTCTCCTCGGGGTCCATCGTCAGCGCCCGGTAGATCGCGTCTGCCTGCTCTTGGATGTCGAACGGGTTGACCGAGAGCGCGCAGTCCGCGAGCTCCTCATGGGAGCCGGTGTTCTCGGAGAGCATCAGCACTCCGTCGCGGGTGTTGACCGCCGGCGCCTCCTTGGCGACCAGGTTCATCCCGTCGAACAGCGAGTTGACCATCAGCAGGTCGAAGTGCTTATAGCGGGCGACTGCGTCGTGGAAGTTCTCATAGATCTTCAGGTCGATCGGCATCCAGTCGGTGGTGCCGTGGCGGTGGTTGACGACCGCGACCAGCGCCTCGATCCGCTCCCGGTACTCGGCGTACTCCGGCACGTCTTGCCGTGAGGGCTGCAGGTGGGCGATGAAGGTGACCTCTTCGCGGAACTCGGGGTGCTGGGTGAGGAAGGTGTCAAAGGCGGTGAAGCCGCGAAGCACGTTCTTGGAGAGGTCGGCCCGGTCGACCCGGATGATCAGGTACTTGCGGCGGCGCTCCAGCACCTCGCGCTCGGCCGCGGCAACCTCAGGCGACTCGGCCGCGCGCGCCAGCCGTTCGGCGTCGATCGAGAGCGGGTAGGCGCGGGCCAGCGTCTCGCCGCCGCCGTGGCGCACCCGACCTCCCTCATAGTCGACGTCGGCCTCCAGCAGCTCGTCGCAGCAGCGCAGGAAGTTGATGCAGTAGGCGTGGGTGTGGAAGCCGATGATGTCGTTGGCGAGCATGCCGACGAAGATCGCCTCGCGGATCCGCCCCGGCAGGATCCGCCAGCTGTCGGGCTGGGACCAGGGGATGTGGACGAAGTGGTGCAGGAAGGCGTCGGGGCGCGCGGCGCGGATCATCGCGGGGGCGGTGTAGAGGTGGTAGTCGTGGAGCATCACCAGGGGCCGCTCGCGCCCCTCGATTTGCCCCAGCAGCCGCGAGCGCGATGTCGCGGTTGACCGTCTGGTAGCCGTAGTCCCAGGCGTCGAGCTCCTCCTGGCGGATGTCGGGAGCGTTGGAGAGGTCCCAGAGGTAGTGCTGGATGAACCAGAGGATCGGGTTGGCGATCACGTTGTAGAAGCGGTCGAAGGCCACCGGGTCGCTGTCGACCAACAGCACCCGGTAGGCGATCCCGTCGATCGAGAGCTCGACCGGCCCGCCACGTTCCTCAGAGACGGCGACGTCCTCCTCGGACATCGCCGAGGCGATCCAGAGCGCGTCGCGGTGGGAGACGAGGCCCGAGAGCGCCGTGACCAGGCCGCCACCGCCGCGCTGCACGGTGCGCTCCCCGGCCTCGTTTCGCTCGAACTGCGCCGGCCCGCGGTTGGAGACGATGATCAGCGGATCGGAGCCGTCGGGCATGGCCCAAACCCTACCCCGACCGCTCAGCTTTTATGTATCGAGTTCGGTGAACAGCTCGAGCCAGTCGCGCAGCAGGCGGGGGGAGAGGAACTCGCGGCGGGCGTGCTCCTTGCCGGCGCGGCCGAGCCGCTTGCCGAGTTCGGGGTCGGCGAGGATCTCGAGGCAGCGCTGGGCGCACTCGGCCGGGGAGTCGACCAGGAAGCCGCTCTCGCCGTCGCTGATCTGCAGCGGGATGCCGCCGACGTTGCCGGCCACGGTCGGCCGCCCCTTCCAAAGCGCCTCGGTGACGGTCAGCCCGAACCCCTCGCGGACCGACTTCTGCAGGCAGACGTCTGACTGGGACTGGAAGGCGTTGACCTCGATCGCGCCGACGTTGTTGAGGTTGTTGAGGATCTTGATGTCGGGATCGCCGCCCGCGTACTCGAAGGTCTTCTGGAAGAAGTCCCAGCCCTCGGGGTCGTCGGTCGCCATCGAGCCGACCAGCGCCAGCTGCACGTCCGGGATCTGCGCGGTCACGTCGCGGTAGGCGTCGATCACGCCCATCGGGTCCTTCCAGGGGTCAAAGCGGGAGACCTGGGTGATCAGCGGGCGGTCGACGTCGATCCCGAACTGGCGGCAGACGAAGGCCGCGTCGTCGGGGGAGAAGGCCATGTTCTTCGGCGAGAGCGGGTCGATCGCCGGGGGGATGATGCGGACCCCGTCCCGCTCGCCGTCGACCCCGGCCGGCACGTAGGCGGGCATGTGCCAGACGGTCGCGTCGTACTCCTCGATCAGCGGCAGCAGGCGGGCGATCGGCGCCGGGTTGGGCTCGGAGAGGTCGATGTGGCAGCGCCAGACCCAGTTGCGGCTCTTCTCCCCGGCGCCGCGGCGCAGGCCGATCGGCTGGGGGTCGTGGACGATGATCGTGTCCCATTCGCCTTGCAGCCCCGCGGCGTTCATCGCGTTGATCTCGTCGAACAGCTCCCATTGCTCCTCGCTCAGCGTCTCCTCGGCGCCCTGGAGGGAGTTGTGCAGGAGCTTGGTCGCGTTGAAGAACTCTTCTTTGCCGAAGATCACATGCCAGTGGGCGTCGAGGCCGACGTCGCGCATCAGCGGGACGATCGTGTAGAGGATCTCCGAGACGCCACCGCCGAAGGCGGTGGCGCTGACGTGCAGGACCCGCAGGCCCTGCAGCGGCTCGGCCAGGGCGCGGATCCGCTCGATCAGCTCCTTGCCTGCGATGTGGGTGTAGTCGGCCAGCGACTTCTGGCCGAGGGCGACTTCCTGAAGCACCCGCGGAGTTCTACCGTTCCGGGCGGCGACGGGCGCCAGGGAGCCGGTGCTCAGCCGCTCGGCACGCTTTCGGGGCGCTTGCCGAGCGTCACTTCGACTTCCTTTCGCTGGCCCCCACGAAGGATCGTCAGCGTCACCTTCTGACCGGGGGTATAGGCGGACGTGTCGCGGGCGAGGTCTTCGGGGCTGATGACCGGACGGCCGTCGAAGGCGAGGATGACGTCGCCGCCGGTGCGGTACTCGGCCGCCTGGAACTGGAGCTTGCCGGTGCCGCCCTTAAGCCCGGCCTTCGCGGCAGGGCCGCCCGGGACGACTTCGGCAATCAGCCCGCCGAACTTGGTGTCGAGCCCGAGCTTGGCGGCGAGCTGGGGGTAGAGCGCCTGGCTGGAGACCCCCAGGTAGGCGTATTCGGCCTTGCCCTTCGCCTGCAGCTGGGCGATCGAGCGCTTGACCGCCGAGATCGGCACCGCGAAGCCGACGCCGTCGTTGGCGCCGGAGTTGGTCTCGATCTGCTGGTTGATGCCGATCACGTGGGCGTTGGCTTCGAACAGCGGGCCGCCGGAGTTGCCGGGGTTGATCGAGGCGTCGGTCTGGATCGCCCCCTCGATCTGGAACTGGGTCAGCGATTTGACCGAGCGGTCGGTCGCCGAGACGACCCCGACCGAGAGCGACTGCTGCTCGCCGAAGGGGCTGCCGATCGCCGCCACAGGCTCGCCGACTTCGAGGCTGTGATCGTCGCCGAGCTGGAGCGGGTGCAGGTGAAGCCCTGCGGGCGGATTGACCCTGAGCAGGGCGACGTCGGCGAACGGATCGAAGCCGACGATCTGGGCGGGGACGACGTTTCGGTCGGTGAATTCGACGAAGACGGCCTTGGCGGGCTTGCGCCCCCCGCCACCCGGTTCGTTCGTGACAACGTGGGCGTTGGTGACGATCTCGCCGCCGCTGTTGAGGACGAAGCCGGAGCCCTCGGCGGCGCTCGGGCCGCCGCCCGAGGAGCCTTCGGAGCCCTCGAAGATGGAGCGGATCGTGACCACGCCGGGCGAGGCTTCGCGGTAGACCTTGGCCGCGTTGAAGCCGCTTTCGGCGGTCTCGACGATCACCCGTTGGAGCGGTGCCTGGGCGCTACCAGGCGCCTGGGAGGTCGAGGTCGAACCGCCGCCTGAGCCGCCGCAGCCGGCGAGCGGGGCCAGCGCCAGCAGCGCGGCGACGGAGGCCGCCGCCCTCCTCACGCGCCGGCCTCGGCAGGGGCGGGAGTCGGGGCGACCGGCTCGCGATCCGGCGGCAGGTCGAGCGTGAAGGCGGTGAAGCGCTTGCTGGAGGTGATCGCGATGCGTCCCTCCATCCGCTGGGCCAGCTCCCTGGCGATCGCCAGGCCCAGGCCGGAGCCGCCCGCCGAGTCCGCCGTGTAGAAGCGCTCGAAGACCCGTCCCTGCACGCGTTTGGGGATGCCCGGCCCCTCGTCGGAGACGGTCAGCTCGGCGCGGCGGTTTGCGGAGTAGGTGGTCACGGTCACCTTGGTGCCCTCGGGTGTGTGGGTGAGGGCGTTGTCGAGCAGGATACGGATGATCTGCCGGACCCGGTCGGGGTCGGCGCGGGCGATCGCTGGGTGATCGGGCGTTCGCAGTTCAAGTCGCGAGCCGCGCCGATCGGCGCGCGGGCCGAACTCCCGCGCAACCTCACGGGCGAGCGAGCCGAGGTCGACGCTGCGGGCCTGCATCACCAAGGCGCCCGCATCGAGCTGGGAGAGGTCGAGCAGGTCCGCCGTCAGCTTGGTGAGCCGGTCGATCTGCTGGCGCATGGTGTGCACGAACTCGGTCCGCTCCTGGGGGCTAGGGTCCTCCTCTTCAAGTAGCTCGACAAAGCCGCCGAGGCTGAAGATCGGCGTGCGCAGCTCGTGTGAGGCGTTGGCGATGAACTGCTTGCGCGCACTGTCCAGCTCGGCAAGACGGCGCTGCATTTCGTTGAAGGTGCGGGCAAGCTGACCGAGCTGGCCGGCCGAGGCGATCGGGATCTGGGTCTCGAAGTTGCCGTCCGCGACCTTTCGCGCGGCGTCCTGGAGCCGGGAGATGTGGTGCGTCACCATCTGCGCGAAGTAGACCCCGACGGCGGTCGTCAAGGCCAAAGCGATCAGACCGGCGGCGAGCATCTGCCCCTTGACTTGCGCGATGTTGCGCGCGGTCGGGCCGATCCCGAACAGGTAGACGTAGACGACGAGGAGCGTCCCCGCCGAGATCGCGACCGCAATGACCGTGATCCTGCTGCTGAGGTTGGTGAGCCTGGGCCGCTGCATCTATTCCCTGAAGCGGTAGCCGACCCCGCGCACGGTGAAGAGGAACTCGGGCTGCTTTGGCTCCCTCTCCAACTTCTCGCGCAGGTGGCGGATGTGGACGTCGACGGTGCGGGGGTCGCGGTACTCCGAATCCCCCCAGACATGTGCCAGGAGGGTCTCGCGGCTGAGCACGCGGCCGGGCGAACGGGCGAGGGTGCCGAGGATCTCGAACTCGACGTAGGTGACCCGGATCTCCTCGCCGCGAAGCGTCACCATGCGGCGGCCGAAGTCGATCGTCAACTCGCCGTTCTCGATCGTCTCGTCCTCCGCCTGCTCGCCGATCATCCGCGAGCGCCGCAAGGCGGCCTTGACCCTGCTGCGGAACTCGCGCATCGAGAACGGCTTGGTGATGTAGTCGTCGGCGCCGAGCTCCAGCCCGGCGACCTTGTCCATCTCGCTGCCTTTCGCCGTCAGCATGATGATCGGCACCTGGCTGCGGGCGCGGAGCTGGCGGCAGACCTCGACCCCGTCCAGCTTGGGCAGCATCAGGTCGAGGATGACGAGGTCGAAGCGCCCCTCGCCGAACCGCCGCAGCGCCTCCTGGCCGTCCAGGGCGGAGGTGACGTGATAGCCCTCCTTGCGCAGCGGGTAGCTGAGCAGCGTCTGGATCGACTGCTCGTCGTCGACGAGGAGGATTCGGGTGGATCCGTTAGGCACCCACAAAATGTACTTGGACGCATGTGCTACTACTAAGAACTAAGGATCTACGGAAGGGAGCCGATATGAGGCGCAGGATGCAACCGCGACAGCTGAAGAGCCTCGTCGAGTCCGGCCACTACAGGCCCGAGCCCTCCCTGGTGGCCGAGGCGATGTTGCGGCGGCGGGCTGTGCGGGAGCTGCTGGGCCCTTGGCCGTCGCAGCTCAGCGAAGCTGGTCGAACCCCTCCGTCTCCAGCAGCCGGCCGCCGGGCAGCCTGACCTCGACCCCTTCTCCGGTGAGGACGTCGCCGACCTGGGCCAGGGTCGTTTCGGCCTCGCCCAGCGCCGAGACCGCATCGCCAAGTCGCTCCGCGGGCAGTGCCGCCAGCAGCTCGTAATCCTCGCCACCGCCAAGCGCCAGCTCGATCGGGTCGCGCCCCGCCGCCGCGGCGATCTCGGCGACGCCGTTTGCGAGCGGCAGCGCGCCGACTTCGATCCGGACTCGCGCGGCGCTCTCCTCGGCCAGGCGCCGGGCGTCGCCCGCAAGGCCGTCGCTGAGGTCGATCATCGCGGTGGCCCCGGCCCCGGCCAGGGCCCTGCCGGCCGCTAGGCGGGCGTGGGGCTCGAGCTGGCGGGCCCGCAGCGCGCGCCGCCGTCTCGGCGCCGACGGCCGCCGCGAGCTCGGGTCGTTCGAGCAGCAGCAGTCCCGCGGCCGCGCCGCCGATCTCGCCGGTCAGCACCAGGAGGTCGCCCTCCCGCGCTCCGCCGCGGGAGATGAGCAGCTCAGCGCGCGGCGCGTGGCCGACCACGGTGATCGCGACGGTGAGCACCGGGGCACGGGTGACGTCGCCGCCGGCTAAGACCGTCCCGGTTTCCCCGGCCAGGGCGGCGATTCCGTCGATCAGCTCGATGCAGCCGTCCTCGTCGAGGCCGGTGGGGACGCCGAGGACGAGGTAGGCCTCGCCGGGCTCGGCGCCCATCGCGGCCAGGTCCGAGAGGGCGGTGGCGAGGGCCTTGCGGCCGATCTGCTCCAGGCTCGCCTGCTCGCGGCGGAAGTGGACTCCCTCGACGATCGCGTCGACCGAGGTGGCGGTCGCCCCGCCGGGTACCGTGACCGCCGCGTCGTCGCCCATCCCGACTCGGACGCGCGGTCCGGGGGCCGGAAGCCGATCCCGGATTCGCGCCAGCAGCTCGAACTCGCCCATGCGGCCATTCTCCCCTCCGGCCGCTGGGAGCATCTGTCTGGACCTCCCTCGTCATTAAGGTGCGACGCACTTGGAGCAGCGCCAGCCACTTCTGCACCGGATCGGAGAGGCCGGGGCGCGGTTCGGGACCCGCCCGCCGCGCAGCCGCCGCCTGCGCCTCGTCATCCAACTCGGCCTGGCGCTCCTCATCTTCGGCTTCCTCGTCCTCACGGTGATCAGCCAGTGGTCGGAAATCAAGAGCAAGGGCGTCCACTTCCACGGCCTCTGGCTGATCCCGGCCTTCGTGGTACTGCCCTGCTTCTACGCGCTCAGCGCTCTCGGTTGGGACTTCACGCTGCGCTTTCTCGGCTACCGGATCGGAGTCGGCAGGGCGCAGGTCGCCTGGGGCCAGCCGCTGCTCGCCCGCTACGTCCCCGGCAGCGTCCTCTACGTGCTGGGGAGGGTCCTGCTCTCCGAGCGGGCGGGGGTGCCGCGCCGCATCGCGATCGCCAGCATCGTCTACGAACAGGCGATCTCGGCGACCTCCGCGATCGTCGTCGCCGCCTACTTCATCATCAACCACCCCAACCTGCAGGGACAGCCCTTGCGCTGGGCGGTGCTGGTGCTGATCCCCGCCGCGATCGTGCTCCTTCACCCCCGCGTCTTCGGGCCGCTGGCCAACCGGGCGATGCGGGCCTTCGGGCGCGAACCGCTGCCCGCCGTGATCTCGCTGCGCGGCGTGATCGCGCTGCTCGTCTTCTACTCCCTCAACTGGGGGGTCGTCGCGGTCGGGATCTACTGCGTCGCCCGCTCGGTGACCACGATCCCGTTCAGCGACATCCTGATCGTCGGCTCGGCGCAGGCCATCGGCTACTTCGCGGCGCTTGTCACCCTCGTCGCCCCGGCCGGCCTCGGCGTTCGCGACGCCGCCTTCGCCTGGGCGGTCAAGGTGGCGACGCCGGGCGACAGCTTCGCGGTCGGCTCGCTGATCGCGATCGCTGTGCGGGCGGTGCTGACCGTGGTCGAGGTGATCTACGTCGGCATCGTCACGGCCCTCGGCCGGCGCAAGGGCTGGAGCGTCCCCACCGGCGTGCTTCACGCCTACACCGGAGGAGCAGGCCGCCGGCCCGGAGTCTGGCGGACACTCGCCGGAGATCCTCTAGGGGCCGATCCCACTCCGGCGTCCCAGCCAGCCTCCACCCGACCTCGGTTCAGGTCGAGATCCGGGCGCCGAGCTGCAAGGCGGTCAGGGCGAGCACCGCCGCCCAGAGCTTGCGATCGCGGGACAGGGCGGTGAGGGGGAGGGTCCAGATCAGATACCAGGGCAGGAGCCAGGAGGTGGCCAGGAGGAGGCCGAAGGAGGCCCAGGCGGCGCCGCGCAGCCAGTCGCCCCCGCGCCAGGTCCAGGCGAGCAGGTAGGCAAACAGGGCGGCGTAGAGGGCGAGGGCGCCGACCCTGAGCGGCTCCTTGCCGAGTCCGGTGAGCCGGGCGGCGGTGGAGGGGATGCTGAGGTGGCTCGTCTTGGACTGGTTCTCGCCCGCCAGCCCGATCGCAGCTAGCCAGTGCCAGCCGAAGGCGAGGTAGCCGGCGAGGAGCATCGCCGCGAGCGCGACCAGGGCGCCGATCGCAAAGCGGCCGCGCCGCGCCGATCCCAGCAGCGCGAAGGGGGCGAGGAAGGCGGTTGAGACCTTGACCGCGATCGCCGCGACGAGCTGCCGCGCCGCCGCCGGCCTCGACGGCGCAAAGGACGCCGGCGACCCCGAGCATCGCGAGCGCCATCGCCAGGCCGTCGTTGTGGGCGCCGCCGACCACGTGGACGAGGACGAGCGGGTTGAGGGCGACGAAGGCCGCCGCGCGCAGCGGGTCGACTCCCCGCAACGCGGCGAGGCGCGCCGCGAGCGCCGCCACCGCCAAGCACCGAGGCGGCGGCCAGCGCCTTCAGCACCCACACCGCGGCGGAGACGGGCAGCCAGGCGAGCGGGTCGCTCGCCAGCGTGAAGAGCGGTCCGTAGGCGCTGGGTGTGTGGGGCCAGGTGACGTGGGCGAAGGCGGGGTCGGTCGGCGCCGCGGCTGGGCCGCGGAGGTAGGGGTCGATGCCGTGCAGGACGCCGAGCCGGGCGTAGTCGACGTAGCTGTAGACGTCGTGGGAGAGCAGCGGCGGCGCCAGCGCAAAGCCGAGGACCGCGACGGTGATCGTCGCCCAGATGACCCGCCGCCCGAGCGCCGGCGCCGCCGCCAGGACGCCGAGATAGGCGGCGAAGCCGATCCACATGAGGGCGTAGAGCCGCCCCTGGAGCGATGCTCAGCTAACCGCTCCCCGCACCGGTGGGGGCGCCCTTCCCGACCCCGCTCCCGTGAGCGCGGCGGATTTCGGTTCGGGCGGCAGCGGCGGTGGCGCGGGAGCCGGCTTCTGCCCGAGGCCGGGGGCGTAGGCGTCGGGGTTATAGCCGCCGACCGCGCTGCTCCCTCGCGCCGCAGCTGCGCCGGCACGCGTGTCCCGCGGCGCGCCGGCGGAGCCCGGCGGGGAGACCGTGTACTGGCCGAAGAACGGTGCCCAGCTCACCTTCTGCGCAGGGCGCGTGATGTCCACGCACGGCACGCCGGCGTTGGCGTAGAGCGAGTGCCAGATCTCCGCCGGGTAGGTGCCGCCGAAGACGGTGATCCCGTTGACGTCGGTCATCGAGATCGCGTTGGACTGCGGGTAGCCGACCCAGACCACGCTCGTCAGGTTGGGCTGGTAGCCGGCGAACCAGGCATCGGTGTAGTTGTCGGTCGTCCCGGTCTTGCCCGCCTGCCCCGCGCAGCCGGTGTAGGCGGCGGTGCCGGTCCCTTCGGTGATGTTGTCGCGCAGCAGCCTTGTCACCTGGTAGGCGACCGCCCTGCTGATCACGCGCTTCGGTTCGGCGGCTTCGGGACGTTCGACCCGACCGTCGGGGAAGACGACCCTGCGGATCGCGACAGGGTTGTGGCGGACGCCGCCGGAGGCGAGGGTCGCGTAGGCGTCGGCCAGTTCCAGCGGCGAGACGCCGATCCGCAGGCCGCCGATCCCTTCCGCCGGGAAGCCCTTGCAGGTGCGTCGTGATCCCCATCGACTTCGCCGTCGCCGCCACGTTCGCCGGTCCGACGTCGAGGTCGAGTTGGGCGAAGACCGTGTTGTCGGAGGTGACCGTCGCCTGCTTGAGGTTGATCGTCCCCTGGTAGCCCAGATCGGCGGTGTGCACCGTCCAGTGCCCCCACTTGGGGAGGTTGAGGTTGAGGGGTTTGGAGACGTAGTAGGTCGTGTAGGGGTCGATGCCCTGCTTGATCGCCGTGGTGAGGACGAAGGCCTTGAAGGTCGAGCCGGGCTGGCGGTGCCCCTGGGCGGCGAGGTTGAACTGGTTGCGTGGTCGGGGGAGTTGGAGTCCATCGCCCTGATTTCGCCGTCGCGCGGGTCGATCGAGACCAGCGCCGAGGAGGGGTCGGTCGGGTAGGGCAGGGTCGAGCGCATCGCTTCCAGGCCGACGCTCTGCAGCTTGGGCTCGATCGTCGTGTAGACCTTCAGCCCCCCGTTGCGAACCGTCTGCTGCGCCGTACTTTTCGATCAGCCTGTTTTCGACGTAGTCAAAGAAGTAGGGCTGGCGGTGCTGCGAAGTAGCCCCGCGAGAGGTCCAGCTCGAGGCCGCTGCGCTCCGCCCGCGCGGCCAGGGCGGGGGAGACGTAGCCGAGCGCCGCCATCTTCCCCAGCACCTCGTTGCGCCGTGCGCGCGCCGCCCGCGGGTTGAGGATCGGGTTGTACTCCGAGGGCGCCTGCGGCAGGCCGGCCAGCAGCGCCGCCTGCTCGAGGTCGAGCTTCCAGACCGGCCTGGAGAAGTAGATCCGCGAGGCGGCCTGAACACCGACCGCGGTGCTGCCGCCGATCGTCCCGTAGGAGGCGGTGTTCAGGTACTGGCCGAGGATTTCGCGCTTGGAGTGCTTCTGTGCGTACTCGATCGCCAGCTTCGCTTCGATGATCTTGCGTTCGAGCGTGTGCGCGGGCGCTCGATGCAGAGGTTGCGGACCAGCTGCTGGGTGATCGTCGAGCCGCCCTCGACCGCCCTCCCGGCTTCGAGGTCCTTGACCGCAGCGCGGATGATGCCCTGCGGGTCGATCGCCCCGTGCTGGTAGAAGCGCTGGTCCTCGATCGCCACGGTCGCCTGCTGGAGGTCTTGCGGGACGCGGGCGATCGGGACCGGGGCGTGGGCCTCTTCGGAGGCGATCACCCCGAGCTTGCTGCCGTCGGCGGCATAGAGGGTCGTGTTGGCACCCCTGTCGATCGGCTTGCAGGCGGCGAGGGAGGGCGCCTTGGCGGCGACGTCGAGCACCCAGGAGGTGATGGCGATGACCGCGATCGCGACCACGCCGGTCAAGGCCATGGCGGCGATCAGCAGCTTCTCGACGGGCGCCGCCACGGCGCCGGTGACGTCGGCTGCGCTGCGTCATCTGGAGACAGGGTACTTCGCGCCGCCGCTCACTCGGGAGCGTTGCCCCCATGCCAGCGCAGCAGGCGCGGCGCTCAGGCCTGGGTGTCCCCGGTTGAGTGGTTGTGCACGATCCCGTCGATCAGCATCTGATTGGGGATGACGATCGCGCTGCCGTCGCCGGGGTCGACGTAGGTGTAGGAGAGGGTGATGTCGGTGACGCGGCCCGCGGTTTCTTCGAAGCTGATCCGGTCGCCGATCCTGATCGGCTGGGTGACCGCGAGCTGGACGCCGGCGACCATGTTGGCGATTGTGTGCTGGGCGGCGAAGCCGACGATCAGGCCGATCACCGCGGTCGAGGCGAGGATGCCGGTCGCCAGTCGCTTCAGCTCGGTGAACTGGCTGAGCGCGATCGCCGCGAGCACCAAGACGATCGCGACGAGGAGGAGGCGACGCAGGACGCGCAGGCGGGTCCTCGTGGACCGCGAGACCTGTGAGACTGCCGGCGACATGGAGGCCAACCTACCTTCAAAGCGCGCCTTCCCCTACTCCAACTGGGGCCCGAAAGTCGCCGTGCTGGGGGTGTTCCTGGCCTTGGTGACGGGTCTCGTCCTGGCGATCCCGCCGGCCCTGATCGGCTATCGGCAAAACGGAGAACTGACGACCTGGGCGAACGTCGCGGTACAGCTGGCCGACGGAGGTCGGCTTCCTGATGGTGCCGATCATCATCGCGGCGCGCTGGGGAGCCTCCTCCGTCGGTCAGGTGCTAGCCCGACTGGGGGTGCGGCGCTTCCGGCCCTCGGCTCTGAAGTGGATGGCGGCCGCGGTCGGCTTTTACCTGTTCTGCTCCTTCGCCTACACGGTCTTGATCGGGCAGCCCCACCAGGAAAACATCGCCAAGCACTTCGGCGTGCCCGCGGTCCAGGTCCTGCTGATCGTCTTCGCCGCACCGATCTGCGAGGAGGTCTGCTTCCGCGGCATGCTGTTCGGCGGCCTGCGCGAGCGCCTGCCGCGCGATCGCCGCGGCGCTGATCAGCGCCGCCATCTTCGGCGGCCTGCACGCGACGACCGGGATCAGCGCCGTACCGCTGCTGATCGTCTTCGGCTTCGTCCTCGCGCTGCTCTATGAGAAGACCGGCTCGATCATCCCCGGGATCCTCCTGCACATGCTGAACAATTCCGTCGCCCTGCTGGCCCGCTAGCATCCCGCTCGATGAGCCCCCGCCGCATCCTCGGACCGGCTCTCGCGGCGCTGCTCGTGCTGGCTGGGGCGGCCCCGCCGGCCCAGGCGCTCGCCGCGCCGCGCGACGCTGCGGCGCCCACCCCCACCCCGACCGCTCCACCCGCCGCCACGATCAGGCTCCAGGTCGGCAACCTGCGCGGCGGCGAGGCCCCGATCTACGCCATCGTCCCGATCAGCGGCTCGATCTCCCCCTTCGCGCCCGGCCAGAAGGTCGTCGTCAACTTCTACCTCGACTCCCGCCGGCTGCTCAGCAGGACGCTCGCGGTGAGCAAGGGCGCGCCGGGGCCGCGGCGCCTTTCGGACCTCCGTCGCTCATCCGCACCGACGGCCGCTACGCCGTCAGCGCCACCCACGCCGCCAACCCGACCCTCGGCCGCGCGAGCACCCCCCGCACCCGCTGGCGGGTGCGCTTCCCATCTCTTCACCCCGGTCAGTGCGGCGAGGTCGTCGGCGGCTTCAAAGCCGCGCTGGCGAAGATGGGCTACGTCTCCGGTGGCGGGCACTGCTTCAACGCCCGCCTCGGCCGCGAGGTGCTCGCCTACCGCAAAGTCAACGGGATGGCGCGCGATGAGCAGGCCGGCGCCCGCCTCGTGCAGGCGGCCTTCGACGGGCGCGGCGGCTACCGCGTCCGCCACCCGGCGGCCGGCGAACACGCCGAAGTGCCGCTCGCAAAGCAGGTCCTCGTCCTCACCAAGGGCGCACGCCCCTTCGCCATCTACCCGGTATCCACCGGCAAGCCCTCGACCCCGACCGTCACCGGCCACTACCACTTCTACCTGCGCTCCCCCGGCTACAACTCCGAGGGCATGTACTACTCCTTTTACTGGTACCGGGGCTACGCCGTGCACGGCTACGCCGAAGTCCCCAACTACGCCGCCAGCCACGGCTGCGTCCGCACCTACATCGCCGACCAGCCCCGCATCTACTACCAGCTACACCAGGGCGAGAGCATCTTCGTCTTCTGAGATTCGGCGCGGCACCCTGAGTGGCGGACGCCTCGGCGATCTGCCGAATGCGCCGCGGCGGCTGTGAGGCCAGCGCCGGACTTTAGCGATAGTCGCCGCGGCATCTGTCTTGCGATCTGCGCGCTGATCAAGATCGCGCGCCATGAGCTGCTGCGACGAGCTCGCATGTCCGGCAGTGCGGACGAGCGCGACCAGCATCGTCCGAGGCCGCGCCGCACGACGGGATCGGGGACCAAACGCAGCGTCGCACGTCATCGCGTCGGAGCTACGCTGCTCGGGCCCATAGGATTCCCGCCAAGTGCCCGACCTCGACGCCGCCAAGCGCACCCTGCTTGCCGAGCTGCGCGAGCACGCGCTCCTGATCGGCGAGGTGACGCTCTCAAGCGGCGCCAAGGCCGACTACTACGTCGATGCTCGCCGCGCCCTGCTTCGCCCACCAGGCTTTCGCGCCGCCGGCACGCTGATCGCTGCCGCCGCGACCGATGCCGGGGCCATCGCGGTCGGCGGACCCGGTGATGGCGGCGATCCCGCTTGCCTGCGCGGCGATCGCCGTCCCCGGCGGCGAGGGTCTGCTCGGCTTCTTCGTTCGCAAGGAGCGAAAGGAGCATGGCCTGCAGCGCTGGGTCGAGGGGCCGGTCGAGCCCGGCGAGCGCTGCCTCGTCGTCGAGGACACGGTCACCACGGGCGCCTCCACCGCCGCCGCGATCGATCGCATCCGCGACGGAGGGCCTGGAGGTGGCCGGCGTGCTCAGCGTCGTCGACCGACTCGCCGGCGGCGCCGCGGCGATCGAGGCCGCCGCCGAGGCCCCCTACCGCGCCCTGATCACGATCGACGAGCTCTACCCCGACCGCCCCGACCGCGACTGAGGCTGGCGAGCCTCGGCGTTCCGAAGCCGATGCGCCGTAGACTCGCCGCAGCCGATGCCCCACTTCGCCGACCGCCTCCTCGACGCGATCGACGCGACGCACAGCTACCTGGCGGTCGGCCTTGACCCCGACCTCGCCTCCCTGCCGCCCGAGCTCCTCGGCGAGCCGGCGAGCCTCGAGCAGGCCGCCGAGGCGGCCGAGCGCTTCTGCTGTGCGATCGTCGACGGAGTCGCCGGGATCGTGCCCGCGGTAAAGCCCCAGTCTGCCTTCTTCGAGCAGTTCGGCGCCGCCGGCCTCGCCGCGCTCGAGCGCCTGATCGCCTACTGCCACGAGGCGGGGCTGCTGGTGATCGAGGACGCCAAGCGCGGGGATATCGGCACGACGATGGGCGCTTACGCGACCGCGCCTGCTCGGCCGCCAGTCGCTGGCGCGGTGCCGAGCGTCCCCGTTCACGACGCCGACGCGGTGACGCTCTCGCCCTACCTCGGCCCCGACTCGCTTGGCCCCGATGGTGCAGACGGCCGCCCGCCTGCACAAGGGCCTCTTCGTGCTGGTCAGGACGAGCAACCCCGGCTCGGGCGAGCTTCCAGCTGTTGCAGAGTGCCGACGGCCGGCGACTCTTCGAGCACGTCGCCGCGATGGTCGATCGGCTCGGCGCCGCCGACGTGGGAGAGCGGGGCTTCTCCAGCGTCGGCGCAGTCTGCGGACTGACCTTTCCCGAGGACGCGGCGAGCCTTCGCGACCTGATGCCGCGCTGCGCTCTTCCTCGTCCCCGGCCTTGGCCCCCAGGGTGGCCGCAGCGCGGACTTCCCACTCTTCCTGGACGAGGACGGCCACGGCGCGATCGCCGCCGCCGCACGCTCGATCGCCTTCGGCTGGCGCTCGCTGCCGGACGGGCCCGACCCCGCCGATCGCGTCCGCCGCGGCGCCCTGGCCGGCAGCCGAGAAGGCCAACGAGGAACTTCGCCAAGCGCTGCTCGGAGTCGATCGCTGGCGCTGGTGACCCAGGAGCGAGGCCACCAAGTCTCCCGTTGAAAGAAGGCGCTGGCCGAGGTTTAAGCAACCGACGCGCTGGCCCAGCTCTGCGGAGTTCTGTCAGGCCGATCGCCTCGACTCCACTGATCAATCGGTAGAGCTTGCTCCCCGGGGTAGACGACGAAGGGGGGCTCAGACACGATGGGCCAGAGCCAGCGCAGCCCAGGCTCCACCCTCCCCACGCGGGGCCCGTCCGACTAGCTCACTGTCGGTCTTACCCGTTCAGTCGCCAGCCCGTGAACCTCCTTCGTGCCCAAGAACGGGGCCAGCGTCACCTAGCCCGGACCAGTCGACCTTCCCGCATGTCTATTCGGTTGTCGCGAAGTCGCAGGTTCTCTCCCTGAAGGAGAGCGCCGACTCCCCTAGCTGCGCTCTGCGAGGAACTCGACTTGGGCGCGGTTGACTTAGAGGGCAACGACATTGGTGGAGCGCTCCGCCAAATCTTCGATGTAGATCGTCGCCGCGCCTGCTTGAGGTTGACGTCGACCCGCGCGTGGTCAGCTGTCGGCACTAAAGCAAATCGCGATGCCGCAAGTGGTTGATCAACCACGCCGTCCTCCGAGGCCTAGCCGTTCTTGGGTGATCTCCACAAAGGGGTTGACAGCCGACACTTCCTCGGCTACCGTCATTTCCTCGTCACCGCAACTCACTCCGTTCCGGGCTGTTTGTGGTGGTGAGGCAGTACAGGGAAGCACCACAGGGACAAGATCGAGATCCACAGGGGCCGCAAGGGAGCGGCTGGCAGCTGGGACTCAAGGGACAAGGAGAGATAGTTGAGGGCATCGACTTTGGGAACCGGCTCCGGCAGCCGCTTCAGCCGCGCCCGGATGGCAGGCTGCCTCCCCGCCACTCGCTCGGGCCAGTCCACCACCACTCTCGCCGCGCGGCCTGGCAGGCTCGCGAACAGGCCGGTGGACTCTCTTTTCCGGCAGATGGGCCCCACCCAGGAGCGATGCGACCGCTCTCCTCGAGGGGAAGCTGGCATGACCTCCCAGGCCGGCACACCGCAGATCAAGGCGAGAGCTACGTGAGAGCTGCCAAGCCGCCGTCCGCGGGCCACCCGGGTGTTCTGTACGGTTTCTCTGTCGCCTTCCTCACGCGCTCCGATCAGCGCTGGAGCGCTGCGCCCTCGGCTGCCCGCATCACACGACGCCTCGCCATCGCTTTCATCGTCAGCGCAGCCGGCGTGCTGAGCCTTGCCGCAGCGCCGGCGCTCGCCCTGCACACCCACGTCTTCACCACCACATTCGCCGGCTCGGGCACCGACGCGCTCTTGAACCCCACCGACGTGGCCGTAGACAACTCGACCGGTCCCTCGGCGGGCGATGTCTACGTCACCGACCCCGGCCACTTCCGAGTCGTGAAGTTCGACTCTGCCGGCAACTTCATCCTCATGTTCGGCAAGGGGGTCAACGAAACCGAAGACAACAATCCCAGCAGCACCGAAGCCCAAAAAAACGTCTGCACCGCCGCCTCGTTCGATACTTGCAAATCGGGCGCCGAAGGCTCCACGCCCGGCGCTTTCACTACCGCTCAGTTCATCGCCGTCGATAGCTCGGCCGGACTGTCGGCTGGAGATATCTATGTCGGGGATACCGGCGACGGCATCATCTCGAAGTTCGAAGAAACCGGCAATTTAAAGGGAACCTGGAAAGAAAAAGGCCAACTCACCGGATTCGGTGGCCTTAACGGCATCGCTGTCGATCCCGAAGGCAACCTCTTCATCGAGACCGGAAACATTTCCTGGTACGAACAGAGCGGTACGCTCCATAGCACGTTCGGTTACCCGCGCGGGGTATCGCCGAACGGACTCGCCGTTGACGCCGAAGATCACCTCTACAAGATCGACGGCAGCCCGAATGTAACGAAGTTCACCGTCAAAGATGAAGACCTCGCGGACACCCTTGACGGCGGCTCGGCTACCGGCCTTGCGATTGATCCATCAAACAATGAGCTATACGTCGATGAATCGGGCGTCTTCATCAGCCACTTCGCATTGAACTGTGGCGAAAATTGCGCTCCGCTCGACTCCTTTGGCCACGAACACCTCAACGCGGCACAGGGAATTAGCGATCGCTAAATCAGGCACCGCCTACGTCGCTAATACCGGAGCGCGGACCATCGCGGTGTTTGCCAAAGCGACCATACCCAACGTCACCACCGGCGAAACCTCGGAACTGACACCAAAGAGCGTCACAGTTTCCGGAAAAGCTCAATCCAGCCGAAGGCGGGAACGTCACCTCTTGTGTCTTCGAATACGTCACAGAAACCTTCTTCCAGGCCCACGGCTATACGGGTGCCCAGACGCAAGAATGCTCTCCCTCTCCTCCCTACTCCGAACCAAAAGAAGTCAAAGCAACACTCTCAGGCTTGACGGCCAAAACAACCTACCATTACCGTCTCGCTGCCGGAAACTCCCAGGGCACAAACTACGGGGAAAGCTTGACGTTCGCCACACCTGAAGCGGTGGCGTTTGTGACCACCCTACCGGCGACTAACATCGAAAAGAGCGGCGCGACCTTCAATGGTTCCTACCAGGGCGAAGGTCTCGAAACCACCTACCATTTCGAATACGGCCTGGAAAACTGTGAAACTAGTGTATGCACAAGCTTCCCGATTCCGGATGCCAACAACGGCAGCGGTAAAGGACTCCAAAAAGTCAGTATTCCCCTCGTCGAAAAACTGAAAGGCGGAACGACCTATCACTACAGGCTGGTAGCAACTAACCCTGAAGGAACGGGCGCTGGCCAGGATGAAGTGTTCACCACAAATCCAGCCGTGACTACCCTAAAAACAGAAGCGGCAACAGAACTGACGACCACCGGCGCGGACCTCAACGGGTCATTTGCGGGAGATGGTAACGAAACGAAATACTTTTTCGAATACGGGGTTGAAGAAGGAGTGTACGGCCAAACTACCGCAACGGTTGATGCCGGCTCACCCACCGGCCCCACAAAAGTTACACCAGCGACGATCGGCGGTCTTTTGGGCCATCACGTCTACCACTACCGCATTGTCGCAACAAACAAATTCGGGACTACCTACGGCCAGGATGAATCATTTCTCACGCCGAGTAGGCCAACGATTGGCGGCGTCGCTGCGAACAAAGTTACAGCCTCTTCGGCTGAACTCGACGCTAAAGTAAACCCAGAAAACGCGGCCACTAAATGTCACTTCGAATACGGTCCGACGCCTGCCTACGGGACGAGCGTGCCGTGCCAGGGAGCGCCTTTGACCGGGCTAACTGACCAGCCGGTTAGCGTTGAACTCACTGGGCTCCAGGCTATCACTTACCATTTCCGGTTTGTAGCAGAAAACCCGTATGGTACTGCCACTAGCGAAGACCAGACATTTAACTTCTACCCAGAAAAGTGCCCCAACGAAACCCTGCGCCAGGAAACGCACTCCAACGCGGTTCCCGACTGCCGCGCTTATGAGCTGGTGTCGCCTGCGAAACAGGGAAGTTTCGTCGTCTTTCCTGGAAGCGCACCGGCGGCGTCCTATGCCACGAACCCGGCTCGCTTTTCCTACGGCGGGGGATTTGGGTCGATCACCGGCACGAACCCGCCGACGAACTTCAACATTGACGACTACGTCGCCACGCGCACCGATACTGGTTGGGTTACCAAATACGCTGGTGTCGGCGGGGAAACGACGCTGGGAGCCAGTTCAATGATTGGTGACTTGAGTTTCGAAAAGGTCATCGACTTTGACGAACCAAACGGCGGTTTTGGGGGCGGTGCGGTCGAGCCAGAATCGAGAGCACCATACGTCTGGTCATCCAATGGGGAATCCCTAGGGCGCTGGCCCGCCAATGTGGACTCTACGAAACCTCTCAAAGAAGCTGACGAACACACGGTCGGCACCTGGCAGCCGTCGCCGGATTTCTCCCACCTTGCATTCTCCTCCAACAATTATGCATGGGAAACGGGCGGCCTGACAGTGGCGCCAGGCTCCGCGTATGACTACAACACAGCCACTCATACGACCGAAATTATCTCGATCCTTCCCAAAGGCGGCGACATCCCCCAGCAGCCAGGCCAAACCAACTCGGGAGAATGGGTTGATTTTCCCGGTAGAGGGGAATATCGAAGGGCGGCCGACTCAGGTCAATACGAGCGTTTCAACTGACGGTTCCCACATCCTGATGTCGACGGTCGGCCCGAGTGGCGGCGTCGACCTCTACATGCGGATCAACGACGTGGCGACTAAGTGCGTTTCTTGCAATTCCAAAGGTGAACCGTCCGATGTCAATTACATCGGTATGACCTCCGATGGGAGCGAAGGTCTTTTTCACCTCTAATGAAGATCTCACTCCCGAAGATACACGCCACAGCACAGATCTCTATATGTGGAGTGAAGCGGGTGAAAAGAAGGGAAACCGCTGAAGGTCATCTCACTCGGCAACAACGGTGCGGGTAACACCGACGCCTGCACTCCGGCAGGCGGCTGGACCGGCGGCTGCGACGTCGTGCCGGTTGTTCCTGGCCGTACCTACGTGGGCGACACGGCGCTCGCCCACGAAAGTGGTGATATCTACTTCTACTCTCCCGAGCAGCTAGATGGCTCCAAGGGCATCCCCAACCAGGTGAACCTCTACCTCTACCGAGGTGATCAAGTCCACTATGTGACCACGTTTGCACCAGGACAAGACTGCGAACCCGTCGAAGAAGCGACATGCGGCAACGGTCCGGTCGGCAGGATGGACGTCTCGCCCGACGGCACTCACATGGCGTTCATCACAAACCAGCAGTTGAGCGGATACCACAATCAGGGCAACGACGAGATGTACTCCTACGAACCCTCGACGGAAAAGCTTCTCTGCGTTTCGTGCGACCCCAGCGGCGCTCCGCCGGTTGGAGGCGTGACAGGTAGCGACGATGGGCTATTCATGGCCAACGACGGCCGGACCTTCTTCTACACGCCCGACGCCCTAGTGCCGCAGGACACGAACAATTTGCACGACGTCTATGAGTATGTCGAGGGAAGGCCACAGCTGATCACCTCGGGAACGAGCGCCCAGGACACCCAGGCGACTGCCAATCAGGACAGGACCGTTGGCTTGGCCGGAGTGAGCGCCGACGGTGTAAACGTCTATTTCTCTACCTTTGCCACCCTGGTCGGCCAGGATGAGAATGGGCCGTTCGCCAAGTACTACGACGCCCGCACCGATGGCGGGTTCCCGTTCCCGCCGGCCACGGCGCCCTGCGAAGCAGCCGATGAGTGCCATGGCGCCGGCAGCTCACCGCCTGCACCGCCACAGCTCGGGAGTACCGCCGAAGTGGCTCTGGCGGTAACTGGCCGGCAAAAGCCAACAGCCACAACAAGAAGCACAAGAAGAAGACACAAGCGTCACGCCAGGCGGGGTCCGCGGTGATTCGGATGATGAGTGAAATCAAAAATAATACCTGGTCTCCCGAGCTACGACACGAACAGGCGCGGGCAAGCGGGCGCAGCGCAGTCCCCGGAGGGCTGTGCTCAGAACTGTCGCTTTCTTGGTGGCTATCCTCGCGACGTCGTCGTTTGCTTGGACCAGCTCGGCAGCCGCCAAGTCCGAAATTGTGTCTTTTAGCATGACGCCCTCAACTACGCAGGCTGGAGGGCACCCAAATATCTCCATATTTGAGGAAAACCTTACTCGTTTCCACCAGCCCACTCCGCCACAGCCGAACTGTGATTGCCAGGACCCCAAGGACATTACCTTCAATTTGCCGACTCGGTCTGATCGGCAACCACACGCCACCCCACAGTGTACTGAGGTTGATTTTGGTGAAAACGAGTGTCCGGTCGACTCTCAGGTCGGTACGACCTGCGCGGTCATTACCTGCGGGATCGCCGTCTACAACGTGGTGCCTCCGCCAGGAGAGGCTGGTTTGCTTGGATTTCAGGTACCTCTTGTTAATTTCCCCATTTATGTAGTCCTCAGTGCCCGGACAAATAGTGACTACGGGTTGACGTCGAAGGTCGTGGGCTTGACCCATCTCCTCCCGTTCGGTTCATTAGGACCGTTCGGCCAGTTCTTCGGCTACCCAGTATCTGGCGGACTACAACTCTGGGGAGTCCCGGCGGATCCGAGTAACAACCCCGAACGGTGGGGGCCTCGGGGTTGCGTCGCAACAGAGGGTGGTGGGGGTACTCATCCAAACTGCGGACCTGGGTACTCGTCCAACGCTGAAGTCTTGCCGTTCCTCGACAACCCGACCACTTGCGGCGTGGCGCTCAGCGCCTCTGAGGAAATCCTCTCCTTCGACCTCGAAACCTCCGAAAGAGTAATAACCTACCCGGCGACGACCGGCTGCGATCAGCTCTCCTTCAACCCCAGCCTCTTCGTCCAGCCGACCACCCAGCAGACCGACTCCGCCTCGGGCTCTGACGTCAACCTGAAGGTTCCTCAGGAAACCAGCCCAAGCGTGCCATCTGGTTCGGAGCTCCGTGCACTGTCGGTGGAACTCCCGCATGGTTTCACGCTCACCCCCAACGCCTCTGACGGCAAGGTCGCCTGCACGGAAGCCGAGGAGAACCTGGAAAGCCTGGAAGCCGCCGAATGCCCTGATTTCTCCAAGGTGGGCACGCTCAGCATCCATAGCGCTGCCCTACCCGGTCCTCTGCCGGGGTACGTCTACATCCGCGAACCGAAGCCCGGCGACCCCTACCGGATCGTTCTCGTTGCCGACGGCTTCGGCGTTCACGTAAAGATCCAGGCCGACGTCGTTGCCAACCCTCAGACGGGCCAGTTGACGCTCAACTTCCCGAGCCTTCCCGAGTTTCCCTTCGAAGAATTCGACATGCACTTCTTCGGCTCTGAGCGCGGTCTCCTGGCCACCCCGGCCCAGTGCGGCGAATACCCCGTCAACGCCACCTTCACGCCGTGGGACTCGGCGCTCCCCGAACAGCACTCGACCCAGTACTTTATCCTCAACTCCGGCCCCAACGGGCAGTCCTGCCCGGCCGCGCAGCGCCCATTCAACCCACAGTTCGAGGCCGGCGTCGCCAACGCCACCGCCGGCGCCCACAGCCCCTTTACTCTCAACCTCGCCCGCAACGACGGCGACCAGAACCTGAGCGCCCTTACTGTCACAACGCCGCCGGGCTTCGCGGCCACCCTCGCCGGCGTCCCCTACTGCTCTGAGGCGGAGATCGCCGCGTCAGCGCAGCCCAGCTACTCGGGCACCGAGCAGGAGGCAAGCCCGAGTTGCCCTGCGGCCTCCCAGATCGGCACCTCTGACACGGGGACCGGAGCAGGCACCCACCCCGTCTATTTCCCAGGCAAGGTCTACTTGGCGGGGCCCTACAAGGGCGCTCCCCTCAGCCTGGTCGTGATCTCCCCGGCGCTCTCGGGCCCCTATGACTTCGGCAGCGTCGTGGTCAGGGCCGCACTGCACGTCAATCCGGAAACGGCACAGGTCACCACCGTTTCCGACCCCCTGCCCCCAATCATCGCGGGCATCCCGCTGCGCCTGCGCTCGCTCCTGATCGGCCTTAATCGGGCGGGCTTCGCGCTCAACCCGACTAACTGCGACCCCTTCTCGATCGGGGCGAGGGTCTTCGGCGACCAGGGCGCTGAATCAGACCTCGCCTCCCATTTCCAAGCCACCGACTGCACCAGCCTCGGCTTTTCACCCAGGCTCGCTCTCAAGTTCTCCGGCTCCACCAAGCACGGCGGCACCCCCTCCCTGCACACGGATCTCACCTACCCCAGCGGCGGCCCCTACGCCAACGTCTCCCGCGTCGTCCTCACCATGCCGCCCACCGAGATCGTCGACAACGAACACATCAAGGACCCGTGCACCAAGGTCCAGTTCTTCGAAGGCAAGATCCCAGGCGAAAAGTGCCCCCCGGGCTCCGATATCGGCTTTGCCAAAGCCCAGACCCCACTGCTCGAAAAGCCCCTCGAAGGCCCAGTCTACCTGCGCACCGGCGGTGGCCACAAGCTCCCCGACATCGTCGCTGCCCTCAATGGCCAGATCGACATCGCCCTCGACGGCCACGTCGACAGCGTCAACGGCCGCATCCGCACCACCTTCGAAACAGTTCCCGACGCCCCCGTCTCCAACTTCACCCTGACCCTCGACGGTGGCGGCAAGGGCCTCCTCCAGAACAATACAAACCTCTGTTCTCACCGTCTGCGCGCAACCGCGGACCTCAATGGCCAGAACGGCCTCACAGCAAACCAGAACCCGGTCCTCCAGACCCCCTGCGCCAAGGGCGTAAAGCACAAGCGTCACCTGCGGGCGAAGGGGGTGGGCTAGGTGATGGGAGCAAATTGGGACAAGAATCCGTCCATATTCGGTAGCAACCGCCGAATGTACGCAATGAAGATCGCGGCTAGGGCGTCCTCGAAGGTTCGCCGGATGGTCTGTCGCTTTGCCCTGACCGCACTCCCGATTCTCGGGGTCTCTCTAGGCTTCTTCAGCACTCCCGCTCTGGCGACAACCGTGCATGTCCGCAAGGGCAGCTTCGATGGTACCGGCACCACTGCGGGCGCTTTCGCCTCCGTCGGCCGATTGGCGATTGACCAGTCCACTGGTGATCTCTACGCCCTCGATAAAGGGCGCGGCGTCTTGGACAAGTTCGACGAAGCAGGAAACCCGACCAACTTTGCCGCCCTCGGTGCGTCCTCGATCGGTATCGAAGGGCTTGGCTATAGCCCCGATCTCGCAGTCGACAACTCCGGAAATGTCAGTACCGAGGGAAACATTTATGTGCTATCGGACGGAAGCGGAGAAGTCAACGGCTTCGAACCGGACGGGACTCGATTGACAGGTAGCTTCCCAATTCCCGGCGTCAGCAGTCCTTGCGGCGTAGCCGTCGATTCACACGGAGATATTTGGGTGTCAGAGGAGAACGAAGACGCCGTCAAGGAGTACAGCCCCGCCGGGGTTTCGACAGGAGTCTCAATCAGCACTGCCGGCCAGGGGCCGCCTTGCCAGATCGCCTTCGACTCCTCAGATAATCTCTATGTTTCCATTGTTTTTCAAGGCGTCAGAGGTGTCGTCAAATACGATGCTTCTCACAACTACGAATTTGCCTATGTGGTTGACTCCACCGAATCTGGTGCTGTTGCTGTCGATCCTGCCGACGGCCATGTTTATGCCAAGCATGCTTCAGTATTCGGCGGCGGTCCTCGAGACGTCACCGAGTGGGAAGTGTCCGGCCTGAGCGCCCTTCAAGTCTCCGACACCGGCGGGGCCTTCCTTGCTGAAGACGAAACGGGTGGTGTTGCCGTTGGCGGCCCGTCTGACGACCTATACATAACTGACGGACTGGGGAAGGTCGACATCTTGGGGCCCGGGGAACCTCCTCCCGCACCTACTATCAAGGCGGTATCGGTTTCGAACGTGCGCTCCGACCTCGCATCCTTGAATGCGACGATTAACCCGAACTCGGCTGAAACCCACTACCACTTCGAGTACGGTACCGGGGTTTGTTCCGCGACTCCAGATCCGTGTACTAGCGAACCGAATCCAGATGTCGACATCGGCTTCGGGGAATCGGATGTCCCTGTAAGTCTAATGTTGCACGGCCTCGCGCAGAACACTATCTACCACTGGCGCGTTGTCGCCGAAAATCAGACTGGGACGACCGTCATAGAAAAGACTTTCCGCACGTACTCCACCGGTAATCTCACAGATATCTGTTCCAACGCCCACGTGCGCCAGCAGACCAGCGCTGCGCAGCTCCCCGACTGCCGGGCCTACGAGCTCGTCTCGGCCGCCAACACCGGGGGCTATGATGTCGAGTCGAACCTGGTCGGCGGCCAGACTCCGTTCGGCGGCTACCCCCAGGCCTCTGGCCCGTCGCGGGTTCTCTATGCCATCCATTACGGCGGCATCGCAGGCGTCGGCGATCCGACCAACAAAGGCCCCGACCCCTACCTCGCGACCCGCGGCGAACAAGGTTGGAGCACAAGCTATGTAGGAATCCCAGCCTCGGGTACCCCGTCGAAACTGCCCTTCGCCTCCACCCTCTTGGAAGCCGACCCAAGCCTCGACACCTTCGCTTTCGGCGGTGAAGAAATCTGCAACCCCTGCTTTAAAGACGGCAGCTCCGGCACCCCGATCCACCTGCCAAATGGCAATCTTGTCCAGGGCATGGCGGGCCCGGAAAACCCCGGCCCCACTGCCAAGCCCGACGGCTACATCGCCAAGCACTTCTCCCCCGACGGCTCCCACTTCGTCTTCGGCTCGACCTCCAAGTTCGCCGAAGGAGGCAATTCGGACGGCGTCGTCTCGATCTATGACCGCGACCTGAAAACCGGCGAAACCCACGTCGTCTCAGACTCTCCCGGCGGCACGCCCCTTCCCTGCCTGCAGACCGCAGGCGAAGGCGAATGCCACGCCCCCAATGACTCAAACGGGATCGCCGAGCTCGCCGTCTCCAAAGACGGCTCGCGGATCCTCGTCGCCCAGAAGGTCTCTGAAGACGTCGAAGGCAACGTCTACTGGCACCTCTACATGGACATCAATGACAACGCGAAAACGATCGACCTCACCCCCGCAGTCACCAAAGGCGTCCTCTTCGACGGCATGACCGAAGACGGCTCCAAGGTCTTCTTCTCCTCCGAAGAACATCTCACCCACCAAGACGAACATCACAGCGGCGCCGACATCTACGAGGCCGAAGTCTCCGGATCAGGCGCCACCCTGACCCTGATCTCCAAGGGGGAAAAAGAAGAAAACGGCCAGCCGGGCGACACCGCCGCCTGCACCCCCGAATTCAACTGGAACACGGTCTCCGGCGGCCCCAACTGCAGCGCGGTCGCGATCGCCGGCGGCGGCGGGGTCGCCTCCGGAGACGGCACGATCTATTTCCTCTCTCCGGAGTTGCTTAACGGCCCTTCCAACGGTACGGCAAACCAGCCAAACCTCTACGTCGTCCGCCCCGGCTCGACTCCACACTACGTGACGACGCTTGAAACCGAGAATCTGGCGGTGTTCGAGGCTGTCACCAACAATGGCACCTTCATCTACGGCGACTTCCAGGTCAGCCCCAGCGGCGATTTCGCCGCCTTCATCTCGGCCCTGCCGCTGCTCCCGACGGTCGACAATGCCGGCTTCACCCAGGTTTACCGCTACGACGCCTCAACCGAAACGCTCAACTGTGCCTCTTGCAACCCCACCGGCGCCATCGACGAAGGCGAAGGCACCCTCTCTGAACTCGGCCTCGGACTCACCAACGACGGCCGCGTCTTCTTCGACTCGACCGAGGCCCTGGCGGCCCGCGACCAAGACGAAAAGACCGATGTCTATGAGTGGGAGGCCCGTGGCAGCGTGGAGGCGAAAGGCGGTTACGAATGTCAGATAGCCAACGGCTGCGTCGGGCTGATCTCGACCGGGACCAGCCGCTTTGACTCAAAGCTCCTCGGGGTCAGCGCCGCCGGCACCGATGCCCTCTTCTTCACTCGCGATGTCCTGGTGCCCCAGGACGAAAACGGAACCCTGACCAAGATCTATGACGCCCGAGAACTGGGCGGTTTCCCCTACATCCCACCGCCGGTGCCCTGCAAAGCATCCGATGAGTGCCACGGTCCCAGTTCCCCCACGCCTTCGGCGCCGAGCTTCGGAACGATTACTGGGAGCGGCGGCAACTACTCGGCGCCTAGCACCAAAACCAGGTGCAAGACGGGCTTCGTCCGAAAGCACGGCAAGTGCGTGAAGAAGGTGCGCCATGAACGCCACAAGGGCAAACACAAGCACCGAGCCAATAAGCACAGGAAAGGTTCGGTGCGCTCATGAGGCGGCGCTACACAGGAGATGGAGGTAGGCCCTCCGTGACCGCCTTGCAGGAGGAGGTCACAAACCACCGCAAGGTGCGTCGGTCAAGAGCCGCTCGTGCTGAGCGTTGCGGGAAAAGGCGCGCCTATGAGTGCGTCAGGTATGACCCGATGAAGGCGAGCGAAAGCGAACCACTGAAGACGTGTCGAAATGCACCAGACGACATCAAAACCAGGTCGACTTCTTGGAACTGGGATGAGCCTGGGGGAGACCTGTCTACCGCCCAGGCGGTGTCCGGCATGGAGGTGGCGCGAGCGCGGGTCAGGCTCCTGTGCGGAACATGGGAACCTGTCGTCTCGCGGGATACCGGCTCATGGTCATCTGACCTCCGGCCGCTCTTCCCAGGGAAGGCCCCAAGCGGCAGAAACCGCAAGGAGCCACACTCCCGACGCGAGGCACAGGGGCGGACCGCCCGGTAGTAGTGATGAAGGCCCGGTAATCGGGCTGGAGCGAAGCGGGCGGGCCATCCAGGCGAAGTTGACGGTCAACCACGAAGTGAGTGGGAGGAGCCGATGACCGAGCCAAGGTTGAAGGTCAAGAAGTCGTTTGACATCGAAAAGAGGGTGGTCTGGGAGGCATGGAAGCAAGTCAAGGCCAACCAGGGCGCTCCAGGTGTTGACGAGGAGTCGGTTGCGGAGTTCGAGAGGAACCTGGAAGGGAACCTCTACGTGATCTGGAACCGGCTCTCCTCGGGTACCTACATGCCACCGCCTGTGAAGGCGGTGCAGATACCGAAGCGCGATGGGCGAGGGTCAAGAACCCTCGGTGTGCCCACCGTCGCCGACAGAGTCGCGCAGACGGTCGCCAAGCTGTACCTGGAGCCGAAGGTGGAGCCTCACTTCCACCCCGACTCCTACGGCTACCGACCGAACCGCTCGGCGCTTGACGCGGTGGGGACATGCCGGGAGCGGAGTTGGAGATATGACTGGGTTCTAGATCTGGACCTGAAGTCATTTTTCGATTCCGTCGATCACAAGCTCATCCTGAAAGCGGTAGCCGCCCACACCAAGGAGCGGTGGGTACTCCTCTACGTCGAGCGCTGGCTGAAGGCCCCGCTCGACAACGGGGACGGCAACCTGGAGGCGCGTGATCGCGGCACCCCGCAAGGGTCTGCGATCTCCCCGGTGCTCGCCAACCTCTATCTCCACTATGCGTTCGATTCCTGGATGGCGCGGGAGTTCCCGGCCGTCCCCTTCGAGCGCTATGCAGATGACGTTGTCGCGCACTGCAAGAGTGAGCGCCAGGCGCGGTCCGTGCTCGGCGAGATCAAGCAGCGGATGGCGGCTTGTCACCTGGAGTTGAACACCGACAAGACGCGCATCGTCTACTGCAAGGACTCAAGCCGCACCGGCTCCTATGAGCACGAGCGTTTCGATTTCCTCGGGTACACGTTTCGCCACCGACCGGCCAAGAACCGGAGAGGCAAGCTGTTTCGCAGCTTCCTCCCGGCGGTCAGCGACGAAGCCGCAAAGGCGATCCGCCGGACGATCCGCAGATGGAGGATTCACTTTTGGAGCGGGACATCCCTCACCGACATCGCACGCACGGTCAACCTGACCGTGCGAGGCTGGATCAACTACTACGGGCGCTTCTACCCGTCGGAGTTGCGCCGGTCCCTATGGCACATCGATGAGTACCTGATGCGCTGGGCGGTGCGGAGGTTCAAGCGACTTAAGGGTCGCCGCGCAAAGGGATGGCAGCTTCTGGCAGACGTGTTCACACGCGAGCCGGAGCTGTTTGTCCACTGGCGGCTGGTCCGAACCAACAACTGGATGGGAGGAGCCGTATGACGGGAGACTGTCACGTCCGGTTCTGGGAGAGCGGGGGGCTGGGATGCCCCCTGCCACTCGACCACAGCAAGTCCAAGCACCGCCGCAAGGCCCACCGACATGGCTGAGCCACGACCGAGCACGCAGATGAGCAAGGAGAAGACGACGGTGGGAGCCAAGACGCTCGCCGTGGTCGTCGCCCTCGCCTTCTCGCTCACCGCGACGGCGCCCGCCCTTGCCTCAGAGCCGATCACATCTTTCACCACCACCACTTCGACCACCCAGGCCGGGGGGCACCCTACCCTGCAGACCTCCTTCACCCTCGCTGAACCCGGCAACCCTGAGATCGCCAAGAACGTCATCTTCAACGCCCCGAGCGGAATCTTTGGCAACTCCAACGCGATCACCCAGTGCACGTCCGTCGACTTCGCGCTCGAAGAGTGCCCGACCAACTCCCAGGCCGGGCTGATCACCATCTACGCCAACTACGAAGGCAACCCGGACTACCTGATGGGCACGGCGCCGCTCTATGACCTGGCGCCGCAAACCAGCAGCGAGACCGCGCGTCTTCGCCTTCATTGTGCCGATCCTCAACATCCCGATCAACATCCCGGTCGCGGTGCGCACCGAGTCCGACTATGGGCTTCGCTTCACCGTCCAAGACATCACCCAACTGGTGCCGCTGGCTGGGGCCCACCTCACCTTCTGGGGCTTTCCCGCAGAAGGTGCCCACAATGCCGAACGTTTCCCGAAAGGCACGCCCGGGCAATCCCGCGGGTTGCCCCGATCTCGCCAACACCACCTGCATGGGCGGAGCCGAAGCTTCGATCTCCGTACATCCGCTCACCGACAATCCGACCACCTGCACCGCCGAACCGCTTACCAGCACCCTGGAAGTGCAGACCTACCAGGACCCTGAACACCTCTCCAAAGAACAAGACGCCTACCCGGCGACTGAAGGGTGTGAAAACGAGACGTTCCAGCCGGTTCTCTTCGCCAGTCCGACCACCGAACAGACCGACTCGCCCTCGGGCTTAAACGTCGAGTTGAGCGCACCCCAGTTCCAGGGCTTCGCCGTCTCCCCTTCGGAGATCAAATCGGCCGCCGTGACCCTTCCGGAAGGCTTCACGGTCAACCCCGACGCCGCCGACGGGCAGACCGCCTGCACCGATGCCCAGGCCAACTTCAAATCGGAGGGACCGGCCGAATGCCCCGACAGCGCGAAGATCGGCACCTTCACGATCGGCTCCTCGACGCTCAACGGTCCTCTCGAAGGCTCCGTCTATATCGGCGAACCCGAAGCCGGCAACCAGTACCGGCTGTTCGAGATCGCCTCGGGGTTCGGGATCAACGCGAAGCTCATCGGCTCGATCAAACCGAACCCGAAACGGGGCAGGTGACGGCGCTACTTCAAAGACCTGCCGCAGGTTCCCTTCGAAGACTTCCAGCTGCACCTCTTCGCCTCCGACCGAGGCGCTGATGGCGACGCCGATCGCCTGCACGATCTACGCGGTGAACGCCGACTTCTTCCCCTGGGACGAAGCGCTGCCCGATCAGAGATCGAGCCAGGTCTTCGGCCTCGACTCAGGCCCCCACGGAACCGAATGCCCGGGCCAGGTCCGGCCCTTCAACCCGAGCCTGGAGGCGGGAACCTCCAACCCGACGCGCGGGCGCCTTCTCCTCCTTCACGCTGAAGCTCGACCGCGAAGACGGCGATCAGTTCCTGGGCAAGCTCAACTTCACGATGCCGCCGGGGCTGACCGCCAACCTGCACGGCCTCACCTACTGCCCCGAGGCTGACATCACGGCGGCGGCGAACACGCCGGGGCGCACCGAGCAGGCCAACCCGAGCTGCCCGGCGAGATCGGAAATCGGCACCTCCAACGTAGCCGCGGGGCCGGGATCGCACCCCTTCCACGCGGTCGGCAAGATCTACCTGGCCGGGCCGTTAAAAGGAGCGCCGCTGTCGCTGGTGGCGATCACCCCGGCGCTGGCCGGCCCCTATGACTACGGCACCGTTGTCGTCCGCGTCGCCCTCCACATCGACCCCACCGACGCCCACGTGATCGCCGACTCAGAAACGGTGCCCTCGATCATCGGCGGGATCCCGATCCGGATGCGCTCGATCCAGGTCAACATCAACCGCGAAAAGTTCATGATCAACCCGACCAACTGCTCGCCCTTCGCGGTGGGCTCGGAAGGGATCGGCGACGAGGGCACGCCGGCGAGCTTCAGCTCCTACTTCCACGCGGTCGACTGCGCGACGCTTCGGCTTCAGCGCCGAAGCTGACGATCGCCCAGCTGGGCGGCCACAAGGCGACCAGGCAGGCCAGGGAGCCGAGCCTTCGCTTCGACCTGAACACCACCCCAGGCGACGCCAACATCAAATCGGTGACGGTGACCCTGCCGAAGGCCTTCGAGATCGACCAGGAACACCTCGGCAACCTCTGCGACCGCTCAGAACTCGCCTCAGACCAGTGCAAGGGCAAAGCCCCGATCGGCACCGTCGTCCGACGAAACCCCGCTGCTCGAAAAGCCCCTGCAAGGCCTCGCCTACGCGGTCTCGGGCTTCGGCGGCGGCAGCAGCGTCTTGCCCCACGTCGTCTTCATCCTCGGCGGCCAGGTGACGGTGATGCCCGAGGGCGAATCGACCTCGATCGCCGGCGGCAAGCTGAAGACGGTGATCCCGACCGTCCCCGACGTCCCGATCGGCCACTTCCGCCTCACCCTGTTCGGCGGCAAGCAGGGCTACCTGGAGAACACCCAGAGCCTCTGCGGCATCGCCGATCGTCTCGACGGTCCAGCTGAACGGCCAGAACGGCAAGACCCTGACCCAGCAGGTCAAGGCGAAGACCGCCTGCAAGGCGACGAAGAAGTCAAAGCGCCACAGACGACACGGGCGCAGCTGAGCGCCAGGCTGCAAGGAGCGAGACTTTGATCGACCAGAAGGTTTCTAAACAGTGATGTCTGAAAGGGGAAGGGACGAGATGAACCAGCAAGACAAGAGGCGGCTCTTCGGCCGGCCTTCGACCTGCGATGGTGGTCGCGATGACCGCCCTGATCGTCGCCCTCACCGGCTCCGCCTACGCCGCCTTCAGGGTCCCCCCCAACAGCGTCGGCTCCCGCCAGCTGAAGGCCAAGTCGGTGACCGGCGGCAAGATCGCCAACGGCGCGGTCTCAGGCGGCAAGATCGAAGCCGAATCGATCACCGGCGCCAACATCAAGATGTCGGCGCTCGGCACCGTCCCCTCCGCCGCCAACGCGACCAACGCCACCAACGCCTCGACCGTGGGCGGCCACGCCGCCTCCTGCCCGACCGGACACCACCCTGATCCGCGGCCTCTGCTACGACTCCCACTCAAACCCGGCCGCCAACAGCCTCGAAGCGGCGGCCGAACATTGCGCCGCCAAGGGCGGCTACCTGCCCACCCCGATGGAGCTCTACTCGACCCGCAAAGTGCTCGACCTGGGCATCGGGGGCAGCGCCGAACAGCACCAGTTCACCGACGACGTCTACGGCACAGGTCGGCGTGGGCAAAGCTACACGACGGTGGTGATCGACGGCGTCGGGATCCCCGAAGAACAGCGAAACCAACCAGCCCTCCGCCTACTACTGCGTCTACCCCCTGGTGCGCTAGGAATACCACGATGAGGCAGGGGACCAAGGGCACCAAGAAGAAGAAGACGCTCGCCGCCACGGCGGGCGTCCTTCTTGCGCCTGGCCCTCGCCGCCGGCGCCCAGGCAGGCCTCTCCCAGAAGGGCGCCCTGCAGGTCTCCTTCGAAGGCCAGATCATCCCCACCGCCCTGCCCCGCTCCTCCCCGGCCCCGGTAAGCGTGCAGATGAGCGGCTCGATCAAAACCACCGACAAGTCCGTCCCGCCCCGCCTCGAACGGATCTCCCTGCAGATCAACAGCCACGGCGCCCTCTCCTCCAAGGGCCTTTCGAGCTGTCCCCTGGCGAGGATCGAAACCGGCACCGGGGCCTCGGCCAAGGCCGCCTGCGGTTCCGAGATGGTCGGCCACGGCAACGTCACCTCCCGGATCGCCCTGCCCGCCCAGGAACCCTTCCTCTCGGTGGGCGGCATGGAGGCCTTCAACGGCACCTACCACGGCCACCCCGCGATCCTCGCCCAGGTGGTCAGCGGCCCGCCCCTGCCGCTCACCTACGTGATCGTCTTCGAGGTGAAGAAGACCCACGGCGCCTTCGGCACCGCCCTGGACGCGACGATCCCCCCGATCGCCTCCGGCTACGGGCAGATCTCCTCCTTCTACATGACCCTGGCCCGTAAGTTCAGCTTCCACGGGCACCCCGCCAGCTACGCCACCGCCTCCTGCCCGGCCCCGAAGGGGATCAAGGAAGTCGGCTTCAAGCTGGCCAAGGCGACCTATGAATTCGCCGGCGCCATAACGACCTCAAACGAACTGCAGAAGACCTGCAAGGTAAGGGGGTAGTGCAGATGGGACCCAAGAAGGTGGCCGTGCTCCTGGTCGGCCTGCTCACGCTCGCGATGACCGCGACCGCCTTCGCGGTGAGCGCCCAGGCGGGCAAGGTGGTGATCGAAATCGAAGGCGGGATCTCCCCGACCAGGCTCGCCAAGAAGACCCCGACCCCGATCACCCTGAAGATCAACGGGGCGATCAAGACCACCGACGGCTCCCACGTCCCCGCCCTGAAGACCCTAGACCTCGAATTCGACAAGCACGGCACGATCTACACCAAGGGCCTCCCCACCTGCGCCCGATCGAAGCTGCAGGCCACCACCACCGCCGCGGCCCTTAAAGCCTGCCCCGGCTCGCTGGTCGGCAAAGGCAAGGTCTCCGCCGAAATCGCCCTCCCCGAACAGGCCCCCTTCAACGCCTCCGGGCCGCTCCTGATCTTCAACGGCCCCCCCCAGGGCGCCAAGCCGGTCCTGGTCATGCAGGTCTACGCCCACGTCCCCGCCGCCACCACCTTCGTCACCGAGGGGGTGATCGGCAAGCGCCCACGGCCTCTACGGCACCTCGACCCTGATCAAGATCCCGACGATCGTCGCCGGGCAGGGCTCGCTTACCTCCTTCTCGGCCACGGTCCATAAGACCTGGACCTACAAGGGCCAGAAGAAGAGCCTGCTCTACGCGACCTGCCCCTCCGGGCACCTGGTCGCCCACGGCGCCTTCACATTCGTCGAAGGCACGACGATCTCGGGCGACCTCGACAAGCCCTGCACCGGCAGATGAGCGGAGAGACCAGAACGATGAAGACACCGCTCAAGGCCCTCCTCCTGACGACCGCCGCGGCCTTCCTTGCGATCGTCTCCTTCGCCTACGCGGAAACCAGCCGCGCCGAATACAAGGACCAGGTCGAACCGATCTGCGAACGGAACACCAAGGCCAACGAAGCGACCCTGCACGGCGTCAAGGCCGAAGTCAAGAAGGGCAAGCTGAAGCGCCCCGCCAGGCAGGTCCAAAAGGCCGCGGTGGCCCTGAAGGGGGCCCTCGCCGAACTCGAAGCGGTCCCCCAGCCCGAAGCCGACCGCCAGACCCTCGCCAAGTGGCTCGGCCAGATCAAGACCGAGGTCGGGCTCTTCGAAGCGGTCGCCAAGAAACTCAAGCCGGGCAACAAGAACGCCGCCGAGAAGATGGTGATCAAGCTCGAACACAACGTCGAAGGGGCAAACGACACCGTCTTGGGCTTCGAATTCAGGTACTGCAAGGCGAATACCTCGAAGTTCGTCT
>CAWJGB010000007.1:0-241648 GCA_963842375.1 uncultured Solirubrobacterales bacterium
AGCCGTCAAGGCCTCGCCCCGCAAGGGGCGGGGCCTTGAGCCGCCTTTAAGGACCGAAGCGATGATCCCCGAAGTGAGCAGATTCCTCACCGCCGCAGCTCTGAGCGCCTGCCTCGCACTCGCGGTGGCCGGCTGTGGCTCTGGCTCCTCAGGCACGACCTCGACCAGCACCACCGAAGCCGCGACGCAGCAGGGCGTCGGCGCGGCCCCCACGACCGGGGCCAGCGCCCAGCCCCCCACCCAGGCAGCCGCACAGGGCGGCCAGGGCAGCTCCACCACCGCCCCCGGCTACTACCCCTCCTCAGGGGGCGACAAGAGCATCCAGACCTACGGCTCCGCCGCGGACTCCGCCCAGAAGACCGCGATCGCCGCCGCCGCCTTCTCCTTCTTTCGCTCCCTCGCCTCCCACGACTACGCCAAGGTCTGCAGCGGTCTCTCGGCCTCCAACCGCGAACAGCTCCAGAACTACCTAAAGCTCGGCAAAGCCAAGGCGAAGAGCTGCCCGGCGCTGCTCACCACCCTGCTTCACTCCGGCGCCCCCGAAGCCCTGAAGGCCGCCGCCGGCACCCTTGACGCGGTGCGGGTAAAAGGCGACACCGCCTTCGTCATCTTCCGCCCCAAGGGCGGCAAAGCAAGCTACTTCGTGATGAAGCGAGAAGCCGGCGCCTGGAAGGCGATCAGCCTCGCCCCGGGGAGCCCGCTTTACCCCTGATGGCCGGAGTCGGGCAGATCCGCCTCTGGGTCCTCGCGGCGATCCTCATCGTCGCCCTCGCCGGCTGCGGCGGGGGCTCCTCATCGGCGACCTCCAGCAGCGAAGCGGCGGCGAAGGCAGACCTGGCCGCCCGCCAGGCGGCCGAAAGCCGCGCCCCCAAGGGCGCCTCGCCGACCCTGCGGGCGATCTATGCCACCTTCCCCCCGCCCAGGCCAGACCCCGAAGTCAAGCGCTCCGCCGCCGCGATCAAGGCGGGGGAGAGGGCCTGTGGGGGCAAGACCCCGAGCGAGGTCAAAGACGCCTACTACCCGATCGCCCTCCGCAAGGGCACCTTGGAAGCAAAGGGCGAGCAGGGCAAGATGATCGCCCGGATCGGCGTCTATGAAAAGCACTCCTCAAAGGAATACAGCTTCACCGCCGGGCAGCTCGGCGCCGACGCCTATCAGGCGACGCTTCCCAAGGCGGTCGGGGAGTATGGGTATGAGGGGTGCGTGTTCTCGTTGTCGCGGCGGCTGGAGGGGGAGCTTGGGCGGAGGGGGTAGGAATATCGGGCTGAGCATCTTCTCTGAAGGGAACGACATGTTGAAGAAAACGACCATTGGGATGACCGCAATCGGCGTGGCCGCGATGCTTGTCGTATACGGATGCGGCTCTGGCTCTCCAAAGAGCTCTACCCCGACGATCGTCTCGACCGCCGTGACGCATGACGCCAAGCTGCGCGGAGCGCAGGTCCTTGTCGATTCCGACGGCTTTACGCTCTACGCGTTCAGCAGGGATCCGAGGAATACGCTCCATTCTCACTGCAACAGCAGATGCGAATCGACCTGGCCGCCGCTGATCTTGTCTGGGAGTGCTCCAGTTGCGGCCGGGGCGGCCTTCGGTGACCAGCTCGGTGCGATCAAGCGCCCCGACGGGAAGCTGCAGGTCGACTACGCCGGGCGCCTCCTCTATACCTACGCACTCGAAAAGAAGCCCGGCCAGGCAATCGGAAATGACGTCAGGTCCTTCAGCGGCACCTGGCATGCGCTGACTCCGCAAGGTGCGCCGGTTTCAAGGTGAAGGCCCGATCTGCCTCTTATGGTGTCCTCTAGCTAGAGCCTTCCAGACCTCGGCAGCTTTCTCTCAGGCAGCGCGAACGCTACCTGGCATCCCAGCCAGGCTCACTGGTGAGGTTCATGCCTCGACAGAGCCTCTGAGCTTTGCAGCCAGTTTGCATGCCTACCAGGCCAAGCGAAGCGCTCGGCGACGGTGTCTGACCTTCCTACAGACGGCCTTGCCATGAACTCTAACCTTCCTGAAGCCATGCTTGCATTTGATGGTTTTGGGGGGTAACGGCCGACTTTTAGTCATAAAGGCTTGTTCAGAGCCGAAGGCGTTCCCCCCGGCGGTGCTCACAACAACCCAGTAATGGTAAAGAGTCGAGGGGACAAGGCCGGATGCATCGGCGGAGACTACGGTGTCGGTGTCGGCACCGGAGAGATCGGGGCTACAGGGGGCGCTGCCGATGCTGTAGCCGGAACCGGACCACCATTCCAACCTGCATGAGTTGGTGCCGCCACTTGTTGCAGCGCCGTGTGGGTTGACGGTTGCGCCAAGGGTTGCGGACGTCTGGCTTATCGCCGAGGCGCTACCGGTGCTGGCAGTAGGCGGATCAGGCAAAGTGGTGAAGGTCCGATCACCCCCGGCGACCATGCCGCCGGGGGTCTTGACCACGACTTGAAAGTGGTAGAGTGTGTCGGGCCTGAAAGAGTTCACGCTCGCCGATACCGCCGTATCATGGTGTTCCCAGCTGGGAGAGGGGTTGCAGGGGGCGCTGCCGCCGCTGTAGGTGGTGTCGGTCCCCCACTCCAGCCTGCAGTAATTGGCGGCGCCTTCGGTAGTTGCGCCCTGTGGGTTGACGGTGGCCGTGAGCATGGCGCCCGTCTGAGTGATTGGGGAGGCGCTGTCCGTAGTGGCTGTAGGCGGGTTGGGTGTGGTGGTGAAGGTCAGATCGGTGCCATGTATCACGACGTTATCGGTCGTCGTGACCGAGAGTCGGAAATGGTAGATCGTGTCGGGAGTGAGGCCGCTGGGATCGGCCGAGACCGCGTGATCGGTTGAGTCGGGGGGAATCGAGGAGGCGGCTGGCAAACAAGGGATCGTTCCCGACTCGGCGCCACTGTAGGTTGAGGTGAGGCCGTAGTCGAAGTGGCAATCTGCCAGCTGTGCCGTTTCAGGGTTTACGGCACCGTTCAAGGTCGCCTGGGTCCGTTCGATATCGGTGGCAGGGGAGCTGGCTAGGACTGGACGGGCAAAGGGGGAGCCGAAGACGTCGATCACGCCGTTTTCGGTGTCGGAGACGTAGACCTGACCGGTGCGACCGTAGACCCCGATGCCGGAAAGGTTCCAGCTGAGTGGCGGGCTGGCGTCTTGGCCAAAGCGTTCGAGCTGTTCGCCAGCGTGGTTATAGCGGTCGATCAACCCTTCACCTTCTATCGCAGTGTTATCGCCAACAAACATTTCTTCGCCATAAGGATCGACCGCGATCGAGGTGGGGTACCCCGTGGGATCGCGCAAGGCGCCTGGACCTCGAAATTCTTTGAGTAGGGAGGTGTAGACCCGAGGACAGCCTTTCGTCGGGGTCGTAGGGCAGCCGATCGTCGTGTTTGGGCCGCCCGCAAGGTCATAGACGTGGGCGCCGCCTCCCAAGCTTTCACCGGAGGGGGCGTCGGGGTCGGCGGTGTAGACGTTGCCGGCGCCATCGACGGCGAGGCTGGCGGGGCCGCTGGGTTCGCTGTTGTCCTTCCCCGGCTGGACGTGGAAGGACCTCAGGTACCTGCCGCCGGAGTTGAACACGTCGATGTTGCTTGGAGGGATTTCGCTGATGTAGACGTTCCCTTCGGAATCGACGGCAACTCCTGCCGGCAAGCTGAAGCCGGCAGACCCCGCGGGAGTGGGGTCGCTTGCATCGCACTCAGACGGCGATGTGGTGGCTTTGCCCTTTCCTGTGATCTGGCAGATGTATTTGCCTGAGGAGTCGAACTTGTCGATGACGCCGCCAAGACTGGAGGCGACGTAGAAGTCGTGGAGGGACGGGCCCGAGTTGTCGACCGCGATGCCAGAGATACCTTCGAAACTCTGTGGCGTGCCGGAGCCATCGATCTCACCGCCTGAGCCGAATTCGGTCACCAGCGTGCCCGAGGAGTGAAATTTGTAGACGCGATTTGAACCAACATCGGCAACGTAGAAGTCGCCGTTTGACTGGTCGATGCTCAGACCGTAAGGATGGATCAGGATGCCTAGTCCGAAGGAGGAATAGAAAGGGTATTCGGTGGAGGCTTGGGCCGAGGCTGCGGCCAGGGCAAGGGTCGGAGAGGCGGCAAAGGCGCAGATGGTAAACAGAGCGAGTCCAGTCCACGGGCCGAACCGCTCATGCGGCCTGTACGCCGTTTCGGTTGTCCTAGCAATGCACGCGGTGGTGATGGCTTTGATCTTCACGCAGCCGGCCTTGCCGTGCTTCCTGATCTCCCTAAAGCCCTTGCGGCACCTCAATACTTCGCTCACCTCACCAGGCGAAATCGTTTCCCTATAACTGCGTTCTTCCCGTGAACGCTTTCCGATCATTATATCGCGGATCGGCTCGGGTTCCGGAGGTTTGAGATTGACCGATCCATTGGTTGAGTCGAAGGCGTAGAGGTCGTTGTTGTTCGCCTGAAGGTCTCCCGCCAGCTACCGTTCGACGAGATCCCGACGCTAGGACTTGTTCCCGGGATCCATGCCTTGATGTGTGTTAGAGGCAACGGGGGTAGCAGACTGGGACTGCGACCTCAAGCGTGATCTCAGGGGAGACAACGCTGGCCTCGTCCACTATGACGTCGCGCCACCGTTGGTGACACCAGCGACGTCAGCCTCCGGCAAGGCGCTCAGCTCGGCGTTGAGGGTCGCTATCCCATGTGTTCGCTCAAGCGTTTCCCTCAGGACGGTATACGGCCAAGACTTCGAGCGACTCTGACACATCGGCGCAGTCAAAGCATTTGGCGCAGAGTCCAAAGCGTCGCGGCGGGAGACCGGCTGCGCACCGACAGCAGGCAATCCCCGTCTACAGGCGGGGGCCGAGACACTGCTCGCGACTCCCTCGGGCAGAGCGATGCCCTCGGCACCTCTCGCAGCCTGGGCAGCGCAGGGTGGCGCTCGTAGCGTGCCGTGAACTTCGGCCTCGGCGCGCTCCATGTCAAAGGAATTCGCGGCTTCAGCCATGTCGCCCGTGGGGCAGAACGCCGAGCGGAATTCACCTCGCAGCGGCTTGCACAAGAGCAGTTCGTCCGACTGAGAATCGATCGCTTGAAAGCCGCACGAACCCACCAAAGCGCAAGGACGTGCCGAGGACACTAGCCATGGGGGCTGCGTCTACGTGCTCGCGCGGCGTGGGAGCGGGGGCTTTGGGGCGCGATCCAAAGGGCGTTTCCCTGCGAGGTCACCCAACCGGTGGTCGCCGCTCTCCCCACTCACCATCGCCCGACGCTTCGAGTTGGGCGCCGAGTGATAACAGAGTCGCCTCGTCGCTTTCGCGGCCCAGGAACTGGATGCCGATCGGCAGACCCTGCGCGGTGAAGCCGGCCGGCAGGCTGAGAGCGGGCCAGCCGACCACGTTCCAGGCCCAGGCGAAGGGGCAGGCCGCGCTGGCAGCATTGCTGGTCGTCCAGTAGCCGCGGCCTTCCAGAGCGCCGATCCGCGGCGGGGGCTTGGCGGTGGTCGGGGTCAGGACCACGTCGACTCGATCGAAGATTCGGCCGATCCGCCGCGCCAGGATCGGCTCGGCCGCCCGTGCCGCTCGCAGGGGTGGGCCGCTCAGCAGGCGGCCGAGCTGAGCGTGGACGCGGGTACGCGGCTCCAGTGGGGCGCCATCGGGAACGCGGTCGCGCAGCCACTCGTGCACGCCGGCCATCCCGCGGGGGATCAGCGCCGGACCGACCAGCCCGTAGCTGGGATCGGCCGCCACTACCTCGTGGCCCAGCTCGATGAGTCGCTCGGCGCTCTGCTCGGTCGCCGCCCGGATCTCGGGGTCGACCCGATCAGGCACGCCGAAGGGTGTGGCGAAGGAGAGGGCTACCCGGAGGCTTGGGGGAGGCTGGGCGGCGGCGGAGGCCCAGGGCTCGGAGGGGGCGAGGGGGGCGGTGCAGATCGCCCTCGCGGTTGCCGCTCACCGCGTCCAGCAGCAGAGCCGTGTCGGCGACGCTGTGGGTCAAGGGGCCGAAGCAGGTAAGGCCGTTGAATGCCTCGGCGTCGGGCCAAGTGGAGATCCGACCGCGCTGGGGCTTCAGACCGACGAGGCCGGTCCATGCGGCCGGGATGCGGACCGAGCCGGCCCCGTCGGAGCCGATCGCCGCCGGCACGAGACCCGCCGCGACCGCAGCTGCGGCACCGCCGCTGGAGCCGCCGGGGGTGTGCTCGGTGCTCCAGGGGTTACGGGTCGCACCGAAGGTGGGGGACTCAGTGAAGGGCCATTGCCCGACCTCAGGTGCATGGGTCTTGCCGATCACGATCGCTCCAGCGGCCCGCAGCCGGCGCACCAGCTCTGCGTCCTCGGTGGCGGGCCGATAGGAGCCCCCGCAGCCGAACGGAGTGCTATGACCGGCCAGCTCGACGTCGTCCTTGATCGCGATCGGCACCCCCAGCAGGGGTGCGCCGTCACCGGCACAAAGGCGTCTGTCGGCGGCCTCGGCTTCCCGCAGCGCCGACTCCTCGCAGACGACGCGGAAGGCGTTCAGGGAGGGCTGGTAGGTGGCGATCTGCCCCAGGCACAATTCCACCAGCTCGCGCGAGGAGACCTCGCCTGTGGCCAGCATCCGCGCCTGCGCGTCCAGCCCGGCGAAGGCCAGGTCGACCGCTGATTCCGCGCTTAGGTTGGAAGTTTTGCTCTCTGGCATCTATCCTCCAGCTATCACTAGATCGTTCGAACGAACGATAAGCGAAACGCCATCCCGATGCCCACTGCCGAAGCCGTAGAGCCCACCGCGCCCAACAGCCACCCCGGCGAGTCGCCCGGCACCCGCGAGCGCATCCTGCGGGTCGCCTTCGAGCTGATCGGCCGCGAGGGCATCGGCGCCGTCAGCAACCGCCGCCTCGCCTCCGCCGCCGGTGTCTCGCTGGGTTCGCTCACCTATCACTTTCCCAGCCAGGCCTCGCTTTTGCGTGAGAGCCTGCTTCTCTATGTGGGCGAGGAGGTCGCCCGCCTGGAGTCGATCGCCGCCGCCCTGCGCACCCGCTGTCCCAGCCGCCGCGAGGTGGCGGCCGAGGTGCAGCGGATCGCCGACGAGAGCGTCGATCGCCCCGAGCATGTCGCCGAGTTGGAGCTGCACTTGCACGCCTCCCGCGATCCCGCCCTGCAAGCGGCCTCGCGGCGCTGCTTCGCAGCCTACGAAGCCCTCGCCGCGGCGGCCCTGGAGGCACTCGGTGTTCCCGACGCCCCTCGCCATGCCCGCACCGTCGTCGCGGTGTTGACGGGCATGGGCGTGCAGCGGCTCGGAACCGCCAGCCACGACGCCGAAGGCACAGCCGCCGCATTGCTGACGATTGTCCGCGGTGCGCTTGCCGAGGGCGAGTTGCGCCCCCCCACCGCGCCGGCTGCGCGACAAGCTTCGAAGCCGATGGCCTAGGCGCCTTGGCCGGGAGGAGATCGCAATGCCGAAAAAGGCTCTGACGTCGGTCGTCCTGGCCCTGATCCTCGCTCGCCGCCGCGGCGGCCAGTGCCTATGCCCTGCAGATCCGCGCCGGCGACCTCATCATCAACGCCGAGGGCGGCTTCTCACCGACGGCGCTGCCGAAGACCGAAAACGCCCCGATCACCCTGCACGGCGGCGGCAGCCTCTCCACCGTCTCCGGCGCCCTGCCGCCGATCCTAAAGACGCTGACGATCTACTTCGACCGCCACGGCGCCGTTGATACCACCGGCCTGCCGGTCTGTACGGAGGGCAGGCTTCAGGCAACCACGGTGGTGGCCGCCCGCCGCGCCTGCCCTGGCGCGATCGTCGGCGAGGGCGAGGGCACAGCGATCGTTGCCTTCCCCGAAGCGACCCCGTTTCCGGTCTCCTCGCCGATCACCCTCTTTAACGGGCCTCGCCCGCCACGGCGATCCCACCGTCTTTGCCCACGCCTACACCACCGTCCCCGTCGCTACCACCTTCATCGTCCCGATCGTGATCGAACGCATCCACGACGGCGTCTACGGCTACCGCACCAAAGCGACGATCCCGGAGATCGCCGGCGGCGCCGGAGTCCCGGTCTCTGGCCACCTGAGGATCGGCCGCAAATGGACCTACAAGGGCCGCCACTACAGCTACGTCAACGCCCGCTGCGAAACTGGCCACCTGCAGGCCCGCGGCGAATTCACCTTCTCCGACGGCACCTTCCTCAGCGGCAGCTTCTTTCGGCCCTGCACGGTGCGGGGTTGATGCCTCGGAGTGAAGCCGCCGGTAATGGTGTCTTGGCTGGTGGGGAGCAGGTTCCGCTGACTCCAGCTGTCCAAGGTTGGACGACCCGTCATCTATGACCCTGGCCGGCGAGTTGGCCTTCCGCCGAGACAGCTACCTCAAACTGCGCCGACCGTGAGTTCGGGCCGCTACCTCAGCTCGGTCGAGCTCTTGCCGAGCAGCTGGCGCGCGACGATCAGCAGCTGGATCTGCTGGGTGCCCTCGAAGATGTCGAGGATCTTCGCGTCGCGCGCCCACTTCTCAAGCAGCTCGCTCTCGCCGTAGCCGACGCTGCCGCAGAGCTCGACGCAGCCGAGCGCCACCTCGACGCAGGTGCGGCCGGCCTTCGCCTTCGCCATCGAGGCCTGCAGCGAGTTGGGCTTGCCGTTGTCTGCCATCCAGGCGGCCTGCAGGGTGAGCAGTCGCGCCGCCTCGTAGTCGGCCTCCATCTCCAAGAAGCGCGCCGCGGCGGCGTGCTGGCAGAGCGCGGGCGTCGAGTAGTCGACCTCGACTCCGGCCTCCGCCAGCCGCGAGCGCGTCTCATCCAGCGAGGCGCGGGTGACGCCGACCGCCATCGCGGCGACCAGCGGGCGGGTGTTGTCGAAGGTCTGCATGGCGCCGCCGAAGCCCTGCTTGTCCTCGACGTCGGGGCTGCCGAGCAGGGCCTCCTTCGGCACCCGGCAGTCCTGCAGGGTGAAGTTCGCCGTGTCGGAGGCGCGGATCCCGAGCTTGTGCTCGAGCCGGTCGAGCTTCAGTCCCGGGTTGTCGCGCTCGACGATGAACGACTTGATCGCCGCCCGACCCTTGGAGCGATCGAGCGTCGCCCAGACGACGATCAGCTCGGCGCGCTCGCCGGCGGTGACGAAGATCTTCTCGCCGTTCAGCACGTACTCCTCGCCGTCGAGCTCGGCGGTGGTGCGGATCGCCGCCGAGTCCGAGCCCGCCTCGGGCTCGGTGATCGCCATCGCCGCCCAGCGCCCGCCGTAGCGCTCCAGCTGCTCCTCGCTCGCGACCGAGGCGATCGCCGAGTTGCCGAGCCCCTGGCGCGGCATCGAGAGCAGAAGGCCGACGTCGCCCCAGCAGAGCTCGATGATGCCGAGCACGGTCGAGAGGTTGGAGCCGTTGCGGTTCTCTCCGCCTCGCCGTTTGACTCGCGCCGGACGCCGGCGGCGCCGGAGCCGCCGATGTCTGCGCCCTCGTTCATCCCGTCGATCACCGAGGCGAGCATGTCGAGCTCTTTGGGGTAGGAGTGCTCGGCGGCGTCGTAGCGGCGCGAGATCGGCCGGAAGACCTCGGTCGCGACCTGGTTGGCCTGGTCGACCAGCGGCTTGAACTTCTTCGGTATCTCGAGGTTGATCATCCGCTCCTGTCGCTCTCTAGACGAGCAGGGCGCCCTCCATCACGCCCGCCGCACGCAGGTCGCGGTACCAGCGCTCGACCGGGTGCTCGGTGATGTAGCCGTGACCGCCAAGCAGCTGCACTCCTTCGGAGCCGATCCGCATCCCCTTCTCGGCGCAGAGCCGGCGGGCGATCGCAGCCTCCCGGACGAAGTCCTCCCCATGGTCGGCGCGGCTCGCCGCGCGGTAGGTGGCGAGGCGCATCCCCTCGGACTCGATGCCGATGTCGGAGACCGCGAAGGCGACCGCCTGGCGGTTTGAGATCGGCTCGCCGAAGGCGGTCCTTTCGTTGACGTAGGGGATGACGTAGTCGAGCACCGCCTGGGCGGCGCCGACCGCGAGCGCGCACCAGGCGATCCGCGAGCGGTTGACGCACTCGATGTAGTCCTCGCGCCTGCCCTCACCGAGCAGGGCGCGCGGCCGGCAGGCGCACGTCCTCCAGTAGCCAGGCGGCCGGTGGCGGCGGCCCGCAGGCCCATCGCCGGCTCGGCTTCGACCGAGAGCCCTTTGGCGCCCGACTCGATCACGAACAGCGCCGGGCCGATGCCCTCGGCCTCGGCCGCGACGACGAACAGCTCGCACTCCCCGGCGCGGGCGAGCAGCGACTTGGCCCCGTCGAGGACCCACTCCGCGCCGTCTCGGCGCGCCTTCGTCTCCAGCTTCAGCGGATCGAACAGCGGCCGCGGCTCCAGCAGCGCCAGCGCCGCGGCAGGCACGTCTCGGCCGGTGAAGGCGGGCAGGTAGGTCGCCTCCTGCTCGGCGCTGCCCCAGCGCCCGATCGCGCTCGCCACCGCTCCGGGAGCGAGCGCTGCGTAGGCGATCCCCATGTCGCCGTGGGCGAGCGCCTCGCCGATCAGCACGCTGCTCACCGCCGATTGCTCGTGCCATCACGCCGCCGAGCTCCTCGGGGACGCCGAGCATGCTGACGCCGAGCTCGGCGGCCTGGGCGAGCAGCTCCGGCGGCGTCGCGCAGGCGGCGTCGGCCTCGAGCGCCGCGGGGCGGACCTTCTCCTCCGCGAAGGCGCGCACCGCCTCCTCGAGCATCTGCTGCTCGTCGTCGGGGGTGAGGTCGAAGAGGCCCTGCGACTTGCTCGGCGGCCTGGCGCGCCGGGCGGCCGAGCTTTTGCGCCGCCTTGAAGGTGCGGCCCGCCGCCGTGGCGGAGCGAAACCCGCTCTTGGTCGTCCGGAAGACCGCTCGCTCAAGCGGCTTTGCGGATACCGATCCGGTCAAGCAGCTCTGAGCCGGCGATCCGGTTGAGCGCGCGCAGGCCCAGGCCCATCCCGCGCTCGGCGATTCCCCTGTCGGCGTCGGCCGCGCTCACGTTGCCTTCTTCCTCTCGGCCTTCGCTTTCTGCTCGGCCTCCAGCCGGCCCGATGCGGCCCTCGAGGTGGGGCGTGTGCCGCTTCGCGTCGCGCACCGCGAACTCGATCTCCGCGTTCTCGGCGACGCTAGCGAACTCGACCCTCGCCGGCAGCACGATCGGGCGGCGGAAGCGGACGTCGACGGCGAAGGCGTCGGGCAGCCGGCTCTCCAGCGCCGCCAGGCAGCGGGCCTTGGTCCACATCCCGTGGGCGATCGCACCCGGGAAGCCGAGCAGCTTCGCGGCAAGTGAGTGCATGTGGATCGGGTTGCGATCGCCAGAGACGGCTGCGTAGCGGCGTCCGAGGTCGCCGCCGAGGCGCCACTCGGCGCTCGCGGCGAAGTCCTCGGGCTCGCCTCTGGGAGGGCTTGCCGCTCGGCTCCGCCACCTGCGCGCCTCACCGCCTCCGCGCCGCAGCATCGTGCTGGCGCTCTCCCAGACCTTCTGGCGGCCGACTCGCGCCTCGGTGAGCAGCGCGAAGGTCTTGCCGCGAGGGTGGGCCTGGAGCTTCGTCGGCCGCACGCGCAGCGTCAGCTCCTCGCCGACCCCGATCCGCCGGTGCTGGACGATCCGGTTCTCGATGTGGACCAGCCCGACCGCGCCGAAGGGGAAGCTGCCGTCGGCCATCACCGCCATCTGCAGCGGGAAGGCGAGCACGTGCGGGTAGGTGGGGGGGAGGTGGTCGCGGATCGCGAAGCCGCAGACCTTGGCGTAGGCGGCGAGCGTCTCCGGCTCGGCCCGCACCCCGGCCAGGGTCAGGTCGAGGTCGGGGACCTCACCGCCGCCGCCCGGCACGAAAGGGAGCAGCGAGGCGCCGGGGATCATCGGCGCCGCGGCGCGCACGTACAGCGGCAGGATGCTGGGGGCGCTGTCGAGCGTGCGGGTCGCCCACCTCACGCCCCCAGCAGGCTCTGCCCGCAGACTCGCACGACGTTGCCGTTGATCCCGGTCGAGGCCGGGCTGGCGAGCCAGACGATCGTCTCGGCGACGTCGACCGGGAGCCCGCCCTGGGAGAGGCTGTTCATCCGTCGGCCGGCTTCGCGCGGGCCGATCGGCATCGCCGCGGTCATCTTCGTCTCGATGAAGCCCGGCGCGACCGCGTTGATCGTCGCGCCGCGCTTGGCCAGCTCGGGGGCGAGGGCTTCGACCATCCCGATCACGCCCGCCTTCGAGGTCGCGTAGTTGGTCTGGCCAGAGTTGCCGGCGATCCCCGACATCGAGGAGACGCAGACGATGCGCCCGTTGGCTGCGAGTAGGCCTCCGCCCAGCAGCGCGTCGTTGATCCGCTCCTCGCTGGAGAGGTTGATCTCCATCAGCTCGCTCCAGCGCTCCTCGGGCATCTTGGCGATCGTGCGGTCGCGGGTGACCCCGGCGTTGTGGACGACGACGTCGACGCCGTCGGCGAAGTGCTCGGCGATCCGCTCGGGGGCGTCCGTCGGCGGTGATGTCGAGACCGATCGCCTCGCCGCCGACCTCGGCCGCGACCTGGCGCAGCTCCTCGGCGGCCTGCGGGACGTCGAGGCCGACCACCTTGGCGCCGTCGCGCCCCAGCGTCGCTGCGATCGCGGCGCCGATCCCCCGCGAGGCGCCGGTGACCAGCGCGACCTTGCCATCGAGCGGGCGCTCCCAGTCGATCTCTGGAATGGGGGAGACGCCCTTGCCGATCCGCACCACCTGGCCGGAGACGTAGGCCGAGCGGGTCGAGAGCAGGAAGCGCAGGGTCGAGGTCGAGCTGGTCCTCGGCCCCGGCGGAGACGAGCACGAGCTGCACCGTCGCGCCGCGCCCGCCCACCTCCTTGCCGAGCGAGCGGGTGAAGCCCTCCAAGCGCCCGCTGCGCGGTGGCGGCGCGGGTCGAGCCGGCCACCGACGGTGGCGTCCCGAGCACGACCACGCGGCCGTTTGGCTCGAGGCGGCCGACGGCTGGGTAGAAGAAGCGCTGCAGCTCGACCAGCTCGGTCGAATCGGCGATTCCAGTGGCGTCGAAGACCAGCGCCTTCGCCTTGCCCTCGGCGCCCGCCCGTTCGGCCTTGATCTGGTCCAGGAAGGCCGAGAGCGCCTTTCCGATGCGGCCACCCGGCGCGGCCCCGCAGAGCACCGGGCCGCGGACCACGGGCGTTCCGGGCCGGTAGCGGTCGAGGGTGATCGGCCGCGGCAGCCCGAGCTGGCGGGCGAGCGTGGAGACGACGGGCCCGTTGACTATCTGCGCGTAGCGGTCGCTCATCACGTCCCTTCGGCGCTCTCCAAGCATCGCGACGACGCCCTGGCCGCCGGCCGCACAGATGCTGATCACGCCGCGGCCCTTGCCGTCCTCGTGCAGCTGCTTGGCGAGGCCGGCGACGATCCGCCCGCCGGTGGCGGCGAAGGGGTGCCCGGCGGCGAGCGAGCCGCCGTTGACGTTGAGCTTGGCGCGGTCGATCGAGCCGAAGGGCTGCTCGCGGCCCAGCTTCTCCTTGCAGAAGGTCGGGTCCTCCCAGGCGGCCAGCGTGCAGAGCACCTGCGCGGCGAAGGCCTCGTGGATCTCGTAGTAGTCGAAGTCGCCGAGTCCGAGCCCTGCTCGGTCGAGCATCATCGGCATCGCGTAGGCGGGCGCCATCAGAAGCCCTTCGCGCTTGTGGACGTGATCGACGGCGGCGGTCTGCGCCTCGGTGATGTAGGCGAGCACGGGCAGGTCGCGCTCGGCCGCCCACTCCTCGCTGCCGAGCAGCACCGCCGAGGCGCCGTCGCTGAGCGGGGTCGAGTTGGCGGCGGTCATCGTGCCCTCCGGGCCGCCGAAGACCGGCTGGAGCTTCGCCAGCTTTCCCAGCGTCGGAGTCGGGGCGCAGGTTCTGGTCGCGCTCGAGTCCGAGGTAAGGGGTCAGGAGGTCCTCGAAGAAACCGCGCTCATAGGCCGCCGCGAGGTTGCGATGGCTGGCCACCGCAAGCTCGTCCTGCTCGGCGCGGCCGATTCCCCACTCGCTGGCCATGATCGCGCAGTGCTCGCCCATCGAGAGGCCGGTGCGCGGCTCCTCGTTGCGGGGGATGGCAGGCACGATGTGGCCGGGGCGCACACCGGTCAGGGCACGCAGCTTGCCAAGGGTCGAGCTCTGCCGGTTTGCCTCCAGCAGGGTCTCGCGCAGCTGCTCGTTGAGGGCGATCGGCGCGTCGGATGTGGTGTCGGCGCCGCAGGCGATGCCCGCATCGATCTGGCCGAGTGCGATCTTGTTGGCGATCAGGATCGTCGTCTCCAGTCCGGTGCCGCAGGCCTGCTGCACGTCATAGGCGGGCGTCTCGGGCGCCAGCCGCGTGCTGAGCACGCTCTCGCGGGTCAGATCACGATCGCGGGAGTGCTTGAGAACGGCGCCTCCTGCGACCTCGCCGAGGCGTTCGCCCTGCAGGCCGAAGCGATCGACCAGCCCGTCGAGCGCAGCGGTCAGCATGTCCTGGTTGGAGGCGTGGGAGTAGGCGCTGTCGGAGCGCGCGAAGGGGATCCGGTTGGCGCCGATCACGGCCACGCGGCGTGGGCTGTCGATCAACTGCGATCGCCTCTCTTCGACATCAAACGTTGCAGATATCTGTGCAGAGGTTACATGACACGAGTCAATGTCTAGTGACGAGCGAGGAAGCGCGCGCAAATCCCTTGGACTGCCCTTGGAGACCTCAGGCATACGGTCAACCAGTTGCTACACTGGTTGGACCAGAAGTCTCACCTTTCAATTGCCCCGAACTCCCGACACTCGCAGACCCGTTTCGGAGGCGGTCTTCTCCGATCTTCGCACCGAGATCATCAGCGGCGATCTGCAACCCGGAGAAAAGCTCCGCTCCGAGCGAACGCTCACTGAGGCGTTCGGGGTCAACCGCCACGCCGTTCGCGAGGCGCTGAAGCGACTGCAGCAGGCGGGGCTTGTCGAGGTATCCCAGGGCGGTGCTACCCGGGTGCTCGATTTGCGCAGCAACGGCGGCCTCGACCTCCTTCCTGATCTGGCGATCCGAGCCTCCGGGCGCGTTGACCCCAAGGTGCTGCGCTCCGCACTTGAGATGCGGATCGCGATCGGCGCCGACGCGGCGCGACTGTGCGCCAGACGGGCGGTGGCATCCGTCTCCGAGCGCCTCCTCCGGGCAACCGAGGAGATGGAGAAGACCGACGACGTAGACACCCTCACCGATCTCGACACCGCATTCTGGGCGCTGGTGGTCGACGGGGCGGACAACATCGCCTATCGGCTCGCCTTCAACAGCCTGATCCGCTGCCTCCGGGCCAACCAGCGCCCTGCCCTGGCTCTGATAGCGGGCGAGTTGCTCGACCACCGCGCCCGCCGCTCAGTCGCAGAGGCGATAGCCGAGCGCGACGAAGGGGCAGCCGAGCTCAGGGCCCGCGAGGCGCTCTCCGGAAGTCTCGAAGTCGCGCTCGACCTCCTCTCGAGGTCCAGATGAATCCTAGCGATCCGCTCACCGCACCCCCTTCGGCGATCCCTACCAGGACCGACAGAGCCGCCGTGACGCTGCTCGACTGCGCCCGGGTATTCTTCGGCTTCCCCTCTCCCCAGCTCCTCGCCGGCGGTCTCGCGGTTGCGCTCGCGGCTCGCATCGCCATCGGGTCTTGGGGCTGGCTCGACCTCCTCGTCGCGGGCTTGCTGATCGCCTCTCAGCCTTTCAGCGAGTGGCTGATCCACGTCGGTTTGCTGCATTCCAAGCCCCGTAGGCTCGGCCCGCTCACCATTGACCTGCCGACCGCTCAGCTGCACCGCTACCACCATCGTCACCCCACGGTGTTGGGGACGGTCTTGCTCCCGTCGTTTGGAATCGTCGTGATCCTGCCGGTGATAGCCGCCACGATGTGGCTGCTGAGCTGGCCGTGGACGCTGGCCGGGGGAAACCACACCGCTCTCTTCCTCTCGGCCACCCTCTGCGGCTACGCGCTGCTCGCGACGTATGAGTGGTGTCACTTCATTATCCACACCCCGTACCGTCCGAAGACCCGCTACTACAAATCGATCTGGCGCTCCCATCGTCTTCACCATTTCAAGAACGAGCACTTCTGGTTCGGCGTCAGCTCCGACGCTGCGGATCGAGTACTCGGCACCTTCCCAGATCATCGGGCGGTTCCGAAATCGCGCACGGTTCGAAACCTGGAGCGCCGCAGCTCACAACCAAGCCCACAGTAGGAGGATTTGCAGTGCGAAAGAAGACACTGATCGCCACGGCCCTCGCCCTGACCCTGCTCGCCACCGCGAGCGCCGCGTACGCTTTGAGGATCGTTGCCGGCCCGATCGTGATCGAGGCCGAAGGAGGCTTCTCGCCGACCGCGCTGCCAAAGCACGAAAACGCCCCGATCACCCTGCATGGCGGCGGCAGCATCTCGACCGTCTCCGGCGCCCTGCCACCGATCCTAAAGACGCTGACGATCTACTTCGACCGACACGGCTCCGTCCAGACGACCGGCCTGCAGGTCTGCACGAAGGGAAAGCTCGCCGCGACCACCACCGCCCAGGCTCGCCGCGCCTGTCCCGAAGCGATCGTCGGTGAGGGGGAGGGCAAGGCGATCATCGCCTTCGCCGAATCGGTGCCGTTCTCGGCCTCCTCGCCGCTCACCCTTTTCAACGGCCCAAAGCGCCACGGCGATCCGACCGTGCTCGCTCACGCATATCTCTCCGTCCCCGTCCCGACCACCTACATCGTTCCGATCGTGATCGAAAAGATCCATGACGGGGTCTACGGCTACCGCACCAAAGGCAATTTCCCGCCGATCGCCGGTGGCAGTGGCGTCCCGATCTCCGGCCACCTGCGGATCGGCCGCCGGTGGACCTACAAGGGCCACCACTACAGCTACATCAACGCCCGCTGCGAAACCGGCCATCTTCAGGCCAAAGGAGAATTCACCTTCTCCGATGGCACCTTCCTCACCGGCAGCTTCTTTCGGCCATGCACGGTGCGGGGGTAAGGAAGGGGCTCTCCGAGTGTTCTCATCCGGTCCGAACGAGGACACGCAGGCGGGTAGGGCTGCCGCGGTTTGCAGCCGCACCGCGCCTTGGTCTCGCCCGTCTGCTGGCCGCTCTCGATCGATCGTGCCTTTGCCCAGGTGATGATATGTCAGCGGTGCTGGAGCCCGCTCAAAGCACGCCACGGCAAGGGCACTGGGGACCTCCACGGGCGCCGCAGCTCGAGCGCTCGCTCGGTGTTTGTCAGCGCCTCACGGACGGCACCGGCTCGAAATCAACATCTAACTGACGAACGAACCGGCCATTGCTAAACACCGGCGTCCAGCCCCCGCCAAGCCTCTGCTCCATATTTGGCTCTGCAATGGGTTTTAGGTGATGCCCCGAGCAGGATTCGAACCTGCGGCCTACTCCTTAGGAGGGAGTCGCTCTATCCGGCTGAGCTATCGGGGCCGAGTGCCGGTCTGCGGTTGCGGAGAGCCGTCGGCGGCAATTGCCCGCCGCCCGCGCTTGACCCGTCCTCGGCGCTGGGTGGCCCTCCGCCGCCCATTGCCGCCCACCCGAGGGCGACATAGAGCTCGCGTAGGGCCGCGCCGATCAGTCTCTCGCGGCGACGCACCGCCCTAGCGTAGACCTTCGGGTTGAGGCCAAGATGTACGGGGCGGACGCAACCGGCGCCTCGCCGCGCTCGTCCCGTCGGATAGCCGGGCAAATGGACTCCAGCGTGGCCCGATTGGACGCCAGCGACCTGCTGGCGGCAGTGACTCTTCGCTCAGCGCAAATGCAAGGTAAGTTCTTGATTCTTCTCCGAGACGTTGACCGTGTGGGTCATCATCAGATCAGCGTGGCCCCAGAGGGCATTCAGGGTGGCGACGAACAGCGGTTTGATCGCGAACTTGATTGTCTCAGCGCCGTCGACGAACGCTTGACCTTCGGCGCTGGGTGGCCCTACGCCGCCCATTGCCGCCCATTCGAGGGCGACATAGAGTTCGCGTAGGGCCGCGCCGATCTCAGTGTGGCGAGAGTTAGCTCTGTGACGCAACAATCATTTAGATCCTCGAAGTCGAGGTCGTTCAGGCGGCATAGAGGCTCTCCGAAGCCAGCTCCTGGGCGCGGCGACTCCACAGCTTCACCTCGCATGAAGATGTCATCGCCGTAGCCCTCGAGGGCGTCGAGTGCGATCAGGGTGAAGCGTTCACGCGAGATCGCCTCCTGGTCGACGGTCTCGGCGTCGAGCTCGGCGGTGACGGCGACGGCGCCGCGGAGGAGGGGGCGACCCCAGACGAGAGTAACGGCGCCTGCTCGCCCGTTCTCGCCGCGCCAGCGACCGATCACGTCGTCGTCCAGGTCGATCTTCCAGTCGGGGTTGTCCTCGGCGAGCACGTCGGTAAAGTCGGCCTTGGCCTGGAAGTCGTCGGGCTCGCCACCAGGCGGTTGCACATAGGAGACGTGGCCGAACAGCTCCAGGGCGCCCTCAGAGCCCTCGGCCCGCGCCGAGCAGGGCATCCATACGCGCCCGCCCCAAGCTCGCTCGGGGAACCAGTCGATCTCGGTCGGGACCTCGACTCCGCCGGGCAGGTCCTCCAACTCCGCGCAGGCTTTCCCGAATGCCTCGGCCTTAGCCGCTCAGCGAAGCGGCCGTGCGCGGTTCCCTCCTGCGTGCAGTCGGCGATGAAGCGGGGAATCGGACGCGGGTTCGGCGGCATCCGAGCACCCTACAGGGGCCGTCCCGCAAGTCTTCAGCGATGCGCCCGACCCCTCGGCTCAGCTCGCGAGCGCCTCACGTAGGTCGGCGGCGGCTTGCTCGGGCGGGTAGACGTTGATGTCTACGCCGGTCCCGAGCTCGAAGCCGGCCCGGACGGTGAGGCGCGGGGCTATGTCGACGTGCCAGTGGAAGTACTCGGCCCCGCGGGGGCGGTGCGCACCCAGAGGTTCAGTTCGGAGCGGGCCGAAGCACTCCGCCAGCGCGCGAAGCGCGGTGAGGGTCATCGCGGCGCCAGCCCCGTCCTCGGCGAAGCTCGCCGCTTCGCGCCGCGGCACCACGCGAAGCTCGTAGGGGGAGCGCGAGGCCCAGGGACAGATCAGCGCCGCATCATCGTCGATCGCGACGAGGCGCTCGCGGCGGCGCACCTCCTCGACCAGGACGTCGCTGAGCAGGCCGCCGCCGCCGGTGCGCTCGCGGTAGGCGCCGAACCGCTCGCGCTCGCGCGCCACGACCGCGGGCACGAACGGCAGCGCGTAGAGCTGAGCGTGGGTGTGCTCGAGCGATGCGCCGGCGCGGCCGCCCTCGTTGACGATCAGCTGGACGTAGGGAGCGTCGGCATGGGCTCGCATCCGCTCACGCCAGACGGCCACCGCGCCGTCGAAGCGCTCCTCGCTCAGCTCGGCCATCGAGATGACGTGCTCGGGGGCGTTGACGATCACCTCGTGGGTGCCGAGGGCGGGCCGAGCGAAGAAGAGGTCGGGTTCGCCGGCGCGGCGCGAGGCCAACAGCGGGTCTCCGGCGCTGGCGAACGACCCCGCCTCCGAGGCGGCGCCGTCGGCGGGGTCCTCCTCGCCCTCGGCGGCCAGCACCGGATAGAGATTGGGCACCACGCGGGCGCTCCAGCCGGGCGTGTCGGCCGCGCCCCCGCCCGGCCGCACCGCGTAGACCTCGGGCGGGGTCCGCGCCTCGCAACCCTCGCAGAACGGGCACTCCGCCGGCCCCTTCGGCTCGCTCGCGGCAGACTCGAAGCTCTCCGGCCGCTCGGCCCGCCCGGGCGCGAGGATCGTCCGCAGCCCGCTCAGCTGGTCGATGCGTATCTCTGGCGCGCTCAGGAGCGGGAGGGGGGAAGGTCGTCCACGTCGGCGTCGGTCGGGGCCGGCGGCGGTCGATGGCGACTCTTGGCGCCGCCGCGGCCTGCCCACGAAGGGCTCAAGCATGTCCATCGGCAGCGGGAAGACCACGGTCGTGTTCTGGTTGCTGCCGATTTCCAGCAGCGTCTGCAGGTAGCGCAGCTGCAGCGAGGCGGGGTTGGTGCTGATGATGTCGGCGGCGTCGGTGAGCTTCTGCGCCGCCTGGAACTCGCCCTCGGAGTTGATGATCTTGGCGCGGCGCTCGCGCTCGGCCTCGGCCTGGCGGGCGATCGCCCGCTGCATCTTCTCGGGGATCTCGACGTCCTTGATCTCGACCGCCGTCACCTTCACCCCCCAGGGCTCGGTCGACTCGTCGATGATCTTCTGCAGCTCCTCGTTGAGGCGCTCGCGCTCGGAGAGCAGCTGGTCGAACTCGGCCTTGCCGAGCACCGAGCGCAGCGCCGTCTGGGAGATCTGCGAGGTGGCGAGCAGGAAGTTTTCGACCTCGACGATCGCTTTTCTGGGGTCGATCACGCGGAAGTAGGCGACGGCGTTAACGCCGGCTGGAACGTTGTCGCGGGTGATCACCTCCTGCGGCGGGATGTTGAGGGTGACCGTACGCAGGTCGACCCGGACCATCCGGTCGATGAACGGGATCAGCAGGATCAGGCCCGGGCCCCTTCTGGGCGATCAGCCGGCCGAGGCGGAAGATGACGCCGCGCTCGTACTCGCGCAGCACCCGCACCGAGGCGCCGACGAAGATGACGACGACGATCGCCAGGAAAACCGCCACCGCGATCGCTGCTGCCATCTATCCACGCGCTCCTTCCTCGGTTTGCGGCCGTCGGCTCGGACGATCAGGGTCAGCCCGTCGACCGACTCGATCGTGACTCTACCCCCACCGGGATCGGCGGTCTCGCCCGGCGGCGAGCCGGGCCCGCCAGATCGACCCCTGCACGAACACCTGGCCCTCGGGGTCGATCGGGGAGCGGACCTCGGCGATGGCGCCCTTCAGCTCCTCATACCCGGTACGCACCGGCTGGCTGTGGTAGGAGGCGAGCACCTTGTGCGAGGCAAACCAGACGAAGGCGCCGAGCACCAATGGGACTGCGACGATCACTGCGATCGGGACATCGTGGCCTTCTTCGCGGTAGAGGATCCCGGCGACGATGAAGGCGGTGATCCCGAGCGCGCCGAGGACACCGCTCGGCAGGTGCGCCTCGGCAATGAGGAGGGCGACGGCCAGGGCGAGGAGGAGTACGACGGCGACGCTCACCGCTCCATTATCCTCGCCGGGCGATCCGGCTCAGCCGAGCGCATAGCGCTTAAGGTCCGCTTTGAGGTCTGACGGATGCGCGTAGGGGCCCTGCTTGAGGTAGACGAGCTTGCCCTGGCGGTCATAGAAGGCGGTGTCGGGGATGCCGAAGCCGACGTGAAGCGCGGCGGCGATCTTCTTGTCGGGGTCGGAGTAGCTGGGATAGGGGACGGGCGCCTCCTTGAGGAAGGTTGCTGCGGCGGCGGGCGAGTCGTCTGAGTTGACGCCGAGGAAGGCGATGCGCTTTCCGAACACCGCCGAGAGCCTCTGCAGGATCCCGAACTCGGCGCGGCATGGCCAGCACCATGAGGCCCAGACGTTGACCACCACCGGATAGCCGCGCAGCGCGGCGATGCGCCTTTCGAAGGCGGTGGTCCCGCCCGGCGAGCAGGCGGTCGTGCTGGGCGTGCAGCGCGGTCAGCGGGGCTGGGGAGCCGGCAAGCGCACGCGAGTAGTCGGGGTGCTGGCCCCGTAGTAGCCGCCGCCGGCCGAGCTGCCGCAGCCGGCGACAGTGAGCGCCGCAGCCGCGATGCACAGCAGGGCGATCGGCAGGTTGTATCCCGAAAACCTCAATTCGGTGGTTACAATACGTCTGTTCGGTCCGCTCGTATGCGGACCGCTGAGATCGCCGGGGGAAGGGACCTCGGCATCCTCAACCCCCTTGTCCCGGCCGCACGTCTCCCGTCTCGGCTGGGACGGACCCAGAAGCCTTGATGGCCAAGACCAGCGAAGTTGCCGCGCAGGCGGTAGTTCCTTCAGGCGCCGATATCGAGCGTGCGGCCGAGTTCGCCCGCGAGCCCTTCCTGCTCGACGGCGAGGGGCCCGAGGCGCTGGCGCCGGGGACCGCGCGGCGACGGGCGCTCGATGCGTCGCTGCGGGAGCTGGCGGAGGGCGCGGGGGAGCCCTCGATCCAGTGGCGGCAGGACTTCTCGCTGCTCCTCGGGCTCGAGCGACTGCTGGCCGAGGAGCCGCCAAAGCTGCGCGACGGCGCCGAACTGTCCCCCCACCAGGTCGACGCCCTGTCGGGAACGCTGGCCGAGCTGATGACCGAGCAGCAGACGGCGGCCGACGTCGACCGGCGCAACGGGGAGGCGCCGCGAGCGCCGCCGGCGAGGCCGAGCGCGCAACGAGGCCGAGAGCCGACCGCAGGCGCGAGTCCGAGGTTGACGGCGAGGAGCCGCTGGAGGACGAGGAGCTGGCGCCCGACGAGGAGCCCCGGGACTGGGAGGAGCCCGAGGCAGAGGAGGAAGAGGCGATCGAGGAGGCGCCCGAGGATCCCGGCGCGGAGCGGCGCTTCTGGTTTGAGCACGCGACCGGCGCTGGCAAGACGGTCGCCGCGGTCGGCTTCATCGACGCCTCCCGCACCGGCGGCGTGCTGATCCTCACCCACCGCCGCAACTTGGTCGATCAGTTCATCGGCGAGATCTCCAGCCGCGGCTACAAGGAGCGACTGCGCCCGCCGCTGCTGGACGGGCGCGACGATCCTGACGGGCCGGTCACGGTCGAGACCTATCAGTGGTTCGTCCGCAACCACAAGCGCGTCTCCGATGCCTACTCGATCGTGATCTGCGACGAGGCGCACACCGCGCTGGGCGAGAAGACCAGCGCCTGCATCCGCGCCTGGACCGGCCCCGTCTACATCGGCATGACCGCGACCGGGGCGCTGATCGCCCGCCACGTCGCCGACCTCTTCCCGACCCAGACCTCGCGCTTTGACCTCGCCCAGGCGGCTCGACGCGGGGTGATCTCGCCGCTGCGCTGCCTGCGCATCCCGCCGGGACCAGGGGTGCGGACGATCGCCAAGGTGCCGCTGCGAAAAGGCGAGGTCGATCAGGACTTCGACCAGGAGGAGCTGGCCGCCCTGCTGGACCAAGAGCCATTCAACGTGGCGATCGCCGACCTCTACAGGTCGCGCTTTCGCAAAGTCCCCGGCGTCCTCTACACGGCCGGCGTCCGCCACGCCAAGAACGTCGCCAAGGCCTTCCGGATGCCGGCATCGTGGCGCGCGCTGTTTCCGGGGAGACGCCAAAGCGCGAGCTGGCCGAGATCCTCGCCGCCTTCGAGCGCGGCGAGGTCGACGTGCTCTGCAACGCGATGCTGCTGGCCGAGGGGTGGAACTCACCGCGGGCGACGATCTGCATGCACCTGGCGCCGACCGCCTCGCGGCGCGTCTACCAGCAGCGGGTCGGCCGCGTCACCCGGCGGGCCGCCGGCAAGGAGGCGGGGCTGGTGATCGACTTCGTCCACCCTGCCACCACCCACGACGAGACGATCGTCACCCTGCACAGCCTGCTTGATCGCGACGTCTACCGCGGCGGGGCGATCGTGGTCGGGCCGGTGCGGCGCGGTCGCGGGCGCAAGGTGCGGGTCGAGCGGCGAATCGTCCCCGTCTCTGACTCCGAGCAGCGCCGGATGGAGGTGCTCGAGCGGGAGATCTGGCGAATCGCGGTCGAGAACCTTGACTACCCCGAGCAGCACGCGTGGGCGGCGCTGGCAGGGGCGCGGGTCAACCCGCAGGGTTGGCGGAGGGCACGGGCGATGCTCCAGAACGACCAGACCAAGGAGCTGCGGCGGCGCTTCCTGCTGACCTGCGTGCAGCGCAACCGCAACTCGCAGCTGCGGCTCAAAGCGCTGGGGGAGGTCGCCGACCTGGGCGACGCCGACGCCTTCGATGACGCGATCGACATCGTCGGCACCTGGAGCCGCGACGACAAGCGGGCCGGGACCAAGACGCTCTTGCAGGCGCTGGTCGACAAGCGGATCGGCCGCCGCGACCAGGCGCAGGCGTGGGTCTGGCGGCTCGCCTCCTACACCCGCGAATTGCACGAGGAGTACGCGGTGCAGCGCTGGCCGGAGACAAAGCGACTGCTGGGGCTGCTGGTCAACTCCTCCGGGCGGGCGCACGGCCGCAACGCGCGACGGCTCGTGCACGCGGCGCGCAAACAGGACCGCCGCCTCGCGGTGTCGCTGCTCGCCGCCGCGGTCTCCCACACGCCCGAGGGCGAGGAGGTGCTGCGCGGCGCACGGATGCGGATGGCTCGCAAACCGTCGGCGATCGCGCGCGAGCTGCTGCGGAACTTCCCGAAGGGAGGAAAGCGGCGCCGAAAGCGCGCCAACAAGCGAGCGCGGCGGGGCCGAGAACGGCGAGGTCGGCCCGGCGTCGAGAACGGCGCCGTGGAGGCGAAGGCGGTGGAAGAGAACGGCGTGGTGGAGGATTCAGGCGCCGGCGAGGTGGACCTCGCCGGCGCTGAGGGCGAGGCGCTCTGCCGCCGGGGGCGATGACGAGGAGGCTGCCTCGCTCGTCGACACCGTCGGCGACTCCTGAGCCACCGTCCCAGGCGACCTCGCGACCGCGCAGGGCGTCGCGGCCACGCCAGGCCTCGAGGACCGTCGCCGGGCTCCTCGTGATCCAGTAGGTGAGCCGAGCGTTGAGCGCGACGCGAGCCTCCTCGGCGCGGCTCCGCCGCGCCGAGCGAGGTGGCGGCGCTCGCGCAGCTCGGGGGGGAACTCGGCCGGGCTCGATCGCGAGGTTGAGGCCAACCCCGATCACCGCCCAGCCGTCCTCGCCTGCCGCCTGAGGGCGGGCCTCGATCAGGACGCCGGCGAGCTTTCGGTCGCCGATCTGGACGTCGTTGGGCCACTTGAGCTGGCAGCGCGATCCCGGCCGCGATCTGCTCGGCCGCCTCGCAGACGGCGAGCGCAGCCGCAAGCGCCAGCAGGCGTGGCTGCGCTCGAGCGGGCGCAGGATCGCCGAGTAAAGCAGCGCCTTACCGGGCGGGGCCGCCCAGGATCGGCCCTGGCGCCCGCGTCCCTCGGTCTGCTCGGCGGCGGTGACGACCGTGCCGTGCGGGGCCCCGGCGGCGGCAAGCTCGCGGGCGCGCGTGTTGGTCGAGTCAGTCCGATGGAAGTGTCGGTGAGGGTTGCCGATGCTCACGGTCGTCGCGGCGTCGGCGAGCAGCGCCTCGACCAGGCCGTCCGTGTCGTGGCGCTCGGCCTCGATCGCGACCTCGAGGCCGGCGTCGCGTGCCGCCTCGCTTGTGATCGGGCCGATCGAGACAACCCGGGCGCCGGTGGGGAAGCGATCACCGAGGGCATCGAGGAGGTTGCGCACCGTCGAGGCGGAGGTGAAGGTGACGTAGTCGGCGGCTCTCGGCGGCCTCGATCGCTTCGGGGTCGGGATTCTCGCGGACCGTCTCATACAGCGCGACGACGTCGACCTCTGCGCCGCGCTCGCGCAGCGCGTCGGGGAGGACGTCGCGGGCCTCGGCGGCGCGGGCAAGAAGGACGCGGCGGCCTTTGACCTCGACCTTGGCGAGGGACTCGACCAGCGCCTCGGCGACGAAGCGCTCCGGGACCACGTCGGCGAGGACGCCGTGCTCGGCGAGGACCCGTGCGGTGCCGGGTCCGATTGCGGCGACCGTGGCGCCGGCAAGCGCCCGGGCGTCGAGGCCGGCAGCCGCGAGCGCCTCGAACAGCAGTTGCACCCCGTTGGGACTGGTCAGGCAGATCAGGGCGTAGTCTCGGATCGCCGCGACCGCCCGCCGGGCCTCCTCGCTGTCGATCCGCGGCTCGATGCGGATCGCCGGCAGCTCCACAACTTCGGCGCCGAGCTCGCGCAGGGTCGCGGCGAGGCCGCTGCCCTGGGCGCGCGCACGGGTGACGATGACGCGACGGCCGTGCAGGGGGCGGCGCTCGAGCCAGGCGAGCGCCTCTCGGCGCCTCGACCACCGGCCCAACGACGATCAGCGCCGGGGCGCCGATGCCCTCGCGCTCGACCGCGGCGGCGATCGTGCGCCAGGGTCGCGGTGATGGTGCGCTGGGCGTCCATCGTGCCGCGCTCTATCGCCGCGACCGGTTCGCCTGGATCGCGGCCAGCCTCGATCAGCGCAGCCGCGTTCTCGGCCAGCCGCCTTATCCCCATGTAGAAGACGAGCGTGCCGGGGAAGGCCGCGAGCGCCTCCCAGTCAAGCGCCGTCTCGGGCTTGGCGGGGTCCTCGTGACCGGTGAGGAAGGCGACCGCGGAGGCGTCGTCGCGGTGGGTCACCGGGATCCCCGCGTAGGCGGCGCCCGCCACCCCGGCGGTGATCCCGGGAACCACCTCGAACTCGATCCCAGCGGCGCGCAGCGCCTCGCCCTCCTCCCCGCCGCGCCCGAACACGAACGGGTCACCGCCCTTGAGTCGCACCACGCTCCTCCCGTCGCTGGCCGCCTCGATCAGTCGCCCGTCGATCTCCTGCTGGGACAAGGACCGGACGCCGGGGCGCTTGCCGACGTAGACCAGCTCGGCGTCGGAGCGGGCGCCGTCGAGAGCGCCGGGTGGGATCAGCCGGTCATAGAAGACCACGTCGGCCGAGGCGATCAGCGCCAGCGAGCGCGCCGTCATCAGCCCTGGATCCCCGGGCCCCGCACCGACCAGATAGACGACTCCTGCCCGCGCTCTCACCGCGTAGCCTCGGCTCTCTCGAGGAGCTCACCGGCGCCGGCGGCGAGCAGGCGCTGGGCGAGCAGCTCGCCGAGTGCCGCCGGGCGCTTTGCGCCGCCCTGGATCCGGTCGCGGATCCACTCGCTGCCGTCGGGGAGCCCGACGAAGGCCTCGACCCCGATCCGCTCGTGATCGACCCGTGCCCGGACGCCGATCGGTGTCGTGCAACTTGCCCTGAGGCCGAAGACCGCGGCGCGCTCGGCGGTCAGCTCGCGCAGCGTCGCCTCATCACCGATCGATGCGGCGGCTTGAAGCGTCGCCTCGATCGCCGGCTCGCACCTGCAGGACAAGAGCGCCCTGGCCGGCTGCCGGCGTCATCGTCTCAGCCGGGATCAGAAAGGACGCCTCGCTCTCGCGACCCAGCCTTCGCAGGCCGGCGGCGGCCAGCACGATCGCGTCCAGCTCGCCGTCCGGCGAGCTTCCGCAGCCGCGTGTCGACGTTGCCGTGCAACTCCTCCACCCGCAGGTCGGGCCGGGCGGCGAGGAGCTGGGCACGGCGGCGCAGGCTGGCGGTTCCGACCCGGGTGCCCTCGGGCACGTCGCCGAGAGAGGAGCCGGCTCCGATCCAGGCGTCGGCTGGGTCCTCGCGGACAGGCACGGCGGCGATCGTCAACCCCTCCGGTATCTCGGCGGGCAGGTCCTTCGCCGAGTGGACGCCGATCTCGGCCTCGCCGTCGAGCAGCGCCCGCTCGACCCCGCGCACGAAGCGGGCCTTGTCCCCGGGCCCGGCGTCGGAGGAGACCTCTCTCAGCTCGGCTCCTCCCAGCAACTCGGCAACCCGGCCGGCTTGAGCCAGCGCCAAGGCGCTACCCCTTGTGGCGATGCGAAGCGTCAAGTGGCCTTGCGGCGCAGCTCGGTGACACTGGCGCCCGCCTGGTCCTCGGGCTCGGTCTCCGCGTCCAGCCCGAACAGCTCGCGCAGTGCGCTCACGTAGAGGTAGGCTTCATCGCTGCCCGCCGCGCGCTTCATCCTCAAGGTGGGCTCGTGCAGGAGGCGGGAGGCGATCGCCCTGGCCATCGTGGCGAGGCGCTCACGGTCGGCCTCGCTGAGCCGCTCCCAGCGCGGCTCGTTCTCGGCGAGGACACGGCGTATGACCTCCTCGCCGCGCTCGCGCATCGCGACGATTGTCGGCACGACCTCCAGCGAGGCGAGCCAACGCTCGAAGCGGTCAAGCTCGGCCTCGATGATCTGCTCGGCGCGTTTCACCTCCGCCTCGCGGCCGCTCGCGTTTCGCTCGACGATCTGCTGGACGTCGTCGATGTCGTGGAGGCTGACGCCGGCGACCTCGCGGCAGGCCGGCTCGATGTCGCGCGGCACGGCGATATCGACCAGCAGCAGCGGGCGGCCCTGGCGCATCGCCATCACCTGGGCGATGTCGTCGCGCTCGAGGATGTGATGCGGGGAGTTGGTCGCCGAGACGACGATGTCGGCCACCTCGAGCTGTTCGGGCAGCTCCTCGAAGCGCACGGCGTTGCCGCCGAAGCGCTGGGCGAGGCCGATCGCGCGGTCATGGCGGCGGTTGGCGACGAAGACGGTGAGGACGCCGCGAGCGACCAGCGCCCGAGCGACCAACTCCGCTGTTTCCCCGGCCCCGATCACCAGCACGCTGCGCTCGCCGAGGTCGCCGAGCGTGCGCTGCGCGAGCTCGACCGCGACCGAGGAGATCGAGAGGCCCTTCTCGCTGATCCCGGTCTCATCCCGCGCCCGCCCGCCCGCGGTGAGGGCGCCGCGGAAGAGGCGGTTGAGGATCGGCCCGGTGGCGCCCTCGACCAGGGCGAGCTCGTAGGCGCGTTTGACCTGTCCTTGGACCTCGGCCTCGCCGACGATCATCGAGTCGAGTCCCGAGGTGACGCGGAAGAGGTGGCGCGCCGCATCGCTTGAGCGCAGCGAGTAGAGATGGCCGAGCAGCTCTGTGGGGCGGATCTCGGCCTGACGGGTGAGGACGCCGAGCGCGGTCGACTCCGCCTCGACTGGGTCGGAAACGACCAGGTAGAGCTCTGTGCGGTTGCAGGTCGAGATCGCCGCCGCCTCGTGGATGCCGGCGGCGCCGGTCAGCTCGCGCAGCGCCCCGACCGCGCGACCCTCGGTCAGCGAGAGTCGCTCGCGCAACTCAAGCGGCGCGGTCTTGTGGGAGACGCCGAGGGCGAGCAGCTCAGACACCGCCGCCGACCTCCTCACGCTCCTCGTTTCGCCGCTCGGCGAAGCCCGCCAGCTCGCGCAGCTCCCGCTCGATCCGCTGAAGTTTCGCCGCCATGATCCCGACGTAGGCGACGATCAAGACGAGGAAGACGATATAGGCGGCGGCGACGTACTTGCCGGCTTCGCCGAGGGGCAGGGCGGGCACTCAGCTCACCTCCGGGGCCACCCGGGACTGGGCGCTGGGTGCTGGCGCGTCGAGCGCGCGTCGCAGCCGCTTCAGCTGCCCCGCAGCGCTCTTCGCGGTCAGCTCGAACTTGACCAGGGTCACCCAGAGCAGAGCGATCGCCGCCAGGCAGACGAGGAAGGTGATCAGCATCGAGGTCGGCAGCCCGCCGTTCGCGGTGGCGAAGACGCGCGGGTGCACGAGGCTCGGCGTCAGCCGCACGGCGAGGAAGTTGAGCGGGACGAAGGCGCCGGCGGTGATGGCAAAGACGGAGGCGTAGCGGGCCTGGCGCTCGGGATCCTCGATCGCGTAGCGGAACGGGTAGTAGGTCGCGTAGAGCAAGAAGACGATCAGGAAGCTGACCAGGGTTGGCTCTTCCCAGACCCACCAGTGCCCCCACGAGGCCTTCGCCCAGATCGAGCCGGTGATCAGCACCGCGACGGCGAAGATCACCGACATGTGGATCGAGACGTAGGAGTAGGCGTCCCAGCGACGATCGCCGCTGCGCAGGTGGACGATCGCGAAGAGGCCGCCGAGGATGAAGCCAGCCAGCGCCGTGATCGCCAGCGGCACGTGCAGGTAGAAGATCTTTTGGATGAAGCCCTGGTTGGCGTCAAGCGGCGCGTAGAAGAAGACCAGGTATAGCCCCGTGGCGAGGGCTACCACGGTGGCGATCGAGAGGGTTCTCAGTCCTTTGCCGTACATGCGTGCCTCGCGGTGGGAAGCGGCGAGCGCCCGCTCAGTCCTCCAAGAGGAAGTCGAACACCGCGTATCCGACCAGGCCGAAGATCAGATCGTATAGCCCGAGGATCGCAAGCCAGGTGCCGAAGCGGTGATAGCCGGGTCCGCCCACGGCCATTAGCGGCTCGGTGGCGCCGGTGGCGGCGATCATCAGCGGCACGACCAAAGGCAGCAGGACCAGCGGCACCAGCAACTCGCGGGCCCGCGAGTTGACCGCCATCGAGGAGATCAGCGTGCCGGTGGCGGCGAGGCCGAGGTCGGTGAGGACGATGACCGCGGCGAGCGGCGCGAGGGCGGCGGGGGAGCCGAGGAAGAAGAGGGCGAAGACGGGGACGGCGATCAGCTCGAGCACGAGCAGGTAGACCAGCAGCGCCGCGGCCTTGGCGGCGAAGAGGGCGGTGCGGTCGATCGGGGCGAGGCGGATCGCGTCGAAGCCGCCCTCCTCGCGCTCGCTGACGAAGAGCCGGTTGATGCCTAGCACCCCGGCGAACAGCAGCGTCGCCCAGAGGACCCCGGCGGCGAGGCTGCCCGAGAGGGCGGTGCGGTCGAGCCCGAAGCGGAAGATTACGAAGGTGGTGACGGCGAACAGCGCCATCGCCGGCACCGACTGAAGGGTGCGCAGCTCCGAGCGCAAGTCCTTGGCGAGGATCGCCGCGAAGGCGCTGCGCGACGGGGTCATCGGGCAGCCCCCGCGCTGGCGAGGCGGGCCTCGTCGAGGTCGAGCTCGGCGGCGGCGCACTCGCGCACGACGTGACCCCCGTGGCCGAGGAGGAGCGCCCGGTCGGCGTCCGGCAGGGCCCGCTCGGGGTCGTGGGTGACGAGCACCCGGGTGCGAGTGCCGCCCGGCCCGATCAGGGCGCGGGCCAGCTCGCGCCCCTCAGCGTCGAGGTTGGACTCAGGCTCATCGAGCAAGAGCAGCGCCGGCTCGTGCAAGACGCAGCGACAGACGGCGAGCCGCTGGCGCATCCCGGCGGAGAGCTCTGCGACCCGCCCGTCGGCGCGCCGCTCCATCCCGACCGCGGCCAGCAGCGCGCCGATCCTCGCCTCGGCCGCTCGCCGCTCGATCCCATGCAGCCTGGCGTGGAAGCGCAGGTTCTCCCGTCCACTTAGATCGCGGTAGAGCAGCGGCTCGTGGCCGAGGTAACCGACCCGCCCGCGCAGCTTCCAGGCCTCGCCGGGCAGCGAGCAGCCCAGCACCCGCACCTCACCGCCGCTCGGGCGCAGCAGCGTCGCGAGGATGCGCAGCAGCGTCGTCTTGCCGGCGCCATTGGGGCCGAGCACGACCAGCGAGTGGCCGCCCTCCAGCTCCAGCCCCACCCCGTCCAGAGCGGTCCGCTCGCCGTAATCGCGTCGCAGCGCGGCGAGCGCAAGGGCGAGCTCCCCGCCTTCCGTTCTCGGGTCCATACGTCGGGGGATTGTGAACCGTCTAAGCTGGCGCGGCACGGTCTCCTCAAGGAGAAAGCAAAATGAGGATCCCCAAGAGGGCGAAGGTCGCGGCGGGGACTGCGCTCGCGGCGATCGCCGCCGCCTCCCTCCTCCTCGCACCAGCTGGCGCGACGAGGACGCTCAACGTGCCTTCGAGGCTTTCAATCGGGGCCGGTGGGTACTACGGCAAGGTGAAGTCGAGCGACCCGGGTTGCGTCGCCGAGCGAAGCGTGGTGCTGAGGCAGAAGGGCCACGGGGTGCTGGGTCGGAGCAGATCAAGCGATGAGGGCAGATGGGAGGTTGCCCCGGAAGGCCTGCGCTTCAAGGGGAAGCCGCCGTTTGAGGTCTTCGCCGAAATGAAGCCGTTTGCCAACGGGGCCGCCGGCACGATCTACCGCTGCAGTGGAGCGACCTCGAAGACGATCGCGATCAACGGCGGCTGACCCCGCACCGGCGTGGCTGGATGCCCGAGCGCGCCTCGCGCCGGTGACTCAGCGCCGCTTTCGCAAGGTGCGGGCGCCGACCCGCAACAATGGCCCGGCGCCCTCGCGCAGCGCCTGCGTGCGGATCGTCCCTTTGCCGTAGAGGAGCTTCGCCGAGGCGCGAACCGCTTCGCCGAGGGTGCGGTCGTAGGGGTGCCACCAGAAGTCGCGCGCAAGCCCCGGCTCCCAGGCGTTCATCTTGATGTTGACGCACTCATAGAAGCCGAATTTGGAGTGCGAGCGGCCGACGCCGGAGTCCTTGACCCCACCCCAGGAGCACTGGCAGGCGCCGTGGCTGAAGGAGTGGTCGTTGACCCAGACCATGCCCGACTGGATCCGACGCGCGATCCGCGCGCCCTTCTGGCGGTCCTTGGTCCAGACCGAGGCGCCGAGGCCGAACTCGGAGTCGTTGGCGAGGTCGATCGCCTCCTGCTCTGAGTCGACGACGACGATCGGCAAGACCGGGCCGAAGATCTCCTCCCGCATGATCAGCATCTCGTGGGTGACTCCGGTGAGCACGGTGGGGGCGATGAACTTGCCGGGCAGCCCCGCGATCTCGGTGGGCCCGCCGCAGAGCTTGGTCGCACCGGCGCCGACCGCGTCCTCGATCAGCCGCGCGACAATCTCATACTGGCTCTGCGGAGGTCATCGGGCCGATCTCCGTCTCCCACTCGGCGGGGTTGCCGAGACGCAGCTCCTGGGCGCCGCGGCTGACCCCCTCGACGAAGCGGTCGGCGACCTCGCGCATCACGTAGACCCGCTCGATCCCCGAGCAGGTCTGCCCGGCGTTGGCGAAGCCACCCCAAAGGGCGCCGGCGATCGCGTTGTCTAGGTCGGCGTCGGCGCAGACGATCATCGGGTCCTTGCCGCCCAGCTCCAAGACGGAGCCCTTCAGCTGCTGGGCGCAGACCTCGCCGACCCTGCGGCCGACCTCGACTGAGCCGGTGAAGAAGACCTTGCCGACGCTCGAGCGGGCCAGCGCGTCGCCGACCGCGCCACCGCCGTGGACGACGCGGAGGAGGCCCTCGGGTAGGCCGCCCTTCTCGAAGACGCGGCGGATCGCCTCGCCCAGCAGCGGCGTGAGACTTGCCGGCTTGAGGACCACGCCGTTGCCGGCCATCAGCGCGATCGCGACCTCGCCGAAGGGGATGGACCAGGGGTAGTTCCAGGGCGCGATCACGCCGACAACCCCGATCGGCTCATAGCTGAAGTGGCCTTTCTTGCTCAGCGTGAAGGCCTGAGTCATCCGCACCCTCTCGTCGGCGAGGATCTTCGGGCCGGCCTTCGCGCACCAGTGCAGCGCATCGACGGTGGGCAGCAGCTCCATCGTGTACGCCTCGGTGCGGGGCTTGCCCTGCTCGGCGACGAGCAGGTCGGCGATCTGGTCGATCTCGTCGAGGAGGGCGTCGGCGGTGCGGCGCATGTAGCGAGCGCGGTCGGCCAGGCTCAGCTCGGCCCAGGCCGGCTGGATGCGGGCTACGTCGTCGACGATTGCTTGGACCTGATCAGGGGTGATCGTGGCTACGGAGCCGACCAGGTCTCCGCTGGCGGGGTTAAAGGACTCCAGGGTGGACTGCGATGGCGGACTCTGCGTTGCTGTCTCCATTGGGCGATTCTAGGGGGATGCGGGGCGACACCCAACTCCGGCGGCTGCGCAGGGCCGGCGGTCATACTCAGCCGTGGTGACAGATCGCCTCTTCGACACCGACGAGAGTGGACCACGCCAGCAGGAGGTGGGAGGAGAGCTCGATGCTCCTTTGGCCGTGCGGATGCGGCCGCGGAGTTTGGCTGAGCTGGTGGGGCAGGAGCACGTTCTTGGGGAGGGATCGGCCCTGCGGAGGGCGATTGAGAGTGGGCATCCGCACAGTGCGATCTTGTACGGGCCGCCGGGGTCGGGGAAGACGACTCTGGCTCGGATCGCGGCGGCGGGTAGCGACGGGGCCTTCGAGGAGGAGTCCGCCGTCAACGCGGGGCGGGCGGAGATCCGTGCAGTGATCGAGAGGGCTAAAGAGCGACGCCGGGCTGCGGGGCGCTCGACGGTTCTCTTCTTGGATGAGATCCATCGCTTCAACAAGGCCCAGCAGGACGCGCTGCTGCCTGCTGTGGAGGAAGGGTTGCTGACCCTGATCGGGGCCACTACCGAGAACCCCTACTTCGAGGTCAACTCGGCGCTTTTGTCTCGGTGCCAGGTCTATGAGTTGCGCCCGCTGGAGCCCGAGCACGTGGAGGCGCTGCTGCGGCGGGCGCTAGGCGATCCCGAGCGGGGCATCCCCGATCCGCCGCTGGTCGAGGACGCCGCGCTGGAGATGTTGGCGCACCGCTCCGGCGGCGACGCGCGGGTGGCGCTCTCCGCGCTGGAGCGAGCGGTTGAGCGGGCTCGGGGAGAGGCGGTCGACGTGGCCGCGATCGAGGATGCGCTCCAGCGTAAGGCTCTCGACTACGACCGCGAGGGAGACCGCCATTACGACTTCATCTCGGCCTGGATCAAGGCTACTCGGGGCTCTGACGTCGATGCCTCGCTCTACTACCTGGCGGTGATGCTCGAGGGGGGAGAGGACCCTCGCTTCATCGCCCGTCGCCTGGTCATCCTGGCCTCTGAGGACGTCGGCAACGCCGACCCGCAGGCGCTGCTCCTCGCCGACGCCGCAGCCCGCGCGGTCGACCGGGTGGGCCTGCCCGAGTGCGCGCTGAACCTGGCCCAGGCCGCCGTCTACCTGGCGCTGGCGCCGAAGTCGAACGCCTCCTATAAGGGCCTCGCTGCCGCCCGCGCCGAGGTTCGCGAGAACGGGGCGAAGACACCGCCGGACTATCTCCGCGACGCCCACTACCCAGCCGCCAAGAAGCTCGGCCGCGGCAGCGGCTACCGCTACGCGCACGAGGAGCCCGGCGGGGTGAGCGACCAGCCGCTGCTCCCGGAGGGCCTTGAGAACCTCCGCTTCTACGCTCCCACGGACCGCGGTTTTGAGGCCGAGCTGAGCCGCCGGCTGGAGCAGCTGCGAGAGAGATTTCGCAAGCTTTGATCTTGGCGCAACTTCCCGAAGGCGCCGGTGTTTTAAGGGCGGCTTTCCAAGCTAGAGCCAGGGAGAGCCGACACACCGGCCGGAGGCCTGGACTGGGGGCCTCCGGCCGAACTCTTCACAGGGAGGGGTGTCAGCGGCCGCGCCCGGAGGGGCGCGGCCGCTGCCGATGCGCCCCCGCGAGCAGGGGCGTCTATGGTGAAGCGGTGAGTACCAAGCAGCCCCTTCGCCTCGGCGGGATGGCCCTTCGCAACGGCCTGCTGATCCACGGCCCGACCCACTGGGCAGCCGCAGTCCGCGACCCCGACGGAGAGATCCGCGTCGCCTCGGAGCCCAAGCCGACGCTGGCACCGAAGCTCGCCGCCCGGGTGCCGGGGGTGCGGGGGCCGCTGAAACTCGCCGAGGCTATGGCGGTGTTGCCGTTGGCGCGCCGCCGCCTGCCCGCCGCGCGGCTGCCGTTCGAGAACTGGCGGGTGGCGGCCGCGGTCGGCGCGACCCTGGGAGCCACTGCGCTGGTGCGCAAGCGGCTCGCCTCCTCTGCCCTGCGCGAGGGTTTCGTGCAGGCGATCGGCGCGCTGCCCGCCGTCGTGGCCTTGATGGACCGCAACCTCGCCGCCTACCACGGCGTCGAGCACAAGGCGATCGCCGCCTACGAGCAGGGGGTCGAGGATCCGGCTGGCGTCTCCAAGGAGCACGACCGCTGCGGCTCCAACCTGATCGTGCCGATGATGCTGCTCTCGGCGGGGGGCACGGTGCTGCTGGAGCGGCTGGTCGAGAGCCCGGGGCCGCTTGCCCGCGCCGGAGTCGGGCTGGGCGGGGCCTCGCTCGCCGTCGAGATGTTCGCCTGGAGCGATCGCCACCACGACACCCCCGCCGCACGCGCCTTCCACACGCCGGGGCGGGAGATCCAGCGCTTGCTGGCGACCAAGGAGCCGAGCTCCGAGCAGCTCGAGGTTGGGATCGCGGCGCTGGCCGAGATCCTTCGCGTCGAGCAGGGACAGGGCGCTGGCGACGAGCCTCCCGCGGCCGCGTAGACTGGCGCCCGTGTTCGGAAGGATCGACCACATAGGCGTCGCCGTCGAGGACATCGACGCCGGGATCGCGCTCTACCGGGACAACTTCGAGATGGAGCTCTCCCACCGCGAGACGGTGGAGTCCCAGGGTGTGGAGGCGGTCCTGCTCGACGTCGGCGAGGGGCACGTGGAGTTGCTGGTGCCGCTTGGTCCCGACACCGCGGTCGGCAGGTTCCTCGCTCGCAAGGGCCCGGGCCTTCACCACGTCGCCTACACCGTCGAGGACATCGATGCAACCCTGGCGGGCGTCGCCGCCGCCGGTATCGAGACGATCGACTCCGAGCCGCGTGTCGGCATCCGAAACAGCCGCGTGGCCTTCCTGCACCCGCGCTTCACCGGCGGGGTTCTGACCGAGATCGTCGAACCGGCGGCAGGACACTGATGGCGGTTGCGCAGCGGGTCGAGATCGGCTTCGAGGGTGGCCAGGTGATCTCCGCAAGGCTCACCGACGCGGACTTAAAGGACCTCCGCAAGCAGCTCGAGAAGGGTGGCTGGCACGATGTCCACACCGAGGACGGCGTCCTTGCCCTCTACCTCGGCAAAGTCGCCTTCCTGCGCATCGAGTCCACCGACCACCGGGTCGGCTTCAGCCGCAACGACTGATGCGGGCCCGCATCCTGCTCGGCGCCGGGGCCCTGGCGACGCTCGGCGCCGCGTTTTGGTGGCGCAAGAACCCCTCGGCCTGTCCCTACGGCCAGCGCTTCTGGGTCCAAGCCCCCCACCCGATCATCACCCGCGGCCGACTGCGCTCTGTCTTGCGCCCAGAGCCCGGAGAGCGACTTCTGGAGATCGGTCCTGGCGTCGGCTATTACACCCTCGCCATGGCCGGCTGGGTCGGCGCCGCTGGCGAGGTCGAGATCTTCGATCTCCAGCCGGAGTTTCTCGACCACATCATGCGACGTGCCGCCGAGCGCGGCCTCCAGAACATCCTCCCCACCCGGGGCGACGCGACTGCCCTTCCTTACGAGGACGCCTCGATGGACGGAGTCCTCCTGACCGCCGTCCTCGGCGAGATCCCGGACACCGGCGCCGCCCTCGCCGAGATCCGCCGTGTCCTCAAGCCCACCGGCCGTCTCGTGGTGGGCGAGCTCTTCGGCGACCCTCACTACACCACCCTCGCCAGCCTCAGACGCCAATCTACCGAAGCGGGCCTTACCCTCGAAGGGCGCTCCGGCAACTGGTTCGGCTACTTCGCCCGGCTTTCGCGCGATCATCCAAGCTGACCGCCTCGAAAACTCGCCCAGCTGGTCATGAGCTTCGCGGTCTGGCTGCCCGATCACCGGTAGGCGGGCCTCCCCGGCTCGCGGCGGAAAATGTCAGCTGTCCAAGCCGGGGATCGGATCGACCGCCAGCTCGCCGTAGATCGCTTCCAGCTCTTTGAGGTCGACCTGATCTTGAAGCCTACCGGCGAGGCGCTTGAAACCGACGATGCTCGGCGTCGCCTCGACGCGAATCACTTGGTCATCCCATCCGCTGTATCGGCTCGCCTGGAGACGGTGTCGTAGTCGGGTGGTGGAAAACCACCGCGCATGATGTCGAGATGCCGTCGCGAGTGTTGACGCGCAGGGTGCTCGGCACCGGCGACGTCCTCCGGGGTGAGGGTTTTGTCATCGCGTAGCGCCTGGCCTCGACCCGCTCCAGAAAACGCAACACCGCTGCGTCAGCCTCGGGGCCGTCGGGCACCACAGTGTGAGTCCCTGGTGGCGCAGGTGCCCGTGTACGCCCCGATCGAGGATCTCACGATCCGCCGAGGGCGGTCCAGAGACGCTCCTCGGCTGCGGCGACGCGATGGGCGGTGGTGTCGATGTCTCGCCAGAGGTCCGGGTCGGGGCCCTCGCACTCGCTTGCGGCGTGGAAGGCAGTGGCGAGGTCGGTCCAGCGGGTGGCGGCTTCGGCGGCGAGGAAGGCCTCGGGGCGGTTGGCCTCTTCGAGGAAGCGCGAGTACATGAGGCGAAAGGCGCCGCCGCCGGTGCCGCGGCGCTCGATGACCTGGTATCCGAAGCGCGCGCACCAGCGCCAGTCCTCGGCAACCTCGGGCCAGGAGCCTGCCTCGGCGGCGAGGCGCTTGACTGCGGGAAGGCCGGCGAAATCGCCCAAGGTCGGCTCGAGCATCTCCTCGGCGGCCCGCTCGATCGCCGCCGGGATGGCGGCGCGGAGCCGCTCTGGGTCAACCGCGTCGGAGACGGTGAACATGTGGCCCTTAAGCGGGTAGGCGGGGTGGCTGCTGTGGCGGGCCTTGTCGAGGTTCTCAAGATGGGTCGCCTGCAGCTCTTCAAAGCCGGTGTCTGAGAGCTGGGCGACCTCCTCGTCATAGCCGGCAAGGACGACCGCGTGACCGGGGAAGTGGGCGGAGTTGCCGTAGTGGTCGAGGTGGTAGAGGTCGGTGAGCAGGAGCACAGGCCGGCCGGCGTCGACCTCGGTCCGGGCCGCCTCCCAGGCCTCGCCGTCGCCCGCCGCAAAGGTGCGCATCCGAAGTGCCGCGCCGGTGAGGTCGCGGAAGCTCTCCTCCAGGCGGGCGGTGCGGCCGTTAAACCAGCGGGTGGGGGAGGCCTCCTCAAGGGCGACGTAGTAAAAGCAGGCGCCGGCCCCCAGCCCGAAGGCCATCTCCTCGCTGATCTGCACTCCGTGGAAGGCGAGCAGGTTGCGAAGGGCGGTCGAGCCGCAGTGCTGACCGGGCGTGTGGGAGTAGCCGGGGACCGAGGGCATCGAGAGCGGATTATCCTGCGCCGCCGATGCGCGACCTCGACATATCGCTGCTGCGCGTGATGCGGACTCGCTGGCACACGCCGGCGATCGAGGGCGCCGCGAAGGCGCTCGGGAGGGCCGGCAACAACGGGGCGATCTGGCTCGGCCTCTGCATCGTGCTCGCCGTGCTTGACTCCTCCCATCGCGAAGCGTGGCTGGTCTGTGCGGCGCTGGGGCCGGTGGCGATCGGGCTCAACTATGCGGTGAAGCTGGTCGTGAGGAGACCGCGGCCGGTGCTTGATGGGCTGCCGCCGCTTGCCGGCGCTCCCAGCTCGCTCAGCTTCCCCTCCGCCCACGCGACCTCCTCTTTTGCCGTTGCGACCGCGATGACCCGGGTCGAGCCCACGGCTGCCCTCGCCTTTGCCCTCGCCGCGGCGCTCTCGCTCGGCCGCCCCTATCTCGGCATGCACTACCCCTCCGACGTCGCAGCCGGCGTCCTGCTCGGCGTCGCCCTTGGGCTGATCGTGCCGCTCTCGCTATGAAGGTCGGGATCGTCGGCCTGCCGAACGCCGGCAAGTCCACGCTCTTTAACGCCCTGACCAAGGGCGGGGCGCAGACCGGGGACTACCCGTTCACGACGATCGAGCCGAACGTCGCCATCGCGAAGGTGCCCGATGTGCGGTTGCAGCGGGTGGCCGAGACGGTGGGAAGCTCCGAACTGGTGTCGGCGACGATCTCCTTCCACGACATCGCCGGGCTGGTCAAGGGCGCCTCTGAGGGGGAGGGGCTGGGCAACCGGTTCCTCGCCTCGATCCGCGAGACCGATGCGATCTGCCACGTCGTGCGCTGCCACGCCGACTCCGGCGTGCCCCATCCCGACGGCCGCGTCGACCCGATCGCCGACATCGAGACGATCGAGACCGAGCTGGTGCTGGCCGACTACGAGCAGGCCGAGCGCCGTCTGGAGCGGGTCAGGAAGCAGGCGCGCTCGGGTGAGGCGGAGGCGATCGCAGAGCTCGGCTGGCTGGAGGCCGTGCATGAGGCGCTCGGCGCAGGACGACCGGCGCGCTCGGTCGGGGTCCCCGATGCCGCCCCCGCCTCGGCGCGCCACCTCCAGGCGATGACCTCCAAGCCGGTCCTCTACGTCGCCAACGTCGATGAGGGCGATGCCGAGGTGCCGGAGGCCATCGCCGCCCACGCCGCCGCGGCGGGTGCCGGAGCGGTCGCGGTCAGCGCCCGCATCGAGGGCGAGCTGGCCGAGCTCGACCCCGTCGAGGCCGAGGAGATGCGCGAGTCCTACGGCGTCGAAGGCTCGGGCTTGGCCCGCCTGGTCCGCTCCGCCTATGACCTGCTCGAGCTGATCACCTTCTTCACCGCCGGCGAGGACAACGAGGCCGTCGCCCGCCCGCTGCGCCGCGGCGGCGGCGCCTGGGAGGCGGCCGGCACGATCCACACCGAGATCCAGGACGCCTTCGTCAAAGCGGAGGTGATCGGCTGGGAGGAGCTGGTTGAGTGCGGCGGCTACGCCCAGGCCCGCGACCGCGGCCTGCTTCGCATCGAGGGCCGCGACTACGTCGTGCGAGACGGCGACGTGATCACGATTAAGGTCTGACCCAGCATGGATGAAGGCGCTCGTTTCCCCGCTGTGCCGAGCAAGGTCGGTCACTACGAGAGCTTCTACGTCAAGGCCTGCCGACCGGGGGGCGGACAGGGGATCTGGATCCGCCACACCGTCCACAAGCGCCCCGGCGCAGAGCCCAACGCCTCGATCTGGTTCGTTCTCTTTGACCGTGACTCAGAGGGGCCTCGCGCGACCAAGGTGACGGTGCCGGCGGCCGAGCTCTCGGCGCCCGCCGGGGGGTGGATCCGCGTCGAGGGGGCGGAGATCGGCCCGGGGCGGGCGCAGGGCGGGGTCGAGACCGACGTGCTGAAGGCCTCCTGGGCGCTCACCTTCTCCGGCGAGGCCAAGCCCTGCCGCTACCTGCCCGCCGAGTGGCTCTATGAGGCGCCGCTACCCCGCACCAAGTTCGTCGCCCCCTACCCCAACGCCCGCTTTGAGGGTCACCTCGAGGTCGACGGCGACTCGATCGAGCTCGCCGCTTGGCCGGGGATGATCGGCCACAACTGGGGCACCGAGCACGCCGAGCGCTGGGTCTGGCTGGAGGGCGCCGGATTTCAGGACTCGCCCGACACCTACTTCGACGCCGGAGCGGCCCGCATCGCGCTCGGGCGTTGGAGGACCCCCTGGGTCCCCTCGGGAATGCTGGTCCTCGACGGCGAGGCTCACCGCCTCGGCGGCCTCGGCCAGATCCGCTCCACCTCGATCAGGGAGTCATCAACCGACTGCGAGTTCATCCTCCCCGGCAAGGACATCCTCCTCCGCGGCAAGGTCTCCGCCCCCCGCAAGGACTTCGTCGGCTGGATCTACGCCGACCCTGCCGGCCCCGAGCACAACACGATCAACTGCTCGGTCGCAGACCTGGAGCTGACGATCGAACGCCCCGCGCTTGCACCCCGCCGGCTTAGCCTCCCCGCCGGCGCTGCCTATGAGCTGGGCATGCGGGAGGCCGACCACGGGGTGCCGATCCAGCCCTACGCTGACGGCTGAGCGCGGCGTCGAGCACAGACGCGTCTACCCCGAGACCTTCTGGAAGCTCATCCAGCTGCTGTAGGCGCCGAGCGCGGAGGCGAGTTGGTCGCCCCGGATCTTCGTCACCCCACCTGTGCCGTACAGCTGCGCCCACACGATGCGCGGCGAGACGCCTCGCCGGGTCCCGACGATCCGCTTCAGTCGACCGTTCAGAGAGCTGCCGAGCCTGGCGCTGATCTGCGGTCCGGTCAACCTCAGCGTCCAGCTGTGCAGTGGGCAGTAGTAGTCGTAGGGGTCCGGGACGCCGACCAGATAGGGGACCGCCGGTCCGAAGAAGACGTTCTGGACGCTCTCGGTGTGGCCGCCCGAGCATGCCGAGAAGAAGGTCTCCGCGATCTTGCCCCCATACATCACAACCTGGCCCTGGGTGGAGTCCGCCGCCAGGTCGGTGCGCGCGGTCTCGCTTCCGAGGCCCTTGTAGACCTGGCTGGCGGCGCTGCTGTAGAGGTCGAAGCCCTCGCCCCCGACCTTGACGCTGAGCGCATAGGATCGCGACGCGACGGCCTGGGCGCGCAGCTCGGCGATCGGCCATGAGGCCGGCGACTCGTTGGGAATGACCCCCTTCACGTACTGGTTGACGCCAACCGCATTGATCACGTTGACCCCGCCGCCCCCGGTTGGCACGACCTCAAGCGCCCGCCGTAGGCCCCCAGGCCGGCAACCTTGACGCCGCTACCCCTCGCCCGCAGCTCGTGGACCGCATTCGGCCAACCGGCGCCCGCCGGGGCTCCGCAGCCTCACGCCCGAGCCGACCGGGTGGGCCACGTAGCCGTGGGTGGGGCTCAGCGCCTTTCCGCAGGCGCTCGTTGCGCCGCTGAAGCCGACGTCGCCGCTGGTTTCCTCGAGCGGCACCCGCACGGTGGGGTCCGAGGGAAGCGTGCCGAGCCTGGTGCCCGTGTAGTAGTCGCCGAGGATGAAGCGGTAGCCCTTGCCGTGCTCGGCGTAGCCGTAGGCGCCGTACTGGCTCATCCCCACCCCGTGGCCGAAGCCGTGGCCGTGCACGACCCAGGTGGCGGCGGCCTCGGTGCTGGGCGCGCCGGCGAGCCCGCTCAGGGCAACCGCCAGACAGAGCTGTAGCGGGAGGAGCTTGCGCGGGCCGCAGGGCATCTCTCCTGAGCAGATTCGGGATGGGCGGGATGCGGCCTGCTCTAGTCTGCAAAAGGCGAACCTGAGAGGAGACCCCGATGGCGACGCATACGGTGCAGGCGGCCGATCACAAGCTCCTGGTGGCCGGCGAGTGGGTGCAGACCGGCGAGTGGGACGAGGTCCAAAGCCCCTACGACGGGACGGTGGTGGGAAGGGTCGCCAAAGGCGACGCAGCGACGGTCGACCGCGCGGTCCTGGCGGCCCGGGCGGCCTTTGAGTCTGCAGACTTTCCCCAACACGCGCGAGCCGAGACGCTCGACCGCGCCGCCGCAGCTGGTCGGCGAGCGGATCGAGGAGCTTGCGCTGACGATCGCCTCCGAGGCGGGCAAGCCGCTGAAGACCGCCCGCGTCGGAGGCGGCGCGCTGCGTCGACACCCTCGTCTTCTCCGCCGTGGAGGCGCGCAAGCTGACCGGCGGCACCGTGCCGATGGAGGCCTCGGCGACCGGTGCCGGCAAGCTCGGCGTGATGCTGCGCGTCCCCTACGGCGTCGTCGGCGCGATCAGCCCCTTCAACTTCCCGCTCAACCTCGTCGCCCACAAGCTCGGCCCGGCGATCGCCGCCGGCAACGCGGTGGTCCTCAAGCCGGCCGGCCAGACGCCGATCTCGGCGCTGAAGCTGGCCGAGGTCCTTGTCGAGGCCGGGTTGCCGGAGGGCTGGCTCAGCGTCGTCGCGGGGCCGGGCTCGGTGGTCGGCAACGCAATCGTCGAGCACGAGCTGACCCGGGCGCTCAGCTTCACCGGCTCGGCACAGGTCGGCTGGGGCATCCGCAGCCGCGTCCCCCACAAGAAGGTGAACCTGGAGCTGGGCTCCAACGCGCCGCTGATCGTCCACTCCGACGGCGACTGGGAGCTGGCCGCCGACAAGGCGAAGCTGCACGCCTTCTCCCACGCCGGGCAGAGCTGCATCTCGATCCAGCGGGTGCTCGTCCACGAGGACGTCGCCGACGCCTTCACCGAGCGGCTGATCGCCAACACCCAGACGCTGCGGGTCGGCGATCCGCTCGACCCCGCGACCGACGTCGGCCCGCTGATCAGCCACGGCGATCGCGATCGCGTCAAGGCCTGGGTCGATGAGGCGGTGGCAGGGGGGGCCGAGCTGCTCACCGGCGGTGAGCTGGTCGACGACGGTCGCTGCCTCGCCCCGACCCTGCTCGGCGCCCCACCGCGCGAGTCCAAGGTCTGGTGTGAGGAGATCTTCGGCCCGGTGGCGACGATCGACCGCTACTCGGACTTCGAGCAGGCGCTGGAGATGGCCAACGACTCCCGCTTCGGCCTGCAGGCCGGCGTCTTCACCCGCGACCTCGGCCGCGGCCTGCAGGCCGCCCGCGCGCTGGAGTTCGGCGGCGTCCTGATCAACGAGGTCCCGACCTTCCGCGCCGACCAGCAGCCCTACGGCGGGGTCAAGGACTCCGGCAACACCCGCGAGGGCCCCGCCTTCGCCGTGATCGAGCTGACCGAGGAGCGCTTCGTCACGCTTCAGGGCTGACGGGGCCGTCGACCATAGTCCGACCCATCGCGACACCGCCTTCACGGTCCCCACGTTCGACAGTTTCCTTGCTCGAACCCCGCAGGGCTAATTGGCGCGAGGGCCCCCGGTGAACAGACGACTGGCCGGCTAACCGTGCGGCCGGGCCATCCTGCGATGGTCCAGCGCCTCCTCCAGCACCCCCGGCTCGACGCCCTGCTCCAGCGCCACCTCGCGCAGCGAGCGGCCCGACTCCGCCGCCGCCTTGACGATGTCGGCGGCGCGGTCATAGCCGATGTGGGGGTTGAGCGCCGTCGCCGTCGCCAAGGTCGCCTCGGCGTGGCGCTCGGTCATCTCCTCGTTGGCCTCGATCCCCTCGACGCACTTCTCGCCGAGCAGGCGCGAGGCCGAGGCAAGCAGCTTGATCGAGTCGAGCAGGTTGCGGGCGATCAGCGGCACCCGCACGTTCAGCTCGAACTGGCCCTGGCTGCCGGCCACCGTGATCGTCGTGTCGTTGCCGATCACCTGAGCGGCTACCTGGATCACTACCTCGCGGATCACCGGATTGACCTTGCCGGGCATGATCGAGGAGCCCTTCTGCAGCTCCGGCAGGCGCAGCTCGGCGAGGCCCGCCCGCGGTCCGGAGCCCATCAGCGCCAGGTCGTTGGCGATCTTGTTGAGCGAGACGGCGTAGACCTTGAGCGCACCCGAGAGCTCGACCAGCGCGTCGCGGTTGGCCTGCGCCTCGAAGCGGTCCAGCGGCTCGGAGATCGCCAGCCCGGTCTCCGCGGCCAGCTTCTCGCGCACCTTGGCGGCGAACTGCGGGTGGGTGTTGAGCCCGGTCCCGGTCGCGGTGCCTCCGAGCGGGATCTGGCCGACCCGCCGCAACGTCGCCTCGACCCGCTGGATGCCGAGCTGAACCTGTGCGGCGTAGCCGCCGAACTCCTGGCCAAGGGTGACCGGCACGGCGTCCATCAGGTGGGTGCGGCCCGCCTTGACCACGTCGGCGAACTGCTTTGCCTTGCCATCCAGCGCGGCCTCGAGGCCGCCCATCGCCGGCAGCAGGTCGTGGGTGATCTCGCTCAGGCGCCGCCAGGTGCACGGCGGAGGGGAAGACGTCGTTGGATGACTGGCCCAAGTTGACGTGGTCGTTGGGGTGGGCCCCGCCGCCGGCCAGGTTGGCGATCACCTCGTTGGCGTTCATGTTCGAGGAGGTTCCGGAGCCGGTCTGAAAGACATCGATCGGGAACTGGTCGTCGTGCTTGCCCTCGGCGATCGCGGCCCCCGCCGTCGCGATCCGCCCGGCCAGCTCGGCGTCGAGGACTCCCAGATCGGCGTTGGCCTCCGCCGCGGCGGCCTTGAGGCGGCCGAGCCAGCGCACCACCGGCACCGGCACCCGCTCGCCCGAGACCGGGAAGTTGTCAACCGCCTTGGTCGTCTCGCCGCCCCAGAGTTGCTCGCTCAATTCATTCCTCCATCGAAGTCGTCGTGCGCTCAGCGTATTCAGCCGCGGGCGTAGCCGGCGTCTCAGTCCTGCTGAGGTCTCGCATCGGGCCGGCCCATCCTAGGTCGCCGGGATAGGGTTCGGCCCGATGCCGACCGTCCGCGACGCCAGCTTCGACCTCTTCCGCGCGCTTGGGATGAAGACTATGTTCGGCAACCCGGGCTCAACCGAGCTGCCGATGCTCGCCGATTTCCCGGACGACCTGCGCTACGTGCTCGGCCTGCAGGAGGCGGTCGTGGTCGGGATGGCAGACGGCTTCGCGCAGGCCTCCGGTAACACCACCCTGGTCAACCTCCACACCGCCCCGGGTCTTGGAAACGCGATGGGGGCGATCTTCAACGCCCAAGCCAACCACTCGCCGCTGCTGATCACCGCCGGCCAGCAGGCTCGGGCGCAGATCACCCTGCAGGCGAATCTGACCAACCGCGACGCGGCCCGGATGCCCCACCCGCTGGTCAAGTGGGCCTATGAGCCGCCCCGCGCGCAGGACGTCCCGCTTGCCCTGGCACACGGCGCCCACCTGGCCTCGCTTGCCACCGAAAGGCCCCGTCTTCGTTTCGCTGCCGATGGACGACTGGTACGCAGAGGTCGAGGAGGCCAACGCCCGCGAGGCGATCGGGCGGACGGTGAGCGGGCGCGCCACGGCCGACCCAGAGGCGGTGCAAGCGCTTGCCGAGCGGTTGGACGCGGCGAGCAGCCCCGTCTTTGTCGCCGGCCCCGACATCGACGCCAGCGGGGCCTGGGACGTCGCGATCGCGCTCGCCGAGCGCCAGCGCCTGCCGGTCTGGGCCACCCCGGCGCCGGGCGGCGGGCGGATCGGCTTCCCCGAGAGCCACCCCAACTTCCGCGGCGTGCTGCCGCCGGCGATCGGCCCGGTCGCGCAGACCCTTGAGGGTCACGACCTGATCCTCGTCGCCGGCAGCTCGGTCTTCCCCTACTACCCCCACATCCCCGGCCCGCTGCTCCCCGAGGGGGCGAGACTGGTCGCGATCACCAGCGATCCCGACGAGGCCGCCCGCGCCCCGATGGGCGACGCGCTCCTCGCCGACGTGAAGCTGACCTTGGAGGCGCTGCTGGAGGCGGTCCCGGAGTCAGACCGCCCGGCGCCGGAGCCAACCGAGGGGCCCCAGGAGATCCCCGCGACCGACCCGCTCAACCCCTCCACCGTGCACTCCGCCCTCGCCGAGGTCCTCCCCGAGGACGGTATCGTCGTCCTCGAGTCGCCCTCCAGCACCCTGGCGCTCCGCAACCAGCTGCGCCTCTCGCGCCCCGGCAGCTACTACTTCGCCGCCGGTGGCGGCCTCGGCTTCGGACTCGCGGCGTCGGTCGGCGTCCAGCTCGCACAACCCGACCGCCCGGTCGTCTGCGTGCTCGGCGAGGGCTCGGCGCAGTACGCGATCACCGCCTTTTGGAGCGCCGTCGCCTACAGGACTCCGGTTACCTTCCTCGTCCTGCGCAACGCCGAGTACGCGATCCTCAAGTGGTTCGCCGAGGTCGAGCAGGTGCGGGGAGCGCCCGGGCTCGACCTGCCCGACCTTGACGTCGCCTCGGTCGCCGAGGGTTACGGCGTCAAGGCCCACCGCGTCAAGGGACGCGAGGAGGTGCGCGCCGCGCTGGGCGCCGCGCTGGCCTCCTCGGCGCCCGAGCTAGTCGAAGTTCCGGTGGCGCCGGGGATGGCGCTCTTCTGAGGCGAGATGGCGCTGCTTGAGCGCAACGTCTCCTCGCTCGCGCCCTCCCCGGCGGAGCCGGCCCCCGACCGCGCGCCCGATGAGATCGCCGCCGGGGTGGCGCAGCCACTGCGCGGCGAGCTGGAGGCCCTGCTCGGCGCCGACCGCGTACTCGGCCGCGCCGGCGACATCGTCCGCTACGCCTCCGACGCCAGCCCCTACCGACTCTTCCCGCAGGCGGTGGTGATGGCCCGCGATGCCGAGGACGTCGCCAAGGTCCTCGCCTACGGCCGTCGCTCGGGCATCCCGATCACCTTCCGCGCCGGCGGCACCAGCCTCAATGGCCAGGGCCAAAGCGATGGCATCCTGATCGACGTGCGCCGCCACTTCGGCGGCGTCGCGGTGGAGGAGGGCGGCGCGCTCGCCCGGGTCAAGCCCGGCACCGTGCTCGGTCACGCCAACCGCGTCCTCGCTCCCCACGGGCGCAAGCTCGGCCCCGACCCGGCCAGCACCGAGATCGCCACGGTCGGCGGCGTGATCGCCAACAACTCCGGCGGGATGCGCTGCGGTGTCCTTCACGACTCCTACTCGACGGTACGCTCGATGACCTTCGTCCTGCCCTCCGGGACGACGATCGACACCGCAGCGGCGGGCGCCGCCGAGCGCTTCGCCGCCGCGGAGCCCGAGCTGGCCGCCGGCCTCGCCGCGATCCGCGAGGAGATCCGCGCCGACCCCGAGCTCGCCGAGCGCATCCGCCGCAAGTTCGCGATCAAGAACACGACCGGCTACCGGCTCTGCGCCTTCCTCGACGCCGAGCAGCCGCTGGAGATATTCCGCCGCCTCCTGGTCGGCTCCGAGGGCACGCTCGCCTTCCTCGCCGAGGCGGTCTTCGAGACGGTGCCGCTGCCGCGCCCGCACGACCACCGCCTGGGTCCACTTCCCCGACATCGACGCGGCGATCGCCCCGGTCCGCGACCTGGTCGCCGCTGGCGCCACCGCGGTCGAGCTGATGGTCGCCCCGGCGCTGATCACCGCCGCCTGGAACATGGTCGGCGCGCCGCAGGAGTGGAAGGAGCTGCCGCCGGACTCAGCGGTGCTCTTGGTCGAGTTCGGCGCCGACTCGAGGCGGAGCTCGACCGATTACGTCGGGCGGGCCGGCGAGATTCTCTCCTCCCACGAGACGATCCGCCCGATCGACTTCACCCGCGAGGCCGAGGAGATCGAGCTGGCCTGGCGGGTGCGCGAGGGCCTGCACGGGCTGATCGGGCGACTGCGACCGCCCGGCACGGCGCTGATCGTCGAGGACGTCTGCGTGGCGCCGGAGCGGATCGCCGAGGGCGCCCGCGACCTGCAGGCGCTGCTCGGCGAGCACGGCTTCCTGCCCGGCGTCGCCGGCCACGCCTCGGCCGGAAACCTCCACTTCATGCTCACCCCCGACTTCGCCAAGCAGGAGGACCTCGAACGCTATGAGACCTTCATGTCGAAGCTGGTCGAGCTGATCGTCGGCAAGTACGACGGCTCGCTGAAGGCCGAGCACGGCACCGGGATCAACATGGCCCCCTACGTGGAGCGCGAGTGGGGGGAGAAGGCGACCGAGCTGATGTGGCGGGTGAAGCGGCTCGCCGATCCCGACGGCGTGCTCTCGCCCGGCGTGGTGCTGAACCGCGACCCCGGCGTCCACCTGCGCAACCTGAAGACCACGCCGCCGATCGAGGAGTCGGTGAGCGCCTGCGTGGAGTGCGGCTTTTGCGAGCCGGTCTGTCCCAGCCGCAACCTGACCACGACGCCGCGCCAGCGGATCGTGCTGCGGCGCGAGATGGCGCGCCAAGCAGCCGGCTCGCCGGTGCAGCGGGCGCTGCTGGAGGAGCTCTCCTACGAGGTTCTGGACACCTGCGCGACCGACGGCTCCTGCCAGCTGGCCTGCCCGGTCGGGATCGACACCGGCAAGCTGGTCAAGGAACTGCGCGGCGCCCGCCACACCGAGCGAGCCGAAGCGCTGGCGCTTGCCGCCGCCAAGCGGTGGGGCCGTGGTCGAGGCGGCCTCGCGCGCCGCGCTGCGGCTCGCCGGCTCGCTGGCTCGCCGCAGCAGGCGCGGCCGGGCGCTGCCGCCGCCAGCACCGGGGCAGACTGCCTCGCGACCTCGCGCGAGGGCGCCGGCGCCGTCTACGTGCCCTCCTGCACCAACCGCATCCTCGGCCGCGGGAGCGACGGCCGCCGCGGTCCCAGCCTGCCAGGGGCGATGGTCGAGGTCTCGCGCCGCGCCGGGCGGCCGGTCTGGATCCCCACCGAGGTGGCGGGGAGCTGCTGCGGGCTGCCCTGGAGCTCGAAAGGCTTCGCCGCGGCCCACCGCCACAAGGCGAACGAGATGGTCGGGAAGCTGTGGCACTGGAGCGGGGAGGGGACACTGCCGATCGTCGTCGATGCCGCCTCCTGCACCGACGCCGATCGCCGACCCCGGCGAGGGCGTCCTCACCGAGGCCAACGCCGAGCGCCTCGGAAAGCTCGAGATCCTCGACTCGGTCGCCTGGGCGCACGGCCTGCTGCCCAACCTCGAGGTCGCCGACATGGTCGGCGCGGCGACCGTCCACCCGACCTGCGCGACCCGCCGCATGGGCCTCGCTTCGCGGCTGCAAGCCCTCGTCTCCGCTCTCGCCGAAGACGTCTACGTCGCTCCCTCCGCCACCTGCTGCGGCTTCGCCGGCGATCGCGGAATCTCCCATCCCGAGCTGACCGAGGTCGCCACCCGCGAGGCGGCCACCGAGCTCTCGGGCCGCCGCTTCGACGCCTATCTCTCCGCCAACCGCACCTGCGAGATCGGCCTCAGCCGCGCCACCGGCGCCGAGTATGAGTCCTTCGTCTTCCTGCTCGAGCGGCTAACTCGCGGTTGAGGTCTCCGCGGCGTCGCCGCTTTCCAGAGACTCCGCTTCGAGCAGGACCCGCTTCAGGCGGGGATCGCTGTCGCCGCGCCGATCGAGTAGCGGGTTGAGGAGGCCGCGGAAGGCGGAGACGTAGCGCCACCAACTCGGCGCGAACACCCGTGGCGAGCGTCGCTCGATCCCCCGCACGACCGCTGCGCCGGCCTCCTCGGGCGTGATACGCCTCAGCAGGAAGTGCGGCGTGAACTCCTCCAGTCGCCCCGCGCCGGGGCGGCTGAAGCGCGTCCTGGACCATTTTCGTGTCGACCCAGCCGAAGTAGGCGACGGTCGCGCTGGCCCCCAGCGGCGAGAGCTCGGTGCGCAGCGCGCGGCCCAGCGACTCGACTCCGGACTTGGCGACGGCGTAGGAGCTGTTGAGCATCCCGTTGATGAATGCGTAGGCGGAAGAGACGAGGACGATCTGGCCGCGCCGCTCGACTATCTGTGGCAGCGCGGCGCGCGCAGTATGCCAGACCCCGAGCAGGTTTATCTCGATCACCCGTTCCCACTCCTCGCCGGAGACCATGCGCGTGGTCGTCGTGGTCGGCGGCGCGATCCCCGCGTTGGCCATCGCGATGTCCAGCCCGCCGAAGCGCTCGACCGTCTCTGCGACCGCGGCCTTCATCGCCCCGGAGTCGCTGACGTCGGCGGCGAGCGCGATCGCCCGCGGGCCGATCCGCTCCGCTGCCTCGCGCGCTTGCCCCGGGTCGAGGTCGAGCACCGCAACCGAGGCGCCGCGCAGGTGCAGCTGGCGCGCTGTCTCGAAGCCGATCCCCCGGGCGGCGCCGGTGATAAGCGCCACCTTTCCGTTTAAGTCGTAGGCCGACATTGACAATGAGGCGCCAGCCTATCGTCCAAGCGGCTGACAGCTACGCGGGCGCGGCCTGACATCAGCGCAGATGGGAGCGGCCGACGGCCACCTAGAATCCCCCGCTCATGCCGGGCTTTCACCCCGTCGATCCGAAGCAGTCCCTTCCCGCACTGGAGGAGCGCGTCCTGGCGCGCTGGCGCGAGTGCGACGTCTTTCGCCGCTCGCTCGCGGATCGCGAGGGCGCCGAGGTCTGGAGCTTTTATGAGGGCCCACCCACCGCCAACGGTCGCCCCGGCTCCCATCACGTCCTCGCCCGAGTCTTTAAGGACGTCTACCCGCGCTACCGCACGATGCGCGGCTACCGGGTGCCGCGCAAGGCGGGCTGGGACTGTCACGGGCTGCCGGTCGAGCTGGAGGTCGAAAAGCAGCTCGGCATCACCTCCAAGCAGGAGATCGAGGAGTTCGGGATCGCCGAGTTCAACCAGCGCTGTCGCGAGTCGGTCTTCGAGTACGTCGAGGAGTGGAACCGCCTCACCGAGCGGATCGGCTTCTGGATCGACCTCGACGATCCCTACGTGACCCTGGAAGACACCTACATCGAGTCGGTCTGGTGGTCGCTGCGAAAGCTCTGGGACGACGATCGGCTCTATGAGGGCCACAAGGTCGTCCCCTACTGCCCGCGTTGCGGCACAGCGCTCTCCTCGCACGAGGTCGCGCTCGGCTACGAGGACATCGAGGACCCCTCGATCTACGTCCGCTTCCCGTTGCTCGACGAGCAAGGGGGCGAATCGGGCGAGTCGCTTTTGGTCTGGACGACGACCCCGTGGACCCTGCCGGGCAACGTCGCTGTCGCCGTCGCGCCCGAGGTCACCTACGTCAAGGTGCGAGTCGCGGGTGAGGTGCTGATCCTCGCCGAGCCGCTCGCCGAGAAAGTCCTGGGGGAGGGAGTCGAGATCATCGATCGCACAGCGGGGCGAGACTTGGTCGGCCGCCACTACAGGGGCCCGATCTTCGATCTCTCTGATCGCACGCCCGGTGGTTTCCCGGTGATCGCGGGAGAGTTCGTCACCACCGAGGACGGCACCGGCCTCGTCCACATCGCCCCGGCCTTCGGCGAGGACGACTTCGACGTCTCGATCGCCAACGGCATCTACAAGCCGGCAGAGGGGGTGCAGTCCCTCTACAACCCGGTCCGTCCCGATGGCACCTTCGACAATCGCGTCAAGGGCTTCGAGAGCCGCTTCGTCAAGGACCCCGGACTCACCCGCGAGCTGATCGCCTTTCTCAAGGAACGCGGCCTCCTCTTCCGAGAGCAGGTCTATGAGCACTCCTATCCCCACTGCTGGCGCTGCGGCACGCCGCTGATCTACTACGCGAAGTCGAGCTGGTACGTCCGCACCTCCGAGGTCAAGGACCGCCTGCTCGCCAACAACGAGACGATTGACTGGCACCCCGAACACATCAAGCACGGTCGCTTCGGCAAATGGCTGGAGAGCAATGTCGACTGGGCGCTTTCCCGCGATCGCTACTGGGGGACGCCGCTGCCGATCTGGCGCTGCTCCGACCGCGAGTGCGGCGATCTGTTCTGCGCGGGCTCGGTCGCCGAGCTGCGCGAGCGCGCCCATGGCGAGGTCCCCGAGGACCTGCACCGCCCCTACATCGACGCTGTCGTCCTCGATTGCGAGTCCTGCGGCGGCGAGATGCGCCGCGTCGACTCGGTGATCGACACCTGGTATGACAGCGGTGCGATGCCCTTCGCCCAGTTCCACTACCCGTTCGAGAACAAAGCCGAGTTCGAGTCGCGCTTCCCCGCCGATTTCATCTGCGAGGCGATCGACCAGACCCGCGGCTGGTTCTACACCCTGCTGGCCGAGTCGACTCTCCTCTTCGAGACCTCCAGCTACCGCAACTGCGTCTGCCTCGGCCACATCCTTGACCCCGAGGGCCAGAAGATGTCGAAGAGCCGCGGCAACGTGGTCGAGCCCTGGGACGTAATCGACGCTCACGGGGCCGACGCCTTCCGCTGGTACTACCTGACCGCGCAGCAGCCCTGGTCGGGGTACCGCTTCTCGGTCGAGACGGTCGGGGAGTCGGTGCGCCAGTTCCTGCTCACCCTCTGGAACACGTACTCCTTCTGGGTGCTGTACGCGAACGCGGAGAGCTTGGGGCCGTCCGATTTCGCCGCGGCGCCGGAGCCACGCGGGGATCTCGACCGATGGGCGCTGTCGCGCCTTCAGGTCACGGTCTCCACCGTCCGCGAGCGGATGGACGCCTTCGACTGCACCGCCGCCGGCCGCGCGATCGCCACCTACGTCGAGGAGCTGTCCAACTGGTACGTGCGCCTCTCGCGCCGCCGCTTTTGGGAGGGAGACCGCGCCGCCTTCGCCACCCTGCGCCACTGCCTGCTGGAGACGGTCGCCCTGCTCGCCCCGTTCACGCCCTTCCTCGCCGACGAGGTCCACCTAAATCTGGCGGGAGGCGAGTCCGGGGAGGCGGGCGATCTGCCCGACTCTGTCCACCTGCGCGACTTCCCCGAGCCAGACCCGGCCCGCGCCGACCCCGATCTGGAGGCGGCGATGGAAGCCGTTCGCCGCACCGTCGAGTTGGGCCGTGCCGCCCGCGCCCAGGCCAAGGCGAAGGTCCGCCAGCCACTGCGCCGCGCCGTGATCGTCGCCAGCGACGCCGAGCGGGAGGCGATCGAAGCGCGCGCAGAGCTGGTCCGATCGGAGCTAAACGTCAAGGAGCTGGACTTCGTGACCGAGGAGGCCGAGTTGATCAGCTACGCGGTCAAGCCCAACTACCGCTCGCTTGGTCCCCGCTTCGGCAAGCGGATGCCGCAGGTGGCGGCTGCGGTTGAGGCGCTCGATCCGGTGCACGTGGCGAGGGTGATGGCAGGCGGTGGGGAGGTAGGAATCAACATCGATGGCGACGAGCACACCCTCGGCCCTGACGAAGTCACCCTCGCCTTGCAGCCGCTGGAGGGCTATGAGGTCGAGGCCGAGGCCGGTCACGCGGTCGCTCTGCAGCTGGAGCTCGACGACGAGCTGCGCCGCGAGGGCCTCGCCCGTGAGATCGTCCACGCCGTCCAGAATGCCCGCAAAGGGGCCGGCCTGGAGATCACCGACCGGATCGAGCTTACCCTCGGCGGCGACGAGGAGCTGCTGGCCGCCGCCCGCGAGTACGAGCTCTACCTGGTCGGTGAGGTTCTGGCTACCTCGGTGTCCTACGACGCCCCCGACGGCGCTTGCGCCAAGATTGACGGTCGCGACCTCCAGATCGCCATCCAGCGCGACTGACTCGCATCCGCAGGGTGGCTACTGGCATCGCCCGGATCCGGGGAGCCAGCCACTCTCTATCTGCATCGTGCAACTCAACCGTAAGGGGATGAATTGCAACCCACTCAAGGTTGATTTACTTCCTCGGCCCGCTCGCCGATGATGAAGTCCGATTTCGGGGAGTCGGAGAACTTCACCCAGCAGTGCTCGGGGGAAGCGCCGGCCACCTCGACCAGTGCCTCCTCGATGCGCTTGGCGATCTCCGCCTTCTGCCCGTCGGTCCGCCCCTCGAACCAGTGGATGTGGACGAAAGGCATCGGTCGCGCTAGGCGAGCGCGGGCTCCAGCTCAGCCTCAAGGCGCCGCTTCGGCATCGCCCCGACCACCTTCTTGGCGATCGCCCCCTCCTTGAAGAGGATCAGGGTCGGGATCGAGAGGACGTCGTACTGCGCGGCGGTCTGCTGGTTCTCATCGACGTTGAGGCTGACGATCCGCAGGTCGTCGCGCTCGCCGTCGATCTCCTCAAGGACCGGGTGCACGACGCGGCAAGGCCCGCACCAGGGGGCCCAGAAGTCGACCAGGATCGGGCCCTCGGCCTCCAGAACCTCGGACTTGAAGGTTGCGTCTGTCACGTCGCGGAGTTTGCCTGTCACTTGGATCGGTCTCCCGGGGGTCGAGATTCGCTCAATACTTCAGAAAGTATAGCGACGGCTCTCGTGGGTGGTGTCTCAGTTTGAATCGGGCTTAACATTTGGGCATCGGAAAGCTCGTCCTAGCGCTTGTTGTCCTAGCCGTTGTGGTCGTCGGCCTCGAAGTCTTCCGGGAACCCAGCTCGCAGACCGTCGCGCAGCTCGAACACGAATGCCACGAGGCCAGTGCGAATTGCCGTGAATTCACGGCTCACGCCGTCTTGCGCCCCCCAACTCCAGGCATCGATCTGAAGGTGCGGGAACCCGCCTTGGACGAAATCATCAACCGGCGCTAGGGGTCTCAGTTTGAATCTTTAGGTTCAAGTCTCAAGTTCCCCTGCCATCTGCCGATAACAATCACAGCACCTTCGTTTCCGCGGCTGGGGGGTCAGTTTGAATCTGAATCGCCTAAGAAGCCGTCGAGCTACTAACCCCCTCCCGCGTCAAGACGCAGCTCGCCGCTCATAAAGGGTGATTTGAGCTACTCCCGATTGGAACTGGGGGCCAATTAGGACCGGGGACTAAGCTGCTTCTCATATGGCAACGAAATCATTGAAGGAGTGCCCGGTCTGCCAAGAGCAGACGCCCCATGCCAGCGTTGAGGCCGATCACCGCGTTGGCGAGGACACCTTTGGGCCAACGATCCTCGGCTGGATCTGCTCAAAGTGCGGTGCCCGCAGCAGGGTTGCTTAGTTTGAACTACTAGACATCCGATTAGCGGCCTCAAGATCCTCCTCTGGCCCCCCGATAGCGTTCATTGGATCGCGGCGTCCCGGAGCAGGGCGCCGCTTTCCGTTGGGGCCGGGGTCAGTTTGAAGATCAGTCAAGACAGCCGCGCTTCAGATCGCGCAATCCCGCCTATGTAAATTCCCAGAAAAGCCGGTCGGTGAGTGGCCCATTCTTTGACATATCCGGCCTTGACCAGATCGGGAAGCAGCTCTGCTAGCTCTCGTTCGGCTGGCACTGGACGACCCTTATGACGTGGCCGGGGTGGCTTCCGCCGACACCGACCTCGTTCCGGCACTTGCCTTCGTCGTCCATTACTGCGAAGGGCAAGGAGATCGAAACGATGACGTGTACCCCCGAGCCTGGATGCGAGGAAGAAACGGCCAGTCAATCGACCGTCCGGCGGCGGCGTTTCGCGCCTTGCGATTGACAAAGCCGATTTTGAACGGATCGCGGATAAGTGCAATTTCATGCTCGACCGCTCGGACCCAGCGAAACTCGCGAGGAAGCCCCGCTGGGACAAGATCCAAGACAGACTCGCCTAGCTACGCCCCTCTTTTCCAAACTGACCCACTACCCTCTCGGTGGCAGTCCCTCGCTGCCTGGCAGGCCGCGCGCCGAAGCGCAGAAGAGGCACTCGCCATGCAGCCTCGGCGACGATCGAGCGGTCCATCTTCGAGGAGCCGGCCTGCCGGTCGCGGAAGACGATCGGCACCTCGACGACCTTGAATCCTTGCTGGATCACCCGGTAGGTCATCTCCACCTGGAAGGCGTAGCCGTGCGCCTGGATCGAGTCGAGGTCGATCGCCTCCAGTACCTCGCGCCGGAAGCACTTGAAGCCGCCGGTCAGGTCCTGCACCTCGACCCCGAGCACGAAGCGCGCGTAGGCGCTGCCGCCGCGGCTGATCGCCCGGCGCAGCACCCCCCACTCCGAGACTCCGCCCCCCGGCACGTAACGAGAACCGATCACAAGGTCGGCCCGCTCGGCGGCCTCGAGCAGGCCGCGGCAGGTAGGCGGGGTCGTGAGAGAAGTCGGAGTCCATCTCCAACACCAGCGCGGCGTCGGCGGCCAGGGCGCGCCGGAAGCCGGAGATGTAGGCGGGGCCGAGCCCTTCCTTGTGGGGGCGGTGGAGGACGCTGACGTTCTCGTGCTCCTCGGCCAGCCGATCGGCGATCTCCCCGGTGCCGTCGGGGGAGTTGTCATCGACGATGAGGACGTGGGCGGAGGCTGGCAGCTTCTCACGCACCGCGCCGAGGAAGGCCTCGATGTTCTCGGCCTCGTTGTAGGTAGGCAGGATCAGCCAGGCGGGGCCTGTGGCGGACTGGGGCATTCCCCCGGATGCTATTCGTCGAGCCAAAGGACTCCTAAAGAGCGGGTCGCGCCGGGCGGCTACCTTGCAGGCGTGACCAACGCCGAGATCGCCGCCGCCCTGGAGGAGCTGGGGACCCTGTATGAGCGCGACGGGGCGGACCGCTACCGGGTGCGCGCCTACCGGACCGCGGCACGGGCGATCCGCGACCACCCCGGCTCGGTGGCCGAGTTGGCGGCGGCGGGGCGGGTGAAGGAGATACCCGGGATCGGCAAGACGCTGGAGGAGAAGATCTGCACCCTGCTTAAGACCGGCGACATCCCCTCTGCGGCGAAGCTGCGCGGGAAGCTGCCGGCGGCGACCGCGGAACTGGACTCCTTCCTCGCCGAGAATCCCGCCGAGGGCCTCGTCGAGCTGTCCGACATCCGCGGCGACCTCCATACCCACACCACCCTCTCCGACGGCCGCAACACGCTGGAGGAGATGGCGCAGGCGGCGCAGGCGCGGGGCTATGCCTACATGGCGATCACCGATCACTCGGCCAGCCACGGCTTCGGCGACAACGTCACCGCCGAGCGGCTCCGGGAGCGGATCGAGGAGATCGGCGAGTGGAACGAAGGCAGGCGCGGCTTTCGCCTCCTCGCGGGCTCCGAGGTCAACATCGGCCTCGACGGCTCACTCGACTACCCAGAGGACCTGCTCGCCGCAGCTCGACTGGGTGATCGCCAGCGTCCACACCTCCTTCTCGATCTCCGAGGAGCGGATGACGGCGCGGATCGTCGCGGCGATCGAGAACCCCACGTCGACTGCATCGGACACCTGACCGGGAGGCTGATCGGAAGGCGCGAGCCTTACGCGGTCGACGTCGAGGCGGTCGTCGCCGCGGCGGCGGAGACCGCCACGATGCTAGAGATCAACGGCAACCCGAGTCGGCGCGACCTGCGCGAGGAGCACGCGAGGCTGGCGGCGGAGGCCGGGGTCATGATCGTCCTCAACACCGACGCCCACGGGATCGAGACGCTCGACAACATGAACTACGCGGTGATCGTCGCACGGGGCGCAGGGCTTGCGTCGCGGATCGAGTCGCCAACACGCGAAGCTGGCGGGAGCTCTCGCGGCTTCTCGGGAGGTAGGGATGCCTATGCGGGACGGGCTCGGAGCGATCGCTTCGCAGTCCTGGGGTGCGGACGAGCTTTATCGGATGGAAGGCTGAGTTGGGGACCACGTAGAACTTGACTCCGTCGCGGTGCTCTATCGCGAGGACGGCGGCCTCGCGGGTGTGCCAGAGCCAGCGACACGAGCAGGGCATAGCCGGCTCCTATCGCGGCCACGCCGGGGATAGAAGATGCCGAGGACGTCCGGCGGCGAGCGCGGTCAGCGCGATCGGCCAGAGGCGGCCTATGGCTATGCGGGCCGGGGTCTCCGGGGGGAGGCTGGTCGCGGTGCGGGCCGTCGAGCAGGGCGTCGCGGACGCCGTCGGCCGCGCGGGCCGGGCGACCCAGGTACAGGCCGATCGCCAAGCGCGATCAGCCACCAAGCCAGCGGCGATGAGAACGGTCGTCGCGTCGTACTCTGCGCCGGCGGCGATCGCCGTGATCGCGCCGAGGACGGTCGCCTCGGCGGCGGTGAGGAAGACCGTGATGCGGAGGAGGTCGGTGTAGGGCACCGCTCAGCGCAGCCAGGGACTCGAGGATCGCCAGCCAGCCGGCGGGGCCGTCGACTGTGAGGTCGGATTCCTCTGCCAGCTCGGGCGGGGCCTCGGGGGAGGTAACGCCGACGCAGATCGCCTCACCCAGATCGCCGATCTCGCGCAGCTCGCGAAGGCGGCGGAAGGCGTCGAGGTCGGTGCGGTCATCGCCGGCGTAGACGGCGCAGTCGATCCCCTCGCGCCACCAGGAGCGCCGCCACCGCGGCGTCCTTGCCGCCCCCTCCGGCCGGGCGCAGCTCGAGGACCTTGCGCCCCCAGCGTGGCTCCAGGCCGCCGCGGCCGGCCTCGGCTGCGATCTCGTGGGCGCGGGCCTCGGCCGCCCGCTCATCGGCGGCGCCGCGCCAGTGAAGCGCCTGGATCGGCCCCTTGTCCTCACGGCCGAAGGCCGTCGCAGGCCAGCTCCTTCGGGTCAGCGCGGCCACGAAGGCCTCGCGCCTCGCTCGCGACCCTGGGCCAGCGAGGCGTCAAGCCGCGGTGTCTCGATCGCCGGGCAGCAGCAGTTCGAGGCCGTGGTTGCCGGCGTAGGCGATCCCCGTCGACGCCGACCAACGCCTGCGCCTGCGCCGCACGGCGCCCGGAGACGCAGCCGACCAGCCCGAAGCGCCGCTCAGCTCGGCAAGCGCGGCGCGAGCGGCCTCGGGCACCGCCACCTGCTCGGGCCGCTGGACGATCGCCGCCAGGGTGCCGTCGATGTCGGTGAGGATCGCCGTCCGCTCAGGCTCGGCCCCGAGCGCGCGCCAGCAGCGCTGCCGGAGCGCCGCATCGCCCTCTGGCAGATTCGCGATGACACGGCATCTAGTATCGCCGCACGATGTCCTCGCCGCCGCCCGATCGCGCTCGCGCCAGACGCTGAAGCTGGCGGCGATCGGCACCGCGGCCGGCGCCTTCAGCGGTCTCTTCGGGGTCGGCGGCGGCACCGATCATCGTTCCGCTGCTGATCTTGTGGTTCGGCTACGGCGAGCGGCTCGCGACCGGTACCAGCCTGGCGGCAATCGTCCTCATCGGCCTGCTCGGCACGATCGCCCAGGGCGGGATCTATGGCAACGTCCACTTGATCACCGGGGTGCTGCTGGCGATTCCTGCCGTCCTCGGTGTTGTACTGGGAACCACGATCCAGCAGCGGATCCCCCAGCGCGCCGTCTCCCTCCTCTTCGCGGCGCTGCTCGTCGCGATCGCGATCGAGCTGATCCTGTTCGTGAACGAGATCCTTGCCGCGCTGATCGCCCTCGCCGGAGGCCTCGCCGGGGGCTTGGTCGGCGTCGGCGGCGGCGTTCTCTTCGTGCCAGCGCTGACGATCTTCCTCGGCCTCTCCCAGGTCCAGGGGGAGTCGACTTCGCTGCTGATGATCGTCATCGTCGCCACGGTCGGCGCGGTCCGCCAGAACTCCTACGGCAACGTCAACCTCCGCGACGCGGTCGTGATCGGCGTTTTGTCCCCACTCGGCGTCCTGATCGGCGTCGGGATCGCCAACCGCGTCCCCGAGCGGGCCCTCCAGCTTTCTTTCGCGGCGCTGGCCCTGTTCATGTCCCTCCAGCTTCTCCGCGCCGCGCGCTCTCCAGAGCCCGATAGCGAACGGCGCTACGCTCAGAGCGTGGACTCTCTCAACTGGGACGGCGACGTCCCGCAGCTTCGCGCCCCCATCCTCGTTTGCTCGTTTCGAGGCTGGAACGACGCCGCCGCGGCAGCTTCGACCGCGCTGGCGACCGTGGCCGAGTCGCTAGACGCCGAGCTGATCGCCCAGGTCGATCCGGAGGAGTACTTCGACTTCCAGGCAACCCGGCCGACGATCACCCTCACCGAGGGCCAGGCCCGCAGCATCGACTGGCCCGAGAACAACCTGATCGCCGCCCGCGTCCCCGCCGCCGACCGCGACCTGGTGCTGCTCGACGGCACCGAGCCCAACCTGCGCTGGCGCACCTTCTCGGAGACGATCGCCACCGCGGCCGACGCGCTCGGGGTGGAGATGGTGATCACGATGGGAGCGCTGATCGCCGAGGTCTCCCACACCCTGCCGGTCCCGATCACCGGGCTCGCCTCCGATGAGGAGCTGGTCGAAGAGCTCGACCTGGAGCGCTCCAGCTATGAGGGGCCGACCGGGATTGTCGGCGTCGTGCATGACTGCTGCCGGCAGGTGGGGATGAGCTCCGCCTCGCTGTGGGCGGCAGTGCCCCACTACGTAGCCGCCGTCCCCAACCCGAAGGCCGCCCTTGCCCTGCTGCGCCGCCTCGAAGGCCTCACCGGAATAGCCGTCGACGCCTCCGACCTCGAACAGGAGACTGCAAACTATGAAGAGCAAATCGGCCGAGCTGTAGCGGCCAACCCCGAGATCGAGGAGCTGGTCGAGCGCATAGAGGCCGAGCAGACCGCACAGCTCGGAAACCCCGAGGACCTACCCTCCGCGGAGACGATCGCCCGCGAGTTCCAGCGCTTCCTGCGCCAGCAGGGCAGTGAGCGGCGCGGGAGCCAGGCGCGGCCTAGCTCTCGGCTGCCGACCAATCAGCCGGTAGTCGCACCACCCGCAGACGGTGGACGAGGGCCGCGGCTCGAAGTCCTGGCCGAGCACCCCCTCGCCCACACCGAGCACGGTTCGCTCCACCCGCTCGGCGTCGTCGGGCTTGGTCGGCGCCGCCACCTTCTCGGCGTCGAGTACGTAGTAGTAGCTGCCGACGCCGGCCTCGATGTCCCAGGCCTCGCGGGCGGCGAGGCGGTATAGGGCGAGCTGGAGGTCGCTCTCCAGGTCGGCCTCGGACTTGCGCTCGCCGGTCTTGTAATCGATCAGCTCGTAGTCGCCGCCGGGCAGGCGGTCGACCCGGTCGACCCGGCCGCGCACGTGGTGCTCGCCGATCTGGATGTCGAACTTCCGCTCCAGCCAGACCGGCTCGCCCTCGGCGACGCTCTCGCGCTCCCAGTAGAGGCGCATCGCCTCCCGTCCCCGCTCACGGTATTGCAGCTCGTCGTCGCTGTCGCCGAATCCCGAGCGCCGCCACCCCGCGTCGAAGAGGCCGACCAGGCGGCGCAGGCCGTCCTCGCCCTCCTCCCCGCCGTCTTTGTGGAAGCGCTCAAGCACATTGTGGACAAGGATGCCGAAGCGCTGGTTGATCGTCGGCTCCTGCGGGATGCCGAAGACCCGCGCGAACTTGTACTTCAGCGGGCAGGTGAGATAGAGGTCGAGGTCGGAGGCCGAGAGGCTCAGTGCACCGTCGCCGCGGCGCGGCAGGAAGGCCGCCAGCGAGGGCTCCTCGCGGGCGGCGATCAACTCGCAGCCTCAGCCCGCGCTCGCGCTCAGAGTCGAGCAGGTAGGAGTCAAGGGAGGAGGCGTCCAGCTCCGCCTGCTGCTCGGGCGTTGCTACCTGGCGCAGTAGCCCGTTGACCGCCTCGATCGCCTCGACGGTCGCCTCGTCCCCCGGCCGCTGGGCCAGGGCGGCCAGCTTCAGCAGCTCGAGGTAGCGGGCGATCGCCCGGGTAATGTCGATGGCGGTGTCCAGACGCGGCTCGGAGAGCTCCCGTCCCGCCTTCCACGATGCCTCCAGCACCTCCTCGCGCAGCATCCGGTAGGTGGCGTGCAGGCCCTCCGCCGGGCCGAACAACTCCTCTTCGTGGACCTCCTCGTCCGCTCCCTCGGCGGCCCGCGCCTGCTCGTAGAAGGGCGAGGGACGGCTGCTCCCTTCTACGCCCTCGACCCGGGAGAGGACTAGCCCAACGCGAGCAGGGCTGCCGATCCGGCCCCACTCGCCACCATCCTCGGGGCCGAGGGCAAAGACACGGTCGAACTCCATTCCCTTGACGGCGCCGGGCCGTAGGCCGAGCACTGCCCCTGGCGAGGGGGGCTCCTCTCCGCCGGCCGGCTCGACCCCCGCCTCGGCGACGGCGCTGAGATAGCGGACGAAACCGCGGGTCGACCCGTGCGGCTCGCGGCGCGCCCAGGCCGCCGCCAGCTCGGCCAGCCGAGAGAGCCCGAGCAGGCGCTCCGCCACCTCGGGCTGGGCCGCGAAGAGCCGCTGCCGCCGCAGCCCCACCCGCTCGATCAGCCTTCGCACGAAGACGTCGGCGCGCCGCTCCTCCATCACGGCGGCTGCGGCGCGGTAAAGCTTCAGGAAGGACTGGATCCGCTCCCGCGCCTCGGGCTGGATCTGGGGGCTGTCGAGCGCCGCCTCACAGGCCGCGACCATGTCCAACTTGCGCCGTCGCGAGATCGTCGTCAGCCGCGCCAGGTCTCCGGAGCGCAGCTCGATCGGGGGGCGGGTCAGCGCCCGGGCGGCCGCGGCGGAGTCGTCGGGGTCGGCGAGCACGCGCAGCCAGGCGATCGCGTCTCGAACCTCGGGTCGCTGAAAGAGCGCGGCCGGGCCGCAGAGGTGGAAGGGGATGCCCCGCTCCTCCATCGCCGCCGCGACCGCGCCGCCGTTTCGCACCGGATCGTCGACCAGGATGCAGATAGCTTCGGGGCTCGTGCCGTTCGCGATCAGGTGCTCAGCCTCGCGAGCCACGGCCTGCGCCTGGGCCCGCTCGTTCGCGCACCGCCAGAACCGAACCTCGGGCTCGCGGAATCGGAGCTCGAGCACGACGACCTCGCCCTCGGGATGGAGATCGTGAAACCAGGCACCTGCCCGCGGGTGGCGGGGGGGCAGGGGAGCCGAGGATGCCCCCGCCCGCAGCCCCCCCTGCTCCGATGCCAGGACCCTCGGCCAAGCGGCCGGCCCCTCGCCCTCCAATGCGTAGAGGTGGTTCGGGTTGTCGACAGCCAGCTTGGCGAGGGCCCCCCGTTGGGCTCGGGTCGTCTCCTCCAGCTCGTCGACCATCACGAAGCGAAAGCGGGTCGCGATCTCGCGACGTGCGTCGGGCCGGTCTGCGAGCAGGCAGTCGAGGGCGAGGAAGATGTCACCCCGGTCGAGGCTGCCGGCGGAGGCGAGGATGCGGTCGTGCGCGTCGAACAGCTCCGCGAACTCCCGCTCTCGACGAGCCGCCTCCCGGGAGGCGTCATCGCTCGCCCCGGCCTCCTCTTCGCGAGCGCGGGACTCGATCGCCGCGGCTCCTATGGCCTCGGCCTTCAGGGCGTCGATCCGCTCCAGCAGCCGGGCCAGCAGGCCCGCCGGGTTGCCGCGGATCTCGTGGCGCCGCAGCGGCAGCTCCTCAAGCCGGTCGAGCAGCATCGCCAGCCGCTCCGCGGGCCCGAGCACGTCGAAGAACGGGTCGAGGCCGGCGGCCGTCGAGTGCTCGCGCAGCAGCCGCTCGCCGATCGTGTCCCAATCGCCGACCCAAAGCTCCTCGAAGGGGCCGGCCAAGAGCACCTCGACGCGCTCGCGCAGTCGCCTTGCCGTGGCCTGGGTCGAGGCGAGGACCAGGACCTGCCCGGGGTCGGCCCCCGCGGCGGCGAGGTGGACTAGGCGCCGCGCCAGCGCCTCGGTCTTGCCGGTCCCCGCCGCGCCCAGCACCAGCAACGGGCCATCGCCATGACGAACGGCGCGCTGCTGGGCTTCGGCTAATGCAAGCATGGTCCAACGCTACCGAGTGGTTGCCCTCCATAGGATGGGCTCGGTGGACGTTTTCTCCGCAGACTGGCTGGGAATCTGCCGCCGCGTAGTGGTCGCTCAGCGAGCGATCTTCGAGCAGGCGCTGGGCATCGAGGCGCGCACCGTCTATGAGGGGGTGGGGGAGGGTGGCGACCGCAGCCTGGCGATCGACCGCCGCTGCGAGGACGCCGTCTTCGCCGAGCTGGAGGCGCTCGCCGCGCAGGGCGTCTCCTTCCTCGCCGTCTCTGAGGAGCGCGGCGAGGTGAGCTTCGGCTCGGGCGGCGCGGCTAGGGTCGTGATCGACCCGATCGACGGCTCGCTCAACGCCCGCCGCATGCTTCCCTCCCACAGCCTCAGCATCGCGGTTGCCTCAGGCATCCTCGATGGCCGACGTCGAGTTCGGCTACGTCTACGACTTCGGGGCCGGGGAGGAGTTCGTCGGCGCGGCGCGGTGGCGGCGCGACCCTCGGCGGAAAGCCGATCCGAGTCGGCGTAGACGGCGAGGAGCTGGAGCTGCTGGGGATCGAGACTGCGGAGCCACAGCGCTCGCTGCCGGTGATCGAGGCGCTGGTCGGCAAGGTCTACCGCCTGCGCGTGGTCGGCTCGATCGCGATCACCGCTGCCTACGTCGGTGCCGGTCGCTTTGACGCGATGCTCAGCCTGCGTTCGTGCCGCTCGGTCGACGCGGCAGCGGCGCAGCTGATCGTCCGCGAGGCGGGCGGCGAGGTCGCCTTCGGCGAGCCTCGCCCTGGAGCGGGCCGACCTTGGCCTTGAGGCCCGTTATCTGATCGCCGCCGCGGGCGGCGGTCGCAGCCTCGCGGTCGCGCGAGAGGCTCAGGCCGCTTTAGAGTCGGCCTGAGGTCTCGCCCCGGAAACTGGCCTGTAACCATAGGTCCAGAGTGGTTTTAGAACGTGTGTTCGTAAAGAACATATGTTCGCTACACTCGCGAACGCCCGAGGCAGGCAAGCCGAAACGATCGAAGGGATAGGACTTTATGCCAACCCAGACCAGCAACGGGAAATCCACCAAGACCCCGGCGAAGCGCACCGCCACAAACTCGAAGCGCACCACCAAATCCGCTGGCGCTGCCAAGGCCGCGGCTCCCGAGCGCAACCAGATCCAATCCGTCGCCGAGACCGCTGTCGACCTCCCGGTCGGCGCCGTCCTGGGCGTCACCGAGCGCATCTCGGACCTGGTCGAGCCCTGGACCGGCCGCAGTGCCGCCGAGAAGCAGATCAAGGCCTACCGCGCCCAACTGCGCAAATCGCTGAAGCGGGCCGAGCGCCGCGGCGCCACCGCCCGTCGCAAGGCGACCACCGAGGCCAGGAAGACCCGGGTCCGCCTCGAGCGCGAGGCGCGCCGGCGCCAGCGCACCGTCGAGACCACGCTGAAGCGCAACCGCGAAGAGGTCGAGCAGCGTGTCCGCAAGGCGGTCGACGAGCGGAGTGCTCGCGCCCAGGAGCTGGTCGACCAGGTCAGCCGACCAGCTCTCCGCCCTGCGTTAGCCGAGCCGCCCGCGTAGGCGACTGGCCTTAAGCCCGCCGGCTCGTAGGCCAGTCGCTTCGCGCCGCGACGATAATCGTCGCGGGCGTTTCGGGGTCGAGAACTCAAAAATTGCACGAAGCCCCAGGTCGGTGCTGGCACCCGAACCCAGGTAGCATCGGCCGTCGATGAGCACCTGCGTGGTCACCGGCGGCGCCGGCTTCCTCGGCTCCCACCTCTGCGAGCACCTGCTCGGGAAGGGGCACCGTGTGATCTGTCTCGACAACCTCGAGACCGGCTCGCTGCAGAATATCGAGCACATCCGCGACCCCGGCTTCGAGTTTCGCAACGTCGATATCACCGAGCACGTCGATGTCCCCGAGGAGGTCGACTTCATCTACCACCTCGCCTCGCCCGGCCAGTCCGATCGACTACCTGCGATTGCCGCTGCACACCCTCAAGGTTGGCTCCTACGGCACCCATCACATGCTCGGCGTCGCCAAGTTCAAGCGCGCCCGTTCCTGCTCGCCTCGACCTCGGAGGTCTACGGAGATCCCCAGGTCCACCCCCAGACCGAGGAGTACTGGGGCCACGTCAACCCGATCGGCCCGCGCGGCGTCTATGACGAGGCCAAGCGTTACGCCGAGGCGCTGACCATGGCCTATCACCGCCAGCAGGGCGTGGACACAGCGATCGTGCGAATTTTTAATACCTACGGGAGCAGGATGAGGCCCCACGACGGGCGGGCGATCCCGACCTTCCTGCGCCAGGCTCTGCAGGACAGGCCGCTGACCGTCTTCGGGGACGGCAGCCAGACGCGTAGCTTCTGCTACGTCGACGACCTGATCAACGGCATCGTCGCTCTCGCCAACTCCGACGCCCACTCGCCGGTCAACATCGGCAACCCCGACGAGTTCACCCTGCTGGAGTTGGCAAAGACCGTTGTCGAGGTGACCGAGTCCCGCTCGGAGATCGTCTATGAGCCGCTGCCGGTCGACGATCCCCAGCAGCGCCGCCCCGACATCTGCCCGGGCGCGCGATTTGCTCAGTTGGGAGCCGCAGGTGCAGCTGCGCGAGGGCCTGCGCAAGACGATCGAGCAGGCCGGCGTCGAGCGCCTGGTCGGCGCCTCGGACTAGCGGTGGGCCCCTTCCCGATCGGGTCGCTTGACCCCCACCGCTTTGGCTGACGGTTCCAAGGCCAGCGGTCCGATCGAGCGGTCCGCCGGTGACAGGGAGAGCGTCACGGTGCCCCTAACCGTGCCCCGAATCGGCGGCTGACTTGGAGGGCGATATCCGGGTTTTCCCGCTCGCGCCACATTTCGTGATCGACCGCAGGACGGGGCTGCCGATCGGCGCCTCTCAATATCCTCCCCGCCATGGCGAGCAAGGCCGACGAGTCTCCCGGGGATGACGTCCCCCGCACGATCGCGCCGGTCCTCGGGCCCGATGACCCGCGCGTCTTCACCGACTCCGGGATCGAGATCCAGCGCCTCTACACGGCCGAGGACGTCGCCCCGGGCCTGGCAGAGCGCCTCGGCGAGCCCGGTTCGCCGCCCTTCACCCGCGGCATCCACGAGGGCATGTACCGCGACCGGCTCTGGACGATGCGCCAGTACGCCGGCTTCGCCACCCCCGAGGACACCAACGAGCGCTACCGCTACCTGATCGCCCACGGCTCGACCGGGCTCTCGATGGCCTTCGACTTGCCGACCCAGCTCGGCCGCGACTCCGACGACCCCCTCTGCCGCGGCGAGGTCGGCCGCACCGGGGTGCCGATCGACACGATCGAGGACATGCGGATCTGCTTCGAGGAGATCCCGCTGGACGGCGTTTCCACCTCGATGACGATCAACGCGCCGGCGGCGATCCTGCTGCTGCTCTACGAGTTGGTCGGCGAGGAGCAGGGAGTGCCGTCGGAGAAGCTGCGCGGCACCGTTCAGAACGACGTGCTGAAGGAGTACATGGCGCGCGGCAACTACATCTACCCGCCGGCGCCGACGATGCGGCTCACCACCGACATCTTTGAGTACTGCCGCGAGACCGTGCCGAAGTGGAACACGATCTCGATCTCCGGCTACCACATCCGCGAGAAGGGCTGTTCGGCCGTGCAGGAGGTGGCCTTCACCCTCTCCAACGCGATCGCCTACGTCGAGGCGGCGCTGGAGCGGGGGCTCGAGATCGACGAGTTCGCCCCCCGCCTCGCCTTCTTCTTCAACTGCCACAACAACGTCTTCCAAGAGATCGCCAAGTTCCGCGCCGTGCGGCGGATGTGGGCGAAGATTGTCGCGGAGCGGTTCGCCGCCAAGGACCCCGACTCGATGAAGATCCGCTTCCACACCCAGACCGGGGGGGTGACCCTGCAGGCCCAGCAGCCGGAGGTGAACATCATCCGGGTCGCCCTGCAGGGCTTCGCCGCGGTCAGCGGCGGCACCCAGTCGCTGCACACCAACGGCTTCGATGAGGCGCTGGCATTGCCGACCGAGCGCTCGGCGCGGATCGCCCTGCGCACCCAGCAGGTGCTGGCGCACGAGTCCGGCGTCGCCGACACCGTCGACCCCTTCGCCGGCTCCTACTTCGTCGAGTCGCTGACCGACGAGATCGAAGCGCGCTCCTGGGAGCTGATCGATAAGGTCGAAGAGCTCGGCGGCTCGGTCGAGGCGCTGGAGTTCATGCAGCGCGAGATCGAGGAGTCCGCCATCTCCTACCACGAGCGCTACACGACCGGCCAAGACATCGTCGTCGGCGTCAACAAATACGTGACCGATCAGGTTGACGACATCGACATCCTCAGGGTCGATCCCGAGTCCGAGCAGCGCCAGCTCGCCCGCTTGCGTGCCTTCAAGGAGTCCCGCGAGCAGGCCGCCGTGGACCGCCATCTCGACGCCCTGCGCGACGTCGCCCGCGGCGAGGGCAACCTCCTGCACCCACTCCGAGCCGCGCTTGCCGCCCGCGCCTCAATCGGCGAGGTTTGCGGCGCCATGCGCGACGTCTTCGGGGAATATCGCGGCGGCGCGTTTTTTTAGGCGCTGAACGGTTCCATTCAGGCCCGCCCGGCGGCAGGAAACAGCCCTGCGCCGGTTGAAGCCGCCCCAATGATCGAGGTCTCCAGGACTCTCGTTAAGTCAGAGCCAGAGCTGGTTGAGCTGATCGCCGTACAGGAGCAGCTTCGCGAGCTCGAGGTGACAATGGCCGGGAAGGGCTTCGGGACCCGCGTGGAGATCCGCGCCGCCGAGGACTCGGGCCTCAGCGAGGCCGACCTCGAGCGCTTCCTCGACAGGCTGGCGCAGCCCCACAAGCAGCCGTTCGGCAGCGCCTGAGCCCTCGTCATAGACTTCCCCGCCCAATGCGTGAGCGCAACCCCGTCACCCACGAGGAGAAGCTCGCCTACCTGCGCGAGCTGCGTGAGGCCGCGATCCACTCCGCCTCCGCGGAGGCGGTCGAGAAGCAGCACGCCAAGGGCAAGCTGACCGCCCGAGAGCGGGTCGAGAAGCTGCTCGACCCCGGCTCCTTCGAGGAGCTGGACACCTTCGTCCGCCACCGCACCTACGACTTCGAGATGCAAAAGCGCCGTCCCTGGGGCGACGCCGTCGTCACCGGCCACGGCACGATCGAAGACCGCACCGTCTTCGTCTTCTCGCAGGACTTCACAGTCTTCGGTGGCAGCCTCGGCGAGGTGATGGCGGAGAAGATGTGCAAGGTGATGGACCTCGCCGCCCAGGTAGGGGCGCCGGTGATCGGGATCAATGACTCCGGCGGCGCTCGCATCCAGGAGGGAGTCGTCTCGCTCGGGGCCTACGGAGACGTATTTGTCCGCAACGTGAAGTGCTCGGGGGTGATCCCCCAGATCAGCCTGATCATGGGCCCCTGTGCTGGCGGCGCCGTCTACTCGCCGGCGATGACCGACTTCATCTTCATGGTCAAGGAGACCTCGCACATGTTCATCACCGGCCCCGAGGTGATCAAGACGGTGACCGGAGAGGAGGTCGAGTTCGAGGAGCTGGGCGGGGCGATGAGCCACAACACCAAGTCCGGAGTCGCCCACTTTGCCGCCGAGGACGAGGAGAGCTGCCTGCAGGACGCTCGCTACCTGCTCAGCTTCCTGCCCTCCAACAACCTGGAGGCGCCGCCGCGCTTCCAGCCGAGCGACGACCCCGAGCGCGAAGATCCCGAGCTCGACACCCTTGTTCCTGACGATCCCTCAAAGCCTTACGACATGCGCGAGGTGATCTCCCGCATCGTCGACGAAGAGGAATTCCTCGAGGTGCACGAGCATTTCGCCCGCAACATCGTCTGCGGCTTCTCGCGGCTCGACGGCTACCCGGTCGGCATCGTCGGCAACCAGCCTGCCCACCTCGCCGGGGTGCTCGACATCGAGGCCTCCGAGAAGGCCGCCCGCTTCGTCCGCACATGCGACGCATATAACGTCCCGCTGCTCACCTTCACCGACGTGCCCGGCTTCCTGCCCGGCACCGACCAGGAGTGGAACGGGATCATCCGCCACGGCGCCAAGCTCCTCTACGCCTTCACCGAGGCGACAGTGCCGAAGCTGACCGTCGTCACCCGCAAGGCCTACGGCGGCGCCTATGACGTGATGAACTCCAAGCACATGCTGGCCGACTACAACGTCGCCTGGCCGACTGCCGAGGTGGCGGTGATGGGGCCCGAGGGCGCGGTCAACATCATCTACCGCAAAGACATCGCCTCCTCACCGACCCCCGACGAGCGCCGCCAGAAGCTGATCGACGACTACAAAGCCCACTTCGCCAATCCCTACTCGGCGGCCGAGCGCGGCTACATCGACGACGTGATCGAGCCGCGCCAGACTCGCCCCAAGCTGATCAGGGCCCTTCGCATGCTCCAGTCAAAGCGGGTCGCCCAGCCGAAGCGCAAGCACGGCAACATCCCGCTTTAGGAGTCGCCGTTGCCGCGGTCTCCACGCCGCCGCCTCGATCCGCGGCCGCGGCCGCCGTGCGGCGGATGGCCGTCTTGCCCGAGCAGGGTGAAGAACTTGGGATGCGCTGGTCCTAGTAGCCAGCCGGATGGCGAGCTACGAAGCCCTTGTTGTCGAGCAGTTCGGGGTGCCAGCGAGGGCCGGTGCCGCTGGCGTCGCCAGCGGTGTCCCAGCGGACGCCGGCGATCACCGCGTAGGCGTGGCCGGCGTTGGCATAGACGGTGATCCAGCGACCCAGGCCGGGGAGTCCCCAGCTCTCCATCGGACCCGAGGGCAGCGGGCTGTTGAGGAAGCCGCCACCGTGCAGCGCGAAGCTGACGGAGCCCGAGCAGTCATAGCCGCTGTCCCACCAACTTCCGTGACCCCCTCCCCAGATATACGGTTTGGTGCGGATCCTGTCCGCGGCGGCAATCACCGCCTTGACGCGGGGCGGAGCGCTGACCGGGGGGATCAGTTCCCCGTCCCGCAGCAGCTTTGCCTTCGCGGTCGGGGTGCATTCGTCGATCACGGCGGGTGTGAGGCCACCGGTACTACAGCTGGCAGAAGCGCCGCTAGGCGCTGCCAGAAGAGCGAGAGCCGCCGCGACCCCTGCTGCCGTTACTCCTGCTGTTAGCTTGAGCTTGTGCCTGTGTGGAAGCAAACCGATCTCCTTCGTCGGCCTACGGGGTTAGCTGTCGGGCTGGCGCGAAAGGAGCCTGCGCCCCCGCCTCGATGAGGTGGGTTAGCCCCGAAAACGTGGTTCCCCCGCTCCCGTGGCGCCTCCAAGCGCTCGGGATTCGGCGTTTCGGTTATTCGGAACGGCGGCAGTCTAGACGATCGGCCGGCCGCCTGCTCACAGAAAACAGACATTTTGTCGCCTTTCGCACTTGGAACCCAGATTCCTGTCGGCAGGCTGGCTGCTAGCTTGCGTCTTGGGATGGAACTTGCCGGCCGCACAGCGCTTCTGACCGGGGCTACGGGAGGCCTGGGCCGGGCGATCGCAAAGGCGCTGACGGCGCGCGGCGTGAGCGTCGTCCTCAGCGCCCGCAAGTCCGAGGCGCTTGAGGAGCTGGCGGCGGCGCTGGGGGGTGAGGGCCACCGGGTCGTGGTGGCGGACTTGGCGGAGCCGGGAGCCGCCGAGCGTCTGGCCGCCGAGGCGGGCGAGGTAGACATCCTCGTCGCCAACGCGGGCCTGCCGGCGGCGGGGTGGCTCGCCGAGTTCACGCCGGAGCAGGTGATGCGGGCGCTGAGGGTCAACCTGGAGGCGCCGATGCTGCTGGCCCGGGCGCTGTTTCCGTCGATGATCGAGCGCGGCGGCGGGCAGCTCGTCTTCGTCTCCTCGCTTTCGGGCAAGGCCGCCAGCCCCCGCAGCTCCATCTACAACGCGACCAAGTTTGGCCTGCGCGGCTTCGCGCTCGGCCTGCGAAGCGACCTGACCTCGCGCGGAGTGGGCGTCTCGCTGGTCTCGCCGGGCTTCGTCCGCGAGGCGGGGATGTTCGCCGATTCGGGCGCCAAGCCACCGCCGGGGATGGGGACCGCCACGCCCGAGCAGGTCGGCGACGCGGTCATCAAGGCGATCGAGCGAGACAAGGTGGAGCTTGCGGTGGCGCCGCTCCCACAGCGGGCTCTGGCCCACTTCGGGATGGTCAGCCCCAGGGTCGCGGTGCGGGCGCAGAGCGGCGCCGTCGGGCAGAAGGCCGCAGAGGCCGTCGCAGCCGGGCACTCGAAGGAGAAGAGGTGACGAGGACTCGGCGGGGAACACGATGAGCAGCGATTCCTTCGGCGCCCGTTCGACCCTCGAGGTGGGCGGGCGCGACTACGAGATCTTCCGGTTGGACGCCTTGCAGGGGCGCTTCGACATGGCAGGGCTGCCCTACTCGATCAAGGTGCTGTTGGAGAACGTGCTGCGGCTGGAGGACGGCATCGGCGTCACCGCGGCGGACGTCGAGGCGATCGCGGGCTGGGACGCCGCGGAGGAGCCGGGTGTGGAGATCCCATTCCAGCCGGCCCGGGTGTTGATGCAGGACTTCACCGGCGTGCCCGCGGTGGTCGATCTGGCGGCGATGCGCGATGCGATGGATGAGATCGGCGGCGATCCTGCGTCGATCAACCCGCTGGTCGACGTCGACTTGGTGATCGACCACTCGGTCCAGGTTGATGCCTTCGGCAACGCAAGAGCCTTCGCGCTCAACGCCGAGCGCGAGTTCGAGCGCAACCGCGAGCGCTACTCCTTCCTTAAGTGGGGGCAGCGCTCCTTCGACAACTTCAGCGTGGTGCCGCCGGCGACTGGGATCTGCCACCAGGTCAACCTCGAGCACATCGCCCAGGTCGTCTACAGCCGCGAGGCGGACGGTGTGCGGCACGCCTACCCCGACACCCTGGTCGGCACCGACTCCCACACGACGATGGTCAACGGGCTCGGGGTGCTGGGCTGGGGGGTCGGCGGGATCGAGGCCGAGGCGGCGATGCTCGGGCAGCCGATCTCGATGCTGTTGCCGCAGGTGGTCGGTTTCAAGCTGGACGGTGAACTGCCGGAGGGGGCGACCGCCACCGACCTCGTCCTCACCGTGACCGAGATGCTTCGCGAGCTGGGCGTCGTCTCCAAGTTCGTCGAGTTCTACGGGCCAGGGTTGCCGACGCTGGGGCTGGCCGACCGGGCGACGATCGGCAACATGTCGCCGGAGTTCGGCTCGACCTGCGCGATCTTTCCGATCGATGCCGAGACGCTGCGCTATCTGGAGCTGACCGGGCGAGCAACCGAGACGATCGAGCTGGTCGACGCCTACGCCCGCGAGCAGCTGATGTTCCATGAGCCGGGGGCCGAGGATCCGGTCTTCTCGGTGACGCTGGAGCTTGACCTGGGTGAGGTGGAACCGAGCATCGCCGGGCCGAAACGGCCTCAGGACCGAGTGCCGCTGGCGCAGGCCAAGGAGGCGTTCCTGGGGGCCATGGTGGAGTTCGACCCAGAGGCGGCCGAGCAGCTTGGCAACGGCCGCGACGAGGCGATCGAAGAGTCCTTCCCGGCCTCGGACCCGCCGGCCGAGGACCACGACGACGAGCGGGGCAGACCGCGACCGGCGCTGAGCGAATCGCCGCTGGCCACGGTGCAGCGCAGCGGCGACGCGGTCGAGGTGACGCTGCAGGACGGCACGACCGTCGAGCTTGACCACGGCCGGGTGGTGATCGCCGCGATCACCAGCTGCACCAACACCTCCAACCCGAGCGTGATGATCGGGGCCGGGCTGGTGGCCCGCAACGCGGTGCAGCGGGGCCTGGCCCGCAAGCCCTGGGTGAAGACTTCGCTGGCGCCAGGGTCCACGGTGGTGACCGACTACCTGGAGAAGGCGGGGCTTACGCCCTACCTCGACCGGCTCCAGTTCAACCTGGTCGGATACGGGTGCACGACATGCATCGGCAACTCGGGGCCGCTGGCGCCAGAGATCTCCGCCGCGATCGAAGAGAAGGACCTCGCGGTCTGCGCAGTCCTCTCGGGGAACCGCAACTTCGAGGGGCGGATCAACCAGGACGTGAAGGCGAATTACCTGGCCAGCCCGCCGCTGGTGGTCGCCTACGCGCTGGCGGGGCGGATGGACCTCGACCTGCTCTCCGAGCCGCTGGGCGAGGGCTCCGACGGCGAGCCGGTCTACCTACGCGACATATGGCCCAGCTCGGGGGAGATCAAGGAGCTGGTCGGCCGCTCGATCCGCTCGGAGATGTTCACCCGCAACTACGGGGAGGTGTTTGCCGGCGATGAGAACTGGAACGCGGTCGAGGTGCCCGAGGGTGACCGCTATACCTGGCCGGTCTCCACCTACGTGCGCCGCCCCACCTTCTTCGAGGGGATGCCGCCCGAGCCCCCCGGCGTCGAGGCGATCGAAGGGGCGCGGGTTCTGGTTGTCCTTGGTGACTCGATCACCACCGACCACATCTCACCTGCAGGGGCGATCAAGAAGGACAGCCCGGCGGGCAGGTGGCTGATCGAGCAGGGCGTGGAGCCGCGCGACTTCAACTCCTACGGTTCGCGGCGGGGAAACCACGAGGTGATGATCCGCGGCACCTTTGCCAACATCCGACTCCGCAACCGCCTGGTGGGTAGGGCCGGAGGGTTCACACGCCACTTTCCCGACGGAGAGGAGACGACTGTCTATGAGGCAGCGAGGGCCTACGCGGAGGACGGGGTGCCCTTGGTGGTGCTCGCCGGTAAGGAGTACGGGTCCGGCTCCTCCCGGGACTGGGCCGCCAAGGGCACCAAGCTGCTCGGCGTTCGCGCTGTGATCGCCGAGAGCTTTGAGCGAATCCACCGCTCCAACCTGATCGGCATGGGCGTCTTGCCGCTCCAGTTCCCCGACGGGGAGAGCGTGGACTCCCTCGGCCTCACAGGAGAGGAGGTCATCGACATCGGTGACCTACAGGGCGGCGAGGCTAAGACGGTGAGTGTGAGCGCAACCCGCGACGGAGCCGAGCCGGTTGAGTTCGAGGCGAGGGTTCGCCTCGACACGCCCAACGAGGTCACCTACTTTCAAAACGGCGGCATTCTCCAGACAGTTCTTCGCAACCTGAAGAGGTAGGTGCGGCGGGGCCGCGGGAGGCAGGGGGGTCCGCGCGACCCACACCGCACCTGCGCGCCGGTAGCCAGGGAGGGATGCCGACGCAGCCGTTCCCCCAGACGGGACTGTCCAGAGGAACAGTCTCATCTACCTATACAGGCTCAGCCGGTCGGGGTCAAGGCCACTGAGCGGTTATTGCGGGTTGTTCGCAGCGCTATGCGGGTAATCCGCAACGCCCCAGCCCTTGCGCTCAATCAGCTCGATTCCAACCACACTGCCGAGGGGGCCGACCGGCGTCAGGGTCGCGGCGAGCAGGGTGTAGGGCGCCTCGCGCCTGATCGCGGCCACCCAGATCAATATGCAGAGGCCGACGAACCCGACCCCGTGCGCCCACCCGAAAATCATCGTCTCGGTTTCGAACCCGGGGAGCAACCAGAACACGATCAAGCAGGTGAAGATCGTCAACTCGATCCAGGAGAGGCGCTTTACCCAAACGAACAGCGGCCCTGGTACCGGCTTTTGCATCAGGCGTCGGGGGTGAGTGCGGTTAGGACTATGCGCTCCTGCTCGCGGGCGTGGGCGGCCGAGTACCCCTCGCCGGGGCTGGCCCGGCCCGGGCGGCCGATGAAGGTCAGCTCGACTCCCTCGGGCAAGATCCCCGGCATGCGCCGCGACATCACCTTCCAGGCGCCCATGTTTCGCGGCTCCTCCTGCACCCAAGCGATCTCCTTCAGGTTGGGGTAGGAGGCGATCAGGTCGGCCAGCTGCCGGTCGGCGAAGGGGTAGAGCATCTCCACCCGGGCGATGGCGACCGTGTCCGCCGCCTCGCGCCGCTCGCTCGCCTCCATGTCGAAGTACACCTTGCCGGTGCAGAGCACCAGTCGCTCGACCTTCTCGCGCCTGCCGCCGGTGCTGGGGTCATCGAGGATGGCGTGGAACTCACCCCCTGACAGTTCCTCCAGGTCGGCGGTTGCCCGCTCCTGGCGCAGCAGGCCCTTCGGCGTGAAGACGATCAGCGGGCGGGGCTTGCGGATCAGCGCCTGGCGGCGCAGTAGGTGGAAGTACTGGGCGGCGGTGGTGGGGTTGGCGATGCGGATGTTGCCCTCAGCGCCGAGCGCCAGGAAGCGCTCGATGCGGGCGCTGGAGTGCTCGGGGCCGGAGCCCTCGTAGCCGTGGGGCAGCAGCAGGGTGAGGCGGCTGGTCTGGCCCCACTTGGCCTCGCCGGAGACGATGAAAGTGTCGATGATCACCTGGCCCGCGTTGGCGAAGTCGCCGAACTGGGCCTCCCAGAGGACCAGCGCGCTTGGAGTCGCCGCCGAGTAGCCGTACTCAAAGCCAAGGCAAGCTACCTCCGAGAGGGGGCTGTTGTGCAGCTCAAAGGGGGCCGAGGCTTCGTCTAGATTCTGCATCGGGCAGTACTTAAGGCCGGTGTTCTCATCGTGCAGGACGAGGTGGCGGTGGGAGAAGGTGCCGCGCTCGGTGTCCTGCCCGGTGAGGCGGGTGTGCACGCCCTCGGTCAAAAGCGAGGCGAAGGCGAGCGCCTCTGCGTGGCCGAAGTCGATGCCGCCTGACTCGATCGCCTCCAGGCGCTTGGTCAGCGGCCGGCGCAGCTTGCGGTGGATCGTAAAGCTCTCCGGCACCTTCAGCAGGGCCTCGTTGAGGGCCCGAAGCTTCTCCGCCGGCACCGCGGTGTCGACCGGGGGGCTGGCGGTGCGGTCGAGGTCGCCGGTGCCGGTGGCGGTCGCCGTCGGGTCCTCGTACTCGCCGGACTCCATCTTCTCGCGCAGCGCCTTCAGCGCGGCTGACATCTCCTCACGCCGTTCGCTCGCGGCTCGCTCGACATCCTCGGCGCTGACCACACCCTCCGTGATCAACTTCTCGGCATAGATCTCTGAGACCGGCGGGTGGGCCTTGATCTTCGCCGCCATCAGCGGCTGGGTGTAGGCAGGCTCGTCGGTCTCGTTGTGGCCGAAGCGGCGATAGCCGATCAGGTCGATCACGACGTCCCGCCCCCAGCGCTCGCGGTAGGCCATTGCGAGGCGGATCGCGGCCGAGCAAGCCTCGACATCATCGGCGTTGACGTGAACGATTGGCACGTTGAAGCCCTTCGCCATGTCAGCCGCATAAGGGGTAGAGCGGGCCTCCTCGGGGTCGGTGGTGAACCCCACCTGGTTGTTTTGGATGATGTGGATCGTGCCGCCGATGCTGTAACCCTTCAGCGACTGAAGGTTGAGGGTCTCGGCGACGACACCCTGGGCCGGGAAAGAAGCGTCGCCGTGGAGCAGCACCCCGACGGCGCGCTTAGGGTCGTGGGTGAGCTTCGGGCCGTCGAGGTCGGACTGCAGGAAGCGGGCGCCGCCGGTGACCACCGGGTCGACGAACTCGAGGTGGCTGGGGTTGGGGTAGAGGCGGACGGAGATCTTCTCGCCCGCGCTGGTCTCATAGATCCCCTGGTGGCCGTAGTGGTACTTGACGTCGCCGGTGCCGCCGTGGGGGATCGCCGCGACCGCCTTTACCGCGTCGATCCGCTTGTCGCCCTCGAACTCGGCAAGGATCGACTCGACCGGGCGGCCGAGGTTGTGGGCGAGGACGCTGAGCCGCCCGCGGTGGGCCATGCCGAAGACGACCTCTTCAGCGCCGGCGCGGTAAGCGAGGGTGACCAGCTCGTCGAGCATCGGCACTATGGCGTCGAGGCCCTCGACCGAGAACACCTTCTGGCCCAGGTAGGCTTTCTCGAGGAAGCGCTCGAACCCGAAGACGTCAATCAGGCGACCGAGGAGGCGGCGTTTCTCGTCATCGTCGAGCGCCCGGCAGTGGGCGCCGGTCTCGATCATCTCCCGCAGCCAGAGTCGCTGCTCGTGGGAGGAGAGGTGCTCGAACTGGTAGGCCATTGTGCCGCAGTAGGCCTCGCGCAGCCGCGGCAGCGCCTCGAGCAGGGTCTCGCCGGGGACGCCGATATGCAGGATCGAAGCGGGGATCTTCGCCATCAGCTCAGGGGTGAGGTTGAGGCTCTCGGGTTGGATCGAAGGATCGCCCTGGGGCTCTGAGCCGAGCGGGTCCAAGCGGGCGGCAAGGTGTCCGTGGGTGCGGTAGCCCTTGAGCAGCGAGGTCGCCGACGCGGCCGCTTCTAGGAGCTCCTCGTCGGGAGCGGTGGGTGCGCCCGCCGGCGCGGCGGCGCCGAGCGGTGGGGCGGAGGCGGAGGCGGGGTGGGCCGCGGCGATCGGGCCCGGGTCGACGCCGAGGTCTCCGGCGAGCGCCTCATAGAAGCCGTCCTCGCCTTGGAGAAGCTGCTCGACCCGGCGCAGGAAGGCACCCGACTCGGCGCCCTGGATGACGCGGTGGTCATAGGTCGAGGTCAGCGTCATCACCTTGGAGACGCCGAGCCGGCGGATCCGGTCGGGGGAGGCGTGGCGCCACTCCGGCGGATAGGCGATCGAGCCGGTGGCGATGATCGCGCTCTGACCGCTCATCAGTCGAGGGACCGAGGCGACGGTGCCGATGCCGCCGGGGTTGGTGAGGGAGATGTTGGTGCCCTGGAAGTCATCGGGGCTGAGCTTGTTCTCGCGAGTCTTGGTGATCAGGTCCTCGTAGTAGGAGCGAAAGGCGGCGAAGTCGAGTCCCTCGGCGCCCTTGATCGCCGGGACCATGAGGCTGTGAGAGCCGTCCTTTCGCTCGACATCGACCGCGATGCCGAGGTTGACCGGCCCTCCCTCTAGCGCGAACGGCTTCCCCTCGCGCTCCTCATAGGTGCGGACCATCACCGGCAACTCTTTGGCGGCCTGCACGATCGCCCAGGCGACCAGGTGGGTGAAGGAGACCTTCATCCCCCGCTCGTTCATCACCCCGTTCAGCGCCTTGCGCTTGGCGTCCAGCGTGTCGACGGCAACCGTTCGAAACGACGTGGCGGTCGGCACCTCCCGACTCTCGTTCATCGCCGAGGCGAGCATCGCCGCCGGCCCGCGCAGCGGTTTGGCCTCGCCGGGCGCGCTAACCCCCGCTGGCTCGCCCCCGTTGGCAGCCGCCAGCACGTCCTCCTTGGTCACCTTGGCGCCTGGCCCTGAGCCGCTGACAACCCCCAAATCGATGCCTGTGGCCGCGGCGACGCGTCGCGCGACCGGCGTGGCTCGCACGTCTTCAGTGCCCCCGTCGGTCCCACCCGGGGTTGCCTCGCCCTCCTGCGGCCGGTCTGGGAGGAGGGTCGAGGACGGAGTCTGCTCCCCTGCAGGGCCCCCTTCCTCCGTGACGGGATCCGCAACCGAGCCGTTGGAGCCCTCGGCGGGCCCTTCCCCGGGCTCGATCTCGGCCAGCGCAGCGCCCACCGCTACCTCTTCGTCGACCTGCGCAATCAGCTTCGTGATCGTGCCCGCGACAGGCGCCGGGACCTCCGCGTCGACCTTGTCGGTCGAGATCTCCACGACGGTGTCGCCCTCGTTGACGAAGTCCCCCTCGGCGACGTGCCACTCGAGCACGATCCCCTCGGTGACCGACTCGCCCATCTCGGGCATCTCGATCTGCAGGGTCGCCGTTTGCGCCATCTCTGGAATGAGTGTATGAAACAGAGGTGAATTACTTCTTAACTGGGACGACGGGGTTCATCGGCCGCAACCTCGTCGAGCGGTTGCTGAAGCGCGAGGGAACCATCTACGCGCTCGTCCGGGCGGGCTCGCGGGGCCGCCTGGAGGAGCTGCGAACCAGTTGGGGGGCCGACGGAGCGCGGATCGTCCCGGTCGCCGGCGATCTCTCCCAGCCGGGGCTGGGCGTCTCCGAGGAGGACCTGGTGACGATGCGGGGCGACGTCGACCACTTCTTCCACCTGGCGGCAATCTATGACATGACCGCCGACGCCGAGGTCCAGGAGATCGCCAACGTCGAGGGGACGCGGCACGCGGTGCAGCTGGCGGGGGCGATCGAGGCCAGCTGCTTTCACCAGGTCAGCTCGATCGCGGTGGCCGGGCTCTATCGAGGCGAGTGGCGCGAGGACATGTTCGAGGAGGCCGAAAAGCTCGATGCCAACCCCTACTTCCGGACCAAGCACGAGTCTGAGCGGGTCGTGCGCGAGGACTGCTCGCGGCCGTGGCGCGTCTATCGGCCGGGGATCGTCGTCGGCGACTCGCGGACCGGGGCGATAGACAAGATCGACGGTCCCTACTACTTCTTCAAGGCGCTGCAGCGTGCGCGGCGGGTCCTGCCCACCTGGCTGCCGACGGTCGGTGTCCAGGGAGGCGAGATAAACATCGTCCCGGTCGATTTCGTCGTCGCCGCGATCGACCACATCGCTCACCGGCCGGGGCTCGACGGCCAGGCCTTCCACCTCACCGACCCCCACCCAAAGACGGCGGGCGAGGCGATCAACCTCTTCGCCAAGGCGGCCGACGCGCCGCAAATGGCGGTGCGGTTGGAGCCCGAGGTCGTCGACCCGGCAAGGACCCTGATCGGCACCGGCCTCAAGCTCTTCCCCCCGGCGAGGCGGGCGGCGGAGGCGGTGCTGAGGGACTTCGGCATCCCGCCCGAGATCCTCAGCTACGTCAGCTACCCGACGACCTTCGACTGCTCGGGCGCCCAAGCGGCGCTGGAGGGATCGGGGATCGAGGTGCCGGCGCTGGAGACCTACGCCGAGCGGCTCTGGGACTACTGGGAGCGCAACCTCGACCCCGACCTGTTCAAGGACCGCTCGCTGTCGGGAGCGGTGCGCGGCAAGGTGGTGCTGATCACCGGTGCCTCCTCGGGGATCGGCAAGGCGACCGCGGTGAAGGTGGCCGACGCCGGCGCGACGGTACTGCTGGTGGCCCGCTCGGTCGAGAAGCTGGAGGAGACAAAGGGGGAGATCGAGGCGGCGGGCGGCACCGCTCACATCCACCGCTGCGACATGGCCGACATCGAAGATGTCGAGCGAATGGCCGAGGAGGTGCTCGCCTACCACGGCCACGTCGACATCCTCCTCAACAATGCGGGGCGCTCGATCCGGCGCTCGGTCGCACTCTCCTACGACCGCTTCCACGACTATGAGCGGACGATCCAGCTCAACTACTTCGGCGCGGTGCGGCTGATCCTGGCGCTGCTGCCGGCGATGCGAGCACGCAAGTCAGGCCACATCATCAACGTCAGCTCGATCGGGACGCAGACCAACCCGCCGCGCTTCTCCGCCTACGTCGCCTCGAAGGCAGCGCTGGACGCCTTTAGCCGGGTGATCGCCTCGGAGGTGATCGACGACGGCGTCCACATCACGACGATCCACATGCCGCTCGTGCGAACGCCGATGATCGCGCCGACCCGGATGTACGACATGTTCCCGGCGATCACGCCGGAGGAGGCGGCCGAGATGATCACCGGGGCGATGGTCGCCAAGCCGAAGAAGGTGGCAACGCGGCTCGGGAACTTCGGCGAGCTGCTCTACGCGGTGGCGCCGAAGGCGAGCGACACGATCCTGAACACTGCCTACAAGCTGTTCCCCGAGTCGCAGGCTGCAAAGGGCAAGGGAGATGAGGCCCCCGATCAACCGCCCTCCACCGAGGCCGTCGCCTTCGCGCACCTGATGAAAGGCGTGCACTGGTAAGGAGGCTCAAGCACTGGGGGTGGGGCTACGAGGACCAAGCGCCCTCCGAGACCGAGTTGAGGGCGGCTGCTGCCGGGATCCGCGAGCGGCTTGGGTTCGGCGCTCCGCCCGAAGCGGCGGTTCCGCTGGGTGAGGTGGAACTTCGGACCGCGAGATTGAAGGTGCCGGAGGAGTTTGGGGACCTCTTCACGGATGCGCACTACGAGCGCGTTGCTCACGCACTGGGAAAGGCCTACCGGGATGTTGTGCGGGGGTTTCGGGGGGAGTTCCCGAATCCGCCTGACCTCGTCGCCTTCCCGGCGGATGAGTCCGAGATCGAGGTCGTGTTGAGCTGGGCGGAGGCAGCGGGGGCCGCCGTCGTGCCGTTCGGAGGTGGGACCAGTGTGGTCGGGGGGGTCGAGCCCCGGACCGGCGATCGCCCCGTCGTCTCGATGGACCTGCGCCGGTTGGACTTGGTGCTGGAGGTCGATGCGGAGTCCTTGGCGGCGCGGATCCAGGCCGGGGCCACCGGGCCTCGGCTGGAGCAGCAGCTTCGGAAGCTTGGGTTGACGCTGCGTCACTTTCCGCAGTCGTTTGAGTACTCGACACTTGGGGGCTGGATCGCGACGCGGGCCGGGGGGCACTTCGCGACGCTGTACACGCACATCGACGATCTGCTTGAGTCGGTGCGGGCGATAACTCCGCGGGGGACCTGGGAGAGCCGGCGGCTACCGGGGTCGGGGGCCGGGCCCTCGCCCGACCGGATGCTGATCGGCTCGGAGGGGATCTTCGGCGCGATCGCCGAGGCCTGGGTGCGGGTGCGCCCGCGGCCCCAGTTCAAGGCGTCCTGCGGGGTCGAGTTCGAGGACTTCAGGGCCGCAGCCAGGTCGGTCCGCGAGATCTCCCAATCGGGGCTCTACCCCTCGAACTGTCGGCTGCTCGATGCGTTGGAGGCGGGGACGACGGGGGCCGGAACGGGCGAGAAGAACCTGCTGGTACTGGGATTTGAGTCCGCTCATCACCCCGTCGAGGCCTGGATGGAGCTGGCGCTGGAGATGGCCTGCGGGCACGGGGGTGTGCCGGGGGAGGTGCGCGGCGGGGGCGAGGGCGCCGACGCCGTAGGCGCCTGGCGGAGCGCCTTCCTTCTCGCCCCCTACCTGCGCGACACCTTCGTCGCCTGCGGCGTCCTCTCGGAGACCTTCGAGACGGCGATCACCTGGGAGCGCTTCGAGGAGTTTCACGCGAAGGCGATGGCTGCGGTGCGGGCCAAGGTCGCCGAGGTCTCTGGCGCGCCGGCCGAGGGCCCGGGCGCGCCGCGCGTCAGCTGCCGCTTCACCCACGTCTACCCGGACGGCCCCGCCCCCTACTTCACGGTGATGGCGCCGGCGGTTCGGGGCGGTGAGGTCGAGCAGTGGGACGAGATCAAGGCGGCCGCCTCGGAGGCCGTGATCGAGGGCGGCGGCACGATCACCCACCACCACGCAGTCGGCCGCGACCACCGCCCCTGGTATGACCGCCAGCGCCCGGCGCCGTTCGCCGCCGCGTTGCGCGCGGTGAAGGCCGAGCTGGATCCCGCCGCGACGCTCAACCCCGGCGTCCTAATCGACCCCGCCTGAGGCTTACAGGCCCCTTACAGGGCCCCTTACAGGGCCCTGCCCGAGCTCTCTCGCGGTCGCCCGAGAATCTCTCCGATCAGTGAGGCCGAGCGGCGGTACCCTGTCGCGACCGAGTCTCTGCTCAGGCGGGTAGCGCGCGTGCCCGTCCACCCTGTCCACGTGGAAACCATCACTTCGGAACACCCGACCGTGCCAGCCGGGGCCGCGGAGGCCGAGGCGCCGCCCGCCGAGCCCGCCGTGCAGCGACGCTCGCCGCTGCGGGCGGCGATCAAGACGGGGCGCCCGCACGAGTGGATCAAGAACGTCTTCGTCTTCGCCGGTCTGCTCTTCTCGGGCAAGTTCACCCATCCCCACGAGATCCTGGAGGCGACGCTGGCCTTCGTCTCTTTCTGCCTGATCTCCAGTGCTGGTTACTTCGTCAATGACCTGGTCGATCTCGAGCTCGACCGCAGGCACCCGAAGAAGCGCTTCCGCCCGCTGGCGGCCGGCGAGCTCTCCGAGCGAGCCGCGATGACGATCGCCCCGGTCGCGGCGGCGGCGGCGATCGGCCTTGCCTTCGGGGCGATCAACTGGCAAGTGGGGCTGATGGTCGTCGGCTACGGCGTTGCCCAGGTGGCCTACAGCCTCGGCCTCAAACAGGTGGTGATCGTCGACGTCATGACCCTGGCCGGCCTCTTCATCCTCCGCGTGGCCGCCGGCGCCAGCGCGGTCGGAGCCCACGCCTCGGAGTGGCTGATCCTCTGCACCGGCATGCTTGCCCTCTTCCTTGGCGTCACCAAGCGCCGCCAGGAGGCGGTCTCCGAGCTGCACCAGGGGGCCAGTAGCCGCCCTGTCCTCGAGCACTACTCCCTCCCCTTCCTCGACCAGATGGTCTCCCTGGTCACCACCGGCACCGTGATCAGCTATGCGATCTACACCGTGAACTCCCCGCTGATCGGCAGCCGCATGATGTTGACCATCCCCTCGGCCATCTACTGCATCTTCCGCTACCTCTACCTGATCTATGACCGCTCAGACGACCGCTCGACCGCCGCGATAGTCGCCGAAGACAAGGGCATGATCGCCGGTGGCCTCAGTTTTGTCCTGGTTGCCTTTCTGCTGCTCTACGTCTTCAAATAGGGCTAACCTGGCTTGACCGAGAGGTCGTCGACGAGCGTGGTCTTGCCGTCACGGGTGAACTGGAGGTCGATGGTCTCATTCTTTCGGTAGGTGCCGAAGAGGCCCAGGTACATCGCAAGCCAGCGGCCCGCACCCACCTTCTCCTTGACGATCGGGCGGGCGAAGACGATCTCGCCGGCACCGATGTTGTAGTCCTCGCCCTCGACCTGTTCAACACCGTTGATGAAGACGACGAATGGGGGCTCGGCCCGCGCTGGCAGTTTGACTCGGTTGCCCGCTGCGTAGCTGCCCTTGGGGATCTCGGTGCCGGAGTCGATCATCGCACCCCTTCCGACAGAGTCTTGCGAACAGCGTCAAACGGTGTTTTCAGCTCTCCTGGGTCCAGCTCCTCGCGCATCACCGTCCCGCGGAAGGCAACCATGCTGCCGTCTCCCTTCACATCGACGCCGGCAGTCGGCTTGCGCATGAGTCCCTTCCCAGATATCTGCAGCCGCGCATGAACCTGGTCTCCCGGCGCAAAGTCCCGCAACGCCGAAGAAGGCGACAACGGCCCCTCGGCCCGAACCCTTTCAGCTTGTCTCTTCATCTCGGCGATCGCCGCATCCAGATCGTCAAACGTCTCATGCTCAACATCCGATCCGTGCCTCACCGTCAGCTTCCACCCGGCGCTCATGGGACCCAGCGTATGGAACTGGAATGAGGGCGGGCATCCGCCCGCTCCCGCTGAGTCGTGGTCTCAGGCGCCCCGCCGAGGCCGTTTAGGCCTGCGCGCCGGGGGCCCGACGATCTTTTCGGGCCCCTCGCGATCCGCGATGGTCACGTACTCCCGCTCCCGCTCCCCGGTGTAGATCTGCCGCGGCCGGGCGATTTTCTTCTCGGGGTCTTCTTGCATCTCCATCCACTGCGCGACCCACCCGGCGGTGCGCGGGATCGCGAAGATCACGGTGAACATCTCGGCCGGGATCTCCAGCGCCTCGTAGATGATCCCCGAGTAGAAGTCGACGTTCGGGTAGAGCTTGCGCGAGGTGAAGTACTCGTCCTCGAGCGCCCGCTTCTCCAGCTCTCGCGCGATCTCGACCACCGAGTTGTACTCGGTCGCCTCGAAGACCTCGTCCATGTGCTGCTGGATGATCCGCGCCCGCGGGTCATAGTTTTTGTAGACGCGGTGGCCGAAACCCATCAGTTTCTCCTCGCGCGCCTTCACCTGCTCGAGGAAGCTGGGGACGTTGTCCGGGCTACCGATCCGCCGCAGCATCCGCAGCACCGCCTCGTTGGCGCCGCCGTGCAGCGGCCCGTAGAGCGCCGCCACCCCCGCCGCCACGGCGGAGTAGGGGTCCACGTCGGAGGAGCCGACGCCGCGCACCGCGTTGGTCGAGCAGTTCTGTTCGTGGTCGGCGTGGAGGATGAAGAGGACATCGAGAGCCCGCGATAGGCGGGGGTCGGGCTCGTAGCGCATCTCGGTCTTCTTGAACATCATCGAAAGGAAGTTCTCGGCGAAGCGGAGGTCGTTATCGGGGTAGACGTAGGGCAGCCCCATGTTGTGCCGGTAGGAGAAGGCGGCCAAGGTCGGCACCTTGGCGATCAGCCGCACAGCGGCCATATACCGCTCTTCGGGGTCGCCGATCTGCTTCGCGTCGGGGTAGAAGGTGGAGAGCGCGCCGACCCCTGCGAGCAGCATCCCCATCGGGTGAGCGTCGTAGCGGAAGCCCTCGAAGAACTGCTTCAGGTCCTCGTGGACGAAGGTGTGGTGTGTGATGTCGTGGGCCCAGCGGTCGAGCTGCGGCCCGGTCGGCAGCTCGCCGAAGATCAGCAGGTAGGCGACCTCGAGGAAGTTGGAGCGCTCGCAGAGCTGCTCGATCGAGTAGCCCCGGTGTTCGAGGATCCCCGCCTCACCGTCGATGTAGGTGATCGCTGAGCGGCAGGAGGCGGTGTTAGTGAAGGCCGGGTCATAGGACATCAGGCCGAAGTCGTCCTCGGAGGCCTTGATCTGGCGCAGGTCCATCCCCCGCACCGTCCCGTCAGCGATCGGCAGCTCGTAGGTCCGCCCTGTACGGTTGTCGGTGATGCTCAGCGACTCCGACTCGGCGGCGGTGGCGCCATCGGCGATTGCGTTTCTGATCTGCTGCTCGGTGGCCATCACCCCTCCTCGAGCTTGTGTTCGGCTGGAGCCGCCAGTATCGCAGCTTGGATCGACCAGCTTGTTGACTGCCGGGTAACGCGGAGGGTTACTCGGCGGGCGCCGGGAGTGGCTCGAACTGGGTCATCGCGTGCAGCCTCGCCAGTCGCTCGTCGATCTCCTCGCGAGTGAGGCGGGAGACGCGCTCGGTGCCGAACTCCTCGACGTTGAATGAGGCGAGGACCGTTCCATAGCCCATCGCCCGGCGCAGGCTCGCCTCGTCGAGGTCGCCCTCATGGCTGTCGAGGTAGCCGAGGAAGCCGCCGGCGAAGCTGTCGCCGGCCCCGGTCGGGTCGCGCACCTCCTCCAGCGGGAAGCCGGGGAGGGCGAAGAATCCCTCCTCGGTGAACAGCGCCGCGCCGTACTCGCCCTGCTTGGCGACGACGGCGCGCGGGCCGCGATCCATCACGGCGCGGGCGGCGCGGGCGAGGTTCGACTCGCCCGTCAGTTGGCGGATCTCGGCGTCGTTGACGATCACGCACTCGACCTCGCCGATCGCCGCCAGCAGCGAGTCCCTCGCGGTGTCGATCCAAAGATTCATCGAGTCCAGGGCGCTGAAGCGCGCATCGCCGCACTGGGCGCGCACCTGGCGCTGGAGGTCGGGCTGGATGTTGGCGAGGAAGAGGACGTCGGCGGCCTTGGAGGCAGCGGAGAGCTTCGGCTCGAACTCGCCGAAGACGTTCAACTGGGTGTCCTCGGTATGGGCGATGTTGAGGTCGTACTCATAGCGCCCGCGCCAGAAGAAGGACTTGCCGCCCTGCACCCGCTCGATGTCGTCGGTGATCACGCCGCGCCGCTCCAAGATCTCGAACTGGGCCGCGCCGAAGTCCTCGCCGACCGGCCCGACCGGGCGCACCTCGGTGAAGAAGCTGGCGGCGAGGGAGAAGTGCACGGCGGTCCCGCCGAGCATCCGCTCGCGCTCCCCGAAGGGCGTGCGGACGGAGTCAAACGCGATTGATCCGACGACGGTTAGCGACATCGGCCGGCAGCCTAGCGCCTGCCCTGCGAGACTCCCCCTCCGATGAAGGCGATTCAGATCGAGGAGTTCGGCGGGCCCGAGGTGCTGCGCTACGTCGAGGTCGATGACCCGCTGGCCGGTGAGGGTGAGGTGGTCATTGACGTTGCCCGGAGCGGGGTCAACTTCGCCGACACGCACGCGACTCGGAACGACTACCTGGCCGAGCAGGTCCTGCCGCTGATCCCCGGGGCCGAGGTGAGCGGGCGCACCCCCGATGGGCGCCGGGTGGCCTCGATCCTCGCTTCCGGCGGCTATGCCGAGAAGGCGGTCGCCCCGGAGAGCTGGCTGGTTCCCATTCCCGACGAGGTCGACGACGACCAGGCAGCGGCGTTGCTGCTTCAGGGGCTGACCGCGATGGCGCTGGTGCAGCGCTGCGCGCGGGTCGAGCCGGGCGAGGCGGTGGTGGTCGAGGCCGCCGCCGGCGGCACCGGCAGCCTCTCGGTGCAGCTTGCCAAGCGGGCTGGGGCGAAGGTGATCGGGCTTGCCTCCAGCGACGAGAAGCGGGCGCTGGTCGAGCGGCTCGGCGCCGATGCCACGGTCGACTCGCGTGCCGAGGACCTGAAGGCGGCGATCCTTGGGGCAAACGGCGGCGAGAAGGTCGACGCTGTACTTCACATGAGCGGCGGCGACGCCTTCGACGCCGAGCTCGCGGCGCTGGCGCCGCTGGGCCGGATGGTCGTCTTCGGGATCGCCTCGCGCGAGCAGCGTGAGGTCTCCACGGCGGCGCTGCTGCGCGGTTCAAAGTCGGTGGTCGGCTTCTGGCTCGTCCACCTGCTGCTCCGCCGTGACCTGGCGGCGCCGATGATCGGCGAGCTGCTCGGCGGGGTCGCCGCCGGCGAGCTGGAGGTGACGATCGGCGGCGTCTACCCGCTCTCCGAGGCGGGTCGCGCCCACGAAGACCTGATCGGCCGCCGCAGCGCCGGCAAGCTTCTCTTGGACCCGAGTAAGTGACCGCGTTCAGGGACCTCGGGCTCTCGCCGGAGATCCAGCAGGCGCTCGATGAGCTGGGCTACGAGGAGCCGACCCCGATCCAGGAGCAAGCGATCCCGGAGCTGCTCGCCGGCCACGACGTGATCGGCCAGGCCCAGACGGGCACCGGCAAGACCGCTGCCTTCGGCCTGCCGCTGCTGCAGTACCTCGACCCTGGCAACGATGAGGTGCAGGCGGTCGTCCTCACCCCGACTCGCGAGCTCTGCATCCAGGTGACCCAGGCACTGCGCGCCTACGCAGAGCACCTCGAGGTCGAAATCGTCGCCGTCTTCGGCGGCGCGCCGATCCGCTCCCAGCAGGCGCAGCTGCGGGCCGGCGCCCAGGTCGTCGTCGCCACGGTCGGGCGCATGATGGACCTGATGTCGCGCCGCTCGCTGGTCCTAACCGCGGCCCGCTACGTCGTCCTCGACGAGGCCGACGAGATGCTCGACCTCGGCTTCATCGAGGACGTCGAGAAGATCTTGCGGATGTGCCCGAGCGGGCGCCAGACGGCGCTCTTCTCGGCGACGATGCCGCCGCCGGTCCAGCGGCTCGCCGAGGGCTACATGTATGAACCGACGACGATCCGGATCACCCCAAAGAAACTCACCGTCGACGCGATCGCGCAGGCCTTCGTCGAGGTGCCGGCCAAGGACAAGGCGGCGCGCTTGGTCGAGCTGCTGAAGACGGAGGACCCCGAGCAGGCGATCATCTTTTGCCGCACCAAAATCGGCGCCTCGAAGCTGGAGAGGACGCTGAAGGACAAGGGCCTGGACGTGAAAGCCCTGCACGGCGACATGAGCCAGGGCTCGCGCGACGGGGTGATGATCGCCTTCAAGGATCACCGGGTGAAGCTGCTCGTCGCCACCGACATCGCCGCCCGTGGCCTCGACATCGAGCACGTCACCCACGTCATCAACTACGACGTCCCCGACTCCTCTGAGGTCTACGTGCACCGGATCGGCCGGACCGGGCGAGTCGGCCGCACCGGGCGCGCGATCACCTTCGTCACCCCGGCCCAGCGCGACGAGATCGCCCGGATCGAGCGCGACGTGAAGACCTCGATCGGCGAGTGGGAGAGTCCCGAGGACCGCCTTGAACACGCTCCTCGCCCTCGTCGCCGCGAACGACCGGAGCGACCCGAGAAGCGCAGCGACGCCAACGGCGCAAGCGGCACTGGGGCGACCCCCAAGGGCAACACCAAGCTTTTCGTCAACCGAGGCAAGCGCAGCGGCATCACCGAGGGGGACCTTCGCTGGGCCCTCCGAGAGGGCGCCGTCATCGCCGATGACGATGTCACTTCGGTCCGCATCCTCGAGCGCTTCTCCTTCGTCGAGCTGAAGGCCGATCAAGCTGACCGCGCAGTCGAGTTCCTCGACGGCACCAAGCTCCACGGCAAAGAGATCCGCCTGGAGGTCGCTAAGAAGTGAGTTCGGCGATGCTGCCGAGCAGCAGCTCGAAGTCGATCGGCTTGGTGACGTAGCCGCTGATCTCGAGGTCGGTGGGGGCACTGGCATCGGCGCCGTCTTGGTGGGCGCTGACGATCAGCGCCGGAGTGTCGACCCCCTCGGCGCGCAGCTCGCGCAGCGCGTCGATCCCGGACTTGCGCGGCATCATCGCGTCAAGCAGGAGGACATCGGGCTGGCGGTCGGGCGCCTCGCGGTGAACGGCTTCGGTCACCTCCTGGCCGTCCGACGCGGTTTCCACCTGGTGGCCGGCCAGCTCCAGCCGGGTGCGGAGCAGCAGCAGGATCGTCTCGGAGTCATCAGCGACCAGGACCTTGGCCATCAGCGGGCCTCCGTCGCGGCGCGGTCGACGGCCGGGCGCTCGGGCGGGGCGAGCGCCGGGAGGCGGGCGCGGAAGGTGGATCCCTCGCCGGGGGTGGAGCTGACGTCGATCGTGCCGCCGTGCAGCTCAACCAGGGATTTCGAAATCGCCAGGCCCAGACCGGTGCCGCCCACGCGCTGGGTCAGGCCGGCGTCGCCCCGGGTGAAGCGGTCGAAGATGTGGTCCAGCTGGTCCTCGGGCATGCCGGGTCCGTCGTCGCTCACAGCAAGCTCCACTTCAGCACCGACGCTCGCAGCTGTCACCCGGATCGACGCTCCTTGCGGACAGTACTCATGTGCATTAGTAAGCAGATTCACCAGAACTTGGCGAATACGGTCGGGCTCGACGCTTACCCGGGGCAAGCCGGCCTCGACCTCGCACTCCAGCGTCTGGCCGGCCGACTCGGTTTGCGCCCGCATCGTCCGCACAGCGTCCTCGACCAGCGGGCCGACCTCGGTGGGGACCGGGTGAATCGCCAGCCGCCCGGCGTCGCTGCGCGCCAGGTCGAGCAGGTCGTTGAGCAGTCGCACCAAGTGGCGGGAGTTGTCGAGGATGATCTCGGCGGTCTCGGCCTGCCGGGGGCTGAGTTTCTCTCGCTCCAGCATCAGCAGTTCGGCGAATCCCTGCACAGACGTGAGGGGGCTGCGCAGCTCGTGGGAGGCGGTGAGAACGAAGTCATCCTTCATCTGGTCGAGCCGGTCGCGCTGACTGGCCTCGCGTTCCAGTTCGTCGGCCATCTCGTTAAAGGCGGCCCCGAGGGTCGCCGTCTCCGACATCCCGCCGACTTTCACGCGGGCCGAACGGTCGCCAGCGGCGAGGCGCCCTGCGGCGTCGACCAGCTCCTCTAGGGGGCGGCGCATCGAGGCGATCAGCCCGCTGAACAGCAGCAACGCGCCGGTCAGCCCGGCGATGATCCCGGCTGCGACCAGCAGTGCCGTGTTGCGGGTGTCTGTGGAGATGTTGTCCTGTAGCTGCTGGCGCCGATTCTGCTGTGCAGCGATCGTTGTCCGGGCCGCGGCGGAGCGCCTGCCCTCCGCCAGCCGCACCCGGGCGGCCATCTCGGCCTGGTAGGAGCGCTCGATCGAGCTCTCAAATTCCTGGCGCTCTTGGATGAAGCGGGCGACGCCGATCACCGCCATCGCAGTCAGCACGGCGAAGCAGATCGCAAAGCCGATCCGCAGCCTGTTCGCCAGCGATGGGCTCAACCGGTGACCTCGTCGGACGTATGCTTGCACGGCTATGGGCGACGAGGCTACAGACACCGCCGACAGCTCGGTGGAGGCGCCGGAGGGGATCGATCGGGCCGGGGTCGAGGGCTGGTTCGCCGAGCACGTGCCGGAGGCGGAGCCGCCGCTCTCCTTCGAGCGGATTTCCGGCGGGCACTCGAACCTGACCTATGCGGTGAGCGACGTCGGCGGCCGCCGCTGGGCCCTGCGCCGGCCGCCGCTGGGCAAGCGCCTCGGCTCCGCCCACGATATGGGGCGCGAGCACAAGGTCGTCTCGGCGCTCGGGTCGACCGAGGTGCCGGTAGCGGCGGCTATCGGGCTCTGCGAGGACGAGGGCGTAAACGGGGCGCCGTTCTACGTGATGGGGTTCGTCGAGGGGCCGATCCTGCGCGGCTTGGCCGAGACCGAGGTGTTCCCCGACGAGGCAGACCGGCGGGCGATCGGGATAAGGGTTGCTGACACTTTGGTCGCTATCCACGCCGTCGACCCCGAAGCGGTCGGTCTCGGCGACCTCGGCCGCAAGGAGGACTACGTCGCCCGCCAGCTGCATCGCTGGCACGGCCAGTGGGAGAAGTCGAAGACCCGCGAGCTGGCGGCGATCGACCAGGTGCATGAGCGGCTCGCGGGGCGCATCCCCGAGCAGGGCCCGGCGACGATCGTCCACGGCGACTACCGGCTGGACAACATGATCCTCACCCCGGAGGGCGAGGTGGCGGCCGTCGTCGACTGGGAGCTCTGCACCCTCGGCGACCCTCTCGCCGACGTCGGTTTGCTGATGGTCTACTGGCCCAAGCGTGGCGAGGAGACGATCGCCCTCGGCCAGCCGGCCAACCTGGCTCCCGGCTTCCCCACCCGCGAGGAGCTGAGGGCCCGCTACGCCGAGCGCTCCGGGCGCGACCTCTCCCAGCTCGACTTCTTCATCGCCCTCGGCTACTGGAAGCTGGCGATCATTCTGGAGGGCGTCTACGCTCGCTATGCGGCGGGTCAGTACGGCAAGATCGACGAGGGCACCCACCACTTCGCCCGGATGGTGGAGCGCTTGGCTCAGGCCGCTGAGGAAGCCGAGCGCGGCGGTTTGAGGTGAGTGCCCAGCTTGAGAGGAAGAGGGATGACTCCGGCCTCTCCGCTTGTACTCAGATCCCCTGCGGTGACGCTCGGTTAGTTTTCCCACACTGCGCCGCTGCCTCCAGATTTGCCGCAGCTTCTCAGTCGCGACCGAAAGCTGTCAAAGCGGGATGGTGGGCTCCGTACCTAGCGGAGGCGGCATCGCGAGCGGCTCGGGCTGCGCGTTCCGATCTGCTGCGATTACGCGGCTGGAGGGTTCCCCTCGGCCCAGGCGATGATGTGTGAGCTGCCCGAGATCGTCGTGCCGTCCTTGAGCTGCAGCACCGGGAGCTTCTCCTGGCCGCTCAGCTGCTTCAACTCCGGGCGTCGGCCCTTCGTGAACAGGCCGAAGGGACGGCCGCGGCCAAAGATCACCTTCTCGTAAGAGTGGCCGCTGGCCCGCAGCGCTTCCTGGGCGCGCCGGCATGCATGCGGCCTCGGGCCACCTTCGTCGATGTGGCAAACGTAGAGGGTGAGTTGCTCTGCCATCCGTTGGTTAACCGTAGCTCCTCTGCCTCTGCATCCCCAACGCGGGCCGTGCGGCGTCCAGGCGCCCCCTCGTCGCTGGTGGCACTCAGGGTAGGGTCGAGGCATCGATGAAGCTCACGGTCTTTGCGACTCGCATTGCCTCCGCTTCTCTTCTGGCGATCGCTGGCCTTCACCTGAACTGGGCTCGGGGATCGCCGTGGCCGCTCGGCGAGTGGGAGGAACTTGCCGACCAGGTTGCCGGCAGGGTCGGGGACCCGCCGTCAGCCGCGGCGTGTCTCGTCGTGGCTGGCCTGCTCGGCGCCGCTGCGGCCTTCGTAAACGGCTTCCCGCGCCTCGCACCCGGAGTCAGCCGTCTCGGCGCCGCCGGGGTGGTGGCGACGCTGGCGGCACGAGGCGGCCTCGGGATGGCGGGCCGCACCGACCTGATCGCGCGGGGCCCGGTCTCGGAGCGGTTCCGGGCGCGTGATCGCCGTGTCTACTCGCCGCTGTGCCTCACCCTCGCGGTGCTGTCGCTGCCGGCGGTGCTGGGATCTGGCGGTGGGACGTAGCTGCTGCTCGGGTCCGGGAGTGGTCAGAGCTTCCTGCGCGCCTTGATCGCGGTGCCGTAGGCACAGACCTCGGTCCAGGTGGTGCCCAGCTCGGAGGTGTCGAAGCGGAAGGCAAGGATCGCGTCGGCGCCCTTGGATTCGGCCTCTTCGATCAGCCGCTGGGTCGCGTGCTCGCGACCCTCGGCGAGCATCTTGGTCATCCCCTTCAGCTCACCCCCGGCCAGCGACTTCAGCGAGGCGCCGATCTGGGAGCCGACGTTGCGAGAGCGTACCGTGAGCCCGAAGACCTCACCCAACACCTCTTGGATCTCGTAGCCGGGCAGGTCGTTCATGGTGGAGATGATCATCGGGGCGCAGCAGCCTATCTCACACCCTTCACTTGCTCGCCTGGATCGTGATATTTCCCAATTGCTCGCCGGATTTGAACGTGACGCCGTTAAAGGTGCTCAGCACGGACGCGGCGGCGCTCGTCAACGCGGCGGGGACGTTGGCGATCGTGATCGTCGAGCCCTTGAGCGTCGGCTTCCCAGCCTTCAGCGTGAAGAACGGTCCCGAGGGCGTGGTCGAGCCGTTGACGTTGGCAGTGAGGTTTGTGCCAGTGCCCGGTCCGAACTTCGCCTTGCCACCGATCGTCACAGTGACGGGTGCGCTGAGTGTGAATTCCTGGGTGCCGCCGCCAAATTCGATGATGCCGAGGTTGATCCCTTTCGTGGTCTGGGTCAGCTTGAAGCCGTTGCCGCTCGGTGCGCCCCCGCCGGCGGTAACCGAGCCCGCTCCCGTGGCCGTGTTCAGCTTGCCAGCGGTGATCGGCATGCTCACCGATGTGGTGGTGCCGCTCGCCGGTCCGACCGGCGCGAAAATGAGTTCGGCGCTCTTGAAAGAGGATGCGACCGATGGCAGCAGGGTGAAGGCGATCGTGCCGCCCTTGATCTTCACGTTCTTGCCCTTGCTCTTGGCCTTGTGACGCTTAGGAGCGCGCTGCGTCGGGCCGGCCGGACTCGCAAGTGCGGTCGCGCTCAGCGATTGGATCGAACCGGCGACCAGCAGCGATGCGAGCAACGCCCCGGCGAGTGATGGCAAACGACCCCGACGACCCCGCATCCCGCTCATCTCCATTGCCTTGGGTGGTTTCGCTCAAGCCGAGCGAAGAGCGAAGCGAGGCTACCAGCATCGAGGACTGAGTACGGCGGATGCCGGGAGAGCTGGGCTCAGCCCGGGTTGTAGGTGGCGGTGAAGTGCTTCAGCGTGGAGGGCTGGCAGATCGGCGAGGAGTCGGTTCCGACGGCCTTGTAGGTACGTGCTTACCCGGGACGAAGCTGCCCTGGATTCATACGTGGTCTAGCTGTCTGATCAATCACCTCTGACACTTCTCAGATCGCGCGCGGGGCGTGCCTGGTGGTCAGATCGCCGGTGGTCTCGGCCTCTGCTCGCTTTGACCATCGGTTCAGCTCGCGGCGGGCGAGGACCATCTTGTGGACCTCATCAGGCCCGTCGGCGAGGCGGAGCATGCGGCTGAAGCGCCACAGCGCCGCCAGCGGGGTGTCGTCGGTCATGCCGAGGGAGCCGTGGACCTGGATTGCACGGTCGAGGACGTTCATCACGATGTTGGCGGCGACGACCTTGATCGCGGAGATCGCCTGGCGGGCGGCGCGCTTGCCCTCGGTGTCCATCTTCCAGGCGGCGTAGAGGGTGAGCAGGCGGGCCTGGTCGATCTCCATCCGCGAGGTGGCGATCGACTCCTGCACGAACTGCTTGTCAGCGAGCGGACCACCGAAGGCCTGGCGCTGGTTGGCGCGGCGGCACATCATCTCCAGCGCCCGCTCCGCGGTGCCGATCGCCCGCATGCAGTGGTGGATGCGGCCCGGTCCGAGGCGGTCCTGGGCGACGGCGAAGCCCATCCCCTGCTCACCGAGGAGGTTCGACACCGGCACGCGGCACTCTTCGTAGCGGATCTCGCAGTGCCCGGGACCACCGTCGTGACCCATCACCGGGATCGGGCGGACGAGGTTGAACCCAGGGGTGTCGGTGGGGACGCAGATCATCGAGGCGCGCGCGTAGGGGTGGGCGTCGGGGTCGGTGACGACCATCGCGATCGCCAGCTCGGCGCCGACCGCGCCGGAGGTGAACCACTTGTGGCCCTCGATTACCCACTCATCTCCGTCGCGCACGGCTCGCGCCTGCAAGAGGGTCGGGTCGGAGCCCGACACCTCGGGCTCGGTCATCGAGAAGCAGGAGCGGATCCGGCCCTCCAGCAGCGGCTCCAGCCAGCGCCCCCGCTGCTCCTCGCTGCCGTGCTCGGCGAGGATCTCCATGTTGCCGGTGTCCGGAGCAGCGCAGTTGAAGGCCATCGGGGCCGCGGCCGGACTACGTCCCATCTCCTCACAGAGCAGCCCGTACTCCCAGTTCGCCAGCCCCGGGCCGTAGCGCTCGTCGGCCATGAACAGGTTCCAAAGGCCCTCGGAGCGGGCCCGCTCGCGGACCTCGACCAAGATCTCCGGGTAGGGGACGCCGGGGCCGACCTCCGCGTCGAGCGCCGCCATGATCTCCTGCTCATGCGGGTAGATCCGCTCGTCCATGAAGTCGAGGATGCGCTCGCGCAGGGCCTCTACCTGGGGGCTGGGGGTGAAGTCCATCGGGCGTCCTCTCTCCTCGGGGCTGGGTCGGTGGAACGCTAGCTCAGCGGCGCCGGTAACGGGCGAACAGCTCGCCGTCCTGCTCCAGCAGCCAAGCCAGCTCCAGCTCGGCCACCGCTGGTAACTCGCCCTCGAGGATGCGAGGCGCCCTGCCCCCCGCCAGCTTTGGGGCGATCGTCAGGAAGAGGTCGTCGACCAGGCCGCCGCCCTCCAGCTCGCCGTGCAGCCCCGGGCCCCCCTCGCAGAGCAGCGCCCGGATGCCGCGCTCGTGGCGCAGGTGGCGGAGCGCCTCGGGGAGGTCGACGAAGCCCTCGTGGTGGACGACCCGCAGCGAGGTCGCGGTCTTCGGCGGCTCGGCCTCCGAGGCGGTGAAGACAAGCACCCGCCCTGCACCGGCGGTGAACAGCGGCGCGTCCCAGGGCAGGTCGAGCCGGCCGCTGACGATGACCATCAGCGGGTCGTGGGGGAGGCCGATTCGCTCGCGGCGCTCGCGCTGCTCTTGGCTGGAGATCAGCCGCCCGTAGCGCTCCGAACGCATCGTCCCCGCTCCGATCATCACCGCGTCAAATCGGGTCCGCAGCCCGGCCAGCATCGCGGTGTCCGCGGTGGAGCCGATCGGCCCGGAGACGCCGCCGATAGTCGCCCGGCCGTCGACGGTGGTGGCGAAGTTGACGGCCAGGAACGGGCGATCCTCGCGCGGCTCCTCCCAGGGGCGGTAGGAATCGAGCTGTCGCTCCACCGGGATCGGGCCGGGATCGGGGAGTAGGCGCTGCACCAGCCCGGAGACTAATGAGGGCCGGGTGCCGGCCCGCTGCTCAGGAGTAGTTGTGCCAGCCGGCGAACTCGCGGCCGGCGAAGCGCTGCAGGGCCGCGACGTCCTCACCGAAGCGGCCGCGGAGTGTCTCGAAGAGGTCGTCGAGGAGCTTCGGCTTCGGTGCAGGCGGCTTCTCGGGGTCGTGGACGACCATCTCGACGATCCAGCGCATCGACTCGGGCAGGCGGTCGAAGTTGCGGTCGAAGGAGCGAAAGCCCGGCAGCTTGATCAGCTTCTCCATCAGCTGGTATTTGTCGCCCTGCTTCGCGGCCGACTTCTCCCACTCGCGGTCGAACTGCTCGGAGGTGTAGCCCTCGTCGACTCCGATGAAGGCGAACGCCTTGCGCATCGTCGCCCCGCGCTCGATCTGCAGCTCCTCCTGAGTGACGATCTCGATTTGGGCGCGGTCGAAGCGCTCCAGGTAGGGCTGTAACTGCATCCAGTACATCGAGCGCTGAATGTAGGAGGAGTCAGGCCCTGAAAGGGTTGCGACCATCTCGCGGGTCTCATATCCCGCTCCGGTCGCGTGTACCCAGTGGGAGAGGATGCGCTTGATCGGGTCGCGGACCATGTAGATCAGCAGCGCGTCGGGACAGTGCTCGTGGATGCGCCCCGCGACTCCCTGGAAGCGGGGCAGGTTCGTGTAGTGGGGAGAAGACTCGCCCCGCACCTCGAAGCGGTCGTCGAAGCGGCTGGCGTACCAGTCGAGCCCCAGGTCCCAGTTCAGCTCCTCGACGAAGAAGTTCAGCTCCTTGGGCTTCGACATCTGGACCTCCGGATGCAGGCCGAGGTAGTGGTGGATGCTGGTCGTCCCGCACTTCAGCCCGCCGATGATGATCAGGTTCGGCAGCGCGGCGTGTCGCTTGCGGCGCCGCCGGAAGCCGCTGTTGCGGTCGGCCGTGTAGCGCTCTCGGGCGCGCGCGCACATCGCCTCGTCGGCCGGGTCATGCGGGATCTGGGTGGACGGGATCTGCGTCTCGGCCTCTGACACGAGCGGGCTAGTGTAGCTGCGATGCAGTCAGCCGATCTTGCCTCCAGCTTCAACTCTTTCTTCAACGCCGCCGCGGCGTTCTTTAAGCATCTTGCCGACATTCACTGGACGCCGTTTGCGGTTGCGCTGGGGTTCCTGCTAGCGATGCAGCTGGCCCGGGCCTGGTCCTGGCGCAACGTGTTGCGGGCCGCCTACCCCGGCACTCGCATCTCCTTCACGCACCTCAGCGCCGCCTACCTGGCCGGGGCGGGAATCAACGCCGTGACTCCCCGCCCACGCCGGCGACGTCACCAAGGTCTTCTTGGTCAAGCGCCAGATCCCCGACTCTTCCTACCCGGCGGTCACCTCCTCCTTCTTGGTTCAATCCCTCTTCGACACAGCGGCCGGCCTGCTCGTCCTCCTCTACGCGAGCAGCCAGGGCCTGCTGCCCGGTCTGCCCGAACTCCCGCACCTGCCCGCCTTCGAGATCTCCTTTTGGGCCGATCATCCGCAGGCGTTCGTGATCGCGACCGCGGCGCTGCTGGTCGCGATCGCGGTGGCGATCTACTTCCTCGCTCACCATGTCCGCCGCTTCTGGGCCAGGGTCAGGCAGGGGCTGGCCATCCTCACCCAGCCACGCCGCTACCTGCGCGAGGTCGCCGCCTGGCAGGGAATCGGCTGGCTCTGCCGCTTCGCAGCCTTCTGGTTCTTCCTAGAGGCGTTCGGGATCGCCGGCTCGGTCGGCAACGTGATGCTGGTGATGAGCGTCCAGTCGATCTCGACGATCATTCCCCTCACGCCCGGCGGCGCCGGCGCCCAGCAGGCGCTGCTGGTGGCGACGCTGGCGGGGCCGTCGCGCACCGCGGTGCTCTCCTTCTCGGTCGGGACGCAGATCGCGATGGCGGCCTGGTCGGTGATCCTCGGCTTCGCCGCGATCCTGCTCGTCTTCCGCACCACCGACTGGCGTGGCCTGGTCCGCCAGGCCCAGGAGGAGGCGGGGCAGGAGGAGGCGGCGGCACAGCCGCACGCCTCCACTGCCGGCACGCGGTAAGAGCCGGCGGGCCCGTTGAAGGTCAGGCTGCTGTCGCGATCGCAACGGCGAGCGGGTCGCGCCCGTCCCAGCGCCCCGTCGACGCGTACGGTCGGAAGCGCACGAACGCGGACTCGTGATGGAACGGCTCTGCCCTGTGGGCGCTCGTCGCAGCCGGGTGCGCTCCGCTGCTGCGGCCGTGGGCGTAGTCGCGCATCCCCTTGGCGCTTCGCCAGAGCGAGAACGTCGCAACCATCCGAGGCGGGCGCGCCAGTCCGGTCGAGGCCAGCAGCGCCGGGTCGACGATCGCCTCGCCCTCGGCGCGAGCGCTTGCCCGCAGGAACGGGCGAATGCGGCGGAGCCGGAGCTGACCCAGCGTTAGCACCGCCACCGGCTCCTCGTCGGCGACCGGGCGCTCTTGCGCGGGAAGGTCGGGCATCCCCGACCAGGCGCCGTAGACGCGCAGCGGTTCCAGCCGCACATGCCAGCCGCCGGAGAGCTGCTCGGCGAGCGGGTGGTTGACCGAGAACTCATCCAGCGCTCTGTCGTCATCCCAGGATGCGATCAGCCCGACTCGGCCGAGCCTTGGCGAGGGGAGAAGGCTTTCGCTCAGCGGCGCGGTGAGCGCGGTCTCCGCGTAGCGCAGTCCTGCAACTGCGGAGAGGCTTGATCTACCGCGAAGGATGCGGGGCGCCGCGCGCCAGCCGACGTCGGCGAGATGTACTGAGACGATCATGCGGCTCCTTCCACTCGAAGCTCTAACCTAGTAATAACTAGGAAGTGGCCCGCGAACCGTACCTAGGAGTGCCTAGGTTGTCAACCGAAACCGAGAAGAGAGCGAAACCCCGGAAGCGCATGACCGCCGCGGCGCGTCGCGAGGTGATCGCGAAGGCGGCAACCGAGGTCTTCGCGGAGCGCGGGTACCAGGGGGCCTCGGTCGAGGAGATAGCGAGGCGGTCGGGAGTGACGCCACCGGTCGTCTATGACCATTTCGATTCAAAGCAGGATCTCTACAGGTGCTTGCTGGAAGCGCCACTTCGCCGATCTGCGCCAGGTATGGAGCAGCAATTTCATCGGCGAGGACCCGCCCGAGCGGCGAGTCGCGCGCTCGTTGGACTCCTGGTTTGCCTACATCGAGGCGCACCCCTTCGCCGGGCGGATGCTCTTTCGCGACACCACCGGCGATCCTGAGATCGCCGCCATGCACCTCGAGGTTGCCGCCCGGAGCCGCGACGCGATCCTTCCCCTCTTCGCCGCCGAGCCGGGTGCCGGGGGGGTGGCGGGCTCGGTGGACGGTGAGGGAGGGGACATGGCCTGGGTGGTCCTGCGCGGCGTCCTCCAAGGTTTGGCTATCTGGTGGTACGAACACCCGCAGGTGCCTCGAGAGCGGGTGGTCGCCACCGCGATGAACGCCCTTTGGGTCGGCTTCGAGCGGGTGCTCGGAGGTGAGGTCTGGCAGCCGCCTGCTGAGGAACCTGGTTGATCTGGCTCCTCTTGGCGTCCTCGGGGCCAGGCTTCTCCTCGCATGCCTCCAAATCCAGGACGGTCGGGCGCACCGAGACGCGCCGGGAGTCAAGACCCTGCGCCGTCGTCTGGCCTTTGCTTTCATGTCGGTATGGAGGGAAGCCCGTTCAACCTCTTCGGCGACCCGGACGAGTTCCGGGCTCGTATGGAGGAGCTGTCCGAGCAGATGCAGTCCTCGCAGCGGGTCGCCTGGGCAGACAACGCGATCAAGCTGGCCGTCGAGATGACCGTCGCCTCGATTGGCCAGATCGACCTCAGCGGCAGCCCCGACGAGCAGGCGATGCAGGTGCGCGACGCGATCCGGGTCCTCTTCCCGGAGGCCGTGACGCTCGTGCGCGAGGCCCGTGAGGGTCTCGCCTAGCTTCTGCTAGAGCAGCTCGAGGCGCAGCGAGATCGCCGCGCCGCGGCCGATCGCCGCGCCGGCCAGCTCGATCGGCAGCGCGACGACCAGGGCCGGCATCGCCAGCACGACGCTGATCAGGGCGTCGATCCGGCGCTGCCACGGCCGCTCGGCCGGGGCCGCTTCTCCCCACCCCAGGGCGCCGAAGGCGGCGTTGCGGCCGAAGGTGAGGCTGTTGAGCAATGTCTGCCAGGTCATCGCCAGCCCCAGGGCGGGCGCCCAGCTACGCCGCTTGACGATCTGGTCGCGGATGGCGACCAGGCGCCGCACCGCCTCGACCGTGAACAGGTAGTGGGCGCTGGGCTGAAGTCCAGCCCAGCCGGCTCCGCCCAGCGACGCCGCGAAGCTCGCCCGGTTGAGTATCCGCAGCTTTCCGTCCCGCTCGAGGCGGTCCAGCTCGTGCAGGGCCTCCTCGGCTCCGCCCGGGTCGCCCACCACCCCCAGGCCGCAGCTCTCGCAGCGACTGACCGCCCCGCGCAGGCCCGCCCGCGCGGCCATCGCGCCGAACAACGGCTCCCCGCAGGCGGGACACGGAGGATTGTCGGGGCTGTGGCCCGCCTCCAGCGGGACGACGGGGGTGTGCCGCTCTGTGCTCATGCGCGGTAGCGTACGGCCAGTGCGGCTCAAGGAGATCATGACCGCGGGCGTCGTCACCGCGACGGGGGAGGCGAGCGCCGTCTCGGTGGCCCGCCTGATGCGCGACCACCGGGTGGGATCGGTGGTGATCGTCGATCCGGCCGGCTCGCCGGTGGCGATGGTCACCGACCGCGATCTGGCGCTGCGCGCCTTTGCCGAGGGGGTCGCCGCCGAGTCGCCGGTCGGCGAGCTCGCCTCGCGTCCGCTGGTCGCCGCCGAGCCTGAGATGGAGCTGGACGAGGCGGCGGCGCTGATGGTCCAACACCGGGTGCGTCGGCTGCCGGTCATCGACGGCGACAGCCTCGCCGGCATCGTCACACTCGACGACATCGCGGTGCGGACCGGCGACCTCGAGGTGGCGCAGAAGATGACCCAGGACGTGATCGAGGGGGCGCTGCCGCAGTTCTACTTCCACGACCGGGGCTGAGCGAGAGCATGCGGCCTAGCAAGGCTGAGGTGCTGGAGTGGGAGCGCCGCTGGATGACCTCGGCGGCGCTCGCGGCACTGGCTGCGGTTGTGCTGGTGATCGTCGCGATCGTGATCGGTCACCCAGGCCGTCGGCAACGGCAACGGAGAAGCCACGCTGCTGCGTGACGTTGACCAGCATCGCACCGCCGAGATGATCGCCCGCATCTTGCAGGGGATCGGGGATTGGCGTACTGGCAGCTCCTCTTTACTTCCTCTTCCACGCCGCGCAAGGCGCGTAGCGAGAAGATGCGCGAGGCAGCTGGTCGGGGTGGTGATCGCGGCGCCTCTGTTTCTGGCTTGGCGTCGCCATTTTCAATGGCATCTCAACGCTGCACGCTGCCACCGACTTCGTTCGCGATGCGGGATGTACAGGAACTGGAAAGCACGCCAACAAGTCGCCTCGGAAGCAATCGCCAAGCACCGCTTAGCGCCGCTCGCCACCGGGTTCGGGATCGCTGGCCAGCTCGGCTTTGTGGTCGCGATGGTCTACACCTCGCTGTATGCGATGCGGACCGGCTTGCTGACCCGCTTCTGGGGTTCGCTCGGGGATAGCGCTAGGTGCCGTGTCGATCCTTTCCTTTTCTTCCAGTTCGTCCTGCTCTGGTTTGTCTACTTGGCGCTACTGCTGTTCGGCAAGGTCCCCGGTGGCCGCCCCCCCGCCTGGGCCGCCGGAGAAGCGATCCCCTGGCCCACGCCGGGCGAGAAGGCGAGCGCCGCCCTGAGCGCCGGGAACGGCGACGGCCCGGCGGCCGGCGCGGACTCCGAGGCTCCCTCCCCGGAGCAGCAGAACGGCGAACGCCGCAAGCGCAAGCAGCGCGACTAAGGCGGAGCTCAGCCGAGCGGGTTGAGCCCAGGCGGCGACTCGGCGTGCTCGGTGGCCTGGGCCCGCTTGCGCTGGGTGCGGATCTCGCTGAGGATCCTCTCTAGGCGGGGCTCCCTTGAGGTGTCGACGTGGGTCATCGCCGCGGCGACGGCAGGGTGGATGGCGGCGATTCGCTCGTGCATCGCCTGGGCGATCGCGCGGTAGGTGGGATGTCCCTCGCGGCCGGAGCGCAACTCGATCAGGTGCATCGCCTCGCGGGCGTTGAGATCCAGTGTGTAGCGGATCCGGTAGGCAAGGCTGAGCGCATATGGGGCCTGCTCGGGCAGGCCGGCGGCGGCGAGCCGCTCGTACTCCGTCCGGGAGATCTCCAGCGCCCGGTCGAACTCCTCGCCGACGCCCGCTTCGCGGACCTCGCCTGGCACTCCCGCCCCGAGGTCCGCCCCCAGCCGCTGCCACTGGCAGGTCAGCATCCGGTGGCGCTGGAGGTCGCGGAAGGCGCCGTAGTCGGAGACGATCTCGAAGCGGTAGCGCAGCGCCTCGAAGCCGCGGCCGGGGCGGTGGCGGCGGTTGACGCGCTCGCCCACCAGCGCGCCCAGCAGCGCGGCCCGCTCGGAGCGGTCGAGCACGTCGAGGCGGGCGAGGATCTCTGTCTCGGGCGTCGCCGCCGACTCGAACAGGCAGGCGGCGAGCAGGTTCTCCTCGGTGCCGTCGACGTGGACCAGCTCGACCGAGGGCGCGTCCTCGCCGGCGCCGCGGCGATCGAGCCCGAGCCGCGATACCCAGTCCTCGGTCGCCTCCCGGCGCCGCCGCAGGTAGGCGACCCACTCGCCGCCGCGCTCGGGCCGATCGACCCGGGAGACGAAGCTCGGCATCACCTGCTGCAGCTCGCGCAGGATCATCTCGCCGTACTCGCGGGCCTCCGGTAGCGGTGAGGCCATCAGCCGCAGGATCAGCTGCTCGTAGGCCTGCCCTGAGGCGAAGATGCCGACGTGACTCAGCGTCGCGGCCGGCAACAGGCCGCGCAACAGGTCGAGCGCCTTGGCCCGGATCGAGCGCTCCCAGGCGCGCGCCGGCTCACCCTCGCCGCGGGGCCAGCGCTCCGCCGCCCAGGACTCGATCTCTGCCAGCGAGCGCGAGTAGATCGCGAACAGCTCGTCCATCGCCGCCCCGAACTGTGGCCCGAGCGCCTCTTCGCGGTAGTAGCGATAGCCGCTCCCGGCGTCCTCGGGGAGCGGCTTGTCGTAGGGGATGTAGCGGGTCGACTGCTCGAGGTAGGCGGCGAGGCGGCCCCGCTGGAGGACCTTGGTGAGGATGTTGGAGACCCACTCGCAGGCGACGTGGGCGCCGCCGACCTGGGCGATTGAGTCATCGCCGTAGCCAAGGAAGACCCGCTCATACAGCTTTGCCGCCCGCTCGCCCTCCTCTGCGTCGAAGGGGCGCCCGCCCGGCGGGGAATCGGCGGCGAACTCCTCCAGGTAGAGGCGCCGAACGGTCCCCGAATACCGCGAATAGCGGGCAAAAAGCGCTCCCTTGACGGTCTCCGGCAAGTTGACAAGGGCGAACACCGGGCGGTCGAGGTTGGTGAAGTGGGGAGCGAGGATCGCTCTCTCCTCGGGGGTGAAATCCTCGACCGGGTAGCGCACCGGGCGCATCGTAGCCGCGGGGGACGACGGGCCCCGCGAGGGGGCTGGCCGCGGCTACGGCGAGGGCCCCTCCTTTCGCCCGCCGTTCGGAGGCGGTGCGCCCACAAGCTCTACCCGGTGGCCTCCGGGGGCGATCGCGAGGGCTCGGGGAGAGCCCCAGAGCTCGCGTTTGGCGGCCACCTCGAAGCCGTGCCCGCGCAGCTGCGCCATCGCTTGCCCGAAGTCCGGCGGGACGACCGCCAGATGGCCGCGCAACGGGACGGTCGGCTCCTTGGTGTCGATCAGGTGGACCTGCGTCCCCTCCCGCTCAAGCCAGACGGAGGCGCCGACGAGCGGTCCGGGCGGCTCGACCACGGTGAAGCCGAGCAGCACCCAGAACTCGGTGGCGCGCTCCATTGCCGCCGGCTCGACCTCGATCGAGACATGGTGGAGCACCGCTGAGCTCAGGGAAGGAACTGGGCGATCGAGCCGCCGGCGTGCTGGGCGAACTCGACCAGGGGCTGGGGGATGGTTCCGAAGAAGACAACGGCAGCCGCGGCGAGCAGGGCCGGGGCAGCCAGGTAGGGGCGGTTGCCTGCGTCGGGATCAATCGGGTCGGCCTCGGGGGAGGCTCCGGCGATCGCAGGCGCTGCCGCGGTCGCTGCGGCCAGCTCGCCGCCCGGCCGCATCCACATCGCCGCGACGACCCGCAAGTAGTAGGCCAGGGAGATCATCGTGCCGACCGCGATGAAGACCGCAAGCCAGGTGTAGCTGCCTTCGACCAGCGCCTCGATCAGGTAGAGCTTGCCGATGAATCCCGCCGTCGCAGGCAGTCCGGCAAGGCCGAGCATCGCGATCGTCAACGGCCAGGCGAGCAGCGGGCGCTCGCGTCCCAGGCCCTGCACTGCGCGAATGTCATCGCCAGAGGAGGTCTCGCGCTCACGGGCGACGATCACCGCAAAGGCGGCGAGGTTCATGAAGGCGTAGACGGCGAGGTAGAAGACAAGGGCGTCGATTCCGGCCTTCGAGGCGACGACGATCCCGCCCAGCATGTAACCGGCCTGGGCGACGCCGGAGTAGCCGAGCATCCGCTTCAGCGAGGCCTGCCCGAGGGCGCCGACGTTGCCGACCACGATCGAGATCGCGGCAAGGACTGCCAGCGCGGGCTGCCACTCGCTCGCCTGCGGCGCCAGCGCGACGTCGAAGAAGCGCGCGAAGACCGCGAAGGCCGCCGCCTTGGTCGCCACCGCCATGAAAGCGGTGATCGGGGTGGGGGCGCCCTCATAGACATCCGGCGTCCACTGGTGGAACGGGGCGATCGAGGTCTTAAAGGCGAGGCCGACCGTCGCCAGGGCGATCCCGACCAGGATCAGCGGGTCGCCCAGCACCCCATGGCGGGCGATTCCCGCGGCGATCCCCTCGAAGCCGGTCGAGCCGGTCCCGCCGTAGAGGAACGCCATTCCATACAGCAGCGTTGCCGAGCCGAGCGAGCCGACGATCAAATACTTAAGCCCCGACTCCAGCGAGTGCTCGCGGCGAAGGTTGGTGGCGCAGAGGATGTAGAGCGGGATCGAGAGGGTCTCAATCGCGACGAAGAAGCTGATCAGGTTCTGCGCCTGCGCCAGCAAGGTCATGCCGAGGACCGAGCCGAGCAAAAGCGCATGGTACTCGCCCTGCCCCGCCTGCTCGGCGGCGGGCTCGCCGACCGAGAAGAAGACCGCGAAGGCGGCGGTGAGGACGGCGATCAGCGAGATCGAGATCGCCAGGTCGTCGAGGCGCAGCGCGCCGCTCGCCAGGACCGCGGCCCCGTCCCACTGCCAGATCAAAAGCCCCGCGGTGGTGGCGAGTGTGATCAGGGTGAGCGCGCCCGCCGCCCGCCTGGTCCGCTCGAAAACGCCGGCAAGCAGTACGACGCAGGCTCCCACGGTGAGCGCGATAAGAGGCGAGAGCCCGGCGTAGTCGAGGTGAGGCGCGTGGAAGGTCATCGCTCGCCTCCCCGGGCGATGGGTCGCTCTTCGCCGGCATATGCCGGCTCGGTTTCCGTCGCCGCGAGCTGGGCGGTGGTCGAGGACGTGGGGGGACCGTTCGCTGCTGCGACCGCTCGTTCGACCGAGGGGTTGGAGCGGTGCAGGATCAGCTGCGGGTAGAGCGCGAGGCCGAGGATGCACAAGACGAGCGGGGCGAGGACGACGCCGTCGCGCCAGGCGATCTCCCGCGAGGCGATCCCGTCGGGCTTGCGATTGTGCATGGTTCGCTGATAGAGGCGCAGCGCGTAGTAGGCCGACATCGCGACGCCGGAGATCGCGATGAAGGCGTAGACGATCTTCGACTGGAAGAGCCCGTTGAGGATGTAGAACTCACCGATGAAGTTGGCCGATCCGGGCATCGCCAGGGTTGCCAGGACGACGATCAAAAAGAGCGCCGCCAGCACCGGGGCGCGCAGCGCCATCCCGCCCATCTGGCGCAGGTCCTCGGTACCGGTTCGCTCGACCAGGATCGCGACGATGATGAAGATCGGCGCCACCACGAGCCCGTGGTTGACCATCTGCAGGATCGCCCCGTCGGCTCCGTCGGCGCGCAGGGCGAAGATCCCGGCGGTGATGAAACCGAGCTGTGCCACCGAGGAGTAGCCGGCGATCAGTCGCACGTTGGTCTGGGTGAAGGCCATCACCGAGCCGTAGAGGATCGAGGCCAGGGCGATCACCAGGATCACCTCCTGGAACTGCACGGTGGCGGCAGGGAAAAGCGGCAACACGATCCGCAGGAACCCGTAGGCGCCGACCTTGGCCAGCACCCCCGAGAAGACCGCCAGCGCCGGCAGCGGCGCGGCGCGGTAGGCGTCGGGCATCCAGCCGTGTAGCAGGAAGGCGGGCATCTTGACCAAGAAGGCGGCGGCGAAGAACCAGAAGATCCAGCGCTGGCTGCCGTCGCTGAGCGGGTGCTTGGCGAGCGCGGCGATCGAGAAGGTGATGTGGCCGCCGTGGGCAGAGAGGATCGCGGTGGCGATCGCCCCGACCAGCATCAGCAGCGAGCCGATCAGCGTGTAGATGATCATCTTCAGGGTCGCCGCCGATGCGGTGACGCCGTCGGCGCGGTCCGTGCCCCAGGCGCCGAAGAGGAAGTAGAACGGCACCAGCATCAGGTCGAAGAAGAGGACGAAGAGGAGAAGGTCCTGGGCGAGGAAGGAGCCGAGCGTTGCGGTCTCCCCGAGCAGCATCAAGAAGAAGAAGAGCTGCGGGCGCTCGCTGCTCGCGGAAGGCGGCGAATGCGGTGGCACCGCTCCAAAGCAGCCGCGGTCAACAGCACCAGGAAGACGTTGAGCCCGTCGACCCCGAGGCTGTAGGAGACGCCGAGCCCGGGGATCCAGCTCACGTCGACGGTGTCCTGGAGGCCGCTCGCGCCCGAGTCAAAGCCGGCGAGTGCGGCGATCGCCAGGCCCAGGGTCATCACGCACCCCAGCGTCGCCCACCAGCCGGTCACACGCTTCGGCAGGAAGAGGCCGATGAGGCCGAAGGCGAGCGGTGTCCAGAGGAGGAAGTTGATCACGATGCGCTCAGCAGGAAGTAGAGGGCGAGCCCGGCGAAGCCGGCGATCAGCAGCAGCGCGTAGCTGCGGACGAAGCCGCTCTGCACGGTGCGGACGACCCGCCCGGCGCCGCCGACCACGTCCTCGGTGCCAGTGACGAGTCCGTCGACGACGACGCGCTCGAAGGTGCGGTTGGCGAGGTGGCCGACCGCGAGCACCGGTCGCGTCACAAGCGCGTCGATCAGCTCGTCGAAGTACCACTTGTTGATCAGGAAGGTGTGCAGCGGCCCGAAGCGGCGGATCAGCATCGCCGGGGTCTCCGGCCGCACCACGTAGAGCCAGTAGGCGATCCCGATGCCGGCGAGCGAGATCGCGGCGCCGATCCCAAGGCCCTCCCAGGACGCCGCGACCGAGGGGTGGATCACAGCCAGCGGTGAGTCGGCGAAGACCGGTTCGAGGAACTTGGTGACGGTGTCGTCGAGCCCCGGCACCTGGACGAAGCCGGCGAACAGCGCCAGGAAGGCGAGCGCCCCCATCGCGACCTTCATCGACGGCGACTGCTCGGCGATGTGATGCTCGGCTCCGGGGAAGCCGACATCGTTGTCCTCCTCTTCGCCGCTCGCCGGGTTGACCGGGTGCGCGTGGACGACGTGGCCGCTGTCGATCAGCTCCTCTGCCTCCTTGCAGGGGCGGCCGGGGAGGATCCGGAAGATCAGCCGGAAGGTGTAGATCGCGGTGAGCAGCGCACCGAAGTAGCCGAGCACGGTGAAGATCAGGTACATCCCACCGCGCGCCGTCGCGTAGGCGAGGATCTCGTCCTTGGAGAAGAAGCCGGAGGTGCCGGGGAAGGCGGCCAGCGCCAGCCCCCCGCACAGCATGGTGATCGAGGTGAAGCGCATCGCCCGCCCGAAGCCGCTCATCCGGTCGATGTTCTGCTCGTTCGCCATCGCGGCGATGATCGAGCCGGCGGCCATGAACAGCAGCGCCTTAAAGAAGGCGTGTGTCATCAGGTGGAAGAGGCCGGCGCTGTAGGCGCCAATCGAGACGCCCATGATCATGTAACCGATCTGGCTCATCGTCGAGTAGGCGATGGCCCGCTTTAGGTCGGTCATCACCAGTGCGATCGTCCCGGCGACCAGCAGTGTCGCGAGGCCGACGAAGGCGGCGATGTCGGCGGCGGTCGGGGCGAGGACGAAGAGGATGTGGGTGCGGGCGATCAGGTAGACGCCAGCGGTCACCATCGTCGCCGCGTGGATCAGCGAGGAGACCGGGGTAGGGCCCTCCATCGCGTCGGGCAGCCAAGTGTGGAACGGGAGCTGCGCTGACTTGGCGAAGGCGCCGACCAAAAGCAGCAGGCAGATCGCCGTCACCGACCACTCGTTGGTGTGGAAGACGTGTGGCGCCCTGGCGAAGACCGTGCCGTATTCGAAGCTCCTTAGTTCGCGGAAGATCAGCAAGGCGGCAAGGACCAAGCCGATGTCGCCGACTACGTTGATCACGAAGGCCTTCATCCCCGCCCCGGTCGCGGTCGTGCGCCGATACCAGAAGCTGATCAGCGCGTAGGAGGCGAAGCCGACGAAGGCCCAGCCGACGATCAGCAGCACGAAGTTGCCGGCGAGGACCAGCAGCAGCATCGAGAAGACGAAGAAGTTGAGGTAGCTGAAGAAGCGGTGGTACCCCTCGTCGGAGCGCATGTAGCCGTAGGAGTAGAGGTGGATCAGGGTCGAGACGCCGGTGACGACCAGGACCATGAAGACCGAGAGAGGGTCGACGAAGATGCCGAGCTTGATCTGCAGCCCGGCTGCGCTGGCGTATTCCCACAGCGAGGAGGCATGGTGGCGGGCGTCGGGCGAGGAGCCGAGCAGGCCGATCAGGGCGGCGATGCCGCAGGCAAAGGCGAGCCCGATCGCGGCGGTCCCGATCGCCCCGGCGAGGCGGGCCGGGATCGCGCGGAAGCCGAGCGCGATCGCGATCGAGCCGAGCAGCGGGAAGAGCAGGACCAGCCAGGCCCAGGTCGTCACGCTCACCCGCGCAGCTCCCTCAGGTCGTCGACGTTGAGCGGCAGCCTGCGGCGGAAGAGGGCGACGATCAGCCCCAGCCCGACCACGACCTCGCAGGCGGCGACCACCATCACGACCAGGGCGAAGATCTGCCCCTGCTGGTTGCCGACCATGCGGCTGAAGGCGACCAGGGCCAGGTTGCCGGCGTTCAGCATCAGCTCCAGGCAGAGCAGGATCACCATCGGGCTGCGCCGGATCAGGATCCCCACCGCGCCGACCGCGAACAGCAGCGCCGAGAGGACCACGTACCACTCGATGCTCACGCCGGCTCTCCTCTCTTGCGACCGGCGAGGACGACCGCCCCTACCGCCGCCAGCAACAGCAGGATCGAGGACGCCTCGAAGGGGACGAGGAAGCGCTCCAGCAACAGGCGGCCGATCGCCGCCGGGTTGCCGAAGCCCGGGTTGACATGCGGCCCGTCCTGGCCGAGCGCCAGCAGCGAGGAGGAGAGAACGGCGACCGAGAGCTCGACGAAGAGGGCGGCGCCGAGCAGGGGCGCGAGGAAGCGCTGCCCCGGGATCGGCTCCCAGGCCGACTCCCCGCCGCTGCCTACATAGGCGACGACGAAGACGTAGAGGACCATCACCGCGCCGGCGTAGACGACCACCTGTGCGGCAGCGACGAAGGCCGCGGTGAGCAGCAAGAAGAGGACGGCAAGCGAGAACAGGTGGACGATCAGCGCCAGCACGCTGTAGAAGGGGTTGCGCAGGGCGACGACGCCGATCGCGCCGCCGAGTGCCCCGATCGCCGCTCCGAAGAACAGGACCGCTTCCACGCCTACTCGCCCTCCGCTTTCAGCGGCGTTCGCTCGATCGGCTCGGCGAGCAGCATCTCCTTGGTGAAGATCAGGTCGCCCCGGTCGTAGTCGGCCATCTCGTAGTCGTGGCCCATCGTGATCGCGTCGAACGGGCAGGCGATCTCGCAGTAGCCGCAGAAAATGCAGCGCGAGAGGTTGATCTCATAGACCGCCGCGTAGCGCTCCCCAGCCGAGACGCGTTCGCCGGGAACGTTCTCGGCGGCGACGACGCGGATGCAGTCGGCCGGGCAAGCGGCCGCGCAAAGGGAACAGCCGACGCATTTCTCCAGTTCGGTGTCCTCGAAGCGATGCAGCTTGTGGCGGCCGCGAAAGCGCGGGTAAACCGGCGTCTTCTCCTCCGGGTACTGGATCGTCAGCGGCCCCTCGATCAGGCGGGCGAGGGTCGTCTTCAGACCTCGCAGCGTCTCGCCGAAGGCACGGTAGGCTCCGCCGGCTCCGCCGGGATCGGGCCCCCGCTGCACCTCGACCACGCTGTCGTCCTTGAGGTAGGGGAACTCGGTCACGTCGTCGTCACCAGGATCGCCGTCACCAAGACGTTGAAGGTCGCCAGGGGGAGGAGGATCTTCCAGCCGAGGCTCATCAGCTGGTCGTAGCGCAGCCGTGGCAGCGTCGCCCGCACCCAGATGAAGAAGACGACCAGCCCCATCATCTTCACCAACATCCAGATCGGGTCGAGCCAACCTGGGCCGGGACCCATCCAGCCGCCGAGGAACACCGCCGCGGCGATTCCCGAGACGACGATGATCTCCATGTACTCGACCAGCAGGAAGGAGCCGAAGCGCATCCCCCCGTACTCGGTCATGAAGCCCTGGACCAGCTCGGCGTCGGCCTCGGGCAGGTCGAACGGGGCGCGGTTGGTCTCGGCGAAGCCGGCCACCATGAAGATCAGGAAGCCGACGATCTGGGGCACGATGAACCAGATGTGACCCTGCGCGCGGACGATTTCCACCAGCGAGAGCGAGCCGCTCATCATGATCACGCCGAGCAGCGCCAGCCCCATCGAGACCTCATAGGAGATCAGTTGCGCGGCGGAGCGCATAGCGCCGAGGAAGCTGTACTTAGAGCCCGAGGACCAGCCGCCGAGCAGCAGCCCGTAGAAGGCGAGCGAGCCGACCGCGAAGAAGTAGAGGATGCCAATCGGGACGTCGATGCCGTAGAGGCCGACCCCATCTTGCACGTCGCCCCAGGGGATGATCGCCAGCGCGAGCACCCCCGAGAGGACCGGCAGCAGGGGCCCGAGGATGAACAGGGTCGGGATCGCGTTGGCCGGGCGGAAGGCCTCCTTGGAGAGCAGCTTGCCGACGTCGGCAAGCGGCTGGAGGATACCGAAGGGGCCGACGCGGTTGGGGCCGTAGCGGTGCTGGAAGCGCCCGATCAACTTGCGCTCGAGTACCGTCAGCAGCGGCAGGATGCCGAAGATGATCGCGAAGATCACCAGCGACTTGACGATCATCACCCAGGTTGCTTCGACGTAGTAGGGATCGGCGATCGGCAGCGTCATGCGCTCACCTTTGCGATCTCGACCGCGACCAGGCCGCCGTTCAGAAGGGCGTTGGCATTGCCTTCGGCGGTGCCCTCGATCAAAAAGCAGGCCCCCGCCCGCATCCGCTCCTTGACCGCGACTCGGGCGCGGACGCCGACCCCGTTCTGGGCGACCCTGACCTGATCGCCGCTTTTTAGGCCGAGGCGCTCGGCATCGGCGGGCGCCAGCTCCACTTGCTGGGTCGGCTCTAGGAAGTGGAGCGGGGGATTTAACTCTGTGATCGGGCCGGCCCATAGGTCGCGGTAGGTGCCGAGTGTGAGCGCGTCACTGGACTCCGTGGCCGGGTGGACGTCCGCCCCGGACGCCTTTGCAGGGGCGCGGGCCGATGTCTCGGCGCTGGGGAGGGCAGTTGCCTGGGGACGGTCCTGCCAGCGGACTCCGCGACCGCCGATGGCGGCGTCGTCGATGCCGGCGTAGAAGGGAACGGCTGCGGAGACGGCCGCCAGGGCGGAGGGCTGGGAGGTGATGCCGGTGTCGTGGCCGAGGGCCGCGGAGAGCTCGGCGAGGACTTGCCAGTTGGGGCGGATGTCGCCCGGGCGCGTGGCGCTGGGGCGGACTCGCTGGATGCGGCCGTCGGGGTGGGTGACCGTGCCGTCTTTCTCGGCGTGGGTCTCCAGCGGGAAGACGAGATCGGCCTTTGCGGTTGTCTCGTTCTCGAACATCGAGAAGGCGATCACGTGGTCGGCGGCGCCGATGGCGGCAGCCCAGGCGCCCGAGTCGGGGAAGTCGCGGATCGGGTCGACGCCGAAGAGGAGGAGGGACTTCAGCTCGCCAGACTCCAGACCGGCGCGGATCTCCTCTGCGCTCTTGCCGGCGGTCGCCTCGGCAAGGCCCGGTCCGGCGTCGGGGAGGCAGCCGACCTCGCGCAGACCGCGGGCGTTGGTCACGTCGGGTACCTCGAGCAGGCCCGAGCCGTCCTTGCCGGCGAGGTCGAGGGCCGCGGCCACATCGAGCAGGGCCCGCAGGGCGCCCTCGCCCTCGCGGCCGATCCGCCCACCCCAGATGATCGCGACGCTCCCGGCGTCGCGCAGGACATCGGCGACGGGGGACGCCGAGTCGCCCTCGCGGCGCAATCGCAGGCAGGCGGCCAGCTCGGAGAGGAAGACCGTGGCGTCGCCGGGGGCGTAGCGGGTCGCCGCCTCTGCGCCGCCGTCGAGGGCAGTGGGGCGCTCGGTGGCTACGACGAGCCGGGCGCCATTGCGGCGGATCGCCTTGCGGATGCGGAGGTCGAGGATCGGAGAGCTGTGCAGGGGGTCGGTGCCGAAGAGGAGGATCGCGCCGGCGTCGTCGATGTCGCGCACCCTGACCGAGAGGCCCGGCTGGGCGAGCTGGACCAGGGTCGCGCGCGAGGGGCCGTGCGAGGGGCGGGAGTCGACGTGCGGCGAGCCGAGCGCCTCGCGCAGGATGCGCTGGACCAGGTAGCCCTCCTCGTTTGAGGCGTCGCCGACGATCGCCGCCGTCGCGCCGCCGGCCTTGCGCAGGCCCTCGGCAGCGGCGTGGATCGAGTCGGCCCACTCGGCCTTGACCCCGTTGCGCAGCCGCGGCCCGCCGATCCGCTGCTCTGCACCGAACATCTCGAAGCCGTAGCGGCCGCGGTCGCAGAGCCAGCCGTCGTCGACCTCGGCGTTATCGCGCCCCAGCACCCGCTTTACCTGCTCGTCGCGCACGGTAAAGCTGACGTTGCACTGGCTCGGGCACAGTGTGCAGACCGAGCCTGCCTGCTCGATGTCCCAGGGCCGGGCGCGGAAGCGGTAGGTGTAGCTGGTCAGCGCTCCGACCGGGCACAGCTCGGTGATGTTGCCGTGGAAGGGGGCGATGTAGGGGCGGTCGTCGAAGGTGCCGACGAAGGAGCGGTCGCCGCGCTCCAACAGCGCCAGCTGGGAGTCCTCGGCGACCTCCTGGCTGAAGCGCACGCAGCGGTAGCACAAGATGCAGCGCTCGCGGTCGATCGCGACCAGCGGCGAGAGCTCGATCGGCTTTTGGAAGTGGCGCTTGGGGTCGGTGAAGCGGCTGCGGCCCGGGCCCCAGCCCATCGAGATGTCCTGCAGCGGGCACTCGCCGCCCTTGTCGCAGACGGGGCAGTCAAGCGGGTGGTTGACGAGCAGGAACTCGACCACCGCGCTTTGGGCGTGCTTCACCTGGTCGGTCATCGTGTGGACGACCATGCCGTCGCGGACCGGGGTCGAGCAGGAGGTCTGAAGTTTCGGCATCCCCTCGATCTCGACCAGGCACATGCGGCAGGCGCCGACCGGATCGCCCAGCTTCGGCTCATAGCAGAAGACCGGGATCTCGATGTCGCCTCGCTTCGCCGCGTCATGGAGCATCTCGCCTTCGGTCGCCGCCACCTCGCGCCCGTCGATGATCAGCGTGATCTCCTTGCCGCTCACGCCGCCACCGCCTCCTTGACAGCGGCGGACTGCCCAGTCGCGATGACGGCCTCGAACTCCCCGCGGAACTTGCGCACCATCGCCCCGACCGGCATCGCCATCGAGTCGCCTAGGACGCAGAGGCAGTGGCCGATGATGTTCTCCTGGACCGAGCTGATGATGTCGAGATCCATCGGGGTCGCCTCGCCGCGGACCACCCGCTCCAGCATCTTCACCGTCCAGTTGGTCCCCTCGCGGCAGGGGGTGCACTTGCCGCAGGACTCGTGGTGGTAGAAGCGCGCTGTGCGCAGCGCCATGTGGGGGATCGAGACGCGATCGTCGGCGACGATGATCGAGCCCGAGCCCAGCATCGATCCCGCCTCGGCCATCGCCTCGAAGCTGTATGGGAGGTCGAGGCCCTCCTCGGCGGTGAGGACCGGGGAGGAGGAGCCGCCTGGATAGAAGGCCTTCACCTCGCGGCCCTCCTCCGGCCCGCCCGCCAGGTCGTAGATCAGCTCACGGGTCGGCACGCCCAGCTCGACCTCGTAGTTGCCCGGTCGCCGCACGCACCCGGAGATCGAGACCACCTTGGTCCCTGGCGACTGTTCGGTGCCGAAGCCGCGGAACCACTCGGCCCCGTTGGCGACGATCCCCGGCACGTTGGAGAGCGTCTCCACGTTGTTGATCAGCGTCGGCCCGCCGTAGAGTCCCTGCACGGCAGGGAAGGGGGGCTTCAGCCGCGGGTTTCCGCGCTTTCCCTCCAGCGCGTCGAGCAGCGCCGTCTCCTCGCCGCAGATGTAGGCGCCGGCGCCGCGGTGGACGACCAGCTCCAGGTCGCGGTGGGTGCCGAGGATGTCCTCGCCCAGGTAGCCGGCCTCGTAGGCCTCAGAGACCGCGGCGTCGAGTATGTCGGCCTGCTGGTCATACTCGCCGCGGATGAAGATGAAGGCGCGGCCGGCTTCGGCGGCGAGCGCCGCGATCGCGATCCCCTCGATCAGCTGGTGGGGGTTTCGCTGCATCAGCTCGCGGTCCTTGAAGGCGCCCGGCTCGGACTCATCCGCGTTGCAGCAGAGGTACTTGTCCATCTCCCCGCGAGGGAGGAAGGAGGCCTTTTTGCCCATCGAGAAGCCGGCCCCGCCGCGGCCCCGCAGCCCCGAGTCCTCCAGCTCCTTCAGCACCTCGTCGGCCTCCATCTCGCGGTAGGCCTTCTCAAGGGTCGCGTAGCCGCCGTAGCGCCTGTAGCCGGCGATCGTGCGCAGCTCGGGGTCTTCGGCGTGCTTCAGCAGCACCCGCGTCTCAGGCATCGGGCCCTCCCGGCAACGGGCGCTTGGCCAACGCCTTTTCGGGCAGCACGTCGACGCCGCTTCGCAACTGCTCGATCGCCTTCGCCGCGTCAGCCCCCTCCAGCGGCCCGAAGTACCGCTCGTCGATCGAGGCCATCGGAGCGATGTCGCAAGCCCCCAGGCACTGGAACCCGGTGACCAACACGTCCTCCCCCTCGGCCGCCGCCCCGAACGCGTCCAACAGCTCGTCGCCCCCTAGCATCCAGCAGCTGATGTTGGTGCAGACGGCGACCTTGTGAGTTGCCACCGGCTCGGTGTGAAGCAGGTCATAAAAGCTCGCCACCGACTCCAGATATGCGGGCGTGACCCGCATCACAGCAGCAGCCTGCCGAATCCCCTCCGGCGTGCACCACCCATACCGACGCTGCACCGCCCAAAGCGCCGGTATCGAGGCCGAGTGCCGATCCGGATAGCGCGCCATCAGCCCCTCGATCAGCTCCCGCAGCTCCGTAGGGCAGTCCACCTCATGAAGCTCTGGAACCCCCTCGGGAGCTCGATCCGGAACGCGACCCTCGGTGAGGGCTGGATCGATCGGCAGGTGATTCACCTGTCAACGCCTCCCAAGATCGGGTCCAGCATCCCGAGGCTGGCGATCATGTCGGCGACGTAGCCGCCAACCGACATGTCCTTGAACGCTTGGAGGTTCACGAAAGACGCGTCGCGGAAGTGCACCCGCGCCGGCCTGGCCGAGCCGTCGGCGAGGACGAAGCAGCCCAGCTCGCCGCGCGGTGACTCGATCGCGTAGTAGACCTCGCCCGGCCCCACTCGGTAGCCCTCGGTGACCAGCTTGAAGTGGTGGATCAGCGACTCCATCGAGACCGGCAGCTCAGAGCGCGGTGGCAGAACGTACTTGCGGTCCTCGGCTATGAACGGTCCCTCTGGCAGCCCGTCGAGAGCCTGCTCGACGATCCGTACCGACTCGACCATCTCCGCCAGCCGCACCCGGTAGCGGTCGTAGCCGTCGCCGACCGTGCCGATCGGGATCTTGAAGTCCAGCTCGGGGTAGGCGAGGTAGTCGAAGGCCTTGCGCAGGTCCCAGGGCTCGCCGGCGGCCCGCAACAGCGGCCCGGTCACGCCCAGCTCCAGCAGCCGCTCGCGCGACACGATCCCGACGCCCTTGGTCCGCGAGAGGAAGATCTCGTTGCGGTCAAGCAGCGCTTCGTACTGCCCGACCCGCACCGGCATGTCGGCGACGAAGTCGCGCAGCTTAGCCTCGAAGCCGAGCGGGATGTCCTCGATCACGCCGCCGACCTGGAAGTAGCGGGTGTGCATCCGCTGCCCGGTCGCCATTTCGAACAGGTCGAGGATCTTGTCGCGCTCGCGGAAGCAGTACCAAAGCATCGAGATCGCGCCGAGGTCGAGCGCCGTCGTCCCAAGCCAGACCAGGTGGGAGTGGATCCGGTTCAGCTCGAGGAAGATCGTCCGCAGGTAGCGGGCGCGGGGCGGGATCTCCAGCTCGACCAGCCGCTCGACCGCGCCGCAGAAGGCCTCCATCTGGAAGAAGTAGGAGACGTAGTCCATCCGCTCGACGAAGGGGATGACCTTCCAGTAGCTCTTGTCCTCGCAGGACTTTTCGATCCCGGTATGGACGTATCCGATCACCGGCTTCACGTCCCGCACGACCTCGCCTTCGAGGTCGACGATCAGCCGCAGCACCCCGTGCGTGGCCGGGTGGTGTGGCCCGATGTTCACCGTCATCACCTCGGTCTTGGTGTTGTCGGTCAGCGTCTCAACCACGGTCGTGCTCGTTGTAGGTGAAGGTGACCGGCTCGCCCCCGACAGGAAAGTCCCGCCGCTGGGGCCAGCCGACGTAATCGTCGGGCAGGAGGATCCGCGTCAGATCCGGGTGGCCGCGGAACACGATCCCGAAGAAGTCGAACGCTTCCCGCTCCTGGAACTCCGCCGTCGGGAAGAGCTCCACGCAGGAGTCGATCTGCGGTAGCGCGTCCTCGCCGGGGTCGGCGAGCATCGCTTTCACCCTCAGCCGCTCGACCCGGTCCCGGTTCAGTAGCTCGTAGTGGACGCCGAAGCGCGGCTCGGCCGGCAGGTAGTCTGCCGCGTGCAGGCTGGAGAGGAAGCGATAGCCCTGGCCCGGAGCATCGTGCAGCCAGCCCAGCACGTCGAGCACCTGCCCGGGGTCGACGACCAGCGCCGCCTGGCGGCGGTCGAAGCTGGTGTCGAGAACGGCGCCGGGTTGGTGCTGCTCGATCTCCCCGCGGATCAGCTCGAGCCCGGGGGCGTCAGGCACGGATCAGCTCCCTCGCGGCCTCGTAGGCCTCTGCCTCCTCGGGGCTCGGGGCGCTGCGTGGCCCCCCACGTGCCCACTCCTCGGTGCCGGTCGCGCCGTAGCGCTGCCGCCAGCCCGGGTCGGGGTTGCCCTGGATCTTGCGCTGAAGCTTGGTGAAGCCGTATAGGACCGCCTCCGGGCGCGGCGGGCAGCCGGGGATGTGGAGGTCGATCGGCATGAACTTGTCGGCGCCCTGGACGACGGCGTAGTTGGAGAACATGCCACCGCTGGAGGAGCAGGCGCCCATCGAGATCGCCCACTTCGGCTCCAGCATCTGGTCATAGAGGCGTCGCACGACCGGCGCCATCTTGATCGAGACCCGGCCCGAGAGGATGATGAAGTCGGCCTGGCGGGGGGAGGCGCGCAGCGCCTCGGCGCCGAAGCGCGCGAGGTCGTAGCGCGCCGTCACGATCGAGATCGGCGCCTCGATCGCGCAGCAGGCGAGGCCGAAGGTGAGCGGGAACATCGAGTTGGCCCGCGCCCAGTTGAACATCTTGTCGAAGTTGGTCATCACGACTCGTTCCTCGACGTAGCGCTCTAGGTCCTCCCCCTCGAGGTCGCCGCGCAGCATGTCGCGGGCCCGCAGCTGCCGCGAGCGCATCGTCTGGCGCTCTACTTCCAATCCAGGGCCCCCTTGCGCCAGACGTAGACGAAGGCGACCGCCAGCAAGACGACGAAGGTGATCAGCTCGCCCAGCACGAAGACGCTGCTGGCCCCCTTCAGGATCACCCCCACCGGGTAGAGGAACACCACCTCGATGTCGAAGAGGATGAACAGCATCGCGACGAGGTAGAAGCTGACGCCGAAGCGGAAGCCGCGCGCCGCCTCGACCGGGATGCCCGACTCATAGGGCTGGGCCTGGCGCCTGCTTGCCGCGGTGGGGCGCTTCGGGCGCTTTGGCCCGATCAGGTGGTTGAGCATCGCGAAGGCGCTGCCCACGGTCAGCCCGAGGAAGGCGAAGACGAGAATCGGGAGGTAGCTCTTCAGCACTGGAGTCGGATTGGCGGGGCGGTTCGCACGGCGCCTTCGCCGCGGCCCGTCGCCCGCAGCCGCTGTTATACACCCTTTGTGACACATTGCCACATAGTGCTTTTCCGCATCAGTAAGCGGAACCCCGACCCTTCCAGGCAGATTTGAGATGATCGCGGTCCACGTCGTCCTCGGCTGCGCCGTGATCCTCCTCAACCTCGTCGCGGGTTCCGTCGGGGGCCTCGCCTGGTACCGCGACCGGCCCTCGATCCCCTTCTGGTACCTGCTGCGCGCCGCCCAGGCCTCGGTCTTCCTTCAGGCGATGCTCGGCGGTCTGCTCGTCTTCACCGGTCACAAGCCGGCGGAAAGCCTCCACTACCTCTACGGCATCCTCCCGCTCCTCGTCTCTCTCCTCGCCGAGGGCGCCCGCACCGGTGCCGCCCAGCGCGAGCTGGGCGACATCGACTTCGAGGCCCTCCCGACCGACACCCAGCAGTCCCTCGCCCTTGCCATCGTCCGCCGCGAGATGGGCATCATGGCCGTCAGCTGCGGCGTCATCTTCTTCCTCGCCCTCCGCGCCGCCTCCACCGGAGGCCACCTCTAAGCGGAGATACGGAAGACGGGGTGCTCGGAGGCTATGCGGCGCAGCTCCTCCTCGGGAGCGTCTGGGCCGACGCCGTCGAAGAAGGCGCCCACCTCCCATTTCCACCGCTTCAGGTAGGCACGTAGCAGGGGTGGCCTCTTCTCATCGGGCAGCTCTGACGCGGTGAACTCCTCGACTCGGCGGCCGATCGCCAGCCGTCCGCTGCCGGTGACCCGCAGGTTTCGCACCCACTGGGTGTTGCCGCGCGGCGCGACCAGGTACCGATCGCCCTCGAACTCGAGCAGGTTGACCGGGGTGCGCCGCCACTCGCCGCTCTTGCGCCCCCGCACTTCGAGCACGCGCGACTCCGGCGAAGCCGACGCCGAGCCTCGCCAGCCCGGCGATGAGCTGGTTGAACACGTTCTTGGTGAACCAGCCCGGTTCTTGGAACTCCCGCTCCATCGGGCGATTATGGCGCTCGAGAGTCCAGCGGCCGGTACTCGCCGCCGAAGAAGAGGAGGGGATCTCCCTCGCCGCGCCTCCAGGGCGCTCACCTCGCCGGTGACGATCACGTGGTCGCCGGCAGCGACCACGTCGCGCAGCTCGCAGGCGACCCAGACGAGGGTGTCATCGATCGCAGGGATGCCGTCGCGCTCGCTCCACGCGACGCCTGACCACTTGTCCGCCACCGGGGCCTTGGTAGCGAAGGCGCGGGCGATCTCTTCCTGATCGGCGCTCAGGACGCCGATGCCGAAGCGGTTGGCGGCCTGGACGGCGAGCAGGGTGCGAGAGCCGCGATCGAGGCAGGCCAGCATCAGCATCGGCTCGATCGAGAGCGAGCAGACGGCGTTGGCGGTGGCCCCGGCGGGGCCTTTGGGACCGGTCGCGGTGACGACGTTGACGCCGGTCGGCAACAGGGCCATCGCGGTGCGGAAACTGGCTGGATCGGGCGGCGGCATCTTCAAGGAGCGGGATCGCCGCCAGACAATATGATGCGCGCCGCGTGCGCCCAGCTCTGATCACAGCCTTGGTGGCCTTCGCCGCCTTCGGGCTCGCTGCCTGCGGCTTTCGGCCAGGAAGGTATCGCGGTCTCCAAGAACAGCCCCAACTACAGCGGCGCCGTCGCCTTCGCCACGCACTGCTCCGGCTGCCACACGCTGAGCGCCGCCGGCACCCAGGGGACCGGCAATCGGGGCGAGCGGACGCAGGGCCCGAGCCTCAACCAGCGAACCGAGACCTATCAGGATGTCCTCTTCGCGATCCAAAACGGCGGCTTCTCGGGGGCGATCATGCCCCAGAACATCGTGGTCGGCCGCGAAGCCCAAGAGGTCGCGCGCTTCGTCGCCAGGTACGCGGGTGAAGAAGCCAAGAGCAAGCTGCGCCCCGGCGAATCCTCCTCGCCCTGACCGAGGCCTCCAATGCTCGATCTGAAGCTGATCCGCTCCGATCCCGAGCGGGTCAAGACGGCGCTAGCCCGCCGCGGCGCGGCCGAAGGCGTCGACGAGCTGCTCGCGCTCGACGGCCGTCGCCGCGAGCTGCTGCCCGAGGTCGAGAATGCCCAGGCCGAGCGCAAGGCCCTCTCCAAGCGGATCGGCGAGGCCAAGCAGGCGGGCGGTGACGCCGGGGACCTGATGGACCGTGTCCAGGGGTTGAAGGAGAGGATCGAGTCCGGCAAGGCCGAGCTGGAGAAGATCGAGACCGAGCTGGAGAGGGTCGCCATCACCCTCCCCAACCTTCCCGACCCCGACGCCCCCGATGGGTTGGAGAGGAGGACGCTGCCGTCGTCCGCGAGGTGGGCGAGAGACCCGAGTTCGACTTCGAGCCGCGCGACCACCTCGAGATCGGCGCCGAGCTGGGCCTGATCGATATGGAGGCGGCAGCGCGACTCTCCGGTTCCCGGTTCGCCTACCTGAAGGGCGACCTGGTGCTGCTGGAGCTGGCGCTGGTCCGTTTCGCGATCGAGCTCGTGCGCTCCGAGGGGCACGAGCCAGTCGTGCCGCCCGTCCTCGTCCGCGAAGAGGCCCTATATGGGACCGGATTCCTGCCCGGCGATCGCGACCAGATCTACGAGGTGCCAAGTGACGAGCTGTTCCTGATCGGCACCTCCGAGGTCGCACTGGCGGGACTGCATGCCGGTGAGATCCTTGACCCCGGTGCACTGCCGCTGCGCTACGCCGGCTTCTCCACCTGCTTTCGCCGCGAGGCGGGCGCCGCCGGTCGCGACACCCGCGGCATCTTCCGCGTCCACCAGTTCGACAAGGTCGAGATGTTCTCGTTCGTGGAGCCCTCACGCTCGCCGGCAGAGCACGAGCGGCTGCTGGCGATCGAGGAGCAGATTCTCACCGAGCTGGAGATTCCCTACCGGGTCGTAAACGTCGCCGCGGGCGACCTCGGCGCCCCGGCGGCGAAGAAGTACGACTGCGAGGCGTGGATCCCTAGCCAGGGTCGCTACCGCGAGTTGACCTCGTGCTCGAACACGACCGACTACCAGGCACGACGCCTGGGTTGTAGGTATCGGCCGACGGACGGCGAATCTCCGCAGACTGTGCACACGCTGAACGGGACAGCGGTGGCGGTGGGGCGGACGATGATCGCGCTGATCGAGAACAGGCAGGAGCGGGACGGCAGTTTCACGCTACCCACTATTTTGCATTCGTACGGCGCGCCTGAAAGGATTGGGTAACGATGAGCACGAGCGTTCGAGAGGCCAAACGAGTTGTCCTCTGCGATGATCACGAGATCGTCCGCGAGGCGATCAAGTCGCGGATGGCCAACTCAAACGCCGTCGAGATCGTCGGCGAGGCGGGCAACGGGCGCGACGTGGTCGAGGTGGTCAAAGAGCTCGAGCCCGACGTTCTCATCATCGACGTCGAGCTTCCCAAGCGCGACGGCATCGAGGCCACCAAGGAGGTCCTCAAGGCGCGCCCGCGGACCAAGGTGATCATCTTCACCGCCCACGCCCAGCCCGACCTGCTCGCCCTGGCACTGCGCGCCGGCGCCTCCGGCTACGTGCTGAAGTCGGCCCCGGCAGAGGACATCGCCCGCGCCGTGAAAGCGGTGACCGGCGGCGGCACCTTCCTCGGCGGCGATTTCGCCGGCGGCAAGCCCTCCGAGGTCGAGAAGCTGCTCGAGCTCTTCCCCCGCGAGCGCCAGATCCTTGAGCTGCTGGCCGAGGGCCTGCGGGTCAAAGAGATCGCTGAGCGGCTCGGCCTCAGCCCGGCGACTGTCCATACCCACGTGCGCAACGCGATCGCCAAGCTGGAGGTCGATACCCGCACCGAGGCGGTCGCGCTCGCGGTGCGCTTCAGCTACCTAGGAGCTGGCGGCGGCGTCTAGCTTCAGCGCGCAGCCGTTGATGCAGTAACGCTGGCCGTTCGTTCCCGGGCCGTCGTCGAAGACGTGTCCGAGGTGGGCGTTGCAGTGCTTGCAGACGACCTCGGTGCGCCGCATGAGAAGGCTGTTGTCGGGGCGCAGCTCGACGTGCTCCAGGTTGACCGGCTCGGTGAAGCTGGGCCAGCCGGTGCCGGAGTCGAACTTGGTCGTCGGAGGAAAACAGCTCGGCCCCGCAGCACACGCAGCGGTACGTCCCCTCGCTCTTCTCATTCCAGTAAGGGCCGGTGAAGGCGCGCTCGGTCGCCGCCTTGCGGGTCACCTCGTACTGCTCGGGCGTCAGCTGCTCGCGCCATTCCCGATCTGACTTCTCGATTTTCTCCATGGACAAAGGGTAGGACAAGACGAGTGCTGCGGCGCGCTGCGCTTAGGATCACGCCAGTGCCCGGAGCCTTCTACGAGCGCGACGGCGACAGCTACCTCGCAACTGAGCTGACCCGCGGCCCTTGGGATCCCGGCGCCCAGCACGCCGGGCCGCCTGCGGCTCTGCTCGGGCGGGAGATTGAGCAGCTCGACGGTTCCGGCGAGTTCCAAGTCGGCCGCATCTCTTTCGAGATCCTGCGCTCGCTGCCGATCGCTGCCATGCGCGCCTCAGCCCGCGTGGTGAGACCCGGAAGGCGTGTAGAGCTGGTCGAGGCCTCGCTGAACGGCGCGGATGGGGAGTTGATGCGGGCCACCGCGTGGCGAATCCGCACCGAGCCAGTCGGGCTCCCTGAGGGGGTTACCGCTGAGGCGGCCCCACCGCCTGGGCCCGAGCAGGGCTCGCGGTCTGAGTTCTTCCCGACCGGGCAGGACGTCGGCTACCACACTGCGATGGAGTGGCGCTCGGTCAGCGGCGGCTTTCTGGAGCCGGGGCCGGCGACGGTCTGGCTGCGGATGCGTTATCCGCTCCTCGCCGGCGAGGAGCCCTCGCCGCTGCAGCGAGCGCTGATCGCTGCAGATGTCGGCAACGGCATCAGCGCCGTGCTCGATTGGCGCCGCTACCTCTTCATCAACGTCGACCTCACCGTCCACCTCGAGCGGATGCCCGAGGGGGAGTGGGTTTGCGTCGACGCGGTAACCCGGCCCCAGCCAAACGGTGTCGGCACCGCGGAGTCGGTGCTGTGGGATCGCCGTGGCCGGATTGGCCGCGCCGCGCAGACGCTGTTGATTGCCGAGCGTTAGCGCCGCTTATCGCAGCAGGCCGGTGAGGTCGTCGATCACGTGGTCGGGGGCCGGCTCGGCGCGCTCGGCTTCCTCGCGGGAGGTGGCGCCGCTGAGGACGAGGATCGTCCTCAGCCCGGCCCGCCGCCCGCCCTCGATGTCGGAGGCGATTCGGTCGCCGACCATCGCCACCCGCTCGGCGTTCGCGATCAGGCCGCGGGCGAGGTCGAACATGGGGCGTTCGGGCTTGCCGCCGATCTCCGCCGTCTTGCCGGTCGCCGTCTCGACCGCGGCGAGGATCGCCCCGGTTCCCGGCCAGGCGCCGCCGGGCATCGGCAGGTTCGGGTCGCGGCTGGTCGCGAACAGCGCCGCGCCCCGCTGCAGCGCCAGCGTCGCCGTGAGCAGCTCCTCGTAGTCGAAGCCGCGATGGCCGGAGACGAGCACCGCGTCGGCGCCGCGGCCCTCCTCGCCGTTAATCACGGCTAGCCCCGCTTCCGCGGCCCTTTCCTTGAAGGCAGCCGCGCCGATCACGAAGGCGCTGCCGCCCCGCCCGACTGCCTCCGCCGCAAGCCGCGCCGTCGTCGTGCCGGCGCTCAGCACCCGCTCCGCGGCCACGCTCACCCCCGCATCGCGCAGCCGCTCCGCGTAGGAGGCGCTGGATCTCCCCGGATTGTTGGTGACGAAGACGATCTCCTTGCCGGCGCCAAGCAGCGCCGTCAGCGTCTCCGCCGCACCCGGCAGTAGCTCACCGCCGACCCAGACCACCCCGTCGAGGTCGATCAGGAACCCGTCGAATTCGTCCGCCGCCGCCACGCGGCGCAGGCTAGACGCTCTGTACCGTGCTGCGCATGAGCGACTCGAACGGGAAGGTGGTTGCCGCGACCGACCTGACTCGCCGCTACGGTGAGGGGGATGCGGCGGTGGACGCGCTGGCGGGCGTCAGCACCGCGTTCGACCGCAACCGCTTCACCGCGATTATGGGCCCCTCGGGCTCGGGCAAGTCGACCCTGATGCACATCCTCGCCGGCCTCGACAAGCCGACCTCCGGCACGGTCACCCTCGACGGCGTCGAGATCACCGGCCTCGACGACGGCGAGCTGACCAAGCTGCGCCGCGACAAGCTCGGCTTCGTCTTTCAGTTCTTCAATCTGCTGCCGGTCCTTACCGCCGAGGAGAACATCGTGCTGCCGCTCTCGATCGCCGGCCGCAAGCCCGACCGCGAGTGGCTCGAGCAGCTGATTCGCGCGGCAGGGCTGGAGGACCGGCTCACCCATCGGCCGGCCGAGCTCTCCGGTGGCCAGCAGCAGCGGGTGGCGCTTGCCCGCGCCCTCGTCTCCAAGCCGGCGGTCGTCTTCGCCGACGAGCCGACCGGCAACCTCGACTCGAAGTCAAGCGAAGATGTCCTGGTCCTGCTCCGCCAAGCGGTCGATGAGTTCGGTCAGACGGTGATCATGGTCTCCCACGACCCGGCCGCCGCTGCCCACGCCGACCGCCTGATCACGCTGCGCGACGGGAAGCTTGTCCACGATGCCGCCCCCGGCTCGACTGACGAGGTGATCGAGCTGATGAAGCAGATTGGCTAGCCTCGCCGTCAAGAGCCTCTGGGCGCGCAAGGTCCGCGCCCTCACCACGACGCTCGCGGTGGTGATCGGCGTCGCCTTCGTCGCTGGCAGCTACATCCTCACCGACACGATCTTCGCGGCCTTCGATCAGATCTTCAGCGACTCGCTGAAGGGCACCAGCGTCGTTATCACCGCGAAGAACCCGGTCGAACAGGAAAGCGGGGAAGTCCCGACGATCGCCGCCTCGCTGCTGCCGAGGATCCAGCGGACGCCGGGGGTGCGACTGGCGGCCGGGGCGATCTTCACCCCCGGCGGACTCTTCAACTCCAAGGACGAAGCGATCGGCTCAAAGTTCGCCCCCAAATTCATCTCCTCGACCCTGCCCGACGGGCTCGAGTCGCTCAACTACGTCGACGGCCATCCGCCCCGCGGGCCCACCGAAGCGTCAATCGACAAGGCCGGGGCCGAAGGCGCGGGCCTCTCGCTCGGGGACAGGTTCGAGATCGCCGGCCAACGGCGGGTGCGCAGCTACCGCCTGGTCGGGCTTACCAGGCTGGGCGAGGCCTCGTTCGGGGGTGCCAGCATCGCCCAGCTCACCCTGCCTGAGGCACAGCAGATCACCGACAACCCCGGCCGCTTTGACCAGATCTCCGTTGCGGCTCGGCCGGGCGTCTCGCCGGGGCTGCTCAAACAGCGGATCGAGCCGGTCGTGCCCGCCGGCGTCAGGGTCGAGACAGGGGAAGAGAACGCCAACCGCGAGTCCGAAAACCTCCGCGAAAAACTCGGCTTCTTTCAGACCGCATTGCTGGTTTTCGCCGGGGTAGCGGTTTTCGTCGGCGCCTTCCTCATCTTCAACACCTTCTCGATCACCGTCGCCCAGCGGGTGACCGAGTTCGGGATGCTGCGCACCCTCGGCGCCTCGCGCGGCCAGATCCTCGCCTCGGTGGTCACCGAAGCGCTGGCGATCGGCCTGCTCGGAGCGTTGCTGGGCCTGGCCGGCGGGTTCGCCATCGCCGAGGGGCTGAACGCGCTCTTCGTCGCGCTCGGGATCGACCTTCCGACCACGGGCCTCGTGCTGAAGACGCGAACCGTCGTTGTCTCCCTGGCGGTCGGCATCGGCGTCACCCTCGTCTCCTCGATCCTGCCGGCGCTGCGGTCTACGCGGGTGCCGCCGATCGCGGCTCTGCAGGCGCTGGAGGTGCCGAGCAGCCGTCGGCGTCGCCTCGGCTTGGCCGTACTTGCCACTCTGGTGGGCCTGGTCGGGGTGGCGATGGTGTTGGTCGGGCTCTTCGGCAGCTCAGGCGGCGGGGCGGCCGCCGGGCTGATCGGCGGCGGGGCGGTAGCCGTCGTGCTCGGAGTGTCTCTGTTCAGCCCCCGCCTCGTGCGCCCCCTCGCCGCGCTAGCCGGCGCTCCTATGGAGCGGCTGCGCGGGCTGACCGGCAGGCTGGCCCGCGAGAACGCCCAGCGCAATCCCAGCCGCACCGCGGTCACCGCCGCGGCGCTGATGATCGGCCTCGCCCTCGTCACCTTCGTCACCGTCTTCGCGGCCGGGATCAAGAGCTCAGTCGCCTCGGCGGTCGACGAAAGCTTCCAGGGCCAGCTGGTGATCCGCAACGGCAACGGCCTCTCGCCGATCCCCGCGGGTGCTGCCGCTGTGGCCCGCAGGACGGCGGGCGTGCAGCTCGTCTCCACACTGCGCTCCGCCCAGGCGAGGCTCCTCGGCGGGTCAGCCACACCGCGCGTCGCCGCGCTCGAACGCAACGCGGGCCAGGTGCTTACCCTCGACTGGAAGCGCGGCGGGCCGGCGACCCTGCGCCACCTCACCGATGGCGAGGCGATCCTCAACAGGTCGTTCGCCTCGGGCAACGGGCTCGAAGTCGGCGGCCGGGTCAGGTTCCTCACCCAGACCGGGAAGCGGCCGAGCTTCAGGGTGGTCGGTGAATACAGCGACAAGGCGAACTTGCTGGGCAGCGTCGTGGTCACCCACGGGGTGCTGGCACGAGACTTCAACCAAAGGCAGGACTCGATTGACTTCATCAAGCTCGCACCGGGCGCGAGCCTCGCCGCCGTCCAGTCGCGCCTGACCAGGGCGGTCGAGACGAGCTTCCCGACGGCGGAAGTGTCGGATCAGCAGGAGCTGAAGGAAAAGCAGGAGGGGCAGATCGACAACCTCGTGCACCTGATCTACGCGCTGCTCGCCCTGGCGATTGTCGTCTCCCTGTTCGGGATCGCCAACACACTGGCGCTTTCCATCCACGAGCGCACCCGGGAGCTGGGGATGCTGCGCGCGATCGGCATGTCGCGTCGTCAGGTGCGGACGATGATCCGCTATGAGGCGGTGATCACAGCCCTGATTGGGGCGATTCTCGGCATGGTCGTGGGGGTCGTCTTCGCGGCTCTGATCGCCCAACCGCTCAAGGACGAAGGATTCACGCTCTCCTACCCGATCGGAACGCTCGTCCTCCTCTTGGTCTTCGCCGCCCTCGCCGGGGTTCTCGCTGCCATCGGGCCGGCGCGGCGTGCCGCCCGACTCGACGTGCTCAGAGCCCTCCAGTACGAGTGAGGTACCGCAGCGAGGTCGGCCCTTCACCTTCGGTCGGGATCAGGACATCGCCTGCTGCACGCATGCCGCATCGGGCGGTAGCTGAAATGCAACACGGTGGCGTGATCGGCGCTCTGCGGTTGGCTCCGCGTCACTTGGCGGTCAAGGCCATGGCCGACTCTGAACCGGCTCAGCCGTGGCGCAGGAGCCGCCCAACCGCGTCCATCAGCTCTTCGGTGCGATCCGCGCGGCTGCCCTCGCCGGCTCCTGAGAGGCAGTAGGCGGCGTGGTCGGCGAGCAGCCCCAGCGCGACCTTATCTAGTGCAGCCTGGATCGCGGTCACCTGGGTGACGATGTCGATGCAGTAGCGATCCTCCCCGACCATCCGCTCGACGCCCCGCACCTGTCCCTCGATCCGCCGCAGGCGCTTCAGCACGGCGTCCTTGCTCACGGTGTAACCGCGGCCTTGGCGCCATCGCTCATGTGCTCCAGCATATACCCCTGGGGGGTACTAGGCCAGGCCCATGCGAAGCGCGCCCGCGACCTCCAGCATCGCGGCGCGTGCGGAGCGGCTGACCGCGGTCAGGTTGGCGAAGCTGTGGATCAAGCTCTGGTGGCGGCGCAGCGCCACCTGCACACCGGCCTTTTGCATGCGCTCCGCGTAGGCCTCGGCCTCGTCACGCAGCGGATCAAAGCCGGCGGTGACCACGTAGGCGGGAGGCAAGTCGGAAAGGTCCTCGGCCCTGAGCACCGAGGCGCGTGGGTCCGCGCCGTCGGCTCGGTTTGGCAGGTAGCTTTCCTCAAACCAGTCCATGTCTGCGGCTGTGAGCAGGAATCCGTCCGCGAACATCTGTCGCGAGCGCGGCTTGCCGAGCGCGTCGGTCGGCGGGTAGATCAGCAGCTGCATCGACGGTCGCGGCCCGCCGCCGTCGCGCGCCAGGTGGCAGACGACCGTGGCCATGTTGGCGCCGGCGCTGTCCCCTCCGACCGCGACCCGCGCCGGCTCGGCGCCCAACTCAGCCGCCTGTGCCACGGACCAATCGAAGGCCGCGTGTGCGTCTTCGATCGCCGCCGGGAAGGGGTGCTCCGGCGCCAAGCGGTAGTCGATCGAGAGGACCTTCGCGCCGCTGTGGGCGGCGAGGAAGCGGCAGACTCCGTCGTGGGTGTCAAGGTCGCCGATCACCCAGCCACCGCCGTGGTAGTAGACGAGCAGGGGCTTAGCGGCAGGGCCGCCGCCCGCCGGCGTGTAGAGGCGCGCCCGCATCGCTCCGGCCGGGCCGGGCACCTTGAGTTCCTCCACCCGCGCCATCGGGATCGGCGGCCCTGCGGTCACCGTAGCCTCTACCCGGCGCTCCGCCCGGATCTGCTCGGGGTCACCGCCCCCGCCGGTCAGCGAGCTGCTTCCGCTCAGATAGAGGAGACGCAGCAACACCTGGATGTCGCTCGCTAGCTCCTGCCCATCGAGCACAGGCGGCCTGCCGAAGATCAGCCGCTGCGCTCCCGCCGGCAGCCCGCACGCCACCCGCAGGATGCGATGCTCAAGGGGCGGTGAGAGGCGGGGCAAAGAGGCCACGACGAGGGCAGGCTATGCGATCGGGCGGGGGAGTCCGCGCCTTTAGATCCGAGGTGGGGTCCGCGGGGCCGGCGCTGGGCCGGGAGGGATCTCACACGATGACCCCTCCCCGCCGTGTACGGTGGCTGTCAAGGCACGATGGAGGCGATGACGAAAGCGGCGGCTCCCCCGGTCGTCCTCAGCGAGGCGACGCGCGGGTTGCCACGCGGCCCGCGAATGCCGCGCGGCGTGCAGACCGCGATCTGGTCGCGCCGCGCGCAGTGGATGCTCGAGCAGTGCCGCGCACGCTTCGGCGACATGTTTACCCTGCGCATCGCCTACGAGGGGACCTGGGTGATGGTCTCTGACCCCGAGGCGGTCAAGCAGGTCTTCACCGGCGACCCGCGCATCTTCCACGCCGGCGAGGGCAACCAGATCCTGCGGCCGGTCCTCGGCGAGAACTCGGTCCTGGTGCTCGACGAGAGGGCGCACATCGGCCAGCGCAAGTTGCTGCTTCCTCCGTTTCACGGTGAGCGGATGCAGGGCTACGGAGAGACGATGGCCGAGATTGCCGCGCGTGAGGTCGGGAGCTGGCCCACCGGCGTCCCCTACAAGCTGCGCCCGCGAATGCAGGCGATCACGCTGGAGATCATCCTCGAGACGGTCTTCGGTCTTCACGGGGGAGAGCGCATGGACGCGCTGCGCGTGGCGCTGCGCGAGTTCCTCAACCTCACGACCAACCCGCGCATGCTCATGCCGTTGATCCTCGTCGGCCCCAATCGGATCGGGCGTTTTCCCTTTTACCGCCGCCGCATCGACCGGGTCAACGAGCTGCTCCATCACGAGATCGCCGAGCGCAGGGCTGCGAGCGACCTCGCCGAACGCGACGACGTCCTCTCGATGCTGGTCGCCGCGCGGCACGAGGACGGCAGCCCGATGAGCGACGCCGAGATGCGCGACGAGCTGCTCACCCTCCTAGTCGCCGGCCATGAGACTACGGCGACGGCCCTCTCTTGGGCGGTGGAGCGCCTCGCCCGCCATCCCGAGAAACTCGTACGGCTGCGCGAGGAGGCGCTAACCGGCTCTGAGGAGTATCTGACTGCGACGATCCAGGAGACGCTGCGCCTTCGCCCGGTCATCGTGCTCGTGATCAGGCGGCTGACTGAGCCGGTCGAGATCGGCGGCTACGAGCTGCCCGCCGGCGCCTCGGTCACGCCCTGCATTCACCTGGTGCACCGCAACCCCGAGATCTACCCCGAGCCGGAGCGCTTTCTTCCCGAGCGCTTCCTCGACAACCCGCCCGGCACCTACACCTGGATCCCTTTCGGAGGCGGCGTCCGCCGCTGCCTCGGCGCCTCCTTCGCCCAGTTCGAGATGGCGGTGGTCCTCAGGGAGCTGGTCAAGCGCCGCGACGTCCACCCGGCCGACCCGGCTCCGGAGCGACCCTTCCGGCGCGCCATCACCGAGACCCCGCGCCACGACGCAGAGGTCATTCTCGGCTGAGGTCTGACGGGGCGCTCGGTGGCCGCCGAGGCGGCTAACAGAGTTTTCCGCTCGGCCAGTCGGGCCCGGGATTCAGCCGGCGCAGCGGCCTGGCGCCGAGCGATCCCAGGAAGCGCGCCATCTCCTTGCCCGAGTTGGTTTCCATGCCCTCGTGGTAGCAGGGCAAGGCGCGGGGCTCGCCGGCCGGTGTCGCCCAGCCCCACTCGGTCCAGGGATAGCCTGGGAGCGCGGTGGCGATCTGCTGTCCCGCCCGGACCGTGGCGCCGGCCGGCGCGAGCGCGGTCAGGTGCTCGGCTACGTAGATGACTGCGCCGGCGTGATCGCCGTCGAGCAGGCGGTACCAGATGAAATGGCCTCCAGGCCAAGGGGATCTGCCGGATGAGCCGAGGATCTTCGCGTCACCGATCGCCAGCACCGGCTCGCGGCGGATGGGCACGTAGTCGACTCCCATGTCGGTGCGGCTGACGCTCCAGCGCCCGACCGAGAACGGGTCTACGTAGTGGTTGTCCACCGCGGGCTTTGGTTCGGATCCCGGAGCGGCGGCGCCACCGGGAGCGGCGGCCAGCGCCACGGATGAGCCGAGTCCCACCGTGACGAGGAGGCCGATGACCCCGATCGTCGCCTTCAGCTTGTGCGTGGGCGTTCGCAAACCAGCCTCCTTCGTTGGCCTGCGGGGTTAGCTGTCGGGCTGGCGCTAAAGGAGCCTGCGCCCCCACGTAGGGGTTCGCCCCAAACTCTTTGGTTCCCCCGCTCCCGAGCCGAAGCCCGGGATTAGGCGTTACCGGTATTCCGGACGGCGGCAGTCTAACCGCAGCCGGTGTTGTTGCCGCACGATGAGCACGTGTAGCAAGAGCCCGTGCGCTGCATCATGCCGCCGCACTGCTCGCAGGCGGGGCCGAGGTCGAGGCCGGACATCTTGGCCGGCACCACCGGGGGGGTTTCGGTGAAGGCCGCCACGGCGGGAACCGCCTCGCCGCTGGCTGCCTTTGCCTTCTCGGCACCGTTGCCGTTGCCGGGTTTTTTGGAGTGGCCGTTTCCGGCGCCGTTCGCCGGCCCTGCCGAGCCGCCGCTGGTGTCGATACCGAGGCCGAGCTGGGTTGTCTCGGCCTCGCGCTTGGCCCGAACCTCGCTGGTGAGGATGCCGAGGTCCTCGAGCGTGTCGGTGTCCTCTATGAAACGGCTCGCCAGCCAGCGCATGATGTAGTCGGGCAGCGATTTGGCGAAGGGGATCTCGGCGTTGCCGGTGATCCCCTCCGGCTCGAAGCGCATGTAGCTGAACTTGCGCACGAAGACCTCGAGCGGGACGCCGTACTGGAGGCCGATCGAGATCGCCGTCGCGAAGGCGTTCATCAGCCCCCGCATCGTCGAGCCCTCCTTGCCGATGTCGGTGAGGAAGATCTCCCCGACCGCGCCGTCCTCGTACTTGCCGGCGGTGATGTAGCCCTCGTGGCCGGCGATCGAGAACTTGTGGGTGATCGACTCGCGCTCGCGGGGCATCTTCTTGCGCACCGGAGCGGGGGAGGCCTCCGCCTCCTTGTCCTCCTGTGCGTCTGTGCGCAGCGCCTGCGCGGTCTTAGACCCGTCACGGTAGATCGCCAGCGCCTTCAGCCCGCCCTTCCAGCCGCGCATGTAGGCGTCGGCGATGTCCTCGACCGTCGCCGACTGCGGCAGGTTGACCGTCTTTGAGATCGCGCCGGAGATGAACGGCTGGGTAGCGGCCATCATGTCGATGTGGCCAGTGTGAGAGATCGCCCGCTCGCCGACCGCGACGTCGAAGACCGGCAGGTGTTCGTCCTTCAGCCCCGGTGCGCCGACGATCGTGTTCTGTTCGGCGATGTAGGCGTCGATCTGGTCGACCTCCGCCTCGGAGTAGCCGAGCGTGCGCAGTGCCAGCGGCACCGAGCGGTTGACGATCGTCATCTGCCCGCCACCGACCAGCTCCTTGAACTTGACCAGGGAGAAGTCGGGCTCGATCCCCGTCGTGTCGCAATCCATCAAAAAACTGATAGTTCCAGTTGGAGCTAAGACCACGGACTGCGCGTTTCGGAAGCCGTGCTCCTTGCCCAGCTCCACGGCTTCGTCCCAGGCTCGCTGTGCGGCCTCCAGCAGCTCGCCCTTGATCCCGGTCGGATCGATGTCGTAGGAGGCATCGCGGTGCATCCGCATCACCCCGTTGTGGGGCTCGCGGTTTCGCTCGTATTCGTCGTAGGGACCGGTCGCCCCGGCGGAGATCAGCGCCGACTGGCGGTAGGCCCGCCCGGTCATCAGCGCCGTGATCGCGGCGGCGACGTTGCGACCCTCCTCGGAGTCGTAGGGCAGCCCGTCTGACATCAGCAGCGCGCCGAGGTTGGCGTAACCGAGGCCGAGCTGGCGGAAGGCGTTGGCGTTGGCGGTGATCTCCTCGGTCGGATAGCTGGAGAAGCCGACCACGATCTCCTGTGCGAGGAAGACGATGTCGACCGCGTGCTCGAAGGCTTCGACGTCGAAGCTGCCGTCCTCGCGGCGGAATTTCATCAGGTTGAGCGAGGCAAGGTTGCAGGCCGAGTCATCTACGTGCATGTACTCGGAGTTGTGGACGACCAGCCCGGGGCCGAGGTCGCCAACGGTGAAGTTGCGATGTCCGTTGACTTCGAGATCAAACACCTTCACATCGTGCCCATCGATGATTTCCACATCGGCAACGTGGTCGATCGTGGCGACGAGGACGCGCTCAAGCACGCCCCCGGCAGACGAATCCGTGAGCCCGATCGCTCGCAGCGCCTCTCCAGTCCGGAGTTCGCGCGCCTCAATCCAAGCCCCTGTCTCAGCAAGGAAGCGATGCTCGGGAGTGCACAGAATCTCGTGGCCGCTCATGGTGCGCAGACGCACAAGACTCCTTGCGATTCCCGCGACCCAGACGCGCATGATCGGTGCGCGCGTCGGCTCGCCGGAATTGAGATCAAATGACTCCGCGTCGGGCAGGAGGCCACCGCTCTCGCAGCGGCGGTGCAACTCCGAGATTGAGATCGGCCCCTCAGAGGTCGCGACCGTCGTTTCTCCGACGAAGCAGCACGGATTAGACGCGTTGATCCGCCCCGACTCCGGGCAGGTGTGCCAGCGGTTGATCGTGGTGTCGTACTGCACGCCAGGATCGGCGCAGCGCCAGGCCGCCTCGGCGATCTCGCTCATCAGCGTCCGCGCGTCCAGCGTCTTTACCGCCTCGCCGGTCGTCCGCGCGGTCAGGTTCCACTTCCCGTCGGCCTGCACCGCCTCCATGAACTCGTCGGTGACCCGCACCGAGTTGTTGGCGTTCTGGTACTGGATCGAGGTGAAGCCCTCGCCGTCGATCGACATGTCAAAGCCGGCGTCGCGCAGCGCTTCGGCCTTCTCCTCCTCTTTTGCCTTGCACCAGATGAAGTGCTCGATGTCGGGGTGATCGACGTCGAGGACGACCATCTTCGCCGCCCGCCTCGTCTTGCCGCCCGACTTGATCGTCCCTGCCCAGGAGTCAGCCCCGCGCATGAAGCTGACCGGCCCGCTCGCCGTCCCACCCTTCTTCAGCGGCTCCATCGAGCCGCGGATGTTGGAGAGGTTGATCCCCGAGCCCGAGCCGCCGCGGAAGATCTTGCCCTCCTTGGTGTTCCACTCGAGGATCGACTCCATATTGTCCTCGACGCTGAGGATGAAGCAGGCCGAGCATTGCGGGCGCTCCTCGAATCCGACGTTGAACCAGACCGGCGAGTTGAAGGCCGCCTTCTGGCCCAGCAGGATCGAGGTCAGCTCCGCCTCGAAGGCGTCGGCGTCCTCGGCCGAGGCGAAGTAGCCGCCCTCGCCCCCCCACCCCGAGATCGTCCCCGCGACCCGGCCGATCATCTGCTTGACTGAGTTCTCGCGCTCCTCGCTGCCGAGCTGCCCACGGAAGTACTTCTGGGCGACGATGTTGGTCGCATTCTGCGACCAGCTCTTCGGGAACTCGACCCCGCGCTGCACGAAGGCCGGGCTCTCCGGGTTGCCGATCACCGCATCGCGTACCTCCCACTCGACCTCTTCGAAGGGATGGACGCCCTCGCGCGTGAAGCGGCGTTCGATCGCCAGGCCCTTGAGACCGGTTGACTGGGCGCTCGTGGCGGTCTTGGACATCGACTGACTCCTCTCACAGCAGCTTTCGGGGGTAACTACACAGGATCGTCGTCGAGCCGGACGGAACCGATCAGGCCAGAGCCTGCAAATAACGGAGATTCGCTTGCTCCCTATGTATGGTGACACCATGCGGGTACGAGGTCAGCAGGTACGAGGTCAGGCGGCACGCGAGGCGGTGGGCGAGCGGGCGAGCGCGGCGCGTGATGCGGCCGTCGAGAGGGCAGAGGCAGCCAAAGGGGCCGCCGCCGAGGCGATCGCTTCGGTCAAGCCGAAGCTGCGCGGCGTCTCCCACATGTGGGCGTTCTTCGTCTCCCTCTTCCTCGGCGCCGCGCTGATCTTCGCCGCGAGGACCCCAAAGGCGACCCTCGCCGTCGCGATCTACGCAGTCAGCCTCTCGGCCCTGCTCGGCACCAGCGCCCTCTACCACCGGGTCGACTGGAAGCGCCCCAACGTGCGCCGCTGGATGCGCCGCCTGGACCACTCAATGATCTTCTTCCTCATCGCCGGCACCTACACACCCTTCGCCCTGCTCGTCCTTCACGGCCCGCTCGCCGCCGCCATCCTCGTGGTCGTCTGGATCGGCGCGATCGCCGGCGCCGCGGTGGAGATGGTCTGGATCGATCACCCCAAATGGGTGGCGGCGCTGATCTACATGTCGCTCGGCTGGGTCGCCGCGGTCGCCTTCCCCGAGCTGTGGTCCGACATGGGCGTCGCCGGCACGCTCCTGGTCGCCGCCGGCGGCCTCCTCTACACGGCCGGCGCCGTCGTCTACGCCACCCAGCGCCCCAACCCCAACCCCGCCGTCTTCGGCTATCACGAGATCTTCCACGCCCTCGTGATCGCCGCCGCCGCCGCCCACTTCGCCGCGGTTGCCTTCTTCGCCCTGCCGGCTTCCTGAGCGCCGCCCAGCCCGCCGACGACTGTCCTCCCTTTACCCCATCACACGGGCCAACGGGTGCAGGCGTCGGCGAGGCTGAAGACCTGCCCACCTTGCTGATCGCGGCCCGGACCCCTACCCAGGGGCGGTCCCTGGTGGCGGGATGGGCCTACGCCGCGACGTAGTTGAGCTCGGCCTCGGTCTCCGCCGCGGCGAGAAGCTCGGCGAGGATCTCCTCGAGTTGCTCGGCCTGCGAGGGAGCCAGCTCCAGGCGGCCGTCGACCAGCTGCTCGTGCGCCTGGGCCACGGGCAGCTCCGCCTCGACCACGCGGCCGCCCATCGCGGCCAGCACCTTGCGCAGCTCGGCCTGCGCCCAGACCGCCCCGAACATGCTCTTCGATGCGCCGATCGCCGCCGCCGGCTTGCCGTTCAGCGCGCTGCGCCCGGCCGGTCGCGAGGCCCAGTCGAGCGCGTTCTTGAGCTGGCCCGGAAGCGAGTGGTTGTACTCCGGCGTCGCGATCAGGACCGCGTCGGCGCCGCGGATCGCCTCGCGGAGCTCCCGCACCGCATCTGGGGCCGGCCCGGCCTCGGCGTCCTCGCTGTAGGGCGGGATATCTGCCAGCCGCTCGAATGTCGTCAGCTCCGCCCCCGCGGGCAGCCGCTCGGCGGCGACCCGCAGCAGGGCGGTGTTGAGCGAGTCCCGACGCAGGCTGCCGGATATGCCGAGGACCCGCATCGTTACTCGGCCTCCGCGACCAACTCCAGCTCGACCGCGATGCTCACCTCGTAGTCGAGCACCTGGCCGCCGCTCGGCAGGTCCGCGTTCCAGTCGAGCCCGAAGCTGCGCCGGTCGACCGTGGACTCCAGCGAGAGCCCGACGCGGGCACCGCCGCCAAGGTCGGCGCCGAGCTGCGCGAAACGGCCGCTCACCTCGACCTCATGCTTCTGACCCTTGATCTCCAGCTCGCCGCGCACCCTCACCGATCCGTCCTCGGCAACGTCCAGCTCCCTTGAGCCGAAGCGAAGTTGCGGGTAGCGCTCCGCGTCGAAGAAGTCGGGAGAGAGGAGGTGGCCCTTCAGTTGCTCCTCGGCGATCTCGACGCTGGCGACGTCGACGGAGCCCTCCAGGCGCGGCTCCTCGCCACCGCTCAGCCGAGCCTCGTAGTCCGAGAACCGGCTGCGGAAGGTCGAGACGCCGTTGTGAATGATCGCGAAGCCGACCGAGGAGTGGATCGGGTCCACCGTCCAGGTGCCCTCGGGGATCTGCTGCTTGGTCTGTGTGGTCATATCTCTGCGTTCTCCTAAAGTAGTTTCCAAAATAAAAGTTGCTGAAGAAAAAATCATAGCAGAAAAGATTTATTAGGCAACTATTGCTTAGACAACATTCATCTGCGATCATCTGGACATGCCCGCAAAAGCGACAGAGGAGGCCGCAGCCAGGCGGAACGGCTCGAACGCCGCCCCCGACCCGCACCGCGATGCGTGGCTTGCCCTCTGCCGCACCCACGCCGCCGTCACCGGCCGCCTCCAGGAGGCGCTGACCGATGCGGGGCTGCCGCCGCTCGGCTGGTATGAAGTCCTCAGCACCGTCGCCGCCTCCCCCGAGCAGCGCCTCAAGATGGGGGACCTCGCCGACGCCCTGGTGATCAGCCGCGGCGGCCTCACCAAGCTCGTCGACCGCCTCGTCAAGGCGGGCCTCTTGGAGCGCGCCTTCTGCGAGACGGACCGCCGCGTCAGCTACGCGACCCTCTGCCCGGCCGGACAGGAGATGCTCGGCGAGATGGCGCCGGCGGTCTTCGCCGAGATCGAGGCCAGCTTCGCCACGAGCCTCAGCGCCCGCCAGGCCGACTCCCTGCGAGACGCCCTCGCCAAGGTCAGCGGCTCGGTCTGCTCAAGCGTCGGCTGAGGCTCAGGCGAGCGCCACAGCGTGCTCTTTGGCGCTCTCGATCAGCGCCAGCACCGCGGTCTCCTCGCCCTCGCGCAGCAGCGCCACCGGGTCGGGGTCGCCGTTGACGATCCCCTCGAAGAACTCCTTGCGGTCCTGGTATGTCGGCAGCGTCCCCTTGGCCCAGCCGCGGGCGTCGTTGAGGATCACCGCAAGGCGTGCGTACTCTTCGCCGAACAGCTCGGCGACCTCCCGCTTCATCCGCTTTGCCAGCGCCGGCGAGGCGCCGGCCGTGGAGATCGCGATCGCCAGCGGCCCGCTGCGCACGATCGCTGGCAAGATGAAGTTGCAAAGCGGCGGCACGTCGACCACGTTGACCAGCATCGCCCGCCGCTCGGCATCGTCGTAGACGCCGATGTTGACCTCGCTGTCGTCAGTGGCTGCGATCACCACGAAGGCCCCCTCCAGGTCGGCGCCCCCCGCGTAGGGGCGCTTTTCCCACTGGATCGACCCCTCCTCCGCCAGCGCCTCCAACTCCGGGTGGGCGACCGGCGCGATCAGCGTCACCTCGCCGTCACAGGCCAAGAGCCCCTCGACCTTCTCCAGCCCCACGTCGCCGCCCCCGATCACCAGACAGCGCCGCCCCGCCAGCTTCAGGCAGGCGATGTAGAAGGGCGTCTCCAGCATGTCGCGCACGCACGTCTGGTCGCAGATCCCCTTCCGCAGCTGGCAAACGCACTCCTTGCCGGCATAGGCCTGGGCGGGCATACCCGAAGGTTAGAGGGAGTCCAGTGTCAGCCGCAGGCCCTCCTGCAGGCCCACTTTCGCCCCCCAACCCAGCTCGCTCTCCGCCCGGGCCGGGTCGATCGCGATCCGCTGTACCTCGCCCGCCCGCGCCGGGGCGAACTCGGGCTCAAAGGCCTCGGCGCCGTCCAGATCGCCGAGCGCCCTGACCAGCTCCAGCACGTCGGTCTCGACCCCGGTGCCGATGTTGACCGGCCCGGTTGTCGCCGCGTCCGCTGCGGCCAGCGCTGCGGCGACCACGTCGCCCACATATATGTAGTCGCGGGTCTGGGTGCCGTCGCCGAACACCGTCGGCCGCCTCCCGCTGCGCAGCCGCCCGCAAAAGATCGCGATCACCCCCGCCTCGCCGAGGGGGTCTTGGCGGGGGCCGTAGACGTTGCCGAGCCGCAGCGCGACGCCGGACAGCCCGTAGAGCCGCTCATACAGCGCCAGGTAGCCCTCGGCGGCGAACTTGCTCTGACCGTAGGGGGAGAGCGGCTCGACCGGCGCGCTCTCGGTGAGCGGCAGCTCCTGTTCCTCGCCCTCGCCGTAGATCGCCCCTCCTGTGGAGACGAAGACGAAGCGCCGCGCCCCCGTCGTCCGCGCCGCCTCCAGCACGTTGGCGGTGCCGCCGACGTTGACCGCGGCGTCGAAGGCGGGCTCCGCGACCGACTTGCGCACGTCGATCTGCGCCGCCAGGTGAAAGACGGCCTCCGGCCGCGCCGCGCCCGCCGCCTGGGACACCGCGGCGTCGTCGCGGACATCGCACTCGATAAGCGCAGCGCCCGCCGCCAAGGCCCCGTCGAGGTTCTCCCGCCGCCCGGTCGAGAGGTCGTCGAACACCGTCACCTCCTCACCGCGCGCGAGCAGCGCGTCGACCAGGTTCGAGCCGATGAACCCCGCGCCACCTGTCACCAAGCACCTCATGCGGTCGCCGATCCTAGGGGGATCGGCGCGCGCGAGGCCGCCGGGGTGACCGAGAGCCCCTGCTACCCTCGCCGACCCATGAGGCTGATCGTCACCGAGAAGAACAACAGCGCCAAGAAGATCGCCGAGATCCTCGGCGCCGCCAGCGGCGGCCCGGCCACCGACAAATCCTTCAAAGTCCCCTACTACACCTGGACCGACGCCGATGGGGAGCAGATGTCGATCGGCCTCAAGGGCCACGTGCTCGGCCCCGCATTCCCGGAGGGCTACTCGAACTGGCAGAAGACCGACCTGCACGAGCTAATCGACGCCGAGCTGGTCAAGGAGCCGACCGACAAAAACGTCGTCAAGGCGATCAGGAAGGTGGCCAAGGAGGCCGACGATCTGGTGATCGCCACCGACTTCGACCGCGAGGGTGAGCTGATCGGCCTCGAGGCGCTGGAGGAGATGCTCGACGCCAACCCGGCACTCGGCTCGCGCGAGGGCACCCGCGACGGCACCCTGCGGATCAAGCGCGCCCGTTACTCGGCCCTCACCAAGGAGGAGATCGAGCGCGCCTTCGCCGAGCTCGACGAGCTCTCCTACCCGCTCGCCAACGCCGGCGCCGCCCGCCAGGACATCGACCTGCTCTGGGGCGCGACTCTGACTCGCGCCGTCTCCCTCGCGACGCGGCGCTTCGGCTCCAACTTCCTCTCAGTCGGCCGCGTCCAGAGCCCCACCCTTGGGCTGGTCGTCGAGCGCGAGATGGAGCGGCGCGCCCACGTCGCCAAACCGTTCTGGGAGCTGCTCGCCCGCTTCCAGCATCCCGACGGGGCATTCGAGGCCCACCATGCGGTCGACAAATTCTGGGAGCGTGGGGAGGTCGACGCGGCGCTCGCCGGTACCGCCAGCCCCGGCACGGTCCGCTCGGTCACCGCGAAAAAGAACACTCGCAAACCGCCGACCCCCTACAACACGACCGCCTTCACCACCGACGCCTCCAGCCGCCTCGGCATCACCCCGGCCGCCGCTATGCGGATCGCCGAGGACCTCTACATGGACGGCTTCATCTCCTACCCGCGCACCGACAACACCGTCTACCCGCCCTCGCTGCCGGTCGGCGAGCTGGTCTCCTCACTGGTCCGCATCAAGGAGTTCTCCGCCGCCGCGGGCCTGCTAGAGGGCGAGCTGAGACCCACCCGCGGGAAAAAAGAGACGACCGACCACCCGCCGATCTACCCGACCCAGGCGATCCACCCGGGCGCGCTGGAGGGCCCCAAGCGCCGCGTCTATGAGTTGGTCGTGCGCCGCTTCCTCGCCACCTTCAGCCCGCCGATGGTCACCGAGTCCACCCGCGCCGACATCGAGGCCGGCTCGCAGACCTACTTCGTGCGCGGCTCGGTCGTCGTCGACCCCGGCTACGCCGGCATCTACACCTACGCCCGCTCCGCCGATGAGGAGATCCCCAAGCTCGCAGAGGGGCAGCGGCTCGGGTTAGACGGCGAGCCCTGGATCCTCGACAAGGAGACCCAGCCGCCCTCGCGTCTCTCCCAGGGCAAGCTGATCGAGATGATGGAGGAGCGCGGCCTCGGCACCAAGGCGACCCGCGCCGACATCATCCAAAAGCTGTATGACCGCGGCTACGTCTACGCCAACCCGCCGGTCCCCTCCGAGACAGGGATTGCGATGTATGAGGCGTTCAAGCGTTACGTGCCGCGGATGGCGACGCCGGAGATGACCGCCCAGCTCGAGGAGGAGATGGACCGCATCGCCGCCGGCGAGATGACCAAGGACGGCGTTGTCGGCGACAGTCGCGACCTCCTCCATCGGACTTGGTCGGAAATCGACTCCAGCCGCGAGGACCTGGCGAAGGTCGTCTGGGCGGGGATGGACCAGGACCGCATCCTCGGCCCCTGCAAGGTCTGCGAAGAGGCCGGCCGCACCAAGGAGGACGGCTCACCCAACATGCTGCGCATCATCCGTGCCAAAAAATCAGGCAAACGCTTCGTCGGCTGTTCGGGCTGGAGCGCCGATGACCCGAACTCCTGCGATCAGACCTTTCCGCTGCCCCAGCGCGGCGACGTCTTCCGCCTCGAGGAGCGCTGCTCTGTTTGCGGCCAGACTCCGCGGCTGAAAGTCGTCCCCTTCCGTGGCCGCCCCTGGAACCTGTGCCTCAACGATCACTGCGAGTCGATGCAGGAGATGAAGAAACGCCGCGCCGAGCGCGAAGCCGCCCGCGCCGCGAAAGAGGCGATGGAAAAGCAGCCGCTGCCGGATGGCTCCGCAGACGGGGCAGCGGCCAAGGCAAAGACGGCGACCAAAGCCGACACCGCCACCCGTCGCCGCAAACGCGCCAAAGCCGCGGCCAAAGGCTGAGGCCACGGGGCGTTGTTCATCTCCTTGGAGGGGATCGACGGCTCCGGCAAGAGCACCCAGGCACGCCTGCTGGCCGAGGCGCTCGGCCCCGAGACGCTGCTTGTCCGCGAGCCCGGGGGGACCGATGCCGCCGAGCGCATCCGCGATCTGCTCGCCGACCCCGAGCTCTCGCTTGACCCATTCGCCGAGCTGCTCCTCTTCTCGGCCGCCCGCGCCGATCTCCTCAGCCGCGTGATCCGTCCCGCCCTGGAGGCAGGCACCGACATCGTCGCCGATCGCTTCGCCGACTCCAGCGTCGCCTACCAGGGCGCCGCCCGCGGCCTTGGGATGAGCCACGTCCTCTCGCTGACCGACACGGTGATCGACGGCCTCTGGCCTGATCTCACCGTGCTCCTACGACTCGATCCCGAGGTCGGCCTTGACCGGGCCGGTGGAGAGGACCGCTTGGAGTCCGAAGGGGTCGAGCTCCAACGCGCCGTTGCCGAGGCCTACGAGGAGATAGCCAAGGTCGCCTCCGACCGGGTTGTCGTGGTCGATGCCGGCGGTACCGTCGAGGAGGTGCACGAGCGGGTGCTGGAGGCAGTTCGGAGCCGGGCCCTATGAACGCACCTCGATGAAAACCGCCCTGGAAGAAAGCACCATCGACCAGCCGCGCGCTCGGGCCACACTGACCGCCGCGCTCGCCTTCGGCCCATCACACGCCTACCTCTTCTGTGGCCCGCGCGGGTCTGGCAAGCGCGCCGCCGCCCGCGCATTTGCGGCCGAAGTCCTCGCCACCACCGCAGAGGACCCCGACGACACGCGTCGCCGCGTTCTCCTCGACCCCTCCCCGCATCCCGACCTCGTTTGGCTCGCCCCGCGCGGCGCCCAGCACCTGGTCGAGGATGTGCGCGAGCGGGTGATCCGCGCCGCCTCCTACCGACCCTTCGAGGGCGGGGGGCGCGTCTTCGTGGTCGAGGCTGCCGAGGCGATGCGAGACGAGAGCCAGAACGCGCTGCTGAAGACCCTGGAGGAGCCGCCGCGCTACGCCCACCTGATCCTTCTCAGCTCCGAGCCGGAGGCGCTGCTGGAGACCGTTGCCTCCCGCTGTCAGCAGGTCCACTTCGCCCCACTGCCCGTGGACGCGATCAAGGCGGCGCTGGGCGGCGATCTGAATTCCGGCGAGCCCACCCCGGGCCGCGGCGAGATCGCTGCCGCCGCGCGCCTCTCGGCGGGAGACCTCGAGCGCGCCCGCCTGCTCCTGTCGGAGCGGGGGAGGGAGGTCCGCGCCGAGGCCGAGCGCTGCGCCGCCGCGGCGCTCCGCGGCCTCTCCGCGGCCTCTCCCTGGAAGCAGCTCCTCGACAGCGCCGAGGCCGTCGGCGAGGAAGCTGAGGCCGCGACCCGCGAAGCGCTGGAGGAGGAGTCCTCGGCCGGGCTGAAGCGCAGCGCCCGCGACATCGCCGAGGAGTCAAAACGAGCCGCTCGCCGCCGCCGCACCGAGATCCTCGATCTTGGCCTCGAGCTGAGCGCCTCCTGGTTTCGCGACCTCGCCGCCGTCGCCTCGGGCGCCCCGGAGGTCGCCTACAACCAAGACCGCATCGAGCAGCTCCAATCCCAGGCAGCAGACCTAGACCCCGCCACCGCCCGCCGAGCCGCCGAGCTGACCCAAGAGACCCGCCGCCGCCTCGAGTTGAACGTCTCCGAGGAGCTTGCCCTGGAGGCCCTCTTCTTCCGCCTGGAGGGCTCCTTTGCCCCGTCCGGGGGCAGAGGTGAAAGTTGCGGGCGCTCGCTGGCGCCTGAGCTCAGGCGCCTTTCCCGGGGCGGTCGCCCTGGGGGACCGAAGAGCCTTTGCCGTTGCGCTCCTGCGCTGCCTGTTCGCGGGCTTTTTCTATCGCTCGCTCTTGGGCTAGGCGGGTTATCTGGGCCGCCTGGCGGGACATGATCACGCTGAAGTTGAGCGCCAGGCCCAGCAGGAGCAAGAGGACGACGGAGAAGAGGGCCACGTTGGTGTTGCGGACGCCCATCGCGTCGGCTAGCGCTCCCAGCAGCCCCGGGAAGGCGGCGCCGGCAAGCATCCCCAACCCGGCGACGAACCAGACGACGCTGTAGCGCTCCTGCAGGCGGTCGCGGCGGATCAGCTCGAGGATCATCACCATGAAGGCGACCGCGATTGCGGCCGCGAGGATCCGTGTCTGGGGAGTCAGGTGGACCTGCGGAGCGTGGGCAGCGAGCACAATCCCGTTCATCGTTCGGCCTCCACCCGCGGGCGGAACTGGCCCACCACCAGCACGATCATCCCCTTGAAGATGAAGAAGGCCGAGCGCAGCGGGGTCAGGAAGGAGTGCCCGCCCGCCCGCTCCAGCATCCGCACCGGCACCTCCTCGACCCGCAGCCCCTGTCGCACGGCCAGCTGCAGCGACTCGATCTCGGCGAAGTCAGGCGAGTAGTGCTCGCTGAACAGCGCCATCACCCGCCGGTTCGCCGCCCGCATCCCGCTCGTCGTGTCGGTGAAGCGCTGCCGCGTCGCCAGGGTGAGGAAGAAGCGAAAGACGCTGGTCCCGATCCGCCGCGAGATCGTCGGCTTGTAGTCGTCGTCGCTCGCCGCCGCCTCCCCGGTCGCAGCGCCGCCTTCAGGCGCCGCGCCGCGCTCGTGGTAGCGCGACCCGATCACCAAGTCGGCCCGGTCGGCGACGACCTCATCCAGCAGCCGCGCCACCTCGCGGGCCGGGTGCTGACCGTCTGCGTCAAGGTGCGCGCAGAAGTCATAGCCCTCGCGCAGCGCGTACAAATAGCCGGTCTGAAGCGCCGCCCCCAGCCCCTGGTTGAAGGGCAGCGACGCGACCAGCGCCCCCGCCTCTCGCGTCCGCGCAGCGGTCCGGTCGACAGAGCCGTCGTCGATCACCAGCACGTCAGCCTCCGGCAGCGCCGCGCGCACGTCGCCGATCACCCTCACGATCGAGGCCTCCTCGTTCCAGGCGGGGATGAAGACAAGCGTGCGCACCCGCCCGATTCTCCCATGAAGCCCAGCCGTCCCCGCACCGCCGCGCCCGGCCCCTCGCACCCCCCAGGCATGGAGTCCGCATTCGTTTTGTGTTAGTAAACCTTCATGAGACGGATCGGGATGCGCCTCTGGCTCTCCGGCGCCTTCGCCGCGGTCAGCCTGATCACCGGCACCGCCGTCTACCTCTTCGGCGCCAACCACCGCGCCCTCGTCGCCGCGGTCCTGCTCGGCGTCCTCGCCGGCTTCCTGATCGCCGTGGCCATCTCCCACCGTGTCGCCCGCCTCGCCCAGGCCGCCGCTGAGATGGCGGCCGGCTCCTTCGATGCCTCCCTGGAGGTTTCCGGGCCCGATGAGATCGGCGACCTCGCCCGTGCCCTGGAGTCGATGCGTGCCTCTCTCAAAGAGAGCTTCGGCGTTCTCACCGCCGACCGCAACAAGCTGGCGGCGATCTTCGACGGCCTCACCGACGCGGTGATGGTCGTCGATGAGGGCGGCTCGGTCCGCTTCTCCAACAGCGCCGCCGCCAAGCTGCTCGACCCCGTCGGGCGCCCCTCCGAGGTCCTGCTCCCCCACCTGCGCCGCGCCGCCGAGGTCGGCTTCGCCGCCCACCCCGCGCTCCGCGTCGGCGATCGCGCCTACTCGATGCAGGCTCGCTCCCTTCCCGACGAGCGCGCCGTCCTTGCCGTGGTCCGCGACCGCACCGAGGAGATGCGCCGCGAGTTCGCCGAAGCCGATTTCGTCTCCAACGCCGCACATGAGCTGCGCAACCCGCTTGGCCGGGATCTCCGGCGCGATCGAGGTCCTCCAGGGCGGCGCCAAGGACGACCCCCAAGCGCGTGAGCATTTCCTCGCCCGACTCAGCGAGGACGCCGACCGCATGAGCCGCCTCACCCAGGCGCTGCTCACCCTGGCCCGGGTCGAGTCGCTGGGAGTGGGGGAGACCGAGGTGGTCGATGTCCAGGTCGCGATCCGCGACGTCGCCGCAGCGGTCGATGCGCCCGCCGGCATCCGCCTCGGCGTCGAGGTAGACCCCGACCTCACCGCCAAGGGGGACCCGACCCTGCTGCGGCAGGTGATGATCGGCCTGCTCACCAACGCCTATAAGAACACGTCACCCCCCGGCGCCGTTACCGTTCGCGGTCGCCGCGACGGCGAGAGAGAGGTGGTCTTGGAAGTGATCGACACAGGAACCGGCATCCCGGCGGCGGAGATCGAGCGCGTCTTTGAGCGCTTCTACCGCCGCACCGAGTCCCGCAAGCAGGAGGGCTTCGGCCTCGGCTTGGCAATCGCCCGCCGCATGGTCGACGTGATGGGGGGCCAGATAGGCGCCTCCTCGGTCGAGGGGGAGGGCAGCACCTTCTGGGTCCGCCTGCCGATCGCCCAACCCAGCCTCACCCCGGTGGCATGAGATGAGGAGAAGACGATGAGCAGCGGCCGCATCCTGATCGCCGATGACGAGCCCTCGGTCCGCGACTCGGTCGGCTACGCGCTCGCCCAGGAGGGATTCGAGGTCACCGGCGCCGCCGACGGCGAGGAGGCGAGCGAGATGCTCGGCAACGGCATTCCCTTCGACCTGCTCATCCTCGACATCATGATGCCCGGCCCCTCGGGCCTCGACATCTGCCGTGACGTGCGCTCCCGCAGCGCCGTCCCGATCATCGTCCTCACCGCCAAGGACGCCGAGGTCGACAAGGTGGTCGGCCTGGAGGTCGGCGCCGATGACTACGTCACCAAGCCATTCTCCGTGCGCGAGCTGCTCGGCCGGGTGCGCGCCCAGCTACGCCGTCGCGAGCTCGACCGCTCCCCGCTCGCCCAGGCCGTCCGCATCGAGTCCGGCCCGGTAGCGATCGACCTCGTCCGCCACGTCGCCACCGTCCGCGGCGAGCCGGTCAACCTCACCCGCTCCGAGTTCCAGCTCCTGCGCCTGCTGGTCGGCCGTCCAGGCGAGGTCTTTCCCCGCGGCAAGATCATGGAGGAGCTCTGGCAGACCGAGTTCGACGGCGACGAGCGCGCCTGCGACGTCCACATCTCCAACCTGCGCCAGAAGGTCGAGCGCGACCCCCAGAACCCCGAGCTGGTCCTCACCGTGCGAGGGGTCGGCTACAAGTTCAGCGGCGCCTCCGCCTGAGCGGTCCGGCGCACCCCCGGCCGGATGCCCAAGCGGTACAGCGGCACCGCCGAGCAACCGGATCCGCAGCTGTCGCTATCGGCGAATGAGCCACAGGGATAGGCTCGCATCCCGCACAGCCCTCCTGGTCCGTGTCCCCGACCACGACCCGACCCCGATGACACCTGCCTCCTCTGACAGCGCCTTGAACCCCGCTCCCGTCACCGCCGGGCTGCCCGACAAGGTCGAGTTCCGACCCTCCAAAATGCCGGGCATGCGCCGCTGGCGCTTCGAGATCACCGACACCCACCTGGCCCTGCGCAACATGGCTGTCTTGATGCCGGTCCCGCCCTTCCTCATGCGCTTTGCCCCCGACATCGTCCTCCCCTTCAGCCAGATCGCGGGCGCAGAGGTCGACCACGACCCGATCCGCTCGATCCGGCGTTTCAGCGCCGTGAAAGGTCGAAAGCTCATCCCCGGCCTTAACCCGTTCTGCGTCTGCTTCCTCGACGAGGGTCGCCAGTTCTTCGCCGTCAGGGGAGGCCGCGACGCCATCGTCGTCGACATCGAAGGCCTCAAGTTGAAACGCCTCACGGTGACCTTCCCCGACCCTGCACTCCTGGTCGATCGCATCTCCCGGGCCAAGGCCGCCGCGCCGCCTACTTGAGCGCCAGCTCGACTACGAACATCACCGCGAAGAGCCCCACTGCGGCGAGCGCGAGCTTGAAGGTCAGCTCGCCTCGCCGCCCGGTTGCGGCGGTGTAGAGCGCCGCCACCAGGACACCCGCGCCGAGTGCGACGGTGGGGATGCCAAGGACTCCGCCGACCACCTGCTGGCCGCCGTTGTAGACCGAGCTCCCGTAGTGCCCGCTGAGGAGGTGCGTGGCGAAGAAGAGCGCGATGAGCGTGCCGAGCTGAAAGAGAAGCCCGAAGGCCAATCGCCCGATCCGACCCAGCACCCCGACCCTTCGCCCGGGCGCCCGTCCCGACTCGATCACACTGGGTGTGCCCTGTGGATCGCCGAGATCCCCCTGAGGCGCAGCGTTCATTGCAGGCGCACCCGGCAGTTGAGCCCAGGGACCGTACTGACATTGACGTCCCCGGTCACGACCAGCTCGACGTCGGAGGCGATCGCCGCCGTCGCCAGGATCGGCGCGTCGGGCATCCTCAAGGAGCGCACCTGGGAGCGGAAGTCGGCTGCCTTCTCCGCCACGGCGACATCGGCCAGAAGCACATCCGAGGTCAGCTCGGTGAAGAATCCCAGCACCGGAGCCTCGTCGTGATGACCGAGCCGGGCAGCTTGCACCATATGAACAGGGTAGTGCCTGTCAGCGAGGCCCACCCCGCCGCACCTGCGGCCTGCGTAGCATTGACCGGGTGACCGCTCGCCCGGCCCTCGCTTCACTTGCTTTTGGAGCCCTGCTCCTCGCCCTCCACGCCGCCCCCGCCTCCGCGCAAACCCCCGCCCACGCCTCCTCTGCTCAGGCTCGCGGCGTCCTGCGCTTCTGGACCCCGGCTCGAATGAAGCGGGCCCGCTCGCTCTCGGTGCGGGTGCCCGGCGGCGCCCGCGTCACGGCTGGCGCCGCCTCCTTTGCATCGACCGTCCCTCACGAAACTCCGCACCGCTACCCGCCGCGCCCCCCCGCCGCTTCCGATCCCGCCGCGCGCGCCAGCTCCACCTTCCAGACCGTCGCGGAACCCACCCTTCCGGGCAACAGCCAAAACGGCGCCGTCTTCATCGTCCTTCGCCACGAAGAACTAGCCCGCTGCTCGGGGACCTCGGTCAACGCGCCCAACCTGAGCGTCGTCATCACCGCCGGTCACTGCGTAAACAGCGGTGGGCCCGGCGGCGAATGGTATGACCGCAAGTGGGTCTTCGTCCCCGGCTACCACGACGGCGAGCGCCCCTTCGGCGTCTTCGCCGCCAAGTGGATCGGCTCCACCCGCCAGTGGATCGCCTCCGCCGACGAGAACTTCGATGTCGGAGCCGCTGTCGTCTCGCGCAACGAACGCAGCCAGCGCCTCGCCGCCGCCGCCGGCGCTGACGGCATCGCCCTGGGACTGTCCCCCAGCCAGCTCTTCGACGTCCACGGCTACCCGGTGGCGCCGCCCTTTGACGGCTCCACCCAACAGCTCTGCCTCCAGACTCCCTATGAGGGCCACGACGTCGCCTCATTCTTCTGGCCCGGGCCGCTCAACCTGGCGGTTCAGTGCAACGTCACCGGTGGCGCATCCGGCGGCGGCTGGACTATCGCCGGCGGCCTGCTGAACGGCGTCACCACCTACGGCTACCGCTCCGACCCGACGACCGACTTCGGCCCATACTTCGGCAGCGCGGTCGCCCGCCTCTTCGGCCGCGCTGCGAGGGTCAGGTGAGCCGCCTCTTCAGGCGCCCCCTCAAGCTCGACCTCGGCCCGAGCCGAGCGCCGCACCTCGCTGCGCCGCGCCCCAGCCGCCCCGCACGTTCGTCGCGCCGCCGCCTGACCTTCCGTAGATCGACCATCCCGGCCTCGCCGGAGTGCCTGACGATCTCCGGGTCCCCGGCGGACGTCGCCGCAGTCGCTGGGCTGCTGCGCCGGGTTTACCGCCCGTCCGCCCTCAAGCGCGTGGCCGAGCATGTAGAGGACGCAAAGAGCAGTCTTTGGCGCTGCAAGGTGCGAGCATGCTCGTCCGGCCTCGCCATGGCGCTCGCAATCGCCACCGCGACAGCCACCCTGCTGCCCGCGACGGCGATCGGCGAGCCGCCTCGACCTCAACTCTCCCGGATCCCCGCACTCTCCTCGCCTGTGGACGCCCGAGCCCTGCTGCGCATGAGCGCCCACCCCGCCACCTCCTCAACGCCCCGCCTCGCCCTGCCTAGTTTCAGCTTCCCCGCAAGCAAGGGCTATGAGATCGTCGTCGAGGGGGCCGAATCCACCGTCTTTCTCAGCGTGTTCCGTCCCGGCGCCACCTCCAGCCGTGCCGCCTCCGGGGTCACCCACGGCCCGAGCTCCTTCGGCGCCGCCATCACCACCTACATCGCCCGCGGCGAGGTCAGCGCGACCGGCCTCCGTGCCGGCTTCGCCGATCTCGGTCGCGTCGCGGTCCACTTCCACCCCTCGCGCCGCGCCGCCCCCCCTCGCGGCTGCCGCGGCGCGGGCCGCTCCTTGGTCCCCGGCGTCTTTCGCGGAGAGATCGACTTCGAGGGCGAGGGCGGCTACACCACCGCCCACATCCACCGCGCCAGGGGCATCGTGCGCCTGCTCGGCGCCTCTCGCTGCTCGGGTCCCGCCACCCGCTCGCCACGCCGCAGCCGCTCCAGCCATCCCGTCTCCAACCCCCGGCGCACCAAGATCACCTCCTTCGCCGCCGGCTGGAAATCGGCGCTCGGGGCGACGCTCTTCTCCGCGGCCACCGATGGCACCCAAACGGCCCGCTACCTCGCTGCCACCGAGCAGAGCGCGGGCCAGATCGCCGTCTACCGCCTCGCCCTTGCCTTCGCCCCCTCGCGGACCTTTACCTTCGACAGCGCGCTCAGCTCGGCCAGCCTCACTCCTCCCGCGCCATTCAGCGGCACCGGCTCCTTCCAGCAGGGCGTCGCCGGCACGAGAAGTTGGACCGGCCCGCTCGCGGTCTCCTTCCCCGGTGCCGAAGACACGCCTCTGACCGGCCCCCAGTTCACCACTCAGCTGACCACCAGCTGGTAGGGGTTCTGCGCGACTCTGGCTACGCTTGCGGTTTGATTTCTCGGGCACGCCCGCAGGCAAAGCCAAGGCGAGATCCACGAAGGGACGAGGATGGCGAGATCGAGGAGCTTGATGTTGGTCGGGCCCGTCGCGCTGAGCTTCCTGACCGCCGCATCCCTCGCCCTCGCCGCCGAAACCAACCGCGCGGAATACATCGCCGCGGTCGAACCGATCTGCAAGAGGAATACCAAGGCCAACGAGAGGATCCTCAGAGGGGTAAGGGCCGAGGTCAGAAAAGGCAGGCTGAGCAATGCAGCCGGACAGCTCGAAAGGGCCTCCTCGGCCCTCAAGAAGACCCTGTCGGAGCTGCAGGCGATACCCAGGCCCGCCGCCGAAGGGGCGACGCTGACCAAGTGGCTGGGCTACGTGAAGACCGAGGCCAGGTTCTTTTCCTCGACCGCAAGGAAGCTGAGGGCCGGCGAGAAGGCCCGCGCCGAGAAGGCGGCGATCCTCCTTACCCGCAACACCAACCTCGCCAACGATACTGTCCTGAACTTCGAATTCCACTACTGCCGCTTTGAACTCGCTAGGTTCACTTGAGCCGAAGGGCAGCGCAAGTAGCGCTCGCATTCGGCTGGCCGCAGATGAGAAGATGGAGTTGGGGAAGAGAGGAGGCAGATGCCGCAGCGCCACATGGACAGGTTGACTTCGTTCGATTCCTCCTTCCTGGTGAACGAGCGCCGAAACGCCCACATGGCGATCGGCGCCGTGCTGATCTGCGAGGGCTCTCCGCCGAGCCAGGAGGACTTCCTCACCCACATCAAGAGCCGCCTGCACCTGCTGCCTCGCCTGCGCCAGCGCCTCGCCTTCCCACCCCTCGGCCTCGGCCGGCCTCTATGGGTCGATTTCCCCGACTTCGACATCGCCGCCCACGTGCGCCGCGAGACCCTGCCGGCACCCGGCACCGAGGCCCAGTTCCGCGAGCTGGTCGGCCGTTTTCTCTCCCCGCCCCTGGATCGCTCCCGCCCGCTCTGGGAGCTGTGCCTGGTCGAGGGTTTTGCCGATGATCGCTTTGCCGTCCTCTACAAGACCCACCACTCCATGGCAGACGGCATCTCCGCCGTCGACATCGCCGTCTTGCTCTTCGATGTCGAGCCCAACTTCGAGCTCAAGCGCGAGGAGGGACCGTGGGATCCGCACCGACCCCCGACCAAGACCGGGCTGGTCGGTCAGGCGATCGCCGGGCTGGGGGAGAGCCTTCGCCGCATCGCCCGCTGGCTTGCCGCCTCGCTTCGCCACCCTCGCCGCGCCGCCAGCCGCGTCGCCGACTGCGCCGCGGGCCTTTGGGAGGTGAGCTGGGAGCTCACCAAGCCCTCTCCGAAGGTCCCCCTCAACACCGAGGTCGGCCCCGATCGCTGCTACCACTGGACCAACGCCAGCCTCGAGGACTTCAAGCAGATCAAGAACATCCTCGGCGGCACCGTCAACGACGTCTCCCTCGCGGTCGTCGCCGGCGCCCTGCGCCGCTGGCTCACCGATCGCGGCGTTCAAACCGAGGGTCTCGAGCTGCAGGCCCTTGTCCCGGTCTCGGTCCGCGCCCCCAACGAGCACGGCGAGCTCGGCAACAAGCTGACCGCGATGCGCGGGCCATTGCCGGTCGGCCTCGCCGACCCGCTCGATCGCCTCCGGGCGATCACCGCCGCGATGGACGCCCTCAAGGCCTCAAAGCAGCCCTTCGGCGCCGAGGCGCTGTGGGCCATAAACGACTGGTTTCGCGACTTCGCCCCGCCGCTCTTGATAAGCGCCACGGCGAAGCTCAACTTCTCCACCCGCCTCTTCAACCTTCTCCTCACCAACTTCCCCGGCCCCCAGGTCCCCTTCTACGTCCTTGGCCGGGAGCTGATCGGTGTCTACCCGGTCGGCTTCCTCGCCGACCGCCACGCCCTGGCGATTGCGATCTTCAGCTACAACGGGGCGGTCCACTTCGGTCTGCTCGCCGACCGCGCCGCGATCCCTGACGCCGAGCTCCTGATCACCTACATCGATGAGTCGATCGAGGAGCTGCTCGCCGCAGCTGAGCCCGCCGAGGCCTCCCAGGGGAGATCCCTGGCGGGATAGGTCCTACGGCCGGACGTGCACCCCGGCCGCCAGCAGCTGCCGCTTGACCTCACCGACGCTGAATCGACCGTAGTGAAAGATCGATGCGCAGAGCACCGCGTCGGCTCCCGCCTCGAAGGCCTCGAACAGGTGGCGGACCTCGCCAGCCCCGCCGGAAGCTATGACCGGGATGCCCACGGCCTCGCTGACCGCGTGGGTAAGCTCGAGGTCATAGCCGTCCTTTGTGCCATCGCGGTCGATGCTGGTCAGGAGGATCTCGCCGGCGCCCCCCTCTGCCGCCTCCCTGGCCCACTCGACGGCGTCGAGCCCGCTGTTGATCCTGCCGCCCGCGGTGAAGACCTGCCAGCCGTCCCCGCCGGGCTTTCGCTTGGCGTCGATCGCGACCACCAGGACCTCTCGGGCCAGCACCTCTTTGATCTCGGCGATCAGCTCCGGGCGCTCCACCGCGGCGGAGTTGACCCCCACCTTGTCGGCTCCCGCGTCGAGAACCGCCTGTGCGTCAGAGAGCGATCGCACGCCGCCCCCGACGGTGAACGGGATGAAGACGTCGTCGGCGACCCTCCTGGCGAGCTCGACCGCGGAGCCCCGCCGGTCGCTGGTCGCCGTGATGTCGAGGAATACCAGCTCGTCGGCACCCTCCGCGTCATAGCGCATTGCCAACTCGACCGGGTCTCCGGCATCGTTTAGGTCGACGAACCGCGAGCCCTTGACGACGCGCCCGGCGTCGACGTCAAGGCAGGGGATGACACGCCGGTACGCCCTCCCGCCGGGTGTCGGTTCCCCAGAAGCGGGGGAGTCACTGGTAGAGGCGCTCGACGGAGAGTGCATCGACTTCAACGCCGCTAGGCGGAGAGGGCGCGCTCGGCGCAGATGTTGACGAAGTTCTCCAGAAGCTGCAGCCCCTGATGGGAGGACTTCTCGGGGTGAAACTGGACGCCGTAGAGGGGCGGCTTCTCGACTGCCGTAACGAACCGGCGCCCATAGACGGCCGTCCCTGCGACTCCGGGGCGGGAACAGTCAAGCGCCGCGTAGGAGTGGAGGTGGTAGTAGGTCGAGTCCGCCTCCACCGCACCGGCACCGAGCTGCGCGCCGGCCCTCCACTCGACCCGGTTCCAGCCGATGTGTGGCACCTTCAACCCGTTGGCCGGCAGCCTGCGCACCTCTCCCTCCAGCAGGCCCAGGCCCTCGGCGCCCCCGTGCTCCTCGGAGCCCTCGAAGAGGATCTGCAGGCCCAGGCAGATGCCGAGGATCGGGCTGCCGCGCTCGCAGCGATCCCGCAGGACCTCCAGCATGCCGAGGTCCCCGAGTCTCCTCATCGCTGTCGGGAATGCACCGACGCCGATCACCACGGCACCGTCGGCATCCAGAACCTCATCGCGGTCGCCGCTGAGCGAGGGCTGCGCGCCTACCTTGGCGAAGGCCTTCTCGACCGAGCGCCGGTTGCCCATGCCGTAGTCGATGATCGCGATCGATGTGCTCATTTCATTGGTCAGGAGAGGCGTAGTGCCGAGTTCGGCTGCCGACAGCCAAGGTCGATGCTACTGGCATGAACTTCCCGTGGAACGGGCCCTAGCCTCGGAAACCTCTCACTGACGATCGCGCTGGTCGTCTGCCCAGATCGGCTCTGTCGTCTCGGTTGCGCTCAAGCAGGCGCTCTGACCCGATACCGTGACGCAAGCCCCACTGGGGACCGCGAAGAGGAGAATTGTCGATGACAGGAAAGGCCGACTTCACCGCCGAGGAGTGGGACGTGATCCTGGAGGGCCCAACCAGCGCCGGGATGATCATCTCGACCGCCGAGCGCGGCGGCACCTTCCGCGAGGTCTTCGCGATGGCGAAGGCCTACACCGAGGCCCGCAAGGAGCACGGCGACTCCGCCCTCCTCGACGAGGTCGTCTCTCACAAGCCCGAGATGGACCACGCCAGGACCCACTCGCCCGATGAGCTGAAGGAGCACGGCCTGCAGCGGATTCGGGAAGCGATCGCGCTGCTCGAGCACAAGGCGACCCCGCAGGAGCTCGATGACTACCGACGCTTCGTCACCACGTTGGCGCAGCGCGTTGCGAGCGCCAGGACCGAGGGCAAGGACCAGCCGGTCAGCGACGCGGAGAGCGCGGCGATCGCCGAGATCACCCAGGCCCTGGGGGCCTAGACCCGCCCACACACGTTGTGAACGCCTGAAAGCCTTCCTGAGGCTCGAGGTATCTGACGCCCTGAGCAGGGAGGACCCCGATGAAGGTTCACGGTAACGCTCACTCGGACCAGCGGGAGGGCTGGTGCTGGTCCAGGCGATCAGTCAAGGGCACTCCGGTCGAGAGGCCGACGACGGGCGGGCCGAATGGCTTGTGTCCGGCGAGACCTCCGACGGCGCCCATCGAGGTGATCTACGACCACCCGCATCTCGGTGACGCCGACACCGCGCGAATCGTCTCGGTCTGGAGGGTCGACTCCGAGTGAACCGCGCCATCCGGCGCCCTTGCTGAAGTCATGTTCGTCTCACCACCCCTTCCAAGTCCAAATGCCGCGGCGCAGTCACCCGCCAGGGCGCGGCCTCGGCCGCGAGCCCGAGCGAGCAAGCATCGCAATCTGATGTCTCTGCGCAGCGAGCGAACGGCGAAGTATTCGTGGCGAGTGGGTTGACGGCGAGCGCGGCTCACAATGCCTTCCGGTCTGCAGGTCGGGCGCAGCCCGCCTCGCCAACCTACTCGCCTGAGTAACCCTCCGACTACCGCCCCCGCCCCAGGGACCACCGCCCACCTTCGTCCCTCGCCGCCACTCCCGGCGCCTGACCCCCTACGCCGCCACTCCCTGTCCCTCCCGAATCGCCACCCCATAAGCCTCCTCGCCACCCAAGAACGGCGCCAGGCAGATGTAGGTGCAAAGGGGCAAAAGCCCCGCCAACCCTGCCGGCCCCTTCGCCTTCACCTGCTCGTACACCAGCGCTTCGAGCGCCCCCTCGATCGCCTCGGCGGCGATTGGGGGCGTCTCCGGGGCCAGCTCATAGCCGGGTGCCAACAGGTCCTCGAACATCTCGTTTGCCTCCTCACGCAGTTCGAGAATCCGACTTCCCCGCGCATACATCTCAACGCCAGAGAAACGGGCGTACTCCGGCTCATGCGCCCAGAAGGTCAGGATCGCCTCCTGGGTAGCCCGCACCCTCTCTCGCCAATCCGCGGCTATCCGAACCGAGGGCAGCACCGCGTCGACCATTCGCGTGGAGATCATGCCGATTGCAGCGGCCCTGGCGGCGTGGGAGTTCGGGAAAAATTCGTAAAAAGTTCGTTGCGAAGTCCTGCCGCGATCGACGATCTCGGCCACCGCCGTCTCGGGGCAGTCCTTTTCCGCGACGACGGCGGCCAGCGCCCGCAGGAGCCGCTCCGGCTGGTCCGACGCCGCTTGGCGCTCCTCGAAGGGCCTGGCCCGCAGCGAACTTCGACGCGGCGCTCGCAGTGGGCCGGGGGGTGGGGGGTAGGAAAGGATCCAGTCCCAAAGCTGCGGCGCCAAGGTCACCAGCTCCCCCTCTTCTCCCCGGTAGAGGCGCTTATGGATCACCTTCTGGATCCCCCCGATCAGCGCCCGCGCGATCTCAGACGGCATTCCCTCATGGCCGGGGATCGAATCGAGCAGCCGCCTCACCGACGCCTCGAACCGCTCCAGGGTCCGCTCGGCGAGCGCGACGCCCTCCGGTCCGGCTGCGTAGACCTCCAAGCACATCTTCGCTGCCGCCGGCTGGTCGGCTATCAGCTTGATCAGAGCCTCGAATGCCTGCTTGGCCGACTCTTCGTCTTCGAGCTTGAGACCTCCCGTGGCGGTCTCAATGGTCGGCTCGATAAGGGCTTCGACCGCAGCCAGGAAGCACGCCTTCTTGCCCGCGAAGTGTTTGTAGAACGAGCTGCGAGAGACCCCTGTCCGCTCGACCAAGTCGGCGACCGTTGTCGCTTCGTATCCCTTCTTGGCCACGGTCGCGACCATCGCTGCGAACAAGCGCTCTCGCTGGTTTCGCTCCGCCTCCTCGCGCGGCGTGCCGCGTCCCGACGGCAGCATTTTCGCTCGCAACCGATCGGCGTCGCCCCATGGAGTCCGCACCATCGCGGCGCGACCATAGCCCGCCCGCTTTCTCTCAGCGGTACGTTTACGTTTTAAAAGAATAGAAAGAAATGGTACGCCCTTGTACTAAAGAACCATCCTGGAAAGTTCTGCATGTGCCATCTCGCTTCCCATCCTAGAGCTGATTCGTGACCAGATTCGTGCCGAACGCCTCAAGTCCGAGTCGCAACGCCTTGACTTCGCGGTCCGTATCTGCTCTCATCCCAGCCGGGCCTGCAGAACGCCACCGATCCTTTTTTGGAGGCGGTGTGTTCCAGGGCTAGGAAGTCAAGTGGCCGCCACGCACCGGCCGGGGGTTCTCCAACAAGGTGGATCGGGCAAAGGTGCGGCAGCCAAGGGCAGAGGAGAGAGAATCGTGAGGACAGCATCCGGAATTGATCCGGGTTTCACCGCCCATCGAGGCGTCGGTCCTCTGCCGTCCTCGGTGCCCCTCCTCTCAGCGCAAGTCTCTCGCTCGATTTCTGATCGGCACCCAAGCTGCGCTCGTCTCCCCTCCCTGGCAGACGGCGCAAGTGGAACCCCTCTTCTCCGGGTTCCTGGTAGCGACGAGGGCGGCCTTGACCCCGGGAAGTTCCTTGCTCCCGGGGTTGGGGCCGCTTCCGTTTGTTCCCCCTCTGTTGTTGGCGCCTACCTGGGCGCCACCACCACCCCACCGACCACCGACGACGCTCCCTCCCTTGCCCCCCCCGGAGCCCCCGCATGACTCGCCACCACCCCTCAGCGACCCGCGGCGTCGAGGTCCTCGAGGTCGGCGAGGTCGCGGGTTCGGCCCGCCGCCCGCTTCATGGCCCGCAAGTCCTCGACCGAGCAGACCGCGACGCTGACACCCAGCACCTCCGTCTCGCTCGATCTCGATCGCAGCTCCTCATAGGACGGCACGCCCTCCAGCCCTTGGACGATGTCAAGTCTCCCCAGCTCCGTGTCGATCCCCATCTGCTCGCCGGTCCCCAGTCGAGCTGCGATCGAGGGCGCGCTGCCGAGCAGCGCCTCGCCGATCTGCACGTGCCCCCGCGCCGCCACCACCACCTCCGCGACCCGCTCAAGGTTCTCTGGGTCGGGCGCGACGACCACATCGACGTCCTTCGTCCCGCGCACGATCCCCCAAGCGTTCACCGCGAGCCCGCCGATCAGGATGAACTCCACGTCCGCCTCCGCGAGGCGCCGCAGCAGCTCGTCGAAGGCCTCCTCGCTCAAGCTTTGCGCGCGGCTCCGGTGAACCGCATCAGCTTGTGGCTCAAGGCGATCCCCTCCGCCAGGTTCACGTTCATCGGTCGACTTGCGTCTTCTCGCAAGCGCCTCACTCGAACCGCCTCCATGTCGGCGCCACTCGATGGAAAGGTCTTCTCGCGTCGCTCCACAGTGCCCCAAAGGGTAGCGTCCACCGCCGCCACTGCTGAGTGTCTCCCGCTTGTGTTCACCTACCCCTTCAGGACGCAGCGCTTCCCCATTTCGCCTCCCCAGATCGGAGTTTTCCTCACCACCCCTTCCGAGTCCCAAAGCCGCCGCGCAGTCACCCGCCAGGCGGCGGCCTCGGCCGCAAGCCCGAGTGAGCAAGCATCCATATCTGATTCCTTTGCGCCGCGAGCGAGAGGCGAAGCATTTGTGGCGAGCCCGCAGGGCTTGACGGCGACCGCGGCTCACAATCTCACTGGGTCGGCAGGGCGCGCTGTTTCATTGCCTTCCACCGACTCGCCTGCGTCCCACGGCGCAGCTCGTCCTGCCGACCTACTCGCCCTTTCGCCTTCGTCCAGCGCCACCCCCACAGAGACAGCCGCTCACCCTTCGTCTCCCCCGTCTGCGGCAGTCGCCTCTTCCCTACTCAACGCACTTGCGGGTAGGTGGGCAGGGGGGAGTGGGGGAGACGGCGGCGAGACCACGGCCCACGCCATGTCTCTCCACGCCCACCTTGCAATTCCAGACAGCACCCAGACACGAACCGCGTGCGTAGCGCCGAGCGCCACCACGTTCAACTCTCAGGAGGAGAGATAACGATGTCCTCGTTCCTACGCACGCGCTACGCTGCCCTCCACAACCAGTTCGGCTCCGCCGGCCTGATCCTCTCGATCGCCGCGATCGTCCTCGCCCTCGCCGGTGGCGCGATCGCCGCCAACCACTCGGCCTCCGCCTCCAAGGCCGGCCCCCGCGGCAAGACTGGCCCGGCCGGCCCTCCGGGCGCTGCCGGCCCCGCTGGTCCCGCTGGCCCGGCTGGTCCCGCCGGCCCGGCTGGTCCCGGCGGCAACGGCAAGAGCGTCGTCCTCGGCAGCGCGCTCGGCTGCGAAGAAGGCGGCACACGTGTCGAAGTCGAAGGCTCCCCCGCCAGCAAGCGCGAAGTCTGCAACGGTGTTCAAGGTTCCGCGGGTCCGAAGGGCACAAAAGGTGAAGAAGGTGAAACCGGCGAAACTGGGGAACCCGGCCAACCCTGGACCCCCAACAACACCCTCCCCACGGGCGCCACCGAGACCGGCACCTTCATCACCCGCCCCATCATCAACGTTGCAGGAGAAGTTTATGAACGAAACTTCACGATCTCCTTCCCAATCAAACTCGCTGCCCCTCTCCCCAATGCCAGCTACGTCAGCACCGCGGCGCAGACATCTCACTCTATAGCTGCCTGTCAGGGGACCGTCGAAGAACCGACGGCTGTCAAAGGCAACCTCTGCCTCTACCAGGGTGTAACTGAAGATCCAGCCAAAGCAGCATTCGGCATCACCGCCTTCAGTCCCCCCGGAAAAAAAAATGGCTCCGGCGTCGGCGTCGCCGGAGCCTTGGTGTGGACCGGCTACGAAGAAGGGACGGCAACGCCTGAACCGACCTACATCATCGGGTCCTGGGCGGTGACCGCACCCTAAGCACACCCACGCCTGACTCCCGGGAGGCCGGGGCCCTACCGGTCTGCCAGGAGTCTTGGATCCACACGAACCCTCCGAGCCCAACACACCACCAAACACCAACCGACACATGTACCACCCCCATCGCAAAGCCACAGGCCCGACTCGTGCGCAACGCCCAAAGCCGCCGCATGCTCAGGGCGCTTCTGCCGCCGCTGTGCCTGCTCCCCCCCGGCGGTGCGCATGGGCCATAGCCGTCGCCTCTCTGTCCGCTTTCCTAGCCGCCTTCGCTTTCGCCGCATCTCCCGCCTTGGCAGGTCTCACCCACGTCTATGACCCCACCACCACCGCAAACTTTGGTAGTGAGGAGCGACCGCTCGGCGTCGCCGTCGACCAGGCGAGCGGCGATGTCTATGTCACCCAGCGCAACGGCCTCTACAAATTGAGCGCCGCCGGCAAGCCTGTCTCCTCCTTTGGCGGCGGCACCGGAGTGGTATCTTTAGGTTTCGACGAACCTTGGGGCGTTGCCGTAGATCAGGCATCCCACGATGTCTACGTCACCTCGGAAATCCTCAACACGGTTTTCAAGTTCGACTCCGAAGGCAACCCCGTCGCCTCCTTCGGCACCGAAGGCCACCTTAGCGTGCCCTCCCCTATCGGCGTCGCCGTTGATCCCACCAATGGCAACCTCTACGTTGCCAGCCACGGACAGTCGAAGGTTCATGTCTTTACCTCCTCCGACGCCCCAGTTACCGAATTCTCAAGTGCACCGGCCGAACTTCCCCTTGGCGTCGCCGTCGACTCCTCCGGCCGCGTCTACGTCGATGGCGGAGGTTACACCGGTGGCGCTGCGGTACTCGCGCGCTTTGACGAATCCGGCACATCGGAAGGCCTCGTCGAGACAGGAGCTTTTCAGGGTGTCACTGTTGACCCAAACACCCAGGATGTCTATGCCACTCAGGAAGGCGAGCTTTTCCAGTACGGTCCGGGTGGCGAATCGCTGATCACCGAATTCGGTGCCGGGATCGTTGACGATGCCTGGGGGATCGCTGTCAACGAAACAACCGGCGAGGTCTACGCTGCAACGTACGCCGGTCGTAGCATCCAGGCCTTCGGCCCGCTTGTCATCCTCGCCGACGTGACGACTGAACCGCCGTTACCGGCGAACCTCCGTCATAAAACCGCCACGCTTACTGGGCACATCGATCTAGCTGGTGGACCCGAAGTCACCGAATGCGACATCGAATATGGGACCAACACCGAATACTCCAGCGGCAAGATCCCTTGCGAAGCCACCCTCCCAATTACCGGCCCTACCGCGATCAGCGGGACATTGCCGGGCCTTATCCCGATGACTACCTATCATTACCGCTTCGCAGCGAAAAACGAAAACGGCACCGGCTACGGTCAGGATCAGACGGTCGAAACTCCGGCGGTCCTTGGAGTTAACACGGGCGCCGCCACCGGTGTAACCACGCGCGACGCCAACACTGACCGGATCATTCCAGGTTGATCCCGAAGGTGGTGAAACCCACTACTACTTCGAATGGGGTCCCACCACCGAATATGGCAATAAAACGGCTGAAAACTCCAACTCCACAAATGGAATCCAGGAAGTCAGCGCAGTTCTCGAAAAGCTTTCATTTTACACCCAGTATCACTATCGCATCGTCGTAAGTGATGGCCTTGGTACGACTTACGGGTCGGATCAATCGTTTTACACTGAACACCCAAACCCTCCAAGTATCGACGGCACCGCGTCTTCAGGCGTCACCCCAGAAGGCGCAACCCTTGAAGCCAAGGTTAATCCCGACCTTGGGCCTACCGTTGTTCGTTTCGAGTACGGGCCGAGCGCTTCCTACGGCTCAAAGACCCCGATCAGCGAATCGATTGGCGAAGACAGCTTCGACCATGCTGTCAGCAGCGCGATCACGGGTCTCCGGTCTGGGACGACTTATCACTATCGCGCCCTCGCGCTCAACTTCGCTGGCCTGGCTACCGGACCCGATCAAACTTTCAACACGCCCACTCTTCCCACGGTCTCTGCGACCGCCGCGTCTGCGACATCCCCGACAGCGGCAACGCTCAGTGCGCAGGTCAAGCCCGGCTTCAGCCCCACCACCTACCACTTTGAATACGGTACCGATCCCTCTTACGGTCAACGCACCCCCGAGAGCGCCTCGATCGGATCTGATAATTCAGAACACCCGGTCAGGACCTCTCTCGCCGGCCTGGCTCCAGCTACCACTTACCACTACCGAATTGCCGCCACCAACTCCATCGGAACCAGCGACGGTCCCGACCAGACCTTCACCACCTCTCCCGAAGCAAAGAGGGTCGTCCCGCCCCCCACCTGCAAGAAGGGCTTTGTAAAGAAGCACGGCAAGTGCGCCCGCAAGCCCAAGCCCCACAGAAAACACCATAAGCGCGGAGGTAGGAAGTGATATCTGCCATCTTCAGTCGTCCTTCGCGCCGTCGCCGATTTATTTCCGCTCCTCGCCGCGCGAGGATTCGCCGCCCTGGGCACGGCCTCAGCGCGGTGGCCCTCGCGCTGGGAGCGTTCCTGCTCATCGCCGCCCCCGCCGCCGCCTCCACCAGTCATGTCTTCAAGGAGACCTTCGGCGACGGAATCCGCACCACCGCCACCAACGTCGTAGACCCGTACCCCCTCTTGCATCCCTCCGACGTCAAAATCGATCAGTCAAGTCACGACATCTACGTCACCGACCCCGGCAACTACCGCGTCGAGAAGTTCAACGAAAATGGCGACTTTCTTCTCATGTTCGGCCAGGAAGTCAACGAGACGGCGGTCGAAGAAAGCCTCACCCGGGCGGCCGAAGAGGACGTCTGTCCGGCCTCCGGCCACCCGGGCGACAAATGCAAACCTGGCACCCCGAGCGAAAGCCCGGGCGGATTGGAGACCCCCTTCTACCTCGCGGTCGACAACTCCTGCTCAGAACAGCAGCAGCCCCTGACGGGTGCCGCCTGCCACGAATTCGATCCCTCCTCCGGCGATGTCTATGTCGCCGACACCGGCGACCAGCTCGTCTCGAAGTTCGACTCCTCGGGAGGTATCGTCAAGAGTTGGGTCGCCCACGGCCAGGAGAGCGGCGCCGACGCAAATCATACTTTTTCCGGCATAGGTGGTCTCGGTGTCGCGGCCAATGGCGATCTCTATGCAGCCGGCGACAACAGGTTAAGCGTATGGACATATACCCAGGCAGGCATATTCGTACCACCGATCGAGCCAGTCCGACACGAAGAAACGGTTTTTTTCAGAGGCGTATTCATCTACTACGGTTTAGCCTTTGATCCCTCCAGTGGTGAAGTCTATGGAGACGAATCCGAATACGTCAACCATGCTAATTGCTTTTCATCGTCATGTCCGGTGCTTGACAGTTTCGGCCAAGGGTTTTTGGCCGGCGGTGCGGAAGGTATAGCCGTCGACGGCCCCTCCCATTCCGTCTACGTCGCCGACCACGCATTGAATGATGTCATCGTTTTCGGTGATGCTCGGCCCCTCGTCACCACCGAAGCCCCTTCGGGCGCTACTGAATCGGAAATTACCCTGAACGGGGAGATCGAACCTGACGGCCGCGGGGAAATCACGCAATGTCACTTCGAATACGGCTTCGACCAATCCTACGGCACCACCGTGCCCTGCACTCCCAATCCCGAAGTTCACCCCTTCTCGGGTCCCACCCATGTTACAGCGACGATCACCGGTCTCTCGGCGGGCACCAAGGATCACTATCGCCTCGTCGCGACGAACTCCGTCGGCGGGTACGCCCACGGTTCGGACGAAACGTTCATCACGACCCAGCCTCCGGCGATCGATGGGCTGAAGGCGGAAGATCTCACCGCCACCTCCGCCGTCCTCTTGGCCAAGGTCAACCCAAACGGGCTTCACACCACCTATAAGATCGAATACGGGCCCTCCACGAACTATGGCCAGACCACGCCGGAAGGCACGATCGAAGCCTCCAACTCCGACCAGCCCATCGAAGTCCACCTCGGCAATCTGACCCCGGGCGTCGTCTACCACTACACCCTCGTCGCCACCAATGCGGATGGCACGACCACCGCTGAAGATCACACCTTCAACTTCTATCCGCCCAACTGCCCAAATGAAAACGTACGCCAGCAGGCTCAGGCCAACTATCTTCCCGACTGCCGCGCTTACGAGCTGGTCTCTCCGGGAAATGCTGGAGGCGCGAAACTCTTCTCAGGCGGGCCTAACACTGGTTACGCGACCAACCCCGCCCGGTTTTCTTTCGTCGGTTTGTACTCCATAGTCCCGAACTCGGGCGGTAGCCCGATCGACGGCTAGCCGGCGATCTCTACGTCGCGACCCGCACCGACAGCGGCTGGGTAACCCGCTACGTCGGCCTGCCCTCAAATGAAGCTGCGAGTTGACGGTGGGCCCCCCGCGGCCGGGGGTGGGAGTTGGGGAACCGGAGGGCGAAATGGCGTTACAATGAGTCCAACGACGACTCGGGTGTGAACCTGATTCAGAACAATGTTCTCACCGACCCGGCGATGGACACCTTCGTCGACTGGAACGACGGTACCGATAGAAAACTGATCGAGGGGGCGTCCAATGCGCCCTACGTCTGGAGTGCCGACGGCCGATTCCTCGAACGCTGGCCGACCAATCTCGCTACCGTCCCCGGTGGCAGCTTTGCGAGCCCGCAAGGGCCAACCGTCACAGCCGCCCCTGGCTTGCACGCGCTCGATTGCGAAACGGCGAGTGGCCTCTCTCAATTTCACGGCTTCGCCAGGAACTTCTGCCCGGGCGACGTCACCGCTTCCGCCGATCTTACTCATTTCGTCTTCGCCACCGAGTGGAGCCCCTTTGCGATCGGCGGACAGGTTACCCCGCCGGGCTCGGTCTACGACAACAACACGGTTACCGGCGCCGTCAAAGTGGCGTCTGTCGTCAACGACGGTGAACCGATCCCCAGCCAACCTGCCGACCGCGCCGGCGACCCTCTCCAGATCCCCGCCGTCTCCAGAACCGGGTCCCACATCCTCATGGCCGCCGGAGGTACCGGCCCATGTGGCTCGGCTCAATGCGAATTGGTGCCCTGCCCTGAATATGAACAGGCAGGCCGCTGTCAGCTGCAGCCGAGCGACCTCTACATGCGGGTCGACGACCTCACTACCTATGACGTCTCCCAGGGTCACGACGTCACCTATGTCGGCATGACCCCCGACGGCTCCAAGGTCTACTTCACATCCGAAGAACACCTCACCAAAGGGTCCCGGGCGAAGAAAACCCGGACCACGGCGGTGTCTCCCTCTACATGTGGTCCGAAGAAGGTCAGCTCAAAGGACACCCCCTCACCCTCATCTCCAAGGCGGCGCTCGGCAGCCCCACAGGAGCTGGCAACACCGCCAACTGCAACGCTGCCTTCACCTCGAAATGCGGCATAGTCACCTACTCCAATGTCTCCTACTGCACGCTGCTCGGCGGCTCGGGCGGCAACTGCCACTCCGATAACTCGATCGCCTCCGAAAATGGCGATATCTACTTCTTCTCCCCCGAGCAGCTCGACGGCACCCGCGGGATCCCCAATCAGGAGAACCTCTACGACTACCGCAACGGAGCGGTCCAGTACGTCGCCACCTTCACTACTGGGCCCTTCTGCTACCACACCCCGGTACCCAATCTCACTGACAATGGGTGCAGCGACACCCCGGTGGTCCGGATGCAGGTCTCCCCCGACGACAGCCATATGGCCTTCGTCACCGCCTCCCCCATCACCCAGTACGACAACGCCGGTCATCTCGAGATGTACACCTACGAACCCTCTACGCGACGGATCGTCTGCGTCTCCTGCAATCCCAGCGGCGCTCCTCCGACATCAGACGTGGAAGCCAGCAAGGATGGCCTCTTCATGACCGACGATGGCCGTACGTTCTTTAGCACCGAAGACGCGCTTGTCCATGCAGACACGAATCACGGCGAGGACGTCTATGAGTATGTCGACGGGCGCCCCCAGCTGATCACCCCCGGTACGGGCAGCACCGGTCAAGGGGAGGACAGTGAAAATCGAACCCCGAAGTTCACCTGGGCTGATCGGGGTCAGCGCCGACGGCCGCGACGTTTACTTCTCAACCTATGACACGCTGGTCCCCCAGGACCACAACGGCCTGTTCATCAAGTTCTACGACGCCAGGGCCGGCGGCGGCTTCTCCGCTCCGGCGCCGCCTCCCTCCTGCGACGCCGCCGAGGAGTGCCACGGTCCCGGCAGTGAACCTCCGGCCGCTTTGAAGGACGGGACCGGCGCTACCCTCGGGACCGGCGGTAACGTCACCTCTGACCCGCAGCCTAGTCACCGCAAGCACAAGAAGCACAAGCGCCACCACCGTCGAGCTCGCCCACCGACGGAGGGCTGCCAGGTGAGCTTTCGTCGACACGACCCTGCTGCTGCGACGTCGCAGCGGCGGGGTGGAAACCACCTGACAAGCAGCCGTCGGTTGATGCTGCTTGCCGTCACCGGATGCATGCTTGTCGGGGCGAGTCTGTTCCTCATCACCGCCGCGCGGGCCGACACGCCGATCAAATATTACTCCACCAGCCCGTCGACCACCCAGGCCGGTGGCCATCCCGATGTGGAGATAGACTTCGGCCTGAAGAACCGGATACTCCAGGGCAGCACCAACCCTTGCGACTGCGAGGATGCCAAAAACTCTACGGTTCACCTTCCCGCCGGGTTCATCGGCAACCCCCATGCCACGCCGCAGTGTTCGATCGCGGAGTTCGCGTTAAATGAATGCCCGATCGACTCGCAGATCGGCATCGTGAACATCGCCGTAACTGCTTCGGAAACATTAACTTCGACAGCGCCGTCTACAATCTGGTCCCCCCACCCGACGTCTCGGGTCTGAGTGGGTTCAAGCTCTTCAGCCTCAACGTCCCCCAGTTCTTGGCGCTGAGCGCCCGCACCGGAGGTGACTACGGCCTCGACGCGACCGCCCTCTCGCTATACCACGGACCTTCCCTTGAATGGCTACCAGCAGGAGCTCTGGGGGGTGCCGGCAGATCCGAGCCATGACCTTCTGCGCCTGAACCCGGCGGAAACGCCGTACGACCGCCTATATCGGTCGGCTCTGCGATGCCAACGGAGCCCTCAGCACCACCGACCCGAGCACGATCGTAAAACCGTGCTTGACCGACGTTCGACTTTCCCGCCGGTTCACTCGAACAGTCCGCTCACCCCACTTCTCCAGAACCCGACCACCTGCGCCTCGCCACTCAGCTCATCGTTCGACGTTCTCTCCTACGACGGCGGAGTCACCCACGCCGAAGCCCCTGGCCGCAGACGACCGGCTGTGACCAGCTCAGCTTCAACCCGAGCCTCTACGCGCAGCCGACCACCACCGAGACCGACACGGCCTCGGGCATCGACGTCAACCTGAGCGTCCCCCAGCAGCTGAGCCCCACCGTCCCGTCCCCCACCGAGCTGCGGGCGGCCACCGTCACCCTCCCGCCGGGCTTCTCGATCAACCCCAACGCCGCCGACGGCAAGACCGCCTGCACCGACGCCGAAGCGCACTTCGGCACCGAAGAAGAAGCCCAGTGCCCTGAATTCTCCAAGGTCGGCAGCCTGACGATTGACAGCTCCGCCCTTCCCGGCCCGCTGCCGGGCTACGTCTACCTCGGCCAGCCCCTGCCCGGCAATCGCTATCGCATCTTCCTGGTCGCCAACGGCTTCGCCACCCACATCAAGCTGGCCGGCACGGTCACCGCCGACCCGGTGACCGGCCAGCTCACCATCACCTTCCAGAACCTGCCCCAGAGCCCGCTCACCGCCTTCGACATGCACTTCTTCGGCTCCGAACGCGGCCTCCTGGCCACTCCGACCCAGTGCGGCACCTACCCGGTCACCACCACCTTCACGCCCTGGGACGAGACCATCGGAACCCAGACCTCGACCCAGTTCTTCACCCTCGACTCGGGCCCCAACGGCACACCTTGTCCGGGCCCCCGACGGCCCTTCAACCCCGGCTTTCAGGCGGCCTCGGCCGGCAACACCGCCGGCGCCCACAGCCCCTTCTCGATCGAACTGACCCGAAACGACGGCGACCAGAACCTCAGCGCCCTCAGCGTCATCGACCCCGCCCGGCCTCAGCGCGACCCTGGCCGGCATCCCCTACTGCTCAGATGCCGCGATTGGCCACGGCGGCCGAACCCAGCTACTCGGGCTTAGAAGAGGAGGCCAACCCGAGCTGCCCCGCGGCCTCTCAGATCGGCACCTCGGTGACGGGAGCGGGAGCGGGCACCCACCCCGTCTACCTTCCCGGCAAGGTCTACCTCGCCGGCCCCTACAAGGGCGCCCCGCTCAGCCTTGCCGTGATCACCCCGGCGATCTCGGGCCCCTATGACCTCGGCAACGTCGTCGTCCGGGTTGCTCTTCACGTCAACCCCGAAACCGCCCAGATCACCGCCGTCTCCGATCCCCTGCCCCAGATCCTCGAAGGGATCCCGCTGCGCCTGCGCTCGATCCGATCAACCTCGACCGCAACAACTTCACCCTCAACCCGACAAACTGCGACCCCTTCTCGGTCAACGCCCAGGTCAGCGGCGACCAAGGCGCCCAGGCGAACCTCACCTCCCCCTTCCAGGTCGCCAACTGCGCCGCCCTCCCCTTCGCCCCCAAGCTCACTACCGCGGCTCACCGGCTCCACCAAGCAGGCCGGCAACCCCTCCCTGCACACCGTCCTCACCTACCCCCAGGGCGGCGCCTACGCCAACATCGCCCGCACCTCGGTCACCCTGCCCCACACCGAGTTCCTCGACAGTGCCCACCTCAAGAACCCCTGCCCCAAGCGCACTCTTCACCGCAGGCGACTCTCGGCGAAAAGTGCCCGCCCGCCTCCGATCTACGGCTATGCCAAGGCCGAAACCCCGCTCCTCGAAAAGCCCCTCGAAGGCCCCGTCTACCTGCGCACCGCGCCCGGTCGCCACTACCCCGACATCGTCGCCGCCTTAAACGGCCAGATCGACATCGCCCTCGTCGGCCACGTCGAAAGTGTCCCCGGAAAGCTGCGCACCACCTTCGAAACCGTCCCCGACGCCCCCGTCTCCCGCTTCACCCTCACCCTCGACGGCGGCAACAAGGGCCTCCTCGAAAACTCGCCCAACCTCTGCGCCTCCACTCAGCACGTCAGCGTCCAGATGACGGGCCAGAACGGCAAGACAGCCAACCAGAACCCCGTCCTCCAGACGCCCTGCGGCAAGAAGCACAAGCGCAAGGGCCACAAAGACACCTAGAGTAGCCGCGAGGAGCTGCGTTAAATGCATGCCCTTGTCAACTCAATATCGCGGGATAAGGCGCCCTCATCTCCGTCTCTCTCAGCAGCTAAGTCGTCGCTAAGTATCCCACGACTCACTTCGACCCGAGCTAGCGACGAAGTCGCGGTTCAGGCGGCTCAAGGTTTCCAGGGCGTTGCGCAACGACCCGACGGCAGCGGAGCCGAAGGCGAGCAAGCCGTCGGTTTATGTCTAAAAACCAGCCCTTCCCCAATTCCGATCACCGCAAGCGCGGAGCGAGTATCGCATATCTGATTCCTTTACGAGCGAGAGCAGGGGCGAAGCGCCATCTTGTAGTCTGATGAATTTCGGGGTTGGGAGGGCCCCGCGGGCCCGCAGAGTCCACAGAACCTGGAGGGCCCACTGATGCGTCGTCCCACGCTCATCCGTAGCGCCGTCGGAGGGCTTCTTTTCACAATTGGGCTGCTCCTTCTTGCCGCCCCTGCCTCCGCGGACCGCCCCTTAGATTCGAATTTCGCCGAAGCCACCGGAGCGGACACCCTCGCCTTCGATGCCAGTGGAAATGTATGGGTCACCAATCATGGAGAAATCCCCTCGAAATATAATCCCGGTCAAGGCGGTATATACGAGTACAATGCTTACCCCTCCAATACGCTCTTGGATCCCGTCGATACCGCCCTGTCGGTGGGCGTAGGCGTCGCCGGCGCACGGCTCGATGTGGCCGTCGATCAATCCAACGGTGAGGTCTTCACCTCCAACCAAGAGCTGCGCACAGTCGACATCTACGACGAAAAGAAAGAAGAAGTCGAACCATGCGCTCACGTTGGCTGTGTCTACCATGAATTCTCCCACAAGTGGGCCCACATAAACGGGGCCCAAGGGTGCTCCGGTGAATGTGGCCTTGAGATCCACATCGCCATCGATAACTCGCATACCTACTCCAGGGGTCGGGTCTACCTGTCCCTGAACTGCCCCTGAGGATGATATCGAGGTAGTCGACGCCAACCAGCGTCCGGTCGACTTCCCCGCCACCGCCCACTACATCGAAGAAAACAAGCTGACCGGTACGCCCAGCGGTCGGTTTGGGAGCGTCGGGAACGTCACGGTCGACCCCAACGGCGAACTCTTTGTCGACGATGAAGGCAAAGGGAGTCATCGATGAGTTCGACTCGACCGGAACCTTCTTGCGTACCTTTCCCGGTGGAAGCGTCGCTGTGGACCCGACCAATGATAACGTGCTGGTTGGCGAAAAAGAATTCGACTCCTCTGGCAACTTCATCGAAAACGCTACCTACCGACCTTGTTCCTCTGGGGGTCGACTCGTCTGGCCACCTTTACGCTGGCGGCCATCAAAGTCGAAATCTTCAAGCCCGACACGGTTGTCGCCACGGTCGCCTACCAAGCCGGTTTCCAAGCCCGACCACGACCTCGGGCACCCTCAACGCCAAAGTCGATCCCAACGGTGGCCCAAATATCACCGAATGCAAGTTCGAATACGGCGAAGAACAGGGCAACTACAGCCTCGGCAGCAAGCCCTGCGCAGTCGACCTCTAGCCTTCCTTACTCCGCCCCCGCCGAAGTCAGCGCCAACATCACCGGCCTGACCACTGATAAGACCTACCACTATCGGGTGAACCTCACCACCGCCGCCGGCACCAAGTACGGCATCGATCAGACCTATACCCCCCACAAGGTGCTGGGCCTCAGCACCGACGAAGCGACGAACCTCACCGAATCCGGCGCGACCCTCCACGGCTCCTTTGTCGGCAACGGCGAAGAGACCGACTACTACTTCGAATGGGGTCCCACCACGGCCTACGGCCACACCACCCCGACGTCCGAAAAGGCCGGTTCGCTCACCGAGAGAAGAGCTCTCCGCCTCGCTCAGCCGGAGAACTCAACCCCTACACCACCTACCACTACCGCGTCGTCGCCACCAACGGCGCCGGCACCAGCTACGGCGAAGACCAGATCTTCACGACGACGCCCGGGGTTCCGCCATCGAAGGAACCGGCGGCCACCGCCGTGCACTCCGATCGTGCTCTGCTGCAGGCGAAGATCAACCCCAACGGCGCCGACACGACGGTTCACTTTGAATACGTCGATGACGCCGAATATCAGAACAGCGGCTGGGCCAACGCCAGCAAGACGAGTCCCGAAGTCGGAGTCGGGATGAGCAAGCACTACCAGAGCGTCAGCGTGCTTGTCACGGGACTTAGCCCGGCCACGCTCTACCACTACCGCGTCGTCGGCACCAACGAGGCCGGAACGCGCCAGCGACACCTGGGACCACCTTCACGACCTTCTCCTTCACGCCCTCGTTCACCGACCCCTGCCCCAACGCCCACGTGCGCCAGCAGACCGGCGCCGCTCTGCTGCTCGACTGCCGCGCCTACGAGCTGGTCTCGGCGGCAAACGCCGGCGGCTATGACGTCGAGTCCGATCTGGTCGCGGGCCAGACCCCGTTCGGCGGCTACCCCGAAGCCGAGAGCCCCTCCGGGAACCGCAGGTTCTCTACGGCGTCCACGACGGCGGCATCCCGGGCACCGGCAACCCGACCAACCACGGCGTCGACCCCTACGTCGCGACCCGCGGCGAAAACGGCTGGAGCACCAAATACGTCGGCATCCCCGCCAACGACCCCTACGCCGACCGCCCCCTTCTCCTCGACCCTCGCTCGAAGCCGACGCCGGCCTTGACACCTTCGCCTTCGGCGGCCCCGAAATCTGCTCGCCCTGCTTCGCCGACGGACCGCAACCGGCGACCCGATCCACCTGCCGAACGGCGAACTCGTCCAGGGCATGGCGGGCTCGATCCCCGAGCCCGCCGCCAAACCCGAAGGCTTCATCGGCAAGGATCTCTCCGCCGACGGAGCACACTTCGTCTTCGGCTCCAAATCCCAGTTCGAGCCCGATGGCAAAGAAGGCGAAATCTCGATCTATGACCGCAACCTGAAGACCGAAGAAACCCACGTCGTCTCCAAGCTCCCGGCGGGGCAACACCGATGACGCGAAGCCCGACGGGATCGGCGAGCTCGACATCTCCAAGGACGGCTCGCACATCCTGCTCGGCCAGCTCGTCTGAAGAAGGGAAGGCGCCAGTACTGGCACCTCTACATGAACATCGGCGATTCGAACAAAACGATCGACCTCACCCCCGGCACCACCAACGGCGTCCTCTTTGACGGCATGACCGCCGACGGCTCCAAGGTCTTCTTCAGCTCCGACGAACATCTCACCGGCCGAAGACGACCGACCACAGCGGCGCCGACATCTTCGAGGCCGAAGTCCGAAGCAGGCAGGCCAACCGCTGACCCTGATCTCCAACGGCCAAGAAGAAGTGAAGGCCAGCCCGGCAACACCGACTCCTGCGATCCCTCCGCCAACACCAGGCACGTTCACTGGAACACGACCGGCGCCGAAGCAAAACTGTGGCGACGTCGCGATCGGCGGCGGCGGCGGCGTCGCCTCCGGTGACGGCACGATCTACTTCCTCTCCCCCGAGCAGCTCGACGGCTCCGAACCCCAAGACGGCGTCCGGAACGCCCCCAACCTCTACGTCGCCCGCCCCGGCTCAGCTCCCGCACTTCGTCGCCACCCTGGAGTCGAGCGCCAACGCGCCGCTGCCCGCCGCCCGCCCATCCCTTCCTGCGTTCCTTCGGTTCCTTCTCAAAAGCCCGCCGGCGTCGCGATCGATCACTCCAACGGCGACGTCTACGTGCTCGACATCACGGCACCGGCGAAGGACAGCGGCACCGTGCAGAAGTTCGACTCCTCGGGCCACCCCGTGACCAGCTTCGGAACTCAATGGCGGTAGCTCACCGTCCGCGGCTGTGGTCGGGCTCCGAAGGGCGTGCCCTGCCAGATCGCCGTCGACAATCGAGCCATGATCTCTACGTCCCAATACGGCGACCTCTACGTTCCGATCGCCGCAATGGCGTGTCAGAAGTTCAACTCCTCGGGCGAACACCTCGTCAACGATCGGCGCCAGCTAGCCCCACCGGGGTCGCGGTCGATCCAGGCCAACGGGCGACGTCTATGTGCGCAAGTTACTTCGAATGGCGAGGTTCGACGTCTTTGAACCAGATGGCAAACCTGCTCACTCGAGCTTCGCGACGATCTCCGACAGCCAACCGGCGTCGCCGTCGACTCGACTGGCACCGTCTACGTCGTCAACGGCGGCGGGCATCCGCGAGCCAAAGGCACCACCGAGATGTACAGTTCCTCGGGCAACCGACCTCGGCAACGCTCGATGCGAACCCCTCCTACGGGGTGGCGGTCGATCCCTCAGACAACCACGTCTACGTCGACGAAGGCAACCAGGTGTCCGAGTTCGACTCCTCCGGCAACCCGGTCGGCGACCCCGACCGGCTCGGGGCTCCTCGCGAGTTCGATCAGCCTCGCCGCGGACTCCGGCACGCTCGCCATCTCCAACCCCGGCTCGACCGACGTCGCGTCTGTTCGGGCCCGCGGTAGTGCCCTCCGACCCCAGCACCGACAACCCGCTCGTCCTCGACAGCGTCAGCTCGCCCGGGACCCGCAACACCGCCGACTTCCAGGTCACCCCCTCGGGCAACTACGCCGTCTTCACCTCGACCCTGCCGCTGACCGGCTACGACAACGCCGCCCACCGCGAGGTCTTCCGCTACGACGCGCCGTCCGACAAGCTCGACTGCGCTTCCTGCAACCCGACCAGCGAGCAGGCAACCGGCGAAGCGACCCTCGCCTCCAACGGCCTCGAGCCTCACCGACGACGGCCGCGTCTTCTTCAACTCGACCGAAGGCCTGGTCGATCGCGATCTCAACGAAGATGAAGACGCCTATGAGTGGGAGCCGCAGGGGTTCAAATTCGAACACGAACACGGACAGTTCCGGACGACCTGCGAAACGGCCGGCGGCTGCGTCGAGCTGATCTCCACCGGCACCAGCCCCTTCGCCTCGAGCCTGCTCGGCGTCAGCGCCGACGGCACCGACGCCTACTTCTTCACCCGCGACAAGCTGGCTGAACAGGACGAAAACGGGAGCACGGTCAAGATCTATGACGCCCGCGTCGCTCGGCGGCTTCCCCGTTCGCCCCGCCGCCAATCCAATGCAAGGCCTCCGATGAGTGCCACGGAGCCGGCAGCTCAGGCGCCGCCCCCGCCGAGCGTCAAGACCATCGCCGGCACCCCCGTCGGCAACGTGTCCGAAGCCAAGTGCAAGGCCGGCTTCGTCGCAAAGCACGGCAGGTGCGTGAAGAAGCAGACCAAGCGCACCACCACAAGGCACCACCGCAAGGCGCCACCGCCATGGCTGAGTCACGATCGAGCAGCCAGATCAGCAAGGAGACGGAGACGATGAGCACGCAGACTCGACACGCCGCGCAGCTACGGCGCTCCGCCGTGCTGCGCGCCGCGCTGCTTGCCTCGGCCTGCTGGCGACGTCGGCGCTCGCCGCCCCGGCCCAGGCGAGCGAGGCGATCGAATCCTTCACCACCACCACCTCGACCACCCAGGCCGGCGGTCACCCCGACCTCTCCACCTCCTTCACCCTGCACAACCCGGGCACACCCGAGGCCGCCCAGAACGTGATCTTCAACGCTCCCGAGGGCGTCTTCGGCAACCCCAACGCGATCACCCACTGCACCTCGTCGGACTTCGCCCTCGATCAGTGCCCCTCCAACTCCCAGGCCGGGCTGATCACCGTCTACGCCAACTACGAAGGCAACCCCGACTACCTGCTCGGCACCGCGCCCGATCTTCGACCTCGAACCCGCAGGCCGATCAGACGGCGCTCTTCGCCTTCATCGTGCCGACCCTCAACATCCCGATCGAGATCCCGGTCGCGGTGCGCACCGGCGGCCGACTACGGCCTGCGCTTCACCGTCGCAGGACATCACCCAGCTCGACTCCGCTGGCCGGCGCCAAGCTGACCTTCTGGGGCTTCCCCGCCGAAGCAAGCCACAACGCCCAACGCTTCCCCAAAGGCGCCCCCGGCGAACCCGTCCAACTGCCCCGGGCTGACCGACACCAGCTGCCTCGGAGCGCCGACCCGCGTCGAGCATCCCCGTGCACCCGCTCACCGACAACCCGACCACCTGCACCGGGAAACCGCTGACCGACGACCCTCGAAGTCCAGACCTACCAGGACCCCGAACACCTCTCGCCGCAAAGAAGCCGAGCTACCCGGCGACGACCGAATGCGACCTGGAGGTCTTCAACCCGGTCCTCTACGCCAGCCCGACCACCGATCGAAACCGACTCGCCCTCGGGACTCAACATCGAGCTGAGCGCCCCCCAGTTCCTCGGCTTTGCCGCCTCGCCCTCGGAGCTCAAATCGGCGACCGTCACCCTGCCCGAAGGCTTCACGATCAACCCCGACGCCGCCGACGGGCAGACCGCCTGCACCGACGCCCAGGCCAACTTCGACTCCGAGGGCCCCGCCGAATGCCCCGACAGCTCCAAGATCGGCACCTTCTCGATCGGCACCCAGGCCCTCACCGGTCCGCCTCGAAGGCTCCGTCTACATCGGCGAACCGAAGCCCGGCGACCAGTACCGCCTCTTCCTGATCGCCTCGGGCTTCGGGATCAACGCCAAGCTGGTCGGCTCGTTCAAACCCAACCCCGAAACCGGCCAGCTGACCGCCTACTTCGAAAACCTGCCGCAGGTTCCCTTCGAAGACTTCCAGCTGCACCTCTTCTCCTCCGATCGGGCCTGATGGCGACCCCGACCGCCTGCACGATCTACACGACCAAGGCCGAGTTCTTCCCCTGGAACACGACGCTGGCCGAACAGGAATCGAGCCAGGTCTTCGGCCTCGAATCCGGGCCCGCACGGCAGCCGAATGCCCGGGCCAGATCCGCCCCTTCAACCCGAGCCTGGAAGCGGGCACCTCCAACCCGGCCGCCGGCGCCTTCTGCTCCTTCACGCTGAAGCTGAACCGCGAAGACGGCGATCAGTACCTCGGCAAGCTCAACTTCACGATGCCGCCGGGCCTGACCGCCAACCTGCACGGGATCACCTACTGCCCCGAGGCCGACGATCGCCGCGGCGGCCAACACCCTGGGCAAAGTCGAGCAGGCCAATCCGAGCTGCCCGGCATCATCTGAAATCGGCACCACCAACGTCGCCGCCGGCCCCGGCTCGCACCCCTTCCACGCGGTCGGCAAGATCTACCTGGCCGGGCCCTTCCAGGGCGCGCCGCTCAGCCTGGTGGCGATCACCCCGGCCCTGGCCGGCCCCTATGACTACGGCACCGTCGTCGTCCGCGTCGCCCTCCACATCGACCCGCTCGACGCCCACGTGATCGCCGACTCAGAAACGGTGCCCGAGATCATCGGCGGGATCCCGATCCGGATGCGCGAAATCCAGGTCAACATCAACAAGCCGAACTTCATGATCAACCCGACCAACTGCTCCGAATTCCACGATCGTCTCCGAAGGGATCGGCGACCAGGGCACGGCGGTCGCCTTCAGCTCGCCCTTCATCGCGGTCAACTGCGCGACGCTCGCCTTTTGCCCCGAAGATGACGATCACCCAGCTCGGCGGCCGCAAGGCGACCAAGCAGCGGCAAGGAGCCCGAGCCTGCAGTTCGACCTGAACACCAACCCCGGCGACGCCAACATCAAATCGGTCACGGTGACCCTGCCGAAAGCCTTCGAGATCGACCAGGAACACCTCGGCAACCTCTGCGACCGCTCAGAACTCGCCTCAGACCAGTGCAAGGGCAAAGCCGCCGATCGGCACCGTGATCGACGAAACCCCGCTGCTCGAAAAGCCCCTGCAGGGCCCCGCCTACGCGGTCTCGGGCTTCGCGGCGGGCAGCGTCCTGCCCCACGTCGTCTTCATCCTCGGCGGCCAGGTGACGGTGATGCCCGCAGGGCGAATCGACCTCGGTCAACGGCGGCGAGCTGAAGACGGTGATCCCGATCGTCCCCGACGTCCCGATCGGCCACTTCCGCCTCACCCTCTTCGGCGGCGCCCAGGGCTACCTGGCAAACACCCAGCAGCCTCTGCGCCTCCCCGACCGTCTCGACGGTCGAAATCGACGGCCAGAACGGCAAGACCCTGACCCAGCAGGTCAAGACCAAGACCGCCTGCAAGGCGAAGCACAAAGTCAAAGCGCCACAGCGCCAAGCGCCGCAGAGGCGCGCCGCTGAGCGCCAGAGCGGGCGAGGATCGAAGCTTTGAGTCATCGGAGCGGGTTTCACCTCATGCAGCCCGTCGACCTTGAAAGCGAAGACAAGCGAGCGAGCAAGGAGTCAAAGATGATCGGAAAGCTGCGAGACAAACTGACCTACGCAAACGTCGTCGGCACGATCGCGCTCTTCGTCGCGCTCTCACCGGCTCCGCCTACGCGGCCTTCAGGGTCCCCCCCAACAGCGTCGGCTCGCGCCAGCTGAAGGCAAAGGCGGTGACCGGCGGCAAGATCGCCAACGAAGCGGTCTCAGGCGGCAAGATCGAAGCAGAATCGATCACCGGCGCCAACATCAAAATGTCGGCCCTCGGCACCGTCCCCCAGGCCGCCAACGCGACCAACGCCGCCAACGCCAACACCGTCGGCGGCCACGCCGCCTCCTGCCCGCAGGGCACCACCCTGATCCGCGGCCTCTGCTTTGACACCCACTCAAACCCCGTCGGCCAACAACCTCGAAGCAGCAGCCGAAGCCTGCGCCACCAAGGGCGGCTACCTGCCGACCCCGATGGAGCTCTACTCGACCCACGGCGTGCTCAACCTCGGCACCGGCATCGGCACCCGAACAGCACCAGTTCACCGACGACCTCTACTCCAACATCGGCTCCGGCGGCAACTACCGGACGGTCGTCGTCGACGGGGTCGGCACCCCCGAAGAATACGATCCCACCCAGCCCTCCGCCTACTACTGCGTCTACCCGCTGGTGCGCTAGGAATACCGAGGCTAAGAACACCGAGAGGCTGGGAAGCGATGAGGCAGGGACCAAAGGACACCAAGAAGAAGACCGCGCTCTCAGCCAGCGCCGCCATCCTGGCGGCGCTGGTCCTCACCACCGTCAGCCCAGGCCGGCCTCTCCCAGAAGGGAACCCTCCAGGTCTCCTTCGAAGGCCAGATCATCCCCACCGCCCTGCCCCGCACCTCCCCGGCCCCGGTCACGCGTGCAGATGAGCGGCTCGATCAAAACCACCGACAAGTCGGTCCCGCCCCGCCTGGAAAGGATCTCCCTGCAGATCAACAGCCACGGCGCCCTCTCCTCCAAGGGCCTTTCGAGCTGTCCCCTGGCAAAGATCGAAACCGGCACCGGGGCCTCCGCCAAGGCCGCCTGCGGCACGGCGCTGATCGGCCACGGCAACGTCACCTCCCGGATCGCCCTGCCGGCCCAGGAACCCTTCCTCTCGGTGGGCGGCATGGAGGCCTTCAACGGCACCTACCACGGCCACCCCGCGATCCTCGCCCAGGTGGTCAGCGGCCCGCCCCTGCCGCTCACCTACGTGATCGTCTTCGAGGTGAAGAAGACCCACGGCACCTTCGGCACCGCCCTAGACGCGACGATCCCCCCGATCGCCTCAGGCTACGGGCAGATCTCCTCCTTCTACATGACCCTGGCCCGCAAGTTCACCTTCCACGGGCACTCAGAGAGCTACGCCACGGCCTCCTGCCCGGCCCCGAAGGGGATCAAGGAAGTCGGCTTCAAGCTGGCCAAGGCGACCTATGAATTCGCCGGCGGGATCACGATGTCAAACGAACTGCAGAAGACCTGCAAGGTAAGGGGGTAGTGCAGATGGGCCCAAAGGCAAAGCGTCTCCTCGGTACCCGCAGGGCAAAGGCGGTGGCGCTCTGCACCGTCCTGCTCACCCTGACCGCCACCGCGACCGCCCTCGCGGTGAGCGCCCAGGCGGGCAAGGTGATGATCGAAATCGAAGGCGGGATCTCCCCGACCAGGCTCGCCAAGAAGACCCCGACCCCGATCACCCTGAAGATCAACGGGGCGATCAAGACCACCGACGGCTCCCACGTCCCCGCCCTGAAGACCCTAGACCTCGAATTCGACAAGCACGGCACGATCTACACCAAGGGCCTCCCCACCTGCAGCCCGTCGAAGCTGCAGGCCACCACCACCGCCGCGGCCCTGAAAGCCTGCCCCGGCTCACTGGTCGGCAAAGGCAGGTCACCGCCGAAATCGCCCTCCCCGAACAGGCCCCCTTCAACGCCTCCGGACCGCTCCTGATCTTCAACGGCCCCCCCCAGGGCGCCAAGCCGGTCCTGGTCATGCAGGTCTACGCCCACGTCCCCGCCGCCACCACCTTCGTCACCGAGGGGGTGATCGGCAGCGCCCACGGCCTCTACGGCACCTCGACCCTGATCAAGATCCCGACGATCGTCGCCGGGCAGGGCTCGCTTACCTCCTTCTCGGCCACGGTCCATAAGACCTGGACCTACAAGGGACAGAAGAAGAGCCTGCTCTACGCGACCTGCCCCTCCGGGCACCTGGTCGCCCACGGCGCCTTCACATTCGTCGAAGGCACGACGATCGCCGGCGACCTCGACAAGCCCTGCACCGGCAGATGAGCGGAGAGAGCAGAACGATGAAGACACCGCTCAAGGCCCTCGCTCCTCACGACCACCGCCGCCTTCCTTGCGATCGTCTCCTTCGCCTACGCGGAAACCAGCCGCGCCGAATACAAGGCCAAGGTAGAACCGATCTGCGAACGGAACACCAAGGCCAACGAAGCGACCCTGCACGGGGTAAAGCAAGAAGTCAAGAAGGGCAAGCTGAAGCGCCCGGCCAGGCAGGTCCAAAAGGCCGCGGTGGCCCTGAAGGGGGCCCTCGCCGAACTCGAAGCGGTCCCCCGGCCCGAAGCCGACCGCCAGACCCTCGCCAAGTGGCTCGGCCAGATCAAGACCGAGGTCGGGCTCTTCGAAGCGGTGGCCAAGAAACTCAAGCAGGGCAACAAGAACGCCGCCGAGAAGATGGTGATCAAGCTAGAACACAACGTCGAAGGGGCAAACGACACCGTCTTGGGCTTCGAATTCCACTGGTGCAAGGCCAACACGGCGAAGTTCGTCTGAGCCCGGCACGCCGAGTGGGGGAGACGGCCGTGCTCTCAGGCACTGCCCCTGAAGCTCAGCGACGACCGCATCGGGTGATGGGTCTATACGGCGGGATCGAGTGCGTGCGTGGACACACTGGGGAGCCAAACGACTCGACGCCCGCAGACATGCAGCCCTGTTGAGCGGCCCTAAACGCGCTAACCTTTGAGAAAACCTGAAACATCGGCGTACCATTGGACCAGTCCACGCCGGTAGGAGCCAGATTCCAAGCCCAGCTGATCAAGACGCAGTAACGAGCGGCGACCGTTCCGCCACCAACAAAGCCGCGCCACGCACCCAGCCTGCGATCGATCGTCTTAGAGGTGCAGGTGGCGGCAGGCAAACCAAGATCGCCGACTTCACCCAACACAGCTTCAGCTTCCTGAGGTCGGGCTAGATGCGCTGGCGAGCTTGGCTGGCCCCGACCCTCGCCTCACTGGCTATGCTCGCCCTGATCGCGGGACCGGTGGAGGCCGAACGCGCCCAAAGCGGCGATCTGATCGTCTTCCTCAACGGCGGCATCGCCCCTCGCGCGCTTCCCCGCAGCCATTCGGCACCGGTGGCGGTGCGCCTTCAGGCCGGGATCAGCACCGCCGACCACGCGCCGCTCCCGCGCGTCAGCGCGATCAGGCTGGAATTGGCTTGGAGGGGGGCGCTGGACACGCGTGGGCTGGCGGTCTGTCCCCAGAGGCTGTTGCGAGGCACCGACAGCCGCCAGGCGCTCGCGATTTGCCAGAACGCCCTGGTCGGACGCGGCCGCCTCTATGACAGGGTCTTCCTCCCCGGCCAGGTCCCATTTGGCCTCCATGCCCACCTGCTCGCTTTCAACGGGCGGACCAGGCAGGGGCACACCGCGGTTTGGGTGCAGGCCTACACCGCCAACCCGCCGGTGACCTTCGTCCTGCCTTTTCACGTCCGCCACCAACCCGGGCCCTTCCGCACGATCCTGGTCAGCGTGGTGCCGCGCTCTGTCGGGCCTTGGCCCCGTTTCGCCCACTTCCAGGTCGTGGTCGGGCGCCACTTCTCCTATCGCGGCCGCACCCACAGCTATATGAGCGCCTCCTGTCCGGTGCCGCCCCGCTTCACGGAGGGCTTTCTCTCCTTCGCCCGCGCCACCTTCAACCTTGCCGAAGGCGACCGGGTCAGGGCGGAAGCGGTGCGCAGTTGCCGGGCGCGCTGACATATGACGCATCCAGGACCCAACAACTGATCCCGATGCGGATTGGGCAGAGCTCGGGCTTTTTATTGTCCTCGTGATGAGCGAGGGTCGGACATCGACCCAATGAGTATCATGGTACGTTATCATTTCAAACAACTGAGCCTAAAAATAGCCTAAAACGCAGCATCTGATCAACAATTTGGTCCGTATCTGTACTAGTCTGGTCAGACACTACGGGCAAGGGAGCTAGCCCCAGCTCGCAGTTCATGAAGTCGTCCCGTTCTCCCTGTACGGCACGGCTTGGTACGCAAACGCTCAAGGCCCGGGGGACTTCCCATCCCTTGGGCCGTTTGCGTGCCTGCTTCGCCGCACCTGGAGTGGGGAGCGGGGTCTGAGCTGGAACAGGACTGACCGCCGAGGGGCGTCGTCGCACCGCCCCTGACGACGATGTCCTGTCGACCATAGTGTTAACGTATCCGTTATGACCAATGATGCCACGCCTGTCCTCGGGCAGGTCCTCCGAGACGCCCGCCGCCGCGCCGGCGTCTCCCAGCGCCGGCTCGCAATTCGCACCGGGATCGCAGCACCCGCGATCAGCCGCATCGAGAACGGCCACGAGTCGCCCTCCTACGAGCGCTTCGCCACCTGCTTGCAGGCCCTCGGCTTCGAGCCCAGCGTCGAGCTGCACGTTCTCTCCGGCAGTCGGGCCGACCCCGTCCACCTCGCCGCCGAGGCGGAGCTCACCCCCGCCCAACGCCTGGAGAGCCTCTTCCAGTGGATGCGCTTCGGAGACCAACTGGCCCGCGCCCAGCTGCGACCGCTGGCCGATCGCTGAGCATGCTCGAGGACTTGCCATCCGAGCTCGATCGCGGCCCCCTGGACCCGGTGCGGATCTTCGAGGAGCTTGAGCGCCACCAGGTCGAGTACCTGACGATCGGCGGCGTTGCGGTCAACGCCCATGGTCATGTCCGTAACACCCGCGACGTGGACATCCTGATCGAGTGGACCTCGGAGAATATGGCCCGCCTCGCCGCCGCCCTCGACGAGCTCGACGCCAGGCCCTTCGGCGTCGATGCCGACCTCCTCGACGTCGATCCCCGCGATCCCGACGACCTCCTGAATGGTGGCCACTTCGCCCTGCGCACGGCGGCCGGCGGCCTCGACCTCTTCGACCCCGCTGAGATCCCCGGCGGCCGCCCCTATGAGGAGATGCGTCCCCGCGCCGTGGAAGCAGTCGTGCAGGGCGTCGCGATCCGTGCTGTCGGCTTCGACGACCTGATCCGCTTAAAGAGGGAGTCCGGCCGCGACCGCGACCTCGAGGACGTCGCCACCCTCCTTGCCGCCCGCGGCGGCGGGCGCCAGGAACCAGGTGCGGGCAGCTAGTGTTCGCACCACAAGGCGTCATCGCATCTCTCATCGCCCTCTGAGTCTCACCGACGTCCCGATCTTCGCGGCTTCCGGCCGAGCTTCCCGGGCGCAGAAGGCCAACGCAGCCCGCCGCTCGAACCACCGCCCCCACTCCGCCGCGCCACGGCGACGTGTGCGCAGTTGTGGCAACCGAGTTGCGCAAGAGCAGCCGCGACATGCGCAAAACGTCGACGAGCACTGAGCCTCCTCGGCCACACAAGGGGGGCGAACCGACCTCGCCTCAGTCTCACCCCGGTGACCAGCCCGTCATCGCGCGAGTCGCCGATTGGCCCGATTTTCGCACGCTCCGCGTGCCGTTCGGGGGCACCGGCTCCCGCGCTGGGCGGGGCCATCGAGAAGGAGGATCGAATAAGCGAGTCAGCCCCCCAAGTGCGCGTCATCGAGGTCGAGGACGGCTGCGGTTCCGTCTGCGAGCGGGAGCTGACGCGCCACGTTCGCCTGGTCCTCGACAACGACGAGGCGCTCTACAACACCCGCCGCGCGATCGTCCGCGAACACCTGGCAGCACGTGAGAAGTGCCCGTTCTGCAACGGCTCGGGCTTCGCCGGCGAGATCGCTGGTCGCGCCGACGACGACCGAGACTGCGAGCACTGCAACGGCACCGGCCTCGTCAAGCGCTACCCGCGCCAGCTCGGCGACCGGCTCAAGGAATGGGGCGAGGAGCTGACCGGCCTCGAGTACGTAGACGAAGCCAGTGACAACAGCCGCGACGACTCGCTCTCCCGCGAGCTTCTCTCGACTGCGCTCGCCTGGGTCGACTGGGCCCAACTGGCCGCGGACTACATTGAGGAGGAGGGGGAGACCGACCGCGATGGCTGAGCGCTCGCTTACCGAGAAGCCCTTGGTCGGCGAGGACTTCCTCGACGCCGCCCGGCGCCGTGCGGCCTTCCTCGCCCGTCTGCTCGGATGAGCCGCGAGGAGCGGGTGCGCGCGGCCCGTCGACCGCTGGGAGCGCTCGCTCTGGGCGGCCCGCTTCCCCGATGAGGTGCCCCTGGTCAACAGCGAGTACGAGTGGATCGCGCTCGACTTGGCTGATCTCGACTGAACCCTCGGATGAAAGACTCACCCCGATGCCCCGCATAAGCAGCTTCTACGGGATCGTGATCACGATGTACTTCAGCGACCACGGCCACCCGCACTTCCACGCTCGCCATTCAGATGGCGAAGCCAAGGTCCGAATCGACGATCTCGAGGTCATCGACAGCAACCTTCCTCGGCGCCAGCTGCGATTCGTGCTGGCCTGGGCAGAGCTCCATCAGAACGAGCTCGAAGAGAACTGGCGCCGGGCCGGGGCAGGTGAGACACTTCAGGAGATAGAGCCACTGCAATGAGCAGCCTTACACCCGACATAACAGCAGCCACCGTCGTCCGCCACGGCGTTCTCAGCCTTACCTTCGCCGATGGCCTTGAGGGCGAGGTCGACGTCTTGGAGCGCATGCACGGGCCCGTCTTCGAGCGGGCTCGCACGCCTGAGGGTTTCGCCGAGGTGTCGGTTGACTCCGAGATCGGAACGGTCGTATGGCCGGGCGGCGCCGATTTGGCGCCGGACACGCTCTATGAGCGCGTACGCGCTGGCGCCTGGCCAAGTCACGACATGGTCGCCTGATTCCGCGCCCCGTTTACTTTCATGAGCGAGATCGTTCACGTCACCGCCGTTGAGCCTCTGGCTGGCCTTCGTATTCGTGCGACCTTCTCTGACGGGGCCGTGGAGGAGATCGACCTCAGCGAGCTGCTTGACGGCGGCGGTGTGTTCGCCCCGATCCGCGAACGCCGCGAGGTCTTCGAGCAGGTGCGCGTCAATCCCGAGACCCGGACCGTCGAGTGGCCCGGCGAAGTCGATCTCGACCCCGAGGTCCTCTACGGTCGCTTCGAGCCCGCCTCTGGAGGGACGATTGCGCGCCGCACAGTGCGCGAGCCCGCAACCAAGACCCTTATAGCCTGACCGCTCCCCCGACCTACCTTCGCCCCCCGCGCTACCGTGGAGGGGTGCTCCGCACATCTCTACCGCTTCGCTTCCTCATCGACGGTCGTCCCGTCGGCGGCGAAACCTTGCACTGCGACGCCGGCGCGGCCGTCTTGGTTCTGACCAGCTGCTTGGCCGAGCTGGGGTTTGAGTTGCGAAGCGCCTACCTCGCCGGTGAGGGGCGAGATGAGGTGCTCGTCGCCGAGAGCGCGATCGTCGGCGCCGGCGACGCCGAGCTTGACTCCCGCACCCTCGCCCAGCCCGCCGAGGCCCTCGTCTACCTTCGCCGCCACCTCCTCTACGACCACCTCCAGCGCCTCCAGGATCTGGCGCAGGCGGCCGGCTGGGAGCTCGCCATCGAGGGCACCGACGAAGCGACGGCCCAACTCGACCCGCTCGCCCCGAGCGCCTGAGCGCTGGCTTTGCGTCGCGGCGGCGGGCGCGATTGCAACCCGGCGTTGGTGTAGGCAACTCGTTTGGGTCGGCGAGGATATGCAGCCATGAATGTCGCGGCGCGCTTCGGCAATAACCTCGCCCGCCTGCGCCACGACGCCGGCCTGACCCAGGCCGATCTCGCCGCGCGCGTCTCGATGCACCGCCCCGAGGTCAGCCTCCTGGAGCGCGGCAGGCGCTGCCCCCGCATCGACACCCTCCTCAAGCTTGCCTGGGCGCTCTCGCTCGACGCCGCTGCCCTGCTGGAGGAGACCGCCTCAGTGCCCGAGCCGCGCGGCGACGGGGCGCCTCGTGGTCCCCGATCGCCACTGACCCACGCCGAGCGGCCTCTGCGGGGGCGAACTCTTCGCCCTTCTCGTCAGCTTCACCGTGATGACCGGTTGCCGCCCGGGCGAGGCGCTGGCCCTGCGCTGGCATCACATCGACGGCCACGTCGTGGTCGAGAACGGGCTCAGCGGGGATCAGATTGTCAACCCACAAAGACCGGCAAGGACCGCATCGCCCCGCTGTTGGACCCGCTTGCGGCGGATCTGAACGCCTTGCGAGGGCTCAGCGGCGACGCGCCACAAGAGTACATCTTCCGCCTCCCTTATAGAGAGCACTCGGTGGAGACCGACTGGCGCAACTACCGCTCGCGCCACTTCGTGCCGGCGTGAAGCGGGTCGAGGCAGAGTGGCAGGAATGGCGCAAAGATTTGTCGCACTCAGGATCGACGCGCGAGAGCGTCGGCGGCCACTCGGCCACCCGCCCCTACATCTCGGCCGCCACACCCACTCCGCCCTGATGCTCGCTTCGGGCATTAGCCTGCAGCGCCTCGCCTGCATCCAGGGCCACAGCATCCGCGTCTTCGAAGAGACCTACTCAGAGGAGCTGGCCGAGTTCTCTCCGAGCGCGCCGAGCGAATCGACCCGGTGGCCGAGATCGAGAAGGCCCGGGTCGTCGTCTGGGGCCAGCTCGATCCCAGTACCGGGCAGCTTCTACTGACGCTCCATTGGAGCGCTCCGCTTCTCTAAGATCGCTGCGATGGCGCTGGGTCGAAATGAGCCTCGTGGGGCGGCTGGGAGGGCCGACTTTTCACCTGTCCTCCCATCTGGCTCCCATTGCGCTCACGACGCCTCAAATCCCATCACATATTTTCGGCTCTAACAAGCCATTTTCGCCCGGATAGCTCAGTTGGTAGAGCACTTCCATGGTAAGGAAGGGGTCACGAGTTCGAGTCTCGTTCCGGGCTTTTCCGGCGAGCGCCGTCGCGCTTCCAGCCGGATCCAGGCCGCCTCGACCAGCGCCGAGCGGGCCTGGGCGTTGCCCCGCTTGGAGATCCGCCCGTGGAGCGGCTGCCCCTCGCCGGACTGGCGCACCTTGGGGTCCAAGCCGAGATAGGCGACCAGCTTGCGCGGTGCTCTCAAAGCGCGAGATCTCCCCGATCGCCGCCATCAGCGTCGACCGCCACACCGATCCCGACCCCGGGGATCGCTGATCGGTCGCTTGACCTCGGCGGAGCCGATCGCCCACTCCGCAGAGCTTGCGGTCGATCGCCTCGATCTCGGCGCCCAGGAAGTCGATCTGGCGTAGGCAGCCGTCTACCGTCTCGGCCTCCTCGGGGAGCAGCTCCTGGGCGGCGAGCCAGCGCCGGCCCGCCGCCCCGAACAGGTCAGAGGCCGGGGCGCGGCCGAGCAGGCAGCGCGCCAGCGTCGCGTGCACCTCGTTCTTGGCACGGGTCCGCTGGCGGACCAGGGCGGCGCGACGGGCGACCCGGCGGCGCAGGGCGCCGATCTCAGCACTCGGCACCCAGACCGGCTCGAGCATGCCCGCGTCAAGCAGGCGCGCCAGGGTGCGGGCGTCGAAGCGATCGGACTTCACCCGCGCGTGAGAGATCGCCCGCACCTCGGTGGCGTTTGCGACCACCACGCGGGCGACGTGCGGCTCCAGGATCCGGGCGATCTCAAACGCCGGCCCGGTCGCCTCCAGGGCGACCTGGTCGGCAGGGTCAAGGCTTTGGGCGAAGAGCTCCAGCTCCTCGCGGTCGGTAGAGATGCGACCCGCGGAGCGGGTCTCGCCGGCCGCGTGGATCGCCACCTCGCAGAAGCTCTGGTGGACGTCGAGTCCTATCGAGCGCATCACAACTCCTCCTTACGTTGCGTTTTCACGGTGGAGCAGCTCAAAGCAAACGACAACTACGGATTCGCGCTCGCAGCGCAACCGGGCTGGTCGCAGGGGCGGCCACATAGGCTCTCGGGCTCGCGGCCCATACCTTTGTGTGCGGCCTGCCCTTTTGATCTGCTCCGGGAAGGCCCCCGTCCCGGTCAGCCGAAGCTAGGGCCGGGGACGGACGGACTTCCACGGAGGGAGTTTCATGCCAGTAGGCTCTCCGCCCCGTGGACTTCGCCCTCAGCGACGAGCAGAAGCGACTTCGTCGATGCGATCCGCGACTTCTGCGACCGCGAGTGCGGCACCCAGGACCAGCGCGAGCGGCTCACCGACTCCTACAGGGAGCGCCACAGCTTCGAGATCTACAAGATGATGGCCGAGCTGGGCTGGCTCGGCCTCACGATCCCCGAGCGCTACGGCGGCTCGGGCGGCACGATGCTGGACGCCTGCATCTTTCATGGAGGAGACCTCCCGCGGTCTCGCTCCAATCGGCGGCTACGCGACGACGCTGATCGTCGCCAGCGCGACCAATCGCTTCGGGACCGAGGAGCAAAAGCACGAGGTCCTCGGCGGCATCGCCCGCGGCTGCGGTCGAGGCGATTGCGATGACCGAGCCCGAGGCCGGCTCCGACGTCGGCTCGCTGACCACGTCCGCCGAGCGCGACGGTGACGGTTTCGTGCTTAACGGTCAGAAGGTCTTCTGCTCCAACGCCCACATCGCCGACCACGTCCTCGTCGTCTGCCGCACCACCCGGGGCGCCTCAAAGCACGAGGGCCTGTCGATGATCTGGGTGCCGCGCGATGCCGACGGGATGGAGGTGGTCCCGATCGACACGATGGGCGGGCGCGAGACCAACCACCTCTACTTCACCGATTGCTTTGCCCCTGCCAGCGCCGTGCTCGGCGAGGTCGACCAGGGCTGGACGCAGCTGATGGCGGGTCTCAACGTCGAGCGGCTGATCCTCGCCGCGACGATGCTCGGTATCGCCCAGCGGGTCTTCGACGACGTGATCGTCTACGTCAAGGAACGCAAGCAGTTCGGCCGCCCGATCGGCTCCTTTCAGTCGCTCCAGCACCGCCTTGCGGACATGGCGACGGAGCTGGAGGCGGCCCGTCTGATGACCCGCTGGGTCGCGGCGATGACCGACCAGGACCCCGACCGGATGCTGCCCCGCGAGGCCTCGATGGTGAAGCTCTACGTCACCGAGGTGGCCAAGCGCGCCGCCCTAGATGGGATGCAGATGATGGGCGGCTACGGCTACTCCTCGGAGTTCGACATGGAGCGTTTGGTCCGCACCGCGCTGGTCTCCACCATCTACGGTGGCACCTCTGAGATCCAGCGCAACATCATCGCCAAGACACTCGGCCTCTGAGCCAGGTCGCGGCTGGGGCCTGTCGTTGACTTGGATGACCTGATCCAGATGAAGCTTGCCCGCGGCCGCCCTGTGGACCTCGCCGATGTCGCGGCCCTGACGGATCCCGACGCGGAGCCCTGACCTTCGCCGGACCGCTATCCTTCGCTCAGCCTCGCGCCTCGGCCCGGGGTTTTCCTTTGTAACGGCCGTCCGTACGTGAACGAGGAGACATGGCTCGCGGAGATGTCCGCATCGCGGTGACGCTGGCTTGCGAGGAATGCAAGCGGCGCAACTACCAGACGAACAAGTCCCGGCGCAACTCGCCGGACCGCGTCGAGCTGCGCAAGTTCTGCCGCTGGTGCGGCCGCCACACCCCGCACAAGGAGACCCGGTAACCGGCGATGGCAAAGACCCGCGCACAGCGCAAGGCCGAGCGCCGGGCTCGCGAAGCGCAGGAGCGCAAGCGCTCGGGCTCCGACCCGCTGATCGGCGAGGCGCGGGCCCAGCACGACACCCAGGTCCCGGTCTCTGGCGACATCGCCGAGATCGAGGCGGTGGAGATGGGGATGTCGGTCGGCGCTCCCGAAGCCGAGCTGGAGACCCCCGACGCCCCCAAGACCTCCCGCGCCGAGCGCCGCGCCGAGGAGAAGCGCCGCAAGGAAGCGGAGAAGAACCGGCGCGCCGAGCAAAAGCGCCAGGAGGGCGAGCAGCTCGCCCGCAAGCAGAAACAGGCCACAGCGCAGCGCCAGCGGGGCGGCGTCATCGGCTTCCTCGTCTCCTGCTGGCAGGAGCTGAAGAAAGTCCAGTGGCCCGACCGCGAGACGCTGATCCAGGCGACCGCGGTCACCATCATCTTCGTCGCCGTCGCGGCCGCCTATCTGGGCGCCCTGGACGCGCTTTTCGAATTCCTGATCAAGCAGATCCTGTAGCGATAGCGACGGGATCCCCGAACAAAGGCCTCAGATGTATCGCTGGTACGTGATCAACACCTATTCCGGGCACGAGAACAAGGTCAAGCACAACCTCGAGCACCGGGTGCAGACGATGAGCCAGAACCGCAACGTGCGCCAGGTCGTCGTCCCCACAGAGCAGGTCTCCGAGATGAAGGACGGCCAGAAAGTCCAGACCGAGAAACGGACGATGCCCGGTTACGTCCTGGTCAACATGGAGATGACCGATGACGCCTGGGGGCTGGTCAAGAACACCCCCGGGGTTACTGGGTTCGTCGGCTCCCGCAACAAGCCGGTGCCTCTCTCCAAAACGGAGGTCGACCGGTTGCTGCACCGCGAGACGGCGGAGCGGCCCCGCACCCAGGCGCAGTTCTCGATCGGCGAATCGGTCAAAGTCATCTCCGGCCCGCTCTCGGACTTCTCCGGCGAGATCGCCGAGATCAACGAGGACGCGGCCAAACTCAAGGTGCTGGTCTCGATCTTCGGCCGCGAGACGCCGGTTGAGGTGGGCTATGACCAGGTGAAGAAGATCTAGCCCGGCCCCGCTACCCTCCCCGATCCCGATGGCGAAAAAAGTCCTCACCCTGATCAAGCTCCAGATCCAGGCGAGCAATGCCAACCCGGCACCGCCGGTTGGCCCCGCCCTGGGCCAGCACGGGGTCAACATCATGGAGTTCTGCAAGGCGTTCAACGCCCAGACCCAGTCCGAAGCGGGGACGATCATCCCGGTCGAGATCACGGTCTATGAGGACCGCTCCTTTACCTTCATCACCAAGACGCCGCCAGCCGCGGTGCTGATCAAGGAGGCGATCGGGATCAAGAAGGGCTCGGGCGAGCCACACGTCAACAAGGTGGGGACGATCTCGATGGATCAGGTCCGCCAGATCGCCGAGCGCAAGATGCCCGACTTAAACGCCAATGACCTCGACGCCGCCTCGAAGATCATCGCCGGCACCGCCCGCTCGATGGGCGTGGACGTCAAATAGCGATGGCACACGGCAAGCGCTACCGGCGCCAGTATGAGAAGGTCGAGCGCGACCGGCCCTACCCGCCGGCTGAGGCGATCTCCCTCCTCAAGCAGACCGCGAGCGCCAACTTCGACGAGACGGTGGAGCTGCACGTCGCACTCGGCGTCAACGTTCGCCACGCCGAGGAGCAGCTGCGCGGCACCTTGGCGCTTCCGCACGGCCTCGGCAAGGACGTGACCGTCGCCGTCTTCGCCCAGGGCCAGCAGGCCCGCGACGCTGAGGCTGCCGGCGCGGACTTCGTCGGCGGCGAGGACCTGGCGAAGAAAGTTGAGGAGGGCTGGACCGGCTTCGACGTGGTAATCGCGACCCCGGAGATGATGCCCGCAGTAGGCAAGCTGGGCCGCGTGCTCGGCCCCCAGGGCAAGATGCCGAACCCCAAGGTCGGCACCGTCACCGACGACGTCGAGAAGGCGGTCACCGAGTCAAAGGCGGGCAAGGTCGAGTACCGCACCGACCGCCAGGCGATCGTCCACATGGCGATCGGCAAGGCGAGCTTCGAGGAGCGCAAGCTGCTCGACAACTACCTGGCGGTGATCGAGGAGATCGTCCGCGCCAAGCCGTCCTCGGCTAAGGGCCGCTACATACTCTCCAGCACGCTGACCACGACGATGGGCCCCGGCATCCGCGTCGACGCGACGAAGATCGAGCGAGCGCGACTTGGCGCCCGCCACGGTCCCCGAGGCCGCGGCGGAGCTGGCGAGCGCCTGAACGATCAACCAGGCCTTTCTCAGACGGCCCCCTCGGGGGCTCGGGATACCCGGTCGGCTTGGCCACATTTTGTCTTTTCGGCCGCGGCGGGTTTTGGAGGCGATCGTCTAGACTGCGCCGCCACTGACCCAAGACCACCGGCGGGGCCTTGCCCGAAAGCCCGGTGTAGGTGAGACGATGAACCGCGAGCAGAAGTCAGCCACAATCGAGGAGATCACTGCCCAGATCGAGGGCTCCGAGGCGATCTTCGCGATCGACTACCGCGGCATCAGCGTCCCCCAGGCGGCCGAGCTGCGCACCAAGCTGAGTGAGGCCGACGCCAGCTTCCGCGTCGTCAAGAACCGCCTCACCAAGCTGGCCGCCGAGAGAGCTGGCGAGGACCGCCTCGCCGAGCTGCTCCAGGGCCCGACCGCGCTGACCTTCGTCCGCGGCGACGCGGCGATGGCGGCGAAGGCGATCTCGACCTTCAACCGCGAGCACGACGTCCTTGCCTTCAAGGGCGGCTTCATGGACGGCCTCAGCCTCGACGAGCACCGCTTCAAATCGATCGCCCGCCTGCCGGCCCGCGACGTCCTCAACGGCCAGTTGGCGGGCCTTATTGCCAGCCCCTTGACCGGCATGGTGCGCGGGCTCGGCTCGATGATCTCCGGCCTCGCGATTCAGTTGGGCCAGATCGCGGAGCAAGGGCTCCTCGCCGGCGAGGCCGCCGCGGAGGCGCCTTCGCCCGAGCCCGCCCCCGAGGACTCGGCCGTCGAGGCGGCGGACGCCGGCGTCGAGGAGCCACCGAGAGAGACTTCTGCCGACAACCTGCCTGCGGCGAAGGAGGAGCCCTCTCAGGCCGAGGGCGAGGAACCCGCGGAGGAGGCGGATGCGCAAGACACGACTTCTGATCATGACGAGAGCAAGGAAGAGGAGTAGCTAAGAGCGATGGCAACGAAAGTTTCGACAGAGGATTGGATCGAGGAGCTGAAGGGCATCTCAGTGCTGGAGCTCTCCGGGCGGATCAAGGCGCTTGAGGAGGAGTTCGGGGTATCCGCGACGGCGGTCGCCGCCGCCGCTCCGGTCGCGGCTGGCGCCCCGGCGGGCGAGGGCGACGGTGGCGGCGAGGCAGAGAATGCGACGGTCGACGTAGTGCTGACCGAGGTCGGCGGCCAGAAGGTGCCGGTGATCAAGGTCGTGCGCGCCGCGACTGGCCTCGGCCTGAAAGAGGCAAAGGCAATCGTCGACGAAGCCCCGAAAGCGATCAAAGAGGGCGTCGAGCGCGAGGAGGCCGAGAAGCTGAAAGCCGAGCTCGAGGAGGCCGGCGCCACCGTCGAGCTAAAGTAACTGCTGGCTATCGTGCTTCGGTCCCACGCAGGGAGCCGAGCCCAGGGTCGGTCATGGCCGTGTGTTATTTTCTGCGGTCGCGCGCCGTTGAGTCCCCCTGCCCATACCTGCGCTTTATCTACGTCCCTCTGACCGCCTGAGGAGTCGCCGACTTTGGCACGTTCAAACGCTGCCCCCGTAACCCGCAGGAGTTTTTCCCGACTGCAGAACCCGCTCGAAGTCCCCCACCTGATCGATATCCAGCGCCGCTCCTTCGCTGAGCTGACGGATCCGAAGAAGGGCGGGCTGCGAGAGACGATCGACGATATATCCCCAATCGAGGACTACACGGGGAACCTTGCAGATCGTCTTCGGCGAGTTCAAGTTCGAGGACCCCCCCCATACGATCGAGGAGTGCCGCGAGAAGGACATGACCTACTCGCGGCCGCTGACCGCCACCGTCGCCTTTCAGAACAAAGAGACGGGGGAGATCCGCGAGCAGGCCGTCTTCATGGGGGACTTCCCGTGGATGACCGAGCGCGGCACCTTCATCATCAACGGCACCGAGCGCGTCGTCGTCACCCAGCTGGTCCGCTCCCCGGGCGCCTACGTGATGGCGCCCAAGGACCCCGAGAAGCAGGTCTTCATCGCCAACCTGATGCCGGCCCGCGGCTCCTGGCTGGAGCTGGAGATCGACAAAAAAGGCCGCGTCTACGTCCGCATCGACCGCAAGCGCAAGCTGCCGGTAACGGTGCTGCTGCGTGCGATGGGCTACGTCGAGGACGACCAGCTGCTTGAAGATGTTCAACAACTCGGTCTACATGCGCCACACGATCGAGGCCGACACCGAGGCGACACGGACCGAAGAGGGCGCCCTGATCGAGCTGTTCAAAAAGCAGCGCCCCGGCGAGCCGCCCTCGGTCGACGCCGCCAAGAACCTGCTCGAGCAGCTCTTCTTCGACCCCAAGCGCTACGACCTCACCCGGGTCGGTCGCTACAAGCTGAACGCCCGTCTGGACCTCGACATCGACCTCGAGACCCGGGTCCTCACCCACGACGACATCATCGCCTTGGTCAAGGAGCTGGTCTCCCTGCCGAAGCTGCTCGGCATCCCCGAGGAGATCGATGAGGAGAACCCGATCAAAGACTACGCGGCGGAGGCGATCACCTACCCGCGGGAGCCGGTCTATGAGCACCTCGACGAGTACGAGCACTTCGGCAACCGCCGCCTGCGCACGGTTGGCGAGCTGATCCAGGAGGCCTTCCGGATCGGCCTCTACCGGATGGAGCGGGTGGTCCGCGAGCGCCTCACCACCGAAGACTCCGACGCGATCACCCCGCAGACGATCATCAACATCCGGCCCGTGGTGGCGGCGATGAAGGAGTTCTTCGGCTCCTCGCAGCTTTCGCAGTTCATGGACCAGACCAACAGTCTCGCCGGCCTCACCCATCGCCGCCGCCTCTCGGCGCTGGGGGCGGGGGGCCTGACTCGCGAGCGAGCGCCAATCGAGGTTCGCGACGTGCACCCGACCCACTACGGCCGGATGTGCCCGATTGAGACGCCGGAGGGGCCGAACATCGGCTTGATCGGCTCGCTCTCCTCCTACGCACAGATCTCCGAGCACGGCTTCGTAACCACCCCCTACCGGGTGGTCTCAGACGGCGTCGTCACCAAGGAGATCGTCCACCTGGACGCGACCCAGGAGGAGGACATGGTGATCGCCCAGGCCAACGCCGAGTTCGACCCGAAGACCAACAAGCTGAAAGGCCCCCAGGTCCTGGTCCGCTCCGGCGAGGAGGAGTACGCGACCGCTTCCCCCAAGGAGGTCCACCTGATGGACGTCTCGCCGACCCAGATCTGGTCGGTGGCGACGGCGCTGATCCCCTTCCTTGAGCACGACGATGCCAACCGGGCGCTGATGGGCTCCAACATGCAGCGCCAGGCGGTGCCGCTGCTGAAGCCCGACGCGCCGCTGATCGGCACCGGGATGGAGCGCCGCGCCGCGGTCGACACCGGCGACGTGGTGCTGGCACAGATCGACGGCGAGGTCACCCACGTCGACTCCGAGCGGATCGTGGTCAGCGGCGGCTCGAAGAAGGACGAGTACCCGCTGCACAAGTTCATGCGCTCAAACCAGGGGACGATCATCCACCAGCGCCCGATCGTCAACACCGGCCAGAGAGTAAAGGAGGGCGACGTGCTGGCCGATGGCTCCTCCACCGCGGGCGGGGAGATCGCGCTGGGCAAGAACTGCCTGGTCGCCTTCATGTCCTGGGAGGGCTACAACTTCGAGGACGCGATCATCCTCTCAGAGCGGCTGGTCAAGGACGACGAGCTGACCTCGATCCACATCGAGGAGTACGAGATCGACGCCCGCACGACCAAGCTCGGCGACGAGGAGGTCACCCGCGACATCCCCAACCGCTCCGAGGAGAGCCTGCGCAACCTCGATGAGCGCGGCATCGTGCGGATCGGGGCCGAGGTCGTCTCCGGCGACTTGCTTGTCGGCAAGGTGACGCCGAAGGGCGAGACCGAGCTGACCGCCGAGGAGAAGCTGATCCGCGCAATCTTTAAGGAGAAGGCGCGCGAGGTCCGCGACACCTCGCTGAAGGTCCCCCACGGCGAGGGCGGCGTCGTGATCGACGTGCTCACCTTCAGCCGGGACGCGGGCGACGACCTGCCGCCCGGCGTCAACGACCTCGTCCGTGTCTACGTAGCGACGAAGCGCAAGATCGCCGAGGGCGACAAGCTCGCGGGCCGCCACGGGAACAAGGGCGTGATCTCAAAGATCGTCCCCGAGGAGGACATGCCCCACCTCGCCGACGGCACCCCGGTCGACGTCATCCTCAACCCGCTTGGCGTGCCGAGCCGGATGAACATCGGCCAGGTCCTCGAGACGCATCTCGGCTGGGTCGCCGCCAACGGCTGGTATGACGACGGCTCCGACTCCTACAAGCAGGCCCACTCCGCCGACGGCGACGGGCGCGTCTACGTAGCGACCTCGGTCTTCGACGGTGCCACCGTCGAAGACGTCGACAATGCGCTGGTCAGCTGGTCAGAGGCAAACGCCGACCGTGGCATCGACCTCGGCGTCGACAAGCGAGAGAGGCCCGGTGCTCGCTGCCCCGGCACGGCGCAGCTCTACAACGGCCGCACCGGGGAGCCCTACGAGGGCAAGGTGACGGTCGGCTTCATGTACATCCTGAAGCTCTTGCACCTGGTCGACGACAAGATCCACGCGCGCTCGACAGGCCCCTACTCGCTGGTCACCCAGCAGCCGCTCGGCGGCAAGGCGCAGTTCGGCGGTCAGCGCTTCGGCGAGATGGAGGTCTGGGCGCTGGAGGCCTACGGCGCCGCCTACACCCTGCAGGAGATGCTGACCGTGAAGTCCGACGACACGGTCGGGCGGGTGAAGGCCTACGAGGCGATCGTCAAGGGTGAGAACATCCCCGAGCCCTCGATCCCGGAGTCCTTCAAAGTGCTGCTGAAGGAGATTCAGAGCCTCTCGCTGGACGCCAACGTCGTCTCTGAGGGGACCGACGTGGAGATCTCTGACGAAGAGGACGACCTGCTGAAAGCGGCCGAGGAGCTGGGCATGGACCTGACCGGGGTCCGGGCCGAGTCCAACGGCGCCGCTGATGAGCGCGAGGAGCAGGTGATCGCCGAGGGCGAGGCGGGAACTGACGGGGCCGGCGAGGCCGAGCAAGCGACGGTGGAGGACTGATGATCGACATCAACAACTTCGACGCGATCGAGATCGGTCTCGCCTCATCGAAGAAGATCCGCTCCTGGAGCTGGGGAGAGGTCACCAAGCCCGAGACGATCAACTACCGGACCCTGAAGCCCGAGAAAGACGGGCTCTTCTGCGAGCGCATCTTCGGCCCGACCAAGGACTGGGAGTGCTACTGCGGCAAGTACAAGCGGGTCCGCTACAAGGGCATCGTCTGCGAGCGCTGCGGCGTCGAGGTGACCCGCTCGAAGGTGCGTCGCGAGCGCATGGGTCACGTCGATCTGGCGGCGCCGGTCTCCCACATCTGGTTCTTCAAGGGAGTGCCGAGCCGGATCGGCTACCTGATCGACATGGCGCCCAAGGAGCTGGAGAAGGTCCTCTACTTCGCCGCCTCGATGATCACCTGGGTCGACGAGGAGGCCCGCGACAAGGACATCGGCAAGCTCGAGAAAGAGGTCAAGAAGGTCCTCGACGAGTACGAGGCCGAACGCCAGAGGCGCACCCAGGAGCTGAGCGAGTCACTGCAGCGGCGGGTCTCCTACCTGGAGGAGGGCTCCCAGGACAAGTTCGACGACGAGGACCACCTCTGGGCCGACTCGCTGAAGCTGACCGCGTCGCAGCTTCGCAAGCTCCGTGACGAGGAGCGCACCAAGCTGATCAAAGAGCTGCGCAAATCCTTCGACGCTGAGATCTCCGACACCGAGGCCTACATCGAAGAGGCGATCGAGCGGATGCAGGAGGTCTGGAAGATCTTCACCGAGATGAAGCCGAAGGACGTCGTCAACGACGAGACGGTGTTCCGCGAGCTGAAGGACCGCTTCGGCTCGCCGTTCGGCTGGGGCGAGTACTTCCGCGGCAGCATGGGCGCCGAAGCGGTACGCGACCTGCTCGAGCAGGTCGACCTGGAGGCCGAATGCGAGGAGCTTGAGCAGGTCATCAACAGCTCCAAAGGCCAAAAACAGGCGCGCGCGGTGAAGCGGCTGAAAGTCGCCTCCGCCTTCCGCCACTCCGAGAACAAGCCGGACTGGATGATCCTCGACTGCGTGCCGGTGATCCCGCCGGAGCTGCGCCCGATGGTGCAGCTCGACGGCGGCCGCTTCGCCACCTCGGACCTAAACGACCTCTACCGCCGGGTGATCAACCGCAACAACCGGTTGAAGCGCCTGCTCGACCTCGGCGCGCCGGAGATCATCGTCAACAACGAGAAGCGGATGCTGCAGGAGGCGGTCGACGCGCTCTTCGACAACGGCCGCCGCGGTCGCCCGGTGACGGGCCCCGGCAACCGCCCGCTGAAGTCGCTCTCGGACATGTTGAAGGGCAAGCAGGGGCGCTTCCGCCAGAACCTGCTCGGCAAGCGGGTCGACTACTCGGGCCGTTCGGTGATCGTCTCTGGGCCGAGCCTGAAGCTGCACCAGTGCGGCCTGCCGAAGCTGATGGCCCTGGAGCTGTTCAAGCCGTTCATCATGGCCCAGCTGGTCGAGCGCAAAGCCGTGCAGAACATCAAGGCGGCGAAGAAGATGGTCGAGTCGATGATCCCCGAGGTCTGGGACGTGCTCGAGGAAGTCATCAACGAGCACCCGGTGCTGCTCAACCGGGCGCCGACCCTGCACCGCCTCGGCATCCAGGCGTTCGAGCCGGTGCTGGTGGAGGGCAAGGCGATCCAGGTCCACCCGCTGGTCTGCCACGCCTTCAACGCCGACTTCGACGGCGACCAGATGGCGGTCCACGTGCCGCTCTCCGCCGAGGCGCAGGCCGAGGCGCGGATCCTGATGCTCTCGGCGAACAACATCCTCTCACCGGCCCACGGCGCGCCGCTGGCGACGCCGACCCAGGACATGGTGCTGGGCATCTACTACCTCACCTATGGGCCGTCGGCCGAGGAGCTGGCCAAGCTCGACGAGGAGCTGAAGTCCGGCAAGGGGGCAGCGCGGCGCACTGCCCCGCAGCCGAAGGTGTTTCGCTCCGCCCAGGAGGCCGAGCTGGTCTATGAGAACGGCGGCTGCAAGCTGCACGACCACGCCGGTACCGACGGGCCGGGCACGAGCACTTCCTGACCACGGTCGGGAGGATCATCTTCAACGAAAAGATCGAGCGCGCCCTGGCCGATGCGCTCGGGGAGGACTTCGACCCCGAGGCCTATGAGTTCGTCAACCACTCGCTGAAGAAGCGCGACGTCAACGAGATGGTCTTCGATCTGGTCGAGGCCTACGGAGCGCCCGCCGTCTCGCAGGTCCTCGACGCCTTCAAGGACCTCGGCTTCCACTACGCGACGCAGGCCGGGATCACGGTCTCCAAGAACAACGTGGTCTCGCCGCCCGAGAAGGCGGAGATCCTCGAGCGCTACGAGAAGGAGACGGCGGCGATCCAGGGCCAGTACGACGACGGTTACATCACCGCCGAGGAGCGCCACGAGGCGGTCACCGCGCACTGGAACCGGGCGACCGACGAGGTCGCGCAGGCGATGGAGGACAACCTCGACGAACTGAACCCGATCTTCATGATGGCCAACTCCGGGGCGCGCGGGTCGTTCAAACAGATCCGCCAGCTAGCCGGGATGCGCGGCCTGATGGCCAACCCGAAAGGGGAGATCATCGAGCGGCCGATCAAGGCCAACTTCATGGAGGGCCTCTCGGTCTTGGAGTACTTCATCTCCACCCACGGCGCCCGCAAGGGCCTCGCCGACACGGCGCTGCGCACGGCCGACTCCGGCTACCTGACGCGGCGCCTGGTCGACGTCGCCCAGGACGTGATCGTCCGCGAGGAGGACTGCAAGACCAAAGACCACATCGAGATGGCGATGCGCAAGGACGACGGCTCGCTCAACGACAACCTGCTCGGCCGGCTGGCGGCGAAGAAGCTCGAGACCAAGCGCGGTCGCGAGCTGCTGAAGCGAAACCAGGAGATCAGCCTGCCCGACGTCGAGGCGATCGCCGAGGCGTTCGGCGATGAGGAGGTCGAGGTCCCGGTCCGCTCGACGCTGAAGTGCGAGGCCGAGTCGGGCGTTTGCCGCGCCTGCTACGGCGTCGCACCGGCGACCGGCTCGATGGTTGAGATCGGCGACGCGGTGGGGATCATCGCCGCCCAGTCGATCGGCGAGCCCGGTACCCAGCTGACGATGCGGACCTTCCATACCGGCGGTGTCGCCGGCCAGGACATCACCCAGGGCCTGCCGCGCATCGTCGAGCTTTTCGAGGCGCGCAAACCGAAGGGCCTGGCGCAGATGTCCGAGGCGGCCGGCAAGGTCTCGATCGAGGCGACCGAGAAGGCCGTGAAAGTGATCGTCACGGAGTCCAGCGGCGAGGAGCACGCCTACAGCTTCCCGGCGCGCACCCGCCTGCACGTCGCCGACGGCGAGAAGGTCGAGGCTGGCGAGCAGCTCAACGAGGGCTCGCTTTACCCCGCCGATCTACTGGCGATCCGCGGCCGCACCGAGACCGAGCTCTACCTGGTCGCCGAGGTGCAGAAGGTCTACCGAGCCCAGGGCGTCGACATCAACGACAAGCACATCGAGCTGATCGCCCGCCAGATGCTGAAGAAGGTGAGGATCGAGTCGAAGGGCTCGACCAGCCTGCTGCCGGGCCAGCTCGAGGACCGCGGCAACCTCAAACGGCTGAACAAAAAGACCAAGGAAGAGGGCGGCACGCCGGCCAAAGGCGAGGAGGTCATCCTCGGCATCACCAAGGCCTCGCTGGCGACCGAGTCGTTCCTCTCCGCCGCCTCCTTCCAGGAGACGACCAAGGTGCTCACCGACGCCGCCCTGGAGGGCAAGCGCGACCGCTTGGTCGGGCTCAAGGAGAACGTGATCATCGGCAAGCTGATCCCGGCCGCCACCGGGCTAAAGCACTACCGGACGTCTGTCCGTGGAGCCGGCGGTGGCGATCGAGCCGCCGAGCGAGGAGGGGCTGCTCGACGAGGAGGAGTTGGCGGCCGAGCTGGGGATCGACGGCGCCGATGCTCCGGTCGAGAGCTTCGGCCCGTCCTTCGCAGAGGAGCTCGAGGAGCTGGCCCAGGAGATCGAGTCGACCTCGGAGGAGTCCTAGAAGTGGACGGCGCTGGTCGCTCAGCCGGCCGGCCCGCTAGTAAGGGGGCAGGCCGCCAGGCTCTGGGTAGATTCCTTCCCCGTGACTGCGTCTCGCGCACGGGAAGGAGAAGGGGTCTGCATCATCGGGGCCGGAAGCTCGGGGATCGCGGCCGCCCAGGTGCTGAGTGCTCGCGGCATCGCCTTTGATTGCTTTGAGAAGGGCTCGCAGGTCGGCGGTAATTGGCGCTACGAAAACGACAACGAGATGTCGTCGGCCTATCGGTCGCTGCACATCAACACCTCGCGCGGGTTGATGGCCTACAAGACCTATCCGATGCCGACGGACTATCCGGACTACCCGAACCACTTTCAGATCGCTGCCTACTTCGACGATTACGTCGATCACTTCGGGCTGCGGGAGAAGATCCGGTTTCAGACCGAGGTGGTGAAGGTCGAGCCAGTCGGTGGGGAGTGGAAGGTGAGCGTTGAAGCGGGCGGGGAGCGCGAGGCGCATCGCTACCGGGCGGTGCTGGTCGCCAACGGACACCATTGGGATCCGCGCTGGCCTGAGCCGCCGTTCCCGGGCTCAGAGGAGTTCGCCGGGGAGCAGATGCACGCTCATCACTACCGCGAGGCCGACGTGTTGGGCGACAAGCGGGTGCTGGTGCTGGGGATCGGCAACTCGGCGACCGACATCGCGGTCGAGTCCTCGCGGGTCGCCGAGAAGACCTTCCTGGCGATGCGCCGTGGCGCCTACGTCCTGCCCAAGTACCTAAACGGCAAGCCGACCGACGAATCCGCCTCGCCATTGCTGACCAGGCTGCCGCTGGGAGTGCAGCGCTTCTTCATCGGGCGGATGCTGGGCCTGACCGCCGGTGACATGACCGCCTACGGCTTGCCCAAGCCCGACCACAAGCTGCTCGAGGCCCACCCCACCGTCTCGGCCGAGCTGCTCTCGCGGCTGGGTCACGGCGACATCGAAGTGAAGCCCAACATCGAGCGTTTCAGCGGCGGGCGCACGGTCCGCTTCGCCGATGCGCAGCGAGGAGGAGATCGACCTCGTCGTCTACTGCACCGGTTACAAGATCACCTTCCCCTTCTTTGACCCCAAGCTGATCTCAGCCGAAGACAACAGGCTGCCGCTCTACCGCCGGGTCGCCTCGATCGAGCACCCCGGGCTGTACTTCATCGGTTTCATCCAGCCCCTGGGGGCGATCATGCCGATCGCCGAGGCGCAGTCTGAGTGGGTCGCCGACCTGCTGGCGGGGCGCGGCGCGCTGCCCTCGGTGGGGGAGATGCGGGAGGAGATCGCCGAGGCCGAACGGAAGATGCGAAAACGCTACGTCGCCTCTAAGCGTCACACGATCCAGGTGGACTTCCATCCTTATCTGCGCGAGATCCGGCGGGAGCGAAAGCAGGCTGCCCAGCGGGCCTGAAGACCCGGGTCCGCCCGCCGGGTGGGCAGGGCGGCAGGGCAATCGCCGCGCCGCCGCCGTGCGGTCCTCGCCGCGGGCCGCGCGGGCGCTTCGGCTCGGGCCTGCGGCGCTTAAAGCCGCCGTCGGAGTCCTCGGCGCCGCGTCGGGTTCGGGTGCTGACTTGCTCGCCCACCACACAAGCCACAGCGACCCGAGCACCGGGATCTTCAGGACGACGAGCAGGAAGAAGATCGGCCAAAACCCCACCACGCGGCCCAGTGTAGACACAAGCGCGGCCGGAGACAGCGAAGAGAGGGGCCGACGTTCCAGACCAAGGCTCGCGACGCTCTTTGAGGGCCCCCTGGATCGATGCTCGGGAGTCAGTGATTCTTTTTAGGAACCCCCCACTGCACTTTGGCGCCGGGACTACCTGAGTGCTGAGGCCGTGCAAGGGCAAGCGGGGAGGACGGACTCGGGGCGGCGACTCGGGCTGCCCACTCAGGAGCCCTCGTGGGCCTCGCGCTCAAGGCCGCGGGCCCAGGCGGCGAGCGCCTCGGTGTGGGCCTCCTCGAGGCCGAGGTGGGCCTCGGTGGGGACGAGCAGGGTCGGCTCGGGCCGCCTGCGCGCCCACTCATAGCAGCTCTCATCGAAGTTGTCGTCGACCCAGGCCATCGCCCGGCCCCTTCCGTACTCATCCAGCGGCCCCAGCTTCCAGTGTGCAGAGCCGAATCGCGCCGCCCCGTCGAAGGTGAGGTGCGGCAGCTCGGGCAAGCCGAGCAGGTTGGGCAGGTAGTCGTTGGCCCGGTCCTCCCAGCCGGTCGCCCAGACCAGCTCGTAGTGCTCGGAGAGCCGAGAGAGTCGCTCCCCGGCCGCCAGGGAGATGCAGTGCACCATTCCGTCGATCAGCTCGAACCGAGCCTCCGCCCTGTCCGGGGGCTCGTCGAACCCGAAAAGGCTGATCACCCCGTCGACGTCGACCGCGAGGATCGGACGCTTCATCAGGGGCAAGGCTCGCTACCAGCGGTAGTGGGCAAACGCCTTGTTTGCCTGCGCCATGCGGTAGATGTCGTCCTTCCGCTTCCAGGCGCTGCCCTGCTGCTGGTTTGCGTCGAGGATCTCGTTGGCAAGGCGATCGGCCATCGAGTACTCGCGGCGCTGGCGCGCATAGCTGACCAGCCAGCGGACCGCCAGGGTGCGGGCGCGGCGGGCGGGGACCTCGACCGGCACCTGGTAGGTGGCGCCGCCGACCCGGCGGGAGCGGACCTCGAGCACCGGGGTGAGCTGTTTGATCGCCGCCTCGAGCGTCTCCACCGGGTCCTCGCCGGTGCGCTCGCCGACGATCGCGAGGCTGTCGTAGACGATCCGCTCGGCGAGCGACTTCTTGCCGTCGCTCATCACTTTGTTGATCACCTGCTGGACGAGCCGGTTGCGATGCCGGGCGTCGGGCTCGACCGGGCCGGATCTGCGCTGCGGAGCGTCGCGGCATCAGGAGGCCTTGACGCCGTAGCGGGAGCGGGCCTGCTTGCGGTCGGAGACGCCCGCCGCGTCGAGGGTGCCGCGAACCACCTTGTAGCGGACGCCGGGCAGATCCTTGACGCGGCCGCCGCGGACCAGCACGACCGAGTGCTCCTGGAGGTTGTGGCCCTCTCCGGGGATGTAGGTGGTGACCTCCATCCCGTTGGTCAGCCGCACGCGGGCGATCTTGCGCAGGGCGGAGTTCGGCTTCTTCGGCGTTACGGTCGCGACGCGGGTGCAGACGCCGCGCCGCTGCGGCGCGGCGACCCTTTTCTTGCGCCCCTGGCCCGACTTGAGGCCCGGGCGTCGTCGTCTTCTTCTTCGGACGCTTGCGGCCCTTCCTGACAAGTTGATTCGTATTCGGCACGGCCGCGCATAGTAGAGCAGTCCGCCAAGGACCAGTGCCGCCGCAGCCGCCAGCTCGGCGTAGAAGCCGTCGTCAAGCACCGCGTGGGCGCCGGCGAAGCGGGAGGCCTGGGCGCCAAGCTCCAGACCGCTTGGCCGGTCGATGAGGAGGATCAGCGCGAGGGAGAGGAGACCGAGCACGACGACCGCGCGGGCCAGCCCCCGCCGCCGCGGGCGCAGCGCCGCCACGGCGAGGGCGGCGGCGAGCAGGGCGAGGGGGACCAGCAGGTAGGAGTGCGCCTGCCCGGCCGTTCTCGCCGCGACGGTGGGGGGTGCCGCGATCGGCAGGCAGGCCCACGTAGCCGGGCTGGCCGACCTCGACCGCGCGGTAGTCGATGAACTGGGAGACGGCGAGGCAGGCGGCCGCGGCGACGGTGACGGCGCAGATCGCCCGCATCGGCGTGAGCACGGCGCTGGCCCGGGTCGCGGCGAGCCCGACCGACCGACCGCCCCGCCGCAGCAAGCGCTCCCCGCGCGCCAGCCCGCGAAAGAGCAGCGCCGCGGCGGGGCGCAGGAGCCTGCCGGCACGGCGCGCTCCGCGCGCGGCGAGCGCGCGGAGGCGCCGTGCCCAGCGCGCCAGTGGCGGGCCGACCCGCTCGAGCCCGCGGTTGGCGACACGATCGACCTCGCCGCGTCAAGCTCGCTACCCAGGCGAGCGGCACGACGATCCGACGCCGCACCGCTGCTATCATCGCGCGTCGCTCAGGCAGCTTCTTCGCCGTAGGTTTCGCCGGGCCCGCGAGGGCCTTTTTCATGCGCCGATCCCGGCTCTCGCCGGAAGGCTTACGTTTCATCGTCCCCGTTTCACGATCACCGCCTACCTTAAGACCATGCCACGCAGCTTTCCCCTAGAGAAGACGCGCAACATCGGGATCATGGCGCACATCGACGCCGGCAAGACGACGACGACCGAGCGCATCCTCTACTACACCGGCCGCACCCACAAGATGGGCGAGGTCCACGAGGGCGCCGCGGTGATGGACTGGATGGAGCAGGAGCAGGAGCGCGGCATCACGATCACCTCCGCCGCCACCGCGTGTGAGTGGAAGGGCCACCGGATCAACATCATCGACACGCCCGGCCACGTCGACTTTACGGTCGAGGTCGAGCGCAGCCTCCGCGTCCTCGACGGCGCGATCGCCGTCTTTGACGCCGTCGCCGGGGTCGAGCCGCAGTCCGAGACGGTCTGGCGCCAGGCCGACAAGTACCGGGTCCCGCGCTTTGCCTACATCAACAAGATGGACCGCACCGGCGCCGACTTCTTGAACGCCGTGCAGACGATGCGGGACCGACTCGGGGCCAACCCGCTGCCGATCCAGCTCCCGATCGGCCAGGAGGCCGGCTTTAAGGGCGTCATCGATCTGGTCGAGATGAAGTCGCTGGTCTGGAAGGACGAGCTCGGCACCGAGTTCGAGACGGGCGAGATCCCGGCGGAGATGGTCGAGCAGGCCGAGCAGTACCGAAACGAGCTGATCGAGGCCTGCGCTGATTACGACGACGAGCTGATGGAGGCCTACCTGGCCGAGGAGGAGATCCCCCACGAGCGGATCGCCTCCTCGCTGCACCGGGCCTGCCTCGACACCAAGGTGACGCCGGTGCTCTGCGGCTCCTCGTTTAAGAACAAGGGCGTGCAGCCGCTGCTCGACGCGATCGTCGAGCTGCTCCCCTCGCCTTTGGAGGTGCCGCCGGTGAGGGGACTGGAACCGGCGCCCAAGGGCGCGGGGAGCCGGTCGAGGGCGAGCGCCCCGCCGATGACAGCGCGCCCTTCGCCGCGCTCGCCTTCAAGGTGATGACCGACCCCTACGTCGGCAAGCTCACCTACTTCCGCGTCTACTCCGGCAAGCTCGCCGCCGGCGGCCGCGTCCTCAACGTCACCACCGGCAAGACCGAGCGGATCGGCCGGCTGCTGATGATGCACGCCAACAGCCGCGAGGAGATCGAGGAGTGCTACGCGGGTGACATCTGCGCCGGCGTCGGTCTCAAGCAGACCGGCACCGGCGACACGCTCGCCGCGCCGGACGCCCCGATCGCGCTCGAGAACATCGAGTTCCCCGAGCCGGTGATCGCGGTGGCGATCGAGCCGAAGACCAAAGCCGACCAGGAGAAGCTGGGGACGGCGCTGCAGCGGCTCGCCGAGGAGGACCCGACCTTCCAGGTCGAGTCCGACGAGGAGACCGGCCAGACCCTGATCCACGGGATGGGCGAGCTCCACCTCGAGGTGATCGTCGACCGGATGCTGCGCGAGTTCAAAGTCGACGCCAACGTCGGCCGCCCCCAGGTCGCCTACCGCGAGACGATCCGCAAGCGGGTCGAGAAGGTCGTGGGGCGATTCGTCCGCCAGACCGGCGGCCGCGGCCAGTTCGGCCACGTCGTCATCAACGTCGAGCCGGCGCCGGGCGAGGGCTTTGACTTCATCAACAAGATCAAGGGCGGCGTGATCCCGAGCGAGTTCATCGGACCCGCCGAGCAGGGGATTGAGGAGGCGCTGGAGAACGGCGTCAAGGCGGGGTATCCGATGGTCGACGTGCGGGTCGAGCTGATCGATGGCTCCTACCACGACGTCGACTCCTCGGAGATGGCCTTCAAGATCGCCGGCTCGATGGCGATCCAGGAGGCCGCTCGCAAGGCCAATCCGGTCTTACTGGAGCCGGTGATGTCGGTCGAGGTGGTCACCCCCGAGGATTTCCTCGGCGACGTGATCGGCGACCTCTCGCGCCGGCGCGGCAAGGTCCAAGGCCAAGAGCAGCGCGGCAACGCGCTCGCCGTCAAGGCCTACGTGCCGCTCGGGGAGATGTTCGGCTACGCGACCGACCTGCGCTCCTCCACCCAGGGCCGGGCCACCTACACGATGCAGTTCGAGCGCTACGAGGAGGTCCCGGCGAACATCGCCGAGGAGATCGTCGAGCACCGCGCGGGTGAGCCGGTGGGTGCAGCCTCCTGACCCCAGCCGCGAACGGAGAGCGCATCTGGCTATATTTCCCAGGTTCGCCCGCAAGCAGCGCAAATCGCGCTGCCAGGCATGACTGCAAAGACTTAACCAGACAAACCAGACAGAAACCCGACTTCGAAAGGTAGAACGGAGAGCGATGTCCAAGGAGAAGTTCGAGCGCGATAAGCCGCACGTGAACGTCGGCACGATCGGTCACATCGACCACGGCAAGACGACGCTGACGGCCGCGATCACCAAGACGCTCTCCACCAAAGGCGGCGCCGAAGCGAAAAGCTTCGAGGAGATCGACAACGCTCCCGAGGAGAAGGAGCGCGGGATCACGATCGCCACCTCCCACGTCGAGTACGAGACCGACAAGCGCCACTACGCGCACGTCGACTGTCCGGGCCACGCCGACTACGTGAAGAACATGATCACCGGCGCCGCCCAGATGGACGGGGCGATCCTGGTCGTCTCCGCCGCCGACGGCGTGATGCCGCAGACCCGCGAGCACATCCTGCTCGCCCGCCAGGTCAACGTCCCGCACGTGGTCGTCTTCCTCAACAAGATCGACCAGGTCGACGACGAGGAGCTGGTCGAGCTGGTCGAGGAGGAGGTCAAGGACCTGCTCAACGAGTACGACTTCCCCGGCGATGAGACGCCGATCGTCAAGGGTTCGGCGCTGAAGGCGCTGGAGGGCGATGAGGAGGCGCAGAAGGCCGTCTTCGAACTGGCCGACGCGCTTGACTCCTACATCCCCGAGCCGGTGCGCGAGCTCGACAAGCCGTTCCTGATGCCGATCGAGGACATCTTCTCGATCACCGGCCGCGGCACCGTCGCCACCGGCCGTGTCGAGCAGGGGATCGTCAACACCGGCGACGAGGTGGAGATCGTCGGCATCAAGGACACCACGAAAACGGTGGTGACCGGGGTCGAGATGTTCCGCAAGATCCTCGACCAGGGCCAGGCCGGCGACAACATCGGCGCCCTGCTGCGAGGCACCAAGCGCGAGGAGATCGAGCGCGGCCAGGTGCTCTGCAAGCCCGGCTCGATCACCCCGCACACCAAGTTCAAGGCCGAGGTCTACTGCCTGAAGAAGGAGGAGGGCGGGCGGCACACGCCGTTCTTCTCCGGCTACCGGCCTCAGTTCTACTTCCGAACCACCGACGTGACCGGGATCGCCAACCTCCCCGAGGGGACCGAGATGGTGATGCCGGGGGACAATGTCGAGATGACGATCGAGCTGATCCAGCCGATCGCGATGGACCAGGGCCTGCGGTTCGCCATCCGCGAGGGTGGCCGCACCGTCGGCTCGGGGGTCGTCAGCGAGATCATCGAGTAGGCGACTCCCAGGGCGGGCCGCGGTCCGCCCTTTCGCTGCCCGGCGGGCGGCGAGACAACTGCAAAGGACATACGACCGGGGCGGCGCCCCACAACAAAGGGGCCCCGCCCTTATTGCGCGCTCAGCACACCACGCAAGAGAAAGACAAGAGAGAGACAGCTTTAAGAAGTGGCAGCGATAGCGGCACAGAAGATCCGAATCCGGCTGAAGGCGTACGACCACGACGCCATAGACCGGGCTGCGCGGGAGATCGTCGAGACCGCCGAGCGCACCGGCGCCAGCGTCTCGGGCCCGGTCCCGCTGCCGACCGAGAAAAACGTCTACTGCGTGATCCGCTCGCCCTTCAAGGACAAGGACTCGCGTGAGCACTTCGAGATCCGCACCCACAAGCGGCTGATCGACATCCTCCAGCCGTCTCCGAAAACCGTCGATTCGCTGCAGCGGCTGGACTCGCTGCCGGCCGGAGTCGACATCGAGATCCGGCTCTAGGTGGGCTCATGGCGGCGATCCTGGGAAAGAAGCTGGGCATGACGCAGGTCTTCCGTGAGGACGGCACCGTGGTGCCGGTCACGGTGATCGAGGCCGGTCCCTGCAACGTGACCGCGGTCCGCGAGCCGGAGCGGGATGGCTACGCCGCCGTGCAGCTCGCCTTCGGCGAGGTCAAGGAGGGGAAGCTGACCCGTGCCGAGGAGGGCCACACCAAGAAGGCCGGTGTGCCGCCGATGCGCCACCTGGTCGAGTTCCGAGACGAGGATCTCGGCGCCGAGGAGGGCCCGAAGATCGGCGAGGTGGTGACCGTCGCCTCCTTTGAGGCCGGCCAGAAGGTGAAAGTCTCCGGGGTCTCGATCGGCAAGGGCTTCCAGGGCGGGATCAAGCGCCACAACTTCAGCCGCGGTCCGGTCAGCCACGGCTCCCACAACGTGCGCGCACCGGGCTCGATCGGCGCCAGCGCCTTCCCGGCTCGCGTCTTCAAAGGGATGCGGATGCCGGGGCAGATGGGCAACAGGCGAGTCACCCAGCGCGGGCTTGAGATCGCCGACGTCGACGCCGAGCGCAACCTGCTCTTGATCAAGGGCTCGGTGCCGGGCTCGCGCAACGCGGTGGTGGAGGTGAGGAGCGATGGCTAAGGCGACTGTGCTCGGCAAGGCGACAAAAGCGGAGCTGCCCAACGAGCTGTTCTCCGAGCCGTTTCACCACTCGCTGGTCTATGAGGCCGCCCGCGCCGACCTGGCCGCTCGCCGTCGCGGCACCGCCTCGACGTCTGACCCGTGGCGAGGTCTCGATGACGACCGCCAAGGCCTGGCGCCAGAAGGGGACTGGCCGCGCCCGTGCCGGCGCGCTCAGCGTCCCCAACCGCTCCGGAGGCGGCGTCGCCTTCGGCCCCAAGCCACGCCACTACACGGTCAAGGTCAACCGCAAAGCGCGGCGCAAGGCGATGCGCGCTGCCCTCTCGGTCCACGCCGAGCGCGACAGCGTCGCCGTCTTTGACGCCGCCGCCTTTAAGGCGCCTTCGACCAAGCGGGCGGCGGAGGCGCTTGAGAAGTGGGGCGCGAAGCGCTCCACCCTCGTCGTCCTGCTCGCCGAGGAGACCGGCGCGGTGAAGAGTTTTCGCAACATACCGCGGGTCGAGGTGGTCGAGGTCGGTGCGATCGGGGTCGCCGACGTGATCGGCGCCGCCTCACTCCTGCTCTCCGAGGGCGCCCTGGCGAAGCTGGCGGAGAGGTTGGGCTGATGGACGCGCGCAACGTCGTCATCCGCCCGGTGATCTCGGAGAAGAGCTACGCGCTGATCGCCGAGGGCAAGTACACCTTCCGGGTCAACGACCGCGCCCACAAGACGCAGATCGCCCACGCGGTTGAGGAGATCTTTGACGTCAAGGTCGCCGGCGGTCCGCACCTCCAAGGTGCGCTCCAAGCCAAAGCGCCGGGGCCTTCACCAGGGCCGCACCCGTGCCTGGAAGAAGGCGATCGTCCAGCTTGGCCCTGGCGAACGGATCGAGCTTTTCGAGGGCGCGGAGACCGCCTAGGGAGAGGATCGAGATGCCGAACCGCAAAACGAAACCGACCAGCCCCGGGCGACGCTTCGCCACCTACCCGCTGCGCGAGCAGCTGACCGCGACCGAGCCGGAGCGAAAGCTGACCGAGGGTCTGCGAAAGTCCGGCGGGCGCAACGTCAACGGCCGGGTCACCGCCCGCCATCGCGGCGGCGGCGCCAAGCGGCGCTACCGCCAGATCGATTTCAAGCGGCTAAAGGACGGCGTGCCGGCGAAGGTCGCGAGCGTCGAGTACGACCCGAACCGCAGCTGCTACATCGCGCTTTTGCACTATGCCGATGGCGCCAAGAGCTACATCCTCGCCCCGGCGCAGCTCGCGGTCGGCGACGAGGTCTCCTCTGGGCCCGGCGCCGACATCAAACCCGGCAGCACGCTGGCGTTGGGAGACATGCCGACCGGCACGATCGTCCACAACGTCGAGATGGTCCCCGGCCAGGGCGGCAAGCTCGGTCGCGCCGCCGGCGCCGCGATCCAGCTGGCGGCGAAGGAGGGCGAGATGGTGACGCTGCGGCTGCCGTCCTCGGAGATGCGAATGGTCCGCGCCGAGTGCCGGGCCACGGTCGGCTCGCTCTCCAACGCCGAGCACCAGAACCTCAAGGTCGGCAAGGCCGGGCGCAACCGTCACAAGGGCAAGCGGCCCCAGACCCGCGGCGTCGCGATGAACCCGGTCGATCACCCCCACGGCGGCGGCGAGGCCCACCACACGCCAGGCGGTCACCCGGTGACGCCGTGGGGCAAGCCGACGCTCGGCTACCGGACCCGCAAGAAGGGCAAGTCCTCAGACCGCTACATCGTGCGCGGGCGCCGACGCGGGAAGAAGAAGAGCCGCTGATGGGACGCTCGACCAAAAAGGGGCCGTGGGCGCAAGAGGCGCTGATGAAGCGGATCTCCGCGATGAACGAGTCCGGCAACAAGCAGATGCTGAAAACCTGGTCGCGGACCTCGACCGTCTTCCCCGAGATGGTCGGCCACACGATCGCCGTCCACGACGGGCGCAAGCACGTGCCGGTCTTCATCTCGGAGTCGATGGTCGGCCACAAGCTGGGCGAGTTCGCCCCGACCCGCACCTTCCGCTCCCACTCCGGCACCGGCAAGGGCGAGTAGCGATGGCAGACGAGCAAGAGAAAAAAGCGACCAAAAAGGAGAGCAAGAAAGCTCCTAAACGCTCCCCCGGGGCGGCCGCCAAAAAAGCCGCCAAAAAAGTGACAAAAAAAACCGCCGACAAAGCCGCTGGCGAAGGCGCCGGAGAAAAAAGCCGCGCCGAAGCGGCCCGAACCCGACCTCGCTCCGATCGTCATCCGCGCCAGCTCCCGCTACGTGCGGGTGGCGCCGCGCAAGGCTCGCCTCGTCGCCGACCAGGTGCGCGGCCTGCAGATCGAAAAGGCCCGCGCCCTGCTGCAGTTCTCACCCCGCGGCGCCGCCCAGGACATCCGCAAGCTGATCGACTCCGCGGCCGCCAACGCGGAGAACAACCATGACCTGATCGCCGACGAGATGCGGGTGGCAGAGATCACCGTCGACGAAGGGCCGACCCTGAAGCGCTTCCGGCCGCGGGCGCTGGGACGGGCGACGCCGATCCACAAGCGGACCAGCCACATCGCCGTGGCGCTGAGCCCGGAGAGGGACTGAGAATTCGATGGGACAAAAGATCCACCCCGAGGGTTTCCGGGTCGGCTACATCCACGACTGGAAGTCGAACTGGTTCGACGAGAAAAACTTCGCCGACGTCCTGCAGGAGGACATGGCGATCCGCGATCACATCGTCGGCAAGCTCGCCCACGCCGGGCTCTCCGACATCACGATCGAGCGCCGCGGTGAGGTCGCCGTCGACATCCACACCGCCCGGCCCGGAATCGTGATCGGCAAGTCGGGCAGCGAAGTGGACGCACTGCGCAAGGACCTGCACAAGCTGACCGGCGCCCCGGTGAAGGTCAACATCCGCGAGGTAAAGCGCCCCGAGCTCGATGCGAAGCTGGTCGCCCAGTCGATCGCCGAGCAGCTGCAGAACCGGGTCGCCTTCCGCCGCGCGATGAAACGGGCGCTGACCTCGGCGATGCGCTCCGGCGCAAAAGGGGTGAAGGTCCAGGTCTCCGGCCGACTCGGCGGCGCCGAGATGGCGCGGACCGAAGGCTATTCCGACGGCCGCGTCCCTCTGCACACGCTGCGCGCCGACATCGACTACGGCTTCTTTGAGGCGCGGACGACAACCGGCCGGATCGGCGTCAAATGCTGGATCAACAAGGGCGAGGTGATGCCCGAGGGCTTTCGCTCCGACCAGGTCCCCGCCGAGGGCGAGCCACCGCAGGGCGGCCAGCGGGGCGGCCGTCCGGCGGCGAGCGCGGCGGTCCGCGCGGAGGAGGCGGTCGCTGATGCTGATGCCCAAACGAGTCAAGCACCGCAAACAGATGCGCGGCCGGATGCGCGGCAACACCAAGGGCTCCAGCAGCGTCTCCTTCGGTGAGTACGGCATCAAGGCGCTGGAGCGCGGCTGGATCACCAACCGCCAGATCGAGGCCGCCCGTATCGCGATGACCCGCAAGATCAAACGCGGCGGCAAGGTCTGGATCAACGTCTTCCCCGACAAGCCCTACACAAAGAAGCCCGCCGAGACGCGGATGGGCTCGGGCAAGGGCAACCCCGAGGGCTGGGTCGCCGTGGTCAAGCCCGGCCGGGTGATGTTCGAGCTCGCCGGAGTGCCCGAGGACCTGGCCCGCGAGGCGCTGCGGCTGGCGGGGCACAAGCTCCCGGTGAAGACCAAGTTCGTCAAGCGCGAGGGGGCGGAGGCCCGATGAAGGCGGCCCAGGTCCACGACCTAAAAGACGACGAGCTGCTGGCGAAGCTGATCGACGCCAAGCAGGAGGCGTTTAACCTGCGCTTTCGCCACGCTACCGGGGAGCTGGAGAACACGGCGCGGCTCGGGGGGGCGAGGCGCGACGTGGCGAAGCTTTTGACCGTCGCCCGGGAGCGTGGCATCGACGTCGAGAAAGAGCTGAAGAGGCTATGAGCGAGGACGAGCAGAAAAACGAGACAACCGAGGAGCCTCAGGGCGAGGGCTCGGGCCCCGCGGGGCCCGAGCCTGCCGTGCAGGACGGGCCGTCGTCCTCCCAAGCTGGGAGCGAGGAGCAGACCTCGACGCCGCCTGCCGAGGCGGCAGATGAGTCTGCCGAGACCGCGGCCGCGGAGGAGCCTTCGGGCGAGGCTCCTGGCGCCGCGGAGGCGCCGGCCGAGGAGCCCAGCGGGCTGAGGCGAGGCCCGCCGCGGAGCCGAGTCCCGAGGACGACCTTCCCTGGAAGGAGAGGCGGCGCCTGGAGCGCTCGCGGCGAGCGCACCAGGCCGGACCGCCGCTCAGCGCCGAGGAGCGGGCTGCAAGGCGGGCGGAGGCTCGCAAGGCGAATGCTGCGCTGCGACGCAAGCAGCGGGCGGCGGCTAAGGGGAAGGGAGGCGCTGGGGGGGCCGGGACGCCGGTTGCTGAGCGCAGTGCCAATGCGGCGAAGGTCCGTCAGGGGATCGTTGTCTCCGATAAGGGAGAGAAGTCGATCGTCGTGCGGATCGATATCGCTCGGCGACACCCGACCTACGAGAAGGTCGTGCGTCGCTCGCGCACCCTGCACGCCCATGACGAGCGAAACGAGGCCGGCGAGGGGGACGTGGTGCGGGTGGTCGAGACCAGGCCTCTGTCGAAGACCAAGCGCTGGCGGCTGGTCGAGGTCGTGGAGAAGGCGAAGTGATCCAGCAGGAGACGAGACTGAAGGTGGCCGACAACTCGGGCGCCCGCGAGATCCTCTGCATCCGGGTCAAGGGCGGCTCACACCGCCGCTACGCCGGGGTCGGCGACGTGATTACCGCGACCGTCAAACAGGCGAGTCCGCAGGGCGGCGTGCGCAAGGGCGAGGTCGTCCAGGCCGTCGTCGTGCGGACCAAGAAGGCGCTCGGTCGCCCCGACGGCACCTACATCTCCTTCGATGAGAACGCGGCGGTGCTGATCGACCCCGCCAACAACAACCCGCGCGGCACCCGCATCTTCGGCCCGGTGGCCCGGGAACTTCGCGACAAGAACTTCATGAAAATCGTCTCGCTGGCGCCGGAGGTCCTCTGATGGCCAAGTCGATGCGGATCAAGACCGACGACCAGGTGATGGTGATCGGCGGCAAGGACGCAGGCAAGACCGGCCGCGTGATTCGCACCGAGCCCAAGAAGCGCCGGGTCTACGTCGAGCACCTGAACATGATCAAGCGCGCCGAGCGGCCGCGCTCGGTCAGCGACGCGACGCGCGCCGACGCCGGCGGGATCGTCGAGAAGGAGGGGCCGATCCACGTCTCCAACGTGATGCTGCTCGACCCCAAAGACAACAAGCCGACCAGGGTCGGAGTGCGCAGCGATCAGGGCGGCAAGCGTGAGCGGTTCGCGAAGCGAAGCGGAGCGTCGATCTGATGGAGGCGACGGCGACAGCCAGCCTCGCAGGCGGCCCCGCCGCCGCGGATGCGCGAGCGCTACGAGCGCGACGTGCTCCCCGCCCTGACCCGCAAGTTCGGCTACTCGACGCCCGATGCAGGCGCCGCGCCTGGTCAAGGTCACGCTCAACATGGGGGTCGGCGAGGCCAAGCAGGACGCCAAAGCAGCTTGAGGCGGCGCAGGGCCAGCTGGCGACGATCGCCGGCCAGCAGCCGAGCGTGCGGCGCGCCCGCAAGTCGATCGCCTCCTTCAAAGTGCGCGAGGGGATGCCGGTCGGCGTCTCGGTCACCCTGCGGCGCGCCCGCATGTGGGAGTTCCTCGACCGGCTCTTCTCGATCGCGGTGCCGCGGATCCGCGACTTCCGCGGTCTCAACCCGCGCTCCTTCGACGGTCGCGGCAACTACTCGATGGGCGTGCGCGAGCAGCTGATCTTCCCCGAAATCGACTACGACTCGGTCGACCAGGTCCGCGGCCTCGACGTGACGATCACCACCACTGCGAATACCGATGTCGAGGCCTTCGAGCTGCTGCTCGGGCTGGGGATGCCGTTCGCCAAAGAGGGCCGGCCCGGACAGGGCGACGCCGAGGCCGAGGCCGAGGCCGAGGCCGAGCGCCGCAAGGAGGAGGCCCGCGAGCGGGCGGAGGCCGAGCAGGCGGCGCTGGAGCAGCTGAAGGAGGAGAACCCCGAGGCCTACGCCAAGCCCGAGAAGGAGGAGGCCGAGGAGGGCGGGGAGGACGCCGAGAGCGCGACCGACGAGGAGAATCAAGAGGATGGCTAAAACTTCGAGCAAGGTTCGACAGGGCCGCAAGCCCAAGTTCAAGACCCGGGGCTACAACCGCTGCCGGCGCTGCGGGCGGCCACGCGCCTACTACCGCAAGTTCGGCCTCTGCCGGATCTGCCTGCGCGAGGCCGCGCACGAGGGCTACATCCCCGGTATGACCAAGTCGAGTTGGTGAGCAGGAATGCAGACCGACCCGATAGCCGACTACCTGACCCGGATCCGAAACGCTCTGCGCTCCGGCCACGACGAGGTGGAGATCCCCTCCTCGCGGCTGAAGCTGGAGATGTCGCGGATCCTCAAGGAGCAGGGCTACATCCGCGACTTCACGCCGACGCCGGCGCGGGTCGGCGAGGCGATCAAGATCAGCCTCAAGTACACCGAGGACCGCCGCCCGGTGATCCTCGGTTTCGAGCGCGTCTCCCGTCCGGGGCGCCGTCGCTACGTCGACCACAAGCAGGTGCCGCGCGTTTACGGTGGTACCGGCACCGCAATCCTCAGCACCTCGGCCGGGGTGATGACCGGCCACGAAGCGAATGCGAAGGGCGTCGGCGGCGAGGTCGTCGCCTACGTTTGGTGAGCCTCCGATGAGCCGGATCGGAAGAAAACCCATTCTTCTCCCCGAGGCCGTCTCGGTCGAGATCGCCCCCGGGCGCGTCGCGGTCAAGGGCCCCAAGGGCGAGTTGACCCAGGCTCTCTCGCCGGAGATGGCGATCGAGCAGGCCGACGGGGCGATCACGGTCGAGACGCCCGACCGACCGCGGCGAGCACCGCGCCCTGCACGGACTGACCCGCAGCCTGATCGCAAACATGGTCTCCGGCGTCACCGAGGGCTTCGAGAAGCACCTGGAGATCCAGGGAGTCGGCTACCGGGCCCAGCTCAAGGGCCGGAACCTCGAGATGGCGCTCGGCTTCTCACACCCGGTCTCGATCGAGGCGCCGGAGGGAATCGAGTTCGAGGTCCCCCAACCGACCGAGATCGTCGTGCGCGGGATCGACAAGCAGCAGGTGGGCCAGGTCGCCGCGGACATCCGTAAGCGCCGCCCACCGGAGCCCTACAAGGGCAAGGGCATCCGCTACCGCGGCGAGCACGTGCTGCGCAAGGTCGGGAAGAGGGCCTAGGCATGACCGTCCTGACCGCCAGGCAGCGCCGCCTGCGCCGCCGCCGCCGCGTCCGCGCCCGGGTCAGCGGGACGGCCGAGCGACCGCGCCTTTCCGTCTACCGCTCCAACCGCGGCGTCTTCGCCCAGCTCGTCGACGACGACCGCGGCCACACTCTGGCGGCGGTCAACTGGATCGAGCCGGAGCTGCGGGGGCTCGCAGCTATCGAGCAGGCAAAGCGGGCGGGCGAGCTGCTCGCCGAGCGCGCCAAGGCGGCCGGCATCGAGAGCTGCGTCTTCGACCGCGGCGGCTATCAGTACCACGGCCGCGTCAGGGCACTCGCCGAAGGCGCTCGCGAGGGGGGGTTGGCCTTCTAGTTCCGCTACGGTGGGCCGCTTGCGATGAAGGGCATGGATGCGACAAACGTGGAGACGGTCAGCCCCCGCGGGCTCGACCTGCAGGAGCGGGTGATCGAGATCAACCGCGTCGCCAAGGTGGTCAAGGGCGGCCGGCGCTTCTCCTTCACGGCGCTGGTCGCGGTCGGCGACGAGGAGGGCGTGGTCGGGATCGGCTACGGCAAGGCCCGCGAGGTCCCGCTGGCGATCCAAAAGGGCGTCGAGGACGCCCGCAAGAACTTGATCCGCGTCCCCAAATACGGGCAGACGATCACCCACAAGATCATCGGGCGCCACGGCGCCGGGCACGTGGTGCTGCGGCCGGCCAGCCCCGGCACGGGTGTGATCGCCGGCGGCGGCGTGCGGGCGGTGCTCGAGCTGGGCGGGGTGCGCGACGTGCTGACCAAGAGCATCGGCACGCAGAACCCGATCAACCTGGTCAAGGCGACGATGGACGGGCTGATCCGCCTGCGCCGGCCCGAGGAGGTCGCTGAGCTTCGCGGGCTGACTGTCTCCCAGGTGCTTGGGCTCAGCTCGAACGGGCCCACCGAGCCTCCGGGGGGAGCGGCCGCGAGTCCCCGGGCACCTGCGGGGGCAGGGGAGTCGAGCACGCCGTCCCCCGCGGGCGCCCGGCGCCCCCGCGTCGCCGGCCGAAGAGGCGTCTGCCGAGGAGACCCCTGCAAAGCAGCCCGAGGCCCCGCTCAAGGGTGAGGATCAAGCCGAGGAGACCGCGGTGGCCGAGGCTGAGGCCCCAGGTGCCGAGGAGGCTCCGGCGGCGGAGGGTGAGGCGTGATGAGCGCCGTCAGGATCAAGCAGGTTCGCTCGATGGCTGGAAGCAACCCGAGCCAGCGGGCGACGCTTTTGGCACTTGGACTGGGGCGGATCGGGAAGGCTGTGGAGCGCAAGGACTCACCGCAGTTGCAGGGGCAGCTTCGGGTCGTCTCTCATCTGGTCGAGGTGAGCGATGGCTGAGAAGGCTCGCTCTGAGCAGGTTGGGCTTCACAGCCTGAAGCCGAAGCCCGGCTCGCGGCGGCCGCGCAAGCGGTTGGGGCGTGGCGAGGGCAGTGGGCTCGGGAAGACCTCGGGGCGGGGCCATAAGGGCGCCGGGGCTCGGTCGGGCTCCAAGCGCAAGGCCGGCTATGAGGGTGGGCAGAACCCGATCCACATGCGGATGCGCAAGCTGCGCGGGCCGCACATGAAGAAGTCGATGCCGTTCGAGAACTTCAGGACCAAGACCCAGCCGGTCAACCTCGCCGATCTTGAGGAGCGCTTCGAGCCCGGCGCCGAGGTGACGCCGGAGACGCTGAGGGAGAAGGGGCTGGCAAAGCGCCCCGACCCGGTCAAGATCCTCGCCCGCGGCGAGATCTCGACGAAGCTGACGGTGCGGGCGCACGCCTTCAGCGCCGCCGCCAAGCAGAAGATCGAGGCGGCGGGCGGCACCTGCGAGACTCTGGAGCCCTGATGCTCCGGACGATCGCGAACGCATTCAGCGTCGCCGACATCCGCAAGAAGCTCGCCTTTACCGCGGCGATGCTTTTGCTCTACCGGCTCGGCGCCTATATCCCGGCGCCCGGCGTCAACGTCAAGCGCGGTCAAGGGCATCCAGTCGAACTTCGGCGGCAGCAGCATCCTCGGCTTCCTCAACCTCTTCTCGGGCGGCAGCCTCTCGCGCCTCAGCCTCTTCGCGCTGGGGATCATGCCCTACATCACCGCCTCGATCATCCTGCAGCTTTTGACCGTGGTGGTGCCCTCGCTGGAGAGGCTCTCCAAAGAAGGCGAGGTCGGCCAGCAGAAGATCACCCAGTACACCCGCTACCTGACCGTCGTGCTGGCCTTCGGGCAGTCGCTCGGCTACGTCTTCCTCTTCCGTTCGCTCGGGAGCCAGACCGGCACCAACGTCCTCGGCAAGCTGACCGCCACCAAGGTCTTTCTGATCGTCATCTGCCTGACCGCCGGCTGCACGCTGCTGATGTGGCTGGGGGAGCTGATCACCCAGCGCGGCGTCGGCAACGGGATCTCGTTGCTGATCTTCGCCTCGATCGCCTCGCGAATCCCCGAGGGGATCACCAAATGGTGGAGCAACGCAGATCAGGTATTCGTCGTGATGATGCCGTTCATCGCGCTGGCGGTGATCGTCGCGATCGTCTTCGTCCAGGAGGGGCAGCGCCGCATCCCGGTCCAGTACGCGAAACGGGTGGTGGGGCGCAAAATGACCTCGGGCGGCTCCACCTACCTGCCGCTGCGGGTCAACATGGCCGGCGTCATCCCGGTCATCTTCGCCGCCTCGATCATGGCCTTCCCGCCGACGATCGGCCAGCTCCTCAACACCCCCGCCGCGCTGGAATTCGCCTCCTTCTTCAGTCCCAGCGGCTGGGCCTACGTGGTCGGCGAGGTGTTCTTCATCATCATCTTCACCTACTTCTACACCGCGGTCACCTTCAACCCGGTCGACCAGGCGGACAACCTAAAGAAATACGGGGGGTTCATCCCGGGGGTGAGGCCGGGGCGGCCGACCGCCGAGTACCTCGACCGCATCCTCTCCCGCCTCACCTTCCCCGGCGCGCTGTACCTGGGCGCGGTCGCCGCCCTGCCGACGATCCTGATCAGCCAGACCTCGGCCAACTTCTTCTTCGGCGGCACCTCGATCCTGATCGTGATCGGGGTCGCGCTAGACACCGTGAAGCAGCTGGAGGCCCAGCTGATGATGCGGAACTACGAGGGCTTCCTGAAATAGGCCTCCAATGGCTGAGCTGAACCTAGTGCTCCTCGGCCCGCCCGGGTCGGGGAAGGGAACGCAGGGGGAGCGGCTGCAGGAGGACCTGCGGCTGCCCTATTACGCGACCGGGGACATCCTGCGGGCGGCGGTCCGCGAGGAGACGGAGCTGGGGCGGACCGCGAAGCACTACATGGACCGCGGCGACCTCGTCCCCGACGAGGTGATCGTCGCCACGATCGCCGAGCGGATCGACTCCGAGGAGGCGGCCGACGGGTTCATCCTCGACGGCTTCCCCCGCACCATTCCTCAGGCCGAGGCGCTCGACAGCAAGCTGGAGCAGCTCGGGCGCGCGGTCTCGGGGGTGCTGCTGATCGACGTTTCCGACGTGGAGGTCATGCGGCGGCTGGGCGGGCGGCGCACCTGCGTCGAGAACGGCCACGTCTTCCACGTCGAGTTCAACCCGCCCAAGCAGGACGGGGTCTGCGACCTCGACGGCAGCGCCCTGATCGTGCGCGACGACGACAAGCCCGAGGTGATCGGCAAGCGGCTTCAGACCTACCACGCCAAGACCGAGCCGCTGGTCGACCACTATGACCGCCGGAGCCTGCTGCGCCGAATCGACGGTGCCGCGCCCCCCGAGCGAGGTCGAGGAGGAGATCCGCCGCACCCTGGCGACACTGAAACTGGAAGCCGACGAGGCGATCTAACTTGTACCGGATGATCATCCGAAAGACGCCCGCCCAGGTCGATCGGATGGCCGCCGCCGGAGACATCCTGGTGCGCTGCCTGAGGATGCTGGCCGCCAAGACGCGGGCAGGCGTCAGCACCGGCGAGCTCGACGCCGCTGCGGAGAAGTTCATCCGCTCCCAGGGCGCCGAGCCCGCCTTCAAGGGCTACCGGGGGTTCCCCGGGTCGATCTGCACCTCGCCGAACTCGATGGTCGTCCACGGCATCCCCGGGCCCTACCAGCTAAAGCGTGGCGACCTGCTCTCGATCGATGTCGGCGTGGTCAAGGACGGCTGGGTGGCCGACGCTGCGATCACGGTCCCGGTCGGCTCGATCGGGCCCGAAGCGCGAAAGCTGCTCGACGTGACCAAGGCCTCGCTCTTCGCCGGCGTCGCGCAGATGCAGCCGGGCAACCACCTCGGCGACGTCTCGGCGGCGATCCAGCGCGCGGTCGAGATCGAGGGCCTCTCGATCATCCGCACCCTGGTCGGCCACGGGATCGGCCGCGAAATGCACGAGGACCCTCAGGTCCCCAACTTCGGCGAGCCCGGGAAGGGGCCGCTGCTGGAGGAGGGCACGGTGCTGGCGATCGAGCCGATGGTCAACGCCGGCGGGCCGCTGGTCCGGATGGGCGAGGACGGCTGGGCCGTTTACTCCCAGGACGGCTCGCTGGCGGCCCACTTCGAGTTCACCGTCGCCGTCACCGCCGAGGGCCCCCGCATCCTCACCCCCTGGCACGAGGAGGGCTAGCTCTTGCGGTTGGCGGGTCTTCCGCCGGGTGCCTCGGTGATCCCGATCTCCGAGAGCTGGGAGGATAGGGTTGATGGCCAGGAGCGCTGGAGGGCGGTCGATGAGTACGTGGCCGGGCTGCTGGCGCCGCACGATGAGGCGCTGGATGCGGCGCTTCGGGCCAGTGAGGAAGCCGGGTTGCCGCCCATCCAGGTCTCCGCGCCGCAGGGCAAGCTGTTGCAGGTGTTGGCGCAGACGCTTGGGGCGCGGAGGATCCTTGAGTTCGGGACGCTTGGTGGGTACAGCACCATCTGGCTGGGGCGGGCTCTTCCTGCGGATGGGCGGTTGATCACCTTGGAGGCCAGTCCCGAGCACGCCGAGGTGGCCCGCGAGGAGCATCGCGCGGGCCGGGTTGGGCGACATCGTCGACCTGCGCGTCGGAGCGGCGCTGGACACGCTGGCGCTGCTTGAGGCCGAGGGGGTGGGGCCGTTTGACCTGGTCTTCATCGACGCCGACAAGGTCAACACCCCCCGCTACTTCGCCTGGGCGCTGGGGCACGCGCGGAGCGGCGGACTGATCATCGCCGACAACGTCGTGCGCGGAGGGGCGCTGGCCGATGCGGACAGCGAGGACCCCGCCATCCAGGCTCAGCGCCATTTCCACGAGATGCTCGCGGCCGAGCCACGGGTCAGCGCCACCACGATCCAGACCGTGGGAGGCAAGGGCTACGACGGCTTCACGATCGCCCTGGTCCTCGACTGAGCTGCGCAAGGCGCCGGGCCGGCAGGCGTGGCGCAAAGCAGGTTGCGCGGCCGTGACCTTGGCGCGGCGCTGAAGGCGCCTCCCTGCGGCGAGTCTGCGCATCAGCCCGCAGCCGTCCTGCTTTGACCAGAACCGGCGGCCAGCATCTTCACTGCTGTCCCGACGGCGAAGAGCTGGAGCGGTAGATCCAAGGCATCGATGGAGGCGGACATGCTCTTTTAGGCCCGCGGTCTCGGAGATTCTCCCCCTGCACGACCACGCGCGCCTGCCCCTTGCTATCTTTCCCGTTCGGCCCATGGGGCCAGTTGTGCCTGCTGTCCAACTCCTGGGACAGGCGGGGAATCTCTTTCGATACGAGACCGGAGCGATGAAGGTTCGAGCTTCCGTAAAGCCGATGTGCGAGAAGTGCAAGATCATCCGCCGCAACGGCGCGGTTCTGGTGATCTGCCAGAACCCCCGTCACAAGCAGCGGCAGGGCTAGGGATACGCGAGATGGCACGGATCGCCGGGGTCAACATCCCAGTCGGCAAACGGGTCGAAGTCGGGCTCACCTACATCTTCGGCATCGGTCGCTCGACCGCGCTGGAGATCCTGACGGAAACCAAGATCGACCCCGACACGCTGGTCAAGGACCTGACCGAGGACGAGGTCGTGCGCCTGCGCGAGGCGGTGGAGAAGCGCGAGGTCGAGGGCGACCTGCGACGCGAGCGCTCCCAGGACGTCAAACGGCTGATGGAGATCGGCTCCTACCGAGGCCTGCGACACCGGCGCGGCCTCCCGGTCCGGGGCCAGCGGACAAAGACCAACGCGCGCGGCCGCAAGGGCCCGCGCCGGATGAGCGTCGCCGGCAAGCGCAAGCCGACCAGGTAGGGGAGCCGATGGCCGAGAAAAAACCCGCCAAGGGCCGCGCCCGTCGTCGCGTCAAAAAGAACGTCACCTACGGCCAGGCCCACATCAAGACCTCGTTCAACAACACGATCGTCACCCTCACCGACACCGATGGCAACGTGATCGCCTGGGAGTCCGCCGGCTCCGCCGGCTTCAAAGGCTCGCGCAAGTCGACGCCGTTCGCCGCCCAGGTCACCGCCGACTCGGCCGCCAAAAAGGGAATGGAGCACGGCCTCGAGAAGGTGGAGGTGTTCGCCAAGGGCGCCGGCTCCGGACGCGAGACGGCGATCCGCTCCCTGCAGGCGGCCGGCCTCGACGTCACCACCGTCAAGGACGTCTCCCCGCAGGCCCACAACGGCTGCCGGCCGAAGAAGCGACGGCGCGTCTAGTGGCTCGCGACACCTCTCCCCAGTGCAAGCAGTGCCGCCGCGAGGGCCAGAAGCTGTTCCTCAAGGGGGAGCGCTGCTTCACTGACAAGTGCGGCGTCGAGCGCCGCTCCTACCCCCCGGGCGAGCACGGCCGCGGTCGGATGCGCCAGTCCGAGTACCGGGTGCAGCTGCGCGAGAAGCAGAAGACGCGTCGCTACTACCAGGTGCTCGAGAAGCAGTTCCGCGCCTACTACGACAAGGCCTCACGCCAGGAGGGGGTGACCGGCGAGAACCTGCTGCGCCTGCTGGAGTCGCGCCTCGACAACGTCCTGGTTCGTCTCGGGTTCGCCGCCTCGCGGCGCCAGGCCCGCCAGCTCGTCCGCCACGGGCACTGGATGGTGAACGGTCGCCGGGTCGACATCCCCTCCTACCAGGTGCGCCCCGAGGACATCATCTCGATCAAGCCGAGCTCGGCCGCCAAGGACACCGTGCGCCAGGCGACGGAGCTCGTCTCGACCGTGCCTGCTTGGCTGCAGGCCGACCACGACTCGCTCACCGCCAAGGTCCTGCGCTATCCCGAGCGCTCCGAGATCTCGGCGCCGGTCTCCGAGCAGCTGATCGTCGAGCTGTATTCCAAGTAGCCCGGGCCCCAGTTTCTGAACACGCATACGCAAGGAACCCATGACCACTGACTTCCAGGTCCCCCGTATTACCGCCGAGAAGGCGGATGACCGCCGCGGCACCTTCACCATCGAGCCGCTCGACAAGGGCTTCGGCTACACCTTCGGCAACAGCCTGCGCCGCGTCTTGCTCTCCTCGCTTGGCGGCGCTGCGATCACCAGCGTTCGCATCGAGGGCGTCGCGCACGAGTTCTCGACCGTGCCCGGCGTCAAAGAGGACGTCACCGACATCGTCTTAAACCTCAAGGACCTCGTCGTCCGCATGCACACCGACGCCGACGAGGTCGAGGCCCCTCTGGTCGCCACCGGCCCCGGAGAGGTTAAGGCGAAGGACATCGACCTGCCCTCCGGTGTGGAGATCCTCAACCCCGACGCGCCGATCGCCACCCTTGAGAAAAAAACCAAGCTCGAGGTCTACCTGACGATCGGCCGCGGTCGCGGCTACTCACCGGCCGAGGAGAACAAGTCCGATGAGCAGCCGATCGGCGTGATCCCGATCGACTCGATCTTCTCGCCGATCCGGCGCGCCTCCTACGCGGTTGCGACGGCCCGCGTCGGCCAGCGGACCGACTTCGACAAACTGACCCTCGACCTCGAGACCGACGGCTCGATCGAGCCCGCCGCGGCGCTGCGCGAGGCCTCCGAGATCCTGATCAAGAGCCTGGCGATCTTCACCGACGCAGAGCGGGTCGAGGAACTGACCGCCCGCGACCAGATCGCCGCCCTGCCGAGCGATCCGCTCGCCGGCCCGGGCGGCGACGGCGTCGCCGCCAGCAACGGGCTCGACGAGATCCTGATCGAGGAGCTGGAACTGGGGGTGCGCTCCTACAACTGCCTGAAGCGGGCCGGCGTGCAGACGGTCGGCGACCTGGTTCGAAAGTCGCGCTCGGAGCTGAACGCGATCCCCAACTTCGGCCAGAAGTCGATCGAGGAAGTGATCGAGACCCTCCACTCCCGCGGCCTCGACCTCCAGCAGGACTAGGAAGTCGCGAGCGGAGCTGAGGAGCCTGTGCGCCACCGCAAGAAGCGCAACAAGCTGAGTCGCGATGCGGCGCATCGTGAGGCGCTGCTCGCCAACCTCTCCAAGCAGCTGATCGAGCACGAGCGGATCAAGACCAGCCAGGCGAAGGCCAAGGCGGTCAAGCCGGAGGTCGAGCAGCTGATAACGCTTGCCAAGCGGGGTGACCTGCACGCCCGGCGCCAGGCGCTGGCAACTCTGCACAACGACAAGTTCATCGTGCACAAGCTGTTCGACGAGGTGGCGCCGCGGTATTCCGAGCGGCCCGGGGGCTACACCCGCATCGTCAAGCTCGGGCCACGGCGGTCGGATTCGACCGAGATGGTCTACCTAGAGCTCGTTTAGTCGTAGGAGACCGACTCCAGATACAGGCCGTGGGGAGGTGCCGTGTCGCCGGCGGCTGAGCGCGGGGCACCGGTTAGAAGCCGGGTGAAGTCGTCGGGAGCTCGACGGCCGGAGGCGACCTCGAGCATGGTGCCGATCAGGACTCGGACCATGTTGCGCATGAAGGCGTCTGCCGTAACGCGGAAGAGGAGGATGTCGCCTTCGGTGGTCCAGTCGGCGTGGAGGATGTCGCGGTCGAAGCGGACGTGGTCGGTTTGGGTGGGGGTGAAGGCGGTGAAGTCATGGGTGCCGGGGAGGGCCCCCGAGCAGGCCTCCAGGGCGCCGCGGTCTATGCGGTGTGGCCACCACAGGGCGCGGCCCTGCTCGAAGGGGCTGGGGGTGGGGCGGGCTAGGATCCGGTAGCAGTAGGTGCGGGATTTGGCGTCGCGGCGGGCGTTGAACCCAGCCTCGGCGAGAGTGGCTGCGGTGACGGTGATTTCGTTGGGTCCCACACCGTTTAAGCGCCTCGCCAGGTCGGCGGGCAGATCGGCTGTGGTGTCGAAGCTCGCCACCTGCCCCCACGCATGCACTCCGGTGTCGGTGCGCCCTGCAACCGTGAGCATCGCCGGCTCTCGCAGGATCCTCGCCAGTGCGCTCTCCAGCTCTCCCTGAACGGTCCGCAGACCCGGCTGTGCCGTCCAGCCCGAGAACCCGGTCCCGTCGTATTCGATGTCCAGGCGGACCGTGCCCATTGGGGGGTCAGTATGCCCCCTAGAATCGAGGAGTGAGAGTCCTGCTGACCAACGATGATGGGATCACGGCGCCTGGCCTGCAGGCGGCGCGACGGGCGCTGCGCGAGCTGGACGGGATCGAGGTCGATGTGATCGCTCCGGACTCCAACCGAAGCGCTACCGCGCGCAGCATCACCACGCGGTCGCCGCTCACCGTCGAGGAGGTCGATTTCGGCGACGGCGATCATGGTTTCGCCACCGACGGCACCCCGGTCGACTGCGTCCGCTTCGCCGAGCTCGGGCTGCTCGGCGGCCGCCCGGACCTGATCGTCTCCGGGATCAATCACGGCGCAAATCTAGGCGACGACATCACCTACTCCGGGACAGTTGCCGCCGCCTTCGAGGGCATCGTGCTCGGCATCCCGGCGCTGGCGATCTCCCAGCAGTCCTCGGGTGGCGGCATGGGATACGTGAGCGGGCGATTCGAGTTCGGTGTCGCCGCCTCCTTCGCGGCGCAGCTGGTGAACCGCCTCGCGACCGAGCCGATGCCGGCGTCGACCCTGATCAACGTCAACTGCCCGGCAGGCGATCCGAGGGGCGTCGAGGTGACGAGACTCGGCAAGCGGATCTACAACGACGAGCTGAAGCTGGTCGGCGAGGAGTCTGGGACGCGGCGCCGCTATGAGATCTACGGCTGGCAGCCGGGGTTCGAGGACGAATCGGGCACCGACCTCCTGGCGGTGTCCGAGGGACGGATCTCGGTCACCCCGATCCACTTCGACCTCACCGACCACGGCGGCCTGGAGCGGCTGCGCGGCTGGGGCTTCGAGGAGATGCTGGCGGCGAGCGCTCCCGCGGCGTGAGCGACCCGGGTCCGAGCGGCGAGCCGCCGAGCTGCGCCGCCTGCTCGAGCACCACAACCGCCGCTACTACGTCCTCGATGACCCTGAGATCGGCGACGACGAATACGACGCGCTGCTCGACGAGCTGCGGGCGATCGAGGCCGAGCACCCCGAGCTGCGCAGCGCCGACTCGCCCACCCAGCGGGTCGGCGCCCCGCCGCTGGAGCGCTTCCGCCAGGTCGAGCACGCCGAGCCGATGCTCTCGCTCGCCAACGCGCGCAACGAGGAGGAGCTGCGCGCCTGGGAGACGCGGATCCGCAACCACCTGAAGCGGCTCGACATCAGCGCGTCGGAGTTCAGCTACACGACCGAGCCGAAGATCGACGGGCTGGCGATCGCGCTCACCTACGAGGACGGCGTCCTCACCCGCGGCGCCACCCGCGGCGACGGCCGCCTTGGCGAGGATGTCACGCAGAACCTGCGCACGATCGGCGCGATCCCACTGCGGATCGAGGGGCGCCGGAGCTGATCGAAGTCCGCGGCGAGGTCTACCTGCCGATCGCCGACTTCAAGACGCTGAACGAGCGCCGCGCCGCGGCCGGCGAGCCGACCTTCGCCAACCCCCGCAACTCCGCCGCCGGCTCGATCCGCCAGCTCGACCCCGCCCTGGCCGCCGAACGCCCGCTCTCGATCTGGTGCTACGGGCTCGGCGCCAGCCGCGGCCTCGATCCCCCCACCCACACCGACGAGCTCGCCTGGCTGGCCGAGCGCGGCTTCAAGGTCAACCCCGACACCGCTCACCATTCCGGCATCGACTCCGTGGTGAAGCGCTGCCGCTGGTGGGAGGAGCGCCGCGACGGCGCTCGACTTCGAGATCGACGGCGTCGTCGTCAAGGTCGACGAGCGGGCGCTGTGGCGGGAGCTCGGCGTGGTCGGCCGCGAGCCGCGCTGGGCGATCGCCTGGAAGTTCGCGCCGACGACGGCGACGACGAAGCTGCGCGACATCGTCTGGAACGTCGGCCGCACCGGCCACCTCGTCCCCTTCGCGATGCTGGAGCCGGTCCACGTCGGCGGCGTCACGGTCAGCACCGCGACCCTCCACAACGAGGAGGACCTGGCTCGCAAGGACGTGCGGGTGGGGGACGAGGTGGTGGTGATGCGGGCCGGCGACGTCATCCCCCAGGTCGTCGCGCCGCTGCTGCAGCGGCGCAAGGGCAGGCCGCGGAAGCCCAAGCCGCCGAAGGAGTGTCCGATCTGCGGAACGCCGACGGTCAAGCCCGAGGACGCGGTCTTCACCGTCTGTCCCAATCGCGCCGGCTGCCCCGGCCAGTCCTTCCAGCACGTCAAGCACTTCGTCAGCAAGGGGGCGATGGACATCGACGGGCTGGGAGAGAAGCAGGCGATGCGCTTCCTTGAGGAGGGCCTGATCTCCGACGTCGCCGACATCTATGAGCTGAGCGAGGAGCAGCTCGTCGGGCTGGAGGGGTTTGGCGAGATCTCCGCTCGCAACCTGCTGGCGGCGATCGAGGCCTCCCGCTCCCGCCCCTTCAAGCGGGTCCTCTACGCGCTCGGCCTGCCGGGCGTCGGCTACGTGACCGCGGAGGCGCTCGCCGACCACTTCGGCTCGATCGACGCCCTGCGCGCCGCCGACCCCGAGCGGATCGAGGAGGTCGAGGGGGTCGGCCCGATCATGGCGGTGCAGATCGCCGAGTCGCTCGCCGACGAGCGCACTTGGGAGCTGCTCGAGAAGCTGCGGACGAGGGGCCTGCGGCTCGAGCAGGAGCCCTCCGAACGCCGCCCTTTCGGCGGCCCCCTTCAGGGCAAGACCCTTGTCCTCACCGGTACCCTGGCGAGTCTCACCCGCGAGCGAGGCGGCGGCGCTGATCAAGGCTGCGGGCGGCAAGGTCGTCAACTCGGTCTCAAAGAACACCGACTATGTGGTCGCCGGCGAGAGCCCCGGCTCCAAGCTGGCCAAGGCCAAGGAGCTGGGGGTCGAGACGATCGACGAGGCGGGCCTGCGGGCGCTGCTTCAGTAGGCGGCGATTTCGGCGGCGATCCTGTCCTGTTCGAGGTGGGCGAGTTCGAGGTTGCCGACGCCGCTCATCAGGATCGAGAAGATCGATCGTCTTGCCGTCGCGGTTAAAGCAGTAGCCGGAGAGGTTGCTAACCCCGGTCAGGGTGCCGGTCTTGGTCCGGCAGCGGCCGGCCGCTGCGGTTCCGCGCATGCGCGAGGCGACGGTTCCTTCCCGCCCCGCCAGGGGGAGGTCGGCGACGAAGTCTTCGCCGACCGGGGTGCTTTGCATCGAGCGGAGCAGGTCGACCACCTGGCTCGGGGAGGCGCGGCCCGACCGACTCAGCCCTGAGCCGTCGACCGCGTGCACGCCGGAGCCCTGCTGGCGGGCGAACCGGGCGACGACCGACGCCCCTGCCGCGGTGCTGCCGGCGCCGCCGAATCGCGCCCCGAGCAGCTTGATCAGCGTCTCGGCGAAGAAGTTGTCGGAGTAGACGTCGGTGGTGTCGATGATCCGGTTCAGGGTCGGCGAGCGCACCACGGCGACCTGGGTGGCACCGGGCGGCGTCGCCCGCAGCGCCACCTGGGCGGAGATGCCGACCCCGGCGCTTCGCAGTGATCGCGCCAGCGTCGAGGCCGCGAGCTTTGCCGGGTCGCCGGCGAAGCTCGCGGCGCTCGGGCTGCTGTAGCCGGAGTCAAAGGAGAGGCCGGAGAGGGGGCCGATGTAGGGGCTGGTCGCATAGTCAGAGGCGGCGACTCCGCGCAGCCGGTCAAAGATCGTGTCATCGGCGTAGAGCCTGCCGGTCACCGCGCGGATCCCGGCGGCGCGGATCTGGGGCCCGAGGGAGAGCAGGTCGGTCCCAAGGCCACCCAGGAAGCGGTCATAGAAGGCCGGTACCCCCAGCGTCGGGTCGCCGCCGCCCTTCAGGTAGAGGCTGCCGTGCAGGACCCCGCCCGAGTCCAGGACGCCGTCGCTGAAGACCCTGGTCGAGATGCGGAAGTCCGGTCCCAGCCGCTCCAGCGCGGTCGAGGTGGTGAACAGCTTCATGTTCGAGGCGAGCGGCCGCTGGGTCTGCGCCGCCCGCTGGCAGACGACCTGGCCGGTTTGGGCTTCGATCACCATCAGGCCGCTGGCCCGCCCGCCGCCGCGCACCAGTCGCCCCTTCAGCGCCTGGCAGAGATGCCCGGAGGAGGCGACCCCCGCCGCCGCGGGCAGCAGGCTGAGGACGAGGGCCGCGAGGAGTGGTGCGAGGCGCCGCCTCATTCCCTGAGATAATCCCTTCTTATGGGAAAAGTTGTGGACATCGAGTCCCAGCCGCGGCGACGGCGTTCCCGCAAACGTCCCTCGAAGACCGCTCTGGTTCTCGGCGGCGGCGGTTTCACCGGCGGGGTCTATGAGATCGGCGCTCTGCGCGCCCTCGACCTGCTCGCGGTCAACAGCACGGTCAACAACTTCGACATCTACGTCGGCACCAGCGCCGGCTCCTTCGTCGCCGGGATGCTCGCCAACGGCATCACGCCCGAGGAGATGATGCAGGTGCTGAACGAGCGCGTCCCCTCCGAACTGGAGGACCTCGACCTCGACAAGGTGCTGAGGCCCAACTACCTAGGCTTTCTGCAGCAAAGCGGCGGTGCTGCCGCTGCGCTCCCTGGAGCTGGTCCGGGCGCTGGCGCGGATCGGCGAGCTCTCGGCGATCGACGTCGGGGTCGGCCTCGCCGAGGCGCTGCCCACCGGTCTTTACTCGGGCGCTGGGATCTCCGACTACGTCGCCGGGGTTCTCGCCGACACCGGCCGGACCAACGACTTCCGCCTCCTCGACCGCGAGCTGTACCTGACCGCGACCGACCTCGACACCTGCGAGCGGATCGTCTTCGGCGAGGACGGCTGGTCCGACGTGCCGATCTCCAAGGCGATCGAGTGCTCGACCGCGCTGCCGATCGTCTACAAGCCGGTCGAGCTGAAGGGCCGCCAGATGCTCGACGGTGGCATCCGCTCCACAACCAACGTCGGACATCGCGGTCGAGAAAGGCGCCAAGTTCATCGTCGTCGTCAACCCGCTAGTCCCGTTCGTCAACGACTTTGAGAAGACGATCCCGACCGTCTTCGGCAGCCGCGCGCGGCGGGTCTCCGACATGGGCCTTCCGGCGATCGCCAACCAGACCTTCCGTCTGATCGCCCACGCACGCTTGCACCAGTCGGTCGAGATGTGGCAGGAGCGCTACCCCGGCGTAGACATCGTCCTGATCGAGCCCGAGCCGAACGACGAGCTGATGTTCGGCACGCCGATCATGGACTACTCGCGGCGGTTGAAGATCGCCCGCCACGGCTTCGAATCGGTCACCGCCACCCTCGCCCAGGACTACGACCGCTACCAGCGAGATCGCCGAGCGCCACGGTCTGGAGATCTCCGAGCGTCGTGTCCGTCGCGTCCTCGAGCGGGCCGCGGAAGAGGAGCCCGAGCAGATCTCTGCCTGGCGCCGCGTCCTCGAGCAGACCACCTCGGTCCTGCTCCGCCAGTCCGGCGAGGCCTCCTAACAACCTGCCCGAGCGCCCGGCCTACTTATCGCTCCCCGCAGCTACCGACGCCCGGGGCGGCACTTCAGCCGCCGTAGAGCGCCTCGATCTCTGGCTCGTGCTTGGCGGCGACGACCGCGCGCTTCACCTTCAGCGTCGGTGTCAGCTCGCCGCTTGCCTGGGAGAGGTCGTTGGGGAGGATCGCGATTTTCTTGACCTGCTCGACCCGGGCGAAGCGTTGGTTGATCTTCTCGACGTGCGCCTCGACCGCGGCCTTAATCTCTCCGTTCGCGGCGAGGCGCTCGGGGTCCTCCGGGAGGCCGTGCTCCCTGGCGTAGGCGATGACCTCTTCGGGGTCCAGCGTGACCAGCGCCACCAGGTAGGGCCGGCGGTCGCCGACGACGACGCATTGGGATACCAGCGGATGCTGCTTGATCTCCGCCTCGAGGTTGGCCGGGGTGATGTTCTTGCCGCCGGCGGTGATGATGATGTCCTTCTTGCGGCCGGTTATCTTGATGAAGCCGTCGGCGTCGATCTCACCGATGTCTCCGGTGTGCAGCCAGCCGTCGACGATCGTCTCCCGGGTCGCCTCCTCGTTCTTGTAGTAGCCCTGGAAGACGTTAGGGCCCTTGACCAGGATCTCGCCGTCCTCGGCGATCTTCACCTCGCAGCCGGGGAAGGGTTTGCCGATCGTGCCGATCTTGAAGTCCTCGGGCGAGGAGATCGTCGCCGCGGTAGAGGTCTCGGTCATCCCCCAGCCCTCGAGCACGAGCACCCCGGCGGCGTCGAAGAAGCGCAGGATCTCGGGGTTGATCGGGGCAGCACCGGAGACGGCCAGCCGCAGGCGTCCGCCGAACAGCCCGCGGATCTTGGAGAGCACCCGCTTGTCGGCGAACTCGTAGCGCTTGCGCAGGAGGAAGCCCGGCTCGCGGCCGCCGCGTTCGCACCTCGCGCATCCTCTTGCCGACCCCGATCGACCAGTCGAAGATCGCCTTCTTAAGGCCGCCCTCCTTTTCCATCCCGCTGGTCGCCGCCGTGTAGATCTTCTCGAAGATTCGCGGCACCGAGGGGAAGTAGGTCGGCCTTACCTCGGCTAGGTTGGGCATGATCTTCAGCGGGTCGCGCTCCCAGTAGGCGAGGGTGGCGCCGAGGTCAAAGCTGCCGAGCTGGATCAGCAGGGCGAAGGAGTGGGCGAGGGGGAGGTAGAGGTAGGTGACGTCCTCTTTCTCGACCACGCTCGTCTCGTTGACCATGTCGAGCATCGAGCGGTAGTTGCCGTGGCTGATGATGCAGCCCTTGGGCGGGCCGGTTGTGCCCGAGGTGTAGATGAAGGTGCAGATGTCCTCGCGCGTGACGGCGCTCCAGCGCGCCTCCCACTCAGAGGCGTCGCGAGTCGAGCCGCGGGCCGCCAGGTCCTCGATCGAGATCGCGTCCTCGCTGGAGCCGGTCATCCGCACCACGTGCTCGAGCATCGGCAGCCGCTCGCGAACGGCGCGGACCTTCTCCATCTGCTCCTCGTCCTCGACTACGACGACCTTGGCGTCGGAGTTCTCCAGCACGTACTGGCACTCCTCGGGCGAGTTGGTCTGGTAGATCGGGACGACGACCGCCCCGGCCGAGAGCGCCGCGAAGTCGAAGTAGGTCCACTCTGGGCGGGTGTTGGCGAGGATCGAGACCTTGTCGCCCTTCTGCACCCCGAGGTCGATCAGGCCCAGCGAAAGCGCCCGGACGGTCTTCGCCACCTCCGCGAAGCTGCGGCTCACCCAGGCGCCGTCCTCCTTGTAAGTGATCGCGGGCGCATCGCCGTAGAGCTGGGCGGCGCGCGGCAGAAGGTCAGCGAGTGTGGTGGACTTGGTTCCCCGCCCCATCGCGGGGAGTTTAATTCAGCGGGCAGTGGCCGAGGCCTGCGGCCGCTGCCCCTGGGGCGAGAAGCTCCTCAGCGAGGTCTCAAAGAGGCTGCGGTCGATGCGGCCATGGAAGATCGGGACGCCCATTTGCATGCACTTGCCGATCACCTCCTGCCGCTTCATTTGAAGCTCGTCGGCAAGCTCGGTGGGCGTCAGGTGATTGGCCACGGCGGACCTCCCAGGTAGTTGAAATCGAGTAGAGAGATATTTATCGCTGGCGGGGGACGTGTCAATCGAAGTGCCGCATATTGCGGCAATTTGCACGTTTGGGAACCGGGATAATGCAGCTGGATGCCCGAGGTCGCAGCCCAACCGATTCCCGCGCCGCGGCCGGCTCTGGGTGATCGCCGTCCTCGCCCTCGGGCTCTTCGCGCTCGGTTACTCGCTCGTCAACATCGCTACCCAGAAGGGCGGCAAGCCGGTGGTGAGGATCGCCGGCATCTCCGAAGCCCAGGAGATCTTCGGGGGCGTGGAGCAGGCAGGTGACCGGCTCGGCTCCTCCAGCGCCCCGGTGACGATCCAGGTCTTCAACGACCTCCAGTGCTCAAGCTGCCGCCAGGCCTTCCTGAGCACGATCCCCGGCCTGGTCGAACGCTACGTCCGGCTCGGTGAGGCTAAGCTTCTCTACCGCCACTACTCGGTCAGCGAAAGCCCGACCGAGCTCGGCTTCTACGGCGCAGAAGCCGCCGCCCAGCAGGGTGAGGGCTGGCAGTACACCTACCTCTTCTTCCGAAACCAAGAAGAAGCGAAACGGCGGGGCATAGACCAGAGCTTCCTCGACTCGGTCGCCAACGGGGTCGAAGAACTGAACGTACCGGAATGGGAAAACTACCTCGAAAAGAACGGGGGGCCGAACGGTTCGATCGCCAAGAAACTCGCCGCTTCGGAAAAGCTCGCCACCGATCTTGGCGTCCGTACGCCGCGCGAAGTGCAGGGAGGCGAAGAAGGGGTCCAAGTCGAAGGGCAGGCGATGATCGTCACCGGCCCCAAGGGCAGTCGCACTCTTCAGGAAGGCACCAGCCTGGGCCAGGTCGAAGCGGCGATCAAGGCTGTGCGGTAGTTGCGGCGCGGTCTGGGATAATCGCCGGCTCTCGGGGCGTGGCGCAGCCTGGTAGCGCGCACCGTTCGGGTCGGTGAGGTCCCCGGTTCAAATCCGGGCGCCCCGATTTTTGTTTCATGTTGCGAAACATGAAACAACCAGCTATCCTGAACCCGATGATCAAGGGTCAGGACATCCTTTTGCTGCTGAAGCTCGTCGACGAGCCGGAGGGTTGGACCGTGCGCTCGCTCGGAGGGAGCGTCGGCCTCGATCCCGCTGGCGTGCACCGGGCGTTGAAGCGACTGGGTGAGGCGCGCCTGGTCGACTCGGAGCGACAACGGGTCAACCGCTCCAACGCCGAGGAGTTCCTCATCCATGGGCTCAAGTACCTGTTTCCAGTCCGGCAGGGCGGCTTGATCCGAGGGGTGCCGACTGCATGGGCGGCGCCACCGCTCGATGGCGAGCTCGCCCCAGCTAACGAGCCGCCTCCCGTATGGCCCGACCGGAAGGGGAGGGCACGCGGCGTGGCGCTCCAACCGCTGCACGAGAACGCACCCGCGATCGCGCGAAGGGATCCGAGGATGGCAGAGCGCCTAGCCCTGATCGACGCCATCCGTCTCGGTGACGGTCGGATTCGCTCTCTTGCCACGAAACATCTCTCTGAGAGCCTCCGGACCGGAACGAATCGCCGATGAGCATCGACCTGCTCGAGCGCGGCGCGGCGGCACTCGGCGAATTAGTAGACGAGGTTGTCTTCGTCGGCGGGGCGACGATCGCGCTCTGGATAACCGACCCGGCCGCTCCCCCGCCGCGACCGACGAAAGACGTCGACGTGATCATCGAGGTGGCCACCCGCTCGGGCTACTACGCCTTCGAGGATCGGCTTCGCGCCGCAGGGTTCCGCAATGACGACGAGGTCATCTGCCGGTGGCACCACGCAGCGCAGGCACTGATTCTTGACGCAATGCCGACGGACGCCCGCATTGCTCGGCTTCGAGAACGAGTGGCAACGGAGGTCCTTCCCTCATGCCGCCATCGTCGAGTTGCCTTCCGGTGCGCGCATTGGAGCCGTGCCTCCACCTTTCCTGCTCGCGACGAAGCTCAAGGCCTACCTGGGAAGGGGAAGGGGAGACCTCCTGGCCAGCCGCGACTGGGCGGACATCGTGGCGCTGATCGACGGGCGTGAGGATCTTCCGGCCGAGATTCGACAAGCTCCGCACGAGCTGACCAGGTACCTCAGCGAAACGCTTCAGCGATTGCTTGCCGAGGACCGCATTGTCGACGGCATTCGAGCGCAGCTTCTCCCCGACGCCATCAGCCAGGCTCGGGCTGAGGAAATCGTGTTACCTCGCTTGCGCGAGATATGCGCAAGGCCGGTCTAGAGTCCAGATCCTGGACGCAAACGGGGCGCAAGCAGCCGAAAAAGCCACTATTGAGTGGAAATTCAACCGTTCGCCCCGATGAAATTGGCAGGGTTGAAGCCTTCGAGCCTCGTTCCCCCGAAGTCGAGGAGGCGCTCCGGGATCCCCAGCGGGGACCACTCCACCTGTGGACGGTCCCCGCTGAATTATCTATCGGCACTCTCGCGCAGCCGTCGACCCAAGCGACCCAACGGCTCTCCCCGCCCCTTCATTTCTTGCCCCCTTCAGTCGCCAGCGCAAAGGCGTCCTCAGCACCCAAGAAAGGCGCAAGCGTCACGTAGACGGCCAGCGGCACCATCTCCGCCAGTCGCTCCGCACCTTTCTGCTTCACGTGGTCATAGAAGAGCGCATAAAGCGCCCCTCCGATCGCCTCCGCGGTGATCGGCGGGATGTCGGGTTTCAACTCATAGCCCGGAGCCAGCAACCCCTCCATTCCTTCGGTCACCACCTCGCGCTGCTCGAGCGCCCGTTTCCCCGCTCCGTACATCTCTACGGCGCCGAGGCGCGCGTACTCGGGCTCCTGCACGCCGAAGTTGAACATCGCCTCCTGGGTGTCGTGCACGGCACCCGACCAGTCCGAGGCCCGGCGAAAGGCGGGCAGTGCCGCCGCCAGCATCTGAGAGGAGCCGCTGTCGAGGGCGGCCACCATCGCCTCTTCTTTGTTCGCGAAATTCTCGTAAAAAGTCCGCTGCGAGGTCTTGGCCCGATCGACGATCTCGGCTACCGTCGTCTCGGGGTAGCCCTTTTCTGAGACGACGGCAGCCAGGGCCCTCAGAAGCCGCTCCGGCGGGTTGGAGGCCGCTTGGCGCTCCTCGAAGGGCCGGGCCTTGAGCGAGCGCCGTCGCGGCGCTCTCAGCGGGCCGGGGGGTGGGGGGTAGCAGAAGATCCAGTCCCAAAGCTGCGGCGCGAGCCCTACCAGCTCCTCCTCCTCTCCTCTGTAGAGGCGCTTGTGGATCACCTTCTGGATCCCACCGATCAGCGCCCTCACGATCTCTGATGGCATGTTCTCGTGGCCGGGGATCGAGTCGAGCATCCGCTTCACCAGGACCTCAAACGCGTCCAGCGTCCGATCGACCAGCGCCACGCCCTCCGGACCGGCTGCATAGACCTCGACGAAGCACATCTTGGCTGCCGCTGGCTGGGCCACGATCAACTTCAACAACGTTTCGAATGCCCGCTTGGCCAGCTCTTTGTCTGGGGGTTTATCTGGGGACTCCAGTCCTCCTGTGATGGTCTCGAGTGCCGGCTCGGCCAGCGCCTCGATCGCGGCAAGGAAGCAGACCTGCTTGTCTGCGAAGTGCCGATAAAAGGCACTGCGCGAGACTCCCGACAACTCGACCAGGTCGGCGACCGTCGTCGCCTCATAGCCCTTCTCGGCGACCGTCGCCACCATCGCTGCGAACAGGCGCTCGCGCTGGTTTCGCTCCGCCTCCTCGCGCGGCGTGCCCCGTCCCGGCGGCAGCATCTTCGCCCGCAGCTGGTTGGCATTCCCCCACGGCGTTAGCACCATCGGGGCGGGACCATATCCGGGGGTTCGCGCGTATTTCAGGGTCATCTCCAGCACCGGCTTCTGTGGTACGTCGCCAGCTTGGAAAGCCAAATGTTGCGCCTCCGCTTGCCTGCCTCTTTCCCCATTTTAGAGCCATTCCAAACCGGTCTTAAAAACTCTCGACGAAATCAGGGAATCTCCGGGGGTTGACAAGCCGGTCCGTATCTGTTCTTATACCTTCCGGCCCAAGAACACCGGTCCCTTCGGGAAGCCAGGTGTTCCAGGCCAGGAGAAGAGATAACCGGCTGACCCGTACCGGGCCAGGGGATCCGCACCCGTGGATCGGGCGAAGGTAGGGCAGCCAGAGCCAAGGAGAGCTACGTGAGGACAGCGTCCGGATCTAAGCCGGGCTTGACCGCAGGCCGATCCATCGGCGCCCTGCCGTCCTCCTCAGTCTCCCCCTCGCCCCAGCTCCCCCGGCCGACCTCCCACCGCTACCACCCAAGCTGCGGCTGTCTCCCCTCCCTGGCAGACGGCGTCAATGGAGCCCGCTCTGCGCGGCGGGTTTCTGACCACGGCGCGGGCGCCCTCGACCTCAAGGCCTCGAGATGCTCCCTGCTCCCGAAGCCGGGGCCGCCCCCGTCTGTTCCCGCTCAGCTGTTGGCGCCAACCCGTCCGCCGTCAACGTCCAACCGACCGCCGACTCGGCCTGGTCTCTCGGACTCGCCCCGACCCTCACCGGGCCCTGCATGACCCGCCGCCACCCCTCAGTGACCGGCGGCGTCCAGGTCCTCGAGGTCGGCAAGGTCGCGGGTACGGCCCGCGGCTCGCTTCATCTCCCGCAGGTCTTGGGCCGAGCAGACGGCGACAATCACGCCCAGCACCTCCGCCTCGCTCGCCCGCGACCGCAGCTCCTCATAAGACGGCACTCCGTCCAGCCCTTGGACGATGTCGAGCCTTCCCAGCTCCGTCTCGATCGCCACCTGCTCGCCGGTTGCGAGCAGGGCTGCGATCGAGGGCGGGCTGCCGAGCAGGGCTTCGCCTCTTTGCACGTGACCGCCCGCCGCCACCCCCACTTCTGCGACGCGCTCGAGGTTTGCGGCGTCGGGTGCGACCACCACGTCAATGTCCTTTGTGGCGCGCACGACACCTCGGGCGCCGAGCGCGAGCCCACCGATCACGACGAACTGAACCTTTGCCTCCGTCAGGCGCCGAAGGATCTCGTCGAAGGCGGCCGGGCTCATCTCCGCCGCGCGGAGCCCACCATCTTGATCAGCGCGTGGCTCAGGGCGATTGTCTCCGCCAGGTTCACGCTGATCGGCCGCCGCGCGTCTTCGCGCAAGCGCCTCACTCGAACGGCCTCCATGTCGGCGCCGCTCGATGGAAAGGTCTTCTCACGTCGCTCCACAGTGCCCCAAAGGGTAGCGCCAGCCGCTGGCACTGCTGAGTGTCTCCCGCTTGCGTTCATCTACTCCTCTGAGACGCAACCCACCCCCAATTCGCCCTCCCAGATCGGAACCTTCCCCGCACCCTCTGCGAGGGCGTCAGGCACCACCCACCCCAGCCGGGCCGCAGTCACCTGCACGGCGGCCGAAGGCCGAGGTCGAGGAGCAGCCGCGACGAGCGCCTTGACGGCGGTCCCGGCTCACAATCCCACCTGGTCCGCTGCGTCGGGCACAGCCCTACCAGCGGACCTACTCCCTTCAGTTGCTGTAACCCCCCGGACCACCGCCACCGCCTCAGGGACCACCGCCCACACCCCGTTCCTCGCCCACTCCTCCGGAGTCCCCGTATGACCCTCCGCCGCTCTTCCCTCACCACCTCCACCGAGCAGACCCATCTACTCGCTGAGGGGGGCTTGCGCAGGGGGGCGAGCCATCCTTTCGCTTCCTCCCGCCGCGCCGCACTTGCCCTCTCGGTGCTCTTCGCCGCCACCTTCTTTATCTTCACGAGCGTTCCAACCGCATCCGCAGCGCGTATACACCAATACGGAGGTGAATTTGCGGTCGGCTCCGGCGGTGCCGAAGACCTTGCCGTTGACTCAGCCGGCAACGTCTACGTCCTATTTGAGAATGAAGGAGTCGTCAAGAAGTTTGACGCCTCTGGAAACCCGGTCAACTTCTCTGCGCTCGGAACCAATGTCCTCTCGCACGGGTTCGCCTTCGAACCGCGCTCGGGTGCCGCTGTCGCTGTCAATAACGCAAGCGGACCGACCCATGGCTACATATACGTCACCAATAGCCGACATGACGTCGTCAACGTCTTCGACGAAGCGGGTAACTACGTCGGCGACCTACCCTCCACCGGTGGCGGCGAACCTCTGGGGCTTGATGTCAACTCAGCCGGCGTTGTCCTCGTCGGCAACTGGACCAATAGCGAGGCTCTCAAGTTCGTACCCAAGAGCGCGAATCCGGCTGAAGACACGGTCAGATCCCTGGGGGGACTCCCCTTCCGGCCAGGCTACGTTGCAATCGACTCAACCGGTGCTGCATACGTCAGCGAATGGAGCAACGGGCCGCTGATCAAGTATGAGGCGGAATCGTTCGAAGGCGGTGCAGTGCCCTCGCCATTTGCCCCTAATCCCTTCGCCCAGAACAGCTTGGCATTCGAAGTCGAACAGTCAACCAACGACATATTTGTCGACTCGGGGAGCGAAATCACCCAATACACTGGTGGAACCAGCGGCCATCCCGCTCACCAGATCGGAAATCCGTTCGGCTCCGGACACCTGGGGGGGGAATCGCGCGGTATCGCTATTGACGAAACATCCAAGACGATCTACGCCACGGACGGGACCAGCATCTCCAAGTTCAGTCCCGTGATCGTTCCGGACGTTACGACGAATCCACCGGTTCCGGCCGATGTCGGCCACACCAGTGCGACCCTCACGGGCGAGGTAGCTCCGGCCGGGGGCGGCAACGTAATCGAATGCCATTTCGAATGGGGCACCAGTGAAAGCTATGCGGAAACTCCGGTGCCGTGTACGCCTCCTGCCTCGACTGGATCTCCATATACCGCACCAACCGAAGTTACGACTTCACTATCCGGGTTGACGAGTCAGACCACCTACCACTACCGGTTTTCCGCTCGGAACCCCAACGGCATCAACTATGGCGAAGATCAAACGGTGACGCCGTCGGCAGTACTGGCGGTGAGCACAGAAGAAGCGACGGAATTGGAGCCGGAATCAGCGATGCTCCATGGGTCCTTCACGGGTGAGGGCAATCCAACGCACTACTACTTCGAATATGGTGCCACCACCTCCTATGGTTTCAAAACAGAAGAAGTGACCGACCCCGCGCCGAGCGGCCATACCGCAGTCCAGGCGGGCCTCAGCAGCCTTGGCTCGGGCGAGACATATCACTATCGGTTCGTCGCATCCAACTCCTTTGGTACGACCTATGGCGGCGACAGGACCTTCGTTTCCCCCCAAGCCCCAACTATCGTTGGCGTCTTTTCATCAGGGCTTCAGGAAACGTCTGCTGTCCTCAACGCGAAGATCAACCCAGAGGGCGTCAGCTCCGAATACCACTTCGAATACGGTACGACCTCCGCTCTGGGTACCAGCACGCCTGTCGGAGGGCTACCCGCCGTAAACGTCGCCGAACCGGTGACGGCCCAGCTTGAAAACCTTAAAGCTGGCGCGACCTACCATTTCCGCGTAGTCGCTCACAGTATTTACGGCACGACCACCAGCGAAGAGCAGTCGTTCAACTTTTCCCCTCAGACGTGCCCCAATCAGCACGTTCGCCAACAAACCGGCGCCGGATACCTTCCTGAGTGCCGCGCATATGAGCTTGTTTCGCCGTCGAGCGAGGGAGATATGACGCCGTTTCCCGCCACGGCGCCCGCCTCAGAAACGGCAGTCAATCCTGCCCGGCTGGCCTACGTTGGTGCGTTCGGTGACGTTCCAGGTATCGGCGAACCAGCAAATAGCATTGCCGACATGTACGTTGCCACACGGACGAGCCAAGGTTGGGTGTCAAAGTACGTAGGCCTTCCCGCCAACCAGTCATTCCTCATGGGTGGTCCCCCGGCTGACGCGAGCAACGAACTCTACGGCCCGGCGGTTTGGCAGATGGGCGTGGTCGGCGATCGCAGCCTGAGCAAAATCGTCGATTGGAGTGACGGCTTCCCACACGGTGGGTACAACGGAGAATGTCCGTGCCTGGGTGGTTCCAACGCGGCATACGTTTGGGACTCCACGTCGGGGAACCTGATCGGTCGATACCCGACCAATTTGGCGGAAGTTCCGAGCGGGGAAGAATTTTCCGGCCAGCCGTATACATCACGCGATCTGGCTCACTATGTCTTCACGTCGAATCTGGTGTTTGCTGAAGGAGGAGTGAGTGGGGATACCTACGATAACGACACGGTCACCGGCACAACCGCAGTCGCGTCTAAAGGTGTTGACGGCGAAGATAAGCAGGGCGGTACGGTAAAGGTGTCAGAAGAAGGCTC
>CAWJGB010000008.1:0-51068 GCA_963842375.1 uncultured Solirubrobacterales bacterium
ACTAGCCACTGATAGACCGCGATCAACTCGCCGGGCGCGCTCGCAAGCACGCCCGGCGAGCGCTCCCTTGACCGCTCAATGGTGGCCTTAGGTCTGTACTTGAGCGATTCCGCGTCAGGGTCGAGCTCGGGGAGGAGCCGCCTGACCGCCGTGTGCACGTTCATTTATTGGCGCCTTCAGTCTTGGATGAAGGCCTGTTTCGTCGCGGTGGCGAGACTCAACAGCGGGGTGCCGACCGGCGCTCCGTCGCTTGACCTGGCTTCAGCCTGATTGACGACCAGTTCGCTATGGAAGCGACTTGGAAGCGACAAACGACAGCAGGTTGGCAGCAGATGGCGTCAAACCTAGAGCGACACGGGCCGATTTAGAGGAAAAGCGCCACAAACCGCAGCAGGTTGGCGCAACTTACAAGCAGGAGGTCGTTGAGCAGGAGGCCGTTGGTTCGAGCCAGCACCGCCCATGCCCGAACCGATCTGGCTACGAGAATACAACCCCGTCTGGGGTGACGCCGATTCACGATCGGCGTCACCCCACAGCGAGGAGTAGCCTCGTCCCGATGGAGGAGAAGGACGCCGTGATCGTCGGTGCTCGCTGCGCTGGCTCGACTCTGGCCCTCGCTCTCGCCCAGCGTGGCTGGGACGTGCTGGTCGTGGACCGCGACACGTTCCCGAGCGAAACGGTCTCCACTCACTTCATTTATCCGAACTCACTCGCGCGATTCGAGCAGCTCGGGGTGCTCGACACCTTGCGTTCCACGCACGAGATCCCGCTTCTCGACTATCGAATCATCGGCCTCGGCCACGAGATCGCGGGGGCCTTCACGTCGGTCAACGGCTTTGACAAGGCCGCGGCCCCGCGACGCTCAGCTCTGGACAAAGCGATCGTAGATACCGCGCTCGCGGCCGGAGTCGAGGGACGGTTCGGCGAGCGCGTGGTCGACCTGATCGGCTCGGGGACCGCAGAGGACCCCGTTGTCGGGGTCATGCTTGAGGGCGGCGAGCGGATCAGCGCCAAATGGGTGTTCGGAGCGGACGGCCGGAGCTCAACGATCGCCGGTCGCCTCGGCCTCCCGAAGGAGCGCCCGCTGAGCGGAGAGATCTCATTCCTCTTCGCCTACTGGAGTGGCATTCCCGACAATGGCTACGCGACGCTCGACATTAGGGAGGACGAGGGCGCGAACAGATGGGCGGTCGAGGACGGGCTGCACCTGCTGATTGCGGCCGGGGACGCCGACTTCACGCGGGGGTTGAAGGATGAGCGCCATCGCAAATACCTCGAACTGCTGCGCCGATTCCCCGAGACGATCGAGCCAGATGTCCTCGAGCGGGCCCAGATGGTCTCCGAGCTCATCGTCGCCCCGGAGTCGCTGATGCGCGGCTTCTTCCGCTCCCCGACCGGGCCGGGCTGGGCATTGGTAGGCGACGCTTGCCATTTCAAGCATCCGGCGACGGCACAGGGAATCGCCGACGCGGTCGAGCAGGCGATCTACGTCGCCGAAGCCCTCACCGGCCGCGACCCGGACCTCTACGGCTATGAGGAGTGGCGCGACGAGCGGGCACGGGAGCACTATGAGTGGTCGTTCTCCTGGGGGCGCTTCCCGCGACCGGAGTTGGAGCCTCTGTTCAGAGGCTGGATGAGCGAAGCAGACGCGGGCCAGGATCTTCGCGACTCTTTCAGTCGCCGGGTGGAGCCGTCTCGGGTAATGAGCGAAGAGCGGCTGGCACGCTGGTTCGGGACCCAGCCGGCGGCCAACGCGGCGCACGCCTCGTGATCAGAGGTCTGTGACAGTCTCCATGTAGGGCGCTGTCTTCGCTAGATGTCGAACAGCTTGCCGGAAAGCAGCAGTCTGCCGTGGTTCGCGCACTGAGAAGTTCGGCCCATTCTCGCTAGCGCTCAGTTGCATGCTGACCGCACCGCCATCGCGGTTGTGTGCCTCTGGCCCGAAACCCTGAAATCGTGGACGGCGCTGGGGGTTAGATCACGTGGACGGCGCTGGGGGTTAGATCATGTGGCCCAGTCTGCGGGGGCTAGATCACGTGGACCGATGAAGGGGGTTAGATCACGTGGACCGATGAAGGGGGTCCGGCCACCTCAACCGCCGAGCGCGAACAGTGGCCAACGGCCGGGGACGCCTTTGAGCTCGTGAAAACCCCGATCCTCGAACGTGAACGGTCCGCCCACGACGGTCCCGAATACGGTCCCTGAGACGAGCACCTCGCTAGCGCCGGCAAGCGCGCTCACACGCGAGGCGATGTGTACCGCCATCCCACCGACGTCGCCGCTGATCAGCTCGCACTCGCCGGTGTGCATCCCAATGCGTACCTCGACCCCGAGCTCGCGCGCCGCTTTAGTGATCGCCAGAGCGCAGCGCAGCGCGCGCGACGGTGGACCCGCGAACGTCGCCAAGAAGCCGTCGCCGACGGTCTTGACCTCGCGGCCCTCGAAGCGGTGCAGCTCCTTGCGCACCTCCTCGTCGTGGCGCGCGAGCAGATCGCGCCAACGGCCATCGCCGAGCTCGGCTGCGCGCGCCGTCGCGTCGACGATGTCGGTGAACATCACCGTGAGTAGTGCACGCGCCAGCTCTCCGCCTCGCCGCTCGCCGGTGAGGAACTCCTCGATCTCTTCGATGATCGCATCGCTATCGCCGACAAACGGGAGGGAGTCGACTCCCTCCAGCTCGATGTAGCGGGCTTCTGGAATCTGCTCGGCCAGGTAACGCGAGTGGCGTGGGTCCCAGGCCCTGTCCCGCGATCGGTGCATGACCAGCGTTGGGACGCGGATGCGCGGCAGCGTGTCACGCACGTCGAGGTCAGCCGCGGCGGTCAAGAGGATGCGGGCCTCGCTCGGGCTAGCCGCAAGGCGCTGGAGACGAGCGAACCACGCTGCGAGCGCCGGGTCATCGGCCATCGAAGGCGCCAGCACCGGAAGCCCGGGACCGTCAGCCTCGCCCCAGGCGGCAACTGTGCTGCTCAGTCCACTGGGCGCGATCCTCGACGGTCATCGCCCACTCGTAGTCCGGGGCCCAGGACGTGCGCGCAATAGACGCATACATGATCAGCGCGCCGACCCGCTCCGGGCGATCGGCGGCGAGCAGCGCGCCGACCGGCCCGCCCAAGCCGTAGGTGAATAGCGCCGCCCGCTCGCTGCCCGCAGCATCGAGTACCGCGAGCGCGTCGCGCGCCTCCTGCTCAAGGGTGTACGACTCGCCGACGCTGTCGGACAGTCCGCTTCCGCGGCGGTCGAAAAGGATCAAGCGGCTGAACACGGCGAGACGCTCCAACAGACGACGCAGGGCGGGAGACTCCCAGAGCTGCTCGACCTGGGAGATCCAGCCGGGCATGAACAGCAGATCGAGCCCTCCGTCTCCCGTGACCTGATAGGCGATGGTCGCGTCACCACTACGCGCGTAACGGGTAGTGGGCACCATCAGGCGCCTATCGGGCTGGCTGTTGGGGATCTCCCGGTGTCTGAGGCCGCTCGATCGTCGTGGTATAGCGCTTGGCGACCCGGAAGCGCCGCGGGCATTCCTCCCCGCGCTGGCACGTCGACCCGCACAATCCCTACCGCGACCCTCATCGACACAAGACTAGTTCCCACCCCGACCCCGGCCGGCGAGCAAGGAAGACGAGGAGCGCTCGCTCGGGAAGAGAAAACGGCGCCGGCCCGGGGCAGCTGCACTCAGGCCCAGCGCTTTGGCTGCCAGAGGCAACCTCGCCGCCCGCCAGGGTGGAGACGACGCTGCGCCAGCCTGCCGGACCCTCGCGCGGCTCCAGCAAGACCCTGGCGCCGCACATGCGCGCCCGCTCCGTGGCCCCGCCGATCCGCTGAACCGAGCGAAATGCGAAGGACGGAGCGACGTCACTGCGTTCATCGCGCGCTCCGCGGAGCCTCGCGATCTCGAGGTCTTCGAGTGCTACCCCGATGAGCCCGGTCGATGCCTTAAAGCTCGGCGCCGTCTTCGAGCGCTTCGGCCTCCCGACTAAGCTGGACCGAGCGGTAGTCAAGAGGCGGCGGCGGCCACAGGCGCAAGCTGGCCAGAGAAGTCAGCTCGCAACCGATGAGTTTCCCCACGCCCCGTGGTCTCAGTTGAAACCCCCTACGAACAGGAGGATGGAAATGACCGAGACGGCAACCAAGACCCGTATCACCCAGGTGGCGACGGCGATGGTCCCCGTCAGCGATCAGGACCGGGCATTGAAGTTCTACCTTGACACGCTTGGATTCGAGAAGCGCGCGGACACCCCTTACGGTGCGGGAGAGCGCTGGGTGGAAGTGGCGCCCCCGGGCGCGGCGACGACGATCGCGCTCGTTCGGCCACGCGAGGGCGAACCCACCGGGATCGACACCCGCGTTGCTTTCAGGACCGGGGACATCGACACCGACCATACGAACCTGCGAGACCGGAGAGTCGAGGCGGACGAGGAGGTCATGCGTATGGGAGACCCGGTTCCGCCGATGTTCTTCTTCCGCGACCCCGACGGGAACAGGTTCCTGATCGTCGAGCAGGGCTGACCACCCCGCAGGAGAGCCGCCGTGACCGCATCGGTGCGGCGGCTCTCCTGCCACACAGATATCTCAAGACGGAGGTCTACTTCGGGTTGGAACCTCGCGTGATCGCGTTGGTAGGGCATTGAGGCTGAGCCTGCGGTGATTGACGCGTCCGGCTTATCGGCCGGCCTGGCCGGATCCCGCGTGGGCCGGCCGTGGCTTGACGTGGCGCCGCTCGAGCCCACTTCGTGGTGCAGCGGAAACCTCGCCTGGGAATTAAGGAGCGGCCGAGGCAAGGCCCCCGCCGACTTCCCGGTCGCTGTGGTTTAGAGGCCGCTGGGGTGGCGGGCGACGAACCCCTTTGAGGGGACTATCTGTCGATGCCAGCGGGGGCCGGTGACGCCGGGCCGGTCGTAGAGGGTGTCATAGAGGAGGCCCGCGACCACCATGTAGACGTGGCCGGGGTGAGCGTAGACGGTGATCCACCGCCCGACCCCAGGTTCTCCCCAGCTCGTCAGCTGCCCCGAGACGAGCGGCGTTTCTAGCAGCCCGCCGCCGTGTAGGGCGTAGCTGACCGAGCCCGAGCAGTCATAGCCGCGCGACTTCCAGCTCAGGTGGCCGCCCCCCCAGACATAGGGCCGGTGGTCGATGCTGTTCGCGGCGGCGATCACCGCCTTTATCGCCGGCGGGGCGTCGGGGGGAGGTATCGCACGGCCGTCGACCAGTTCTGCCCCGCACGTCTCGCTCGTCCGCGGCACCCCGGGCACCCCGGGCCGGCACTGCCCGGAGCCCTGGGGGAGGAGGGTCGCCGCCTGCGCGCCTCCCGCCACCAGAATCGCACCCGTGCTCATGATCGCGAGCGCGAGCGAGAACCCTCGTCGCGTGGCTATCACGCTTCCGAGCTTAACGGGCATTCGATGGGCATGGGGTTTGAGCCCCGCCAACCGTCATTGCGCGGCCGCCTCCCGAGGTGCTGTTTAGGCTCTCCCGCGCAGCCGTTGCCAGATCGACGGTGGGCGGGGCCGGGTGCGCCGCCACTCGTCCTGGGTCGGGAGCCGGCCGGCCCTGCGCTCGGCTAGGACGCAGGTGGTGTGAGCGTGGCGGCGGCGTGTGGTGTCGCCTTCGGGGGCGATCAGCATGTGCTCGCTGAGGGCGGGCAGGTGGTTGCCGCAGAACGGGCAGCGGTAGGTGGCCGGCTTGCGGTTCTGCGCCCGCCGTAGCGACCACCAGCGGACGGGCGGACCTTTGCTCATCGGGCGCCGATACGGAAGAGGGCGCTGTGCACGGGGCTCAGGAGCCGCGGGGCTGGAGCTCGGGGGTAGGGGTCCCGCCGCGCTGGCGCTCGCTGCGGCTGACCGCGTCGAAGAAAATGTCGTTGCGGCCGCGGCGCATCGGGCGGGGGAAGAGGTGGCGGGCGCGCCGGTGGGCGGCGATGATCGAGCGGAAGCTCGCCTCGTGGGCGGCGCTCCAGCGAATGCCAAAGATCTCTCGCACGCGCGGTGGCAGGGTCCCTTTGATGATGTGGTTCTGGGCGATCAGATTGCCCCGCGCCGCCGCCGGCACCGGTTGGCAGAAGGCGAACAGCGGCGCCGTCGCCAGCGCGTGCTCGGTTGCCTGCAACTCGGGCGAGGCCAGCTTTCCCAACCACCAGGTCCGGAACTCGCGTGGCTGGCAGGCGCCTCGCTGCGCGGCAGGCCGAAGAGCTCGCCGAGGCGCAGATAGTCCTGCCAGAGGGCCTCGCGCTCGCCGTCGCTCAGCGGGCGCACCATGGTTTCGTACATCTCCCGCCCCGAGTCGGCGATCACCGCCAGCGTCCACAGCATCAGCTCCGGATCGAAGGCCGAGTAGGGCGTGCCGGCGGGATGGGGGCCGGCCGCCTCGGGCAGCGTGCCCCTGACGTGCTGGTGCAGTTGGTGCACGGCGGCCAACGCCTCATCGGCCTCCGCGCGAGTGCCGAGCAGGACCGCCTCCTGGACCTTTGCGGTGCGGGCGAGGCGCTCGAAGGGGCGCTTGGCGGAGCCGGTGCTCAGCATCGTGGCGGTGTAGGTGAGCGGTTCCAGCGCCCCGATCAGGAGCGCTCGCTGACCGTAGAGCAGCCCGACCGAGCGCTCGCCGTGGACGCGGCGCGCCATCGAGCGGCCGGGGGGGAAGTAGTGGGAATCCTCGCCCGGGTCGGTCACAGCCGACGCCGATGCTACTGGGAGGTGAGGGCGACCAGGGCCTGGCCGAGGGTGCGCGAGGGGGCGAGGCGATGCAGATCGTGGGCGGCGAAGATCTCGTCGAGATCCTCGCGGGTGAGGGTCTCGCACTCCAGCGCGTTGGCGGCGAGATCGTCGAGGCAATCGCGGTTGGCGGCTAGCAGCGCCCGGGCACGCCGGTGGGCTTCGCGAGCCAGCGTCATCGACGCCAGGTCAACTTCGCGCCGGGTCTCATCGGAAAGTGCATAGTCGCTGGTCGGCAGGGCGATCGGCGCCGGGCCGTCGGCATCGTGTGCCACCCCCATCCCGAACTCGGCGGCCATCTGCTTGCAGACTGCGTGCACCCGCGCCAGATCGTCGGCCGCCCCCGAGTAGGACTCGCCGAAGACCTGCTCCTCGGCGGCGCGCCCGCCCAGGAGGGTGACGATCTCGTCGAGCAGCTCCTCGCGCGATTTCAGGTAGCTGTCTTCTTGCGGGGAGTGGGCGACGAAGCCAAGTGCCGGACCGCGCGGCACGATGCTGAGGATCTCCGGCGGGTCCAGCCCCAGCAGCCGCCGACAGAGCGCGTGCCCCGCCTCGTGGTAGGCGACGATTCGCCGCTCCTTGGCGCCCAGGCGCCGCGCCTGCTGGGAGCCGACCGCCTGGCGCAGCAGCGCCTCGTCGAGGTCATCGCGGGAGATCTCCTGTGCGCTCGGCCCGCCCGGCGATGATCGCGGCCTCGTTGAGTGCGTTGGCGAGCTGGGCGCCGGTCATCCCGGTCGTCTTGCGCGCTACGTCGGTGAGGTCGAGGTCTGCTCCAAGTGGCTTGCCCTTGGCATGCGCGCGCAGGATCGCCTCGCGCCCGTCGCGATCGGGCGGTGCGACCAGCACCTGGCGGTCGAAGCGTCCCGGTCGCAGCAGCGCGTGGTCGAGCTTGTCGACGTGGTTGGAGGCGGCGATCACGATCACCGTCCCCGGCTCGCGCTCGAATCCGTCCAGCTCGACCAAGAGCTGGTTGAGTGCCTGCTCGCGCTCGCTCGTGCCGCCGTCCCCACCACCGCCGCGGGCGCCACCGACCGCGTCTAGCTCGTCGATGAAGATCACCGCCCGCCCGGACTTACGAGCCTCCTTGAACAGGCGACGGATTCGGGCGGCGCCGCGGCCGACGAACATCTCGACGAAGCTCGACCCCGAGGCGGAAAAGAAGTCGACGCCGGCCTGCGCGGCCACTGCCCGCGCCAGCATCGTCTTACCAGTTCCCGGTGGGCCGAAGAGCAGCACGCCGCGCGGCGGCTGCGCGCCGAGCGCGGCAAAGCGGCCGGGGTCGCGCAGCCATTCGGCGACATCGATCAGCTCATCCTTGGCGGCGTCGACGCCTTGCACCTCCTCCCACAACACCGGCTTCGTCTTGCTCGCCTTTACCGTCTCGGGCTTGGTCGACCCAACCGTGCTGCGCATAAGGCGCAGGAAGACGAACAGCAGCCCGGCCATGAAGAAGACCCCGAACACCGGGTACCAGTTGAAGAAGAAGTTCTGTATTTCAGACGCCTGGAGCGCCTCGATCATGTGCATGTGTCCCACCTAGTCAAAAGTGATGAGCCATTGTGCGGGTAAAGCCGCCGGCCTCAAATCGCATATCTGTCCAGGAGGCGGCTCTATTCCTAAAGGTCGCGCCTGCGAGGCACGCGGCTACGACGTCCGCTGTACCTGGGAGCCGCCGACGATCGCCTCCTCGCCGCTGTCGGCGAAGACGATCCAGGCCTTGTTTCCGCCGTCATAGTCGGGGGCCCACAGCCTCAGTGTCGCCTCGCGTCCCCAGACCGTGCAGCGCTCCTCGCCGGGCTCCTCCAGTCCGCGCCAGACCCGGACGAAGGGGTTGTCCTTCCACTCCGCGCCGATCGTGGTCGGCTCACGGTGGCCAGGGTGGACGCGGGTCTCGGGCGCCAGCGTCATCAGCCGGTCCATCACGCTGGACCGCAGGTCGGCGAAGCCGCTCGCCCCCGGCGCCATCGTGCCGCCAACCGTCCCCTTGAAGAGAACGTCGGCGGTGAAGACGTCGGTGCCGTCGATCAGATAGGCGAGGTGGCCCGAAGCATGGCCGGGAGTGAAGATCGCCTCGACCTCCAGGCCGCCGGCGCTCAGCCTCTCCCCGTCGCCGAGCCGCAGCGCTACCTCCTGCTCGATCTCCGCCGCCGCGGCCTCGTGCGCCACCAGCGGCGGGTTGCCGAGCCGCTCGCGCGCCTCGGCCAGCCCGGCGATGTGATCTAGGTGGGGGTGGGTGAGGAGGACGTGGGTAATCTCGATCCCGTCGCGCTCGGCGCGCTCCAGCAGGGGTCCCAGCAGCTCGTTGCCGTCGATCAGGACGCCCGTGGAGCCCTCGGGGTCGGCGACGAGGTAGGCGTTCGACAGCCACTGCGGGTTCTCGGTCCTCTCGACGATCACCTTGGGCGAAGTATCGCGGTTCGGCTAGGGCACTTGTGTGTCGCCGGCTCGGCGCTCAGCCGTAGGGCCTGTAGATCATGCGGTAGCCGAGCAGCTGAGTGACCGTCTCGAAGCGGTAGCCGCGCGAGCGCAGCGTGTCGATGATCTGCGGCAGCGCCGCCAGCGTCTCACTGCGGTTGCCGCCGCCGTCGTGCATGATCACGATCGAACCGGGGTGGGTCGTGTTGACGACGGTGTCGTAGATCGCGCCGGTCCCCGGCAGCGACCAGTCGCGGGGGTCGACGTTCCAGGTGATCGTCCGCATCCCGAGGCTGCCCGCCGTGGCGATGACACTGGAGTTGAGGGCGCCGCCGGGGGGACGGAAGAGGCAGGGCTTGAAGTGGGTGTAGGCCTCGATCCGGGCGCTGTCTGGGGCCAGTTCGGAGTAGCCGGGGTATTCGGTGTGGTGCATCGTGTGGTTGCCGATCTCGTTGCCTTCGGCGAGGACCTGGCGCATCGTCGCCTCGCGCCCCGGCATCTCCTCGCCGATCTCAAAGAAAGTGCCGTGGACGTGCTTGTCGCGTAGCACCTTCAGGAAGCCGGGCGTGTATTCGCTTGGGCCGTCGTCGAAGGTGAGCGCGATGGCCTTGCGTGCGGACGGGCCGTTGGTATCGAGCCCGGCGTTGCCACCGGTGCAGCCGACCACCCGCACCGGCCGCAGGCGGAAGGTGAGAGTGCCACTCCCCGGCAGGCTTTCCTGGCAGGGTCCCCCGACGCTCGCCTTGCAGCCGCTCTCCCCCTCCAGCACCCGCCAGCGGTAGCGGTGCGGCGCCAGCCCCGCTTCGGCTGGCAGCAGCGAGACGATGAGCTTGGTGGCGCTCGGCCGCCTCAGCCGCGCCGCCACGGTGGCTTCGTCGGTCGCCTTGCCGGCGGCGTCGATCCTCTCCAGCCCTACGCGGCGGTGCGATTCACCGCCGCCGAGGCAGAGCCGCTGTTCGGTCATGGCGCCGGCGCGGCGCATAGACACGCACAGGTAGCGGCCGGTTGCGCCCGCGGCGTCCGGCAGGCGGTTGAGCTGGGCCAGGGACACCGGCGTCGAGGTCCGTACCGAGAAGACCAGGTCCTGTTCTGACTGCGCGAGCGCGGCGCCGAGCAGGTCGGGGCTCGGCACCGTGCCGCCAGTCCGCCCGCCCGCCCCGGCGCTCTGCGCGGCGCCGGCCAGCGCCACGAGGGCGAGGCAGGCGATGCACAGGATCTTGCGAGAGTGGCCGATAGCCGGTTCGAGGTCGACTGCAAAGGGAGCCGTCCATGCTAGCCCCGGATCAGACCAGCGCACCCAAATCCGGCCCCGGCGGCGGCTTCGACCGCCGCAACGCGTCCCCGATTACCGTGTTGCAAGCAGGCGTGAGGGCCACAAGCACCTCGGCGCCAGGCCGACGCTTGGCGCTCCTGGCGATCCTCTCCGCCATGGCGACGATCGCCCACCTCCCGGCCATCGCCGCCGGGGAGACCGGAGGGGCGGGCGAGCCCGGCACGGCGCAGGCCCCGGCTGGGACACCGTTTGACCGCCAGGGCATGTGGATCTGGTACGTCGACCGCTCCGAAGGGGGGAGCACCGCGCGGATCCTCGCCCGCGCCGCCCGCGACAAGATCGGCACGCTCTACATAAAGGCGGGGGACGGCGGCAATGTCTGGAGCCAGTTCTCCACCTCGCTTGTCGGAGCTCTGCAGCGGGGCGGGCTCGACGTCTGCGCCTGGCAGTTCGTCTACGGCACCAGCCCGCTGGCCGAAGCCAAGGTCGGCGCCGCCGCCGTCGCCAAGGGCGCCGATTGCCTGGTGATCGACGCCGAGGGCTCCTATGAAGGCCGCTACGCGGCGGCGGAAACCTACATCCGGGCACTGCGCGCGCGGATCGGCCCCTCCTTCCCCCTCTCCCTCGCCAGCTTCCCCTACGTCGACTACCACCCCGCCTTCCCCTACTCGGTCTTCTTCGGCCCCGGCGGCGCCACCTACAACCAGCCGCAGATGTACTGGAAGGCGATCGGCACCTCGGTTCGAGCCGTCTATGAGCACACCTATGTCTTCAACCGCCTCTGGGGTCACCCGATCTACCCGCTTGGACAGACCTACGAAAGGCCCGGGCCGGGGGCGATCGTGCGCTTCCGCAGCTTCGCGGCGAGCTACGGCGGGCTGCCGCCGAGCTGGTGGGACTGGCAGGAAACCAACCCCCTCACCTGGAGCGCCCTGGCCACCGCAACGGCCGGCCCGGTGGCGGGCTACCGGCCCGTCGTCGCCCAGCCGGTCTTGAGGCGCGGCAGTCGCGGTGATCTGGTGGTCTGGGCGCAGGAGCACCTGCTCTCCGCCGGTCAGTCGGGGCTGGCGGTCACCGGGATATTCGGCAGCCCCACCTACGCGGCGGTGCGTGCCTTTCAGAGCGCGCACGGGCTGCCGGCCGACGGCGTGATCGGCGCCTCGACCTGGCGCGCGCTGCTCTCCTTCAGCCCGGCGCTCATGCGCTGGTCGGCTCGGGCGGCGAAGTCCTCGGCTCGCGGGGCGACGATCAGCAGCGCGACCCCTCCCAGCCGGCCGCGGTCCGCATCACTGCCGGCCAAGGCCTACGAGATCCCTCCCGCTCCGCGCCGCTGAACGGGGCGGTCAGGCGGTGATCCGGGTCACGAGCGTGCCGAGGGTGGGGGACTCGATCTCGATCTCGTCGCCGTCGCGCAGCCAGACCCGGGGCTCGCGGACGCTGCCGACGCCCGCCGGGGTCCCGGTGGAGACGATGTCGCCGGGCTCGAGCGTCATCAGCTCGGAGAGATGGGAGAGCAGGCGCGGCACGCTGAAGATCAGATCGGCGGTGCTGGCGCTCTGCATCTCCTCGCCGTTTAGCCGCAGGGCGATCTCGATCGCGTCGTGAGCTCCCGCCTCCTCGGGGGTGACCAGCGCCGGGCCGCAGGGCGCCGAGCCGTCGAAGACCTTTCCCGACATCCACTGCGGGGTGGCGAACTGCAGGTCGCGGGCCGAGAGGTCGTTGAGGAGTGTGTAGCCGGCGATGTGGTCGAGCGCCTCGGCCTCGCCGACCCAGCCGGCGCGCCGCCCGACTGCGAAGGCGACCTCGGCCTCGTAGTCGACCTTGCAGCTGGCGGGGGGAAGCCGCACGCTCGCCCCGGGCGCGGCCAGCGCGTTGCGGAACTTGGCGAAGATCGCCGGGCTCTGCGGCGCCTCGATTCCGGCCTCGGCGGCGTGGCTGCGGTAGTTGAGGCCGATGCAGACGATCTTCTCGGGGTCGGGGATGGGAGGCAGCAGCTCGACCTCGCCGAGCGGACGCGCCCCTGCATCACCGCGTGTCTTCTCCGCAGGCTCGCCGCCACCCTCCAGCGCTTCCCTTAGATCCTCGAGTCGCCCCTCGGCGATCAGCTCCCGCAGGCTGGCTCGCTGAGGCTCTCCCAGCGCCCACCAGGCATCGAGCACCACATCGTCTACGAGCACGCCGGCGCGCGGCTCGGCCCCCGACCTGTAGGTCACCAGTCTCATCCCCCGGCAGACTAGGCCCGATGCGCTAGCTTTGGCGATCCGGCTGTCTTTCCAAGGTCCAGCCGGACTCTCGGGGGCGTAGCTCAGTTGGTTAGAGCGCCGGCCTGTCACGCCGGAGGTCGCGGGTTCGAGTCCCGTCGCTCCCGCTGGTCGCAGTGCTCGGACGGGGATCCTGCGCTGACCCACTCTCAGCCCTGAGCATCGCGCGGCGCGTAGCGGTGGTGGAGCATCAGGACGTTGCCGGCGGGATCCTCGAAGGGGGCCATGTTGCAGACGCCCGTATCCATCGTCTCGGTCATGAACCTGACGCCCTGGGATTCGAGGTCGGCCCGGGTGCCTTCGACGTCAACGACATGGAGGGCGATCGGGTGGGTGCTGGGCTGGAACTCGCGGCCGACCGCGGCGGCCTCCACCACTTGGAGGGTCAGGTTGCCGGTCTCATACTCAGCACCGGGAGCTTTGCCGTACTCGACCGAGCAGGGCAGGCCCAGAACGCTTCCGTAGAACTCTGCGGCGGGGGGGAAGTCGTCGACGAAGACGGTGGCGAAGTCGACGCCGCTCACTGCTGTCGGAGATGTCATTGGGGCCTTCTTGGTCGTGGCGGGACGGCGCGATGCCTGGCGCTTTGCCGTAATCTTGACTGTATCGGCGAGGCCTCTGTGCGTTTCTTTAGACGGCCCCCCTAGTCTTGGCCCGCAAATAGGGCTACGAGCCGCTGTCGAACCTTCCCGCCGCCGTCCAGCTCTGCTGCACCGACGTCGAGAGTTCTCCGACTGCCCGGACCCCATGACACTCGGCGGGCGCTGAACGTCTCTCCCGGGGATAGGAAAGGAAAGGTTTGTGGCTGAGCACTCTTCGGGTGGCCAAGGTGCGGGCACCCCTTACGAAAGCAGCATGCCCGCGGCCGGCAGCCTCATCGACCGCTTCGCCAACCTCGCGGTCACCCTCGTCCCGCTGGCGCTGATCGCGGTGGCGATCCAGCAGTCCTGGGGTGGCCTCCTGGTCTGGCAGGACGTGCTCATCTTCTTCGCGACGCTGGTCCCGTTCGGCTTCGGGATCACGGTCGGCTTCCACCGCCTCTTTACCCACCGCTCCTTCAAGACGAGCCGCCCGATGCGCCTCCTCTGGGCGGTGCTGGGCTCGATGGCTCTCGAGGGACCGGTTATCGAGTGGGTCGCCTACCACCGGCGCCACCACCGCTTCTCCGATGCCGAGGGCGATCCCCACAGCCCTCACGTCGGCCACGGCGGCGGCGCTCTCGGCGCGGTGCGCGGGCTCTTCCACGCCCACGTCGGCTGGGTCCTGTTCAGTGACGAGCCGGCCGAAGAGGCGCGCTACGCCCCCGACCTGCTCGCCGACCCGGTGGTCCTCTTCGTCGATCGCACCTTCGTCCTCTGGGCGGTGCTGGGGCTGGTGCTGCCCTTCGGACTCGGCGTGGCGCTGACCGGCAGCGTCATCGGCGGTCTGATCGGCCTGCTCTGGGGTGGCGCGGTGCGGATCTTCTTCTTGCACCACATCACCTTCAGCGTCAACTCGCTCTGCCATTTCTTCGGCAGCCGCGACTTCATCACCAAAGACGAGTCGCGCAACCTAGCCTGGCTCGCACCGTTTACCTTCGGCGAGGCCTGGCACAACAACCACCACGCTTTCCCGACCTCGGCTCGCCACGGGCTGGGTCGTCTCGAGTTCGACCCTTCGGCGGCCCTGATCTCCCTCATGGAGCGAGTCGGACTGGTCTGGGATGTGGTGCGGATCGGCCCGGAGCGGCTGGCCTCGAAGGCCGTCGCTTAGGAAGCTGTGGTTGTACTCGGGCTCGCAGCAGCAGCCGCCGCCTCGGTCGCCTTCAACGTCGGCATCGTGCTGCAGGCAGGGGACGCGCGCCGGGAGCCCCCCGAGGAGGGGCTGCGGCTCTCGCTGATCGCCCACCTGGCGCGTAGGGGGCGCTGGATCGCCGGTTTCCTGTTGGGCGGGGTCGGCTTCGCCCTGCAGGTCTTGGCGCTGTCGCTGGTGCCGTTCGTGGTGGTGCAGCCGGTCTTGGCGGCAGGCCTGCTGCTGATGCTCTACCTCGGGGTGCGGATGCTAGGCGAGCGGGTAGGGAAGGTCGAGGTCGCCGGGGTCCTCGGCATCACCGCGGGGATCGGGCTGCTGGCCTGGGGCACGCCGGCTGGGACAGAGACCGTGACCAGCCCGCCCGCGGTGATCTCGGTGATGGCGGTGATGACGCTGATCTCGCTGGTTCCCTTCGCGCTGCGTGGTCGAGGGCGCCTTGACTCGGCGACCTTTGTGATCGTCGCCTCGGCCCTCGCCTATGGGGCCAGCAACATCGCCACCAAGCTGGTCAGCGACGGTGTCGACTCCGGGGCCTGGCTGATCGTGGGGATCTGGCTGGCCCTGGCTGCGGGGACCGGGCTGATCGCGCTGACCACGGAGATGACGGCGCTGCAGCGCCGCCCGGCCACCTTCGTCGTGCCGCTCTCCTTCGCGATCCAGACGTTCCTGCCGGTCTTGCTGGAGCCGATCTACCTGAGCGAGCGGTGGGGCACCGCCGCCCTGGACGGGCTGCCGCTGATCGGCGGGCTGTTGCTGGTCGGGCTCGGCGCCGTCGCGGTGTCGAGGACACGGGCGGTGAGCGCTTTGGTGACCGGCTGAATAGGCGATCTGCTTTGGCGGTCGGCCCCGAGAATGCCGGGTGGAGGCCGGACCGGCTCCTCGCTTCCTCCCCTCACCCTCGGGGGGGATTACGCGGGGCGGGCCAGGTAGACGGCCTTGGTATGGAGGAGGTCGTCGAGGGGCTGGCATAGGACGGCGTCGAAGCCGTGGCCGAATACCTCCAGGCACTGCAGGCCGGTCCGCTCCAGGGTCGCCAGCACCTCCTCTTCGGGGAAGTGGCGCTGGCGGTGCAGCTCGGCCTCGATCTCCTCGCCCTCGCCGCTTCCAGCGGCGATCGACTCAACCTCGAAGCGCGCCTCGCAGATCGACCCCGGCGGGGTATCGGCCGTGGCCTGTCCGGTCCATACCAGGCGCCGCCCGTGGGCTTCGACCATCTCGGTTTCGGCGAAGAAGGTGCGGTAGGCCTGCAGGGTATTGACGTCGAACATCAGCAACCCGCCGGGGGCCAGGTTGGCTCGCATGCCGCTCAGCGCCGCCTCCAGCTCCTCGACGCTGAGCAGGTAGTTGACCGCGTCGTCGAGTGCCCAGACAAGCTCGAACTCGCCGAGCACGGGGAGGTCCCGCATGTCGGCGACGGACAGGCTCGCAGCCTCGCCCACCTTGCCGCTCGCAAGCTTCAGCATCGAGGCCGAGACGTCGCAGGCACTCACCTCCCAGCCGCGCTCCAGCATCGGGATGAAGCTCTTGCCGGTCCCGCAGCCGACGTCGAGCAGCCGCCCCCTGCGTAGGCCGTGGCGCTCCAGTTCTGGCAGCAGGTTCCCCAGCCACAGCTCGTAGTCGTGATGGGCGGTGAAGTCGTCATAGACGGGGGCGATCGCCTCGTAGGCGAGCTCCGCCCACTGCGGTCTGGCGCGCTCTGCGGTGGTTGCCTGCACGGTGTCGAGACCGAGTCATTGCTCAAAATAGTTTCAGCAGTTCAAATCGATCGTTTGAATTGCTACTTAGTACCTTCGGAGAATCGACGCTCCGATAGCCCAGAGTGCCTTGGTCGACGAAGGCTGGGAGTGGGGTGAGGCGCATAAGGTCTGCCTCCGGTTGGCGTATCGCTACGCGAGCAACCCCAGCGAGGCCGAGGACATAGCCCAGGACGCCTTGCTGCGGGCCTGGCGCCGGCGCTTCACCCTGCGCGACTCGGGGCGCCGCAACCAGTGGCTGGCGAGCATCGTCCGAAACGAGGCCTTCCGCCAGCACGCCCGTCTGCGCCCCGACCCGATCGCCACGATCGAAGGCCATCAGGGCGCTGAAGACGAGCAGGTTGTTGCGACGGTGGAGCGGGCCGACATCCAGGCCGCGCTTCACCGGCTCTCAGAGCAAGACCGCCGGCTGCTGGCGCTCCGCTACGAGGAGGACCTGACCCAGACCGCGATCGCCCACCGCCTCGGGATCCCCGAAGGGACGGTCAAGGTAAGGCTGCACCGGGCCCGCGAGAAGCTGCGGCGGGTGTTCGTCCCCCAGTGAGAGCCGCCGCGCTCGCCTCAGCAGATGCGACGCTGTTTGGCGCCGGCGGCCTCGGCCTGCGGGGAGGACTTGCCGTCGATCTTGGCCAGGGCCCGCTCGATGTCGGAGCCCAGCATCTCGGCCATGTCGCGGCTGAAGTTCTCCTTGACGACCATCCGCAGCACCGCCACCGACTCGGCGTTAGGCGGCAGCGTGTAGGCGGGGACGATCCAGCCGCGCTCGCGCAGCCGCTCGGAGAGCTCGAAGACGTCGACGCCGCCCTCCTTGCCGGTCGGGCGGACAACGACGACGGGGAGGTAGCGAGCATCGTTTAGCAGCTCGAAGCGCCCCGATGCGGTGAGCGTCTTCTCGAGCTTGCCGGCGTTCTCCATCAGGTTGGCGACGATCCGCTCATACCCTTCGCGGCCCAACCGCAAGAAGTTGTAGTACTGCAGCAGCACGGCGTTGCTGGCGCGGGAGAAGTTGAGGCTGTAGTTGGCCATCTCCCCGCCGAGGTAGTTGATCTTGAAGACCAGCTCCTCGGGGACGACCGAGACATCTCGGAACAGCACCGATCCCATTCCCGGGTAGACCAGGCCGAACTTGTGATTGGAGACGTTGATCGAGCGCACCTGCTCAAGGCGGAAGTCCCATTTGACCTCCGGGTAGGAGAAGGGCGCGATGAAGCCGCCGCTGGCCCCGTCGACGTGGATCGGGATGTCCCATCCCTTCTCCTGCTTTACCCCCCGCAGCAGCTCGTCGATCCCCTCGATTTCGTCGATCTGGCCGGTGAAGGTGGTGCCCAGGATCGCCCCGACGGCGATCGTGTTCTCGTCGATGTGGTCCTTGACCTCCTCAGGCCCGATGATGTGGCGGTCGGGTGTGATCGGGATCACCCGCTGCTCGACGTCGAAGTAGCGGGCGAACTTCTCCCAGCAGGTGTGGACGTCGGAACCGAAGACGACGTTGGGCTTAGCGCCCTCCTCGCCGCGCCGCCTGCGCCAGCTCCACTTGTGAGCGAGCAGGCCGAGCATGATCGCCTCCGAGGAGCCGATCGTCGCCGTGCCGCAGGGTTCCTCCTCGGCGGGGGCGTTGAAGAGGCGCCCCATCATGCTGACGACGCGGTGGTGGATCTCCTCGGTCTGGGGGTACTCGTCTTGGTCGACGAAGTTACGGTTGAGCGTCTCGGTGGCGAGTGACTGGGCCTCGGGCTCCATCCAGGTGGTGACAAAGGAGGCGAGGTTAAGCGCAGGGTTGCCGTCGAGGTTGAGCTCGTCGTGGATCAGCTGATAGGCGGCCCGCGCCGGCATCGATCCCTTCGGGATGTCGTGCTCGGGGATCTCGTCTGTGAAGTAGCGGCTGCTGTAGGTCGTGTTGGTGAGACGACCGGTCGAGTTGCTGTGCACCTTGCGGATCGTCATTGGCGCTCACTGTACACGCGGGCGAGCGCTCGGGCATGAACTTCGGACCGCTGTACAACGACTCCGTGCTCCCACCCCGCGACCATTTGGCAATGAAGACAACACCCCGCCAGATCGTGGCCTTCGGCGGCGGCGGGTTCTCGATGGAGTCGGGCAACCCTCTGCTCGACAACTACGTGCTCGGCCTCACTGGAGCGGAGCGGCCGCGCGTCTGCTTTTTGCCCTCGGCGAGCGGCGACGCCGACCACTACATCGTCCGCTTCTACCGTGCTTTCCCGGCCGACCGCTGCGAGGCCAGCCACATCTCGCTCTTCCGTCGCGAGCAGGGCCCGGTCGACCTGCACCGCCACATCCTCTCCCAGGATCTGATCTATGTCGGTGGCGGCAGCGTGGTCAGCCTGCTCGGGGTCTGGCGGGCGCACGGGATCGACCGAATCCTGCGTGAGGCATGGGAGGCCGGTGTCATCCTCTGCGGGCTCTCGGCTGGGTCGCTGTGCTGGTTCGCCGAGGCGGTGAGCGGCTTCCACGGCGATCTGCGCCGGGTCGAGGGCCTGGGGCTGCTGCCGTTCAGCAACTGCGTCCACTACGAGTCGGGCTCGAGCCGCCGAATCGCCTACCACGGCTTTCTGCGCGAAGGGATGCGACCCGGCTACGCCGCCGGGGATGGCGCCGCGCTGCACTTCACCGGCACCGAGCTGAGCCGGGTCGTCGGCTCACGGCCGGAGGCCCAGGGCTACCTGCTCGACCTGGCAGGGAACCGGGTGGTCGAGTCGCGGATCGCCACTACCTTCCTTGGCGACGACGCCGCTTCGCCGCCTCCGCCCGCCGGGGCGTTCTCAACCGCGGTCGCGGCCTGATGGCGCTCGCGAGCTCCGATGTCCGGGAGCGGCGGCTCAAGCCGGGCGAGCCGGTGCCGCCGCGGCGCGTCCTCGCCCTCGGCGGGCACGACTTTACCTCGCGCCCGCCCGACCGCGCCGTTTGCGAGTTGATGCTGCGGCTGGCGAGCGAACGGGCCGGTGGGCGGCCGCGGATCTGCATCCTGCCGACCGCGAGCGGCGACACCTCCGAGCAGATCGGGCGCTTCTACGCCGCCTTCGGCGAGCGCCCGTGCGAGCCCTCCGACCTCTCCCTGTTTCGGCTCGGTCGCCGGCCGATGGCGCTGCGCGATCACCTGCTCTCCCAAGACCTGGTCTACGTCGGCGGCGGCAGCCTCGTCAACCTGCTCGCCGTCTGGGAGGCGCACGAGATCGGCGCCATCCTCAGCCTTGCCTGGCGGCAGGGCGTCATCCTCGCCGGCCAAAGTGCCGGAGCGATGTGCTGGTTTGAGGCCGGGATCACAAAGTCCTCGGGTCGTCCCGCCCCCGCCGCCGGACTTGGCCTGCTGGGCGGCAGCCTCTGCGTCCACTACAACAACGAGCCCGAGCGCCGCGCCGCTTACCTCGACGCGGTCGGCAACGGGATGCCAGGGGGGTATGGCCTCGACGACTACGCCGGCCTGCTCTGGGAGGGCCAGGGCGCACCCGCCGCCCTCACCGCCCGCCGCGGCGCGCGCGCCTACCGGGTCCGCGCCCAGGGCGAAGGGGTCTCCGAGTCGGCCCTTCCGGCGCGCTTCCTGGCGGCCCCCGCCCCGGCGGCCCTGCGTGAGGACATCGCGGAGTTCCGCCGCCTCAAAAGCATGCGCAAGCGTGCCGGGTGGCTGGGTTAGCTGGCGGGCCCTTCCTCGCTGCGCCCCTAGACCGGTCGAGCCCGCACCTGCACTGAGCAGCCTCGATGAAACGGCGCGCCCCACACGCACTCGCCCCTCTAGCGTGACTCCGAGGCGCTCGTCCTACAGAGCGCCGCCGGCGGCGGACGGGGCGGTGGGGTCGACGCTCTCGCCGCTCACCCCCTCGCGAGCCAGGTACTCCTCGGCGAGCAGCGGGTTTTCCTTGGCCCGCTCGACGATCTTCAACAGCGCTGACATGCTCGAGACCTCCTCGACCTGCTCCTTGATGAACCACTGCATGAACTGCTCGCCCTGGTAGTCGCCCTCCTCGCGCGCCAGCCGCGCCAGGTTGGCGATCTGCTCGCTGACCCGCTTCTCCTGGTCAAGCGCGAGCCGAACCGGGGCGACCGTGTCCGGGAAGCCGCTGCGAGGCGGCTCGATCCCGGGCACCTCGATCGGGTGGCCGGCATCGAGCAGGTACTGGGTGATCATCATCGCGTGGTTTCGCTCCTCCAACGCCTGGCGGTAGAAGAAGGCGGCGAGTTGGGGCAGCGTCTCAGAGTCGTAGTGGACGGCGATCGCGATGTATTGCTGCTGCGCCGCGAACTCATAGGCGACCTGCTCGTTGAGGGTCTTGGCGAAGCTCATCCCCTTTGCAACCTTATCCCTCCCATCGAAAGCCGGTCGGGGCCGGCCGCGGCTCCAGCGGGCTGGTGGGCAGGCCGGGCCTGGTCGCCCGATCGGGGTCGTTGTAGCCGGAGGGGGCGACGTCGTTGGGCGTGTCAGGATGGAAGATCGAGGCCAGGTACTGGATCTGGCCACGGCCCTGGCCGAGCTCGGTCTGGCCGCCTCCGTAGGCGCCGATCCCTCGCTCCTCGCAGTAGTCGTAGGCGGCGAACAGCTCGCCACCGCACCGAATCGCGAGGGCTTGACGTTGACCATCTTCGGCGCCCAGGGCATCGACTCGATGTCGGCTACCGAGTGGATCGGGGCGTCCCAGGTGACGCGGTCGGCGACCGGGTCAAGGAGCGGTTTGGTCTCCTCGTTGACGTCGGGATCCTCAAGCCAGGCATCGGGGAAGGCCTCGATCAGCTTCGCATAGAGCACCGGGTCGGTCTCGACGTCGACGGGCGTGCCTTTGTAGAAGCCCTTCAGGTCGAGCGAGTCGACCGCGCCGGTCTGCACCAGCGCCGCGATCAGCCCCTCGTCCCAATCGTTGGTCGGGTCGAGCTTGAAGCGCAGGGTGGGGTAGACGGCTAGGCGGGCGAGCAGGGGGTCGATCGAGGCGGGCTCCTCGCTGCCGAAGCGGGCGAGGCGCATCGAGGAGACGAAGTTGACCGGACGGGGCTCGCGGCCGAGGGCGGCGGCGAGGTTGACGCCCGCCTGGCGCAGCGCCAGATCGAGCGACGCCGACTCGAAGGCCCAGCGCCGGTAGGCGCGCGAGACATCGCGCTCGGGCGCGGCAGCGGGGAAGAGGTCGGTCTCGCCGATTAGCTCGGAGAGCTCGGCGAAGGTGCGGCTGCCGGTGAGGCCGGCGGGCGGTCCGGCAGCCTGCAGGGCGACGTGGTCGACCGGGTCGTAGGTGACGTCCTCGCCGATCCCCTCGTGGCCGCCGCCGCGCAGCTTGACGATCGTGGCCAGCCGTTCGAAGTCACCGAGCGTGAACTCAAGACCCTCCAGCTCGCAGGATTCGATCTCCAGCGGCAGCTCGGCGATCCGGTCGAAGGTTGCCACGTGGCAGGCAGCCTAGCGAGCGCCGGCGCTCGCTCCGGCGGGCGGGCTGCCACACTCGGGGCGCACCATGGAGCACACCCGGCATGGCTACTGGCTGGCGGAGGCAGGACCGGTCGCGCCTGCCCAGCCGCTGGCGGGGGAGCGCAGCGTCGACGTGGTCGTGATCGGCGGCGGGTACACGGGGATGTGGGCGGCTTTGCAGATCAGGGCGTTGGAGCCGGAGGCCCGCGTCGTCTTGCTTGAGGCGGACGGTTGCGGGCGCGGGCCGAGCGGGCGAAACGGCGGTTTTGCCAACACGATGTGGTTCTCGCTGGCGAGCATGCGAAAGCGCTGGGGCGATCGGCCGGCGCTTGCCGTGGCCCGCGCCGCCGAGGCCGCGGTCGCCGCGATCGGGGCGTTTTGCGAGCGAGAAGGCATCGACGCCTGGTTTCGGCGCCGTGGCTACCTCCAAGTATCCACCGCGCCCGCCCACGACCGGGTCTGGGCGCAGAGCGTCGCCGCCTGCCGCGAGCTTGGCGCCGCCGATGCGGTGCAGACCCTGTCGCCCGCCGAAGTGGCCGCACGCTGTGCCTCGCCGGCTTTCCGCGCCGGGGTCCTCTACCCCGGCGCGGCGACTGTGCAGCCCGCCCGCCTGGCGCTCGGCCTGCGCGAGCGGCTTAGGGAGAGCGGGGTGGAGGTCTGCGAGTCCTCGCCGGTGCGGCGCCTGCGGGAGAGCCCCGGAGGGGTCGAGGCCCGCACCGAGGGCGGCGTCGTCCGGGCCGGCGCGGCCGTGCTGGCGTTAGGGGCGGCGGCGAAGGCTCCCCGAGGGCCGCTTCGTAACCGGCTCACCGTCGCCTCCTCCCACATCGTCCTCACCGAGCCGGTGCCGGATCTGCTGGAGGAGGTCGGCTGGACTGGTGGGGAGTGCATCACTGACAGCCGCGCCTTGATCAACTACTTCCGCACCACCCCAGACGGGAGGATCGCGTTTGGCTGGGGCGGCGGGCGAATCGCGATGGGCGCCCGTCTGGGCGGTCGCACCGAGCTGGACCCGGAGGTGGTCTCGCTCGCCGCAGCCCACCTCCGCGACTACTTCCCCGGCTTCGGCGATCGACGCCTGACCCATGCCTGGGGAGGGCCGATCGACGCCTCCCCTACCCACTTGCCGCTGGTGGCGGCGCTGCGCGGCGGCCACGCCTTTGTCGCCGCCGGCTACACCGGCAACGGCGTCGGGCCCTCCCACATGGTGGGCAGGACGCTCGCCTCGCTGGCGCTCGACCGCCGCGACGAGCACTCCCGCCTGGCCTTCGTCGACCCCTCGCTGCGCGCGGGTGCCCCCCGAGCCTCTGCACTGGATCGGCGGCGAGGCGATCCGGCTCGGGCTCATGCGCAAGGAGGAGGCCGAGCTGGCGGGACGCCCGCCTGACCCGCTGAGCGCCGCGCTCGCCCGCATCCCCGAGCTGATCGGCTTCCACATCGGCCGCTGAGCGCTACTGGCGATCGGCGGGGACGACCAGCACCGGGCGCTCGGCCAAGTGCAGCAGCTTGATTGGGGGTTGAGCCGAGGATGACGCCTTTCAGGGGCGGATCGCCGTAGCTGCCGACGACGATCATCCGGGCATCGCGCTCGTCGGCTGTCTCGGTCAGGGCGTGGTAGCCCTTACGCGGCAGCAGACAGGACCTCGTGGGGGACGCCGGCCGCCTCGGCCCGCTTTGCCGCCTCGGCGGTGATCTGCTCGCCCAGTTCCTCGACCGCCTCGCGGTGCGTGGGGATCTCGCCGCCTCCGTAGCCGCCCGGCGCGTAGCCGAAGACGACCACGATCTTGTCGCCCAGCTCCTTGGCCAGGCTGCAGGCCTCATCCAGTGCCGCCCGTCCGCAGTCGGATCCGTCATAGCCAACGATGATCTCGCTCATCTGCCTCTCCTCCGCGCTCAGTCCGCCATCACCGAGGCCTCGCCGACCACGGTGCCCTCGAGGATCCCGGGGTCAGCGACCTCGGGCTTGCGCTTGAAGAACCTCGGGTAGGCGATGTTCGCCCAGACCATGAACACGATCCCCACCAAGATCAGCCCGACGCCGATCGCCACCGGGACGCCGACCCCGAGGAACGACACGCCGGTTTCCGTTTCTGCGGGGTTCGAGTAGGTGATTAACGCCTTGACGAAGATGAAGGTGAGCGCCGCGCCGCCCAGGAAGGGGGCCAGTCCGACCATCAGGAAGTTGCGGGCGCTCTTGAAGATCTCCTTGCGGTAGTAGACCGTGCAGGCGAACCCGGTCAGCCCGTAGTAGAAGGCGATCTGGAAGCCGAGGCCGGTGATCGCGTCGCTCAGCACGCTGGTGCTGGCGTTGATGATGAAGAGCGACCAGACCAAGGAGATCGCGCCCATCGCGAGCGTGGAGACATCCGGGGTCAGGAAGCGGGGATGGATCCGGCCAAACGATTTCGGGATCGACCCGAAGCGCGCCATCGAGAGCGTCGTTCGGGCCGTCGGCAGGATCGTCGTCTGGGTCGACGCCGAGGCAGAGGTCAGCACCGTGATGATCAGCAGCTTGTCGAGCGGGGAGCCGAAGACGCTGCCACCCAGCGCGCCGAGCACGTCTTCGGAGTGGTTGGTGAGGAACCCGGGGCCGTGGAACGCCTGCGCTGCGACGGCGACGACGACGTAGATCAGCACCAGCAAGACCGTGCTCATCACGGCCGCCTTACCGGGGCCGTTGGCGGCATCGCGCGACTCCTCGTTGACGCAGACGCCGCTGTCCCAGCCCCAGTAGATGAAGACGCCCAGCAGCACGCCGCTGACCAGGGCGGTGGTCCCTCCGGGCAGCCCGAAGGGCGAGAACCAGCTGAGGCCGATGTGGACGGAGCCGGGCACGCCGGTGACGTAGACCTTCCAAAGCGCGACCACGGCGAAGAGCCCGAGCGTGAAGATCTCGATCGCCAGCAAGAAGAACTGGGTCCGCGCCGAGATCTCGATCCCGACGTAGCAGATCCAGGTCATCAGCACGATCCAGATCGCCGCGATGATGCTTATGTCGATGACGTTGGTCGAGGCCGCGTTGAGGCCGAAGAGCAGGAACGTGTAGACGCCGGCGATGTAGGCCAGGGTGGCCATCACCACGACGTCGGCGGCGACGATGACCCAGCCCGTCAGCCAGCCGAGGCGGGGGCCCAGCGCCCGCGTGACCCAGGTGAAGCTGGTCCCGCAATCGGGGTCCGCCTTGTTCATGTAGTTGTAGGCGGCGGCGATCAGCAGCATCGGGATGAAGGAGACGATCATCACCGCGGGGGCGCGGAAGCCCATCCCGGCCACCGCCGTGACGAACCCGAGCGTCACCGCGAGGCTGTAGGCGGGAGCGGTCGAGGCGATCCCGATGACGAGGTTGGAGATATAGCCGATCGCCCCGGTCTTCAGTCCCTTGCCGCCCTCCTTGGCGCCCCCCGATTCGGGGACGTTCCCAGCGGCGACCGAAGCGCTCTCCATGCGACTCCTCCTTATCGACCCTCTCCGCTCGCGAGCGGCGACTGTGGCGACGTTACGCCCGGGAGGAGGAGGATGCAAGTGGCAAATGCCCTAAAGGTCAGAGCGAGCTTTATACGCTCTGTATAAGACCAACTCCGGGACTTGACCCAATGACCACTTGCATCCGGGCCTTTCTCGCTCTAGCTTTATCCATATCGTCGTAGTAGGAGAGGAGAGTCGTATGGCCACCGCGCCGCAGGCAGTCGACACCGGCCTCCAGGAGTTGGCCAGGCGCCATCTCTGGATGCACTTCTCGCGGATGGGCTCCTACGGGGCCGATCACGAGATCCCGATCATCGTCCGCGGCGAGGGCTGCTACGTCTACGACGAGCACGGGAACCGCTATCTCGACGGCCTCTCCGGCCTCTTTTGCGTCAACGCCGGGCACGGTCGCACGGAGCTGGGCGAGGCGGCCGCCCGCCAGGTGGAGGAGCTCGACTTCTACACGCTGTGGAGCTACGCCCATCCGCGCGCGATCGAGCTGGCGACGCGGATCGCCTCGCTCGCCCCCGCCGACCTCAACCGCGTTTTCTTTACCTCGGGCGGCTCGGAGGCGGTCGAGTCGGCGTTGAAGCTTGCCCGCAACTACCACCGCATGCGCGGCAACGGGCAGAAGCACAAGACGATCGCCCGCGAGGTCGCCTACCACGGCACCTCGCTGGGCGCTCTCTCGGTGACCGGGATCACCGAGCTGCGCTCGCAGTTCGAGCCGCTTGCCCCCGGCGCCTGCCACGTTCCCAACACCAACCTCTACCGCTGGCCCGAGGACCGCCACCCGCTCTGGGCGGCGACCGCGATCGAGGAGCGGATCCAGTTCGAGGGCCCCGAGACCGTCGCCGCCGTGATCCTCGAGCCGGTCCAAAACGCCGGCGGCTGCTTCGTCCCGCCGGAGGGCTACTTCGAGCGGGTGCGGGAGATCTGCGACCGCTACGACGTGCTGATGATCTCCGACGAGGTGATCTGCGCCTGGGGCCGACTCGGCCACTACTTCGGCTGTGAGCGCTTCGGCTACCTGCCGGACATCATCACAGTGGCGAAGGCGCTCACCTCGGCCTACGCGCCGATGGGAGCGATGATCGCCTCCGACCGCGTCGCCGAGCCCTTCATGGCGGGCGACGCCTCCTTCGCCCACGGCTTCACCTTCGCCGGTCACCCGCTCGCCTCGGCGATCGCGATGGCAAACCTCGACGTCTTCGAGCGCGAGGATCTCTGCGGCCACGTTCTCGCCAAAGAGGGCGAGTTCCGCCAGATGCTGGAGAGCCTGCACGAGTCTGCCGATCGTCGGCGACGTGCGCGGCGCCGGCTACTTCCAAGCGATCGAGCTGGTCAAGGACAAGGAGACCAAGGAGAGCTTCAGTGAAGATGAGGCCGAGCACCTGCTGCGCGGCTTCCTCTCCGGCGAGCTGTACAAGCGCGGGCTGATCTGCCGCGCCGATGACCGCGGCGACCCGGTCGTCCAACTCGCCCCGCCGTTGATCGCCGACAGCGAGCAGTTCGAAGAGATCCACGACGTGCTCCACAGCGTGCTCGACGAGGCCTGGAAGAAGGTCGTCAAGTAGGCCACTCAATGCTCACCGTCCAGAGCCTGCTCGACGAGCTCGACCTCGAACTGGTGGTCGGGACGCAGGCTGCCGCGGCGCCGGTGCGCTGGGTCCACATCTCCGAGCTGGAGGATCCGACCCCCTGGCTCTCGGGCGGCGAGCTGATGCTGACCACCGGCATCCCGCTCGACACCGCCGCCAAGCAGCGCTCCTTCGTGCGCCTGCTCGCCGACCGCAACCTCGCCGGGCTCGGCTTCGGCACCGGCCTCAGCCACCGAAAACTGCCGAAAGCCCTGGTCGAGGAGGCGCGCAAGCGCGACTTCCCACTCTTCGAGGTCCCCTACTCGACCCCATTCATCGCGATCACCGAGAAGGCCTTCGCCCGCCTCGTCAACGAGCAGTACGAGGTGCTCCAGCGCGGCATCGCCGTGCAGCGCCGGCTGGAGCGTCTGGTCTTGGAGGAGCGCGGGCTGGAGGAGATAGCCGCGACGATCGCCTCGGCGGTTGGCGGCACCGTGGCGATCCTCGACGGCCGCGGCAAGCGGCTGGCCGGGCGCGGCTTCCGCCGCCAGCTCTCCGCCGACGCGATCGACGCGATCCGCAAGGAGGCCCTCTCCCACACCGCCGACGGCCATCCCTTCGTCCCCGCCCATCCCTCGGTGGCGGGGCGGGCGCTCGCCCACCCGGTGATCTCGCCGGGGGGCGGCCCGCCGCAGGCCTGGGTGGTGATCGTCCGCGACTCCGGCGGCCTCGGGGACTTTGAGCGACTCATCCTCCAGCAGGCGGTCGCCGTCGTCGCCCTCGAGCTGATGCGCCGCCGCGTCGCCCGCGAGACCGAGCGGCGCCTTGCCGGCGACGTGCTGGCCGGCGCGCTCGGCGGTCGGATGGAGGCCTCCGAGCTGCGCCGCCGCCTTGAGCCGTTCGGGATCGGCGACGAGGCTGCCGTCCTCGTCTTCGCGCTCGATGACCCGACCGCCGCCGAGCCGGCGCTCGAGCGCGCCCTCGCCGCCGACGCCTGCCCGGCCGTCGTCGCCCCCCACGCCAGCGGCGGGCGCGAGCTTCTCTGCGCCGTAGTCGATGCCGCCGACCGCGACCCGGTTGACGTCGCCGCCGACGCCTGTAGGGCGCTGAGGGCCGAGCGCGGGGCGGTGCGCGCGGCCGCCAGCCGCCCCGCCCCTCCGGAGGACCTGCGCCGCTCTTTCCATGAGGCGCGCTGCGCCCTGGAGGCGACTGCGTTCGCCAACGGCCACACCCCCGAGGTCGCCTCCTGGCGCGACCTCGGCGCCTTCACCCTGTTGCTCTCGATCCAAGACGACGAGGCGCTGGGGCTCTACTGCGACAGCGTCCTCGGCCCGATCGAAAAGGGCGACGAGGAGTACGGCGGCGAGTTGCTGCGCTCGCTGGAGGCCTTCATCGAGCAAAACGGCCAGTGGGAGCGCGCCGCCCGCCAGGTCTACTGCCACCGCCACACACTGCGCTACCGGATGCGAAAGGTCGAAGAGCTGACCGGGCGCGACCTCTCGCGCGCCCACGATCGGATCGAGTTCTGGCTGGCGCTTCGAGCAAGGGAGCTGGTGCGATGAGGGTCGGGGTCCCGAAGGAGATCAAGAGCGACGAGTACCGCGTCGCGATCACCCCCGCCGGGGTTCGGGAGATGGCCGAGCACGGCCACGAGGTGCTGATCGAGGCGAGTGCCGGGGCGGGGAGCGCGATTGCCGACGCCGACTTCAAGGCGCAGGGTGCGCGGATAATGCCCGCCGCCGCCGTCTTTGAGCAGGCCGAGATGATCCTCCACGTCAAGGAGCTGCAGCCGTCGGAGATCGAGATGCTCCGACCCGGCCAGCTCCTCTTCACCTACCTGCACCTGGCGCCCGACCCCGAGCAGACTCGCGGCCTGCGCGCCTCGGGCGCGACCTGCATCGCCTACGAGACTGTCGAGGACTCCTACGGCCGCCTGCCGCTGCTGGCACCGATGAGCGAGATCGCCGGCAAGATCGCCACCCAGGCCGGCGCCTTCATGCTGGAGAAGCCGCTCGGCGGCCGCGGCATCCTGCTCGGCGGCGTTCCCGGCGTCGCCGCGGCGAACGTGATGGTGATCGGCGGCGGCGTGGTCGGCATGAACGCCGCCTTCATCGCGATCGGGATGGAGGCCGACGTCTTCGTCTTCGACAAGTCGATCGACCGGCTGCGCGAGCTTGAGGGCCTCTTCGGCGGTCGTTGCTCGACCGTTTACTCGACCACCCTCGCGGTCGAGGAGATGCTGCCCCGCGCCGACCTGGTGATCGGCGCCGTCCTCGTCCACGGCGCCCGCGCCCCCTTCGTCGTGCGCCGTGAGCAGCTGGCACTGATGAAGCCCGGCGCGGTGCTGGTCGACGTTGCGATTGATCAGGGCGGCTGCTTTGAGACCTCGCGGCCCACGACCCACCGCGAGCCGACCTTCGAAGTCGGCGGAATCATCCACTACTGCGTCACCAACATGCCCGGCGCGGTGCCGATCACCTCGACCCACGCCCTCACCAACGCGACCCTGCCCCACGCGATCGCGCTCGCCGACCTCGGAGTGGCCGAGGCGATCCGGCGCGACCCCGGCCTGCGGTCGGGCGTCAACGTCGCGGGCGGCAAGGTGACCCACCCGGGGGTCGCGGAGGGAGTCGGGGAGAGCTACGTTTCGGTCGAGGAAGCGCTGGGCATCGGCCGGGAGCAAACCGAAAACCCCAAAGCGGAGGTGAAGTGAGAGATGGCGACGGTGACGAGGACCAAGTTGAAGAACTTCATCGGGGGTGAGGCCGTGGACCCGGTCGAGGGCGGGACCGAAGAGGTCCTCAACCCGGCGAGTGGAGAGCCGATCGCCGAGGCGCCGCTCTCGACCAAACCTGACGTCGACCGCGCCGTCGAGGCGGCGAAGATGGCCTTTGACGGCTGGGCGGCGACGCCCCCGGGCGAACGGGCGCGGGCGCTGCTGCGGATGGCCGACCTGATCGAGGAGCGCGCCGAGGAGATCGCCGACCTCGAGGCCGCCGACGCCGGCAAGCCGCGCAGCGCGGTGCTCGAGGATGAGGTGCCGGTGATGGCCGACAACCTGCGCTTCTTCGCCGCCGCCGCCCGCTGCATGGAGGGCCGCGCCGCGGGCGAGTACATGGAGGGCCACACCTCCTTCATCCGCCGCGAGCCGGTCGGGGTGGTTGGCCAGATCACCCCCTGGAACTACCCGCTGATGATGGCGATCTGGAAGATCGGCCCGGCGCTTGGGGCAGGCAACACCGTCGTCCTCAAGCCGGCAGAGACGACGCCGCTCAGCACGCTGAAGTTCGCCGAGTGGTGCGCCGACATCCTGCCGCCGGGGGTCTTCAACGCAATCGGCGGCCTCGGCGAGCCCGCCGGCGCCGAGCTGGTCACCCATCCCGACGTGGAGATGGTCAGCCTCACCGGCTCGCCGCCGACCGGCAAGTGGATCGCCAAGGCCGCCGCCGAGCGGCTGAAGCGGGTCCACCTCGAGCTGGGCGGCAAGGCCCCGGTCATCGTCTTCGACGACGCCGACATGGAGGCGGCGATGGAGACGATCGCCGGCACCGGTTACTACAACGCCGGCCAGGACTGCACCGCGGCGACCCGCGTGCTCGCCTCGGCCGGTATCTATGACGACGTCGTCAACGGGCTAATCGCCGAAGCGAAGGGGCTGGTCCTCGGCGACACGATGTCCGCCGAGACCACTCTGGGCCCGCTCAACTCCCAGCGCCAGCGCAAGCGGGTCGAGGGGTTCCTGGAGCGAAAGCCCGCCAACGCCGAGATCGTCACCGGAGGCGTCCAGCCCGACCTGCCCGGCTTCTTCCTCGAGCCTGCCGTGGTCGCCGGCCTCGAGCAAGACGACGAGATGATCCAGAACGAGATCTTCGGACCGGTGATCACGGTGCAGCCGTTCTCCGACGAGGAGAAGGCGATCGAGTGGGCCAACGGCACCCGCTACGGCCTCGCCTCCTCGGTTTGGACCCGCGACGTCGGCCGCGCGATGCGGGTCGCCAACGCGCTGCGCTTCGGCTGCGTGTGGATCAACGACCACATCCCGCTCGTCTCCGAGATGCCCCACGGCGGCTATAAGGAGTCCGGCTACGGCAAGGACCTCTCGATGTATGCGTTGGAGGACTACACCGAGATCAAGCACGTGATGATCAACCTGGACTGATGGCTGCGTCGGGCTGATCAGGATCGCCGCTTCATGAGTAGGCGAATCGGGGCGATCGTGTGGCGGCGTGGCCTGGCCTGCGCCGCGCTCACGCTGAATGACACCCTTCGACCCCCACGAGCGACTGCAAGAAGACGATCCACGGACATCCGGTCGCGAGGCCGAACGGGGCTCTGAGCGGGCAGAGCGTCAGGCCTGTTCGTGCTACTAGGCTTGTGAGGATGGTCAAGACCGCGAGCGCAGAGGAGGCTGCCGCCGTTTCGGCCGCGATCGAGCGGTTCGTGGCGGAGATCGCGGTCCCCGGGGAGGCGCCTGAGGTTGTCGGCCCGTGGCAGCGGGCGGCGCTGATCGAGGGGGTCGGCGCGAAGGGCACCGTTCGGAACCTAAAAGGAGGAGCGAGATGGCTGTCGTGAAAATCATCGAGCTGGTCGGCAGCTCGAAGACGTCCACCGACGACGCGGCGAAACAGGCGTTGAACCAGGCCCAGGGCACGCTTCGCAACATTCGCGCCGTGGACATAGTCTCGACCGGTATCCGGGGCGAGAACCTCGACGAGTACCGGGCGCATGTGCGGGTCGCGTTCTTAATCGAGGGGACCGAGGTCGACTGAGATGGGCCTTTCCAGCGAGGAGGTCCGCAAGCGGGTCGCGGGCGGGGCGCAGCTGGTCGATGTGAGGACTGACCACGAGTGGGAGGCGGGACGGATCGCGGGCGCCTCCCACATCGAGTTGGGCGAGCTGAGCGCCAGGGCGGTGGAGATCGATCGGGAACGGCCGGTCGTCTTCTACTGCCGCGGCGACAACCGCTCCGACATGGCGGCGGCGGCGTTTGAGGCCGACGGCTACGAGGCGGCGACGCTCGAAGGCGGCATCCAGGCTTGGGCCGAGGCGGGGCTGGCGCTCGACCCCGATGGCGCCTACGTCGCCGAGTCCGGTCAGGCCGCGTCGATCCTCCAGGCACGGGAAAAGGCCGCTCAGAGCTAAATACCCGAATCCCAGTCAGGTTTTGCTATTTTGTCGGCGTGGAGGTCGTCGTCGATCAGCGCAAAGAGCAGCGGGGCAAGGGCCGGACCGGCACCCTGGAGAACCCCGAGTCCTACGAGAACGTCCCCGGCCACGTCATCCCGATCCTCGAGCGCGAGTTCGACGACTTCGACAACGAAGCCGAGCTGTTCCTGGCCGGCGAGAGGCCCGAAGACGAGTTCATCGGCTTCCGCCTCAAGCAGGGCGTCTACGGGCAGCGCCAGCCCGACGTCCAGATGGTCCGGGTGAAGCTCCCCTTCGGCGGCGTCACCCCCGAGCAGATGGAGACCTTCGCCGATGTCGTGGAGCGCTACGCGCCGCTCGGGAAGGGCCACATCACCACCCGCCAGAACGTCCAGATCCACCATGTGCCGCTGCGCGACATGGAGTCGCTGCTGCGCGAGATCTCCGCGGTCGGTCTCTCCTCGCGCGAGGGCTGCGGCAACACCGTGCGCAACGTCACCGGCGACCCCTGGGCGGGCGTCGCCGCCGATGAGGTCTTCGACCCGACGCCCTACGCCGGCGCCTACGTGCGCTACTTCGTCCGCCACCCGACCACGCAGCTGATGCCGCGCAAGATCAAGACCGCCTTCACCGGCTCCGAGGAGGACCGGGCGATCACCGGCATCCACGACATCGCCTTCCTCTCGCGGGAGCGCGACGGCGTCAAGGGCTTCGAGCTCAGGGTCGGGGGCGGCACCTCGATCATGGCCCGGATCGCCCCCACCCTCTATGACTTCGTCGAGGCCGACAACGGCGACTACCTCAAGGTCGCCGAGGCGGTGCTGCGGATCTTTGACCGCCAAGAGTGGCTGCGGGTCAATCGGGCGCGAGCGCGGATCAAGGTCCTGGTCGACAAGATCGGGATCGACGCCTTCCGCGAGCTGGTCGACGAGGAGCTTCAGGGCGAGTGGGTGGACGATCGCGACTTCGACGTCGAGCGGCTGCGCTTCGACGATGACGAGCAGGCAAACGCCTCGGCGGCGCCGGCCGCCGCCGCCTCCCCCAACGGCGACCGCTCCGAGTTCGACCGCTTCTGCGAGGCCAACGTGCAGGCCCAGCGCCAGGAGGGCTTCTCGGCCGTCGAGGTGAAGATCGACCGCGGCGACCTCACCTCCGAGCAGTTCCGCGGCCTGGCGGCGATCATGCGCGAGTCCACCGGCGGCTACGCGCGCAGCACCGTGCAGCAGAACCTGGTCTTGCGCTGGGTCCGCGACGAGGCGCTCTACGACGTCTGGCAGCGGCTGGTCGCCCTCGGCCTCGGCGAGGCCGGCGCCCGCGAGATCACCGACGTGGTCAGCTGCCCCGGCACCGACAGCTGCAAACTCGGAATCACCAGCTCGATGGGCCTCAACCGGGCGATCAAGGAGCGCCTCGAGGCGATGGAGATCGCCGATCGCGCTGACCAAGCGCATCCACATCAAGATGAGCGGCTGCCCGAACGGCTGCAGCCAGCACCACATCGCCAACATCGGCTTCTACGGCGCTTCGCTGAAAGTGGGGGGGCGGCAGATGCCCGCCTACATCGCGCACATCGGCGGCAACTACGAGGGGGGCGAGGTGGTCTTCGGCGCACGGCTGAAGTCGCGGCTGCCAGCCAGGCGCGTCCCCGAGGCGGTCGAGCGCTGGATCCGGCTGTATGAGGCCGAGCGCGCCGAGGGCGAGGAGTTCAACGCCTTCGCCGAGCGGGTCGGCGGCGAGCGCTTCGAAAGCCGCGGTCGCAGACCTCACCCTGCCCGCCGAGTTCAGCCTCGAGACGATGCAGCAGTTCATCGACTGGAACCGCTCCAGCCCCTACAAGGTCGAGCGCGGCGAGGGCGAGTGCGCCATCTAGGCGGTTTGCGATGAAGCCACCCCCTGCCACACTTCCCGCCCCCATGCCCACCGCGACCGACATCGACCACGAGGCTGTCGCCGCCGAGCTCGAGGGCCGCATCGGCGCAGGAGGCGCTGGCATGGATGTTCGAGACCTTCGGGGCCGAGCACTACATCGCCTGCTCGTTCCAGAAGACCAGCTCGGTCACCGCGCACATGGCGAGCGAGATCAACTCCGAGGCGCGCTTCTTCTATCTCGACACCGACGTGCTCTTCCCGGAGACCTATGAGACCCGGGACCGGCTGACCGAGCACCTCGGTGTCGAGTTCGACCGCTTCCACAACCTGACCCTTGCCGAGCAGGCAGCCCAGCACGGCGAGGAGCTGTGGAAGCGCGACCCCGACTCCTGCTGCGGTCTGCGCAAGGTCGAGCCGATGCGGCGAGCGCTCTCTTCCGTAGACTGCTGGGTCGCCGGCGTCCGGCGCGAGGATTCCAGCAGCCGCTCCACCACGCCGAAGTTCGGCTGGGACAAGCGCTTTGACCTCTGGAAGCTCAACCCGCTCGCGGATTGGACCGAGCGCGACGTCTGGAACTACATCCGTGAGCACCACCTCCCGTACAACCCACTCCACGACCACGGCTATCCTTCGATCGGCTGCACGCACTGCACGCAGCCGGTCGGCCCGGGTGGCTCGCCGCGCGACGGCCGCTGGGCGGGCGTCGCCAAGACGGAGTGCGGTATCAACTAGCGGCGCCGACGCACCTCCGGCTTCCTTCCCCTACCTGATTGGCGAGACCAACCCATGAGCACCACGAGACGATCACCGAGCTCTCCCTGACCCTCTCCGAGCGCCACACCGCCGACTTCGAGATGATCGCCAACGGCGGCTTCGCGCCGCTTACGGGCTTCCAGGGCTCTGCGGACTGGGAGCGCGGTCTGCGCGGAGATGCGGACAGCGCAGGGCGATTACTGGCCGATCCCGATCACCCTGGCCACCGAGCTTGACTGCGAGGTGGGCGACGTGGTCTGCCTGGCAGGCGAGGAAGGCAAGCCGCTGGGCCGGATCGAGGTGGCAGAGATCTTCGAGCGCGACTTAAAAAGCGAGGCCGAGCGGGTCTACGCGCACCACCGACCCCGCCCACCCCGGGGTGGCGGCGATCTACGACGAGGGAGAGCGCTGCATCGCCGGGCCGATAGAGGCGCGAGGCGCTGCCCGAGCCACGAGGAGCCCTTCATGCGCCGCTACCTGAGCCCCGACGCAGACCAGAGAGGAGTTCGCCCGGCGCGGCTGGAGGCGGATCGTCGCCTTCCAGACCAGAAACCCGATCCACCGCGCCCACGAGTACCTGACCAAGGCAGCACTTGAGGTGAGCGACGGCCTCTTCATCCACCCGCTGATCGGCAAGACCAAGGCCGGCGACATCCCCGCCGCGGTGCGGATGGCCTGCTATGAGGCGCTGATGGAGAACTACTACCCCGCCGAGCGGGTGATCTTGGGCGTCAACCCCTCCAAGATGCACTACGCCGGCCCCCGCGAGGCGGTCCTGCACGCGATCGTCCGCCGCAACTACGGCGCCACCCACTTCATCGTCGGCCGCGACCACGCCGGGGTCGGCGAGTTCTACGGCACCTATGACGCGCAGAGGATCTTCGATCAGATCGACATCGCCGAGCTGGGGATCGAGCCGCTCTTCTTCGAGCACACCTTCTGGTGTGAGGAGTGCGAGGGGATGGCCTCGGCCAAGACCTGCCCCCACGGCTCAGACGCCCACCTGCACCTCTCCGGGACCAAGGTGCGCGAGATGCTGGAGGCAGGCGAGCGCCCGCCGCACGAGTTCTCCCGCGACGAGGTCGCCGAGATCCTGATCGACGCCTACAAGGAGGACTGAGCAAAAGATGGGCGATCAGCAGGGCTTCACCCTCTGGTTCACCGGGCTCTCCGGTGCCGGCAAGACGACGATCTCAAGGCTCCTGGAGGGCCACCTGGCAGAGCGCGGTGTGGGGCTTGAGATCCTCGACGGCGACGTCGTCCGCGAGAACCTCTCCAAGGGGCTCGGCTTCTCCAAGGCCGACCGCGACACCAACATCCGCCGCATCGCCTTCGTCGCCGATCTGCTCTCCCGAAACGGGGTGCGGAGTGATCACCGCGGCGATCTCCCCCTACGCGGAGATCCGCTGCTGAGGCGCGCGAGCTGATGGGCGGGCGCTTCATCGAGGTCTACGTCAAGGCCTCGGTGGAGACCTGTGCGGAGCGCGACGTCAAGGGCCTCTACGCGAAGGCCTTCGCGGGGGAGATCAAGGAATTCACCGGGGTCTCCGATCCCTACGAGGCGCCCGATGACCCCGAGGTGGTCTGCGAGACCGAAGCCGAAACACCGGAGGAGTCGGCCGAGAAGCTCCTGGCCTACCTGGAGGAGCGGGGACTGGTTCCGGGGGCGGCTGTAACTGCCTGATGGCGAGGTCTCATCGCCCGGCCCTGTCGCTAGGGCCTCGGTGGTAGCTGCGGGCTCGCCGAGGTTGTAGGTCTCATAGGCGCCGAAGCGGGAGAAGGTCTTGTGGGTGGGGCCGTGGTAGTCGGATGAGCCGGTGGGTATGAGCCGCAGATCCTCGCAGAGGTCCAACAGGTGGGCGGTTTGGTCCTTGCTGTGGGAGGGGTAGAAGGCCTCGACTCCGTCGGGATCGAGGGCGCGGATCAGCTCATCGACCTCGGCCGGGTCGGAGATGTCCCAGTAGGGGTGGGCGATGACGGCGACTCCCCCCGCCGAGTGGATCAACTCGATCGCCTGCTCTGCGGTCGGCCAGCGGCGCGGCACGAAGGCCTTGGCGCCCGGCACCAGGTACTCCTCGAAGAACGGGCCCATGTTCTCGCCGGCCCCGGCGGCGCGGGCGATGTGGGGACGACCTATCGAGAGCGCGTCGCCGGCTTCCCGGACCGCGTCCTCGAGGTGGATGTCGAAGCCCTCACGCCGCGCAGGTTCTCGATGATCTCCCCGGCCCTCGTGATGCGCTCGTGCTGGGCGCGCTCGCAGGCCGGCGCGATCGTTCCAAGGTCGATCCAGTAGCCGCAGACGTGGAGGTCTTCGGCGTACTCGTGCACGCAGGACATCTCGGTTGCCGGCACCAGCTCGACTCCGAGCCGCTCCGCGGCCTGCATGGCGTCTGCCACTCCCGCGATCGCGTCGTGGTCGGTCAGTGCCAGCGTGGTGACCCCGGCCTCGGCCGCCCTCTCGACGACCGCCGCAGGCCCCAGCTGCCCGTCGGAGACGGTCGAGTGGCTCTGCAGCTCGATCAGCATCAGCGGGCAGCCTAGCCGCGCGTCCGATTCAGTAGACGGTACGGTCCGATTGGCCGTCTTTACGGTTTAGGGAGAGGGGCGGCAAATGAAATGAGAGGGATGATCATCACACCGGCCGGAGTGAGAACGCGACGGCTCAGGCTGCTTCGAGCCGGGCTGCTCGCCTTCCTTATGTGCCTGCTCGGCGCATCCTCGGCCTCGGCCGCGCCGGCCTGGCTGCCCGCCACCGAACTCTCGGCTCCCGGCCGCGACGCGACCGAACCGGCGGTCGCGATGGACGAGGCCGGGGAAACGGTCGCGGTCTGGCAGCGACAGAGCGAAACCGAAAGCAACGAGGTGGTCCAGGTCTCGACCCGCAGCCCGGGCGCCGCCTTCTCCGCCCCCCTCGAACTGGCACAGGCGGCGAACGAACCGGATGTGGCGATGACGCCCTGCCGGAGAAGCTGTCGCAGTGTGGCGTCATTTCGACATCAACAACAAAGGGAACTACGTGATTCAGGCTTCCTTTCGCCCGCCGGGAGGAGCCTTCTCGGCCCCGCTCGATGTCGCCGTCACCTCCAATGAAGCACTTCCCCGGGACCTCCATGTGGCCGTCAACGCCGCCGGGGACACCGCCGTCGTCTGGCTACAGCAGCCGGCCTCCGGAGCGGACCACACCACCTCCGTCGAGGCAGCGGTCCGCCCCGCCGCCGGCAGCTTCTCCGAAGCGATCACGATCTCGCCGCCGTTTGTCTCCGGACACAACGCACAAAACCCCCGCGTCGCGATTGACGCCGCCGGTGATGTGAGCGCGGTCTGGGAATACTTCGACGGGACCAACGATGTGATTCAGGCTTCCACCGCCTCCCCGGGCGGCAGCTTCTCTGCCCCGCTCGCACTCTCCGACGCAGCCCAGAGCGCTTTCGAGCCCGAGCTGGCGCTCGACCCCGCCGGCACCGAGACGGTCGTCTGGACCCGCTCCAACGGCACCAACGACATCATCGAAACCTCCACGCGCCTCCCCGGGCGGCAGCTTCTCTACCCCGCTCGCACTCTCCGACGCAGCCCAGAGCGCTTCCGAACCCGAGCTGGCGCTGGACCCCGCCGGCACCGAGACGGTCGTCTGGACCCGCTCCAACGGCACCAACGACATCATCGAAACCTCCACCGCCTCCCCGGGCGGCAGCTTCTCTTCCCCGCTCGCACTCTCCGAACCCGGCTCGAACGCCACAAGACCGCAGGTGGCGGTGGATCCGGGCGGTGCGGCGACGGTCGTATGGCAACGCTCAGAAGGCGCCGATGAAATCGTCCAGGCCTCCACCGGCACCGCCGCCGCCGGGTTCTCTGCCCCGGTCGACCTCTCCGCGGCGGGTCAGGAAGCGCGCTTCCCGAAGCTGGCGATGGACGGGACGGGCGACGCGACCGCGGTATGGCGCTTCGATGGCGCCACCAAAATCGTCCAGGCGGCGGGCTATGACGCCGACGCTCCTGTGTTGCGCAGCCTCTCGATCCCCTCCTCCGGCACAGTCGGGACGCCGGTCACCTTCTCGGCCAGCCCCTTCGACGTCTGGCCGATCGCCTCGACACCTTCAGCTTCGGCGACGGGGCGAAGGCCGAGGGGAGCACCGTCTCCCACACCTACTCGGCTCCGGGCATCTACCAGGTCACGGTCACCTCGACGGACGCGGCCGGGACCCCGGTGACCGCTGAGCGCACGATCACGATCCTCCCGTCAAACGAATTCGCGATCGGCCGGCTGTCGCGGAGCCGAAAGCGAGGGACCGCGACCTTCGTCGTGACCGTCCCCGGCCCCGGCAAGCTCGTTCTCTTCGGCAAGGGTGTCGAGAAGGCGACCACGCGGCCCAGGCGGGCAGGCAGGGTGAAGTTGCCGATCAGGGCCCGGGGCAAGGCCCTGAAGAGCCTCTTGAGGCGAGGAAATGTGAGGGTGCCGCTGGCGATTGCGTTCACGCCGAACGGCGGCACCACCCACGTCAAGCACAAGAAGGTGACGCTGATCAAGAGGCTCCGCTGACGCCGAGCCTCTGAATAGACTGCGCCGCTCGATGAGCGCCTGGCGAGCGATGCGTCCACCGCTGAGTCCCAGCGGGGGACCGATTCGCGAGACCCGCTGATGTTCGAGAAGGTGCTGATCGCAAATCGCGGCGAGATCGCGATCCGGGTGGCCCGGACGCTGAAGGAGATGGGGATCGGATCGGTTGCCGTCTACTCGGAGATCGACCGCGGCGCGCCCCACGTGCGGGAGGCCGACGAGGCCTTCCTGATCGGCCCGGCGGTGCCGGCCGAGAGCTACCTCAACGTCCTCAAGATCGTCGATACGGCCAAGAGGGCAGGCGCCGAGGCGATCCACCCGGGCTACGGGTTCCTCGCCGAGAACGCCGACTTCGCCCGCGCCTGCGCCGAGGCGGGGATCGTTTTCATCGGCCCACCGCCTGAGGCGATCGAGGCGATGGGATCGAAGACGCGGGCCCGGGAGATCATGGCCGAGGCAGGGGTGCCGATCGTGCCCGGTGCGACCGCGCCCGCCAAGGACGTCGAGGAGGCACGCCGGCAGGCCGAGGAAGCCGGCTACCCGGTCGCCTGCAAGGCAGCCGGCGGCGGCGGCGGCAAGGGGTTTCGGGTGGCGATGAGACCCGATGACCTGCGAGGAGGCGTTTGAGGGCGCGGCCCGCGAGGGCGAGAAGTTCTTCTCCGACGCCCGCGTCTACGTCGAGCGCTACCTGGAGGACCCGCGCCACGTCGAGGTCCAGGTGCTGGCCGACTCCCACGGCAACGTGGTCCACCTGGGCGAGCGCGACTGCTCGGTCCAGCGTCGCCACCAGAAGGTGATCGAGGAGGCGCCGGGGCCGCGCGTCGATGCCGAGATGCGCGAGCGGATCGGCAGGATCGCCACCGAGGCGGCGGCGGCGGTCGGGTACCGCTCGGCGGGCACGGTCGAGGGCCTGCAGGTCGGCGAGGAGTACTTCTTCCTCGAGATGAACACCCGGGTGCAGGTCGAGCATTGCGTGACCGAGATGGTCAGCGGGGTCGACATCGTCCGCGAGCAGGTGCGGATCGCCGCCGGCGAGGCGCTGTCCGTCGCCCAGGAGGAGGTCGAGCTGCGCGGCCACGCGATCGAGTGCCGGATCAACGCCGAGGCCGCCGCACAAGAACTTCGCGCCGGCGCCGGGCGCGATCACGACCTACCGCGAGCCGGCCGGGCCGGGAGTCCGGGTCGACTCCGGCGTTGAGGCGGGGTCCGAGGTTACGCCGATGTATGACCCGATGATCGCCAAGCTGATCGTCTGGGACATCGATCGCGAGCACGCGACGCGGCGCATGTTGCGGGCGCTGGGCGAGTACGAGGTCGGCGGCCTCACCACCCTGATCCCTTTCCACGAGGCGATCCTCGCTACCGAGCAGTGGGCAAGGGGTGAGACCTGCCGAGATCTGATGGAGGACCGCGACTGGTTGAAGTCGACAGCTTCGGAGTCAGTCCTCCCTGCCGAAGCCGGCGAGGGCGCCGAAGTCCTCGCCCGCGACTACAAGGTCGAGGTCTCCGGCAAGCTCTTCGATGTCAAGGTGATCGGAGAGGCCGTCGCAGGGAGCGCTGCACCGACAACCGGCAGGCGCCCTCCGAAGCGTGAGCGCAAGTCCGGCGGCGGCGCTGCCGCCTCCAGCGAGTCCCTTCCATCCCCCCTCCAGGGCACGGTCCTGAAAGTCGCGGTGGAGCAGGGAGCCACGGTCGAGGAGGGCGACCTGATCTGCGTCATAGAGGCGATGAAGATGGAGAACGAGATCGCCGCCCACCGCTCCGGCAAGCTCACCACGCTTAACGTCTCAGAGGGCGCAGCAGTCTCAAGCGGAGAGATCATCGCCGTGATTGAGTAGGGGCCGAGCGTCCAGCGCCAACTCCGCTGCGCTCTCAGGACGCGCCGAGCTTTTTCGCCGCCTCGCGGAGGTTCTTGACGGTGGCGCTAGGCGCTTTGCGGCCGTCGAGCTTCTCAGCGTGACGGTTGACCCAGATCACCGGCACGTTCATCTTCAGCAGCGGGGCGACGTCATTGGTGTAGTTGGAGCCGATGTGCACCCACCCTTTTTTGCCGCCGATCCGCCGCGCGCACTCTTTGAAGTGGACGGGGTCGGGCTTGTAGCTGCGGACCTGCTGCGCGGTGACGACGAGGTCGAGTTCCGTGCGCAGGTGACGGCGGGAGATGCCGAGCAGTTTGTCGTCGACGTTGGAGATGATCCCGACCTCGTAGCGTTTGCCGAGCCGGTCCATCGCCGCGTTTGCCTCGCGGAAGGGAAGCCAGTAGGCGACGCTGTCGGGCAGGAACTGGGCACGCGAAGGCTCGATCTCCCAGCCCAGCTCTCCCGCCACCTTGACGATCGTGCGGCGCAGCACCTCGGCGTAGAGCTCATAGGAGCCGGCCATGATCTCGGCCTGCACCTCCATGAAGCGGGCGAGGAAGGGGCCCTCCTCGAAACTGAACCCATCCTTCTCCGCCTCTTTCCTGCAGGCCTCGACGATCCCCTTCTCCCAGTCGATCAGGGTGCCGTAACAGTCGGTTGTTACCCATTTGATGGTTTTGAGACTTGGAAGGGCCATGAGCGCGAGCGCGGCATTATGCCAATCGCCCCCCGACCGGGCTTCCCGGTATTTGGCCGGTCGGATAGGCTGCCGCCCCGCGCCCCAGGCGCGCGCAGCACAAAACCACACCGTCATGGACCTCCTCGAGTACCAGGGCAAGCAGCTGTTCGCAAAGCACGGCGTCGCCGTGCCGAGCGGCGAGGTCGCCTCGACCGTCGAGGAGGCCGTCGCCGCCGCGGAGCGGATCGGCTACCCCTGCGCGATCAAGGCTCAGGTGCTGATCGGCGGGCGCGGCAAGGCGGGGGGGATCAAGATCGCGGCGAGGACGCCGAGGAGGCGCGCGAGCACGCCGGTGCGATCCTCGGCATGGACATTCGCGGCCCCCGCGGGGAGGGGCCCTTCAGGGTGCACCAAGGTCTGGATCGAGGGCGGCTCGGACATCGCCTCGGAGTACTACGCCTCGGTGATCCTGGACCGCGGCGAGAAGAAGCTGTTGGCGATGGTCTCCGCCAAGGGTGGGATGGACATCGAGGCGGTAGCGGAGGAGGACCCCGAGGCGCTGGTCAAGAGCCACATCGACCCGACCCGACCCTTCGACGCGGCCGCCGGCGGGGCCGATCGTCGACGCGGCGGGACTAGATCAGGACGTGCGCGACCAGGCGGCCGAGGTGCTGGCGAAGCTGGCGGCGCTCGCCGCGCTCTGAGGACGCGACGCTGATCGAGGTCAACCCGCTGATCGTCACCGCCGAGCGCGAGGTGGTGGCGCTCGACGCCAAGGTGACGATCGACAACAACGCCCTCTTCCGCCACGAGGATCTGGCTGAGATCGCCGACTCCTCCGACGCGGACCCCCAGGAGGCGATGGCGAGGGAGAAAGGCCTCACCTACGTGAAGCTCGACGGCAACGTCGGCATCCTTGCCAACGGCGCCGGCTTGTGCATGTCGACACTGGACGTGGTCGCCCAGGCCGGCGGCGCGCCAGCGAACTTCCTCGATGCCGGCGGTGGCTCCAAAGCGGAGGCGATCGTCGATGCGCTCACCGTGATCACCTCGGATGAGAAGGTGACGGCGATCCTCTTCAACATCTTCGGCGGCATCACCCGCTGTGACGAGATCGCCAGGGGGATCGTCACCGCCTCTGAGGAGATCGAGCTGAACGTGCCGCTGGTTGTGCGCCTTGACGGCACCAACTCCGAGCAGGGCCTGCGGATCCTCGCCGCGGCCGACCTCCCGAACCTCCACCAGGAGACGACGATGCTCGGCGCGGCGCGGCGCGTGGTCGAGCTGGCGGGTGGGAACGGCTGATGTCGATCATCATCGGCAACGAGACGAGGCTGGTCGTTTCCGGCCTGACCGGACGCGAGGGCTCCTTCCACGGGCTGCGCAATCGCGACTACGGCACCGACCTCGTCGCCGGGGTCACTCCCGGCAAGGGCGGCCAGGAGGTGGACGGCGTGCCGGTTTTCGACACGATCTCTGAGGCAGTCGAGAAGGCGGGGGCCAACGCCTCGATGATCTTCGTGCCGGCGCGGTTCGCCGCCCCCGCGATCGACGAGGCGATCGACTCCGGCGTCGAGACGGTGATCGCGATCACCGAGGGCATCCCCGTGCTCGACATGCTGAAGACCTACTGGAAGGCGAAGGAGGCTGGAGTGCGGCTGATCGGCCCCAACTGCCCCGGCGTGCTCTCACCCGGCAAGGCCAACGTCGGGATCATCCCCGCCCAGTTCTTTGACCGGGGCAAGATCGGCGTCGTCTCCAAGTCCGGCACGCTGACCTACCAGATCGGCAACGAGCTAAAGCAGGCGAGCGAGGGCAACTCCTCGATCGTCGGCATCGGCGGCGACCCGATCGTCGGCTCGGACTTCATCGACATCCTCACCCTCTTTGAGGCCGACCCCGAGACCGAGCTGATCGTGATGGTCGGCGAGATCGGCGGCGACGCCGAGGAGAGGGCGGCCGAGTTCATCGCCGCCGAGATCTCCAAGCCGGTCGTCGCCTACATCGCCGGCTTCACGGCCCCCCCCGGCAAGCAGATGGGCCACGCCGGTGCGATCATCTCCGGCTCCTCGGGCACGGCGCAGGCGAAGAAGGAGGCGCTGGAAGCCAAGGGCGTGCGAGTCGGCGAAAGCCCTACCGAGACGGCCCGGATCGCCGTCGAAACGCTGCGCGGCTAGACGCAACTCTCGCCCGGTTGGCGTGTCTGGGGAGAGACCTCGCAAGCGAGAAAATGGAGGGGCGCGATGTTTTCCGGCCGGCTCAGGGGGTTCAGGCGCTGTGCGTTCTCGGCACTTGTGGTCGCAGCCTTTGCGATCTCCGCGTCGCCCGCCGCCGCGCGCAACGCCTACGTCGCCAACGCCGGCAGCGGGACCGTCTCGGCCATCGACGTGGGGACGAACTCCGTGACCGCGACGATCCCGGTCGGCGGCGGGCCGTGCGACGTGGCGATCACCCCTGACGGGCGGTTCGCCTACGTGACCAACGAAACCGAAGGCACCGTATCGGTCATCGCCACCGCGACCAACACCGTCGTCGGCGCTCCGATCACAATCGGCGCGGGCTCAAAGCCCCGCGGCATCGCCATCTCCCCCGACGGTCATACCGCCTGGGTCGCCGACTCCGGCAAGGACGCCGTCTCCATCATCTCCACCGCGACCAACTCGGTTGTCGGCGCGCCGATCGAAGTCGGCAAGGAACCCGACGGCATCGCTATCTCCCCCGACGGTGCCGCCGCCCTCGTGGCCCAGAAGGGTGGCGATGTCTCGATCCTCAACACCGCAAACCGTATGGTGACCGCCACGGTCGCCGACGCGCTGGGGCCCGCAGGGGTCGCGGTTGGCCCGCGTGGCGGGCGCGCCTTCGTGACCAACAGCGACTCGGGTTCGGTGACCGCGTTCAATCCCGCCAACGGGCAGGTTGCCGGCCCTGCGATCCCCGTCGGTGCCCAGCCGTCCGGCATCGCGGTCGGGCCGAGCGGCACGCTCGCCTACGCGTCCGGCTTCGGCGACGGCACGCTGACCCCGATCGACACCGCCACCGACGCGCCTCACACGGCGATTACGGGCTTCAACGGCCCCGAAGGCGTCGCGGTGACCCCGGGCGGCTTGCAGCTTTACGTCGCCAACTCCTCCGGCGGCGTCGTCACCGTGGTCAACACGGTCACCAACGTCCTCTCCGCCTCGGTCCCGGTCGGGAAAGAACCCGCTGGAATCGCGATCGCCCCCGACCAGCCGCCGACCGCCTCCTTCGGGGTCACGCCGCAGAAGAGGATCGCGGGGCGAAAGCTCACCTTCCACGCCGGCGCATCCAAGGACCCCGACGGCACGATCGCCACCTACGCTTGGGAATTCGGCGACGGCAAGCGCTCGAAGGGCTCGCAGGCGACCCTCACGCACACCTACACGCGGCCGGGCACCTACACGGTCACCCTCACGGTCACCGACAACGAAGGCTGTTCGACCGAACTCATCTACACCGGACAGACCGCCTCCTGCAACGGCTCCGCGGTTGCGCGGGCCACCGCCACGATTGTCGTGGCCGAAAACAAGGGGCCGGTGCTCAGCCTTGCCGGCCGAGGGCGCCAGCGCGTGCGCGGGCGGCTCAACGTCTTCGCGCAGTGCCCGCAGGAGGCGTGCGAGGTCAACGCCGGCGGCGTGGTCGTGACGACCACCCTGCGGCGGGGAAGAGCGGTGTCCGGGATGCGGCGGATCGGGTCGGTGGGGGCGTCGCTTACGGCCGGCGCGTGGGGGAGGCTGCGCGTGGGGGTGCCGCGGCGCACCCGGCGCGCCGTCTTGCGGGCGCTGCGCAGCGGCGGCGCGGCTGACGCCCAGGTAAAGGTGGTAGCCACTGACGAAAGCGGCCTTAAGACCACCCACACCCGCTTCATCGAACTGCTCGGCGCCCATCGCCGGCGAGGGCATCGCTGAGCCCGTCGGGGAGTCGTGCGATCGCCGTGGGGCGTTGCTAGGGTCGGGCCGATGTTGCGCCTTGCAAGCTGGACCAGACCTGCGGGTGAGAGTCCCGTCCGGGTAAGCGCCGGAGCGCCCGGTAGCAGGCCCCAGCCCGTCGTCGAGAGGCGGCTGGCCGAGCGGGGTGTCAAAGGCCTCTTTGGAGGGAGCAAGCGCGCGGGCTGCGACTTCAGCCTCGTCAGATTCACAACGGGGGAGCCGAGCCGCTCATGTCACGGCGAAGGCCACGTCCGCCGATCCAGCTCCGAGAACGGTCGGCGGGTCCCCCCGGGGTACGGGGAGTTGCACGCGCGCACGGCCTGGTCCGGAACAAGGGAGACCCGTCTGCTCAGCCCAACGTCGGGCAAAGACCGGCCCTATAGGCCGAGTGCGAAAGGGGACGGAGGGCAGCGGGAGTCCGAGGGGGTCGTAGTGCGCGCCGGGCAGCGCGTGTTCCAAGCTGGTTCAAGTCCAGCCGGACCGATCCCAAGCGGGGTCCGAAGCCAAAGGCGGGGGTAATGCCTCGCCGGGCGCAGGAGGACGAAGGAAGCAAGTGATCCAACGGAATCGATGCGCAGGACAGGGCGCCCGCCGCGAGGCGGGGTCTGAAGGGTTTGCGGCGAACCGCCGGGCCGTAGCCGAAGACGGCGAACCGGTCGGCCAGATCCAGGTGATACCGAGCCTGCACTATGGAGGCGAAGGAAGTACTTGGGACGCCTGGGCGCAACAAGGTGTGTGCGGGCGGCACGGCGGAGAAGGAACACGCGTGACCCCGGGAGGTCTCGTACGGTCCCGCTCGACGGGGTCGGGTACCTGGGCGTATAAGCCGCAAGGCGAAAACGCCGGGGATGCCGTGCGAGAAGTCGGAGTGATCCACGGTACTCGTGAACCGGGGCAGAGCAAAAGCCCCGGGACCGTCCCTGCGAGGGACGGCGGGGCGGTGGCCCAAAAGGCGCCGCTCAGGGGAAGGGGTCACGCCGGGTATGGCGAGCAGAGCGGGTGCATGGGTGAGTACGCGACGACGGACTGATGGTTGCCGAGGCAATGACCGAGGCGTCGCCGCCGAGGAGACCCCGAATCCCGTGATGGCGAGCCAGGTAGCAAGAGAACCCATGCGGGCGCAGAAGGCGCACTCGCTGATCGGCAGGGTCTATGACCCGCGGAATCTGCGGCAAGCGTGGGAGCGTGTGAAGGAGAACAGAGGCGCGGGCGGCGTCGATGGGATGACCATCGCCCGGTTCGAGCAGAACCGGGACCACTACCTCGCCGTCCTGCACCGGCAGCTCAAGGAAGGCCGCTACCGGCCACGGCCCGTCAAGCGGGTCGAGATCGACAAGCCCGGGACCGACAAGAAGCGCCCGCTCGGCATACCGACCGTGATGGATCGGGTCTGCCAGCAGGCGCTGGTCCAGGTGCTTGCTCCGATCTTTGAGCCGACGTTCCGGGAGGAGAGCTTCGGCTACCGCCCGGGCCGTTCGGCCCATATGGCGATGCGGCGCATCTGGCGGCAGCTGGGGCAGGCGGAGTGGATCGTGGACGCCGATCTTGCCGACTTCTTCGGCACGCTCTCGCACGAACTGATGATCGACCGGGTTGCAACCCAGGTGGCCGACGGCAAGGTGTTGAGCTTGATCAGATCGATGCTCACGGCCGGAGCGCTGCGGGACGGCACCTACGAGAGCGCGGTCGCCGGCACGCCACAGGGTGGGGTGGCATCACCCCTGCTCAGCAACATCTACCTGCACGTCTTCGACGAGAAGATGGCGCAGGCAGGATTTGCGTTGACGAGGTACGCCGATGATTGGGTGATCGTCTGCCGCTCCCAGGCGGAAGCAAAGCGGGCGCTGGCGAGCGCCCGCGCGGTGCTGGAGGACGAGTTGGGACTCCGGCTCAACACCGAAAAGACGCGGATCGTCCACATAGCCCGGGGCTTTGAGTTCCTGGGCTATCGGATCGGGCGTGGGAGGGGACTCAGCCACAAGGCCGGAGGTCCGAGCCTTTACGCGATCCCCACCGACCGCTCGGTCCGCCGCTTCAAGGACAAGGTGCGTGCGGCCACCAACCGGCGCAACCCCAAAGACCTCGAAGGGGTACTGGACGAGCTCAACCCGATCATCCGTGGCTGGGGCAACTACTACCGGCGCGCCCACGTGCGCCGACAGTTCAATCGCCTCAACCGCTGGATCGTGATGCGCGTCTGGAGCCACCAACACAAGCGCTGGCGGAACGCCGGATGGCGTCACCTGCCGGAGCGGCGGCTCTACGGGGAGCTGGGCCTGGTCAACCTCCTGCAACTGATTCCGAGCATGGAGGACCACTACCGCCGGAGGGGCTATGCCCGGTGAGAGCCGCTTGCGGGAGAACCGCACGAGCGGTTCGGAAGGGCGGGCGGAGGTAGCGGACCGTGGGTCTGCAGCCTCCCCCGACCCGACAGTGCAGATCGGCGTGCACAACAACGCGCCGGGAGCGAAGGACCCCCGCTTTGATCGCGCTGGTCGCGGAGGTAAGCGCTAGGCATGGCCGCCGAGAGCGGACCCAACCACCCCGGCGGTAGCCATCCCGCCGACGGGGAGGCGAGCGAAATGGCACTTGTGGCCCCTCGTCGCCCGAAGGTGCGAGAACTCCAACGAAAGCTATGGGCGGCGGCCAAGCGATCCCCGAATCGCCGCTTCCACGCCCTTTATGACCGCATCTTCAGGGGTGACGTCCTGGAGGAGGCCTGGAAGCGGGTGCGCAAGAACAAGGGCGCGGCGGGCATCGACAAGGTGACGCTCGCCGCGGTGGAGGAATACGGCGCAGAGCGGCTTCTGGCCGAGCTGCAAGGTGACCTCCACGAAGGTACCTATCGACCCTCCCCGACCAGGAGGGTCGATATCCCCAAGCCGCAGGGCGGCAAGCGGCCGCTCGGCATCCCCACCGTCCGCGACAGGATCGCCCAGCAGGCGGCGCGGCTCGTCCTGGAGCCGATATTCGAGGCCGACCTCACCGAGGCCTCGCACGGCTTCCGGCCCCGCCGCTCCGCCACCGAGGCCAAGGAGGAGCTCCGCAAGGGCTTCACCCGAGGCCGCGTCTGGGCGCTTGACGCCGACATCCGGGACTACTTCTCCAGCATCGACCATGACCTGCTCATGGCCAAGGTGGAGGAGCGGGTCTCAGACCGGCGGGTGCTGAAGCTGCTGCGAAAGTGGCTCACCGCAGGTGTGATGGAGGAAGGGGCCTACCGGCAGACGGTCGTCGGCACGCCCCAGGGCGGCGTCATCAGCCCGCTGCTCTCCAACGTCTACCTGCACGCCCTTGACCTCGCCTTCCAAGGCGGTGAGAACGGCCTGCTCGTCCGCTACGCGGATGACTTCGTCGTGCTCTGCCGTTCTGAGGATGAGGCCAGGGCGGCCGAGACGAAGGCGAGGGAAGTCCTCGCCTCCCTCGGCCTGGAGCTGCACCCCGAAAAGACGAAGGTGGTCGATCTCAGAGAAGGCCGCGAGGGCTTTGACTTTCTCGGCTGCCACTTCCGAGCCCGCGCCTCGGGCAGGCTGCTGGAGCGCGGCATTCGCCGCTACTACCTCCACCGCTGGCCCTCCAAGCGGGCGATGAAGTCGCTCCGAGCCAGGGTCAAAGCCAAGACCGGCCGCAACCGCACGGCAGTGGGGGACATCCGCGAGGTGATCGCGGAGCTGAATCCGCTCCTGCGCGGCTGGGGCAACTACTTTCGCACCGGGAACGCCGCCGACAGGTTCACCGAGATCGACCGCTACGTCGCGTGGCGGCTTAAGCGCTTGATGGTCAAGCGCCACGGCCGCAACCTGCGCGCCGGGCAGGCCGATGCGTGGACCCGAGAGTGGTTCGGGGAGTTGGGCCTTCACCAGTTGATGGGCACCGTCCGCTACCCGGGGGTCGCGTAAAGCCATGTCAAGAAGATCATCGGTAAGCCGTGTGCGGGAAAATCGCACGCACGGATTGAAAGGGGAATGGGGAAACAGGCCCGGTTGGGTCCTGCGCCCCTGACTACCAATGGCCGGGAAGAGCGGGGGGCAGTGCAGATCGGCGTGCACAACAACGCGCCGGGAGCGAAGGACCCCCGCTTTGATCGCGCTGGTCGCGGAGGTAAGCGCTAGGCATGGCCGCCGAGAGCGGGAAAGCCAACCACCCCGGCGGTAGCCATCCCGCCGACGGGGAGGCGAGCGAAATGGCACTTGTGGCCCCTCGTCGCCCGAAGGTGCGAGAACTCCAACGAAAGCTATGGGCGGCGGCCAAGCGATCCCCGAATCGCCGCTTCCACGCCCTTTATGACCGCATCTTCAGGGGTGACGTCCTGGAGGAGGCCTGGAAGCGGGTGCGCAAGAACAAGGGCGCGGCGGGCATCGACAAGGTGACGCTCGCCGCGGTGGAGGAATACGGCGCAGAGCGGCTTCTGGCCGAGCTGCAAGGTGACCTCCGCGAAGGTACCTATCGACCCTCCCCGACCAGGAGGGTCGATATCCCCAAGCCGCAGGGCGGCAAGCGGCCGCTCGGCATCCCCACCGTCCGCGACAGGATCGCCCAGCAGGCGGCGCGGCTCGTCCTGGAGCCGATATTCGAGGCCGACCTCACCGAGGCCTCGCACGGCTTCCGGCCCCGCCGCTCCGCCACCGAGGCCAAGGAGGAGCTCCGCAAGGGCTTCACCCGAGGCCGCGTCTGGGCGCTTGACGCCGACATCCGGGACTACTTCTCCAGCATCGACCATGACCTGCTCATGGCCAAGGTGGAGGAGCGGGTCTCAACCGGCGGGTGCTGAAGCTGCTGCGAAAGTGGCTCACCGCAGGTGTGATGGAGGAAGGGGCCTACCGGCAGACGGTCGTCGGCACGCCCCAGGGCGGCGTCATCAGCCCGCTGCTCTCCAACGTCTACCTGCACGCCCTTGACCTCGCCTTCCAAGGCGGTGAGAACGGCCTGCTCGTCCGCTACGCGGATGACTTCGTCGTGCTCTGCCGTTCTGAGGATGAGGCCAGGGCGGCCGAGACGAAGGCGAGGGAAGTCCTCGCCTCCCTCGGCCTGGAGCTGCACCCCGAAAAGACGAAGGTGGTCGATCTCAGAGAAGGCCGCGAGGGCTTTGACTTTCTCGGCTGCCACTTCCGAGCCCGCGCCTCGGGCAGGCTGCTGGAGCGCGGCATTCGCCGCTACTACCTCCACCGCTGGCCCTCCAAGCGGGCGATGAAGTCGCTCCGAGCCAGGGTCAAAGCCAAGACCGGCCGCAACCGCACGGCAGTGGGGGACATCCGCGAGGTGATCGCGGAGCTGAATCCGCTCCTGCGCGGCTGGGGCAACTACTTTCGCACCGGGAACGCCGCCGACAGGTTCACCGAGATCGACCGCTACGTCGCGTGGCGGCTTAAGCGCTTGCTGGTCAAGCGCCACGGCCGCAACCTGCGCGCCGGGCAGGCCGATGCGTGGACCCGAGAGTGGTTCGGGGAGTTGGGCCTTCACCAGTTGATGGGCACCGTCCGCTACCCGGGGGTGGTGAAGAGCCATGTAAGAAGATCATCGGTAAGCCGTGTGCGGGAAAATCGCACGCACGGATTGAAAGGGGAATGGGGAAACAGGCCCGGTTGGGTCCTGCGCCCCTGACTACCAATGG
>CAWJGB010000009.1:0-82898 GCA_963842375.1 uncultured Solirubrobacterales bacterium
AGTTCAGCGCTGACTGGCCAGGCAAAAATCCCGCTGCTGGGCGCAGCCGGCGAACTGCACTTCCCGACATCGACGCTCGCCTACTTCCAGTTCGTGTTCGCGGCGATCACGCCGATCCTTTTCCTCGGCTCGGTGCTGGGCCGGATCAACTTCAAAGCGTGGATTCTGTTCGTCCTGATCTGGTCGAGCGTTGTCTACACGGTCAACTCGTTCCTGATCTGGGGCGGCGGTTACTTTGCCCAGAAGGGTGCCCTCGACTTCTCCGGCGGTTACGTGATCCATCTCGCGGCCGGCGTATCGGGGTTCGTCGCAGCCGCCGTGATCGGGCCGCGCCTGCGGCGCGATCGCGAGGTCGACGCCCCGAACAACCTGGCAATGGTCGCCGTCGGGGCCGGGTTGCTGTGGCTGGGCTGGAACGGCTTCAACGGCGGCGACCCCTATCTCGCCAGCCCGGATGCGTCGGCGGCGGTCCTCAACACGAACCTCTGCACGGCGGTTGCCTTCCTGGCCTGGGTTGCCTGGGACTACGCAACCGGGCGCAAGCCGAGCCTGATCGGCAGCGTCAACGGAATGATCACCGGGCTCGTGGCGATCACCCCGTCGGCCGGTTTCGTGAACGGCTGGGGCGCGATCATAATCGGCGTGATCGGAGCGACGGTCGTCTACTTCGCGCTCAACTACCTGAGCCGGGTGCGGCCCTTCCGCAACGTCGACGACACGCTCGGCGTCGTCTACACACACGGCTTCGCCGGCCTCACAGGCGGCCTGCTCGTGGGTATATTCGCCAATAAGGCGATGAACAGCGAATTCATTCTCAACGGCCTGATCTCCGGCGGCGGCCTTAACCTGCTCAAGTGGCAGGCGCTTACGGCGCTCTGGGTGATCGTCTTCTGCGCGATCGCCACCTACATCATCCTGAAGCTGATAAGCCTGTTCGTGCCGCTGCGGATGGAGGAGCAGGAAATGGAGGAAGGCGACGTCGCCGTTCACGGGCACGAGGTCTACCCCTCCGACGTTCCCTCGCTCGGATACCCCCATGGGCTCGGCTCGGCTGCCCCTGCGCCGGCTGGAGGAGCCGCGACGTAGGGGCGAGCGGCACAGCGCCGCTCGCCCCACACAGCCGACGACGAACCGCCCCCGCACTCTCCCGGGGGCGGTTCTCGTTGGTGCCTCTCCCATCGGCCTATGCCGGTGCTTTGCGAAAGCCACCGGTGACGTCGCGAAGGACGTCGAGCATGGTCGCCACCGCGGGTGTCACCGCCGCTCCGCGCCGGGTGGCCGCGAAGACCTTGCGGACCGGGCTGTGCGGGTGCAGGGAGCGGATGCGGATGTCGTCGCGGACCGTGGAGAGCGCTAGCTGGGGGATCAGCGCCACCCCGACACCTGCGGCGACCAGGCCCTGCACCGTCTGGTAGTCGTCGCTTTCGAAGGAGACGCTCGGCTCGAACCCAGCTGCGTGGCAGGAGCGTACGACGTGCCTGGCGCAGGGGCTGGAGGCGGAGGTCTGAACCCACGACTCCGCCTCGAGGTTCTCGAGCCGTAGCTTCTTGCGAGCGGCCAGCGGGTGGTCGCGGGGCAGCGCCAGGTGGAGGGGATCGTCGAGCAGGTCGAAGCGCCGCATCCCGGCCCCGATCTTCTCGCCGACCCCTTCGAACTCGAAGAGCAGGACGAAGTCGAACTCGCCGGCCCGCAGCCGCGGTGCGATTTCCTCTGCCTCGCCCTCGGCCAGGGTGATGTCGACGCCGGGGTGGGAGGCGCGGAACGCGGCAATTGCCTGCGGCATCAGCGTCGCTCCGGCGGTCGGGAAGGACGCCGTCCGCAGTCGCCCTCCGTGCCCGGCTGCGATGGCCGCGATCTCGGCCTCGGCCGTCTCCATCCGCGCCAGGATTCCGCTGACATGGCCGGCCAGAGCGGCGCCGGCGGCGGTTGGGCGCACGCCGCCGCGGGTGCGCTCTATCAGCGGCGTTCCCACCTCCCCCTCGAGGGTGGCGATCGCTTGCGACACCGCCGACTGCGAGTAGGAGAGGGCGTCTGCGGCTTGCGAGAAGGAGCCGCGCGCGACGACTTCGCGGAAGACGTTGAGGCGGTTGGGGTTCAACATAAGTAAAACTAATTCTATATATAGGTATTAACAGTTGTAGTAATGCTAATTCGGTGCCACCATCGGCTCGAAGACTTCGCAACCCTTCCAAGGAGGCAACCATGGCACTGAAGATCATCGTTTCCTACGACGACACCGACAACGACCGCGACGCGCTGGCGCTCGGACGCCTGCTCGCCTACTCCGGCGCCGAGCTCTCGCTTGCCTACGTCCGCCACTCCCAGGGCGGGGCGCTCGAGGAGAAGGAGGCGGAGGAGCTGTTGGCCCGCGGGGCCGCCTCGGTCGGCGCCCCGGACATGCCCCGCCACGTCGTCGTCAATCCCGGGACCAGCGTGGGCCTGGCGGAACTGGCCGAACGTGAGAACGCCGACGTCATCGTCTTTGGCTCTGAGTACCGCACGGCTCCCGGTACGGTCAAGCCCGGGATCCCCGCCCACAAACTGCTGCTCGGTGGACCTGCGGCAGTCGCAGTTGCCCCGGCAGGCCTGCGCTCGAACCCGTCGATCAGCGTCAACACGATCGGCGTCCTCGACGAGGGCGACGCGAGCGCCAGGGAGACGGCGAACAGCCTCGCCTCCGCGCTCGGCGCAGGCGTCGCCGAGCATGGCAGCGGCCCGGTCGACCTGCTCGTCGTCGGCTCGCGCCCCGAGTCGCCACAGGGGAAGGTCACCCTCAGCGCGGCCAGCGACTACGCAGTCGAGGCGGCGACCTACCCGGTGCTGGTGACTCCCCGCGGTGTCGCGATCAACTTCGCGGCGAGCCAGGCCCCGGTCGCCTGACGACCAGGATGACGGCCGCGACCGCTGGGTCGCGGCCGTCGATCCGCTCCCGCGCGACGGACCAGCTGATCGGCTGCGGGTCGCGCCCCGCGCGCAGCTCTGCCACGGCCTCATCCAGGGAGTCGGCCTCGACCAAGGCGGCGCTCGGTACGGGGGCATTGCTCTCGGCTCCCGCCAGGACTCGCCTCGTCACGTCCTCGGCCGTGCGCTGCGCGTTCGACCACCCCTGCCCGAAGGATAGGTCAGGCGTCCCCAGGGTAGGCCCCTCGAGGATCGTCAGCTTACTCTCGCCGGGCTCCCATTCCTGTTCGCCGAGCTCGAACGGCTGACCGCCGACCCACGGCTCAAGGATCGTCTGGCGCAGCTCCTCCTCGCCCAAGTTGAAGACCCGAGCGCGGTGGAAGGAGGAGCTGATCTCAACGTGGAACGGCATGGAACAACCATATGCTCACGTACAATGCAGGCGCCGCTACCCGACGCCGTCGTGTTCGACAACGACGGCCTGCTGCTCGACACCGAGTCGGTCTGGACGCGGGCCGAGCAGGACCTGTTCGAGCGGCGGGGCGTTGCCTTCGGGCCGGTCGACAAGCTGGAGCTGGTTGGCACCTCGGCCGAGATCGCCGGGGTGATCCTCGAGCGCCGGCTCGGCGAGCCGGGGCGAGCGGAGGCGCTGATCGAGGAGCTGAACGAGCTGGTCGTCGCCGAGCTGGAGCACGGGGTGGAGGCGATGGTCGGGGCGCGGGAGCTGCTCAGCTCGTTGCAGGAGAGGGGGATGCCGATCGGCCTTGTCTCCAACTCGCCGCTGCGCTTCGTACATCGCTCGCTGGAGATCGTCGGTTTCGTGAGTTGCTTCGACGCGGTGGTGAGCTCGCACGAAGTGGCGGCGCCGAAGCCGGCGGCCGATCCGTACCTGGAGGCATGCCGGCGGCTGGGTGTGGAGGCAGGCCCGTCGGTGGTGGCACTGGAGGACTCTCCGACCGGGGTGGCCGCGGCGCGAGCCGCCGGGCTGACCGTAATCGGGGTGCCCTCGATCGAAGGGGTGGTCCTCGACGAAGCCCACCATCTGGCCGAGTCGCTGCTCGATGATGTGATCGCCCGCCGCCTCGCCCTGTGACCGCGATCCCTATCTATGAGCTTCCGGTCGAGGCTTAGGGTCGATCTCAGCCGCGCAGGACGCGCCGGCGCCGCAGCACCCGTTCGCAGATCTCGAGCAGCTCGCGCACCCTGCGCTCGGCTTCGCCGTCGAGCTCGCCCTTCAGCGCAACGTTGGCCGCCTCGCCGGCCTCTCCCCGGCGCTTTTGGAGGGTCTCGATGTCCTCGTCGTGGCCGGGATCGGTTACTGCTCCTCGTAGCTCGGCGAGCAGTGCCTCCAGCCCGGCTCGAAACTGCAGCGCCGCCTCTCGGCCGCGCCCCGCGTCGAGGTCGGCCCGGGCGCGCAGCAGCAGCGTCTCGCAGGCGTCGATCCGTTCGCGACCGCCGAGCACCGCCGCCGTTCGCTCCTGGGGGCGCAGCGATTCTGCACGCCTCCGCCTCCGCGAGGCCTCTGTTGCCCAGACGTCGACCTCGCGTGCCGCGGCGAAGCGCCCCGCCGTGACCTCCTCGCCGCTGCCGTAGCCGATCCGCACCGCGACGGCTCGCTCGGGGCTCAGCTCGTAGCCGTGGGGGTCGGCACTCGCGGTCGCGTGGGCGTGCAGGGCCCGGTTCAGGAGGGCGATGCCCTCGGCGACAAGGGCGTCGACCGTGTCGTTTGCCTCCACCGCCTCATCGAGCCAGCGGGCGGCGTCAAGCTCGCGGTCAAACGGCTCGGACGCCCGAACCGCCGTTGCCCGAGCCAGCGGCAGTTGGGGGATGGAACTGCCGGCCTCGGTCTCGCGCGGCCGTTTCCGGCGCTTGGAGGGAGGCCGCGGCGCTCCGAGCGTCTCGACGACCAGCACGCTCTCCCCCTTCAACCCCGCGCCGGTTCGCGCCAGGTAGCGCCCGTCCGCGACGGCGAGCGGGCCGGCGAACTCGAACTGCACGAATCCGAAGAGCTGGGCCAGAAGCCCCGATTCTCCCGGCTAGTTGCCGCTGGGTGAGCCGCCGGAGCGGCCGCGCCCCCTACCCCGCTTGCCCTTGCCTGCCGGGAGCGAGTACTTCGAGGGGCCGGTCGGCACCGCCGGGTTCTGGATCTTCCCCAGCCGCTTGATCAGCCGGTTCCACTTTTCCGGGGAGAGCTGGCCGAGGTCCGGGGTGAGGGCGCTGGGGCCGCCGATCCCGGCCAGGAAGGCCGCCATCTTGGCCCCCCACACGGTTTCCAGCCCCTCCGTGTATTCGCTGTGGCTGAGGGGGACGCCGGCGGCGTTGGCGAAGCCCATCTCGATCGAGCCGCCGGGGACGAAGAGGCCGACCTGCTGGCCGGCAGAGACCTTCTCCCCGGTGTGGACCGTCGCCTGGATCCCCTCGAACACGTAGATCACCTGTCCGGCGCGGGGCCCGTTCAGCAGTCGGTAGAGGACGCCGCCGCCTTCCGGCCAACCGGGTGCGCCGGTCTGGAGGATTTCGGCGTCGCCGACCGCCAAGATCGGGCCGGTCCCGGTGAAGTCGACACCTTGGTCGATGCGCCCGGTCGTCGCGTTCAGGAAGGGGCTCACGTATTCGACCCCGTAGGAGGGCAGGTAGTCGATCTGGACGTTGTTGTGGTGGTGGGGCAGGGCGGAGGTCGTCGGCCCAGGCAGGTGCTCGGCTGAGATCACCTGGTAGGGGTGCATCGTTCCCTGCAGGCGCAGCACGGTCTTGATCAGCGATTCGGTCAGGGTCCCGGGACCCTGATGTCCGCTCACCGGAACCCCGTCGATCTCTGAGATGTCGACCACGTCGCCGGCGTTGTGCCGGGAGGCGTTGCCCGGGGAGGTCAGGCTGGCGTGGGCGCACTGCAGCGAGGTTTTCAGCCGGTAGCCCTCGGCGACCAGGTACTCAAGCAGTGCCAGCACGCGGCGATCGATCTGGCCGGTGGCGACGTCGCGACGCCCGCAGGGGGGAATCGAGAGGTTGTGGTCGGCGAGGGCGCGCTGCTGGAGCGCCCCCTTTGAGAGCAGCAGTACGCCGCTGACGCCGAGGTTGCGGGAGAAGGGGCTCTTTCCGTTGGCCCTGTAGATAGCCGTTGCTTCGAGCAGCTTCCAGCCGTCGAGGATCGGCTTGGGGTCGATCTGAGGGGCACCGACGCCAGCCGGTCGGATCGAGAAGTTGATGTGAGGATCGATGCCGCCGAGGCTGCCGCCCATGCGGGCGATCACAGTGCCGCCGACCACGTGGGCGCCGACCGCAAGTGGCGGCCGCGAGCTGTCGGGGTGAGCGCCGAGCTCGGCCCGCTTACGGTCGCGCTGTCGGTTGGGCAGCGCGAACAGGCGGGGGCGCAGGTTTTGGGTGTTGATGAGCGGCTGCCCGCCGCCGTCGGCAGTGAGGACGCCTCCGTGGGCGCGGACGATCTGGCCCAACTCTGCGTAGGTATAGCGGTTGCCGTAGGCGTCTTCTAAGACGATGAACTTGCCAAGCCTACGAGATCTGCCGACCGCCTTGATCACGCCGTCGTTGACGGCGACGATAGGCGCTCCCTGGTGGGAGAAGATGTTGATGCCGCGCTGGGTCGGGGAGGAGGAGATCGTTTCGGCAGCGCTGCCGTATGAGTGGCGGGCTTCGGGCGTGGCCCGCCTCAGCGCCTCGCGGGCGGCGATTTCATCGGCATAGCGGGCATTGGCGGCGACCGGGAAGTGGGCGCCCTCGGTGAGGCCGGTGAGCGAGCCGACCAGGTTTTCGGGCAGCTTGCCATAGGCCCGTGCGTAGGTGAGCACCTCCTGTGCGTACCATTCGGCGTGGTTGTAGGCGAGGATCGCCTTATAGAGGTCGTGGCTGCCTCCAGCCGCGTGGAGGTAGTTGGCCGCGGCGCAGATCGCGTCGACCGGGTTGTAGGGGTCCTTGCGGCCGTCGCCGTTGGCGTCGACGCCGTAGGTGGCCCACGTCGAGGGCAGGAATTGCATCCAGCCGACCGCGCCTGCACTGGAGACGTTGAGGTTGGTGCCGAAGTCGGTCTCGATTTTGTTGATCGCGGCAAGCACCTCCCAGGGGATCCCGTATTGGGTGCCGCAGGCCTGGTAGATCGGTAGCAGGAAGGGCGGGATCTCGAAGGAGTTGATGACGAAGTTGGGGACACCGATCGCGGCTGGCGCGAAGCTGGCGATCGTCGCCGTCGGGTTGGCGGGGGTGGGGGAGCCGCCGCTGGTAAACGATGAGCCGCCGTTCGCAGCTTCGGGCGGCGACTGTTCGCCGCCGGTGGCGCTGGGGAAGCTGACGCCACCATTAGAGCCGCTCCCCTTGCCGCGAGAGCCGCTCCCCTTGCCGCGTCCGCCGATGCTTTGGTTATGGACTACGCCCTTGTGGGCGCTGGTGCTGTTGCCGTTGATCGTCGCACCGACATGGACCCCGCCGCTGCCGGCTTCGGTGGAGGGCGCAGCGACGGTGCTCCCGGGGGCGGGAGCCGGCCCGGAGGCTTCACTGTTGCCCGACGGGGAGGCGCAGTTGGGTTCGACTTTGTGGGTCGGGCTCCCACTGCCTTTTTCGATTTCGCTCGGGCAAGCCGGCTCGGTCGGCGTCGTTGAGAGGGGCGTCGTTGAGAGGAGGCCTTCTTTTCCTGTGAGCGGGTTCGCGCCTGCCATCCCCACCCCGAGCGCCGTCGTGGCGCAAAAGCTGGCCAGTGCGATGGTCAGTGCGAGCTTGTGTCTCATCTCAGGGCGCCTCGGTACCCGCTGTCACGGATCGCGCGACCCGCGTTCGCTCCGTCCCCGCGCAACAGGCCCGCCCACGCTACCCGTTGGCATGGGTGCGTGCAATGAATCGCGACGCCCCCCAACAAGGCCTTAATCAACGTTTGCTCCATGCCGGCGGGGCGGAGGATTTCAGCTGTGCCGGATGTGCTCGTTAAGCTCAGGTCAATGAGCGCGGAGCAGGACGAGCAGGAGGGCCTCAGGGCCCGCAGTGAGCACGCGATCGGCGATCTCGCCCAGGCCCTCTTCGACAGCCAGATGCTCGAGAACGCCCTCGCCGCCGCCTTCGGCGCCCGCGAGAAGGCGGCGGAGGCACAGCATGCGGCAATGAACGCCCTCAATCTGCCCTCCGCGGGGGATGTCGAGCGGCTGGAGCGCCGCCTGCGCTCTTTCTCTCAGCGGCTGGAGGATGTGGAGGAACAGATCGACGAGGTCTCCCGCGAGCTCGCCGAGCTCCGCCGCCGGCTGGTCAAATCGGCTAAAGATTAACCCTTAACTTTAACTTGAGAGCGCGTTGGCGGCAGCCGCTCCCGCCCGCTTCGCCATCTCCTCGAGAGCCCTGTCGCAGATCCGCTCCCCGCTCACCGCCTCCTCGACGATCAGGATCGCCGCCGCGGCGATCCCCAGGGTGCGGCAGCGGGATAGAACCGTCGCGGTCTGCATGTCAACGGCGCTCACCCCGGGTGAGGGCGTCGCCGACTCCGCGAGGGGGAGGTCGAGGCTTGCGATCGCCGTCGCAGTTACCTCCCCGCCAAGCTCGCGCTCCAGCCGCTCGCTCAGGCAGTGGTCGGGCAGGGTCGCCTCGCCAGAGGCCAGGGCTTCGGCGGCGAGGAGCAGCTCGCCCGTCTCGCAGGCCGGGTCAATCGTCACGCAGGTCCCGACCCTCACCGCCCGCCTTACTCCCAGCTCGGCAAGGTCGGCGAGCACGATCGCCGCGCTCGGCCCACCCATCCCGGTCGCCTGGATCGTCAGCTCTCGCCCCGTCGGCGTCCGCCCCGTGTACCCCCACAGCCCGCGCGCGTGGTTGCTCATCTTCGGTTCCACCAGTAGCTCCTGCGCGAGCAGAAGGGCGCGGCCCGGGTCGCCGACCAGCACCGCGTCGGCGGCTATCGGGGCTGTCGGGCGGAGTCGCTTGGGCATTGCGGCGGATCATCTTGGCACCCATCGCGACCCGCCCCGCTCGCGTTAACCCTTAGGTTAGGTCCCCACGTCTGGCTAGCCTCGACCTCCGATGGCCCCCGATGAGCGCATATCCCTCGGCGAGGCCTCCCGCCGCTCCGGCGTCCCGGCCAGCACGCTGAAACGTTGGGCAGCCGAAAAGGTGATCCCCGTGAGGCGGGGTCGCTGGACGGCGGCCGCGGCAGCCCAGGCGCGGGTCGTGGCGCGCATGCGCGAGCGGGGGCACTCGCTGGAGGACCTGAAGAGGGCGGGGCGCGAGGGCAGGCTCGCCTTCGGATTTGCAGAGGAGCTGTTCTCCGAGCCAGAAGAGCAGGTCACGGTCGAGGAGGTGGCGAAGGAAACCGGCCTCGAGCCGGAGCTGATCGAGCGCATCCTGGTCATCCTCGGCACCCCGCTCGGTCGCGAGCGCATGCTCAACCCCAGCGACGTCTCCGCGCTTCGCCACTGCGCCCGCGTCCTTGCCGCCGGCTTCCCCCTCGTCGCCTTCCTCCAGCTGGTTCGCGTCTACGTACAGTCGTTGCGTCGCATCGCCGACGCCGAGGTGCGGCTGTTCCACCTCTACGTCCACGAACCGATGATCCGCGACTCGGTGCCGGAGCTGGAGATGGCCGAGGAGATCGGGGAGCTGGCGTCTGACATCCTGCCCCTTGCCGCCCCGCTCACCCAGTACCTGCACACTCGCTACCTGCGTTTCTTCCTCGAGCAGGACGTGGTTGGCCACATGGAGAGCGGGCTGGGCGAGGCCGCGACCGAGCTGGGGCAGGTTACGGTTGCCCTCTGCTTCATCGACATCGCCGGCTTCACCCGGTATACCGAGGAGGAGGGCGACCTGGAGGCGCTGGACCTAGTCGAGCGCTTCGTCGAGACGGTTGAGTCGACGCTGCCGCCGGAGGCGACGATCGTGAAGACGATCGGCGACGAGGTGATGGTCGTCTCGCCGGACGCCGCCTCGCTGACTGAGTGGGCGGTGGGTTTTCTCTCGCGCTTCCCCGAGCGCCCGCAGCCGCGCGTCGGAATCCACTTCGGCGAGGCCGTCTACCGCGACGGCGACTACTTCGGCGGCCAGGTCAACCTCACTCACCGGGTGGTCAGCCGGGCCCAGGCCGGGGAGGTGCTCGTTACCGACCGGGTGGTCGGCGCGATCGAGGACCGTGACGGTCTTGAGTTCGAGCCGATCGGCGAGGTGAGGTTGAAGGGGTTCCCGATCCCCACCCCGCTGTTCGTGGTCGGGGCGACGGCCTGACCGCCCGCGGGTCTTGGCCCGGGGCGCGCCTACACTCACCGACATGGAGAGCGACCGCATGCTGGAGGAGGTGCGGGCCGGGGGCCTGATCCCAGCCGGGACACCGCTGGTCGCCCTGCTCTCCGGCGGGCGAGACTCGGTCTGCCTCCTCGACCTGACCGTGCGGGCGCTGGGCGCCAGCGAGGTCACTGCGCTTCACGTCAACTACGGCCTGCGAGACGACTCTGAGGAGGACGAGCGCCACTGCGCGGCGCTCTGCGAGCGGCTGGAGGTTCGACTCAAGGTCGAGCGGCCGCGACGCCCGGAGGGCTCTGGCAACCTTCAGTCGTGGGCGCGCGACACCCGCTACGCCGTGGCCGCGCGGCTGGCGCTGGCACACGACGCGACGATCGCGACTGGCCACACCGCCGACGACCAGGTCGAGACGATTCTCTACCGCCTCGCCTCCTCGCCAAGCCGCCGGGCGCTGCTGGGTATGCGCCCTCTCGACGGGCGGCTTGCGCGGCCGCTGTTGCCCTTCACCCGGGCGGAAACGACCGCCTACTGCGAGGAGAGGGTTCTCGCCTGGCGCGACGACGCGACCAACGCCGAGCCCACCTACGCGCGCAACCGCGTACGGCACGGGCTGATCCCCGCGCTGGCGGCGGTCCACCCGGCCGCGGCGATGAACGTGCTGCGCACCGCGGAGCTACTACGCGACGAGGCGGAGGTCCTCGATGCCCTCGTCGCGGCCGAGGTCGACGGGTCCAATGGGGCGGCGAGGGGCACGATCGGGCTGGAGCGGCTCGCAGCACTGCCGCCGGCGCTGCGCCGGCTCGTCGTGCAGCGACTCGCCGACCGGGCCGCCGGTCGCCCGGTGGCGGGCGCTGCGCGCCACGCTGACGAGGTCGCGGCGCTGCGCCGCACCGGCACCGCGATGCTCGACCTGGGCGGTGGCGTCCGCGCCGTTGCCGAGCGCGGCGTGTTGCGCACTGAGCTCGGCTAGGGCCTCGGTCTCGGCCTGCCCTCTGTATATCTAGACTGCGCCCCGATGGCGGACCCGACGATCGGCGAGATCCTCGTCTCCAGCGAGGAGCTGAAGCGCCGCGTCGCCGAGCTCGGCGAGGAGGTGAGCCGAGACTACGAGGACCGTGACCTCTTCATGGTTGGGGTGCTGAAGGGCGCGGTGCTCTTTCTGGCCGACCTGATGCGCAGCCTCACGGTGCCCTGCGAGGTCGACTTCATGGCGGTCTCCAGCTACGGCTCGCAGACCGACTCCTCGGGCGTGGTGCGGATCCTCAAGGACCTCGACGCGCCGATCGAGGGCCGCCACGTGCTGATCATCGAGGACATCATCGACTCCGGCCTCACCCTCCACTACCTGATCCGTAACCTGAGGGCTCGCAACCCCGCCTCGCTGGAGGTCTGCGCGCTGCTGACCAAGCCGGAGCGCCTCCGCGTCGACCTCTTCCCCCGCTACGTGGGGTTTGAGATCCCCGACTGCTTCGCGATCGGCTACGGCCTCGATCACGCCCAGCGTTACCGCAACCTCGATTACGTCGCTGCGTTACAGGGCTGAGGGGCAAAACTGCCCTGGTACGCTGATTTCTTCTGCCCGTGAGGCGTTTCTTCAAAAGCGCGGCTTTCCCGATCCTGCTGGTGGTGATCCTTGCCTTCGTCGCCCAGCGGTTCATCAGCAGCCCGTCGGGACCTCCGGCGCCCTCCTACAACGAACTGGTCAGGCCGAAGACCGGCCTGATCGCGACCGGGAAGATCGAAGAAGTCTCGGTCAACACCAAGGAAAACTCGCTGAGCGTCAAGGAGACGAAGCAGAACGGCAGCCAGCAGAGTTTCTCCACCGGCTATCCGCCCAACACCGAGCAGAGCCTGATCAACGAGCTCGACGCCGCCAATGTGAAGACGATCGTGCACGGGACCGGCGGCTCCAGTCTGCTCTCGCTGCTCACCTACATCCTGCCCTTCGTCCTCTTCTTCGGCTTCTGGATCTTCCTGATGAACCAGATGCAGGGCGGCGGCTCGCGGGTGATGAACTTCGGCAAATCGAAAGCGAAGCGGATGTCGGTGGACGCGCCGAAAATCACCTTCCGCGACGTTGCCGGGGTCGACGAGGCCGTCCAGGAGCTTGAGGAGATCAAGGAATTCCTCGAGAACCCGAAGAAGTTCCAGGCGCTCGGCGCCCGCATCCCCAAGGGCGTCCTGCTCTACGGTCCCCCTGGCACCGGCAAGACGCTGCTCGCCCGCGCGGTCGCCGGCGAGGCGGGGGTTCCGTTCTTCTCGATCTCCGGCTCGGACTTCGTCGAGATGTTCGTCGGAGTCGGCGCCAGCCGCGTCCGCGACCTCTTCGAGCAGGCCAAGCAGAACTCCCCCTGCATCATCTTCATGGACGAGATCGACGCCGTCGGTCGCCACCGCGGTGCCGGCATGGGAGGCGGCCACGACGAGCGCGAGCAGACGCTGAACCAGCTCCTGGTCGAAATGGACGGCTTCGAGATGAAGGACAACATCATCTTGATCGCCGCCACCAACCGCCCCGACATCCTCGACCCAGCGCTGCTGCGGCCCGGCCGCTTCGACCGTCAGGTCGTCGTCGACCGCCCCGACCGCAAGGGCCGCAAGCACATCCTTGAGGTCCACACCCGCGGCAAGCCGCTGGCGAAGGAGATCGACCTCGACACCTTGGCCGGCCAGACCCCGGGCTTCACCGGCGCCGACCTCGCCAACCTGATCAACGAGGCCGCCCTCCTCACCGCTCGCCAGGGCCGTCGCGAGATCTCGATGCAGGAGCTGGAGGAGGGGATCATGCGGGTTATCGCGGGCCCCGAGAAGAAGACCCGCGTGATGTCAGAGAAGGAGCGGCTGATCACCGCCTACCATGAGCTTGGGCACGCGATTGTCGGACACCTGCTGCCCAACTGCGACCCGGTCCACAAGATCTCGATAATCAGCCGCGGCCAGGCGCTCGGCTACACGATCAGCCTGCCGACCGAGGACAAGTTCCTCACCTCGCGTGCCGAGCTGACCGACACGATGGCGATGACCCTGGGCGGCCGGGCGGCCGAGGAGATCGTCTTCGCCGAGATCACCACCGGCGCCTCCAACGACCTTGAGAAGGTGACCGAGACCGCGAAGCAGATGGTGATGCGCTTCGGTATGTCCGAGCGGCTTGGCCCGCGCGTCTTCGGCCACGATCGCGGCCAGCCCTTCCTCGGCCGCGAGTTCTCCTCCGAGCCCGACTACTCCGACGAGATCGCCCGCGAGATCGACGACGAGATCCGCCGCATCGTCGAGGGCGCCCACCAGACGGCGAAGGACCTGCTCACCGAGAAGCGGGATGTGCTGGATCAGGTCTCGAAGATCCTCTTGGAGAGGGAGACGATCGACGCCGATCAGTTCGTGGCGCTTCTCGACGGCAAGCCGGAGGGCGAGGTTTTTGCTGAGGACGAGGAGCCGGAGAAGCTGGCCGAGTCTGCGCCGGCTCCCGAGCGGCCCCAGCGCGAGGGCGCTCGGCCGATGCCGCGGCCGCGGCCGGGTTACGCCAGCGGCGACGCAAGCTGAGCCTTGCGGTGAAGTTGATGGGGGTCCTGAACGTGACCCCGGACTCGTTTTCGGATGGGGGGCTCTACCTGGATCCGGAGGCCGCGATCGGCCATGGGCGGGAGTTGGTGGCTGCCGGCGCGGAGATCTTGGATGTGGGCGGGGAATCGACGCGGCCGGGGGCGGTGGAGGTGAGCGCTGAGGAGGAGTTGGCTCGGGTTGGGCCGGTGGTGGACGAGCTGGCCGACAGCGGGGCGACGGTCTCGGTTGACACGTCGAAGCTGGCGGTTGCCGAGGCGGCGTTGGATGCGGGCGCGGAGATCGTCAATGACGTGACCGCGCTGCAGGGAGATCCCGGGATCGGGGGGCTGTGTGCCGAGCGCGGCGCGGGCCTCGTCCTCATGCATATGCGGGGGACTCCACAGACGATGCAGGACAGCCCGGTCTACGACGACGTCGTCGACGACGTCAAGGCCTTCCTCGCCGAGCGGATGGAGGTTGCGGTGTCGGCTGGGGTTGACGAGGAGCGGATCTGGCTGGACCCAGGGATCGGCTTCGGCAAGACCCTGGAGCACAACCTGGTGCTGCTGCGGCGGCTCGACGAGTTGCGCTCACTCGGCCGCCCGCTGCTCGTCGGTACCTCGCGCAAGAGCTTCATTGGGATGCTCGATGGCTCTAAGACAAGCGAGCGCCTCGGGGGCACGATCGCCTCCTCGGTCCTTGCCGCCGTCGAGGGCGCCGACGTCCTCCGCGTCCACGACATCGCCGAGGTCAGGCAGGCGATGAGGATCACCGCCGCGATCCTTGGATAGGTTGACGCCCGCATGGAGGCTCACGGCAACGGGATCGAATCAAGCGTCGAGGTGGAGTTGCGCGGGCTCTCGATCTACACACACCACGGCGTCACCGACGCCGAGCAGGAGGTCGGCCAGCGCCTCGAGTTCGACGTCTCCTTCGACGTGCCTGACTGCGACGCGGTGCTGACCGACCGGCTTGAGGACACCGTCGACTACGCCCAGGTCTGCGACATTGTCGCCCTCGCCGCGACCGAGCGCAGCTACAAGACGCTGGAGCGGCTCGCCCAGGTCATCGGCGAGCGGTTGATGGAGCGCTACGGCTGCGAGTCGGTCCGGGTGCGGGCCGCGAAGCCCGAGCCACCGCTTCCCCTCGCTATTCAGGAGGTCGCGGTCGAGGTTACCCACGAGCGCGGCGAGGATGAGGGCGGCGAGGGCGGCGGCGAGTAGGCCGGTGCGGATCGGGTACCTGGGGCTGGGGTCTAACGTCGGCGACCGCAAGGGCCATCTGCGGGCGGCGGTCGAGTCCTTGCGCGAGAGCGGTGTCGAGGTCCAGGCCGCCTCCTCGACTTATGAGACCGAGCCCGTCGGCGAGGTCCTCGACCAACCGGACTTCCTCAACGCCGCGGTCCGCATCCGCACCGACCTGGGGCCCGAGGCGCTGCTCGACTGCTGCAAGGCGATTGAGGCCGAGCGTGGCCGCGCCCTGCAGGCTTCCCGCCACAGCCCCCGTCCGCTCGACGTCGACCTGCTCTTGCTCGGCGACCTCGAGCTTTCGACTGAGAGGTTGACCCTGCCGCACCCGGAGCTGAGGAGCCGCCGCTTCGTCCTCGTCCCGCTGCTCGAGCTGGACCTCGACCTGAGGCTCCCGGACGGGACCCGACTTGCGGATGCACTCGTCTTCCTCGGCCCCGGCCAACGGGTCGAGCGGGTGGGTTCGCTCTAGGCCGCGGCTGGCGTGCCGCGCAGCGGCGCGAGCCAGGCGGGCGGGAGGACCGGCGGGGTGTGGCCGGGATAGTTCGGCACGACGCGCTTCGCCAGCTCGCCTGCCGGCCGCGCCTCAATCGCCGGGCGCAGGTCGTCGAGAGTCATCGCCAACCCGAGGCTGGGAGCGATCTGGAAGTCGGCGGCGTTCAGCTGCTCGCCGTTCAGCACCCCGGCTGCGATCCACTCGTCGATCTTCTGAAGCATCCCTGGCAGCTCGGTCAGGCCGCGGCGCACGTGCTCGTCGTCGGCCTCGTTGAAGCGAGCCGAGAGGGCGATGATCGGCGCCGCCGTGAGCATCGCCATGTCTACAGGGACGCCGAGCTTGGCTCCCTCCGAGTAGCTGCGCAGCGGCGCCTTGTCGCGCTTGATCGCCCACCAGAGGATCTGGCGCATGGGCGGCTGAAGCTCCTCATCGCCAAAGCACTCCGCCTCCTCGACCGCCCGTCGCTTCTCGGAGTCGGCGGGGAAGAGCGGCGGCTCGGGCCGCAGTCGGTCCAGCTCACGGGCGATCTCCCGCGAGCCCTGCACCTTGCGACCGTCGAGCTTCAGCGCGGGCACCGTGACGCCGGAGAAGCCAACCGCCCTCAAAACGCCCTTCGAGATCACCGGCAGCAGGTCGGTCCGCTTGTAGGCGATGCCCTTGTAGTCGAGCATCGCCGCCGCGGCGATGCTCGGGTGCGAGGCTGGGATCACGTAGAGCCGTGCGTCCACTGACGAGGCATCCTACGTGCATAATCGCCCGCGTGCTCCTTGCAGTCGACGTCGGCAACACCCAGACCCACCTCGGCGCCTTCGACGCCGAGCGGCTGGCCGAGCACTGGCGCTTCCAAACACGTGCCGGCGCCACCGGCGACGAGCTCGCCGAGCGGATCAGCGGCCTGCTGGGGCTGCGCGGCATGGGCCTCGCCGACCTCGACGCGGTCTGCGTCTCCTCTGTGGTGCCGCCGCTCGGCGCCCAGTACGAGCAGCTGATCGAGCGCTACCTCGAAGCCGAGTGCCTGCTGGTCGCCCCCGGGATCAAGACCGGGATGCCGATCAGGATCGACAACCCGCTGGAGGTCGGTGCCGATCGCCTCGTCAACGCGGTGGCGGCCTATGACCGGGTGGGCGGCGCCTGCGTGGTCGTTGACTTTCGGCACCGGCATCAATTTCGACGCGGTCTCCGCCGCCGGCGAGTACCTGGGCGGAGCGATCGCCCCGGGCCTGGAGGTGTCGCTCACCGCCCTGGTCGAAAGGGCGGCGCGGATCCCGCGCATCGACCTCGACCGAGCCCGACGCGGCGATCGGCCGCTCCAGCCGCGCCGCGATCCAGTCGGGGTTCGTCTTCGGGTTCGCCGGACTGATCGACGGCATCGCGCGGCGGATCGAGGAGGAGCTCGGGGAGGCACGCTTCCTCGCCACCGGCGGCCTCGCCGAGGCGATCGTCCCCTTTACCGAGACGATCGACGAAGTCGACGATTTGCTAACCCTGAAGGGCTTGCGGCTCATATATGACCGAAACGCGCCCACAGCTGACTGATCCGTTCCGGATCGCTGACGTCGAGATCCCCAACCGCGTCCTGCTCGCCCCCTTGGCGGGGATCGGCAACTGGTTCGTGCGGCTGCAGGCGAAGCGCCATGGGGCGGGGCTTGCGGTCTCGGAGATGGTCTCCAGCTTCGGGTTGCACCACCGCAACGAGCGCACCCTGCGCGAGCTGATGCGGATCCACCCCGACGAGCACCCGGTCTCGGTCCAGCTGTTCGGACATGATCCCGAGGTGATGCGCTCCGGCGCCGCGATCGCCGCCGAGGCCGGCGCCGACTTGATCGACATCAACATGGGCTGCCCGGTGCGCAAGGTGCGCCGCACCGGCGCCGGTGCCGAACTGCTGCGCGACCCCGAGCTGGCGCTGGCGCTCGCCCGCGGGGCCGCCGAGGGCAGCGGCCTGCCGGTGACGGTGAAGCTGCGCTCGGGGATCGAGGCCGGCGAGAGGTCCGGCTTCGAGCTGGCCCTGCGGCTGGTCACCGAGGCCGCCGTCGCCGCGGTCGCCTTCCATCCGCGCGCCGCGACGACCGGCCACAAAGGCAAACCGGACTACGCACTCACGCGCGAGCTCGCCGAAAGCGTCGACGTGCCGGTGATCGTCTCCGGCGGCTTGAGAAGCGCCGACGCGACGCGGCGCGCCTACGAGGAGTCCGGCGCCGACGCGGTGATGATCGCCCGCGGCGGGCTCGGCAACCCATGGCTCTTCGAGGAGCTAACCGGCCACCGAGCCGAGCCACCCAGCCGCGAGGAGGTCGTCGCCGAGCTGCTCTGGGTGCTCGACCGCGCCGAGGAGCATCTCGGAGCCGAGCGGGCCGGAGCGCTACCTGCGCAAGTTCTACCCCTGGTACATGGCGCCCATCGAGGCGCCGCCTGCGCTCGCCGAGGAGCTGCAGCGAAGCGCCGACTTGCGGCGGGCGCGGGCCCTGATCGCCTCTCTCGCCGAGCCGGTCGCGGTTGCGTAGGAGACCTCGATTGCCCGCGGTTGACCCCCCCGCTATAATCCCGCGACTTCGTGCCCAGGTGTGGCGAGCGAAATCCGCCGCATCGGGGTTTTTTGGGTCTGGGAGCCAATTCCCGGCTCCCCCGCAAACAAAAGCGAGGTTGGACAAGTGAGTCGCCAGGCCGTCATCACCCCAGAAGGGCTTGAGAAGCTGAAAGAGGAGATCGAGCATCTCTCGACGACCAAACGCCGTGAGGTCGCGGCGCGAATCAAAGAAGCGCGCGAGTTCGGCGACATCTCCGAGAACGCCGAGTACGACGACGCCAAGAACGAACAGGCGCTGCTCGAGGGTCGGATCGCCCAGCTCGAAGAGCGGCTGCGCCGCGCCACCGTGATCGACGAGAAGGCACTCGGTACCGACGAGGTGAAGTTCGGCTCGGTCGTCCACGTCAAGGATCAGAAGACCGGCGATTCGCAGAAGTTTCAGATCGTCGGCTCCACCGAGGCCAACCCGCTCGAGCACAAGCTCTCCAACGAATCGCCGATCGGCAAAGCCCTGGTCGGCCGCAAGCGCAACGATGTGGTGACCGTCGAGGTCCCGCGCGGCCCTAAGAAGAAACTCAAAATCACCAAGATCGAGACGGCTTAGCGGTCGATAGGCTCGCGCGACGATGAGCGAGTCCGAGACCTCAGACGTCCTCGCCGACCGGCGCGAGAAGCTGAAGCGGTTGCGCGAGGCGGGGATCGACCCGTTCCCGCACGAGTTCGCCGGGCGCGAGGAGATCGCCGAGGTGCGGGCCGCCCACGAGGGGCTGGCGCCGGGGATCGAGACGGCATCGGCGCATCGGGTCGCCGGTCGCATCGTCGCTAGGCGCGGCCACGGCAAGGCCGCCTTCCTCGATCTTCGCGACGGCAGCGGCCGAGGTCCAGCTCCACGCCCGCGAGGACCTGCTCGGACCGGAGGCGTTTGAGCTGCTCGTCCACCTCGATCTCGGCGACATCGTCGGGGTCGAGGGGACGGCGATGGCGACGCGCAGCGGCGGCGAGCTGACCCTGGCGCTCACCCGCTGGCGACTGCTTGCCAAGAGCCTGCGCCCACCGCCCGGCAAGTTCCACGGCCTCGAGGACACCGAGACCCGCTACCGCCGGCGCGAGCTGGACCTGATCGCCAACGAGGAGAGCCGCCGCCTCTTCGCCCTGCGCACCCGGGTCGTGAGCGAAGTGCGCCGATGGCTCGACGAGCACGGCTACCTTGAGGTCGAAACGCCGGTCCTTCAGCCCCTCTACGGGGGCGCCCTCGCCCGGCCGTTCATCACCCATCACAACGCCCTTGACCGCGACCTCTACCTGCGGATCGCCACCGAGCTGTACCTGAAGCGGCTGGTTGTCGGCGGCATCGACCGGGTCTATGAGCTGGGCAAGGACTTTCGCAACGAGGGCGTCTCCAACAAGCACAACCCCGAGTTCACGATGCTCGAGTGGTATGAGGCCTATGCCGACTACCGAAAGACGGCGCACGACCTGGAGCTGCTGATCGCCGAGGTGGTGGAGCGGGTCTTGGAGACGACCAAGGTGCAGCGGGGCGAGGAGGAGATCGACTTCGCCCCGCCCTGGAGGCGTGTGACCCTGCGCGATGCGATCCGCGAGCGCACCGGCATCGACATCGCTGAGCACCCGACCCGCGAGGCGCTGGCGGCGGCGATGGACAGTGAGCCCGACCCGGCCGAGGGCTGGGGCAAGCTCGATCGACGGCCTGCTCTCCAAGGAGGTCGAGCCGCACCTGATCCAGCCGACCTTCGTCTTCGACTACCCCGTCGAGCTGTCCCCATTCGCCAAGGCCCATCGCTCCGAGGATGGACTCGTCGAGCGCTGGGAGGCCTTCGCCGGGGGGTCGAGATCGCCAACTCCTTCAGCGAGCTGAACGATCCCGATGAGCAGCGGCGCCGCTTCGGAGCAGCAGGCAGCTGAGCTTCAGCGCGGCGACGAGGAGGCCCAGCCCTACGATGAGGCCTTCGTCGAGGCGCTCGAGCAGGGGATGCCGCCGACCGGCGGCGTCGGCCTCGGGATCGACCGGCTTGGTGATGATGATGACTGGGGCCGCGCAGCCTGCGCGAGGTCCTGCTTTTCCCGGCGATGCGCACCTGATCGGGGTCCAAAAGGCCGCTCGGAGCGGAAATTCAGGGCCCAGAGCCGGTTGGACGGTCTCGGTATCGTTTAAAGGGCAGATGGGCGCCTCCCGATACTCCAAGGGCGTCTGCGGAACTTCCACCGACCGAATCGAGTTGGATTAGGTAGAGAGGTCTCTTGTTCGAGCGATTCACAGAGCGAGCCCGTCAAGTTGTCGTCCTGGCACAGGAGGAGGCGCGCACGCTCAAGCACAACTACATCGGCACCGAGCACATCCTGCTCGGGCTGCTGCGCGAGGAGGAGGGCCTGGCGGCCCGCGTCCTTGAGTCGCTCGACATCACCGTCGAACGCGTCCGCTCCCAGGTGGTTCGGATCGTTGGCTCCGGCGAGGAGGTCACCTCCGGACAGATCCCGTTCACTCCGCGCGCCAAGAAGGTGCTCGAGCTGGCGCTGCGCGAGGCGCTCTCCCTCGGCCACAACTACATCGGCACCGAGCACATCCTGCTCGGCTTGGTGCGTGAGAACGAGGGCGTCGCCGCTCGCATCCTGCTCGACTTCGACGCCGACTCCGACAAGATCCGCAACGAGGTGATCCGGATGCTTTCCGGCCCCGGCGGGCGCCGCCAGGGCGGCGGCGGCGGAGGCGGGCAGGGCGAGGGCAAGAAGTCCTCGAAGCTGCTCGACCAGTTTGGCCGCAACCTGACCAAGCTCGCCGAGGAGGGCAAGCTCGACCCGGTGATCGGCCGCGAGACCGAGATCGAGCGGATCATGCAGATCCTCTCCCGTCGCACCAAGAACAACCCGGTCCTGCTGGGCGAGCCCGGGGTTGGCAAGACCGCCGTGGTCGAGGGCCTCGCCGCTCGTATCAACAAGGGCGAGGTGCCGGAGCTGCTGAAGAACAAGCAGATCTACACCCTCGACCTGGCGGCGCTGGTCGCCGGCTCCAAGTACCGGGGCGAGTTCGAGGAGCGCCTCAAGAAGGTGATGAAAGAGATCACCCAGCGCGGCGACATCATCCTCTTCATCGACGAGCTGCACAACCTGGTCGGTGCCGGTGCGGCCGAGGGCGCGATCGACGCCGCCTCGATCCTGAAGCCGGCCCTGGCCCGCGGCGAGCTGCAGACGATCGGCGCCACCACCTTGGACGAGTACCGCAAGTACCTGGAGCGCGACTCGGCGCTGGAGCGCCGCTTCGCTCAGATCAGGGTCGACCAGCCCTCGGCCGAGGACACGGTAAGGATCCTCGAAGGGCTGCGCGAGCGCTACGAACAGCATCACCGGGTGACGATCAACGACGACGCGCTGGCGCGCCGCCGCTGAGCTTGCCGACCGCTACATCTCCGACCGCTTCCTTCCTGACAAGGCGATCGACCTGATCGACGAGGCCGCCTCTCGCATGCGCATCAAGTCGATGAGCGCGCCACCGGTCTACCGCGACCTCGAGGAGGAAATCGAGACGACACGGCGCGAGAAGGAGGCCGCGATCGAGGCCCAGGAGTTCGAAAAGGCCGCCAGCCTGCGCGACACCGAGCGCCAGCTGACGACGCGCAAGCGCCAGCTCGAGGACGAGTGGGCCGAGGGCGAAAACGGCGAGCGGCCTGTGGTAGGCGAGGAGGAGATCGCCGACATCGTCTCGATGTGGACCGGCATCCCGGTCTTCAAGCTGACCGAGGCCGAGACCAAGAAGCTGATCCGCATGGAGGAGGAACTGCACAAGCGGGTGATCGGCCAGGAGGTCGCGATCACCGCCGTCTCCAAGGCGATCCGCCGCTCGCGCGCCGGGATCAAGGACCCCAAGCGCCCGGCCGGCTCGTTCATCTTCCTCGGCCCCTCCGGGGTCGGCAAGACGGAGCTGGCCCGCACCCTCGCCGAGTTCCTGTTCGGCGACGAGGAGGCGATGGTCCGCATCGACATGTCCGAGTACATGGAGAAGCACGCGGTCAGCCGCCTGGTCGGCTCACCTCCCGGCTACATCGGCTACGACGAGGGCGGGCAGCTGACCGAGGCCGTGCGGCGCAAGCCCTACAGCGTGCTGCTGCTCGACGAGATCGAGAAGGCCCACCCAGACGTCTTCAACATCTTGCTGCAGATCCTCGAGGACGGGCGGCTCACCGATGCCCAGGGCCGCACGGTCGACTTCCGCAACTCGATCGTGATCATGACCTCGAACATCGGGGCCTCGGAGATCGCCAAGAACACCTCGATCGGCTTCACCGTCTCCGATGAGACCGGCATGTCCTACGACGACATGAAGAACCGGATCATGAGCGACCTGAAAAAGGTCTTCCGGCCGGAGTTCCTCAACCGGATCGACGAGGTGATCGTCTTCCACAAGTTGGCCAAGGACGAGGTCAAAGAGATCATCGACTTGATGATCAACCGGGTTCGCGTCCAGGTCGCCGAGCACGAACTTCAACTCGAGCTGACCGAGGAAGCCAAGGACCTGCTGGTGGAGAAGGGCTGGGACCCCTCGATGGGCGCGCGGCCGCTGCGGCGCGCGATCCAGCGCTACATCGAGGACCCGCTCGCCGACGAAGTCCTGCGCCAGGGCCGGATGACGCCCGGCTCGACTGTGATGGTCGGCCGCGATAGCTCCGGCGATGACGAGGACAGGCCGCTCAGCCTGACGATCATCGAGCCGGCGAAGCCACCGGAGACGCTGCCCTCGGAGCCCGAGCCCGAGCCCGAGAAGGTCGGCGTCGGCGCCAAGAAGGACGGCGACGGAGACCACGAGCCGGACGGGGGCGACGAGCAGCCCCTGGGCGACGCCGAGTCCTGAGCAGCGCCGCGCGTGCGTGAGCCTGGCCGCAGCGCGATCGGGACCTGGAGCGGAGGCAGGTTCCTGCGCTTCGGCGAGGCGATCGAGGAAGACCGCCTGGCGGCGCTGCTGCGCCCCGGCGCCGGCATCGACACGGTCCTCACCGCCGACGCCTACGGCCAGGGGGAAGCCGATCGTCTCCTCGGGCGGGCTCTGGCGGGCGTCCCGCGCGACTCCTACTGCCTGATTGGCGCGATCGGCCACGACTTCTATGAGGGCGAGCGCGACGGCCCGCGGGGGTTTCCCCGCTTCACCGACCCGCGCCTGCGCGGGGCTGCCGATTACGCCGGATACCTGCGGATGGCAGCCGAGCGCAGCCTCAAGCGGATCGGCGCCACCTCCTTCGACGTGCTGCTCCTACATAACCCCGATCGTGTCGGCTACTGCAGTGAGGCGGTCTGGAACGGGATGGAGGCGCTTCGCGAGGCCGGCCTGGCGGCGCAGATCGGCATCGCGCCGGGCCCGGCCAACGGCTTTACCCTTGACCTGATCTCCTGCCTGGAGCGCTTCGGCGAGCGGATCGATTGGGCAATGATCATCCTCAACCCGTTCGAGCCCTGGCCGGGAGAGTTCTGCCTCGACGCCGCCGCCCGTCACGACGTGAAGCTGATCACCCGCGTCGTCGACTACGGCGGTCTCTTCTGGGGAGATCTGCATCCGGGCATGGAGCTAGCCACGGGCGACCACCGTGGCTACCGCCCCGGCGGCTGGATCGAGGCCGGTCTGGAGAAACTGGAGCAAGTGCTGCCGTTCGGTGAGCGGGCCGGCCTCAGCTCGATCCAACTCGCCTGCCAGTGGAATCTCGCCCACTCCGCGGTCCGATGCGTCGTCCCCACCCTGATCCAGGAGGCGGGGATCGGTGCTCGCTCGATCGAGGAGAAGCGAGCCGACCTGGCCGCCCTACCACCCGAGACGAGGCTCACCGACGAGGACGTGGCGGCGATCCGCGCGGCAGGCGACAACACGGGTTGCATGGCGCTGAAGGGCGCCAGTCCCGAGCATGAGGGTGAGGAGCGCCCCGACCGTTGGGCGCTGACGCCCGGTCTGGTCGAGGTCGGCGCCCGCTGGGGTATCGATCCCGAGCACGATCTCGCCGGCGCTCCGGCCGTCTGAAAACCTGCCGTCGAAGGCTCGCCGTTGCCCCTGCGCGAATGCGGTGGCATTGGTGGACCCTTGCCGGCAGCTGCGCTGCGCTCTTTCTCTGATGTTCGACTCGACCGTCGTCGCGCTGGCGCTGCCCCCGGCTGTAGCAACCGGCCGGCCGAGCGGCCCCACCACCATTGCCTCACAGCCGCTTTCATCTCTGAGGACGCGAGTTGCGGCCACGATTCGGGTCACTACCTTGACAAAGCGTATCCCGACCTTTCCACGCGGATTTCACCGGACCGCATTCCAGAGCGCTTTTTGGCATCCTGAGGCGATGCCTTCTTTGTCCGGGGATGAGCTTCACGAGTTGTCCGAACGACAGGATCCCCGGCTCGTAAGGGCCCTGGACGTCGTCGCCCCGGGCAGCGCCCTGCGCGAGGGGCTCGACAACATCGTCCACTCTCGCACCGGGGGGCTGATCGTCGTCGGCGACCTCGGAGATGTCTCTCACCTGCTATCCGGCGGGATCAAGCTGGACATCGACTACACCCCGGCGATGCTCTACCAGGTGGCGAAGATGGATGGCGCGATCGTCCTCAACGCCGAGGCGACGAACATCGCCTGGGCGAATGTCCAGCTGATGCCTGACCCGACGATCCTCTCCTCGGAGACCGGCACCCGCCACCGCACCGCCGAGCGCGTTTCCAAACAGACCGACGCGCTGGTCATCGCGATCTCCCAGCGCCGCGACGTCGTCTCGCTCTACGTCGAGGGGACGAAGTACATCCTTCAGGACATCCCCGCGGTGCTGGCCAAGGCGAACCAGGGGCTGGCGACACTCGACAAGTATCGCGACCGCCTCGACCAGGTCTCCGCCCGCCTCACCGTCCTTGAGTTCGAGGGCGGCGGCGTCCTTTATGACGTGCTCGCCGTGCTTCAGCGGGCCGAGCTCGTGACTCGGATGGCGGTCGAGGTCGAGCGCTACATCGTCGAGCTCGGCACCGAGGGGCGCCTGATAGAGATGCAGTTGGAGGAGACGATGGTCGGCGTAGCCGCCGACAAGACGGCGCTGGTCCGCGACTACTCGGTCGAGGACTCCGAGCAGAACCTCACCACCGTGCTCCAGGCGCTTGCCCGCATGCCCCACCAGGACGTGCTCGACTTCGGCCGCCTCGCCGAGCTACTCGGTTATGACCGAAAGATGAACACCCTTGACTTCCCGGTCGCACCGCGCGGCTACCGCGTGCTGGGCCGCGTCCCCCGCATTCCCAAGCTTGTCGTCCAGAAGATCATCCACGAGCTCGGCGGGCTGGAGGAGGTCCTTGCGGCCTCCGACGCCGATCTTGAGGCCGTCGACGGAGTCGGCCCGACCAGGGCAAAGGACATCCGCGAGGGTCTGCGGAGGCTTCAGGAGGTCGACCTGGTCGACCGGTACCTGCAGAGCTGACGGCGATGGGCGCCGTCGCAAACCGAAAGGAGCAAGCGATTCCCGAGCTAGAGGAGGCCATGGAGGCAGGCTTCGAGGAGGACGTCGTTTACGTCTGTGACTTCGAGGAGGGTGACAAGGTCGTCTACCCCCACCACGGAGCGGGCCTCGTGCTGAAGAAGGAGACCCGGGAGTTGATGGGGACCGAGCGTGAGTACCTCACGATCAAGATCCTCCATAACGAACTCACCGTGATGGTCCCATGCGAGAACGCCGGCCTGGCAGGGCTGCGCCGCGTGATCGATGAGGAAGAGATCAAGAAAGTAACCGACGTCCTCACCGACGACGTGTCGGAGATGCCGAAGAACTGGAACCGGCGCTTCAAGTACAACCGCGAGAAGATCAAGACCGGTGACGTGTTCGAGCTGGCCGAGGTCGTCCGCAACCTGGCGATTCGTGAGATGGAGAAGGGGCTCTCCACTGGCGAGAAGCAGATGTACACGCGGGCGAAGAAGATCCTCGCGTCGGAGTTCATGTACGCGCTCGATAAGGACGAGGAGGGCGCGGAGGAGTACCTCGACGGACTGCTGGAGGAGCGCTTCGCCACCACGGCGTAGCAGCGCGGCAGCGTCCGTCACGGCGGTCATCGCGGCCGCCGGCTCCGGGGAGAGGCTCGGAGCCGGCGGCCCGAAGGCCTTCGTGCAGTTGGCCGGGAGGCCGATGGTCGATTGGTCGATCGCGGCTTTCCGGGCCGCCGAATCAGTCCGCTCGATTGTGATTGCCGCCCCACCAGGCCACGTTCACGACCTGGCGGGCGGCGACGTCGGCGTGGTCGCCGGCGGCAGAACGCGAGCTGAGTCAGTCTCGAGAGCCCTGGAGGCCGTTGGAACCGAGCTGGTCGTCGTCCATGACGCCGCGAGGCCGCTTATCACCTCGGGGTTGATCGAGGACCTAGTCGCCGCCCTTAAAGGCGAACCTGAGGCGGACGGCGTCATCGCCGCGACCCCGGTCGCGGACACGATCAAGAAGGCCGGTGTCGGGGATGCTGCTCTCGTCGTAGAGGCGACCCTTGAGCGCGACCGTCTCTGGTCGGCGCAGACGCCGCAAGTCTTCCGTGTCGGCGCGCTGCGTGAGGCGCTCGCGGCAAACTCCGAGCGGCGCGCCGCTGCCACCGACGAGGCGATGCTGGTCGAGGCGGCGGGCCGCCGGGTGCTGATCCATCCCTCGCTGGCGGAGAACTTCAAGGTGACGACGCCGCTCGACCTCAGGATGGCGGAGCTGCTGCTAGCCGGCTCGGCATAGCGGCATCTCGGGCGCGGGCGGTAGCGTGCGGCCGCGTGCTCACCGACTACCACCTCCACCTGCGTCCCGACGAGGACGATACGCCGCCGGAGCGCTTCTTCACCGCCGAGAACGTTGATCTTTACCTAGCGGCGGCGGCCGTGGCGGGAGTGGGAGAGCTGGGAGTCTCCGAGCACGTCTACCGCTTCACCCAGTCGCTCGACCTCTGGCGCCACCCCTTCTGGGTGCAGAGCGCCCGAGACGATCTCGATGCCTACTGCGAGTTCGTACGTGGCACGCCGCTGCGGTTGGGCCTGGAGTGCGACTTCGTCCCCGGCGTCGAGGACCGTACAGCCTCGCTGCTTGGCGCGCGCGACTTCGACTACGTGATCGGCTCAGTCCATTTCGTCGGCGAACACGCCGTCGACCACGATGGCTGGGATGTGTGGGAGAGCGGCGGCGACCCCGACCAAGTCTGGCGCCGCTACTTCGCTTCGCTTGCGGAGTGCGCCCGATCCGGCCTCTTCGACATCCTCGCCCACCCCGACCTGGTCAAGGTCTGGGGCGCCGCCCGGCCGCTGCCCGAGCGCAACCCCCGCTTCTTCTATGAGCCTGTGGTCGAGGCAATCGCCGAGAGCGGAATCGCGGTGGAGGTCTCGACCGCCGGGTTGCGCAAGCCCGCCGGCGAGATCTATCCGGCGCCGGCCTTCGCTGAGATGTGCGTAGAGGCGGGCGCCGTCTTCGCCCTCTCCTCCGATGCCCACCTGCCCGAGCAGGTCGGATTCGGCTATGAGCGGGCGATCGAGTTTCTCGGCACGCTCGGCGTCAGTGAGATCTGCGTCTTCGAGGGCCGCCAGCGCCGGCTCGAGCCGCTAGGCGCCGCGGTGAGCGAGGATTCAGATAGATGAGCATTGGGATCGGCTACGACAGCCACCGTTTTGCCGAGGCCCGGCGCCTGGTGCTCGGTGGCGTCGAGGTCGAGCACGATCGCGGGTTAGCCGGCCACTCCGATGCCGACGTTCTTACCCACGCGGTGATCGACGCTCTGCTCGGGGCCGCCGGTACGGGCGACATCGGGACGCTTTTCCCCAACGACGAGGCGCGGTGGGAGGACGCGGACTCGATCGACCTGCTCCGCACCGTCGTCGGCACCGTCCCCGGCCGCATCGTCAACATCGACGCCACCTTGGTCTGCGAGCAGCCGCGGCTGGCGCCCTATCGGGCTGAGATGGAGCGGATCCTCGCCGAGGCAACCTCCGCCCGGGTCAGCGTCAAGACGACGACCAACGAGGGGATGGGCTGGATCGGCCGCGGTGAGGGAATCGCCTGCATAGCAGTCGCTTCGGTCGAGGGCGGATAGGCACTAGGCTTCCCGGCTCCGATGGGGAACCTCAACTCGATAGTGTCAAATGCCCGGGAGTCGCTCTCCGACGCCGTCTTTGAGGCCAAGGTGCTGCGCGAGGCGGGGATTCTGACGCCGCTGCGTCCCGACCGGGCGGCGAAGATCGGGGTGACCTTCCTGCGTTGGGGCGCCTCGCCGGCGACCGGCATCGCCACCGCGGCGATCCACTACCCCCACGAGATCGCGCTGATCGATGAGCGCGGGTCGCTCAGCTTCGAGCGGGTCCACCGCCGCTCCAACGCACTCGCCCACGCCTTCTGCCGAGATGGGGATCGGCTATGGAGACGGCGTCGGGATCATGTGCCGCAACCATCGCGGCTTCGTCGAGGCGACCCTTGCCGCCGCCAAGCTTGGCGCCAGCGCCCTCTACCTCAACACGATGTTCGCCGGACCCCAGCTCACCGAGGTGACGAGGCGCGAGGGCCCCAAAGTGCTCGTCTATGACGAGGAGTTCACCGGGCTGCTGGAGGGCGTCGACAGTAGGGTATCCCGCGTGGTCGGGTGGAGCGACGGGGACGAGCCCGGCGAGCCGACCTTAGAGCAACTGATCGGCGGCGGCGACGAATCGGACCTGAAGCCGCCTCCCGACAAGCCGCGCTTCGTGATCCTCACCTCGGGGACGACGGGAACCCCGAAGGGCGCCCAGCGCTCCAGCCCCGACGGTCTGCTCGCGATGGCGGCGCTGATCGAGAGGATTCCCTTTCGCGCTCGCGAGACGATGGTGATCGCTGCCCCGCTTTTTCATTCCTGGGGCTTCTTCCACTTGGTGATCAGCCTGCCGACCGCCTCGACGATGGTGCTGCGCCGCCGCTTTGACCCCGAGGACACCTTGCTCGCGCTCCAGGAGAGCCGAGCCGAGGTCCTGGCGGCGGTTCCGGTGATGATCCAACGGATCCTCCAGCTCCCCGAGGAGACGCTCGTCAACTATGGCCTCACTTCGCTGCGGATCACCTCGCTCTCCGGCTCGGTCCTGCCCGGGGATCTGGCCACCGCTTGGATGGACCGTTTCGGCGACAACGTCTACAACCTCTATGGCTCGACCGAGGTTGCCTACGCGACCGTTGCCACCCCCGAGGACCTGCGTGCTGCGCCCGGAACCGCCGGCCGGCCGCCGCGTGGCACCGTCGTGCGCCTCTACGACGAGAGCGGGCGGGAGGTGCCGCGTGGCGAGGTCGGCCGGATCTTCGTCGGCAACGAGATGTCGTTTGAGGGATACACCGGCGGTGGTGGCAAGGAGGCGATCGACGGGCTCCTCTCCAGCGGCGACGTCGGCCACATCGACTCCGCGGGTCGGCTCTTCATCGACGGCCGCGACGACGAGATGATCGTCTCCGGTGGGGAGAACGTCTTCCCGCGCGAGGTGGAGGACATGCTTGCAGACCACGAGGCGGTGGTGGAGGCGGCGGTGATCGGTGTCGCCGATGAGGGGTTTGGCCAGAGGCTGAAGGCCTTCGTGGTCCCCGCCGGGGATGCGGAGGTCTCCGAGGACGACCTCAAGGCTCACGTCAAATCCAACCTCGCCTCCTACAAGGTTCCGCGCGAGGTCGAGTTCCTCGACGAGCTGCCGCGCAACGCAACCGGCAAGATCCTCAAGCGCGAGCTGCGCGGACGCGAGACCCAGCAGTCCGCCTGAGCGGCGCAAATTGCGCCTTTTTCGGCAAGCGCCAGGGTGGCGTCGCTTCCGGCGGCCATAGTAGGTTGCCCGGACATGGGCGAACCCGCGGTTCAGTTGCAGGCGGTCGGCGAGGCGAGGGAGACGGTGCGCGGCATCGCCGAGCAGGCTCTGGAGTGGGTTCGCCTCAGCGAGGAACGTGTCGGCGAGGCCGAGGCGAGGACGGAGACAGTTCGCGCCGAGCTGAAAGAGCGGGCAATGGCGACGCTCTCAAAGCTCGGCGAGGAAGGTCGCGAGCGCATTGCCGCCGAGCGCGCCAAGCGGCGCGATGCGGAAGCGCGATCGGAGCACGCCGAGGCCGCCAGGGACCGCGCCGAGAGGGCCTTTGAGGAGTCCAAGCAGCGCGCCGAACGCGATCACGAAGCGCACGCCGAGGAGCTGGCGGCGAATCGTGCCGAGGGCGGGAATTCGCTCGCCGAGGCGGTCGCCAACCTGGGGCAGGAGGCCGAGCGGCGGGAGCGCGAGGCTCGAGAGGAGGTCCAGCTCGAGGCCGACCGCAGGGTCGCCGCGGCCGAGCAGAGGGCAGCCGACGCTGAGGCGGCCGCGATCGAGGCGCACGAGACGGCGGTGCGGATCGAGACCGAGATCGAGCGGCGCGTGATGGAGGGCACCGAGGAGGTGCGCCGCGAGGCCGAGGAGCGGGTGCAGAAGCTGATCGAGAAGGTAGAGCGCGAGGCCGCGGAGGTCGCTCGGGCGCGGGCTGAGGACCAGCTCCGCGCCGAGTCGGGTCGGATTCGGGTGCAGGCCGAGCGGCGCGAGGAGCGGGCACGCCAGGCCGCCGAGGAGGAGATCAAGGCGAGCGCCAACAAGGCAAAGCGCGAGGCGCTTGCCGCCGCCGAGGAGACGGCGCCCGCGTGGGCGCGCTCGGAGTCGGCAGCCTCAACCGCTGGGTACAGGACCTTCTAGGCTCCGCCTCGCGATGCGCGAGGTGAGGATCAAGGACACGCTGACGGGGGAGCTTCAAGCGCTCGACGCGGGCAATGAGATCGGCATCTATGCGTGCGGCCCGACGGTCTACAGCCAGATCCACATCGGAAATGCTCGGCCGTTCGTCGTCTTCTCTCTGCTCGCCCGTTTCTTGAGGTCGGAGGGCTACAGGGCGAAGCTGGTCGTAAACGTCACCGATGTCAACGACAAGATCTACGCGGCTGCGCGCGGAGTCGGCGAGCCCTCGGGGGAGTTCGCGGCGCGGATGACCGCAGCCTATTTCGAGGACACCGATCGGCTCGGGTTGGGGCGCCCGGACGCCGAGCCTCTGGCTACCGAGACGATTGAGGGGATCGTCGGGCTGATCGCCGAGTTGGTCGAGTCCGGGCACGCGTATGAGTCCGGAGGTGACGTCTACTTCCGGGTCCGCAGCTTCGAGGGCTACGGGAAGCTCTCGAACCGTGACACGGAGGACATGGACCAGGGCGAGGAGGCCGGATCGGCTTCGCTGAAGGAGGACCCGCTCGACTTCGCGCTGTGGAAGGCACACAAGGAGGAGGAGGACACCTGCTGGGCCTCCCCGTGGGGGTCGGGTCGCCCCGGCTGGCACATCGAGTGCTCGGCGATGGCCGAGGCGGAGCTGGGGCCCGCCTTCGCGATCCACGGCGGCGGCTCCGATCTCGTCTTTCCCCACCACGAGAACGAGATCGCCCAGTCCGAGGCGGCGGGGCGCCCGTTCGCCCGGATTTGGATGCACAACGGGATGATCGAGGCCGACGCCGCCAAGATGTCGAAGTCGGAGGGCAACATCTTCCAGCTCTCCGAGGCCCTAGACCGCTACGGCCGCGAGGCGGTCCTCGACTACCTGATCTCCGGCCACTACCGCCAGCCGCTCGCCTTCGGTGCCGAGCAGATGGAGCAGGCGGCGGCGCGGGTGGAGCGGCTGCGCAACTTCTTCCGCGAGCATCCCTGCGGCAAGATCGCGCCCGCCGAGGAGGACGAGGACGAGTTGGTCGCGGCGCGGCGCGAGGCCTTCCGCGAGGCCCTTGCCGAGGACTTCAACACCCAGCGGGCGATGGCCGAGGCGTTCGAGCTGGTCCGCGAGGCGAACCGGCGCGAGCTGTCGGGCGCTCCGGAGGCGCTGTGCGAGATGCTCAAGCTGGTCGGCCTGGACTCTCTTGCGCGCGCCGAGGAGGAGGTCGGGGAAGAGGCGGAACGCCTGCTCGCCGAGCGCGAGAACGCTCGGGCGGCGAAGGAATTCTCCCGCGCCGATGAGATCCGCGACCGCCTGGCCGAGCTGGGCTGGGAGGTCCGCGACTCGGTCGATGGCGCCCGCCTCGTTTCCAGGGGCTAGATGGGCGGCCAGCTGATCTACGGCAAGCAGCCGGTCGCCGAGGCGGAGCGGGGGAAGCGACGCGTGCACCGCGTCTGGCGTGCCCCCGAGAGGCCTGGCGAGGAGCTGGAGCGAATGTGCGGCTCTCCGCACCACCAGGGCGTCGTTGCCGAGGTCGATCCCTACCCCTACGCCGACCCAAACGCGCTGCTTCGAGGCGAGGATCCGCTGATCGTCGCTCTCGACCAGGTCCAGGATCCCCGCAACCTCGGCGCCGTGGCGCGCTCGGTCGAGTTCGCCGGCGGCGCCGGCCTGGTGATCCCCGACCGCCGCTCCGCCGAGGTGACCGCCGTCACCTGCAAGGCCTCGGCAGGCGCAGTCGAGCACCTCGCGATAGCCAGGGTCCGCAATCTCGCAGACTGGCTGGCCAAGGCGAAGAAAGCGGGCTTTTGGATCTGGGGTGCGGACGCCGACGCCGACCAGGTTCCCTGGGACGTCGATCTCAGCGGCGCAACGGTGCTGGTGCTCGGCGGAGAGGGCAGAGGCATCCGCCCCCGCGTAGCAGCCGCCTGCGACGATCTCATAGCCCTCCCGCGCCGAGGTTCAATCGGCTCCCTCAACGTCTCAGCCGCCGCCGCCGCCCTCCTCTTCGAGGCGCTCCGACAGCGCTAGCAACTGCAACGGCGGTTGCACGAACCTCAGTTCGGGGTTGACAGAACTCCGCCCGTCCGTAAACTAACGCGCGAATAAAGGGTGAACCTCAGCTTGAGTCTGAGATCCCCCCAGTCCATAGGGCGCCTCAGGGGAGGTAAACGGCGCCACGACCCTTCACAAGGAGAAGGATCTGTGGCTCTATCTACGCCTACGCAGGAAATGCGACTCCCTTCGGGACGCCGCTCCGGCAGCGCCCGCGCTCAGCAGACTAACTCTCAACCTGAGCTTGATGATCACTATCTGGTTGCCCTCGCCAAGGAAGGCAAGACCGACGCCTACGACGCGATCGTCCGCCGCTACCGCGGCTTCGTTCGCCTCAAGGCCTCGTCTTACTTCCTGCTCGGCGGCGAGTCCGACGACCTGATTCAGGAGGGCCTGCTCGGCCTCTACAAGGCGATCCGCGACTACCGGACCGATCGCGAGTCGAGCTTCCGCAACTTCGCGGAGCTCTGCATCACCCGCCAGATCATCACCGCGGTGAAGACGGCGACCCGGAACAAGCACACGCCCCTCAACCAGTACGTCTCGTTCAGCCAGACGCCGGCCGCGGCGGGCGACTCGGACACGACGCTGGACGAGATCCTGCCCGGGCCGACCGTCTTTGACCCGGTCAACCAGGTGATCGCCGCCGAAGAGCTGGAGAGCCTTGTCTCCTGTCTCGCGGGCGTCTCGGGGGTCCTCTCGGACCTTGAGAGCCGCGTCCTCTCCCTCTACCTCGACGGCCACTCCTACGAGATCGTCGCCGAGCGCATCGAGTGCGACACCAAGACGGTGGACAACGCCCTGCAGCGCGTCAAGCGCAAGGTCGGCGCCCATCTCGCTTCCCGCGAGGTGCCGCTGTAGGGCCGCGTCGTGCCGTCTATATTCGGGCGACGCGCCCGCCTAGCTCAATTGGTAGAGCACTTCCCTTGTAAGGAAGCGGTTCTCGGTTCGAGTCCGAGGGCGGGCTTGCGCTCAGGACCCGCCCAGCAAGCGCGACTTCTCGGCGGCGAACTCCTCGTCGGTGAGGACGCCTTTCTGGTGCAGGTCGCCGAGGCGCTCGAGCCTGGTGAGCCGGGCGTCGTCCTCGCTGGGCGGGACAACGGCGTCCGGCGCCGCGGAGGCGGCCGTCTCGCCACTCGGTTTCCTCATCTCCGGTAGTCGCAGTTTCGAGGCGCGCTCGCCGAGATTGGCCCCTTTCACCGCGTCGACCACACGGTCTTTGGTGCGACCGAACATCTCATGGAAATGGGCGTCGGGGAACTCGGTCGCCGTCTGCTTGCTCAGCTCGCGAATCCCGAATGCGGCCATCGCGGCGACGACCAGGGTGGTGAGGAAGGAGCGCAAGCCTTGGGTCGGAGCCGAAAGGAAGTAGATGCCGACGACGATCGCCAGGCCCGTGTAGACGAAGGGACGGTAGTCGCGCAGGGCCGGCGCGATCGCCCTGCGGCTGGCCCGGGCCGAGCCGGTTGGTGAGCCCAGCCAGCCTGCGATGGCGAACAGCACGCCGACCACGATCACCGTCGTCGCGATGCTGGTCATCAGAGAGGTGGCGATCGTCCAGGTCGCTTCTGCCGCCGGCTTGACGCTGTCGTTCGTCACGAGTTGCCCGACCACGATCCCCCCCGCGACGTGGCGGGCGACTATCACCGCGAAGCCGGCCGCGATCAGGCCGATCCCGGAGAAGAGGATCGGTACCCAGCGCCCCTCGCGCGCCAGGTAGATCGCCCCGGCGAAGGCGGCGAAGGTGAGGAGCGAGAGCAACAGCGCCAGCCCCTTCACCGCCACGGCGATGTTCTGCGCGGTCTTCAGCTGTTCGGAGTGGAGGATCTCGATCTGGCCGGCGTTGGGCGGCAGCTTTGCCGCCAGGTCGGCGCCGATCCCGACCTGGTTGGCGAGGTTGGTGACGAGGCTGCCGAGATTCAGCGTCACCGTCCCGTTTTCGGTCGAGAGGGTGGCGTTCTTTTCTTCCAGGACGGCGACGAGTTGTTCGTGGGCGGTCCGGTTGGCGCTCTCCCAGAGGCTCTGCGCGGTCGAGGTCTTCAGCAGCTGTTCGGCGCCGTCGCCGGCCACCTGCCGAAGGCCGCCCGCGGCCGGCCCGGCGAGCCGCTTAGTTTCGCCAGGGAGGATGCTTTTGAGTTCGCGCTCGACGTTGACGTGTTCGTAGAGCTGGTCGACCAGGTAGTTGGCAACCGCGCTGCGGATCTTCGAGTTCTGCAGGAGCTGACCGCTGGTGCTGACCCAGTCGCTGGTATTGAGCGCCTGGCGTTCGACCCAGATCGAGAAGACGCTGAGGAAGGCGAGGACCGAGCCGAGCGCGACTAGGGCTTTCACCGTGCGTCGTCGTCCGCGACCCATCCCAGAGGATGCTATACGTGGCTCGGTGAAGCTCGAGGGAATTCACCATATAACCGCGATCACCGAGGATGCGCAGCGAAACGTCGACTTCTACGCGGGTGTGCTCGGCCTGCGCCTGGTCAAGAAGACCGTCAACCAGGACAACCCGACCGTCTATCACCTCTTCTTCGCCGACGAGAGGGGCAATGCGGGCTCTGACCTCACCTTCTTCGAGTACCCGGGCGTGCCGCAGGGACGGGCCGGCGCCGGGATGGTCCACCGGATCGTCTGGCGGGTCGCCTCGGAGGACTCGCTTGCCTTCTGGGCGGGGCGGTTGGGGGCGAACGGCGTCTTCTCGGAGCTGCTCGACGGCGCGCTGCGCTTCTCCGACCCCGAGGGGCTCGACCACGAGCTAGCCGTAGTCGACGTTGACGACGAGCCGCTGATCGCCGATCACCCCGAGGTCCCCGCCGAGCTGGCGCTGCGGGGTTTCCACTCGGTTCGCGCCTACAGCGTCGCGCCGGGCGCCAGCCGCGGCCTGCTCGAGGCGCTTGAGTTCGAGGCCCGCGGCGAGGGCTGGGAAGCGCGTGGCGATAGGCGCGGCGGCCTCTACATATACGACGAGCCTCCCGGCGAACCCGGGCTGCAGGGGGCCGGAAGCGTCCACCACGTCGCCTGGGCCTCCAACTTGGACGAGCACGCCGAGTGGCGCGAGAAGGCGATTGCCGCCGGCGCCCATCCGACTCCGGTAATCGACCGCTTCTATTTCCGATCTGTTTACTTCCGCGAGCCGAGCGGAGTGCTCTTTGAGATCGCCACGCTTGGCCCGGGCTTCACCGTCGACGAGCCTCTGGAGCACCTCGGCGAGAAGCTCTCGCTGCCGCCCGACTATGAGCACCTGCGGGCCGAGGTGGAGCCCAACCTGCGGCCAGTCGTCAACCCGCGGGTCATCGCAGCCGAGTGAACGGCGACTTCGTCTGGCGGGATGCGGGCCGCACGGTCGTCTTCCGCCACGAGGGCGCCACCGAGGCACCCCAGATTCTCCGGGAGCATGGCTTCGCCCCGTTCGAGCTGTTGACGACGCCGCGGGCGCTGGCGGGCGCGCCGGAGATGGCTGCCGCGGCGGCTGCCATCCACGAGGCGGCTCCCGGCGGTGTGCCGGAGGCCGCAGCGGCGCTCCTGGGCTCGGCCCGCCTCCCCCGTCTGGTGGCGCTCGGCGGCGGCCGCGTCATCGACACCGCGAAGGCGGTCGCCTCGGTGACCGGTGCGAGCGTCGCCGCGATCCCTACCACGATGTCGGGCGCCGAGATGACCGGCATACACCGCCTGCCGGCGGGCGCTGAGGGTACAGTGAGTTCGCTGATCCGCCCGGAGCTGGCGATCGCCGATGAGGAGATGATGACCAGCCAGCCAGAGCGGGCGCTCCGCTTCAGCTCGATGAACGCCCTCGCCCACGGCGCCGACTCCCTCTATACGCCCTTCGCGAACCCGGTCTCCAGGATGACCGCGTTGCGCGGCGCCGAGCTGATCGCCACCTCCCTCGACCAAGACCCAGGGGATCGCGATCGCGTCGCCCTCGCCCTCGGCTCGATCCTCAGCGGCTACGCGATTGACTCCGCCATGTTCGCCGTCCATCACGTGATCTGCCAAACCCTCGTCCGCATCTGCGGCAGCCCCCACGCTGAGACCAACGCGGCGATCCTCCCCCGGGCAATGGCTTTCATGGCGACCCGAGCCCCCGAGTGGCTCTCATCCCTCGCGGCGGCAATCAAGACCGATCTCACCGAGATAGAGACCCGCATCCTCGACCTGGGCGGCAACCCACCCGGTCTCGGATCGCTCGGCGCGGACAAAGATAAGCTCGATCAGGCCCTTGACGCCATCCTGGCCCGCCCCGAATTGGCATTCACCCCTGATCCACCCGACCGCGACGAGCTCGCGAAGTTGATCGAAAGCGCCTGGTAACCGCGTCCCGGCCTCCGTGTAGCGCTCTTCGTGAGCGAAGAGCGTCTCCAGGGCTACCACGCCTACAGCCGCGCCCACGGCGTCAGCTGGCCGCTGTACCTACTGGCCAGGGTCTTCATGACGCCGTTCTTCTTCGTCTACTTCCGCTACGCGCGCAACGGCCGCGAGCACGCCCGTGTCAGGGGCGGTCTGATCGTCGCCTCCAACCACCGAAGCTTCCTCGACCCCTTTGCGATCGGCGGTTGCCTGCCCTGGCGGCGGCCGATGAACTACGTCGCCAAGGTGGAGCTGTTCGAGCGCCGCTGGCAAGGTTGGCTCCTCTCCCGTCTCGGCGCCTTCCCGATCTGCCGCGGTTCCTCTGATGAGGACGCGATGGAGACGGCTCGCCTCGTCGTCGAGCGCGGCGGCACCGTCTGCATCTTCCCCGAGGGCACTCGGATCCGCACCGGGTCACTGGCGGCGCCGAGGCGGGGGTGGGCCGGCTCGCCTTGCAGACCGGCGCGCCGGTGATCCCCTCCGCCGTGCTCGGCACCGAACACGTGCGGCGAGGCTGGCGCATCCGACCTCGAAGGGTCAAGGTCCGCCTCGGTCGTGCGATGACCTTCCCCCGCGCCGCCCACCCCTCACCGGCATTGGCTGAAACCGTGACCGCGCGGATCTGGCCCAACGTCCAGCTGCAATGGGAAGACTTGGGCGGCCTGCCGCCGATGCGCCGCGCCGCCGTGATCGGTGCCGGCAGCTGGGGTACCGCGGTCGCCGTGCTGCTCGCCCGCGGCGGGCTCGAGGTCCAGCTTGGAACCCGCACCGCTTCGCAGGCGGCGGAGCTGGCGGAGACGGGGGAAAACAGCCGCTACCTGGACGGCGTCAGCCTCCCCGAGGCAATCGACGTCCGCCCGGCTTCGAGGATCGAGCTGGCCGGCTTGGACCTCGTCTGCCTGGCGATCCCCTCGAAGTCGCTGCCACAGGCGGTGGGCGCGATCGCCGACCGCGTCGGGGAGCGCTCGGCCGTGCTGTTGCTGACCAAGGGCCTGATCGCCCCCCAGGGCCAGCTCCCGGCCGAGTACGTGGGGGAGAGGGTGAGAGCCCGAGCGATCGCCTGTCTCGGCGGCCCAGCCCACGCCCGCGAGGCCGTCTCCGGCTCGGCTGCTTTGGTCCTCGGCTCGGCTGACCTTGACCTGCGAGACCAGCTCGGCGAGGTCTTCGACCAAGCCGGCCTGGTCTGCGAGCGCTCCGCTGACGTGACCGGAGTCGAGATGGCCGGGGCAGCCAAGAACGCCGCCGCGTTGGCCGCCGCGGCGGCCGAGCCGTATGGCCTCAACGCGGCCGGGATCGCAGCGGCTGAGATCTGGCGCGAGTGCATCGAGTATGCGATCGGGCGCGGCGCTCAACTGGAGACCTTCTCGGGCTTGGCCGGTGTTGGCGACCTAACCGCGACGATGTTGGCGCCGACCGGGCGCAACCGCCGCGCCGGCGAGCTGCTGGGGTCGGGCACCCCGGCGGCCGAGATCCCGCAGCTGATCGGCCAGGCCTCCGAGGGCCTAGACACAGCGCCGCTGCTCGCCGAGGCGATCGCGGCTGCCGGGGTGCCGGCCGATGCGCTGAGTGGGCTCGCGGCGCTGATCCGCGGCGAGATCGACACTGCGGCCTGGGTCGCCGGATTGCGCCGGGTCGAGCGATCGAGGCGGGCCGCATGATCGGACTAGGCTTGGCGAGTGAGCGGCGCAGAGGAGAACGTCGAGCCGGCGAGCCTCGACCCAGCCGCGAAGGCGGAGCTGGACCGGGCCTTCGAGGACCTCTACAGGGCCCACCTGCGCGATGTCTACTCCTACTCCTACTACCGGGTCGGCAACCACCACGACGCCGAGGACCTCACCGAGCAGGCATTCCTGCAGGCCTACCGACACTTCGATCGCGCCCGGCGCGAGTCCGACGGCCGACCGCTGCGACCCTGGCTGATCCGGATCGCCCACAACCTCGCCTCCAACTACTACCGGGACCGTTCCCGCCGCCCCCAGACTCCGCTCGACAACGCCGACCCGATCGCGGCGCGTCACGGCACCGAGTCGATCGCCGCGGGACGCGAGGAGCTTCGCCAGGTGATGGAGAACCTTCGAGCACCTGCCGGAGGACCGTCGCGAGGCGCTGATCATGCGCTTCGCGCTCGGACATGGACAACCGCGAGATCGCCCGGGCGCTGGGCCGTACCAACGGCGCCACCAAGGTGCTGATCCATCGCGCGATCAAGCAACTCCAGGAGAAGATGGACGATGAGTGACGCGACGGAGCGACTGACCGCCAGCACCTGGGACGTGGAGCAGCTGCTCAGCGACGCACTGCGTCCGATCGAGCCTCCGGAGCGGTTCTCGGGGCGGGTCGAGGACACTCTCTCCGCCGTCACACAGGCCGCCGTCGAGGAGCTCTCCGACTGGGCCGAGGAGCTCTCAGAGAGCGAGCTTGCGCGCCCTGCGCGACCCGCGCAACTGGGTGCGCCCCGTGGTCGCGGTCACGCGCCGGCGGTGCCGCCGCCGGCGCCTTGGTGTTGCTTGAGGCCCGCCGCCGCAGCAAGCAGAGGACTCGCCGCGGTCTGCGATCGCTAGGCGACGGGCTTCGCTCGCGCTTTTAGCTTCGGCGCAGGCGTGGCCAGCGCCGCGGCGACCCCGAGCAGGCCGAGGACCAGGTGTAGGAAGTCCTCCCCGGTGTTGGCCGGGAGGAAACCGAGGATCGAGTCCCCGCTGCCGATCGCGAAGCCCCAGATCGCGAGCGCGAGGTAGAGGACTCCAAGCCAAAGCGCGTACTGGCGCGCCGCATAGCCCGCTACGCAGCAGCCCGATCGCTCCGGTGGCGACGTGGAAGACGTTCTCCCAGCCGTTGACGCTGAGCACACCGAGCACGTCCTTGACCTGGCCCGGAGTGCCCAAGCGAGGCGCTGTAGAAGAAGCCGACGATGCCGAGCACGATGAGAAAGGCACCGACCGCGCTTGCGTAGAGGCGGGCTGGGCTGGGGGCGTCCATGGGCGGCGATTGTAGGCTGCACATCCCTTGGCCCAGAGCCTGTTACCGACATCCCGACCGCGAGACCCGAGTCTCCTGTTCTTCGTGCGGAAGGCCGATCTGCCCTGATTGCATGACTCCGACCCCGGTCGGCATGCGCTGTCCGGAGTGCATGCGCGAGCGGACGCGGGTGACCCACGGGGCGGCGGCGTTCGGCGGGTCCGTCCATGCGCCGGCGACCTTCGTCCTGATCGCGGTCAACGTCGCCGTCTACCTCGCCGAGATCGCTTCCGGCCCCGGTGGCCTCAACACTCCCGGGGCGAGCCTGGTAAACAATTACGGCCTGCTCGGCACCTCGGTGGCGAACGGCGAGTGGTACCGGCTACTTACCGGCGCCTTCCTGCATGCGGAAATTTTCCACATCGGCTTCAACATGGTCGCGCTCTATTTCTGGGGCCGGCTGCTGGAGCCGGCGATCGGCACGACTCGGTTCGTCTTCCTCTACACGGCGTCGCTGTTCGCCGGCGCCTTCGGTGCGCTTTTGCTGAGCGGCCCGGATCAGCTCACGATCGGGGCCTCGGGGGCGATCTTCGGCGTCTTCGGTGCGGCGTTCGTGATCGCCCGCGGGCGCGGTCTCGACCATGTCGCCCGGACCATCGGGGTGCTCGTGCTGTTCAACCTCGCGTTTGCTGTCGGCGATCCGCAGATCAGCCTCGGCGGCCATCTCGGCGGCCTCGTCGCCGGCGTCGTCTGCGCCCTCACCATCGTCGCCGGAGAGCGCGGCCAGCTCGGCGCGTCGCGACTGTTCGCGGAGCTGGCGGTGATGGTCGCGGTCGCGGTCGTCTCGATCGTCGGCGGCGATCGCGATCGCCTGAGCGACTACCGGCGGAGCGGGCCGGATTTCGAGACCGGGGTCGCAGCTCGGCGAACTCGATGTTGCCGGGAGGGTCGATCAGGTCCGGATGGAGCAGGTGGCCGAGGAGCTCCACCCCGTCGACCAGCCGCGGCCCCGGGCGCGAGAAGGTCGACGCGGCGTCGACCGCGAAGACGTGGGCGGCGCCCAGCGCCTCGATTCGCTCCCATTGCTCCAGCCGCCTGGGCGCGGGAGTCCTCCAGGTACCAGCCGCACGGCATCGCGATCACCACGTCGGGTCCCAATCCCGACAGCTCACCCCAGCCGACCTCGGGTGACTTCAGTCCCGGCGGCCCGGCGACGTCCTCGCCGCCGGCGATCGAGATCATCTCGGGGATCCAGTGCCCACCGACGTAGGGCGGGTCGAGCCACTCCAGCGCGATCACCCGCGGCAACGTCGCTCCCGAAGCGGCGGCGCCGACTGCAGCGAGCCTCCCCTCCAGCTCGCCGCGCAGCTCGTGGGCCTGCTCCACGACCCCGGCCGCCTCGCCGAGTCGGATCACGTCCTCCAGCATCTCGCCGAGCGTGCTCGGGTCCTGCTGGACGACTCGTGGATGGCTCGGCAGGCGGGCTGGCGACCTCGACCACCTCCTCATAGGAGACCGCGCACACGTCGCACACCGCCTGGGTGACGATCAGGTCGGGAGCCAGCTCGGCCAGTCGCTCCTCGTCCAGTGCATATAGCGCTCGGCCCTCGCCGACGATCGCCTTCACGGCGGCGTCGATCTCCCCGGCGCTGAGCACATCCGGAAGCACCGTGCGGGTCAGGTTGGGAAGCGATCGAGCCTCGGCTGGGTGATCGCACTCGTGCGTGACCGCGACGACGCTTTCGCCCAGCCCGAGGGCGAACAGCATCTCGGTTGCCGATGGGACGAGGCTAGCGATGCGCATCCGGGCTCAATATCGCACTTCTCCCAGTTGCGGCGTGCGGGGAAGCTATATTCCGTGCGCCGAATGGCCGAAGACGACCTCCCCCGAAGTACTGGGCCACATAGCCGATGACTGCCCTGCTGCTCGTCCTGCTGCTCGTGCTGATCGTCGTCAACGGCTTCTTCGTGGCGGCGGAGTTCGCGCTGGTTCGCAGCCGCCGCGGCAAGATCGAGCAGCTCGTCAGGGAGGGGGAGAGCGGTGCCGAGACCGTGATCGAGCAGCTCGACAGGATCGAAGACTCGCTGTCGGCCTGTCAGGTCGGAGTCACGATGGCCTCGATCGGGATCGGCTTCCTCGGCGAGCCCTCGCTGGCAAAGCTCCTGGAGCCCGTCTTCGGCGGCCTCTCACACGAGGTTGCGGCCGCCATCTCGGTGGTGATCGCCTTCGCGCTGGTCACCGCCGTCCACATCGTCGTCGGCGAGCAGGTGCCGAAGATGCTGGCGATCAGCCATGCGGAGCGCACCGCGCGCCGCGTTGCCCGCCCGCTCAATTGGTTTCGCGCTGTCACGGCCCCGGTCGTGTTCGGGCTGAGCGGACTCTCCAATGCGATCGTCCGCCTCTTCGGGGTCAACCCCGGCGACCTCGAAGAGCGCCATACGGCCGAGGACCTGAAGGAGATCATCGACAGCTCGAGGCTGGGGGGGACGCTCGACCCTGGCGAGGCCGGGATGCTCGGCGGCGTCTTCCATCTGCACGAGCAGGAGGCGCGCGAGGTGATGACGCCGATCCCGGCCGTGGTCACCGTCGACGCCTCGGAGACCGTCGAGACGGCGCTTCAGCGCTGCGTCACCTCCGGCCACACCCGGCTGGTGGTGATCGAGGACGAAAACCCCGATCGGGTGAAGGGGATCGTCCACAACAACAGCCTCGCCCGTCTCTACATGAGCGAGGGGCCCGAGGCCTCGATCGAGCCGGTGATCCGCGACGCGCTGATCGTCCCTGAGACCCGGCCGCTCGACGACCTCCTCCACGACCTACAGGTGCAGCGCACCTCGGTGGCGGTCGTCGTCGACGAGTACGGGCGGACGGTGGGAATCGTCAGCGTCGAGGACATCCTCGAGGAGGTGGTGGGAGAGATCGAGGACGAGACCGACCCCCGTGCCGCGGCGTTGCGCCGGCTGACCAACGGCGACTGGTTCGTGCGCGGGCACGTCTCGCTCGGCGACCTCGCCGACGCAGGTATCGAGCTGCCGGTCGACACCGACGCCTACAACTCGGTCGGCGGCTACGTCTTCGGCGAGCTAGGGCGGCTGCCCAAGCGCGGCGATTCGATCGTCTCCAACGGCTACACGATCAGGGTCGAGTCGGTGCGCGAGAACCGGATCGAGGCGGTGCGGATCAGCCGTTCCGTCCGTCCGTCCGCCTAACTTTCCCGGGCAACCCGCACCCCGCCGAACGTTGGAGGTTCCCGTATGTGGGTTGTCCGCCTGAGCGACAAGCAGCTTGAGGTGCTGAGGGCGCTGCTGCGCTCAGAAGACGCATCTTGGCCCGGCGCTTCAGGGAGCGGTTGAGGCCCTCGACCTGGCCCGCTGGGACGAACTGCCCGAGGCCGAGCTGCCCTGGGAGCAGGTCGAGGTTATCGCCCGCCGCCAGGGCATCTCTGAGGCCGACGTGATCTGGGACATGAGCGGTAAGCGTCAGTCGTACTCGTAAAAGCCGGCGCCGCTCTTTCGGCCCAGCTTCTCTTCCCCGACCATCTCGACCATCAGCCCGGGCGGCTTGTGGGCGGCCTCCGAAGAGTCGGCGTAGAGGGCGTCGCCGATCGCCTCGGCGACATCGAGCCCGACGAAGTCGAGCAGGGCCAGCGGTCCCATCGGGTGGCCGGCGCCGAGCTTCATGCAGGTGTCGACCTCGCCGGCCTCCATGCCGGTGCGCTCGATCAGCCGCACCGCGTCAAAGAGGTAGGGGAAGAGCAGCCGGTTAACGACGAAGCCCGCCTGGTCTGGGACCTCCACCGCCGTCTTGCCGAGCGCTGCGCACCAGGCCAGCGCCCTCTCGCGGGCGCCCTCGGCGCCGTCGGGGAAGCAGACCTCGACCAGCTTCATCCGCGGTACGGGGTTGAAGACGTGGAGTCCAAAGAGGCGACCCTCGGTGCCGCTCGCGGCGGCGATCTCGGCGACGCCGAGAGAGGAGGTGGTGGTGGCGAGGTCGGCGCTCGGGGCAGGCTTCGGCGACGGTCGCCAGCACCTCGCCCTTCGGCCCTAGTTCCTCGATCACCGACTCGACGACGACGATCGCACTCTGCCAGGTCGGCGGGGTCTGTGGTCACCCGCAGCCGCGAGGGATCGGCCCCCTCGACCTTGGCGCAGGCAGCGACCGCCTTCTCCTCTGCCCGCCAAGCCGAAGCCTCGCTGCGAGCCAGCAAGATCGTGTCAGCCGTCGTCGTGGAGACGGCAGCAAGCCCGGTAGCGATCGCCCCGCTGCCGGCGATTCCGGGGTACTCGTATCCATGATTCGCGTTCATCAGGACGGGGTTCCTATCACGCAGCCTCATCTGTGGGTGGCGCGGGGGAGGGGGTCATGGAGGTGCCGGCCGCCCTGTCCCGCGAAAGGACCACAGGGCAGGCGCTCCGCCCTGTCCTGGCTGACTCCGCCAGTCAACTTGAGTACAGTTGGGTGACCAGTCGACTGAACGGAGGCTTCCATGGCAGGCAACGGCAAGGGCGGGTTTGGGGGCCGCGAGGTCGTCATCGTCGAGGCAGCGCGCACGCCGATCGGGCGAGGCCACCCCGAGAAGGGCTACTACAAGGACCTCCATCCCTCCAACCTCCTGGCAAAGTCCTACGCCGAGCTGATCGCGCGGGCCGGAATCGACCCCGCCGAAGTCGGAGACGTGGTCGCGGGCTGCGCGCAGCAGTTCGGGGAGCAGGGGGTCAACATCGGCCGTAACGCGTGGCTTGAGGCTGGCCTTCCGGTCGAGACGCCGGCGACGACTGTCGATCGCCAGTGCGGTTCCGCCCAGCAGGCGGTCAACTTTGCCGCGGCGCTGATCGCGACCGGCGTCCACGAGATCGCGATCGGCTCGGGCGTCGAGCACATGGGCCACATCTCCTTCGCCGACGGCTACTCGGTGATGGAGGAGCACGGGATGCCCTTCTCGCCGCAGCTGATGGAGCGCTACAACCTCGTCCCGCAGGGCATCTCCGCCGAGATGATCGCCGACCGCTGGGAGATCCCCCGCTCCGAGCTGGACGAGATCGGCCTGCGCTCCCACCAGCGCGCCGCAAAGGCGACCGAGGAGGGCCGCTTCGAGCGCGAGATCATTCCCTTCTCGGTCAACGGCGACACCTACGTCACCGACCAGGGCATCCGCCCCGACACCTCGCTGGAGGCGCTCGCCAACCTGAAGCCCGCCTTCAAGGAGGACGGCAAGATCACCGCCGGCAACTCCTCCCAGGTCTCTGACGGGGCCGCCGCCGTCCTGCTGATGGCGCGCGAGAAGGCCGACGCGCTCGGTCTCAAGCCGCGGGCGCGGATCTATGACCAGACGACGGTCGGGGTCGACCCGGTGATCATGCTGACCGGCCCGATCCCCGCCACCAGGAAGCTGTTGCAGCGCAACGGGATGACGATCGACGACATCGAACTGATCGAGATCAACGAGGCATTCGCCTCGGTGCTCGGCGCCTGGCGGCGCGAGCTCGATCCCGACATGGACCGGGTCAACGTCAACGGCGGCGCGATTGCACTCGGCCACCCGCTTGGCTCTACCGGGGCGCGGCTGATCACCACCTTGCTCCACGAGATGGAGCGCTCCGACAAGGAGATGGGGCTGGTGACGATGTGCTGCGGCGGGGGCCTTGGAACCGGCACTCTGATCCAGAGGGTCTGAGCGTCCGCTAGCCGGATCGGCGCTCTGGCCAGGCGGCCAGGTAGTCTCCCCCGCCAGATGGACCTGACCCTCTCGCCATCTGAGCAGGAGTTCCGCGACGAGGTGCGCACCTGGCTGGAGGAGAACCACCCCGGCCCCGAGCCCGAGGCCGGGCTCGACGAGGTGATGGCCTTCCGCCGCGAGTGGCAGCGCAAGTTGCACGCGGCTGGCTGGGCGGGGATCTCCTGGCCCAAGGAGTACGGCGGCCGCGGCGCCACCCTGATCGAGCAGGCGATCTTCGTCGGCGAGGCGGCGCGCCAGGAGGCGCCCAGCCCCGCCAACGTGCTCGGCCTGGCGATGGGTGGCCCGGTGGTGATCGCCCACGGCACAGACGAGCAAAAGCAGCGCTACCTGGAGCCGATCCTCACCGCCGAGGAGATCTGGTGTCAGGGATTCTCTGAGCCCGAGTCAGGCTCCGACCTCGCCTCGCTCAAGACCCGCGCGGTCCGAGACGGCGACGAATGGGTGGTCAGCGGACAGAAGGTCTGGACGACCTTTGCCCAGTATGCGAAGTGGTGCATGCTCGTCGCCCGCACCGACCCCGACGCGCCAAAGCACAAGGGCCTCACCTACTTCCTGATGGACATGGAGCAGGAGGGGGTCCAGGTGCGGCCGCTGGTGCAGATCACCGGCGAGGGAGAGTTCAACGAGATCTTCATCGAGGAGGCGCGGATCCCCGACGCAAACGTCATCGGCGGGGTCGGCAACGGCTGGACGGTGGCGATCACTACGCTGATGAACGAGCGCGCCGGCCTCGCCTTCGGGGCGATTGCCCAGATCCAGAACAGCCTCAAGAGGCTCGCGGCGCTGGCGGGCGAGGTCCGGCTCAACGGCGGTTCTGCGGCTGAGGACACCTACTATCGCCAGCGGATCGCCCAGCTGCATATCGAGGCGGAGACGATGCGGCTCAACGCCTACCGCGGCCTGACCAAGACGATGCAGTCGGGCACTCCCCGGTCCGGAGGGCTCGCTCGGCAAGTGGCAGTGGGCCGACATCAACCAGGGGATCGCCGAGCTGGCGCTCGACATCGAGGGTGCCTACGCGCCGCTGGCGCGTGGTGCCGAGCACGCGGTGGCCAACGGCGCCTGGCAGTACGGCTTCCTGCGCTCGCGCGCCAACTCGATCGAGGGCGGCACGACCGACATCCTCAAGAACATCATCGCCGAGCGGGTCCTCGGCCTTCCAAGGCTGCGCTGAGCGTGTACTTCGACCTCACAGACGAGCAGCAGGCGATCCGCTCGACCGCACGCGACTTCCTCGCCGCCCGCTACCGCTCGGAGCGGGTTCGCGAGCTGGCCGAGAGCGAGCACGGCTTTGTGCCCTCCGACTGGGAGGAGATGGCGGAGTTGGGCTGGCCGGGCCTGGCGCTGCCGGAGGAGTGGGGTGGGCAGGGGCTCGGCATCGTCGAGCTGGCGGTCATCTTCGAGGAGATGGGCTACGCGCTGGCCCCCTCGCCACTCTTCTCCAACACGATCGCCGGCCTCGCCCTCGCGTCCTGCGGCTCTGACGAGCAGCGCGAGCGCTGGCTTCGGCCGCTGGCGGCCGGTGAGAGGCGCGGCACGCCGGCGCTCTGGGACGCGGACTCCCCTGCCATGCCCGGCGACTTCACGATGGAGGCCAAGGCGGACGGAGACGGGCTCGTCCTCGACGGCGAGAAGGTCCTGGTGATGGACGCGGCGAGCGCCGATTTCCTCTTAGTCGCAACCGCCGACGGCAGGCGCCACCTGGTCGAGCGCGACGCCGACGGGGTGACGGTGACCGCCGAGCCCTCGATTGACCTCACGCGACGGCTTTATTCGGTCCGCTTCGATGGCGTCCGGGTCGCTGCCGCCGACACGCTCCCCGGTGCGGAGGCCGACTATTACCCGGTCTTCTTTCGCCTCTGCGTGGCGCTCGCCGCCGAGTCGACTGGGATCGCTCAGCGCACGATGGAGATGGCGGTCGCCTACGCCAAGGACCGCAAGCAGTTCGGCCGGCCGATCGGCTCATACCAAGCTGTTTCCCACCGCTGCGCGCAGATGCTGCTGGAGACCGAGAACGCCCGCTCCGCCGTCTACGGCGCCGCCTGGGCCGCCGACGCCGAGCCGGAGTCGTTGCCGCTCGCAGCCTCGATGGCGAAGGCCTACGCTTCAGACGCCGGCTGGCGGGTGCCGGACGCCTCGATCCAGGTCCACGGTGGGATCGGCTTCACCTGGGAGCACGACCTCCACTTCTTCCTCAAGCGCGGCCGTGCCAACGCGGCGATGTTCGGCGACGCCAAGTGGCACCGCGAACGGGTCGCCGACGCGGTCCTCGCCAGTGCCGCGGAGCCGATCCCGGCCTGAGGGCGCTGGGTGGGCGCACTGGACCGCATCTCCGTCGCTGCGATCGGCACCTCGATCGCCGATCTCGAAGTGGAGACACTGCGCGCCGAGGCAGCCGGGGTCGAGTGCGTGTGGGCGCCGGAGCTGTTTCGCAGCGCGACGACGCAGGCAGCCTACCTGGCGGCGAAGACCGAGCGGATCGACATCGCCACCGGGATAGTCTGGGCCTTCACCCGCAGTCCCTTCATCCACGCCGTGACCGCGCTCGACATCGACGAGATGTCGGGTGGGCGCTTCCGTCTCGGCATGGGGGCCGGGGTCAAACGTCTAAACGAAACGTGGCACAACGCCGACTACGGCAAACCGGCGCCCCACCTGCGCGAGGCGATCGAGGCGACGCGGCTGATCATGCAGCAGGCCGGCAAGGGTGAGCCGATCCGCTACGAAGGCAGGTACTACGACATCGACGTCAAGGGCTGGGTGCGGCCACACCCGGCCCCGCGCGAATCGGTGCCGATCTACACCGCCGCCGTCCAGGCCGGGATGGCGCGGATGGCGGGCGACGTTGCCGATGGCCTGATCGGCCACCCGATCCAGTCCCTGCGCTGGATCGAGGAGGTCGTGGTCGACTCCTTCGAAGCGGGGCTGCGCCGGTCGGGCCGCGAGCGCAGGGACTTCGACTACCTGCCGACCGTCTGCTGCGCGATCGACGACGACGAGGCGCGGGCGATCGAGATGGCCCGCCGCACGATCTCCTTCTACGCGACGGTGAAGACCTACATGCCGCTCTGGGAGCTGCACGGCTTCGCCGACAATGCGGTCGAGGCAGGCGAGTCATTCCGCCGCGGCGACCTCGCTGCCGTGCCCGCCGCGATCAGCGACGAGATGGTTGAGACCTACTGCGCCGCCGGCCCGCTCGACAAGGTGCGGGCAAGGGTGGGGCTGACGGCGGAGCGAGCAGACGGGATCTTCCTGACCCCGCCCACCTACTTCATCTCAGCCGAGGAGCTGAGCGAGTACCAGAATCGCATCATCGAGTTCTTCGGCCCCGCCATCTGAACCTCGGCTTCCTACTCGTCGCGGGGGGTGATGCGAAAGGTCGAAACGACCTCGGCTTGGTGTGCATCGGGGTGGACGACGTAGGCGCTGGGGCCGCCGCCGAACCAGCCGGAGGCTTCGTTGTTGCCGACGAAAATGCCAGGGTGGTGCTTGCCGGCGCCGTCCTCGACCCAGACTTTGTCGCCCTCTTTGAACCCGTGCTCGACCTTGTCGGTCATCGGGCAAGGATAGATGTGATGGCTCGGGTCAAGCGGGAAGGCGGGAGACGAAGCGCTCGAACCTGGCCATGTCGGTCACAGGCGGTCCGTGGCCGGGGAGGATCAGGGTGGGGTTGAGGTCGGCGAGCTTGCGGATCGAGCGCCGGTTCTGCGCAGGGTCGGGGGTCAGGTCCTCGGGCGGCTCGTCGAGCCGGTTGCGGAGGGTCAGAAAGGAGATGTTCCTGATCACGTCGCCGCAGATCGCCACCCGGTCGGACTCCCGCCAGAAGATCACCTCACCCGGCGCGTGGCCTGGTGCGTGGACGACTCGGAAGCCCACCACGTCCTCGCCGTCGCGCAGCACCCGGTCGACCTTGTGGGGAGGCCCCTGCCAGAGGTGCGCGAAGGCCTTGGCGACCGGGTGCTGCGTCGCCGCGACCGGACGCCTTCCCTCCATCGCGTCGACGTCGGCCTCGTGGCAGGCCAGTGGGATGTCGCGCTCCTCGCAGATCGCCTTCGCCGAGCCTTGGTGATCGGGGTGGGCGTGGGTGAGCGCCAGCAGGGAGAGGTCGCGGCCCGCCGTTTGCCTGCGGATGCGGTCGGTGTCCCAGCGGCGGCCGGCGTCGATCAGCGCGTCCTCCGCCAGGTAGACGTTGATCAGCGGTCGCGGGGCCTCGTCGAGCCGCCAGACGCCCGGAGCGAGGTGCTTCAATGCGAGATCCCCAGGGTTCCGCGTGGGTCGCCGCTGTGCTCGGCCAGGTCCTCCAACTCGGCGATCTTGCGCTCGCCTTCGACTCGGGCGGGATGGCCAGCGGGCAGCGGCTCGATCAGTCGCCGAATGCGATTGCGGACCTGGAGGGCGAAGTGGGGTGTTGACGCTCCCGCTAGGGCTCGGACATCCTCGGCCGTGACCTCGTGACCAGGGGCGAGTAGCTCTGGGCTCTCGGCCTCGCTCACGGTTCTCCTCCGATTTTGCTCAGTGCCGCCAGGTGGTCTATTTCTGATTGCTGGTCCACGTCGATGGCCCCTTCGTCTCCGATCACCCACACATGGTTGTAGAAGGCACGCGTCGGGTCGGTGGTGTAGCCCGGCTTGACGTCGAGCAGGTACCCGCGCAGCGCCGCTGGCAGCGTAGCGGCGTTGTCGGTAAGCAGCAGCGGCCCCCAGGTGCCCGAGGCCGAGAGCGGGGCCGCGGCCGCAGCGTCGAGGGGGGAGTTGCTGCGGGCGACGACGAAGCCGTGACCGGGTTCGTTGACGTTCCAGCCGAAGCCGCCTTCGTCATAGCGCGCCAGGGCGATCGCGTTTGACACCGGGTCCTGGCCGGAGACGCGGTGCACGTGGACCGCGATCTCGGCGATTTTTCGCACCACGGCGGAGGAGATCGCTGAGGAGGGCCCGAGCACGTAGACGGGCGTCTTCGCATACAGCTTCAGCGCAGCGGCGGTCGCCGCCGGCAACTTGTCGCGGCCAGAGAAGAGGACCGGGTCACCCGATCGCGCCGCCCAGGAGGCTGCGGGCATCGCGAAACCGGGCTGTTCGGCGGAGGCGATCACGACATGTTTGGGCGCCGCTCCGAACAACTTGTCGCGCAACGTCTCGATCGCCGCCGCGATCGAGGCGGCATCGCCCCCGCTGACCGGCGTCACCTTGGTCAACGTGGCGGGCGTCGCCACCTCGCCGATCGCGAATGCCTGAGCGCCACCGGTGGCGACGCTACCGCGAGGGTCAAGTGCGGAGAGGGCGACGGAGGTCGGGCCGGGGACGCTTCCCGGCGCTGAGATGAGAGCAGGCGCTTTCACCGGCGCGGCCATAAGTACCGAGGCGGCGATCGCTCCCTGCCAGTCGTCTTCGCCGACCAGGGTCACCGCGGCGGGGCGTTGTGCGGGCGTGGTCGAGGGGAAGGTCGCCAGTGCCACTCCGGCGGCGTTGGAGGCTGGGTCTGCTCCTCCGATTCGGGTGGTGTTGTTGGTGGCGAAGGCGGGGTAGCCAAGCTGGGCCGCGGTCTGTCCGGCTGGCGCCTCGCCCGCCCCAGCGTTGCTGCTCACCGGCGCCGAGGCGCCCGGGATCGGGCCGCCGCTCGTCGAGCCGCCGCCACCTAGGATCGCAGTGAGGATGAAGGCCACGGCCACTGCCAGGAGCCCGGCGATCGCCTTCAGCGCGAACGGGACCGGCCTGCGCCGCCGCTTCGCCCGGGGCGTTGCCGTCTCAGGGCGCACGGCGGTCGTGGACTTACCTTCCGGCGGCGGCGAAGGCGGAGGGGACGTTGGCCGCTTCGGTTTCGGCTGGGGCGCCCCCGCCGCCTTCCGCGGAGGTCGCGACGCCGGCACGTCGGCGTTGATCGGACGGTTTCTGGCCACGGGCGGAAACGCTACACGCGAGTTATCTTGGCTGGCCGTTCAGATAAGGTTCAACGACTGGTTGACTGACCAGTCAATCAGTCGTCGACACAGCCCGCGCAGCGCGCGCCGACTTCAGAGGGGATCGAATGGATTTCTCACTAAACGAGGAGCAGCTCGAGTTCAAAGGCCGCTGCCGGACCTTTGCCCGCGAGGTGATCCGTCCCGCGGCGCGCAAGCACGACGAAGAGGAGAGCACTCCCTGGGAGGTCATCAAGGAGGCACGCAAGCAGGGGCTCCAGGGCCTCGAGGCAATCCAGCGCTCTGTCGGCGACTCCGAGGGTCAGATGCAGGTGATCTCAGCCGAGGAGATGCACTGGGGTTGCGCCGGGATCGCGCTGGCGATCGCTGGTTCGGGGCTTGCAGCCGCCGGGATTGCCGCGACCGGCACCCCCGAGCAGATCGCGCGGTGGGTCCCCGAGTGCTTTGGGGCCGGCGAGGAGATCAAGCTCGGCGCCTACGCGGTCACCGAGCCGCAGGCCGGCTCCGACGTGAAGAGCCTGAAGACGACCGCAAAACGCGAGGGCGAGGAGTGGGTCCTCAACGGGACCAAGGTCTTCATCACCAACGGCGGAATCGCCGACGTCCATGTCGTCGTCGCCACCGTCGACCCCGAGCTGGGCACGCGTGGCCAGGCCTCTTTCGTCATCGGCGAGGGCACTCCCGGCCTCAGCCAGGGCAAGAAGGAGACGAAGCTCGGCATCCGCGCCTCGCATACTGCCGAGGTCGTGCTTGAGGACTGCCGCATTCCCGCCGAGAACCTGCTCGGCGGCGAGGAGAAGCTGGCGAGAAAGCTGGAGCGGGCTCGCTCCGGCCAGAAATCCCGCTCCGCCGACGCGCTGGCCACCTTCGAGGTGACCCGGCCGCTGGTCGGCGCCTCGGCGCTCGGTATCGCCCAGGCCGCTTACGAGTGGACCCTTGAGTACCTCGACGGGCGCTCGGAAGGCGGCACGCCCCTGCTACAGATGCAGCGCATCCAGCAGACCCTCGCCGATGTCGCGACCGAGATCGAAGCCGCACGCCTGCTTGTTCAGCGAGCTGCCTGGATGGGCCGCAACGGGGTGCCGATGACCGGTGGCCAGGGCTCGATGTCGAAGCTGAAGGCCGGCGACGTGACGATGTGGGCGACGACCACCTTGATGGACCTGGTCGGCCCTTATGCCTGGAGCACGGAGTGCCCGCTGGAGAAGTGGTTCCGCGATGCCAAGATCTATCAGCTGTTCGAGGGCACAGCTGAGATCCAGCGCATGGTCATCTCCCGCATGCAAGCCCGTGAGTACGCCGAGCGACTCGCCTACGGCGCCGAAGTCGCCGCCGCTGCGATGAGTAGCAGCGAGCAAGCGCCTGCCCCGGACAAGGCGCCCGTCCCGGTGTAGCCGGGCGCCCGCCCCCGAGCATCCTATGCTCGGGGGCGACCGTGAAAGACCACGCTCACCACGGTTTCGGCTCGCACGCCCACGCGTTTGAGACGCGGCGCGGTGACAGCCGCCGCCGGATGCGGGGCGCGCTGGGGATCAACGCCGCGATGCTGGCGGTGGAGGCGGTTGGCGGCGTCCTCACGGGCTCCCTGGCGGTGCTCGCTGACGCCGGGCACCTGTTCTCCGACATTGGCTCGATCGCCCTGGCCCTCGCCGCCACTCGCCTCGCCTCCCGCCCCGCCGGCGGACGACGCACCTTCGGCTACCAGCGCTCCGAGGTCCTCGTCGCCCTGGTCAACGGATTGCTGTTGGTCGTGGTGGGGATTACGCTGGCACTCGCCGCGATCGCCCGACTGGGCAACCCGCCCGCAATCGAGGGTGCTGGCGTGTTGGCGCTGGGGGCGCTCGGTCTCACCGGCAACCTAGCTGCGACAGTGGTCCTTGCCCGCGGACAGCGCCAGGACATCAACCTCGAGGGTGTGTTGCGCCACAGCGCCGCCGACGCGCTCGGCTCGTTCGGTGTCGTCATCACGGGCGCCGTCGTCCTAGCCGGCGGCTCGCCGATCGTCGATCCGATCATCGGCCTGTTGATCGCCTGTCTCATCCTCAGCTCCTCCTGGCGGTTGATCAAGGAGCCTTTCGACGTGTTGATGGAGGCGGCGCCCGCCGGCGTCGACGTAGAGAGTCTCGGCGCCGCCGTCTGCGCCGTGGACGGGGTTCGCTCGGTCCATGACCTGCATGTCTGGACGGTGACCGCAGGCTTCGGAGCGATCGCCGCCCATGTGGTGGTCGCGCGTGGCTGCGACCGCGACTTGGTCCGCCGCCGGCTCGAGGTGCTGCTGGTAGAGCGGTTCGGCATCGACCACACCACCCTTCAGATGGAGGAGGAGGCGGGAGAGGGTCTGCTGCGGGTAGAGAACGTGCCTGGCGGAGACTGATAGCAAGCACGAAATCAGGTCTAATACCAACTAGTAGGTATGTACCTCGGCGCAAGTGTGTTTACCCTGGACGAAGGAACCTGGATCCCAGCGAAACAGAGGCGAAGTTTGGTTCGTCAGGCCCACTCCTATTTCGCCGGTGCGATTTCGAGCACCGTGCTGATTGCTGCAGCCGTGGTCACCTTTGTGCTGCTCGTCTCGGCTCAGGCCTTCAGGGCGTGGCCGATCTCCGGATTGGGACTGAGCAGCGGCGGCGGAACAGTCTCGGTTTCCTCGGGGCGGGTGGTGGGCGGCACGTCAGCGTCTGATCCCCATGTGGTCGCGGCGGCGACGAAAGGCGAAGCGACGATTGGAGGCGGTGCCGGTCGGAGGACGCCGGGTGGCGCAGGGGCGGTCGGGCGGCAGGGCGGTCTCGGCGGCAGTCCCGGCGCGACGGCGCCACGCGAGCGGCCTGGATCGCCTTCCGGCGGGGGCGGGAGCTCTTCCCCCTCGCGCCCTTCGTCGACTTCCGTGCCGAGTGATGGGTCGGGATCGCCGGTAACCAGCGGTGAAGCGGGCGGTGGCGGTGGAGGCTCCGGGAGCAGCGGTGGCAGTGCCAGCGCGGGCGTTACGAACAGCGTCGAGAACACGGCAAACCAGGTCGGCAGCACAGTTGGCGGCGCTCTCGGCAACACCGGCGCCACCAAAATCACCGAAGGCGTCGTGAGCGGCGTCGCCGGCCCCACCTCGACGGTAGGGCACGCGGCTGATGAAACGACCAGCGCGGTCGGCGGCTTGCTCCATCTCCACCGCTGATCGGCGGTAGCGCCTCAACCGTCACAATGCGCGTCTCATGGCGGAGCGCGAACAGTCGGGCGCGGTCGTGGCGGACCCGATCGAGGGCTCGGCGGTATACCCCGCCGGCAGCCGCGTCAACGAGCGAGGCCACCTCGCGGTCGCCGGCTGTGACGTGGTCGATCTGGCCGCCGAGTTCGGCACTCCCGCCTACGTCTACGCCGAGGACGACATGCGCGCCCGCGCCCGCGCCTACCGCGACGCCTTCGAGCGCCGCACCGCCGGCTTCGAGGTCCTCTTCGCCAGCAAGTCACTGCCCTGCACCGCCGCCTACCGGCTCTTCGCCGAGGAGGGGCTATCGGTCGACGTTGCATCCGGCGGCGAGCTGCACATGGCGCTGCGCGCCGGCTTTGACCCTGCCCGAATCCACATGCACGGCAACAACAAGACCGACGAGGAGATCCTCTTCGCGGCACGGGCCGGCGTCGGCCACCTGATCCTCGACTCCTTCGACGAGATCGAGCGCTGCGAGCGCCTGCTCGACGCACCCCAAGACGTGCTGATCCGGGTGACGCCTGGGATCAAGCCTTCCACCCACGACTACGTGCAGACGGGACAGCTCGACTCGAAGTTCGGCTTCGGGCTGGAGGATGGCCTGGCGGCGCGCGCGATCGAGCGGGTGCTGGCATCCGAGAAGCTCGAGCTGGTCGGGCTGCACGCCCACATCGGCTCTCAGATCTTCGAGCTGGAGCCCTACGCGCTGGCGATCCGCGCGCTCGGCGAGCTGGCCGGCGATTGGTGTCGCGTCGTCAACGTCGGCGGTGGCCTTGGCATCGCCTATACCTCAGAGGACGAGCCGCCCTCGATCGACGCCTACGTTGACGTCAAGGTGCGCGGTGTCGCAGAGGTCTTCGGCGACGGGGTGCGGATCCTGGTCGAGCCGGGACGCTCCCTGGTTGGCAACGCCGGCCTCACCGCCTACCGGGTCGGCACCGTCAAGGAGGTTCCCGGACTCCGCACCTACGTCGCCGTCGACGGCGGCATGTCGGACAACTTGCGGCCGATGCTCTACGGGTCACGCTACGAAGCGCTGATCGCCGACCGGGCTGGCGCCGCTCCCGATGCTCCGGCGACGATCGTCGGAATGCACTGCGAGTCGGGCGACATCCTCGTCCGCGACGCGATGCTTGCCGCGCCCGCGGTTGGCGACGTGCTCGTGACGCCCGCGACCGGCGCCTACGGTTACGCGATGGCCAGCAACTACAACGGCGTGCCGCGTCCGCCGGTCGTCTTCTGCCGCAACGGCGAGGCCCACGTCGTCGTTCGCCGCGAGACCTACGAGGACCTCACTTCCCGCGATGTCTGACCCCGTCCGCATCGGGCTGCTGGGACGCGGCACGGTCGGCGCCGCCTTCGCCGAGCTGTTGGCCGAGCGCGCCGTCGCGGTCGAGGCGGCGACCGGGCGGCGCCCCGAGGTCTCCGGTGTCCTGACCCGATCCGATGGCGATTTCGGCGCGATCCTCGGACGCTCCGACCTTGTCGTCGAGCTGATGGGAGGGATTGACCCGGCTCGCGATTACGTGCTTGACGCGCTGCGCGCCGGGAGGCCGGTCGTCACCGCCAACAAGCAGCTGCTCGCTCAGCACGGCGACGAGCTGTTCGGCGTCGCCCGCGAGGCTGGTGTGCAGCTGCGCTTCGAGGCGGCGGTGGCGGGCGTGATCCCGATCGTGCGCACGATCCAGGAGAGCTTCGGCGTGACCGAGGTCTCCAAGGTCTTTGGCATCGTCAACGGCACCACCAACTTCATCCTCAGCGAGATGGCAACCACCGGCGCCGCCTATGCGGAGGTATTGGCCCGCGCCCAGGAGCTGGGCTACGCCGAGGCCGACCCCGGCGACGACGTCAATGGCGCTGATGCCGCGGCCAAGATGGCGATCCTTGCCCGCCTCGCCTTCCACACGCCGGTCAACCTCTCAGAGGTCGCCTATGAGGGGATCGAGACGATCCAGCCCGACGACCTCGCCTACGCCAAGGAGCTGGGCCTCTCGCTGAAGCTGCTCGGCGTCGCCGAACGCAGAGAGGGTGGGATCAGCGTCCGTGTTTTTCCCTGCTTCCTGTACAGCGGCCATCCGCTTGCACCGGTCGAGGGCCCCTTCAACGCGGTGATGGTCGAGGCACCGGCTATCACCGAGGTGACGATGTCAGGGCCGGGGGCCGGGGGGGTGCAGACCGCCTCAGCCGTGCTCGGAGACGTCGTCTCGATCCTCGCCGGCGACGCGCCAGTCCCTGAGCCTCTCGAGCGGCTTCCAATCCTCACCGATGTCACCTCTTCCTTCTACCTGCACCTGGAGGTCGCCGACCGGCCGGGCGTGCTCGCTCAGATCGCCAAGGTGCTGGGCGATAAGGAGATCTCGGTCAAGAGCGTGGTGCAGCGGGGGATCGGGGACGATGCGCGGCTGGTGATGGTCGTCCACGAGTGCCTGGGGTCGCGATTCAAGGCGGCCGTGAGTGAGATTGCCGAGTTGGGAGACCTGCGGTCGGCGCCGCGATCGATCCGTGTGATCGAGGAGGAGTTTGTTTGACGCCGGCCGGCCTGATCGAGAGATACAGGGACCGCTTGCCATTGGAGGCCGACGACCCAGTAGTCACATTGAACGAGGGGTCGACCCCGTTGATCGAGGCCCCACGGCTCTCGGAGCGGATCGGGGTTCGCGCCTATCTGAAGTTCGAGGGTGCGAACCCGACCGGGAGCTTCAAGGATCGAGGGATGACCGTGGCTGTTTCGCGCGCCAAAGGCCGGGGCGCCGAGGCTGTGATCTGTGCGTCTACCGGGAACACGGCTGCCAGCGCCGCGGCCTATGCGGCGCGGGCCGGGCTACGCGGAGCGGTGATCGTTCCGGAGGGCAAGATCGCAATTGGGAAGCTTGCCCAGGCGCTGATGCACGGGGCTCGGGTGATCGCCTTACAGGGGAACTTCGACGACGCGCTGCGGATCGTGCGGGCACTAGCCCAAAAGCACCCGATCGAACTGGTCAACTCGGTCAACCCATACCGGATCGAAGGCCAGAAGACCGCCGCCTTCGAGGTGGTGGAGGATCTGGGGGAGGCGCCTGGGGCGCTGGCGATCCCGGTCGGCAACGCTGGCAACGTGACCGCTTACTGGCGAGGCTTCCAAGAGGTCGAGGCCGCGCCGGTGCTCTACGGGTTTCAGGCCGACGGGGCGGCGCCGCTCGTCCACGGGGCGCCGGTCGCCAACCCCGAGACGGTGGCTTCCGCGATCCGAATCGGCAACCCCGCCCGCTGGGAGGAGGCGATGGCTGCCTTCACCGCCTCGCGTGGGCGTGTCGCGGCGGTCTCCGACGAGCAGATTCTCGATACCTACCGCTGGCTCGCCGCCGCCGAAGGAGTTTTCTGCGAGCCCGCCTCTGCCGCCTCGGTCGCGGGGCTATGCGCCCACGGCCTGCCCGTGGTCGGGGGCATGCCGCCGCGCCGAGTCGGTCGTCTGTGTCCTCACCGGTCATGGCTTAAAGGACCCTGACACGGCCCTGGGCAAAGCTCCCGCGGTGATCAACTGCAAGAACGACCTCGGGGCGGTCGAGCGTGCAGTCTTTGACTGATCGTTCATCGCTCGTCCCGCCGCGCCTTTAGTCTGCGCCCGGATGACCGCCCGCCGCCGACTGATCCGCGTTCCCGCATCCTCGGCCAACCTGGGGCCGGGATACGACGTGATGGCCGCGGCGGTCTCACTGTACTTGGAGGTGGAGGTGGAGGAGGCCGGCGAGTTCTCGCTCGATCCTGGCGGGATCGAGGTCTCCACGGGTCGCGACAACCTCGTCGTGCGAGCCTTCGAGAGCCTGCATCCCGCCGATGGCATCGCCTTCCGCCTACGCAGCGAGATCCCGCTCGCCCGCGGCCTCGGCTCCAGCGCGGCGGCGATCGTCGCCGGCCTCTTCGCGGCCGACCACCTCTACGAGCTGGCGCTCTCGCGGGAGGAGATCCTGACCTCGGCCGCGGAGCTGGAGGGACACCCCGACAACGTCGCCGCGGCGATCTACGGAGGTTTCGTGATCTGCGGGGTGGGGGAGGGGGGTACGGCGAGCGCGGTCCGCTTCGATCCCCCGGGCGCCTTGGAGGGCATCGCCGTCGTCCCTGGCGAGGAGGTTTCTACCGAGCGTGCCCGAGAGGCGATCCCGGCTGAGATCCCCCTAGGCGACGCCGTCGCCAACGTCTCCGCTGCCGCGCTGCTCGTGCTCGGGCTGAAGACGGCCGACCTTGACCTCATCGCCCGCGGTCTTACCGATCGCATTCACCAGGCCCGCCGCCGCGACCTCTACCCGCGCTCGATGGAGCTGGTCGACTCGGCGAGGGCCGAGCTCGGCGCGCTCGGCGCGACGATCTCCGGCGCCGGACCCACCGTCCTGGTTTGGACGACCTGGCAGGACGCCGGCAAGGTTGCAGAGCAGCTGGAGCGCCGCTGCGAAGGCTGGGCCGAGGTCCGCCGCCTCCCCTTCACCCCCCACGGCGCCGACGTGCCCGAGCTCTGATCAGCCCCGCAGGGCCTGGCGGGGATCGAGGCGTTGTCAGAGGTAGGCATCCGCGCGACATTAACTTTGGATGGTTGAGACCAAGCTATGGTCGCGTGCGAGCGCCCATCCGGGCGCATGAGGAGGACTGAGATGGCGAACGGCTACACGATCAAGCACCGAGACGAGTTCGAGGTGCTTGAGGGCTCGGGGGAATCTACCTGGAGGCTCGCCCGTAGGGGGCTCGGCACCTCTGCATTTGGTTTCAACCTGGTTGAAATCGAGCCCGGAGGCCAGATCCCCGAGCACGATGAGGCCGGCAGCGGCCAGCAAGAGCTCTACGTGGTCCTCGAGGGAGATGCGACCTTGCGGATCGGCGGTGAGGACCACTCGGCGCCGGCAGGCACCTTCGCTTCGATTGAGCCACCTGTGAGCCGCACGATCCTCAACCGCTCCGAGAAGAGGGTGACCGCCCTGCTGATCGGCGTCCACCCGTCGGGCGAATACGAGCCGCCGTCCTTTGCCTGAGTCCCGGCCCTAGACGGACGCCTCGCCTCGCACCTATAATGCGGCATTCTCGTCAACCCGTCGCGCGCCCGCTCGGAGAAGGCGCGGAACCCGGGAGGTCAGACTTGCCCCACACCCAGTCCCGTGAGCTTCACGGTGAGCGTGGCCCGGTCCGCTACTCGCCCGAGCGTCCCTACCGGCCGCTTGTCTCTCCACCCAGCGTCGAGGACAAGGACGCCTGCGCGATCTATGCCTCGGTTCGCAAGGACGCGGCTGCAAGTCATGCGCCAATCGACCTCGCTGTCTCCGCCCTTCAGAAGATGCTCCACCGGGCCGGCAACGTCGACGGCGAGGGGGATGGCTGCGGGCTGCTGCTCGATCTGCCGCGCAAGATCTGGGCCGAGGAGGTCCGCTCCGGCGGCCATGATCCCTCGCTCACCCTCGACGACGCTTTCGCCGTCGGCCACGTCTTCATCGAGCGCTCCCAGGATCGCGAGCGTATCCAGCATGACGCCCGCGAGCTGCTCGGTCAGGGGGGCTTCCGCATCCTCGCAGAGCGGATCGGTGTCGTCGACTCGCCCGCCCTCGGCCCCACTGCGCGGGAGGAAGAGCCGCACTTCTGGCAGGTCGCCGGGCTCCTCGCCACCGCCTCCAGCCGCGACCGCGTCCTCTTCGACCTGCTGATCGAGCTTGAGCAGCGGCTCGACGTGCACATCCCCTCCTTCTCGGCGACTACCTGCGTTTACAAGGTGATGGGAGCGCCGAAGGTGCTCGGCGAGTACTACCCAGATCTGCGCGACGAGCGCTTCGAGACAATCGGCTGCTTCGGCCACAACCGCTACTCGACCAACACCTGGCCCTCCTTCAAGCGCGTCCAGCCCTTCTCGGTGCTCGGTCACAACGGGGAGATCAACACGATTGCACAGCTACGCCAGGAGGCGCGCATGCTCGGCGTCCCAATCCAGGCCGGCTCCTCGGACTCGCAGGACCTAAACCGCACGATCGACACCCTGGTCAGTCGCGACGGCCTCAGCCTCGCCGAAGCGATGGAGATGGTGCTGCCGCCGATCGTCGAGGAGATCCGCTCGCTTCCCGCCGAGCTGCGCTCCTTCTACATGTACCTGCACCAGGCGATGGGCCCGTTCGCGCAGGGGCCGGTGGCCTTGATCGCCCGCCACAGCGAGGAATGCGTGTTCTCCGCCGATGCGCTCGGCCTGCGGCCGCTCTGGCAGCTCGAGACAGGCGACGATTACGTCTTCAGCTCCGAGCCGGGCGTCGTCTCCGTCCACTCGATGGTCTCCGAGCCCAAGCCGCTCGCCCCCGGCGAGAAGGCGTTGGTGAAGATCGACCGTGAGCGCAAGCGCTCGACCCTGCACCCCCACGATGAGATGTTGCGAATCGTCCGCGAGAGCTGGCTGCGGCGCAATGGCGCTGAGGACGCCGGCCCCTTCGATCGAGCCCTCGACGCCGGCGGGCCGCTGGAGGGGGAGGATGTCCCCGGCTATTCCGACGCCGGCCCCGAGGAGCCGGTCAAGGTTGCTGACCGCATCCTCGCCGGTTTCGGCTGGCAGCGCGACGACGTCAAACTCGTCCAGCAGATGGCGTCGAACGGCGCCGAGCCGATCGGCTCACTTGGCTACGACGGGCCGCTCGCCGCCCTCTCGTCGGAGCGCCAGAACCTCGCCGACTACTTCAAGGAGACGGTCGCCGTCGTCACCAATCCGGCGATCGACCGCGAGCGCGAGGTCGAGCACTTCTCGACCCGCGCCGTGTTCGGTCGTCGCCCCTCGATCGACGCCGCCGGGGAGGACACCGGCACGATAGAGACCGCCCTCCCAGTGATCCTCGGCGGCCATCACGGCATGGCACCGCTCTCCGACAAGACCTACCGTCGCATCGCCCGCGAGCACCGCACATACCTGCTGGAGGATCTCTGGGAGGAGTTTCGCGGACGGGCAGCTGCGGTTGACATCTCCCTGCTCGAGTCCGAGACGACTAAGGGGGCGATCGAGCGGATCAAGCAGGAGGCGGTGAAGAAGGTCCGCGACGGCGCCGAGCTGCTGATCCTCACCGACCGCACCGTCTATGACGCCGACCGCCGATATCTCGACCCGCACCTGGCCGTCTCCGCCGTTGATCAGGCGCTGAAGCAGTTCCGGGTCGAGCCCGGCGAGGAGAACCTGCGCCGCCGCTGTGGCGTCGTACTGCGCTCGGCGGCGATCCGCAACGTGCATGACACGATGCTGGCACTGGGGCTCGGTGCCACCGGCGTCTGCCCCTACACGATGGTCGAGGTCGTCTGCGTCGAGGATTATGAGACCGACGTCTCCAACCTCTGCGCCGCTCTCACCAAGGGGATCGAGAAAGTGATCTCGACGATCGGGATCCACGAGGTTCGCGGCTATGCGCGGCAGTTCTCCTCGATCGGGGTGAAGCCGGAGCTTGCCGAGATCCTCCAGGCTGAGGCCTTCGCCGCCTCCGAGACGGGCGGCGCCGGCTTTGCCGACCTCGACGAGGACAGCAACGCCCGGGCGCGGGCGCTGTCCGGGGACGAGGACGTGAAGCCAGCGAAGACCTTCCGCTTTTACCCGAAGGTCTACAAGGCGGCGATCGCCACCGCCAACGGCTCCGGCTCCTATGCCGAGTACTCCGAGAAAGTCCGCGACCTGGAGCGGCAAAGCCCGATCTCGATGCGCCACATCATGGGCCTGAAGGGCGATCGCGACCCGGTCGATCCGGCGGCAGTCGACGCCGGGGTCGGCCACCACGACTACCCCATTGTCATCTCCTCGATGAGCTTCGGCTCCCAGTCCGAGCCTGCCTTCCGCGCCTATGCCGAGGCGGCGAAGGCGATCAACGTGCTCTGCGTCAACGGCGAGGGTGGCGAGATCCGCGACATGTACGGCCACTACCGCAAGTGGCGCGGCCAGCAGGTCGCGTCCGGCCGTTTCGGCGTCTCGGCAGAGATGATCAACTCCTCCTACGTCGCCGAGATCAAGATCGGCCAGGGCGCTAAGCCGGGCGAGGGCGGTCACCTTCCCGGCAAGAAGGTCTCCGAGAAGGTTGCTGCGGCCCGTAACGCGACGCCCGGCACCGATCTGATCTCACCCTCCAACAACCACGACCTCTACTCGATCGAGGACCTAGCCGAGCTGATCGACGAGCTGAAGACGGTCAACCCCGACGTGCGTGTCTCGGTCAAGGTGCCGGTGGTGCCGAACATAGGCACGATCGGCCTCGGGATCGCCAAGGCGGGCGCTGACATCATCACCCTCTCCGGCTTCGAGGGTGGCACCGGCGCGGCGCGCCAGCACGCGCTCCGCCATGTCGGCCTGCCCTCGGACATCGGCACCCGGGCCGTCCACCGGGCACTGATGGAGGCCGGTATCCGCAACCGGGTGGAGATCTGGGCCGACGGCGGCTACCGCCACGGCCACGACATCGTCAAGTTGCACTGTCTCGGCGCCAACCGGGTTGGCTTCGGCACGCTGGCGATGGTCAGCCTTGGCTGCACGATTTGCCGCGGCTGCCAGCTCGACACCTGCCACGTCGGGATCGCGACCCAGATCGAGACCGTCGAGCAGGCTCAAGAGCACGGGCTGAAGAAGTTCACCCCGCAAGAGGTCGACAACGCCGCCGAGAGCTGCGCCCGCTTCTTTCAGGCGATGGGCGAGGAGGTCAAAGAGGTCGTTGCCTCGCTCGGTTACGAGCGCGCCCAGGACATGGTCGGCCGCTACGACCTGCTCGAGCAGGTCGCCGCCCACGACAGGATCGACCTGGCGCCGCTGATCACGCCGCTGGAGGAGTTCCTCGATCTTGAGCCGCTCGACCTACCGGTAGCCGAAGAGGTGGCCGAGTCGCGCGCCGAGGCGGGCTTGGTCCTCGCCCGCCCGATTCTGATGGAGGCGAAGCAGGCCTCAGCCCAGATCGCGGCCCTCGCCGGCGACATCTGCGCGGGCCGGACCTTGCGAAACGAGTTCCCGCGCCCAACCGATGCCAACGACCGCGTGCTCGGCACCGAGCTGGCAGGGGCAATCGCTCGCTCTCGCATCTTCGATGACGGCCCGGAGTCGAACGAGGGCATCCTCGCCAGCCTTGAGTTCAATGGCGGCTCGGTCGCAGGCCAAGGTCTCGGTGCCTTCAACGCCTACGGCGTCGCGATCCGGGTCGAGGGCGGTGCCCAGGACGGCGTCGGCAAGGCGATGCTGGGCGGGACCGTCGCGGTGCTGAAGGGCAAAGGCGCTAAGGGCAAGCGGGTCAACGGCTCGGTCGGCAAGTCCTTCGCCTACGGCGCACAGCGCGGCCGCCTGTTTGTCCAGGGCTCCGCCGACTCGCGCTTCTGTATCCGCCTCTCCGGGGCCGATGTCGTACTGGGCAGCGAGCCCGAGCACGACCTCGATGACAGGCGCGGCTGTATCGTCGATCGCGCCAACGCCAAGGGCTTCGCCTTTGAGTACATGACCTCGGGTCGGGCCGTAGTCCTCGGCGACATCGGCCCCTGGGCCTGCGCCGGCATGACCGGTGGCCGCGTTTACGTCCGCCAGAACGCCTTCGGAATCGACCGCGCCGCCATAGAGCGCCGCCTCGGCGAGGGCGCCAAGGTCGAGCTCAAGGACTTGGACGCCGAGGGTCTCCTGGACGTAGACGACCTCCTGACCCACTACGCTGATGAACTCCGAGCTACAGATCAAAACGGAGAGGCCGACCGGGTCCTCAAGCTTGCCGCTGATGCCGCCAGCAACTTCCTGATGGTCGTCCCTCACAAGGTCCAAGCGGATCCCAGCATCTCGACCGAGTAGCGGGAAAGGCCCGAAGCATGGGCCCTTGACCCCCTATTCAGTCAAGCGATCGGCGATCGCGCGGACATCTCGGAGGAGGCCGTCGAGCATCGCCTCTGTGTTGGTATGGATTCGCCACTCGGCGTACTTGCGGTCTTGCTCGAATGCGTCCAGTCGTTGCTCCAGCCTGCGTGTGCGCTCGTCGATCTTGCGCACCGACTTCTCGATCCGCCTCTCGCTCTTGCGAACCCGCTTCCTGACGTAGCGGCGGGTCTCCTCCCGCAGCGAGTCCAGCTCCTTGCGCAGCTCGGCGTCTTCCTCGCCGCCCTGCTCGGCCAGCATCTCCTCGACGCCGATCCGGACCCGCTCGATCTCCTCGTGCAGCCGTTCGCGCGCCCGCTCGGCGGCGGCGGAGATCTCCGGGACGCCGGGGGAATAGGAGGGATCGGGCGCAGCGCTCACCCTCTGCATCCTAGGGCCGGGGGTGGCCGGAACCGCCCGGCTCAGTGCTCGAGCGCGAAAAGGCGGTAGCGGCCGATGGTCAGCTCGTCCCCGTCGACAAGCCGGCCCCACTCGACGATCTCGCCGTTGAGGAGGACGCCGTTGAGGCTGCGGTCGTCCATCACCCGGGCCTTTCGGTCTGCCTCCCAGACGATCAGGGCGTGGCGCCGCGAGACGCTTGGGTCGTCGAGCCGGATGTCCGCGGTGACGCTGCGGCCGATCCGCGTCCAGCCCTCTTTGACCCCGAAGATGCGGATGCCCTCTCCGTCCTCACGGCAGACGAGGTAGTGGCCGGGGCCTGGTAGCCGATTCCGTGCCTCCTGCAGCCAGTCCGGGGGCGCGCTCGGGGCGTGGGCGAAGAACTCCGTGGTCTGCTGCCCGTGCTCCTGCCTCGGCTCGAAGATCGAGTCGCGTCGAAAGCTGGAGCCGCCGCAGCGGGGGCACTCGGGGAGGCGGTCGGTCTCCCGAAGCGAGAGCTGGGAGCCGCAGCCGAGGCAGAAGAAGGTGCCCGAGCCAGGGGCAACCCCCGTCTCAAAGCGGCCACTGGTCGAACTGGTACTGACACTGGCGAAGATGGGATAGCTCCTTCCCGGCGTCTCCCTCAGTAATCCTAGCGCCATTCGGGCCAACCGGGAAGACGATCTCTAGAATCGCGCCGGTCCATGGGCCCAGTCAGCTCCGAAGTCGAGATCGACGTGCCGCGCGAGGCGGCCTTCGAGCTGATCGGCGACCTCTCTCGCCGACCCTCCTTCACTGATCACTTCGCCTCCGACTTCCACCTGACCCGGATCGAGTCCAGCGGGGTCGGCGCGGGGGCGCGTTTCCGAGTCCACGCACCGCTCAACTCCGCTTGGACCGAGACGACGATCGCCGAGGTTGAGGAGCCCCATCGGATCGTCGAGCACGGTCGCAGTGGGCGCGACAACCGCATTCGCTCCACCACCCTTTGGGAGCTGACCGAGGGGCCTGGCTCATTGACAACGGTCCGCGTCTCCTACTGGACCGAGCCCTCGCACCCGATCGACAGAGCACGGGAGGTGCTCGCCGCCACCTCGATCTTCTCCGAGCGCGGATGGCGCCAGGCGCTGCGGCGACTGCGCGACGTGCTGGAGGCCGGAGGGCCCGCCGGCGACCGTATCGCAGTCGCCGGGGGCAACCGTTACGTGACCGGCATCCCTTAATAGACTCTCGCCCGCTCATGCCGGTCCACCGCAGATTTGCGCTGCCGTTGCTCGCCGCTTTCCTGCTCGGCGCGGTCACCCTCTGCGTCTCCGGCTGCGGCTACTCGAGCAATTCCAAGGACGTGGTGGCGGGGCAGACGGTGAAGCTCGGCCAACTCCAGTACACCGTCGTCCTCTCGCGCTATCTCAACCCGAACGACAACGAGGACGCCGCCTACCTGGTCGGCCAGCCCCCACCCCCGCCGGGCTCAAACTACTTCGGTGTCTTCTTCCAGGTCCAAAACGAAGACAAGGTCCCGCATAGGCTGCCGAGGTCGCTGAAGATCACCGACACCGGTGGCCAGGACTTTGACGCAATCCCCAGCAAGAGTCTCTATGCGCTCCCGCTCGGCGGCGAAGTGGAAGCCGAAGAACAGGTGCCGGTGCTCGATTCGCCCGCCCAGCAGGGGCCGATCGAGGGCTCTCTCGTCCTCTTCGAGCTTCCCGCCTCCGTCTCCGCCAGCCGACCGCTGACGCTCTCAATCCCTGGAGCCGAAGGCCCCGCCAAGGTCACGCTTGACCTTTAGAGGAAACTCCCCTGCTAAAGACCGGCGGAGAGCACCTTCGCCGCCACCGGAGCGGCGACTTCCCCCCCCGCGGCTTCGGCGTCGATGAAGAGCACGCCGATCGCCAGCTTGGGCTTGCCGGCGGGCACGAAGGCGGAGAACCAGGCGTCCTTGGCCTGAACCGGGTTGGAGGAGTTCTGCTGACCGGGCTTGGGGCCAAGCTCGGCCGTCCCGGTCTTGCCGGCCACCTGGCCCTGGGGGATCGCGGCGGCGGTCCCGGTGCCGCTCCTCACTACCCCGATCATCAGGTCAGTCAGCTCGCCGGCGATCTTCCTTGACATCACCCGCACCGGCTTGGCGTCGGGTCGCAGCTTCTTCTCGGTGACGATCGAGGTCGGATCGCGGACTCCGCCGTTGGCGATCGTCTGCGCGACGCTTGCCATCTCAAGGGGCGTCGCCAGCACTTCACCCTGCCCGATCGCGCTCACTCCGAGGTCGAGTTCGTCACCGATTTCCTTCGGAATGCTGGGCTTCGGGGGGTCGACCGTGCGCACGATCCGCGGCGCGTAGAGCGTCGGGGCCGAGTTGAAACCGAACCGTTCCGCCGTGCCCACCAGCGCTTCGTTGCCGATCTTCGGCCCGAGCGGCACGAAGTCGGCATTGCACGACTCGGCGAACGCTTGCCGAAATGTGCCGCCGCAGTACTCGCCGCTAGCGTTGTTGATGAACCGCCCACCGACGTTGACCCCGTTGACAACTGGGAATTCGTCGCCCAAGGAGACGACGCCCTTTTCCAGCGCCGCTGTCGTGGTGATGATCTTGAAGGTCGAGCCCGGTGGCTGGGGTGCGGAGAAGGCTTGTCCCGCCAGAGCGAGAACGTCTCCGTTGCGGGCATCGAGGACGGCCACCCCGCCGGTCCGGCCCCCCAGTGCCGAGACGGCGGAGACCTGAAGTTGGGGGTCGATCGTAGTTTTCACCGGTGCGCCGGCCTTCGGGGGCGCCTGGGCGAGGACTCGGGGAGTGTGGGGCGAGCTTGCGGCGGCGAGGAGCGAGCCGCCGGGTTTGCCGGCCAGTCGCGCGTTGAACGCCTTCTCGAGGCCGCTGATCCCGACCGGGGTGTACGGGGCGAAGCCCTGGCGCTCAAGGGCCGGAAGGGCGGCAGCTTCCGGGGTGCCGACTTCGCCGGTGACGTCGATCGCAGCGCTGCCAATCGGGTGCGAGCGGGTGTTGACCGGCCCCTCGGCAAGGGGCGTGCCGTCGGCGGCGAGGATCGGCGCTCGCGGCGCCAGCTCGATCCGGCTCTCCAGGTGCTCGCCGCGGCGCAGCCCGGGGAAGAGGAGACTCCGGTTCCAGGAGATCCCGCCTTCGGCGAAAGCCAGGTCGACGTCGGTGTCGACCGGGCCGAAGGCGACCGTGTGGGCGATGACCGGCACCGGCACCGTCGTCACGCCGCCGGTTTCGGTTGCTTCTCGCGGGGGGCCCGGTTCGAGAGAGCGCAACGTCGCCAGCCCTTCGGCTTCGCGGTAGGCCTTGGCAAAGTCGTTCACCGTGATCGCCCGTTTCGAGGCGGGGTTCAACTCCCTGTACATAGAGGCGAATTCGTGCCGCGCCCAGGCTTCGGCGAACCGTTCGGCGGCACCCTGATCGGGAGACCCGCTCGGCGTCCCAGCCGAGGCCCCTAGGACGAAAGCGAGGAGGGCGACGATCGTAAGGGGGAGCGCGCGAGTGAGAAGGCGACGACGCCGTTCCACCTCAGGGGAGAGGCGTTTCATTTTCGTGAAAGTTAATAGAGGGATCGTCCGCCTGCTTCTATTTGCAGTTGTGACTGTGTTGGATTGGGGAATAGTCGCCTTCACCCTGGCCCTGGGCCTATGGGGCTACCGGCAGGGTTTGATCGTCGGGGCGTTGACGCTGGTGGGGTTTGCCATCGGGGCGTTCCTGGGGAGCCGGATCGGCCCTTTGGTGCTGCATCAGGGGCCCGAATCGCCGTACGCCCCTCTGTTCGCCGCACTGGGGGCGCTTTTGGTCGGGGCGGTCGTCGCGGTCACCCTGGAGAGTTTCGCGCTGGGGCTGCGGGCGAGGGTGATCCGCAGGAAGGCGCTGCACCGTGCCGACGGAGCGGGCGGCGCGGCGCTGGTCGCCGCGGTCGCGCTCGGCCTCGTCTGGGTGTTCGGAGCCGTCGTCCTGCACGCGCCGGGGACTGCGCGGCTGCGGGCCGACATCGAGCGCTCCGTGATCCTGCGCAGCCTCAACGACGTGCTGCCGCCCTCGGGGCCGGTGCTGAACGCGCTTAACCGCGTCGATCCGGCCCCCTCGATCTCTGGCCCGGCGACTGCGGTGGGACCCCCCGATCCGGCGATCGCCTCAGATCCGGGCGTATTGGGAGCGGGCCGCTCGGTGGTCCGTGTGCTCGGCACCGCCTGCGGTCTCGGGATCGAGGGCTCGGGTTGGGCGGTGAGGCCGAACCTGATCGTCACCAACGCCCACGTCGTCGCCGGCGAGGACGACACCACGGTCATCACCCAGACCGGCGCATCGCTGAGCGCCACGCCGGTCCACTACGACCCCCACAACGACCTTGCCCTTCTGCGGATCGGCGCCGCGCTTCCCGTCCTCCGGCTCAGCCCCGAACCGAGGCTGGGAACTGCCGGCGCCGTCCTCGGCTTCCCTGAAAACGGGCCCTACACCGCCGCGCCCGCGCGCTTCGGCGAAACGCGCGAGGTGATCAGCGAGGACTCCTACGGCGACGGCCCGATTCACCGAACCATCAGCTCCCTGCGCGGCTCCGTCCGCAGCGGCAACTCCGGCGGCCCAATCGTCGACTCTCAAGGCCGCGTCCTCGGCACCGTCTTCGCAGCAACCACCTCCGGTAGCTCGGGCGGTTTCGCGGTCCCCGACAATTTGGTCCGCGCTGCCCTGCGGGAAACGGCTCCCTCCGTTAACACCGGTCCCTGCACCAGCTGAGAGAAGGACCGAGCTGACACCGCCGCCTTTTGCCCGAGTGCGCTGGCGAGAGACGCTCCGCGACCTTGAAAGCTGAGCGGGAAGGATGTCCACTCGGTCCCATCACTTACGTTCAGTAAGCTCGATTGACGTGGGTGCCACTGCCACGACCGAAGACCAGGCAGTTCCGGGGGTGTGCCCGCACTTCCACGCCGCGATCGAGCTGATCGGCAAGCGCTGGACCGGGGCGATCGTCTGCGCGCTTACCGAGCAGCCGATGCGTTTCGGCGAGCTGGGGAAGGCGGTGCCGGGCCTCTCAGACCGGCTGCTCTCCCAAAGGCTTCGCGAGCTGGAGGATGAGGGCCTCGTCGAGCGGGAGGTCGAGCCAGGGACGCCGGTTCGCGTTACCTACTCGCTCACCGAGAAGGGCGCCGAGCTGCGCCCCGCGATTCGAGAGCTGCGCCTCTGGGCCCGCCGCTGGAAGCGCGCCGGGTAGCCTTGCGTGGAACGGGAGGCGATAACGCCGGCCGGGGCGGCCGAGACGCCGGGCCCGGACCTGCCGGGCCCCTTCCCCGTCGGCCGTTACGCGCGCAAGCTCCAAGAGGAGATGCGTAAGCGAGCCCGGGTGCTGCTGATCGGGGAGGTCACCGGCGTCGGTCGCAGCAAGGTCCAGGCCTACTTTGAGTTGCGCGACGCCGAGGGCGCGGTGCCCTGCGTGATCTGGCTCAACGACCTGGAGAAGGCCGGGCTGCCGGCGGGCGCGCTGCGCGACGGCGCCGAGGTGGTGATCGCCGGCGGGCCCGACTACTACCCGGGCGGCGGCCAGGCGTCACCGAGCTTCGCCTTCCGCGCCACCCACCTGCGCCTCGCCGGCGAGGGGGATCTGTTGGCCCGCCTGGAGGCGCTGCGCAAGCAGCTTCGCTCCGAGGGCCTGTTCGAGCTTCAGAAGCAGCTCGCACGGCCGCTGCTGCCGAGGACGATCGGCGTGGTGACGGCGGAGTCCGGTGCCGCCCGCCGCGATCTGCTGGCTGGGTTGGAGCGGCGCGGCTGGGCCGGCACCGTGGTATGGGCCTTCGCGCCGGTGCAGGACCGTCATGCCGCGCCGGCGATCGCCGCAGCGATCCAGGACCTGGCGGCCCGCCCAGAGGTCGAGGCGATCATCGTCAGCAGGGGCGGCGGCAGCCTCGCTGACCTTTGGGCCTTCTGCGACGAGACCCTCTGCCGCACGGTGGCGATGCTGCGGGTGCCGGTCGTGAGCGCGATCGGCCACGAGCGCGACTCAACCCTGATCGACGACGTCGCCGCGGTCGCCTGCTCGACCCCGACGCACGCCGCCGAGGCGACGGTACCCCTCGACTGCATCGCGGCGCGGGGGGAGCTCGACCGCGCCTTCACCTCGTTGTGCCGGGCGGCCGGGGCCGCCGTCCCCGCGCGTACCCCCCATTTGGCCGCCCTGGCGCGCGGCCCGGGCCGCGCGCTCCGCCGCGAGCGGCTCGCACTGAACCAGAAGACGCGTGAGATCCGTGCCGCCTCCGAGCGCGGCCTCGCCGAGCGCTTCTCCTACCAGCGCCGCCTCGCCCTCGTCGTTTTGGAGCGGGTACGACGCCGCGCAGTAGGGCCGGAGATGGGTAGCCGGCGCAACGGTCTGCGGCGAGCCGAGGTCGCCCTCCGCGCCCACGAGCCCGAGCGGACCTTGGAACGCGGTTACGCGCTGGCGGAGACCGTTGACGGTGAGCCCCTCACCAGCGCCGAGGCGGCGCGCGCCGCCGAGGAGATTAGTCTGCGCTTTGCCGATGGCCGAGTCAGAGCGAGACCAGAGCAAGCCGGCGGAGGTCGAGTCCTACGAGGTCGCAGTTGACCGCTTGGAGCGGATTATCGATCGGCTCGACTCCGGCCAGGCAGGTTTGCGGGAGACCCTCGACCTCTGCCGCGAGGGCCGTGAGCTGATCGCCTATTGTGCCGCCGAGCTCGACGCGGTCGGCGAGGGCCTTAAGGAGCTGAGGCTGGACGAGCTGGCGGCGAAGCTGGAGCAGGGCCCGAGCACAACCGGTTGAGCGCCGGGCACCCCTCGCACAGTGGCCAGCTTCGCTCCTCGGGTGCGGTCGCCGTGAACCCACCGTCGCCGATGCGGGCGATGACGGTGGCGAGGCGCTTCCGTCCTGCCTGGAGCTCGGCCGGGCCGATGCGCGAGACGACTGGTTTCTGCGGCCGCTCGAGGAAGACGCAGGCAACCTCGACCTCCGTCGCGCCGCGGGACTCGGCCACGGCGAGGGCATAGATCGCCTGTTGGAGTCCGTAGCGGCCCGCGTGCTCGGCCGGATCGGAGCCGTTCAGGCGGTCGGTCTTGTAGTCGACGACCAGCGGCGCGGCGCCGTCGCGCTCGACCAGCAGGTCGATCGAACCCCGCAGCACCGCACCGGCGACGCCGAGCAGTAGCGGAACCTCTGCTCGGACTCCGGCCGGGTCGTCGCCGATCCGTTCACGCAGTAGGCTCGATCCGAGCCAGCCGCGCACCGGCGCCAGCAGGCTCTCAGGCAGGCCGTCGGAGTCAGGGTCGAGCCCCTCCGCGACGGCGTGGCGGCGCGCCAGCTCCGCGGGGGGCTCGCGCCACCCGTTTGCCTGACTCCACTCCAGCAGGGAGTGCACAACCGCGCCGCGCGCTGTGCCCTCCTCCCTCGCCACCGCGGTCACCTCCAGGCCCTCGGAGCCCGCACTCAGTGCAGAAGGAGGAGCGGGCGCGGTCGTACTTCGACTCGGTATGCGGGTGGAACTGCGACCGCTGTTACCCAGATCGAGGACGCGCTCCATGTAGAAGCGGTAGGCGCACTCCCCGTAGGCGGCGAGCGCGGTGTAGGAGAGTGGACGGCTCGGGACCGCGGGAGGACGCGGCTTAACCAGCGGCGCCGGGCCCGTGCCGAGGTCCGGCGCCGCGCTCTCCTCGGGCCGCCTCCTCCGCAGCTCCCCGGCGCGCTCGTGCGAGGGGAGGCTGACGCGAACGGCGATCTCGGACGGTTCGAAGCTCGCGTCCAGCCCCGGGCGCGGCTGCGGCGCGGGGACGGCGATTGAGGAGTCGCGCTCGCGGTCGATGTCGAAGGCGTCTGCGATGCGCTCGACCACGGCCGTCCCAGGCCCGTTCTGCCCGCCCCCCGGCTTGATCACCCCGCTGAGGATCAGCCGCTCGCGCGCCCGGGTTGCTGCCACGTGGAAGAGGCGCAGCTCCTCTTCGGCATCGCGCCGCTGGCCCTCTTCGCGAAGCTCCCGGTGGGAGTAGAGGTTGATCGAGGCGGCGCCGAGGCGTCGTAACTGCATCCCCACCCTCGGCGCCTCCCGCTCGTGGCCGATTGTCAGCAGCGGTGTGCGCGAGGCGGCTAGCAGGCTGCGCGAGAGGTGGGGCACGGCGACGACCTCGAACTCCAGCCCCTTGGCGCGATGCACGGTCATCACGCGCACCCCGCCGTGCCCCTCCAGCGCGGTCGCCGCCTGCCCCTCGGTGTCGGTCTCCCCGCGCGAGGAGAGGAAGTCGAGCAAGCCGCGCAGGTCGCGTCTCTCGCTCGCTTCGAACTCCGTCGCCAGCCGCATCATCTTGCGCACGTTGGCGAAGCGCGCCTCGCCGGCCGGGCGCATCAGCACCGCCAGGTCGTAGCCGGTCTCGGCGACTGCGGCGTCGATCAGCTCGGCGAGGGGAAGGCGAGGCGCGCGCTCGCGCAGTGCGGCGATCGTCTGCGCGAAGCGGCGCAGCAGGGCCAGCTCGCTCGCCGGAATCTGCTCCATCCGGCCGGGCTCCTCCAGCTCGGCCTCGCCCAGGCCCGCCGCGCGCTCGACCGCCGGCCAGACGTGGCGGCGTCTGCCTGCCGCGGCGCGAAGCAACCAGAGCGTGTCGGGGGCGAGGCCGCAGGCGGGCGAGGCGAGGGCGCCGAACAGCGCCAGGTCGTCGAGCGGGTTGGCGATCATCGCCAGCAGCGCGCAGATGTCGGCAACCTGCTGCTGGGACCAGTAGCCGCGCCCGCCGACCACGTAGGGCCGCAGCCCGGCCCGCTCCAGCGAGTCCTCATAGGCGTCGAGGTGGGTGAAGGCGCGCAGCAACACGACCATCTCGCTCGCCTCGACTCCAGCGTCCGCCAGCTGGCGCAGCCGCGCCGCCACGAAGCGCGCCTCGGCTAGGTGGCTGAGCGGAGTAGCGGCGTCCGTCGCCGGCTCCAGGTCAATCTCCTCCGCGTCCCAGCCGTCGCGGGCGGTGAGCAGCAGCTCGACCGCCACGCCCCCGCCGGGCGGGCTCAGCCGCTGCGGCAGAGCGCCGACCCGCAGCGGCCGGAAGGCGTCGCCGAGCAGCCTCTCGCCGATCGCGTTGACCGCGCCGACCACTTCAGGGCGCGAACGAAAGTTGCCGCTCAGCGCGATCGCCTGGTCGTCCGGGCTCGACTCGACCGCGCGGCGCTGCTCGCGGAACACGTCGAGGTCGGCGTGGCGGAAGCCGTATATCGACTGCAACTCGTCTCCGACTACCATAAGCTCGCTGCCGGGTCCGCGCAGCGCATCGACCAGCCGCAGCTGGAGGCGGTTGGTGTCCTGGAACTCGTCGACCATCAGGTGGCAGAAACGCGACCGGTAGACCGCGCCGATCTCCGCTCGCTCCAGCAGCCGCGCGGCGAGGATCTGCAGGTCCTCGAAGTCGACTCCGCCACGCCGCTCCTTGGCTGTCTCGAATCGCGCTGAGAACAGCTCCAGCAGCTTCGCGAGGTGGCGGTAGGCCTCGCCTCCCTCGCCGGCCTCGGCGGTGTGCGCCACCGCGGCCTCGATCGCCTCTCGGTAGGCGGTCATCGACTTGGCTGAGCTGTCGGTGCGCAGCGCGGCCAGCTCGTCGAGGCCGGGGGCGCGCTCGCTGCCGCCGTCGAGCACAGCCAGCGCCCGTTCGACTAGCGCACGGTTGGAGTTGGCTGGCTTCAGCTCCTCAAGGGTCATCGCGGCCGCCTCGGCAACGCGGCGTACGGCTCCCGCCGCGTCCGCGGAGGGCGACTCGGGAAGGCGCGGCTCGGCGACGCCCCGGCTGCGCAGCTCGGCGTGCACCCCGCTGACGATTCCTCGCAGTCCGGCGATGTCGAAAGCCGCGACGGTGCGCTCGCGGGCCTCGTCGCCGACGGCGAGGAACTCCTCCAGCGCCTCGTCGAAGGCCTCCTGCGCCGCCCGCTCAGCCTCCGGCTCATCGAGTACGCGGAAGCGGGGGTCGATGCCGGCCGCGACCGGATGGCCAGCCAGCAGGCGGCTGCAAAAGCCGTGGATCGTCGTCACCCAGGCGCCGCCGATTCCGACCAGCAGCTCGCGTGCCCGCTTGGAGCCGGCCTGCGCGCGCAGTTCCAGCTCGACGCGGATCCGCCGGCGCAGCTCGGCGGCGGCCTTGTCGGTGAAGGTGAAGGCGAGCACCGCGTCCGGCGAGACTCCCTCCTCGCAGACAAGCCGGCAGTAGCGGTCGACCATCACGCCGGTCTTGCCGGTGCCGGCGCCTGCCTCGACCAGCACGTCGCGCCCGGCCGCGTCGATCGCCGCCGCCTGCTCTGGTGTTGGCGTGCGCTCGCTCACCGTTCCTCTACCTCACCGCTTTCCTCCTCGGCTGGCGCCCGGTCGCGGCGGCAAATGAGGGCGAAGGCGCAGAACGACGGGCAGACGCCATGGCCTCGCAGGCCCCGGCGCGGCCCGGGGTCGCGCCGGATGTCGCCGCGGCGCATCCGCGCCACGATCTCGCCGGCCCGCCGCCGCGCGTCGGCCAGCAGCTCCTCGAAGCCCTCGCGGTCGACAAGGTCGGTGCGGGAGAGGCGGTAGGGGGCGAGCTCCTCGGCGACCTCGTCGAGCACCGCGCCGCGCGGGCGACGCGAAGAGGTGCCGCGCAGCGGGTGGTAGAGGCCGCCGGCGGGTTGCGCGCCCCACTGCTCGGCGACCGCGATCAGGTAGAGCTGCAGCTGCAGCTTCGCCTCCTCCTCGAGCTTCTCCCGCGAAGTGACGGATCCCGAGAGCTTGTAGTCGAGGACGAGGGCGCGCCCGGCCGCGTCGCGGTCTACCCGGTCGATCGCCCCGTGCAGCCCCCAGCCGTCGATCTCCACCGCCGAGCGCTCGCTGCCGTCCACTTCGCCGAACTTCGCCTCCAGCAGCCAGGGCTCGAAGCCGCCCGTTGCGCGCTCGGCCTCATCGGCGAGGAAGCGCGCCAGCAGGCCTTCGACCCGGCGCACGATCGCCCGCTCGGCAGGGTGCACGCCGTCGAGGCGGCGCTCGGCGGCGGTCTCCGCGACCAGCTGCTGGCTGCGCTCGACCCAGGCGTCGAGCGAACCGGAGCGGGGAAGGGGATCGCCGCCCGGGCGCTCGCCGTAGAGGCGGTCGAGGACGGCGTGCATGAGGCCGCCTTGGAGGAGCGGGTCGGGGACCGGGTCAAGCGACTGGGGGTCGAGCTCATGGCCGGTGAACCAGCGGTACGAGCAGACGTCAAACTGCTCAAGCGTGGTGCCGCCGTAGGCGGGGACAGCGGCCAGCGCCTCGATCGCCGCCGGGTTGGCGAGCGGGCCCGGTGCCCTGGTTGCTGAATCGGCCGCCCGCGCTGCCTCGACCCGCGCCGAGACGCGCTCGGCGACCGCTCCCTGGGTCCCGGCGGCGTCGAGCAGGGCCGCGGTGTCGGCGCTACGGCCGCAGGCGGCGATCGCCCGCGCCAGCTCGTCCTCCGAGGGCGACTCGGCGACGCGATGGACGACCTGCGCCAGGTCACGCCCGCGGGTGAGAGAGGCCTCGACCGGGTCGGGTCCCTCGCCTTCCGGGGGCGGGTCGAGCAGGCGGCGGACGTCATCGAGGAAGGGCGAGCGCGGCTCGGCTGCGCCGTCCTCGTCGCTGTCACGGTAGGAGAGGAAGAGTCGCCTGCTGGGGAGCGCAAGGCAAGCATGGAAGAGATAGCGCTCCTCGGCGTCGGTGTCGCGGCGCGGCTCCAGCCCGAGCGAGGCCCGCTGCGCATCGGAGAGGAACGGGTCGCCTCGCACGTTGCGGCGCGGGAACTCGCCGTCCTGCAGCGAGGCGATGAAGACGTGTTTGAAGCGGGCGGCGCGCAGCCGGTAGGGGTCGGCGATCCGCACCCGCCCCTCGACCGGGCCGCTCCAGGCGCGGAAGCGAACGCCTTCGATCGTCGCGACCAGCTCCTCGGGTCCCGGCGCCAGGTCCCCCAGCTCGGCGAGGTCGACGAGCGCAGCCGAGATCGCGGCCCCAGCGCGCAGCTCCACCCCCTCGCCTGGTTCCGGCTGCGGCCCGTCCTCCTCGCCGCGCAGCGGTCGGGAGGCCATCGTCGCCGCGAGGCGGCCGGCCTCGGCCGCCAGCTCCGCCCGCCCGCCCGCCGCCTTCCGGATCCGCGCCAGATCGTCGGGCAGCCCGCCGTGTCGCTCCTCCCACAGCTCCAGCGCCGCAGCGGCGCTCTGCACGCGGCTGCGCCGGACGGATCGCTCGAACCAGTCGACCTGCGATAGCGGGAGCCCAGAGGGACCGCGCAGGAAGCGCAGCAGGTCGCTCGTCCTGCCGACCCCGAGCTCGGCCTCCAGCAGGCCGATCAGCCCGCCCGCTACCGCGGTCGCCGCGACCGGCACCTCAGCCTCCAGCGCCACGGCCACCCCGTAGGACTCCAGAACCGATGCGATCAGCGGCCCCCGCCGCACCGGATCGCGTACCGCGATCGCGATCTCGGCCGGGTCAGAGCCGCCCGCTACCAGCCTCGCCACCTCGGCGGCGATCGCCTCTGCCTCCCCGCGCGCGCCGGCCGAACGCAAAAGAACCAACCCGTCCCCGGGCGGGCGCCGCTCCGGCTCGATGGCGCCGAAGCCGCGCTCCAGGTGGAAGAGCAGTGGATCGTCCGTGTTCGCCGGGTCGGGCCCGGTCCGGGTCTCCTCGGCAACGCCGACCTCTCTGCGCAACTTCTCGAGCAGCCCGGAGCGTGCGGTCAGCGCCTCCCTGCCCTCCTCGTAGGGCAACGCCATCGTTACCTCAGCAACCCACGAGAGAGCCTCGATAAGCGCGAGCTGGTTCGGGGTCAGGTCGTCGAGCCCGTAGAGGAAGAGCGGGCGCCCGCCCCAGAGCTCGCCCGAGCAGCGCAGCAGCCCGATCGCCTCGCGGGCGACCCCGTGCGAGTCGACTCGGCCGAGCCGCTCCCGCACCTCTTCGTAGCCCGCGAACAGGGTGGCGAGGTCGCTCAGGTAGGCGGAGCCCTCCAGCGTGCCGGCCCCCGCCTCGACTGCCTCAGGGTCCAGGCCGGCCGCTTGCAGCTCGTCGAGCAGACGCTCGAAGGCGAGCGCGAAGCCGGGGCGCGTGGCCGAGCGCCGTAGCGGCCCCAGCCGCTCCCGCCGCTCCTCGATCGCGATCGAGACCGCCCGCTGGCGCTGTGCCACTGTCAGCTCCGCACCAGGCAGCGAGCCGCCCGCGGTTGCCACCGCCCGGAACAGTCCCTCGAATGTCATTGCCGAGCCGCCGAGCACCGCCCTCCCCTCGCACAGCTCTCGCTCGAATGCGAAGACGTCGTCCGCGTTGGGCACGACGAGCACCGGGGCGCGGTCGAGCGCGGCCGCAAAGCGGCGGCGAATCAAACCGGCGCGACCCGAGTTGGGAGGCCCGTGGATCAGGTTCAGCGGCACCCCTCCCAGCTTATGCACAGCCCCGGCGCGCGTCCGTCGCAAACTGCGCATTTGCCGTCCCGCTTTACCGTCTACCAGCCCCTCTAGATTGGGCCCAACGCATGGCCCTCTGCTTCGTAGACCCAGCCGACGCGATCCGCGCGATCTCTGACTCGGTCGGCCGCGAGGCCCGCCGGCAGCTGCTCGGTGAGGCGGTCCGCTCATGGGTCGACGAGATCCCCGACGCCGAGCTGGAGACCCACTACGCGAAGGCGCTCTCCGAGCTGGACGAACACGACCTCTCGATGCTGGCGGCTTGGCACGGTTCGCTCGAAGTCGGCCACCCGCTCCCCAACCGCGACTTCCTGATGGGAGCCTTCGGCTCGCTCGGCAAGTACCGCCGCGAGGCGCTCAAGCTGGCCGCCGGCTTCCGCGGCGAGGAGGCCGTCGATGCCGGCGTCACCGAAGACGACGCTCTAGAGCTGGTCCTCAGCCTCCTCTCGCCGCCCCGCCTGATGGAGCTGGCGGTGGAGGCCGTCGACCTCTACATCTGGGACCGCGCCGGCGCGGACAACTAGCCAGCCCAGTCGAGCACTGCGCGAATCTCGGCGATAGCCTGCTCGTTGCCGCGGAAGTGAACCGCGCTCATGCCGACCCTCCGCGCTCCCTCGCAGTTGTGAGCGATGTCGTCGACGAAGAGGCAGGCCTCGGCGGACATTCCGATCCGCTCCAGGGTCAGTTCGTAGATCCGCGCTTCGGGCTTGCGGGCGCCGACGAAGCCGGAGTCGACGACGATCTCGAAGATCTCATCGACCGGGAGCATCGAGCGCCACAGCGGCTCCCACTCGCGCACGTTGTTGGTCAGCATCGCCATTTGGTACCCGGCCGCCTTCAGCTCCCGCATCAGCTCGATCATCGGCGGGTTCGGATCCAGTGCCTCGAAGTAGATCTCTTTGAAGCGGTGCATGTGGGGGCGGTGGCCGAGCAGTGGCTCCAGCCCGACTGACAGTCGCTCCAGGAATGCCGCCTCGGTGATCTCGCCCCGCTCCAGCGCGAACAGCGGGTTCTCGCCGTCCGCCTCGGCGATCGCCTGCATCGCCTTGCCGAGCGCCTCGGTCGAGATTCCGGTCTCGTCTTGGAAGGCCATGAAGGAGCCGAGCAGCGGCGTCGTCAGCACGCCTCCGAAGTCGGAGACGACGACCTCGATCTCAGCCATCGGTGTGCACTACCTCGTAGTGCCCGAGCCCCTCGCGACCCTCGACCGCCCAGCGAAAGAAGGCGACCTCGGCGCTTAGGCCCGGCCGGCGCACCGAGGTGGAGCTGATTAACGTTCCGGCGCCGCGCAGCGGCTGCCCGTCCTCGCCGTCCGGCCAAAGCTCCAGCGTTGCCCGGCGCTGCACCCCGTCGGGCCCGTACTCGGTCGAGAGCAGCGTCTCGGCGACCTCGACAGGAGCGCCGTCGGGGCCGCACATCACCGCCGCCACCTCCTCCTCGCCGTGTCCGCCGGCGCCCGCCGGCAGCACCGCAGTCAGCGCCAGCAGGCCGCCGTCGGAGAAGACGATCCCGATCGACCGCCGGGTGGAGACCGGATCGCTCATGCTGGGAGCTGGGTGGGTGCGCGCACGAGCGGAAGCCTAGACAAGCCGCCCGGCTACCATGGGGCGATGTCCGAGGACAAAACCACGGTGCTCACCGAGGACGACGTGCTGGAGGCGCTGGAGGAGGTCATCGACCCCGAGCTGGGCCTAGACTTCGTCTCCCTCGGCCTAGTCTACGATGTCGAGATTGAGGGTTCGGAGGTCTTCGTCACCTTTACCCTGACCACCCCCGCTTGCCCGATCGGTCCCCAGGTCTCCGAGCAGATGAAGGAGTTCGTCGGCGACCTGGAAGGCGTCACCGCTGTCCACCCGAAGATGGTCTTCGATCCCGCCTGGTCCCCGGAGATGATGAGTGATGATGCCAAGTTCGCTTTGGGGTTCTAGGCACGGATTCAGGGGTCATAGGGGGTCATAAGGGGTCAGTTTTGGTCCCCACCCCGTCCCCATGGCGTCCCCACAGGTCAATTCTCGGACCCGTCCAGATAGGAGTCCAACATCGCCCGCGCCTCGACTTCGCTGCCGGGCATCAGGTGCCCTTAGCGGTCGAGGGTGATTGTGATCGTCGCGTGGCCGAGATAGGTACGTAGGGTGGTCGACGCGTCGGATCTCGACTACGGGCGGCTCTGGAAGATCGTCAACGAGAGCAACGGCGATCGCTACACTGCCTACCAGAAGGAAATCTCCCAACCGATCCCGGTTGTCGTCCTCGCGCCGCTCTGAGCAGGCCCGCCCCAAGCGCGGCCAACTCGCCGGCGAAACCCCCGCTCACCGGCAATAAAGCGGTTGTCCGAAGGCTCCGCCCCGAATAGGCTGCCGGCGTGATCGCAGCCGCCGACATCCACCACGTGGGCAAAGGAGACGATGCCGTGGCGGCCGACGAAGGTCAGCAGCTGGAGATCCTGGCGCGGATCGTCGCGTCCGAGCTGGACCTGGATCGACAGATGTCCGGTGGTTGAGGTGGCCATCGCTACCTAAGACGTTTAGGAAGTCGATTTCGTCCCACCCCTCGTCCCAAAACAGTTCTCACGTCTTCGCGCATCCCTCCCCTTGTGGCCCGAAACCCTGAGATCGGTCCGACTCAGTCTGCGGGGGTTAGATCACTTGCCTGAGATTCGTCACCGCTGTCGCGGGCGTCGAGCTGGCGATACCGAGACGTAATCGCTTCTGGCCCTAAGGCTCCGTGTATGCCCAGACGGCGTTGAAGAGAACGGTGCCTACGGTGACGCTCTCTACCTGTAGCTGGATGCCATAGGTGGCCGGATTCGTCTGTAGACCGGTTTCCGGGTACAGGCGCGGTTCCTTGGCATTTTCTTCGTTCGTCTCGTATGCACAGAGGTAGCCAGGGTCAGCCTGCCCGATGCCTGGACAGTGAGGTCCCGAGCTGCCAGTGACCATTATCCGATTTGAAGTCGGAATCGGGTTTTGAGGGAGAAACGCGAAGCTGCTCCCGGTGCCGAAGAACTCAGTGCCGCCCGTCGCATAGACCTCGATCGCCATGAAGCCCGTGATCGTTTCCCCGCTTTGAAGGCGCGCGGTGCGAGGCGTCGGGGTCGGGATCGTCCCCGGTGCCAGATCAACCCCCGAGAGAGAACCATCCTGAACGTTCGCGCCTGTGATCGAGTTGGCCTGTAGCTGCGCGCTGCCGACCGAGCCGTTGGCGAGCTTTCCGTTGGTGACCGAGCCGTTCTTGATCTTTTCCGTCGTGACGGCTTCGTTCTTGATCTTCGCCGTCGTGACCGCGTTTTTCTTCAGCTGCTTGCTCCCGACGCTGTTCTTGCCGAGATGGGAGGCAGCCAGTGCGCCGCCGCCCAACGCGATGAACAGCGCAAGCGTCGCGATCACGTTCGCGTAGGTCAGCCTGTCGCGCAGTCTTCTCATCTGAGGGGTATCCATTTAACCGGCCTTGCCCCGCCAAGGGCGGCGAGCGCGCGGCCGGTCGAGGCTCGGCGGGTGCCCGCGCTCGCGCGGAGGCTGGCGAGGCACCGCACTCGGCTGCGGATTCAGGATCAGGTCTCGGTAGCGCACCGGGTCGTGACCTGCGGCAAGCTCAAGCACGCGGTAGAAGACGAGGCCGCGGCTGCGTGAGCGCCGCCGGTTGAAGCGAAACACGAACTCGTTCAGGTAGCCGGGCAGATGGGCCTCGTCGACCGACCCCTGGTGGGTGCCAAGCAGCCATCGCTTCGCCAGCGAGGAGACCTTGTGCACACCGGGCAGCAGCTTCGAGGCGTCCGCCCCGGCCGCGCCCGCGAGCCGCTCGTGGACGTACAGGTCCCGCGTGGCGGGCCGGTAGGACTGCAAGCCGTCGGTGATCACCTTGGCGCCCGGCTCGACGTTCTCGACCAGGAAGGAGCGCAGTGACTCCGCGGAGGCATCGGGGATCGGCGCCATCCGGCAGCGCCCGAAGCCACGGGGCCCTGAGCGCTCCACAGCGACGCCGACCAGCACCTTCTTGCCCTTCTGGCGCCCGCCGCGCAGGCCGGGCTCCTCACCGCCGAAGTAGGACTCGTCGACCTCCACCGCGCCGGATAGGCGCTCTCGCCCGGGGCGCACGAGCACCGAGCGCAGTCGCCCCAGCATCGCCCACGCGGTCTGGTAGGAGCCGATCTCGAGCTGGCGCTTCAGCGCGAGCGCCGAGACCCCGTCCTTCTGGGAGGCGAACATCCAGCAGGCGGCGAACCAGACTGTGAGCGGGGTCCGCGTGCGGTCGAAGATCGTGCCCGCGGTCGGCGATGTCCGCGACCCGCACGACGAGCACTTGAGGCGGCCGTCCGCCATTCGCCAGCCCCCCGCGCTGCCGCAGCCGGGGCAGACGAACCCCTCCGGCCAGCGCAGCCACTCGAGGTAGTCGAGACAGTCGGCGTCGGCCTGGAACCAGGCCCGGAACTCGCCCAGCGAGCGCGGGTAGTGCTTTCCAGCTTGGGGACTGGCGATTCGGGGATTCTAGGGCCGGTTAAATGGATACCCC